>NZ_CP100000.1:1318623-2637246 GCF_024138165.1 Halorussus vallis | reverse complement strand
CGGTCTGCACGTCGCTACCGGTGAGGTGCTTGCCGTAGCGGCCGACCAGCGAGGACAGTTCCTGGGGCAGGACGAACGTCGTGGATTCGCCCTGGCCGATGGACGCCAGGGTCTCCATCCCCTTGTCGACGACGGCGCGCTCGCCCATCGACTCGGCGGATTTGGCCCGCAAGACCGTCGAGACGGCGTCGCCCTGCGCCTCGAGCACCTGTGCCTGCTTCTCGCCCTGGGCGCGAATCACGTTCGACTGCTTGTCACCCTGGGCGGTTTCGACGGCGCTCCGGCGCTCGCCCTGCGCTTCCAGAATCATCGCGCGGCGGCGGCGCTCGGCGGAGGTCTGTTGCTCCATCGCGTCCACGACGGTCGGCGTGGGCATCACCTTCTGGACCTCGACGGCCTCGACCCTGACGCCCCACTTGTCGGTGGCTTCGTCGAGTTCCTCGCTGATGCGGGCGTTGATCTCGTCCTGGCGGGAGAGCGTCGCGTCGAGGTCCATGTCGCCTATCACCGCCCGGAGACTGGTCTGGGCGAGGTTCGAGACGGCGCGCTTGTAGTTTTCGACCTCGAGGTACGCCTTCTCGGCGTCCATCACGCGGATGAACACCACCGCGTCGGCGACGACCGGCGAGTTGTCGCGCGTGATGGCCTCCTGTTCGGGCACGTTGAGCACCTGAGTCCGCATGTCGAAGGTGTGAGTCTGGCTGACCAGCGGGACCACGACGTTCAGCCCCGGCCCGAGCAGTTCCCTGTACTCGCCGAACACCGTCAGCGCGCGCTTCTCGTAGGGACCGACGATCTCGACGGCGCTGGCGAGCACCGCCAGCGCGAGTGCGACGACGAGCACGCCGACCACCGCGATGGGGTCGAGTTGCGGGAGGGCGAAGAGGAGGATACCGACCAAGACGGCGCCGGCGACGACCTTCGAGAGGTCGAAGCCGGAGGTGAGCCGTCCCAGGAGGTAGAAGGGACTGTCCATGCGAGTTACACTCGCCCCGAGCGGCTTAACAGTTCACCTTCGTGACGAGATAGCAGAAGCGCTCGACCGGTCCGACGGCTACTCCGGCGACCCGGCGCGAAGTCGAGCCTCGATACCGTCTTCGTCGTCGACGGCGATACCCTCGTCCGTCGCCGCGACGGGAATCCCCCGGTCGGCGAACCGTTCGCGAACCGAATCGAGCGCGTCCGCGTCCGGGACGACCACTTCGAACCACGACAGACCCCGTCCGCCGACCGGTTCGGTCCGGTGGTTCCAGGTGTTCGCCCCCACGTGGTGGTGATAGCCGCCCGCCGACACGAACAGCGCGCCGGGCGCGTCGGCCTGAATCTCGAACCCGAGGACCTCGACGTAGAAGCGCCGGAACGCCTCCAACGAGGACACTTCGAGGTGGACGTGACCGATATCGGTACCCGGCGGCACCCGCTGGTTGCCCGCGGCGGCGCCTTCGACGGCGTCGAGGTCGAGCGGCGTCGTCGTCATCCGAACGCGGTCGTCGTCGGCCACCGGCCACTCCTCGCGCGGGAAGTCGCGGTATATCTCGACGCCGTTGCCCTCCGGGTCGGTGAGGTACAGCGCTTCGCTGACGCCGTGGTCGGAAGCGCCGCCGAGTCTCCAGCGGTCGCGTATCCGGCCCAGCGCGTCGCCGAGCGCCGCGCGCGACGGCAGCCTGAACGCGTTGTGATAGAGTCCCGTCCCCTCGCGACGTCGCTGCGGCGCGTCCTCGTCGCCCTCCAGCACGAGGAGCGGCGTCTCCTCGACGCCGAGCACCGCCGTCGTCTCGGCGCGGCGGAGAACGCCGAGTCCGACCACGTCCCGATAGAACTCGGTCGCCTCCGCGACGTCCGAGACTCGGAGCGCGCTCCGCCCGATGCGGGTTTCCTTCGGCAACGGGCCCGCGTCCGGTGGTGAAGTCATGTTCTCACACCGCACGTTGGTGCGTCGCGTGGATATACCTTCGCGAACCCCGAGACAACCAGGTTACATCGACGTCATCGCGGCACAACCACTGTTATACCGACGGCCGGACAACTGTGAGGCATGTCGAACGTTCGCGTCGCAATGGCCCGGGGATTCTCGGTCGCCGTCGTGATGCTGTTCCTGTTCATCGGCGTCTACACCCACACCCAGGGTGGATTCGGCGGAGCAGGGCCGCTCATCTACTTGCTGCCGCTGTCGTTCGCGCTGGTCGCGGCGCTCGGCATCTGGTACGACCGCTACCGCCTCGCGGGCGTCGCCACCGCGGGCCTGGCCGTGGTCGGACTCCTCCAGGCCGAGGTTCTGCTTGGGTTCGCGCTGTTGCTCGCGGTCGCGGTGCTGCTGGCGTGGACCGGGCGAGCGCGAGAAACGATGAGCGAGAGCGCTCAGAGCTGAGTCGCCAGCGTCTCGGCCGTCTTCTCCCCGACGCCCTCGACCGCCCGCAACTCGGTCGGCGAGGCCTTCCGGATGCCCTCGACGCTCCCGAAGCGCCGGAGGAGTTTTCGGCGGGTCTGGGGTCCGATGCCGGGCACGTTGTCGAGTTCGGTCGAGACGTCGTCCCGAAGCGTCTGGTGGTACTGGACAGCGAAGCGGTGGGCCTCGTCGCGGACCCGCTGGAGGACGTGGAGGTGGGCCGCGTCGTTGGGCCAGTCGTACGTTACGTAGCTTCGCTTCGCTCGCGACGAACTCCCCCTCGCTTCGCTCGCGGGACTGCCGTCGGGCGTCACGACCAGTTCCTCCGCCTTCGCGAGCGCGATTGCGGGCACGTCCCACCTGGCGTCGGTGAGCGCGTCGCGGGCCGCGCCGAGTTGGCCCTCGCCGCCGTCGATGAGCAGGAGGTCGGGGTCCGGCCGGTCGTCGCGACCCTCGACGGCGCGGTCGGCGCGCCACCGCACGAGGTCGTACATGTTGGCGTAGTCGTCGTTCTCGTCCCGGAGCTTCTTCCGGCGGTAGTCGGACTTCTCGGCCGACCCGTCGACGAAGGTGACGTCGCTCCCGACCGCGGCGGTACCCTGGGCGTGGCTCACGTCGAACCCCTCGATGCGCTTGGGCACCCGGCTCAAGTTCAGTTCGTCGCGGAGCGCCGCGAGGGCGTCGGGTTGGCTCGACCCCCGGCGGGCGTTCTTGAGCGCGAGGTCCACGAGGGTCGCCTCGCGGCCCGCGCCGGGCACTCGGACCGCCACGCCCTCGCGTTCGAGCCAGTCGAGCACGTCCCGGTCGTCGGGGCGCTCCGAGAGCAGGAGGGCGTCGGGCAACCGGCGCTCGGCGTAGTACTGCGGGACGAACGCCGCGAGGACGGCCCCGGGTCGGGCTTCCTCGTCGCGAGCGCCAGCGCTCGCCTCGTCGGCGTCGGCCTCGCTCGTCTCGTCCGCATCGGGTATCGAGACGGCGTGCCGTTCGCGCTCGACCAGTTGACCGGCCTCGCTGTGGAGGCGTGCGACCGTCGCCGACTCGCCTTCGAGCGCGACGCCGAGCACGTCGACGGAGCGCTCGTCGCGCTGGCTGGCGACCGCCTCGCCCGCGCCGCCGTGGAAGTTCTCGACGGCTTCGAGTTTGTCCCGGAGGTTCGCCGCGCGCTCGAACTCCTGGCCCTGGGCGGCCCGCTCCATCTCCCGGCGGAGTGGGTCGGCGAGCACGCCGGTTTCGCCCTCGAAGAACCGAACGACCGACTCCACGTCCGCCAGATAGCCCTCTCGGCCGATTTCGCCGGTGCAGGGCGCGGTGCAGAGTCCGATGTCGTAGTCGAGGCAGGGCCGGTCGCGGTTGGCGAACTTGTGGTCCGAACAGCCCCGGACGCCGTAGGTTTCCCGCAGGGCCTTCACGACCGTCTCGACCCGGGTCTTCTTCGTGAACGGGCCGAACACCCGCGGGCCGTCGGTGCCGCGGGTGGCGCTGGCCTCCGGGTCGGGGTCGCGGGTGACCTCGATGCGGGGGAACTCGTGGTCGGTGAGTTCCACGAGGGGGTAGGACTTGTCGTCCTTCAGCCGGACGTTGTACCGCGGCTGGAACCGCTTGATGAGGTTCGCTTCGAGGAGTAGCGCCTGGGTTTCGGTGTCGGTGACCGAGTAGTCGATGCGGTCGGCGCGCTCGACCATCCGCCGGATGCGCCTGCCCCGCGGGTCGGCGTACGACCGCACCCGGTCGCGTAGCTCGACGGCCTTGCCGACGTAGAGGACCGTCTCTCCATCTTGGAACTGATAGACGCCGGGTTCGCGCGGCAATTCGGCCGCGCGCGCCCGGACCGCGTCCCCATCCATCGACCGAGGTTAGTCGCCGCTCGGCTTTGAAGCTGTCCCTACGACCGTGCGGAGCCGTCGGGCGATTCGCTCGCCGTCGTCGTCCCGGATGGGGACTCGGATGGGGTCGCGGCCCGAGCGCTCGATGACCAGTTCGCGCGAGCGCGACCCGAAGTACAGCGCCAGCAGGCCGGCGGCGCCCAGCAACAGCAGGCCGCCCAGCAGGAGGAAGACGTCGGTCATCGCGGCCAGCGCGTGCGGGAGGACGTCGACGAACTGGACGATGCCGCCCGCGGGAGCGGACTCCGGCGGGTCGACGCTGCCGAACTGCTCGACGATGCCGCTGCTCTTCAGGAGGAAGCCGCCGCCGAGCAACACCACGCCGTACACCGCGACGCGAGCGCCCCACCCGACGTAGGACTCGCGGCCGCTGGTTCGGACGGTTGCGTCGACGACGTTCGGGCGGTCGGCGTGGTCGAAGCGGCGGCCGTTGGCGTCACCGTCGGGGGTGAACACCAGGACGCGGTGGGTCGTCACCGCGACGCGCGCGCCGTCGGCGGTGAACTCCTCTTCGACCTCCTCGCCCTGGAACAGCATGTTCGCCAGACGGTCGTCGGTCGCCTGAGACAGCGGGGACTGGCTCATCGTTACGCGTGAAACCGACCGCCCGGAAGGCGGTTTCGGTCCCGTGTTCCTACGCTGTTCCCCGTTCGTACCTGCCACCCACGTAGACTCATTCGTCACCCAGGTACGGCCCTGTACATCTTAACGCTACTGGCAGTGTCACGAAACGGAACCCTTCATCGCCGAATGGTATAGTTCAGCACTCGTCGCGGGATTCGGTATCTCGACTCACGCCGAAAACAATGAGTCGAAACCAGGGTAAAACCGAGAAAACCGAGGCGAATTCTCCCGGCCCGCTACGAAACCCGACTTTTGTGCGGAAACGAACGACCTCGAAGGGGGTTCCATGGCTCCGGGCGCGGCCGCGAGCACGCTCGCGGCCGCGCCCGGAAGGCGAAAAAGGTCGGAAATGCGAAGTCCAGGGTTTCACTTCTCGAACCCGAAATCGCGCCGGGTCGAATCCGATTCTCCCCCGACGCCGAACCCCGTGGATTCAACACCGCGACGCCCGACGTGACGGTATGGACGGAGACGACGACGTGCGACTCTGGCTTGTCGAGCGCACCTACACCGACCGCGACCTCGTGGTGCTGGTGTACGCGACGCCCGACGGCGAGCGCTACCTCCAGCAGGAGCGGGCGGCCGCCATCGTGCGCCGCGGCGACAGCGAGGTGACCGCCGCCATCGACGCCGACCCGGAGCGACTGAAGCCGACCGAGGACGACGAGACGCGCGAGCGGTACGCGACGGAGGCGGCCCGGATGGCCGAGCAGAACGACCCGGACGACGCGGTGTGAGCGGTCCGGCCGAGGCGGCGTCCGTCGGTCGAGAGGCCGGAGCGGCCGGCTGAACGGCGAAATCGACGACTTCGCAACCCCCGTTTTTCGTCCGGCCGTCGACACGATAAGGACAAAGCTTTACCCTGGGTGCCGCAAAACCGCCGACAATGACCGCGATAGAACTCGACGGGGTGACCAAGCGGTACGGCGACGTCGTCGCCGTCCGCGACCTCTCGTTCACGGTCGAGGAAGGCGAAGTGTTCGGCTTCCTCGGGCCGAACGGCGCGGGCAAGTCCACGACCATCAACATGATCCTGGACTTCGTCCGGCCGACCGACGGCGACGTGCGCGTGCTGGGCAATGACGCCCACCGCGAGAGCGTCGCGGTGCGCGAGCGCCTCGGCGTGCTCCCCGAGGGCTTCTCGGTGTACGACCGACTCACGGGACGCCAGCACCTCGAATTCGCCATCGAATCCAAGGAGGTCGAAGACGACCCCGACGCCATCCTCGACCGCGTGGGCCTGGCGGGCGACGGCGACCGCAAGGCCGGCGGCTACTCGAAGGGGATGGCCCAGCGACTCGTCCTCGGGATGGCGCTGGTCGGCGAACCGGACATGCTCATCCTCGACGAACCCTCGACGGGACTGGACCCCCAGGGCGCGCGCCAGATGCGCGAGATCGTCCAGGCGGAGGCCGACCGGGGTGCGACCGTCTTCTTCTCCAGCCACATCCTGGGGCAGGTCGAGGCGGTCTGCGACCGCGTGGGCATCATGCGCGACGGCGAACTGGTCGCCGAGGACTCCATCGAGGGCCTGCGCGAGGCCGCGGGCGGCGACACCGTGCTCCGCGTGACCGTCGACTCGCTCACCGACGAGGCGGTCGCGTCCGTCAGCGCGCTGTCGGGCGTCTCGGAGGTGGCGCGCGAGGGCGATATCCTCCGGGTCACCTGCGAGGGCGACGCCAAGACCCGCGTCATCTCCACGCTGGAGGAGTCGGGCGCGACCGTCGAGGACTTCGAAACCGAGGAGGCGAGCCTGGAGGACCTCTTCATGGCCTACACCACCGACGGCGAAACCGAGGAGGTGCGAGCATGACCTGGCAGGCGGTCGCCCGGAAGGACTTCCAGGACGCCGTGCGCTCGAAGTGGCTCTGGGGGATGGCGGCCATCTTCCTCGGCCTGTTCGTCGGGAGCGCGTACTTCATCGGGTCGAACGTCCCGAACGACGGGTCGCTCACCACCGACGCGTTCGTCCGGACGCTGGGCCAGTTCGTCATCGCGCTGGTCATCCCGCTGGTGGCGACGGTCGCCTCCTACAGTTCGGTCGTCGGCGAGCGCGAGTCGGGCACCATCAAGCTACTGCTGTCGCTGCCCCACTCCCGGAAGGACGCCATCGTCGGCAAGACCGTCGGCCGGAGCGCGGTCGTCGCGGTGTCGATACTGTCCGGACTCGTCCTCGCGCTCGTCGTGCTGGCGGCCTACGGCGTGGGCGTGAAGATACTCAACTACCTCGCGTTCGTCGTGTTGACGGTGCTGCTGGGCGTCGTCTTCGTCTCCATCGCGGTCGCGGTTTCGGCCGCGACCTCGACCAACCGCCGCGCGATGCTCGGCACGGTCGGCCTCTACGTGCTGTTCACGATGCTCTGGACCCAGGTTCGGCGCATCCTCAGCTTGTTCAACGACCAGCTCTCGCTCGGCCTCGACACGATGACTCTCGTGAAGTACGGGCTGTTCATCAAGTACTTCAACCCGGTCCGGGCGTACGAGACGCTGCTGGCGCGCCTCTACACGGGTAGCGTACTGGACGCTCGGCTGTACGGCGCCGGACGGATGGAGAAGCAGATCATCACCCAGCGGTTGGGCGACGTGCCGTTCTACCTCTCGGACCCGGTCGTGGTCGCGCAGTTCCTGCTGTGGCTGCTGGTGCCGGTCGCCGTGGGGTACTGGGTGTTCAAGGACGAGGACCTCTGAATCGCCGGGCTTCGAACGCGCTCTCGCTACTCGTTTTCGACGTCGACTTCGTTTTCCGCCAGCAGTTCCTCGAACTCCTCCTCGTCCAGTCGCTCGACGCCCTCCTCGTCGGCCTGCTCCAGTTTCGTCGTCCCGGCGCCCTCGCCGACCACGAGGTAGTCGGTGTTGCCCGAGATGCTCGTCGTCGCGTTCGCGCCGTGGTCTTCGACGAGGTTCTGGGCCTCTCCGCGGGTGTAGGCGTCGAGCGACCCGGTGAACACGAAGGTCAGCTCCGCGAGTTCGTCGCCGCCCTCGACCGCCTCGACTTCGGGGTCGACGCCCGCCGCGCGCAGGCGCTCGACCACCCGGCGGTTCTGCTCGGAGTCGAAGAAGTCCCGAATCTGGGCGGCCACCTTCGGGCCGATTCCGGAGACGCCTTCGAGTTCCTCGCGGTCGGCGTCCATCACGGCGTCCAGGCTCCCGAACTCGCGGGCGAGGTCGTCGGCGGTCGCCGGCCCGACCCGCGGGACGCCCAGCGCCGAGAGGAAGTCGCCGAGGCGCGGGTGCTTGGACTCGTCCAGTTCCGCCAGCAGGTTCTCCGCGCTCGTCTCGCCCCAGCCTTCGAGTTCGAGCAGGTCGTCCTTCTCCACGTCGTAGAGGTCCGCGATGCTGTCCTCGACGAGTCCGGCGTCGATGAGCTGTTCGACGCGCTCGCCGCCCAATCCGTCGAGGTCGAGTCCGTCGTCGCTGGCGTAGTACGCGACCGCGCGCCGGAGTTGGGCGGGGCACGCCAGTCCCCCGGTGCAGTAGGCGATGGGGCCGTCGAACTCCACCGCGCTGTCGCAGACCGGACAGCGGTCGGGGAACTCGTAGTGGCCCTCGCCGCGTTTCTCGACCACGTCGGCGACGTACGGAATCACGTCGCCCGCGCGCTCGACCTTCACCTCGTCGCCGACGTTCACGTCCAACTCGGCGATCTCCTCGGGGTTGTGGAGGCTGGCCCGCGAGACGGTGACCCCGCCGACGTCGACCGGTTCGAGCAGCGCGACCGGGGTGAGCCGTCCCGTCCGGCCGACCTGGACCGCGATGTCGGTGATGGTCGTGACCTCCGAGCGCGCCGGGAACTTGTAGGCGAACGCCCACCGGTAGTGGCGCTCGGTCGCGCCGAGTCGCTCACAGGTCGCGAGGTCGTCGACCTTGATGACCACGCCGTCGATCTCGTAGTCGAGGTCCGGGCGGTCTTCCATCAGGCGGTCGCGGTAGTCGATGGCGTCCTCGACGTCCGTGACCCGTTCGACCCGGTCGTTGACCTTCAGCCCCCAGTCGGGAAGCGTCTCGTGTTGCTCCCAGTGAGATTCGAACTCCCGGGAGGAGTCGAGTACGTCGAAGAAGAACACGTCCAGCGGTCGCTCGGCGGTCACCGAGGGGTCGAGTTGGCGCAGGGTGCCGGCGGCGGCGTTCCGGGGGTTGGCGAAGGGGTCCTCGCCGCGTTCGACGCGCTCGCGGTTGTGCGTCTGGAAGTCGCTCTCGGGCATGTGGACCTCGCCCCGGACCGCCAGAAAGTCGGGGTAGTCGCCGCGGAGTCGGTGGGGCACGGTCGGGATAGTCCGGACGTTCTCGGTCACGTCGTCACCCTCGTAGCCGTCGCCGCGGGTCGCCGCCCGGACGTACTCGCCGTCCTCGTAGACGACCTCCAGCGAGAGGCCGTCGAACTTGGGTTCGCAGACGTAGGCGACGCCGTCGCCGGCCTCTCGCTCCATCCTCCGGGCGAACTCCCGGACGTCCTCGGCCTCGCCTGACGAGTCGATGGAGAGCATCGGGGCGACGTGCTCGACCGTCTCCAGTTCGTCGAGGGGTTCGCCGCCGACCCGCCGGGTCGGACTGTCCTCGGTCCAGACGTCGAAGCTCTCCTCCAGGTCCTGCAACCGCGAGAACAGCGCGTCGTAGGTCCGGTCGGCGATCACTGGGTCGTTCTCGACGTAGTAGCGGTGGTCGTGGTACCGAATCGCCTCCCGGAGCAGGCCGGCCTGCTCGGCGGCCTCGACCTCCGACAGTTCGTCGACCGGCGCGAAGTCGGTCGGCGGCTCCTCGACGTAGGGGTTCTCGTCCGTGCTCGCCGCTGACATTACCCCCTCTTGTCGGTTCTCGGGTAAAAAGTTCGGCTTCGCGGTCGGCCCGGGACTGCCGGACGGTCGCCACAAAACCGGGACCCGGCGACCGTCCCGGAACCGGAACGCCCAAGAGGGGTGCGTGATACCGACCCTCAGGTTCGATGCCCTCCCTGACCGACTCGCCGAACGACCGCGACTCCCCGACCGAATCGCTCTCCCCCGACGAATCGGCCGCGCCCGGCGGACCGACCGCCTCGCGCGAACCGAGCACCGACGCCGAACCCCGCGCGGTGACGAACGGGCGGCCGACGAGGCGGCGGCCGACCCCCGACTGAACGCCGAGTACACGCTCACCGTCCCCGGAACCGGCGACGACCACGACGTGACGCTGGTCGGGGCGGTCCACGACCACCCCGCGAGCGTCTACCGCGCCCGCGAGGTCGTCAGCGACCGGGAACCCGCCGCCGTGGCGCTCGAAATCCCGCCGCTCGCGCTTCCGCTGTACCTGAACTACGCCGAGGACGCCCGGACGCCGCCCGCGTTCGGCGGGGAGATGAGCGCCGCCGCCCAGGCCGCCCGCGAGTGCGACGCCGACGTGGTCGGCGTCGACGCGCCCCGCCGGGGCTTTCTCGCCCGCCTCGTCCGGAACTGCCGGCGCGAGGCGGTTTCGGCCGGGACGCTCCGCCGGGTGCTGTCGGGCACTGCCTCGGTGACCCGCCACGCGCTGGCGTGCCGGGCCGTGGCCGTCCTCGGCGACCGGACCGGCCTCCGGGTCGAGGTGGACTCGCCGGTCGAACACGACTGCGACCGCACCGACCCGCCCGAGGTGCAGGCCCGCGACGAGCGCCGACAGGCAGACCGGTCGCTGTCGCTGCTCCGGGCGTTCGACCCGCCGCGGCCGGTCGAACTCCGGGACGCGACCCGCGAGGAGTGCATGGCCGACCGCATCCGGTCGCTCCGCCGGGACGGCGACGTGGTCGCGGTCGTGGGACTCGACCACCTCGACGGCCTCTCGGAACTGCTCGAAGAAGAAGCGAGCGCGTGAGACGTGGAGTCGGGCCGGCGGGACCTTACAGGTTGCTCCGCAGGCGAATCTCGTCGTCCGTGATGGTGTCGACGGCCCGCTCCTGAAGCGGGTAGGTGTCCTCGTCTCGCTCGCCCCAGTCGAGTTTCGCCTTTATCTTGTCGGTGATGCCGGCGTCCGGGTCGACGTAGGCGGTGCCGTGCTCGACCGTCTTGATCATGCCGACCTTCTCTCCGTCCATCTTCACGGGCTTGCCCTCGTCGCTGTCACTGAATTCTACCATAGGCGTCGGAAATACAACGAATGCACACATCAGAGCTATGGCCGCTTGGCAGGCGTCTCACATCTCCGCCGGCGGTGGCGCGTTCCGGCGGGCCGCCGCACGCGTATCGCTCCGCCGCAATTCCGGCGAAATTGGCGGCATTTGCGAGCACCCGCGACTTTAAGCCGTCGGCCGTGAACGTTTGAGCCATGCGCGAGGACTTTCTCCTCTTGAATCCGGGTCCGGTCCCCGTCACGCGCGAGGTGCGACAGGCGATGAGCGAACCGATGGTCTCGCACCGTTCCGCGGAGTTCGAGGCCGTCTACGAGCGGGCGCAGGACGCGCTCGACTACGTCTTCACCGAGTCGACGCTCGACGGGTCTTCGACCGCGAGCGACGGCACCAGTCTCATCTTCAACGGCACCGCGACGATGGCGATGGAGGCCGCGGTCGCCAACCTCGTCGGCGACGGCGGAGACGTCGTCGCGCTCGTCAACGGGAAGTTCGGCCGGCGATTCAAGCGAATCGCCGACCGGTACGCCTCGGTCGACGCCGTCGATGCGACGTGGGGGCAGTCCCTCGACCTCGACGAAGTCGCCGAGGCGGTCGACGACGACACCGACGTGGTGACGATGGTCCACAACGAAACCTCCACGGGCCTGCTGAACCCCGTCGAGGAGGTCGGCGAAATCGCCGCCGAGCATGACGCCACCTTCGTCGTCGACGGCGTGACCTCCATCGGCGGCGACGAGTTCCGCGTCGACGACTGGAACGTCGACGTGGCAGTCACCGACGCTCAGAAGTGCCTGGCCGCGCCGCCGGGCACCTCCGCGATGTACGCCACCGAGGCCGCCCAGGAGCAGTTCGACGGCGACGCCGCGCCCTTCTACGAGGACCTCGACTGGCACCTCCGGAAGGCCGAGTCCCACCAGACGCCCTTTACGAGCGCGGTCCCGCTCTTCCGGGGCCTCGCGGTCGCGGTCGAGGACATCGCCGAGGAGGGGATGCCCGAGCGCATCGAGCGCCACCGCGAGCAGTCGAAGGCGTTCCGCGAGGCCTTCCGCGCGATGGGACTGGAGAGTTTCCCCGAGCGTAACGAGGCCACGGAGTTCTCGAACACGCTGACGGCCATCTCGCTGCCCGCCGACGTGCGCGAGAACCCCGACGCCTTCTTCGACGCCGTGACGGAGCGCGGCGTCTCCATCAGCGGCGGGCAGGCTCACCTCGGCGGCGAGATCTTCCGCGTGAGCAACATGGGCGGCCTCTCCAGCGAGCAGATTCTGCGCGGCGTGCGCACCATCGGCGAGGCCTTCGAGGCGGTTGGCGCCGACGTGAACGCGGAAGCGGGCGTCGACGCGGCCCGCGATATCCTGCGGTAGCGACTGGTCCCGGTTCCGTTTCCGTTTCCGCTTTTTCGGCGTCGCCCGATTTCGTTTCAGAGCGACTCGATAGCCCGGGCGGCGAGTACCACCGCAACCGCCGAGACGACGAACGCGACCGCCGCGATTCCCGGGACGACCAGCGCCCGCGTGGGGTTGGCGTAGAACGCCGGGAGGAGGAACGCCGTCATCACCTCCCAACGCGACTCCGAGAGTAACGGCCCGCCGGCGGAGGCCAGCACCAGCACCGAGTAGACGACCCCCATCACCGCGTACGTCGCGAGCGCCATCGCCGCCCACCGCACGACCGTGACCGCGGTTTCTGTCGTGGTTTCGTGATTTCGTGAAATCTGTGACATCCGGAACGGCTAGGGTCGTCGACGCCGAGACTGATACGGGTATCGGCGAACGCTACCGACCGAACGCCGCGCCCTCGCCCCGCTCTCCGAGGTCGAACTTGAGGAACGCCGGAATCGACACCAGCGCGATGGCGGTTTCGAGCGCGCCCGCGACGAGGAACGCCGCGAGGAAGCCGACCTCGTCGGCGACGGTGCCGCCGACGACGATGCCGGCGAGGAAGCCGAGGCTCCCGAAGACGTTGAACCCGGCCATCGCGGTGCCGCGGTCGGCGTCGGTCGCCAGGTCGGTCACGAGCGCCATCGTCGCCGGGGCCATCAGCGCGCCGACGACACCGACGCCGACCATCGCCGCGCCGGCGGTCGCGACCGTCGGCGCGAGGCCGACGCCCACCACCGCAAGGCCGTACACCGCCGACCCCGCGACGATGGGTTTGGTCCGGCCGATGCGGTCCGAGAGGACGCCGAAGGGGTACTGGAGCAGGGCGAAGGGGACGAAGAACAGACCCAGCAGGATGCCGGTCGTCGCGGCGTCGAGGCCGAACTCCTGGCGGAAGTAGACGGTGCCGACGAGCGCGAAGAACCCCGCCGTGAACCGGTCGATGAACCCGAAGACGTACGGGACGCCCAGTGTCGGCCGGTCGGCCAGCACGGAGAGCGCCTCCGCGATGCGACCCGGAGTCGCGCCGGTCGAGTCGTCGGCCGACTCCGCTGTGGCGGAGTCGGCCGGCGGCGCGTGCCGGCCGACGAGGAGCGCGAGCGCCGCCGCACAGAGCAGCAGGCCACCCGCGACGTACAGCGGAACGAGCGGGCCGAAACCGTAGAGCCGACCGCCCAGCGGCGCGCCGACGGCGGTGCCGAGGCCGATGGCGATGCCGGCCGCGCCCATGTTGCGGCCGTGCCCGCCTTCGAGGTCCATCAGCATCGTCATCGACAGCGAGAACGCGCCGATGGTGGTCGCACCCTGGAGGACGCGGACCGCCAGCACCTCCGCGAACGACAGCGAGAGCGCCGCGGGCAGGAGCGCGAGCGCGAAGTAGCCCGCCGACCCGCCGACGGCGCCCGCGACGATGTACGGGACGCGCCGCCCCGTGACGTCGCTCAGCGCGCCCCAGACGCCCGCGAAGGCCACGAACGCCGCGAACTCCGCGGCGAGGAACCACATGCTCGCGTCGAGGGTCGTGGTCGCGCCGACCGCCGCCACGAGGTCGGGGACGCCGGGGTAGAGGAGGACCTGGGCGAGGAGGACGGCGAACACGACCGCGGCGAGGAGGCGTCTATCGCGTCGGGGGGAACTCACGGTGTAAGTATCGGACGTTGGGACGGCCGGCCCTTATAGACGCTGGAACGCGCTCACTCCCCGAACGCGACCGTCTCGCTCGCGGGGTCGATTTCGACGCGTCCGCCGACCGGCACCGGCACGGTCGGCGCGGTGTGACCGAAGTCGAGGTCGAAGACGACCGGCGCGTCCGGGTTGTACTCCGCGAGCACCTCGGCTATCGCCTCGCGCTGGCGCTCGCGGTACGCCCGGCGACCCTCGGGGCCGGGGTCCTCGAAGAGGTTCCGGGCCTTCGCCCGGCCGACGAGCACGCCCGCGAACCGCTCCAGCAGGCCGCGCTCGCCCATCCCGACCAGAATCTCGCGGACGTGCATCGCGTCGGGGAGTTCCTCGGACGTTTCGAGCAGGAGGACCCGCCCGTCGAGGTCCTCGGGCGCGGGGAGGTACCGGCCTGTCCGAAGTTGCATGTCGAGCGTCTCCAGACACCCGCCCCACGTTCGGCCCGAGACGGCCGTCTCGGCCCCGCGCCAGGTCCACCCGGAATTGGACTCCATCTCGCGAGTACGGTCGAGGTTGTCGGGGTCCTCCCAGTCGAGGTCGTGGTCGGTGAACCGCTCGGCGGGCCGCAACTCACCGAACGCGCCGAGGTCGTCGGCGAAGAACGCGCGTTCGAGGTGCTCGACGGTGTAGTCGTGCATCTCGCCCTGTATGGCGAGGTCGGTCATCACGGTCCCGCCGTAGAACGAGACGACGCCGAGGTTCCAGAGGGAGAGCGCGAGGTTGGTGTTGTCGCTGATGCCGTAGAACCGCGTGGGGTTCTCCACGAGCACCTCGGGGTCGAGGTGCTTCAGAATCCGAACCTGGTCCCAGCCACCGATGGTCGACACGACGCCCGCGATGTCCGGGTCGGCGAAGGCGTCCATCACGTCCCGGGCGCGCGCCTCGGGGTGGTCGTAGAGGTACTCGTCGTCCTTCGTCGCGGTCGGGAACTCGACGGGTTCGAGGTCGAAGATCTCGCGGAGGCGTTCGAGTCCGAGTTCGTAGACGTGCGGGTACCGCGCGGCGCTGCCGCCGGCGGGCGCGACGACCGCGACGCGGTCGCCGCGCTCCAGGGCTGGCGGGACGACGAATTCGCTCATCGTCGGGAGTTGTCTGTCGGAGTACCTACGTGTTACGGAGGTGCGTCGAGGGGTCGCACCCGGTGGCGGTTCGACGTTCCCCCGCGACCTAACCGAGCGCCGACTCGGAGAGTTCGACTCGAACCACCGTCCCGTTCGCCGCGACGTACAGTCCGGTGGCGTTGAATCCCCACTCCTCGTGGGGGTCGCCGTGATAGAGCGGCGTCGTCCGGAGGTGCCGTCGTGCGGCGTCGTACTCGCTCTCGTTCACCGACACGCACCGCATCGGTCCCGACTCCGTCTCGCTGGCGTCGGCTATCGCCCAGTCGACGGCCCGCCGAATCGACTCGACGTCCCGGATTCGACGGTCCGAGGCGTCGACGACGGTCGCGTTCTCGGGGGCGTCGACGACGGCGGCGCCGCACACTCTGTAAACCGACCGCGGTTCCTCGAACGGCCCGGGCCCGAAACAGCCGGGAGTCACCAGCAAGAGGAGGGCGAGAACACACGCTAGGGCGCGCCGGGTCATGGGGACGGGTTCCGACACTCGATGAAAGTATTTTTCGTCTCTCGCTCGCGGCTATCAATCATGTCCGGAACTGCGCCGAACGCCGACGCCCTCGCCGCCAAACTCGACCGCGTCACCTACCTGCTGGTCGCGTTACTCGCGCTCGAACTCGTCGACGTCCTCGGCGGGTCGCTGTTCGCACTCAGCGGCGTCGCCCTCGTGGTCGTCATGGTCGGCGGGTTCTGCCTCCTCCTCTTCCTGGCGGTCTTCCGCACCTTCACCTGATGACGCGTCGCCCCACGAGGTGGAAACCCTCGCTCAGCCCCGAACTGGCGGCACCCGACCCCGCGCGCTCGGGGTTCCGTTCTCTCCGACCACGGGCCAGCCGTCTTGCCAGCGAATCCGGTCGAGCATGAGGACTCGTCTGGGGGTTTCGCCGATCCACGCGTTCCCCCGGACGTAGGCGTGGTACAGCATCCACCACCCGCCGTTCTCGTCGCGGACGACTGCGCAGTGGCCCGGCCCGACGAACCGCTCGCCCGACCGGAGAATCGTCGTCCCGGTCACGTCGGCGAGCGTGAGTCGCTCACCGGCGCGGTTGCGGTACGGTCCCCGGAGCGACCGCGAGCGCCCGACGACGACGTGGTAGGTGCTCTCGGCGCCGCGACAGCAGGTCCCCCGCGAGCCGAACAGGTAGTAGAAGTCGCCGCGCCGGATGACGTAGGGCGCCTCGACGCCCTCGCCCGCTATCTGGAACTTCCCGCCCGCGGTCGAGAGGCCGTCCTCGGCGAGTCGAATCCCGTAGAGGCCGCGGTGGCTCCCCCAGAAGAGGAACGGCGTTCCCTCCCTCGTGAACAACATCGGGTCGATAGAGTTGGGGACGCCGATTCGCTCGCTCCGGAACAGACCGCCGCGCGGTTCGAACGGGCCGGTCGGGTCGGGCGCGGCGGCGACGCCGATTCCCGGGTTATCCGCGCCGAACTCCGAGTCGGAGTAGTACAGCAGGGTTCGACCGCCGAGTCGGCCGACCCCCGGCGCCCAGAGGCCCTCGTACTCCGACCACGCGGGCACGGACTCGAACGCCGGCCCGACGGGTTCCCAGTCGACGAGGTTCGGCGAGCGCAGAATCGGAATCAACTGGCGCTTGGGCTTTCGCCCCCACGGGTGGTAGGTTCCGTAAGCGTAGTAGGTGCCGTCGACGCGGAGCACGTCGGGGTCCGGAAAGACGTGTGCATAGACTGGATTGCGGTAGGTCGCGCGCTGGCGGTCCTGCTCTCTTCCCCGTCCGGGACCGCGCCAGTTGGCGCGGTCCCGAGCGGCGAGCGCGTCCGTGGCGGTCTGCACTCCGAGCGTCGCCGCGCCGACGCCCGCGAGGAACGTGCGCCGATTCACGCCGGGCGTTCGCCGACCAGCGGGAAAAGCCCACCGCCCGAGGGGGTTCGCAAACATTACCGTAACTGACGGTTATAACCTTCTCCGAGAATATGATTGTAGCACATGACTAACGGCGAGGACTCCAGCGACGAGCCGCGCTTCGATACCAGGAGCCTCCACGCGGGCCACGGGGCCGATGCCGCGACGGGGGCGCGCGCGCCGCCGCTCTACCAGACGACCTCCTACGAGTTCGAGGACGCCGACCACGCCGCCGACCTCTACGCGCTCGAAGCCGAGGGCGACATCTACTCGCGCATCTCGAACCCGACGACGCGCGCCCTCGAAGAACGCCTCGCCTCCCTGGAGGGCGGCGCCGCCGCCGTCGCGACCTCCGCCGGCATGGCCGCGCTCGACTCGCTGACGCTCGTGCTGACCGGCGAGCGGAACAACGTCGTCTGCTCGACCGACACCTACGGCGGGACGACCGCTTACCTCTCGAAGACCGCGAGCAAGCGCGGCGTCGAGGCCCGATTCGTCGACACGCTCGACTACGACGCCTACGAGGACGCGGTGGATTCGGACACCGCCTACGTCCACGTCGAGACGGTCGGCAACCCCTCGCTGGTGACGCCCGACCTCGAACACGTGGCCGACATCGCCCACGACGCCGGCGCGCCGCTCGTCGTCGACAACACCTTCGCGACGCCCGCGCTCTGTCGCCCGCTCAAACGCGGCGCCGACGTCGTCTGGGAGTCGACGACCAAGTGGCTCCACGGCTCTGGCACCACCGTCGGCGGCGTGCTCGTCGACGGCGGCGACTTCGACTGGGAGGCCCGCGCCGACGACTACCCCGAACTCGCGGGCGTCAACCCCGCCTACCACGACACCGACTTCTCGCGGGACTTCGCCGACGCGCCGCTGGCGGCCGCGGTCCGGTTCCGCGCGCTCCGGAGCCTCGGCAACCAGCAGGCGCCCTTCGACGCGTGGCAGACCCTCCAGGGCCTCGAATCGTTCCCGCTCCGGATGGAGCGCCACTGCGAAAACGCCGCCGTGGTCGCCGAGTACCTCGACGACCACGACGACGTCGCCTGGGTGAAGTATCCGGGACTGGAGAGCCACCGGACCCACGACAACGCCAGCGAGTACCTCGACGGGGGGTACGGCGGCATGATCGCCTTCGGCCTGGAGAACGGCTACGAGGGCGGCAAGCGCTTCTGCGAGAGCGTCGAACTCGCCAGTTTCCTGGCCAACATCGGCGACGCCAAGACGCTCGTCATCCACCCCGCGAGCACGACCCACGCCCAGTTATCCCCCGAGGAACAGCGCGCCGCGGGCGTCTCGCCCGACCTCGTGCGCCTGTCGGTCGGCATCGAGGACCCCGCCGACCTGCTGGCGGACTTCGAGCGGGCCATCGAGCGCGCGACTGCGGAGACAGAAGCGTCCCCGGAGGCGACATGACCCGAGCGCGAGAAACCGCCGACCTCGGCGAGTTCGAGTTCGAGTGCGGCCGCACCCTTCCCCTCGAAGTCGCCTACGAAACCTACGGCGAGTACGACGGCGACAACGCGGTGCTGGCCTGTCACGCCCTGACCGGGAGCCAGCACGTCACGGGCGCCCACCGCGGCGAGAACGGGACCGACGGACAGGCACGGGCGTGGTGGGGCGACGTGGTCGGCCCCGGAAAGGCCATCGACACCCGCGAGTACCACGTCGTCTGCGCCAACGTCCCCGGTTCTTGCTACGGGACGACCGGTCCCGCGAGCGTCGACCCCGAGACGGGCGAACCCTACGGCACCGACTTCCCGGCCGTGACGGTCGGCGACTGGACCCGGGCGCAGGCCCGCCTGCTCGACCACCTCGGCATCGGGCCGCTCAAGGCGGTGGTCGGCGGGAGCGTCGGCGGGATGAACGTCCTGGAGTGGGGCAAGCGCTACCCCGAACGGGTCGACCGCCTCGTCCCCGTGGCGACCGCCGCCCGCCTCGACTCCCAGATTCTCGCCATCGAGTCCATCGCCCGGCGGGCCATCACCACCGACCAGAACTGGAACGGCGGCGACTACTACGGCGAGGACCGCCCCGACCCCGACGAGGGGCTGGCGGTCGCGCGCCAACTCGGCCACGTCACCTACCTCTCGAAGGACTCGATGGCCCAGAAGTTCGGCCGGCGGTCGGCCGGGATGGTCGTCTCGGACGGGTTCGCCCCGGGCGACCCCGCCGGCGAGTACTTCCCCTACCGCGAGGTCGAGTCGTACCTCGACTACCAGGCCGAGAAGTTCGTCGAGCGCTTCGACGCCAACAGCTACCTCTACCTCACCCGGGCGATGGACGACTACGACCTCTCGTCGGGCTACGACTCGGACGCCGACGCGCTCTCCGGCTTCTCGGGCGAGGCGCTGGTGCTGAGCTTCACGGGCGACTGGCACTTCACCGTCGAGCAGGCCGAGCGCCTCGCGGCCGCCTTCGAGACGGCGGGCGTCGACACCGCCCACCACGTCGTCGAGAGCGACCACGGCCACGACGCCTTCCTGGTCGAACCCGAGGAGGTCGGCCCGCCCATCCGCGACTTCCTCGAGGCGGGCGTCGAGGGCCGGGCGGTCAGCGACGCCGAGGAACGCCAGTTCGCGCCGGTCCACGCCAGCCTGTTCGGCGACTGATTCGCCGGGCGTGAGAGGGTCGTGGGCGGACGCGTGATGCTCGGCGGACGCAGAAGGCTCGCGGGCGGCCGCGGCGGTCGCCGCGGCCCCCGCGACGCCGCCATAGATTCATTGTCACCCCCGTCGTGGCGGCAGTCGGGAATGGGGAACCGACTGCTCGCGGGGCTACTCGTCCTCGCACTGGTGAGCGCCGGGACCGTCGCCGGAACGACGATGGGGAGAGCACAGCACGGAGGGCAATCGACGGCCGCGACAGCGGCCGCAGCCGCGCCCACCGAAATCACGTCGTGTACGACCATCTCGGAGCCGGGACGATACGTGCTCGCGGCCGACTTGCAGAACAGAGACGCGAACACCTGCATCCGAATCCGGGCCAGCGACGTCGTCCTCGACGGGAACGGCCACGTCGTCGACGGGAGGGCGTCGCCCGACGCCGACCGACTCTCCCGGCAGTTCTTCGCCGGCCGCGCGAACCCGCTGGCCCCGCGAACGAGCGTCGGCGTCGCCGCGACCGGGGACCGACGCCGCTCGAACGTCACGGTGACCGACCTTCGGGTAACCGACTGGCGGTGGGGCGTGGTCGCGAACGGACTCCGGAGCAGTCGCATCGTCGACGTCCGTGCCTCGAACGTCGGCTTCGGCGTCGTCTCGGCCCGGTCGTGGGGCGTCCGAATCGCCGACGTCGCCGCGGTCGACAACGCCGTGGTGGGCGTCGGCCTGTTCGAGGCCGCCCGGAGTCGACTGGCGAACGTCACCGCCTCGGGCAACGGCCTCGTCGGCGTCTACCGGTCCGGCGGCCGGAACGCGACCCTCTCGGCGGTGGTCGCGCGGAACAACGACCTCGCGGGCGTGTTGCTCGACGGGACGACCGACGCCGACCTCGCGGGCGCGAACGCCTCGGGCAACCGAATCGGCGTCTACCTGTTCGGCGCGACCGGAACCGACGTGACGGGGGCGACCGCCGTCGACAACCGGCTTGCGGGCGTCTACGCGATCGACGCCGCGGGCACGACGATTCGGGACGGCGTCGCCGCTCGAAACCGACTCGCCGGCGTCCTGCTGGAGAACACGACCGGGAGTCGCGTCATGGGCACGAACGCCTCCGACAATCGAATCGGCGTCTTCGCCGCCAACGGGACGGGGACGACGATTCGGGACGGCACCGCCCGGCGGAACCGACTCGCCGGCGTCCTTTTCCAGGAGGTCGCGAACGGACGGGTGGTCGGCGCGAACGCCTCGCGGAACCAGCAGTACGGCGTCTTCCTGTACGGGACCGCCGGCGCGACCGTCGTCGACTCGAACGCCAGCGACCAGTTCGCCGGCGTCTACGTCGCCAACGCGACCGGCGGAGCCGTCGTCGACAACGTCGTCCTGAACACGAGTTTCGCCGGCGTCTACGTCACCAACTCCACGGGCGTCCGGGTGGCGAACAACCGCAACGGACTGATGACGTTCGAATCGACCGACGACGGCATCGGCGAGGAGGGCGGCATCCGCCACGACGAGGACATCGCGGTGAACCAGTCCAACGGCCTAACCGACGACGAACTCCGTCGGTACGTCTACCGGTCCATCGCCCGAGTCGAGCACCTCCGGCAATTGGAGTTCACCGAGTCGATTACGCTCGACGTGGTCGACCGCGACCGGTTCGAGCGGCAGGCGGCCGCCACGCCGAGCGTCGGCGGCGAGCAGTCGGCCTGGGAGAACCAGTACTGGGAGGCGCTGTTCGTCGCCGGCGAGGACCGCAACGCCACGCAGATACTCGAGAACGAGAGCACCCGGATTCTGGGGTCGTACTACCGGGACTCCCGGCGGCTGACCCTCGTCTCCGACGCTGACCCGCCGGTCGTCGACGGCACGACGCTCGTCCACGAACTCGTCCACGCACTCCAGGGCCAGCACTTCGACGTCGACCGACCGGGCGACCGACCCCGGTCCGAGGACGAACTGCGCGGGAGCCTCGGCCTGACCGAGGGCGACGCCGAGTACGTCGCCATGCTGTACGAGAAGTACTGCGGCGTCGTCTGGAACTGCGTCCAGACGCCGTCGAAGACGCCCCCCGGCGGCGAAGTTCCGGCGGACCGCAACTTCGCGCGCCGGGCCATCGTCCTCTCGCCGTACTCCGACGGCCCGCAGTTGATCGCGACCCTGCGCGAGCGGGGCGGCTGGGCGGCGGTCGACGAGGCGTACGAGCACCCCCCGAATAGCACCGAGCAGTTCCTCCACCCCGAGCGCCGGAACGAGACGCCGGTCCCCCTGGCGTTCGAGAGCACCGCCCGCGACGGCTGGCAGGAGTTCGACCCGGAGAACCTCACCGGGCCGACCCGGGACGGCCGGACGACGGTGGGCGAGGTGGGCATCTTCGCGATGTTCTGGTACCAGGGGTACGAGTACGGAATCCCGGTCGTGAGCGTGGAGAACCACCTGGTGCCCAACGACGCTCCCTTCGACCTCTACAACTACACCAGTCCGCCGTCGGTCGGCTGGGGCAACGACGTGCTGGTCCCCTACCGGAAGGAGACGCCGAACGGGACCGCGTACGGCTACGTCTGGCAGACGGCGTGGGACACGCCGCGGGACGCCGAGGAGTTCCACCGGGCGTACCGTCGGACGCTCCTGGGCCACGGCGCGGAGCAGGTCGGCCCGAACACGTGGGTCATTGAGTCGGGACCGTTCGCCGACGCCTTCCGTGTGGTCCGGAACGGGACGAGCGTGACCGTCGTGAACGCCCCGACCGTGGAGGCGCTCGACGACCTCCGGCCGAACCTCGGCGCCGACGCCGACGCCGCGGCGTCGGCGTCGCCGAACGGGACCGCGACGAACGGGACGGCATCACCGAGCGAAACTACCACGGCGACGGAAGCCGCCGATTCCGCGAGCGCGCCGAACTGAACGTCCGGTGAATCGGGCGGCGTGAGCACGCCGCCCGATTCCGTAGTCGGCCGACGCGAGCGCACCCGGCCGTCATCAGTCGGCGCGCGTTCGCCGACTCCCCCGACGCGAGGGGTCGAGCGGGGAGTCGCGTCGGTCACCGGTTTCAAGGACCTCGAAACCGTGTTTCCCTCCGATGCGAAGACGCACGCAAGTTCTCACGGGGGTACTGGTGCTCGCGCTCGTCAGCGGCGGAGTGATCGGCGCGGTCGGCGCGACCGCGCTCGCTCCGGCCGTCGACGGGGGTGAGCTGATTCCGGGCGCCGAAGGGGCGGCGACCGACGGAGGAACGGCCGCCGCGGCGGCGGAAACCGCGACCGGGTCGGCCGCCGGCGCGCCGCTGGTCCAGCAGGAGCCGACCTGTAACTACCGGTCGCTGTACGACCAGGCCATCGGGTCGGTCGTCACGATACAGGTCCAGACGCCGCGGGGCGGCGGACTCGGCTCCGGGTTCGTCTACGACGACCAGGGCCGCATCGTCACGAACCAGCACGTCGTGGCCAACGCCACCTCGGTCGAGGTTCAGTTCAACCAGGGCCAGTGGCGGACCGCCGAGGTCGTCGGCACCGACGCCTACAGCGACCTCGCGGTCCTCGACGTGAACAACGTCCCGAACTACGCCGACCCGCTCGCGCTGAACGGTAGCGGCCCGCAACCGGGTCAGCCGGTCGCCGCGCTGGGGAGTCCGCTCGGCCTCCAGGGAACCATCACCGGCGGCATCGTCAGCGCGGTGAACCGCTCGCTGCCCGCCGGCGGCGCGACCGGCCCGCAGTTCACGATACCCAACACCGTCCAGACCACCGCGGCCATCAACCCCGGCAACAGCGGGGGTCCGCTGATGAACTGCCGCGGGCAGGTCATCGGCGTCAACACCGCGGGCGCCCAGGGGAGCGACAACATCGGCTTCGCGGTCCCGGCCTCGCGGGTCCAGCGGGTCGTCCCGGCGCTCATCGAGGACGGCACGTACAACCACTCGTTCCTCGGCATCACGTCGACCGACGTGACGCCGACCGTCGCGCAGGCCAACGACCTGCGGGTCACCCGCGGCGTCCTCGTCGGCCAGGTGGTCCCGGGGTCGCCCGCCGACGGCGTCCTCCAGGGGAGCACCCGGACGGTGGAGGTGAACGGACAGCCGGTTCCGGTCGGCGGCGACGTGATACTCCGGGTGGCCGGCCAGCGAATCGGCTCTCAGGAGGACCTCGCCAGCGTCCTCGTCCAGAAGCGGCCGGGCGATACGGTCCGGATGACCATCCTCCGAGACGGCGAGCGCCAGCGGGTGACGGTGACGCTCGGCACTCGGCCCGACTCCGGAGCCTGACGGTCGAAGGACCGGCGTTCTACAGTTTTTAGCGACCTCCTGTCGAGAGCCGGGAGCGCCATCTACGAGGAGCGTTCGCTGACGGTCGGCGGCGAAGCGACGGTCGACGTCGGCGTTCCCTCGTCCTCACTGCCCAAACACCCTGCGAGAAACGTTCCCGTGCGCTTACCGTTTCCGACCGCCGCGAGTCGCCTCCCTACTCCGACCCCTCTATGCGGCCGTGAACCACGTAGAAGCCGACCAGTAACGCAACCAGCAACAGCGCGTACACGCCGGCGATGATGATGGCCTTCGAGGGGACGTACTCGTCGGGTTTGAACGTGATAATCTGTCGGACGACCGCGATGAGGCCGGCGTGCATCACGGCGACGACGACGCTCTGTTCTTCGACGTACGCGACGATCGTCTTGTAGAGTTCGACCACGACGAACAGGTAGAGCACCACGTCGACGGCCGACCGGATCAGCGTGAGCGTGGCGTCGGGGTTCGTGACGTCGCGCGCGAGGAAGAACCGACCGACGATGAGGCCGAGGTCGATGACCCCGACGGCGAGCAGGACGACGAGGAATCCGGCGATGAGCGTCTGGAAGAACGCGACGCTCCGCTCCAACCAACCCGTGGCGCGAGAGGCGTCCATGGTACCGTTCTCGGCGGCAAGACACATTAGTCGTGGGACGGCGACGGGGAGGGACGAGACGACCGGCGATCCGTGATAGCTGATGGCAAGCCGCTCGCAGAGCGGAACTTCCCGCTCGAACGGACGGCGCCGTGCAGGTCGACCTGTGCGGGATGGCGGTACGCCATCGAAGCGTGGGTTCGGACGCCAACGGTCGCCTCCGAACCGTCCGAGAAAATCACGGTCCGTTCTCCTCGATTTCCGCAGGGGCCACGGACTATCCGCAAGACTGAACGTCGATCTCCGGAACGACCGACCCGGAACCGTTCGCGAGGACGCGAACGACGACCGCGTCCGTCTTTCCGTCCTCGTCGGCGCACGTGATGGAGAGCGTCTCACGGGCGGTCGCGTTCGTTCCGTCGACCGAGACCCGAACGCTGTATTTCTGGTCCGCTCCGACGTTTCGTAGCGCGTTCGTCGTCTCGACGCGATACCCGTCGTTCGGTTCGCGGGCGGGCAGATCGACTCGTTGCCTCCAGATTCGTTTGCCCCGCTGGCGGTGAACGGCGACCGTGACGGTGCGGAGTTGGTCCGTCAAGTTGACGACGGAGAGGTCGACCGACCCCGGCCGGCGGGAGGCGGAACAGCCCGCGAGGGTAGCGGCGACCGCTCCACTACCGGCGCGGAGGAACGTCCGTCGGGAGAAAGTGGAGGGCATCGACGATTCGTTCGAAAGCGTCGGCGAAGTAATTTTCGGGGAGCACGTCCGTTCTACCGCCGTCAGAAAAACTCGTCGCTGGGTCGAGATCAGTCCTCGATGCCGATCTTCGTGCCGGAGTCGGCCTCGTCGTCCTCATCCCGGGCCACGAGGGGCAGGTGGACTTCGAGGACGCCGTTGCGGTACGAGGCGGTGATCTCGTCCTCCTCGATCTCCTCGGGGACGGTCACGCTCTCGGCGACCTTGCGCGAGCGGGCGAAGCCGACGTTGGCGACTTCGCCCGTCTCGCCCGTCATCTCCTCGGCGTCGCGGACCTCGTGTTCGGCAGCGATGGTCAGCGTGCCGTCGTCGAAGGTGAGGTCGATCTCCTCCTTCTCGAACCCCGGCAGGTCGGCGACGAGGACGTACTCGCCCTCGCGCTCGGTCAGGTCGAGGTTCGCGTCACCGCGTCCGCGAGTGCGTACGTCGAGGCCGTCGAACGGCCCGCCGACGTTCCACATCCGGGTTCGCATCTGTTCGAACATGCGGTCCATCTCCTCGAATGGGTCGTATCGAGCCATTGTGGATTACCGCACATCTATAGACCTCCCGAGAAGATAAAGTTGGCGAGAAGTAGTAGGACAGCGCTCGATACGCCATTATTCCGGACTTGATCTAAATTCGGTGGCGGTCGTGTCTGTCTTCTCGGGGACTTTTCCGTCGTTCACATCGGAAAATTCATATCGGAGATGGAGTTGCGATTCTCATGAATCGCCGCGTGTTCGTCTCCGCTGGAACGGCAGCTATCGTCACGCTTCTCACGGGCTGTCAGGCGCTTCGATCGAACTCGGCAAAGCCGGACTTTTCGATAACCTCGGCGCGAACGTATCATCTTTCCGACGGGGAGTTCGTGGCGACGGTTCACATCGAGAAGAACGGCGAAGGCGAAAGCGTGGCGCACCTTCGATGGGAGATCGACGTCGGTAAATACGTACAGGCCACCGAAGAGAAATTCGTGATACCGAAAGGAGTGCCCGACAAGACGGTCGCACTGTTCGTCGGAGCGTCCAGCGATTCCTCTCCAGAGACGGTCGGGAAATCGAGGGTGAAACTGATTCGAGAAGCGTTCCCGGATTCGAAGTGGATTACGGCCGAACTGCAGACCGATTGACCGCTGAATAGGTTCCGTACGAGCGCCGCCTCAGTCGAACAGGCCGTCCTCCTCGAACACGTCCTTGAGTTCCTCCATCGTCGAAACCGTCAGGTCGCAGGCGGGCCGGACCGCGGGCTTGGGGACGAAGCCGATGGCCTGGCCGGCAATCTCGAGCATCGGGAGGTCGTTGGCGCCGTCGCCGACCGCGACGGTGTCGCGGATGTCTATCTCGCGCTCGGCCGCGAGGCGTTCGAGCGCGTCGTCCTTGGTGCCCTCGATGAGCGGCCCCTCGACCTCGCCGGTGAGTTCGCCGTCTACGATGGGCAGACGGTTGGCGACGATGGTGTCGACCGAGACGCCCTCGCGCGCCAGCGCCTTCTCGACGCCGCGTTCGAACCCGCCGGTGAGGACGGCGGTGGTCACGCCCGCCTCGTTGAGTTCCCGGATGAGCGTCCCGGCGTCGGTCCGGAGGTAGACGTCGTCGAAGGCCGCCTCGGCGTCCTCCTCCGAGAGGCCCTTCAGCAGGGCCGCCCGGTCGCGGAGGCTCTTGGCGTAGCTAATCTCGTCGTTCATCGCTCGCTCGGTGATGTCGGCCATCTCGTCGGCGACTCCCATCCGCTCGCCGAGCAGGACCGTCATCTCCGAGTCCGAGAGCGTCCCGTCGAAGTCGAACGCGACCAGCGTCATGTGTGGGCCGGTTCGCGGGCCGGGGGCTTGAAACGTCGGGACTCGGCGATATTGGAGGAATCGAACGACGGGAAGTGACGACCTGGAAGTGAGCGACGTAAAGCCACAGCCGGAGACGAACGACGCGAAGCGTTCTACTCGCACTCCCTCGAAGGAGAATTTTGGGTGAGTGAGGCGTCCTGCTCGCACTCCGTCGAAGGGTATGCTTGGTGAGTGAAGCGTTCTGCTCGCACGATACAAATGAATAACCGCACCGCCACAGCCACACGCCTCCCCAGCCGATTCGCTCACTGCGTTCGCTCATCCCTCGCGCGGATTGGTCGCGGCACGAGGCCGCGACCGCACGCGCCACGCCAGACGTGAGAGTGCGCGAAGCTGACCCAGGTTACGGCGCGCGAAAACGCGGCGCGGAGCGCCGCGTTCGTGCGAGGGATGACCGAGTGAGCGCCAGCGAACGAGGGAATCGGCTGGGGAGGTATGTGGCTGCGGTTACTCATAGTCATCGGGAGTAGCTAGCTGCTTCGACACTCCAGTTTCGTACACGCTCACCCACATCTTGCCCCATCAGATATCATCCGCCCACCCCTCGTCCCCGACCACGCACTATCGCCGGAAGAGTCAGCGTTTAACGCCCGCCACACATACCACCGGACAATGACTGCCTTCCCCGAGTTCGAGGTGATTCCGGCGGTGGACATGCAGGACGGCGAGGTCGTCCAGTTGGTCCAGGGCGAGCGCGGCACCGAGAAGACCTACGGCGACCCCGTGGAAGCGGCCGAGCAGTGGGTCGAACGGGGCGCAGAGACGCTCCACCTCGTCGACCTCGACGGCGCGTTCGAGGGCGAGCGAGCGAACGCCGACGCGGTCGAGCGCATCCTCGACGCCGTCTCCGTGGACGTGCAACTCGGCGGGGGCATCCGGACCGCGGAGGACGCGATAGACCTGCTGGAGCGGGGCGTCGATCGCGTCATCCTCGGCACCGCCGCGGTCGAGGACCCCGACCTCGTCGCCGAAATCTCGGAGTCCCATCCCGGCGCCGTCACCGTGAGTCTCGACGCGAAGGACGGCGAGGTCGTCGTCGCCGGGTGGACCGAGGGGACCGGCCTCGACCCCGCGGAGGCGGCGGCGCGCTACGAGGACCTGGGCGCGGGCGCCATCCTGTTCACCGACGTGGACGTCGAGGGCAAGTTAGAGGGCGTCCAGACGGACCGCGTGCGAGAGGTGGTCGAGGCGGTCGACATCCCGGTAATCGCCTCGGGCGGCGTCGCGACGCTGGACGACGTGCGGGCGCTCCGGGAGGCCGGCGCGGCCGCGGTGGTCGTCGGCACCGCGCTCTACGAGGGGGAGTTCACGCTCGAAGACGCGATGGCGGCCTGAGCTAAGGAAACCGGCGGGCGAACCTCCGAGGCGAGCGCGGAGGGCAACGTCCATAGTCCTCCGGCCTAATGCTGGCACATGGCAGACCGCACGGCCGCCGTCGCGCGCGAGACGGCGGAGACCGACATCGAAGTGACGCTGGACGTCGACGGCGACGGCGAGTCGACGGTCGAGACGGGCGTGGGCTTCTTCGACCACATGCTGGAGAGTTTCGCCAAGCACGGCCTGTTCGACCTGACGGTGCGCTGTGACGGCGACCTCGACATCGACGACCACCACACCGTCGAGGACGTGGCCATCGCGCTCGGCCGGGCGTTCGACGAGGCGCTGGGCGACAAGCGCGGCATCGAGCGCTTCGCCGACCGGAAGGTCCCGCTGGACGAGGCGGTGGCCTCGGTCGTCGTGGACGTGAGCGGGCGACCCCTCTTCGAGTTCGACGGCGAGTTCTCGCAGGCGACGGTGGGCGGGATGACCAGTCACATGGCGAAGCACTTCTTCCGCTCGCTGGCGACGAACGCGGGACTGACGCTCCACGTGAGCGTTCGCGGGGAGAACGCCCACCACGAGATAGAGGCGATGTTCAAGTCGGCGGCGCGGGCGCTCGACGACGCGACGAGAATCGACGAGCGGCGCGGCGACGTGGCGAGTACGAAGGGGCAGTTGTAGCCGCCCGAAACGGTAGTTCGGTATCGAGCGTTCGCCGGAGAAGTAGCCGAACGATTCGGACGCACTTGAAACCGGAGAAGCGGAAGCTCACTCCTCGGCCTCGGTGGTAATCTCGTACACGTCGCCGCGGTACTCGACGAACCCGGATTCGCGGAAGCCGAAGGGCGGACGAGTCGAGTCGTACTCCGCTATCGTCACCGAGCGCGCGTCGTACCGGTCGAGTAGCCCCAGCGCGTCGCGCAACTGGTCCCGGCGGAGCACCTGCTCGGCGACGAGGCGCTGCGGGTCGGCATCCGCGGGGACGCTGTCCACGCGGGCGAGCGTGTACTTGGCGAGGCGACTGTGCTCGCCGCCCGCGTCGCCGCGTTCCGCGGTCGCCAGGAGCGAGTCGCCGTCCCGCTCGACGGCGGTGAGCGCATCGCCGGGCGTCACCTCGACGGGGTCGCCGAGCAGGTCGAACGCGACCGCGCGGACGGCGCTCCCCCACGTCCCGACTTCCAACGCGTACCGACCGCCGCCCAGGTGCCCCACGTCGTACCCTCGGTCGCACGGGACCGGGTCGCCGCGGAAGACCCGGAGTGTGTAGGGTTTCGTGTCGCCGGGAGAGAGGTGACTCAGCGGCTGCGGCGTCTCGGGCGGCGCGATGCGATACCACTCGCCGCCGCGGAGTTTATACAGGTGCCACTCCAGCGGATTACCCTCGACCTGGTCGTGCGAGCGGTTGACCAACTCGAAGTCCAGGCGACCCGGTATCACGGCCTCCTCCACGGTCGGTCGGAGATACGTCTCGGTCGTCGCGTCGGCCTCGTGATGCCACGCCGTCCCCGCGTCGCGCGGGAGCGGCGGGAGCGCGACCCCCTCGAACGCCGACCCCTCGGCGGGACCGGGCGCGTCGGCGTCCCAGACCGAAATCGAGAACCCGCCGTCCGAACCGCCGAATCGGTACCGCCCCGTCGGGAACCCCTCGGTGTCGGCGTGACACAGCAGGTGGTACTCGCCGGTAATCGACTCCTCGGGGTCGAGCCAGAGCGACGCCGGCTGTTCCGGGGGGACTTCGGCCGCGTGCCAGTATCCGTCGTCGCCGCGTTCGTAGCTCGTCCGCTCGTCGACGAGCGGGTGGTCCGCCGTCGGTGCGAGATACACCGTCGCCGACGCACCCGCGCGCTCTCGGAGCCGAGAGCTACAGACTCCGTGGAACGGCGGAAGCGAGCGCGTCCGGAACTTCGCGCGGAACTCGTTGCGGTTCGTCAGCGTCGCGCGGAGTTCGGCCGGGCGTTCGGGCGTCGCGGTGGCGACCCACTCGACGGAAACCGTCGCCCCGCAGTCGTCGCCGAACGCTATCGGGAAGAGGGAGACGACTCGGGGACCCGTCTCCAGGTCGACGACGTCTGACCGGGCGGGGAACATCGGGGTAGACGACTCGTCGCAGCTAAATCAAACTACTCCCGCCGTGGGAGTGATTCTCGGCACGTGAGGTGGGATGCGGGTACAGCCGTCGTCGGTCCCGGAACAATAGCCGGTACTACGATTGCTTCGTTCAGAACAGCATCCGAGACTGAACTGCCAGTGGGGGTAAGTACGTGGTGGAACCCGTCGCTGACTCACGTCGTGACCGATTTGGGAGAATCGTATCCGCTAACGGGCACGGGAGAGATACTCAGCGCCAGATGGCCAACTGTTCCCATCGAATCCCGACGTGTCGTTCGCGCTGGAACAGATAGATGACGGAGGTGACGAAGATCGAGCAGAGCGGCGTCGCGATAACGTAGAGCCACCAGTACGGCTGCCACTCGGCGTTCGACTGTTTGAGGATTTTCGCCTCGACGTAATAGCCGTAGAACGCCGCGAGAGTGCTCCCGAGGAACACCAGCAGTGAACCCACGATAACGTACCCGAAGAGATTCGCGCTCGTCCAGTAAAGCGGCGAACCGAACGACGAGGATGCGACTAGTACCAGCAACATGATTCCCGCCGTGAGTCCGAACAGTCCGCTTGCCAAGACGAGGAAATGCGCTCGCCACCATCCCGACTCTTCGATTGTCCGGTGGGGCGTCTGCTCCGGGTCTGCCGTCGGGATTTCGTCGTCGAATCGTTTCGAGTTGCGCCCCGCGTTTTCGGCCATACGGCCGCTGGAATCTGTAATAAGTTAGTTATCTTCCGCCTGAACAACTACAAGAATAGTCTACAACTTACGGTCTTTCTTCCGACGTGGAATCCGCGCGGTACGTACCGCTCCGTTCACTCAGCGAACCAGATACGCCTCACAGCGACCGGCGAAGCGCCGAGAGACAACACCACTAAGCCCCCTCCAACCCCATCACCTACAAACAGATGTTCGACGAGATTATGCAGAAGTTCGAGGGAAGCCCCTCCCAGCAAGCCGTCATACGCCTGCTCCTCGAACGCGGCTTCTCGGTCAACGACGACGGCCGGGTCGTCTCGGGCGGCATCGAGATTCCCAACACCCAGATCGCCCGCGAAATCGACGTGGACCGCCGGGTGGTCGACTCCACGACGGACGCCATCCTCGCCGACGAGCAGTTGCGGCGCATCTTCCAGAACATCTCCTCGATTCCGAGCCTGATGGACCTGGCGCCCGTGCTCGACCTGACGGTGCTGACCATCGACGTGGCCGACGCCGACGAACCCGGCATCGTCGCCACCGTCACCGGCCTGCTCGCCGAACACGACATCTCGATTCGCCAGACCATCAGCGAGGACCCGGAGTTCACCGACGAACCCCGACTCTACCTCGTCACCGACGCCGACATCCCCGGCGACGTGTTGAACGAACTGAAGAACCTCGGCTTCGTCAGGAAGATAGAACTGAAGTAGCGCTCGGCGTCCGCGTTCGCTTCCCGCTTCTGCGACACCCATCGCGAACGGCCCGTCGGCGAGTCGATATTTACGGCTGGCCGGCCAATCTCCCCGCATGAGCGTACTCCCCGAGGACCGCGAGCGACTCGCCTGGTGGGCGTTCACGTTCGCGGTGGTGGGCGTGTTCGCGTTCGTCCTCTGGGCGTTCGTCGGCACGGTCGTGCTGGGGATATTCATCTACTACGGGATGCGGCCGGTCTACCGGCGACTGCGGGGCGTGTTCTCCTCCGACGTCGCCGCCGACGTGACCGTCCTGCTGGTTTCCCTCCCGGTGTTCGCGCTGGTCGGCTACACCGCGTTCGTCGGCCTCCAGGAACTCAGTCAGTTCACCGGCGCGCCGCTGTCGTCGTTCGCCCGGTTCGTCCCCGGCACCCCCGAACAAGCGACCGCGCTGGCCGAGGACCTCCAGAAGGCCCTCGGCCCGCAACCGACCCAGACGCCCCGCGAGAAGATGCTCTCGACGGCTGTGTCGATCGGGAGCGCAGTGGCGACCGGCCTCGCCCACTTCGTGCTGTCGATGCTGCTGGCGTTCGTCCTTCTGCGCGAGGACCACCGCATCGCGGCGTGGTTCCGCGACCAGTTCGGCGCGAAGGGGTCGGCCGCCCACGCCTACGCGATGGCGGTCGACGACGACCTCCGGGAGGTGTACGTCGGCAACGTCCTGACCGTCTTCGTCGTGACCGGCCTGGGCGTCGTGGTCTACAACGGACTGAACGTGCTGGCGCCGGTGGCCTCCGACGGCGTCCCGGTCCCGACGCTGTTGGCGCTCCTGACCGGCGTGGCGACGCTGATTCCGCTCGTGGTCGGGAAGGTGGTCTACGTCCCCGTGGGCGCGTACATGGCCTACCAGGCCGTCAACGGCGGGGGTCCGGTGTGGTTCCCGCTGGTCTTCTTCGCGGTCTGCTTCCTGCTGTTGGACCTCCTGCCGGTGGCGGTGCTGCGGCCGTACATCGCGGGCCGGAACGTCCACGGCGGCCTGATGGTGTTCGCCTACGTCGGCGGCACGATGCTGTTCGGCTGGTACGGACTGTTCCTCGGCCCGCTGTTGGTCGTCGTCGCGGTCCACCTCGCGCGCATCGTCGTCCCCGAACTGGTCCACGGCGAGCCCGTCACCCGCCGGATTCAGGCCGCCGAGTCCATCGGGTCGACCCCGGACGAAGCGGCAGACGCAAGTGACCTCGCACCCGACGATGCGCCCGAAGACGTGACGAGCGACGAGAGTCCGGCCGGAAACGCGTCCCGGCGCGACGGAGGGACCGACTCGTGAGCGACGACGTCGACCGGAGCGACGAGACGTATCGCACCGTCGCCGGACGCGGCGAGGCCGCCTTCGAGGTTCGGGGCTCGGAGTTCGTCGGCCGCGCCGCGCCCGCCGAAGACCGCGAGGCGGCCGAGGCGTTCGTCGCCGAGGTTCAGGAGGCGTTCGCCGACGCGACCCACAACGTCCCCGCCTACCGCGTCCGGGCGGACCCCCTGCGCGAGTGGGCCAGCGACGACGGCGAACCGTCCGGGTCGGCCGGCAAGCCCGCGCTCAACGTCCTCCAGCAGGAGGGCGTCGAGAACGTCGCGGTGGTCGTGACCCGCTACTACGGCGGGACGAACCTCGGCGTCGGCGGCCTCGCGCGGGCCTACTCGCGGGCCGTCAAGGAGGCCCTCGAGGACGCCGGGACGGTCGAGGAGCGCCCCCACGAGCGGTTCTCGGTGACGGTCGAGTACGACGACTCGGGGACGGTGCGGGGGATAGTAGAGTCCGAGGGCGCGGAGTTCGACGCCGACTACGCCGAGCGGGTCACCTTGGACGTGCGCGTGCCCGTGGAGGAGGCCGAGGCGCTCCGCGACCGCATCCGGAGCGCGACCAGCGGGCGGGCCGAGATTACCGATTCCGGACAGGTCAGCTGACGCTCCCCTAGAATTAAGCCGCTTCTCCCGTAGCAAACCGTGCCATGTTCTAGCGTGGCAATGGAGAAACTATGGGGGAAAACGACGCGGGCTCGGGCGACGCCGAGCCGACGACCGAGGGAGACGCCGGGCGGAGCGACGAACGGAGCGCCGGGCGAGACGGGGAATCGAAACGGGGAACGAAACGACGGACGTTCCTGCGGGGGACCGCGGTCGCGCTGGGGGCGAGCGCCGCGCCCGCCGCCGCGCGGGAGCGCGCGACGGTCGACGGCGCGCCGCGGGCGACTCAGCCGGGGCAGGTCGAGACGGCCAGGAGCGACGACGGGATGGTGTCGTCGGTCCACCCGGCAGCCACCGAAATCGGGACGAACGTCCTGCGCGAGGGCGGGAACGCGGTCGACGCCGCGGCGGCGGTCCAGTTCGCGCTGAACGTGGTCCAGCCGCACAGTTCCGGCATCGGCGGCGGCGGGTTCATGCTCGTCTACGACGCCGACGAGGACGTGACCTACGCGGTGGACAACCGCGAACGCGCGCCCGCCGGAGCGAAACCGGGGATGTTCCTGAACGAGCAGGGCGACCCGATTCCGTTCGAGCGCCGACACAAGAGCGGTGACGCGGTCGGCGTGCCGGGGACGCTTCGGGCCATCGACGTGGCGCTCAAGCGCTTCGGCACCATGTCCATCGACGAACTGATCGGGCCGGCCGTCGAGTTGGCCGCGCCCGGCGGGCGGACGGCGACGGTCGACCAACATCTCGCCGAGACCATCGCCGAGGAGGTCGACAACTTCAACGAGGCCGCCCGGAACGTGTTCGTGCCGGGCGGACAGCCGTTGCAGGCCGGCGACGAACTGGTCCAACCCGACCTGGCGAAGACGTTTCGGCTCATTCGCGAGCGGGGCGTCAGCGCGTTCTACCGGGGCGAGATAGCGCGGGCCATCGCCGACACGGTCCAGCGGGCCGGCGGGAGCATGACCGTCGACGACCTGGCGGCGTACAACGTCACGATGGACCACCCCGACTACGTCGAGTACGAGGACGTGGTCGTCCGCACGATGTCGCTGCCGAGTTCCGGCGGCCTCACCGTCGGCCAGATACTCAAGATAACCGAGGAGTTCGACCTCGGACAGTACGGACCGCGGTCGGCCGAGCGGTACCACGCGCTCATCGAGACGTTCCACCGGTCGTACGCCGACCGGGGCGCGTTCATGGGCGACAAACTGTTCGTCGACGCGCCGTGGCAGGGCCTCCTCGACGAAGAGTACACCGACCAGCGCCGGAGCAAGATTCCGCTGTCTCAAGCCAGCAACCCGCCGTGGAAGCCGGGCGACCCGTGGTCGTACCAGCCAGGCGACCCCTACCGCATCGGGTCGCTGGTCGGCGGCGACGGCGTGGCCGGGCGACCGAGCCCGTCGGAATTCGACCTGAGCGACCTCGATTTGAGCCGCCTCGACGGCGAAACCGCGCGGCGACTGCTCGCGCTACTCGCGACGCTGCTGGCGATGAGCAAGCGCGGCGGGTCGAAGGGCGGAAGCGGAAACGCGACCGGGAGTTCGGCGCGGGCCGGCGGCGGGGTCGGGCGACGGCCGACACCGCTCGCGGTCGACCGGGGTCAGACGACCCACTTCACCACCGCCGACGGCGACGGCAACATGGTGTCGTGGACCAGCACCATCGAGCAGTTCTTCGGGACGAAGATGATGGTGCCGGGCTACGGCTTCATGCTGAACAACGAACTGACCGACTTCGACGCGACGCCCGGCGGCCCCAACGAGGTCCAGCCGAACAAGCGCCCGCTCAGTTCCACGAGTCCGACCATCGTGTTCAGCGACGGCGACCCGCTGATGACGCTCGGGTCGCCCGGCGGCAAGACCATCATCACGACCGTCGCCCAGATAATCCAGAACGTGGCGACGTACGACATGTCGCTACCGGCGGCCATCGCGGCACCGCGAATCTACAACGACGCCGACCCGGAGGTGTACTGGGAGCGGCGCGTCCCTCGCGGGGTGCGCGAGCGCCTCCGCCGACTCGGCCACCGGTTGCAGGACGAACCGACCGAACTCGGCAACGCCCAGGCCATCATGGTGCGGGACGGCACCTACCTCGGCGCGGCCGACTTCCGGCGCTCGGGCGCGGTCGACGGACCCGGGTCGTAGCCGACCCGCGACGTTCGCGCTTTTTTCTCGGGAAGTCCGACGGGTCGCGCTGGGGCGGGCTATCGCGCAGTCGCGGGCGACGCGACCGACCGCCCGCCGAGCAGTGCCACCAGCCACCCCGACAGGACGAACAGCCACGCGACCGAGAGGCCGACGCCGAGGACGACCGCCGCGACCTCGGCGGCGAAGGAGGAGACGCCGAGCGCGTCGCTCGCGGCGACGGTCGCGGCGTACGAGACGACGAGCGGCCAGCCGACGACCGCACCTAGCAGGCGCGTGACCGGGGAGAGCCACCCGGAGAGGCCGAGCGGCGACCCCGAGAAGACGACGTAGCCGAGCGCGAGCGAGACGCCGGCGAAGACCGCGAGCGTCGCGTCCGAGGGTCGGACCAGCGGTCGGGTCCACGCCGGGGCGGAACCACGGCGCGAACTGACGGTCGCCGCGACGGCGGCGGCCAGCACCGCGAGGGCGTAGCTCGCGACGACCGAGACGGCGGCGAGGCCGATTGTCCGCGTCGGGTCCGCCGACCCGACGCGCGCGGCGATATCGGCGTCTCGAGCGACGAACCACAGCAGCGGGTACAGCACCGCGGCGAACGGGAATGCGAGGCGTCGGTTCGGGCGGAGGAGGGAACCTGCGGAGCGGAGTGCGGCGGTCATGCGGGGGAGTTGCCCCGGCGGTCGCTTCAATCTTTTCACAGTTACGGGCCGGTGAGGGAGTCGGCGCCACGCGCCGACTCCCTCACCTCTCGGACACACAAGACATATCGCCCGACGCGCCGAATCGTCCGGACATGAGCGACGCCGCCGACACCGACGACGCCGACCCCGCCGTCGCGCTCGACTTCGGCGAGCGCGGTCGCATCCCCGCCGTCGCCCAGGACGCCGACACCGGCGAGGTGCTGATGCTGGCCTACGTCACGCCCGAGGCCGTCGAGAAGACCCGCGAAACCGGCCTGGCTCACTACTACTCGCGGAGTCGCGAGGAACTCTGGCAGAAGGGCGCAACCAGCGGTCACGTCCAGCGGGTCCAAGAGGTCCGGGTCGACTGCGACGGCGACGCGCTGCTCTACCTGGTCGACCAGGAGGGCGGGGCGTGTCACACCGGCTACGAGAGTTGCTTCTACCGCACCCTCGACGGCGACGTCGTCGGCGAGCGGGCGTTCGAACCCGACGAGGTCTACGAGTCGTAATCTGACCGTGTTCCACCGATGAACTCAGACTCCACCGCACCGGCCGACGGCGAGCGCGACGACCCGGTCGCCGCGCTGGCCGAGGCCGCCGACGAACTCGAACGGGCCGACGACCGCATCGAGGAGTACGGCGCGGCGACCGTCGACTCGGTCGCCGCGGCCTACGACGAGGCGACCGACCTGCTGAACCGCTACGAGGGGAAGGCCACGGGCACGGGTCAGGAGAACTTCAAGAACTTCATCGAGTTCCAGGACCGCTTCGCCGCGCTCGTCGGCCGACTGGACGACGACCTGCCCGCCGGCGACGCCTTCGAGGCGGCCAACGACCGCTTCGACAAGCGCCGGCTGAGCGAGTCGGACTTCGAGCGCGCCCGCGCCGACCTCGAACCCGCCGGAGACGTCGCGGCGCTCCTCGACCGGCGGGACGAGGCGCTCGCGGCCTACCGCGAGGCGCGCCGCGACGTCGCGGCGCGCCGCCGGGAGGTCGACCGGGAGATACGCGACCGCGAGCACCTGCTGGAGTTGGGCGAGGCCGACCTCGACGCGCCGGTCGAGGAACTCCGGAATCCGATTTCGGCCTACGACGACGCCGTCGACGAGGCGTTCGCCGAGTTCAAGCGCGGGTCGAGCGCCCGCGAGGTGCTGGCGTTCGTGGCCGCGACCCGCGATTACCCGCTGGTCGAGTTCGACCGGCCGCCCGAGTCGCTCGTCGAGTACGTCCGGGAACGGGAGGCGGGCGCGGAGTCGATACCGAAACTGCTGGAGTACGCCCGCTACTCCAACTCGAAACTCGACCACTACGTCGGCGACCCCCAGGCGCTCAAGCGCGCGGTGGCGACCAACGAGACGTACCTCGAACGCCTCGACGCCCGACCTCTCCGAATCGACTGGCCGCCCCGGTCGGCCGCCGACCTCCGGTGGCGCATCGAGGAGTTGATCTCGGTCGTCTCGAAGTTCGCCCCCGAGGAGACGGTGGCCAGGTTGCGCGAAATCCGGCAGTTCACCCGCGACGAGGAGCGCTTCGAGCGCCTGCGGACCGCCGCGCGGGCGCGCGAGGAGCTATCCGACGACGAGCGCGAGCGACTGGCCGGCGGCGCGGTGGAGTCGGAACTGGCCGAGTTGCGCGAGCAAAAGGAGACGCTGAACGAGGCGCTCGCCGAGTACCCCGAGCGGTGAACGCTACGGTTTCTCCTCGCGCGGCGTGATTCGGATTTCGACGCCGCCGTCGCCCCAGAGCGTCACGGTCACGTCGTCGGTGTTGAACTGGACCGACGTGTTCGCGTCGGCGTCCGAGCGGAACAGCGCGTCGAGCGCGTCGGGGTCGACGTCGTCGTACAACCGGAAGTCGGCCTTCGAGAGGTCCTCGCCCTTCTGGTCCTCGATGGCCTCCAGAACCGCGGTGCTCAGTTTTCGGTCTTCTTCGGGGTAGTACCGCTGGTGGACTTTGTCGTCACGATCGCCGCCGGAAACGTCTCTGGGTTCTCGCTCCTCCATGCCAGACAGAGTAACGGAGGCGAGTCGAATAACCTTGTTGGCGTCCGAATTAACCGCCTCGGACGCTCAGACCGCCGCCTTCGCCTCGCGGAGCTCCTCGGCCATCGCCTCGGCGAGTTCCTCGGCCCGCGATAGCTCTCGGGCCTCGGCGTAGATGCGGACCATCGGTTCGGTGCCGCTCGGCCGGGCCAGCACCCAGGCGTCGCCGTAGTCGAGTCGGTAGCCGTCGAGGGTGGTCACGTCGGCCGTCGCCTCGTCGGCCTCGCGCTCGGCCGCCTCCAGCAGCGCCTCGCGCTCGGCGTCGTTCGCGTAGCCGATGTTGATCCGGACGTTGTGATAGTCGTCGTACGGTTCGACCACCTCGCTGACGGTCCGGTCGGCCAGCAGTTCGAGGAACTTCGCGGCGGTGTACGCGCCGTCGCGGGCCAACCGGTAGTCGGGGAAGAAGATGCCGCCGTTGCCCTCGCCCGCGACCGGGACAGGGCGGTCGTTCTTCCACAGGCCCTCGATGCGGGTGATGATGTTGGTGCTCCCGATGGGCGTGAGTTCGAGGTACGCCTCGGCGTCGTCGGCCACGTCGACGAGTCGCTGGGAGACGTTGACCGCCGAGACGACCGAGTCGCCGGGTTCGAGTTCGGCGGCCGCCAGCGCCGCCAGCGTGGCGTCGCCCTCGACGTACTCGCCGTTCTCGTCGTAGAAGATGGCCCGGTCGGCGTCGCCGTCGTGGGCGATGCCCACGTCGGCGTCGGTCGCCGCGACGAGGCGACCGAGGTCGCCGAGGTTTTCGGGGACCGGTTCGGGGTCCCGGCCGGGGAAGTGGCCGTCGGGTTGGCTGTTGGCGGTGACGACCCGACAGCCGAGTTCGCGGAAGAACTCCGGGGAGGTCAGCGAACCCGCGCCGTGGCCGGGGTCCAGCGCCACGGTGAGGTCGGCGTCGGCGATTCTCTCGCGGTCGACCGCGGCGAGCATCCCCTCGACGTACTCCCGGCGGGCACCCTCGACGCGGCGACTCTCGCCCGTCTCGCTCCACCGGACCGTCTCGAACTTCTCGGCGAGGAACTTCTGCTCGATGCGTTCTAGGTCCTCGACCGCGAGTTCGACGCCGTCGGCTCCGATCAGTTTCACGCCGTTGTACTCCGAGGGGTTGTGGCTGGCGGTTATCATCACGACCGGCATCTGCTCGCGCTCGGCGTAGGCCTGCGCGCCCGGCGTGGGGATGATGCCGAGGCGGTCGACGTCGGCGCCGACGCTCGCCAGTCCGCTGGCGGCGGCGTCGGCCAGCATCTCCCCCGTCGCGCGCGTGTCGCGGGCGACCGCCACGCGGTCGGCGCGCCACACCGTCCCGGCCGCCTCCGCGACCTTCAGCGCGAACTGCGGGGTCAACTCCTCGTTGGCGACCCCGCGCGTGCCGCTGGACCCGAATACTTTCATGTGCGAGCGTGAGGACTCGCGGGCCAAAGACATTCCGGAGCGCGGTCGTCGGTTCGCCCCCGCTGGGGGCGTTTCGGGCGCGTTTTCGGGGAGGGTCTCCCGCTCGGCGGGTCGCGAAATCCCAACGCCTAACCCGCGGGCGGGCGGATTTCCGGACATGGGCATCAGCATCGACGAGAAGCGGGTGTACCGCGGCGACGGCGAGGAGGTCCCGGTGTACGTCGTCGGCGACTTCGGGGTGGCGGTGGTCGAGACCTCCGACGACCTGGTGGGACGATTCGGCCTGGAGCGCCGGTGTACGGCCCGGGACGCCGCCGGGCGCGACGGCCGACTCGCGGTGGCGACCGACGAGACGGTGCTGATAGGCGGGGAGGACAGATTCGAGTCGCTGGACGTCGGTCCGGCGGTCGCGGTGGGGTTCGGCGATGCGGGTGACCTGCTGGTCGCCCGCGAGGACGGCGCGGTGCTACGACGCGAGGAAGACGGTGACGACGGCGACGAAACCGGTGACTCGGCGTGGACCGAACTCGGGAGTATCGAGGAGGTGCGGGCCATCGACGGCGACCTGCTCGCCGCGGAGTCGGGCGTCTATCGCGCTACCGCGTCGGGCGTCGAGCACGTCGGCCTCGAAGACGTTCGGGACGTATCGACCGCAGGCGTCCCGCTGGCCGCGACCGCCGCGGGACTCTACAAGCTCGGCAACGGCTGGATGGACGAACTCGACGGCGACTTCCGGGCGGTCGGCGCCGCGTCGGGCGAGGCGGGGCGACTCGGCTGGGCGCACGTCGCGGGGGAAACGGGGCTGTTCGCCCACGAGGACGGCGAGTGGCACGAAGAGGAGGTGCCCGCCGAGGGCGAAATCGTCGCGCTCGACCACGGCGAGGGCGTCTACGCCGCGACGGCGGACGGGACGTTCCTGCTCTCGGTCGGCGACGGCTGGCGTTCCCAGATGCTTGGCTTGCAGGGTGTGAAGGCCGTCGCCGCGCCGTAATCGGACTCTCGGCTATCTTCGGTCGCGTCTTCGGGTTTCTCTTCCGGAGGTTTGATTGGAGGTTGTCACGTTCCGGCCGTATGAAGCAGTGGCTGATCTACTTCGCGCTGGCTTTCGGGGGATTCCTCATGATGGGTCTGCAGTTCTACCACCTCCGGACGGGCGAAGTGGGAGACGGGTGGGCGACGGGAGCCGCGATACTCGTGTTCGCCTTTCACGGATGCTACTACTCGTACGCGGGGCTGAAGGTACTGCGGAATCCGGAGCTTACGAACTGAGTCGTCCGTGGTTTTCGGTTATGCGAGTGGTGGCCGTGTCTGTGCCTCGTACGATGGCTACGAGTCAGAACCGCGATGGCCACCGCACCGTAGACTGCTACTCGCACGATGCGAACGAGCAACCGCACTGCGACCGCCGTCGGACCGGCGGTCCGACGAGCCTGCACTCGCTTTGCTCGCGCAGACGCAGGCCACACGCCTCCCCAGCCGATTCGATCACTCGCTCCGGTCGTTCGCTCATCCCTCGCGAGGATTGTCGCCGCACGAAGCGGCGAGCGTTCGAGGCGTTCCACTCCGCGGTCAGCGTCGCTCGTATCGTTCGATACCGTAGCGTCGAGTAGTCGTACAGGAATCGTGTGAGAAACGTTAAACGTCTGTGGGTCAGATTTCCGGGAGAAAGATGGGACGAGCTTTCGAGATTCCGGGCGACTGGCTCAGTCGTTTCCTCTACGCGTCCCAACTCGCTGCGCTTCTGCTGGCCCTGCTCTTCGTGGCGTTCCCCCTCGACGGTTTGGCCAGTATCGCGCTAGCGTTCTTGTTCGCGTTATTGGTGGTCGTGGCGGTGGTCGGCGTGTGGCGGACGACGACCGACGGCGACGGGCCGAATCGCGTCGGTACGGCCGAGGACATCACGTACGACCCGTTCGCGGACCCCGGGCAGGCGGCCAAGGACAGATGGGAGAAAGCGGTCCGTCGGCTTCCCGGCGGGGACGACGAGCGGGACTGATTACAGGGTCGACAACGCGACGTGGGGGAGCGCGAAGAGTCCGTCTCGTTCTGAAGAATTCCACGGGGTTTCTCGACGCTACCTCGTCGAGACGCCCATCAACACGAACCCCAGTCCCACCGCCACGAACAGACCCACCCAGACGACCACCGCCGCGAGGTTCACGCTAATCCCGCCACCCGTCGCTACCGCGACGACGCCGAGGAACATCGCCAGCGAGACGAACAGGCCGAACACCATGGCGACGTGTTTCGACACGTCCGGCCGGTCCCACCGGGCGACGTTAATACTGTCGACTGTAATTCATCGAATCGGCCGGCGCAGAAGACTGTGTCCGCGCCCGCGAGACGAGTGTTTCCGCGAGAATCGAGACGGAGTGACAGCCGACGGTAGGAAGCTTCCGACCCGAGTGAAAACCGATTTACCCGCCGGGGTGCACCCAACTCGTATGATTATCAGCGGGTCAACCTCGCAGGTGCTGGCGGCGGAACTCGCCGCCGCGCTGGACGAACCCCTGGCGAGCATCGAGTTCGAGCGATTCCCCGACGGCGAACTGCTGGCGGCCGCACCCGGCCTGGCCGAGGGCGAGTTCGCCGAGCGCAGCGCGGCTGGACGGATAAATCGCGCGATTATCGTCGCCTCGACCGTCTCCTCGGACGCCCACCTCGAACTCATCCAGTTGCAGGACGCCGCCCGCGAGTGGGGCGCCACCGAGGTCGTCACCGTCCTGCCGTACATGGGGTACGCCCGCCAGGACGCCGCGTTCGAGGCGGGCCAGCCAGTCTCGGCCCGCGCGGTCGCGAAGGCCCTCTCGGCGAACGCCGACCGCGTGGTGACGGTCAACCCCCACGAGGAGTCGGTCTGCGACTTTTTCGACACCCCTGCCGAATCGGTCGACGCCGCCGGCGTCCTCGCCGACCCGCTTCCGGCGGACCTCGCCGACCCCGTCTTCCTCTCGCCCGACGAAGGCGCGCTCGACATCGCCGAAACCGTCCGGGACGCCTACGGCGAGGGCACCGTCGACTACTTCGAGAAGAAGCGCCTCTCGGGCACCGAGGTCGAACTGACCCCCAGTGACACCAACGTGGCCGACCGCGACGTGGTCGTCACCGACGACATCATCGCCACCGGGTCGACGATGGCGGGCGCGGTCGAGATCCTGGGCGAGCGCGGCGCCGGCCGGGTGTTCGTCGCCTGCGTCCACCCGATGCTGGCCGCCGACGCCTACGCGAAACTCTCGCGGGCGGGCGTCGAGGCGGTCTACGGCACCGACACCATCGAGCGCGCGGTCAGCGAGGTGTCGGTCGCGCCGGTGCTCGCCGACGCGCTGTAGGCCATTGTCGGCCGTCAGTTCTCGCCACTATTCCGCCAGCGTGTCGTCCTCGGACGCGGGCGCGTCCGCCTCTTCCTCCTGCTCGCTCTCCGCGCCCTCCGTCGGGAGGGCGCCGTCGAGGAGTCGCCTGACGACGGCCAGGAGGCCGTTGCCGAACTCGGTCGAGCGGACCGCCGCCTCGACGTCGCCCTCGCGGTCGCCGACCGCGCTCAACAGGAGTTCGTCCCGGTCGGCGACGACGAGGAAACCGATGTCGGCGGCGTCGGCAGTGTCGGCGGCGGGCGAGGAGAGCAACTCCTCCAGGACGTCGGCGCGGCGGGCGCCGGGAACCGCGTCGACGACCCGCCGCCGGTCGGCCTCGTCGGGGGCCAGCGAGCCGACGTAGACGGTCGCGCCGCGGTCGACCGCCGCCCCGAGCCGTTCGAGTATCGGCGCGGCGTCGCCGGGGTCCGAGCCGAAGAGGACGACGACCTCCTCGGTCGCCGACTCGACCAACTTGGCGACCCGCTCGGCGATGGCCTCCGCGCCGGTGAGCGACCAGACGCCCTCGGGGCGTCGCCGGGTGTCACCCGACGCTTCGAGGTCCGACAACGTCTCCGACAGCGTCTCGAAGCGCCGGTCGTACTGGCGTCGAATCACCTCCACCGCCTCCTCGATGGGGATGGCGCGATACCGCTGGGGGTTCGACTGTTGAACCTCCACGAGGCCGCGCAGTGCCAACTCCTCGCCCGCGTCGTACACCCGAGTTCGGGGCACGTCCGCGAGTTCGCTTATCTCCTTGGCGGTGGCCTGGGAAACCTGCGCCAGCGCCGCGAACACTTTCGCTTCGTACTCCTTCAGACCGAGTTGTTGTAACAACTCGACCACCGTCGTCTGCTTTTCGTGAGTCATTCCAACCACCTACCGCGGTCGGACGACGCCGCGCGATGCGCGGCGTCGTCCGGAACTGCCTGCGGGTTTCGAGGCGGAGTTTCGGCCCCGGATATATAGGAATCTCGGTCCCCGAGCGCCGTAGGGCGGCCGAACGAACGTCGGCGCACCGCGCGCCGGCGGGGAAAATGGAAACGAAACGCGCATCTTCGACCGAAACCGGGAGACGATGCGCAATAGGGTTCACTCAAAAAATCACAAAAAGTTTCATAGGGGCGGGGTTCGAAGGCGACACTGGCGCGTAGGCCGACAACCAACCACCTACCGCGACTACGTGCCCAGTCGTCACTTCGGTGACGACTGTTTCGAGCGGCGAGCGGAGGTGATGGGACGATTCTGCCGACGGGTCAAAGAACTAGCGCGCGCTGAACCGATAGCGCGCGTCGAGCGCCGCGACCAGCGTCAGCGCGCCGAACAGTCCGGCCACGACGGCGTGTTCCCCGCCGAAGAGCAGTTCCGGGACGGTCGCCGCGACCTCCGCGGCGACGAACGCCCCGACCGTGGCCGCCAGACCGAGGAAGTACGTCTCCCAGTGAGCACAGGGCGACCGCCGGTCGCCGAGTCGGTCGATCACGGCGTCGGCCGCCGGCCCGAGGGAGACGACGCCCCGACGCTCGTCGTGGACGACGACGCCGACCCGGGAGAGTCGCGGGACGTGGCGACGCCGGAGCGAGTCGTAGACCGTCTTCCGGTCGGTCGAGAACACCTCCTCGGGGTCGCAGTCGTGCTCCCAGGCCGCCACGTGGTCGACGGCGTCGGCCAGCGGGGCCGACCCGCCGCACTCGACGAGGTAGGCCAGCAGGCGGCGTCGGCGCGGATTGTCGAGCAGTTCGAACGCCGTCCCGGCGTAGAGTTCGGCCGAGTCGCCGGCGCGCTCGGCGTCGTCGCTCGTCGCGCGGTCCGCGAAGAGTAGCAGTAGCAGTATCGGCTTCCGGTTCGCTCGTTCCATCGAAACCCCCATTCCCCCGGCTGAGAGACGGACTTCCCGTACTCGGGTGACGGACGGCTCAACGGGCCGCGTCCGCAAAAGTGTACTCGCCGGTCCCGCTTCGACAGAACATGACTACTCGTCGGCCGGTCGCTCGGCGGTGACGACGCCGTCGCTGGTGACCGTCACCGTACAGCCGGCGAACCGAATCGTCGTCTCGCCGCGGCGGAGGCTCCCGTCGGCCCGCGATTCCGAGGCGCATCGCGCCTCGGAATCGCGTCCGCCCTCGAAATCCGCGTCCCGTCTCCGAATCGCGTCCCGTTTCGGACGTTCGACCTACGCCTGGGCTTCCGCCAGCGGCGCGAGCGCGATGGTCATCTCGACGCCCTCGACGTCCCACTCCTTGCGGTAGCCGTCCTCGACGGTCCCCACCTCGTCGGCGCGGACCTCCTCGCGGACGAGGTCCATGCGCTCGTCTATCAGATCGGCGACGCGGGCGTCGGCGACGTCGAGTTCGAGGCGCACGCGCTCCTCGATGTCTAAGTCCATCTCCTTGCGCATCTCCTGGACCCGGCGGATGACCTCGCGGGCGTAGCCCTCGCTCTCGATGTCCTCGGTGAGTTCGGTGTCGACGTAGACGACCCCGCGCTGGTCGCCGTCGGTGTCGAACGGGACGCCCGTGACGCCCTCGGGGGTTTCAGTGACGAACTCGACCATCTCGTCGGTGAGTTCGACGTCCTCGCCGAGCGCCTCGGAGACGGCGTCCTCGAGCGCGTCGAGCGATGTTTCCTGCACCTGGGCGTCGTTGAGCGCCTGCATCACGCGGCCGGCGTCGTCGCCGAACGCCGGGCCGAGCACGCTCATGTCGGCCTCGGCGCTGTAGTGGAGTTCGCCCCAGCTCTCGCCGGGCGCGACCACCCGGACCTCGCGGGCGTTCAACCGGTCGGCCAGCAAGTCGCCGTGGCGCTCGACCGCCTCGACGACGCGCTCGTCGTCGGCGTTGACCACGACTCGGGTGACGGGCCAGCGGAGCTTTCGCTCGGCCTGCTGGCGGGCGTTCGACCCGGCCTCCTCGACGGCGCGCAGGAGGCTCACGTCCGTTTCGAGTTGGGCGTCCTGCCAGTACTCGTCGATCTCGGGCCAGTCGCGCATGTGGACCGTCTCGTGGCCGGCGTCGCCGGTGAGGTTCTGGTAGACCGTCTCGGCGACGAACGGCGCGTACGGCGCCAGCAGCGCGACGAGGTCCGACAGGACCGCGTAGAACGTCGCGTAGGCCGCCTGCTTGCTCGCGCTGTCCTCTTCCTCCCACATGCGCTCGCGGACGACCTGGATGTAGAACCGCGAGACGTCCTCGACGACGAACTCCAGGAGCGCCGACAGCGCCTTGTCCTGGCGGAAGTCCTCCCAGTGGTCGGTCATCTCGGCCGTGACGGTCTGGAGCCGCGACAGCACCCACTCGTCGACGAGTTCGAGGTCCTCGTCGACCGCTTCGAGCGTGGTTTCCTCGGGGTCGAAGTCGTCTAAGCGCATGTACGGCAGCGGGAACCGGAACACGTTCCAGAAGATGTTCAGGTCCCGCTGGACGTTCTCCATCTCGTCCCAGGAGAACCGCATGTCGTCGCCCTGCGGGTTCTGGGCGAGCAGGAACGTCCGCATCGGGTCGGCGCCGTGGCGCTCGATGGCCTCCTCGGGCGCGACGATGTTGCCGATGGACTTGGACATCTTCCGGCCGTCCTCCGCGAGCGCCCACCCGTGCATCAGCACCTCGTCGTAGGGGACCTCGCCGAGCGCGGCGCTCCCCATGCCAAGTTGCGACCAGAACCACCCGCGGGTCTGGTCGTGGGCCTCCATGATGAGGTCGGCGGGCCACAGTTCCTCGAAGGCCTCCTCGTTCTCGGGGTAGTCGAGCGTGCCCCACGAGGCGACCGAGGAGTCGAGCCAGACGTCGAAGACGTCCGCGATGCGGGTGTAGGTTTCGCCGTCCCTCGTGATGGTGAGGTCGTCCACGGTGGGCTTGTGGAGGTCGACCTCGTCGGGGTCGACGTCCTGGTCGACCAGTTCGGCGAGTTCCTCGCGCGTGCCGACGACGACCACGTCGTCCATGTCGCCGTCCCAGTCCTCGGGCGTCCAGATGGGGATGGGGATGCCCCAGTAGCGCTGGCGGGAGACGTTCCAGTCGGGGGCGTCCTCGACGAAGTCTCGGAAGCGGTTGTCCCGCGCCCACGAGGGATGCCACTCGCTGTCCTCGATGTTGGCCAGCAGTTCGTCCTTGATGTCGGTGATGGTGATGAACCACTGGTCGGTGACGATCTGGAGGATGCCGGTGTCACACCGCCAGCAGTGGCCGTAGCTGTGGACCACGGTGTCGGCCCGGAGCATCAGGCCCTTCTCCTCCAAGTCGGCGACGATGTTCTCGTCGGCGTCCTTGACGAACTGACCCTCGTACTCGCCACCGGCCTCGGTGTAGACGCCGTCGCCGCCCACCGGGCAGAACACGTCGAGGCCGAGTTCGGTCCCGCGCTCGAAGTCCTCCTCACCGTGGCCGGGCGCGGAGTGGACCAGACCCGTCCGGTCGGCCTCCACGTAGTCGGCGGTGTAGACCTGCAGGGTGCCCTCGTCGGACGCGTGGGCGGGGACCTCCTCGTCGAGCGGGTGGTCGTACTGCCAGCCCACCATCTCCTCGCCGGTGAACTCGTCTTCGACCTCGTAGTCGTCGTAGCGGCCCGCCTTCAGGACGCCCTCGACGCACTCGGCGGCGACGTAGAGCACGTCCTCTTGGCCGTCTTTCGTGGCGCGGACCTGCTGGTACGTGAGGTCGCCGTCCACCGCGACGAAGGTGTTGGCGGGGATGGTCCACGGCGTCGTGGTCCAGATGACCAGGGAGCCCTCGCGGTCCCGCAGGGGGAACTTCACGTAGACGGAGGGGTCCTCGACGTCCTCGTACTCGACCTCGTTGTTGGCGATGGCAGTTTCGCACCGGGGGCACTGGGAGATGGAGCGCTGGCCCTGCTCGACCAGTCCCTTCTCGTGGGCCTGCGAGAAGCCCCACCAGGCGGCCTCCATGTACTCGGGGCTGACCGTCCGGTAGGGGTTGTCCCAGTCCATCCAGACGCCGAACGACTGGAAGTCCGACTGCAGGCCCTCCAGTTGGTCGTCGGCGTACTCCTTGCAGGCCTCGATGAAGTTCTCCTCGCCGAACTCCTCGATGTCCTTCTTGTTCTCGAAGCCGAGTTGCTCCTCGACCTTCGTCTCGATGGGGAGGCCGTGCATGTCGTAGCCCGGCCGGTCGGTCACGTCGTAGCCGCACATCCGCTTGTAGCGGATGTAGGCGTCCTTCAGGGTCTTGTTCCACGTCGTGCCCATGTGGGCCGCCCCGGAGGTGTACGGCGGGCCGTCGACGAAGAAGAAGTCCTCGCCGTCGGCGCGGTGCTGCTTGGCCTTCTCGTAGGCGTCGACCTCGTCCCAGTAGCCGAACACGCGGTCCTCGACCGCGCGGGGTTCGTACTGGTCGTCGACTTCCTCGAACCTGCTCATAGTGGTTCTGTTCGCCTACGGAGTTAAATTGGGTTCGGTTACGCAGGCGCGTCTGCAATTCGCGGTCGCGCGAGGCGACGTGTCGTCGCCGACGACGCACCGATTATAACGGTCAGCTACGTAGACGCTCGTATGGCCGCGACGCCCGGCGAACGCCTCCGCGAGAACGCGACGAAGGTAGCGAGCACGCTGGTCACCGGACTCTGGCTCGTCGCCATGTTCACCGGGCAGGACTGGTGGCTGGCCGCGCTGTTCGTCGGCTACTTCGTCGTCGTCCCCATCGTCGCGCTCCTGTTCGGCGACGAGGACGACATCAGCGAGTGGTGGGACGACGGCGACGACGCCGACTGGGGAGGCGCCTGGACCGGCGAGGAATCCGAAGACGAGTCCGAACCCGCCGAACCCAACAACCGCGACGCGCTCGAAACGCTCAGAGAGCGGTACGCCCGCGGGGAACTCACCGACGAGCAGTTCGAGCGAAAGCTGGAGCGACTCCTCGACACCGAGACGCTGGAGAGCGTCGAGGACCGCGCGAAGCGCGAGCGCGAGCGACTGCGGGAGTGAGGGCGTTGCAGCGGCGCGAGCGCGGACTTTACCTGCCGACCGGCGCATTGGCGTGACACGGGGCCACGCCCGATACTGCGAGGGAATCACCCGGCGAGGCGCGTGGCCGTGGCGGCGCGGTCCTCACTCGTCTAGCGTACGTAGCGGTCGAGGTCGCTGCCGCGACACGTCCCGTCACAGTCACGATCAAGTCGCGGTTTCGCGCCCTCGTCGGAGGCCCGTCGCGTCCGCGCGGCCGAGGCGGTCGAGCAATCGGCCTTCGCTCCGAAGGAGCCTCAACCTTGATACGCCGCGCGAACGAACGCTTCGGACGACATCCATGAGCCAGGACGACTGCATCTTCTGCCAGATAGTCGACGGAGACATCCCGAGCCGAACCGTCTTCGAGGACGACACCGCGATGGCGTTCCTCGACGCTAACCCGCTCTCGCCGGGCCACACGCTCGTCATCCCGAAGGAGCACTACGAGGAACTCGAAGACGTCCCCGGCGACGTGGCGGCCCACGTCTTCGGCGTCCTCCATCGACTCAACACGGCGGTCCAGCACGCCGTCGACGCCGACGGCGCGAACGTCGCGTTCAACGACGGCGCGGCCGCCGGTCAGGAGGTCCCGCACGTCCACGGTCACATCATCCCGCGGTTCGAGGGCGACGGCGGCAGCCCCGTCCACGCGGTGGCGGGCGAGCGGCCGACCCTCACCGACGCGGAACTCGACGAGATCGCCGAGGAGATTCACAACCAGCGGTAGACCCCGGAAGTGGCCGCGACCGTCTGCGCGGTGCGCCGACGGTCGCGACGAGCGGCGAAGCCGACCTTTTTATATCATCGAGTGACAACTCGAAGCAATGACCGTTTCGACTGCCGCGCTGGTCGGCGCGACGGGCGGCGCCGGCACGACTCGACTCGCCGTCGAAGTCGGCGCGACGCTCGCCCGCGACGGCCGCGAGGTGGCGATTCTCGACGCCGCGTTCGCGACGGAAGGACTCGCGCGCCACATCGCCGGCCGCATCGACGCCGACGTCACGAAACTGCTCACGGCCGAGGAGGAATCGAGTCTCGCGGAGGGGCTGTACGACCACGACGCGAGCGCCGACCTCCCGGGTCGACTGGCGCTCTGTCCCGCTCGGGCGTCGTTCGAGCGGATGGCCCGCGCGAAGACCGCGGGCGCGGCCGAGCGATTCGGCGACCTCCTCGCCGAGGCCGTCGAGGCGTTCGACCACGTGCTCGTCGACGTGCCGCCGGTCGCCTCCAACCAGGCCGTCGCGGCGGTCACCGAGGCCGAGCGGGTCGCGGTCGTCGCGCCCGCGACCGACCGCGGCGTGGACGCCGTCGGGCGACTGCGCGGCCGCCTCGCCGACGTCGGGACCGAAGCCGACGCCGTGGTCGCCAACCGGGTAGTTCCGGAGGCGTCCGAACAACCGCTCCGGAGCGCCGACGCCGCGGTGCCCGAGAGCGAGGTGACCGGCGTCGACGGCGTCCCCAGCAGCGTCCTGCATCCCGAGACGGCGTTCGCGCCAGCGGTGGCGAACGCCGCCGAGGTGGTGTGTCGGACGACGGTGGAACTCGAATTCGAGGAACCGGGGCTGTTCGAGTTCGACGCCGAGCGGTACCTGCCGGACGCGCTGACGTAACGCAGAGGGAACGAATACCGGGACTGCGCTCGGCCGGCGCTCGGACGACCGCGAGTCGGGTACCGGCGGTCGGGGGCCGCCGCCCACCAGCTTTACTGAAAGGGGAATGGTCACAGAGCGCGAGTCCCATGAACGACATCACGCTCGACACCGCGACGGAACTCCTCGCGGCCGCCGAGGCGCGGGCCGAGGAGATGGACCTCTCGATGGTGATAGCCGTCACGAACGCCGAGGGGAACCTCGTCGCCCAGCACCGGATGGACGGCGCGTGGCTCGCCAGCGTCAACATCTCGAAGAACAAGGCCTACACCGCGGCGGCGCTCAAACAGCCGACCGACGCCCTCGCGGAGCCGAGCCAGCCCGGCGGTTCGCTGTACGGCCTCCAGACGACCGACGAGGGCCGCATCGTCGTCTTCGGCGGCGGCTTCCCGCTGGAGCGCGACGGCGACATCGTCGGCGCGATCGGCGCCAGCGGGAGCGAAGTCGAAGACGACATGGAAGTCGCTCGGGCGGGCGTCGAACGGTTCGAGGAGTTGCGCTGAGACGTCGACGCTTCAGTAGAGGTCGCCGACGTCGCTCATCGTCTCGGCCAGCGCGTCGCGCTTGCGTACGGCGGCGTCGCCGCCGAGCGCGTACGCGCCCTCCACGACCTCGCTCGCTCCCGCCAGCGGGTCGTGGGTTTCGACGAACGTCGCCAGCGCGAACTCCGACTCCGACGCGCCGGTGAGTTCGAGCGCTTCGGTCCGCGAGAGGTCGGCCGACAGCCAGTCGGCGAGAATCTCGTGGGCGCGCGGCGTCAGCGGCGAGACGCCCTCGCAGCCCAGCAGGTGGAGCGTCTTGGCGGCGGTCATCGGGGCGACGCCCGCCGCGCGCGCGGTGTCGCCGACCGACCGGCCGGAAGTGTGGCCCTCGACTATCTCGGCCGCCGCTTCGGCGTCGCAGGGGAGGTCGGATGCGTACTCGGCCAGCGCGTCCCGGAGGTCGGTTTCGGTGGCGTCCACCGCCGCGACGCCCGAGTCGCGCTGCTCGGTCGTCACCTCGAGTCCGTCGGCGATGTCGGCCAGCGTCACGCGCGGAACTTGTTCCGTCTTCGACTTAAATATTTCCAGACAATTACGCCCGGAATAGTACCGCCGGGCGCTCGCCGGAGAGAGCGTACCGGTAACCGGTACGTTCCACCGGGCGCGAGCGGTCGTTTCTCCCCGTATCCGCGTTCGTTTAAATACCATCTCGGGAGAAGTTTCGAGTGTGATGAGCAAAGCACACGCCGAACCCGCCTGTCCCGAGTGCGACGGCCGACTGACCCCCGAGCGCGACGAAACCGTCTGCGCCGACTGCGGCCTCGTGGTCGCCGAGGACCGCATCGACCGCGGTCCGGAGTGGCGCGCGTTCGCCGACGACGAAACCGAGAAGGAGCGGACCGGCGCGCCCCTGACCCGCTCGCGCCACGACCGCGGGCTGACGACCGAGATCGGCCACGGCGGCAACGGCGACCTCCGACTGACGGGGCGCAAGCGCCGGCAGGTCACGCGGATGCGCAGGGAACACGAACGCGCGCGAATCTCCTCGAAGGCCGAGCGAAATCAGGTGTACGCCTTCACCGAGATTCGACGGCTGGTTTCGGCCCTCCAGTTGCCCCGGACCATCCGGGACCGCGCCTGCGTCCTCTTCGAGTCGGCCCAGTCGGAGGACCTGCTCCGCGGGCGGTCGCTGGAGGGGTTCGCGGCCGCCGCGGTGTACGCCACCTGCCGCACCGACTCGGTTTCGCGGACGCTCGAAGAGGTCCTGAAGAACGCCCGCGCCGACCGCGCCGAACTCACGGTCGCCTACGACGCCCTGAACCGCGAACTGGGTCTGCCGACCGGCCCAATCGACCCCCGCGAGTACCTGGCACGGTTCGCCAGCAGGCTCGGCCTCCCGGTCGAAGTCGAGAACCGAGCGGGCGAACTGGTCGAGCGCGGCCACGAGGAGAACCTCGTCTCGGGCAGAGACCCCAGCGGCTTCGCCGCGGCCTGCCTCTACACCGCGGCGCGGGAGGCCGGGCGGCACCTGACCCAGCGCGAGGCCGCCGACGTGGCCGACGTGACCCCCGTGACGCTCCGCTCGACGTTCTACGATTTGCAGGAATAGCGACCCGAGACTCAGTTCCGCGCACACCGACGCACTTCTCCCGCCAACTCGGCGAGTTGCTTCGCCGGCGCACACTCGGCCGCGAGCGATGCGACCGGCCGACCGTGGCGCTGGGCGCGCCGGAGCGAGTCGGCGTCGGGAATCGCCACGACCGGCGCGCCCAGCGCCCGCCGAATCTTCTCCGTCGGCGGGTTCGGTCCCGACCGATTGAGCGCGACGGCCGCCAGCCCGCAGTCGAGTCGCCGGGCCAGCGCCCGCGTCCGCAGGGCGTCGGCCAGCGCGAACTCTCGCGGCGTCGTGACGAGGACACACGCCTCGGCGGCGAACAGCGGGAGTCCGGCGTCGGCGGCCAGCCCCGCCGGACAGTCGACGACGACCGAGCCGTACGCGTCTTCGACAGCCTCGACGGCTTCGACGAAACGGGTGACCTCGCCCGCCCGCGCGCCCGCCAGCGTCCGCCCGCACGGGAGCAAGCCGACGGGACCGACCTCCCGGACCGCCTCGACGGGCGTCGCGCGGCCGGCCAGGACGTCGTGGAGGTCGGGGCCGCGAGCGTCCGGTAAGTCGGCCATCCCGAGGTCGGCGTCCACGACCACCGCGTCCAGTTCCGCCCCGAGGTTCAGCGCGACCGTCGATTTACCGACGCCGCCCTTCCCCCCGGCGACGGCCAGAATCACGACAACCTCCGGTAGGCGTCGAGGGGCACCGCCTCGGCCGCCGCCGCCCGGTCGCCCAGTTCGGCCGCCCGCTCGGCGACTGCGAGGAGTCGCTCGCGGTCGTCGGCGACGACCGCGAGCATATCCTCTGCGGCCGCCAGTCCGCCGAGGGCTTCGAGTTCCGCCGCGGCCTCGTCGAGCGTCGTCGCCGCCGCCAGCGACTTGACGCGCTCGATTCGGCGTTCGGCGGCCGACAGCCAGGCGTCGACGGGTTCGGGGTGCGCATCGTCGACCGAGGTGCCGGCCGCGGCCGGCACCTCGGTCGAATCGCCTCCGGAATCGATATCCGACTCGTTCGGGTCGTCTCGGTCCGTCTCACCGTCGCTCTCGTCGTCCTGATTCGGTCGGTCCCGTTTCTCAGTCGAGTCGGAACGCGCTTCGGGAGCCGCCAGCGGAACCGCGTCGGCGGGCGGACGCGGGTCGCCCAGCGAGCGCACGACGCTTTCCGGCGTCGCGGCGACCGCCCCGACGGAAATCGAATCGGCTCCCGTCTCGGGACGCGCGTCTGTGTCGCGTTCGGGGGCCGAAACCCGTTCGGAACTCGCGTCGGGGTCGCGGGCCGCCCGCTCGGTCCAGACGATTTCTGCCGGCGGGTCCCGCGGTCCAGCGGGTGACGCGTAGCCGACCGCCAGGCGCTCGCCCGGCGCCACGACGCCCTCGAATCCGCCGTCGTCCCACCCCGCTTCGGGGACGCCCTCGCACCGGGGCGGCCACACCGTACCGTCGAGTCGGTTGCCGATTCGGACCCGACGGGCGACCGCGGCGTCGTTCTCGACCACCAGTTCGACGAGCGTGACGCCGTCTCGGGCGTCGCATCGACAGTCCAACTGCACGCCCCGGCTTGGTTCCGTCTTCGGTGTTAAACCTTCAGCACGGCGGCGTCGAGCCACGACGCGGCCGCGGCCGCGCTCTCGAACCGGTCGCAGGCGAGGACGACCGGCGCGTCGAGGTCGGCCACGCGCGCGACCGCCAGCGCGGCCGAGACGGGGTCCGTGTCGGCGTCTCGGCCCGGTTCGCGGTCGGGCGGAGTGTCCGGCACGTCGGCGAGCGCCGCGTCGAACTCGGCGCGAATCGAATCCGCGAGGTCCGCCCGGGCGTCTCGCCGGAGGTTGTCGATTCGGTCGCGGAGACTGAGTCGCTCGCGTCGGCGCTCGCGGCTTCGGCGGGCGCGGTTTCGCGCGCCCGCCAGCGCCTGCTCGGCGGCGATACGCTCGGTTTCGGCCTCCGCGAGGCGTCCGGCGGCGTCGGCGAGTTCGGCCGCGGCCGACGCGGGGTCGGCGTCCGGCGTCTCGCGGAGCGTGGCGACTCGCCCGCGCAGCGCCGCCACGCGCTCGCGGAGGTCGGTTTCCGCGCCGGTCGCGTCGGCGACCCGGCGACGGGCGGCCGTCAGGTCGACGTCGGCCGGGTCGAGCGCGGCGAAGCGTTCTTGGAGAGTCGTGAGTTCGGCGTCCTGGGGCGCCTCGTGGCCTCGCGTTCGGGCGGCCGCCGCGAGCGCGGGCCGAAGCGAAATCGTCGCGCCGGGAGAGACGAAGCCGACGAACTCGTGGGCGGGACCGGGGGCCGGACAGTCGACGGCGACGGAGACACCGGGCGCGCCGCGCCCGGCGTCACCGCGTTCGGTTTCGTTCGCTCGTTCGCCCGCACCACCGCCACCTCGAATCTCGACGAGAAGCGACTCGGGCCGAGGGGTTCGGTCGAGTCGGCGGAGGTCGACCGCGTCGCCGGCCAGTACCCGCCCGCCGACGCGGACCTTCATAGGTCGTGGTCTGCCATCCGGTCGGGGTCGGGGAGGTCGGTTCCGGCTGCGAACTTCGCGTAGGGGGTACTCGGGCTGTCGCGGCGCTCGTAGGCCTCGGCGGCCGTTCGAACCGACTCGGGGACGTCGGCGAACTCGTTGAACGGCGCGGTCCGTTCGACCTGCACGTCGCCGCCGTGCTTGGCGCGCAGGCGGAGCGCGAGGAACGCGCCGAGTTCGGTCGGTTCGAGCAGCGCCGCGCGGCCGAACCGCTGGACGACGGTCGCCTCGTGGGCGTCGCAAGCGTTCCTGAGCGTCTGGCGGGCGGCCCGCGAGTACGTCACGACCAGTAGCACTACCCGATGTTTCCCGCCGACTCGATTTAAAATTATCCTACCTCGAACGGACGACCCATTCACCGTCGTCGCGCTCGACCACCGTGTCGAACAGCGACGTGAGCGTGCTCACCGTCTGGGCGTCGCAGGCGTCGGGGTCGAGGTGGAAGTGACCGGTCACGCCGGCCGCCTCGAACCGACCGGTGAGGACGTGGAGGAACTTGTACACCGTCTGGAGGTCGGCGTACTGGAGCAGGGCCGTCAGCGAGTGGAAGCACGCGACGGTATCCGCGTCGGCGGCGCTCCACTCCTTGAGGATCTCGCTCAGTTTGATGCCGAGTCCGGTGAGGTCGCCGGGACTCGACAGCGTCTCGACCAGTTCGCCGCCCACGTCGCGTCCGTCGCTCGGGGCGGCCGCCGCCGAGCGGGTCGTCTCGCCGACGCTGACGAACCGCATGTTGTTCGGTTGCTCGCCGGCGTGGCTCAGCCAGTCCTGCACGCAGGAGTCCGGCGAGCGCGTGTACGTCACCCAGAGCACGTTCTCCGCTCGCGGACGGTCGAGCGTCAGAAGGTCGAGACAGGCGTCGTCGGTCGCTTCGTCGAGCGACGGCGACAACAGCAAGATGGAGGTACCTCGCTCTACGCTGTCCCGTAGCGACCCGTCCCCGTTGTGACCCTTCGTTTGCATCTGTTCGTTGTGTGGTTCGTCCCTCGGCCGTGCCGACCCGATTCGGGCGGCACACCCGTTCGTCTACGTTGTTCTTAGACGACCTAGCTTATTTATTTTCCCCTCTCTTTTCCGTCATCAGGACCGTCAGCCGAGTCGTTCGATCTCGAATTCTAACTCTTCGGCGTCCAGTAAATCCCCGATTCGGGTGCGGGCCTGCGACCGCGAGTCGGCGACGACCACGAGTCCGTCGGCCCGGTCCGAACCGGACGCGCGGTAGGCGGCCAGGTCGTCCTCGCCGAACTCGGTCGCGTAGGTCCGGAGGACGTTCAGCACGCGGCGCTCGGTCGCCCGGAGGTCGGCCTCGCCCGACTCGAAGTCGGCCAGGGCGTCCTCGACGTTCCGGAGGGCGGAGATGCGGTCCATGATGAGTACTGTCGTTCGTTGTGTCACCCTCGCGTCACGGTCACGCGACTTAGTCCTGTCGCCGTTCGTGAGGTGGCCGCTTGGTGTCGAACACTCGTCAGTTACACTAATACCTTCCGTACTGGTCTGGTCGAACCTTCTTCGCCGAAAATCAAGACGAGAGCCTGTATAAAGGCCTCGTTCTTCCTCACTACGCCTGCATACAATACCGTCAGTGAGAGAAACGGAAACTCGCGGTTTCCGTTGTGACGTCGTAGATATCGAGAATTGCCGAGTGCATGCCCCCAATAACGAATACGAGTGTCAGCGAACCGCTCCTATGTCTCGATTCGGCGTGGCAGAAAGACGAAGCAACCGACTCCAGACTCTCACAGCGGTAGTGGTTGTACTAATTTTATCCCTTGCAGGCGTCACGGTTGGGGGAGCAATCGAGGATTTTGATCGAGGTACCTACCAGCAGGCGACATCCCTCGACTCCTGTACCGTAATCGACGAGCCAGGCACGTACCAGCTCACCGAACCCATCGAGAATAGTACCGAAAATACCTGCATCGAGATCCGGGCGAGCAACGTCCATTTCGACGGGGGTGGCCACACGATCGACGGGAGCATCACTCGGCAGGAACTGCTGGACGCGTTGCGAGGCCCTCCACCAGAAGCAGGTGTCGGGGTCAGTGTCAATCCAAACGGCTCGTCCTCGCTCTCGAACGTCACCATCACGAACGTGACCGTCACCGAATGGTTCCGTGGAGTCGTTGCCCGAAATTCGACACGGGTGACCGTTCGTGACATCACCGCCACCACCAGTGGAGTCGGGGTAGAGATGTCCACTGCGACCGATTCCACTGTGAGCAACGCCACCGCCGCCGAAAACGCTCTTTTCGGAATACGAACGGGCGATTCTCACGACAGTACGGTCCAGGACAGCACGGCGAACCGCAACGGGTTCAACGGCGTCTACGCGGTGAACTCGAGGAACAGTACGGTTCGACGCGTCACTGCGAACTCTAACGGGTTCAGCGGAATCGAACTGACGAACTCGTCCGAGAGCACCGTTCGAAACGTCACTGCGACCGAGAACGGGTTCCGTGGTTTCGGAATAGTGGACGAGCCAATCGGGAACGTCGTGGAAAACGTGACGGTTGCCGACAACGACTTCAGCCGTAACGGCTATGCCGGCATCGTACTGTTCGCCGTGACGAACAGTACGTTCTCGAACAACAACGTCGTCGGTACCCAAGGAACGCTCCCACCGGGACGAAACCCTCCGGTTCCGTCTGCGGGGGTCATCGCCGATGGTGCCTCGGGAAACGTATTCACTGACACTGACGCCCGTGACCAGGCGTCCTGGGCGTACGTCGCGGTGAACGACGCAACGAACACCGTGCAGAACTTCCAGACTGACGCCGCCGCCGTCACCTTCGAGGCACGTGATGTCGCACTCGGGCCGACGACGACAGTTCCTTCGGACGCGGGTAACGAGACGACTGTAACGCCGGTCATCGAGGGCGTGACCGTGACCAACACGAGTGCGGACGCGTTCATCGACCTTAGGATTGCGTGGGGGAGCGTGGAGTCTGAAAATCAATCAGCGACCGAAACCGCTGGACGGTGAATTACTCATGCTACCGCTTGCAGTCGACTATACAGCCCCTATACAGGATTAGCCCGTTGTGCGGTCTATCTTACGTCGTCCGGAGGTGGTCGGTCGAGGGTTCGTACACCTCGCCCTTCTGTTTCAGCTTGTCTATCTCGTGTTCGGCCTTCGAGTGGTCCATGCCGATCTCCTCGGCGCGGTCGAGCACCACGTCGACGGGCGCGCCGTCGTCGTACTCCTCTTCGATCTCGGCGATGAGCTGTTTGATGTTCTTGATGCGGTCGCGCTGGCTCTTCGAGGTGCCCGTCTCGACCACGTCGGCGTCGAACTGACCCGTCTCGGGGTCGACGCCGATGTCCTGGAGACACGACCGGGTAATCTCGACCGCGCGCTCGGCGTCCTCGATTTCGACGCTGTCGGAGAGTCGAACGCGGGCGCTCGCCTCCGAGAGCCGAACCAGCGCCTCCAGTTTCCGGGCGGTGACCGGCACGGGGGCGTCCTCGTCGGCGCCCTTCGTCCGGAGGTCGACGTAGAAGTCCCGGATGGTCTCCATCGCCTCGTCGGTCATCGTCGGGTAGCAGTTGCGCTTCGAATAGGCGATGTACTTCCGGAGCAGGTCGGCGTCGATGGCGGGCGCGACCTCCTCGGTCTGGCTGTTGACCTCCTCCTCGGAGATGTTGGGCGCGTTCATCTCGGTCCGCTGGGTGTTGAGCTGGCCCGCGTAGTTGGTCTGGAGGATGTGCTCGGCCAGCCGCTTGTCGTGTTCCTCGTCGGGCTGGTCGGTGACCGTAAAGATGAGGTCGAACCGCGAGATGAGCGCGGGTTCGAGGTCGATTTGCTCGCCGATGGACTCGTACTGGTCGAACCGACCGTACTTGGGGTTCGCCGCGCCGAGCAGCGAGCACCGCGACTTGAGCGTGGCGTTGATGCCGGCCTTCGAAACCGATATCTTCTGCTGTTCGAGGCCCTCGTGCATCGCCGAGCGGTCCTCGGGGCGCATCTTGTCGAGTTCGTCCACCGCCGCGATGCCCTTGTCGGCGAGCACGAGCGCGCCGGCTTCGAGCGTCCACTGCTGGCCGTCGCCGAAGTCGTCGCGGACCGCGGCGGCGGTCAAACCTGCAGACGACGAACCCTTGCCGGAGGTGTAGACCGAGCGCGGCGCGATGTTCTGGACGTACGAGAGCATCTGGGAGTTGTGCGAAACCACGTTGTTCGTGAGGTAGTTGTGCGTCCCTGCGACTTCGAGGTCGTACACCCAGTCGTAGTCCGGTTTCACGCGCTCGATGGACTCGATTCTGTCCCACGCGACGTCACCGTCAGTGAGCGACCGGAGACTCCGTACGTCACTCTCGACGGCGAGTGCGTCCTCAATCTGGTCACGGACGACGTCTTTCGCGTCGGTGACGCGCCCGCCATCCGGGATGACTTCGCCCTGCTCGTAGAGGCTGACCGACCGCTGGCAGACACCGATTCCGTCGGCGAGCGTTTGTTGGGAGAGGCCCAGTTCTTCGCGAGCGGTTTCGACTGCGGACCACTCGCCTTCGGTCACCTTCTGGCGGAGTTCTCGGAGTTCGGCGAGTCGAGTCTCGAACTTAGAGACGACCTCTCGTAGGCTCGTCCGACTCGGGGTTCTATCGCCGCGTTCGTAGTGCTGGTACGTCGAGCGCGGAATTGCACAGTCGAACTGCGAGAGACCGAGCGACGTGCGGATTCGGCGGAGGTCGTCGTCGAGTGCGGGAACTACGTCTCGGTTCGTGTTCTGCTCGCCGTCGTCCCTCGCGGCGGCACTGCGGGCCTTCCGGTCGGTGATGAACCCGACGCGGTCGACGTATCGGCCGAACTGATTTCCGCTGATTCGAAGCTGGTAGCTCCCGTTCTGTCGTTCCGACAACTGCGAAGTGATACCGAGCGAAAGGAGGAGACTCCGGACTTGTTTCAGGAGTTCTTCGCTCGTCGAAGCGACCGTTATTTCGCGTTGCTTCGCCGAAACGTGCCCTTCGGAGTCAATGTACGCGCGGAGGAACGCAATCTTGCTCTCCTGGGTTGCTCGCATCAGCGCGTCCGGGACGCGCTGGTCGGCCGACGGTTCGAGGATGGCAGGTTCGAGCGCTTCGAGGAAGCTGACGAACTCGCCAGACGAGCAGCAGACTTCGCTGGCGGACTTGCCCGAGCGCGACTCGCGCTCGGTGTAGTTCAGACCCAGTCGTTCGAGCGAGTCCGCGACGTCGTCGAGTATCTCTCGGTCTTCGTTCGTGATTGTGACGTAGCCGGTGTCGTCTTTCCGCGATTCGACGTATCCTTCGGCGACGACGTACCCGACGAGACGAGCGAGTTCCGGAGTCCACTCGTCGGGAAGGTCGAGTCGAACGGCGTTGTGTGCCTTCGACCGGCGGTATTCGACGTCGAGGGTGTCGTCTCCTTTCGTCGGAATGGTTCGCGGCGTAGCGACGAACTGCCCTTCCTGAAGATCCTCGGCACGGAGTGCCTGGAACGCACCGCCCGATTGGACGAACAGTGGGTGAGAAGGCGTCACCTCCAACTTCGTGCCGCTGCTCGTCCGAATCTGGTACATTTCATCGGGCGCTTCGCGCTTCCAGACCTTCGTCGCGCGCTTCTGTGCGAGCGAACCGTCGTCTCGCATCGAAGGAAGCGGGATGTCCACTTCCTGATACACACCGTCGTCTATCGGCTTTGGGTCGCCTAAGTTCTCCTCGACCAGTTCTCGAATCTTGCGTTCCGTCCCGTCGGCGAGCGTGACCCGCGTATCTCCTTTAACGCACTTACCCGTACCGGGGTCGCCGATGAGGAGCATGTGGAGGTCGCCGCGAATCCGCGACCCGTCCGGGAGGTGCTTGGTGACGCCGGAGAACAACTGGAGAATCATCGCGAGTTTCTCCTGGTCGTAGCCGTAGATGGCCGGCGCCATCGAGTCGACCATCTGCTCGTAGATGGCGTTCTCGTTCGAGAGTTCGACGATCTCCTTCTTGTCCTCGTCGGTGATGTCCATGTCCTCGAACTCCTCGTCCTCGATGGTCACCGAGATGCCGTCCATGTAGACGTCGAAGACGGGCGACTTCTCCTGGGCGCTACCCTGCTGTTCGAGGTGGAGGATACCGGTCACCGTCACGTGGTCGCCGGGGGTCACGTTGCCGGTGATGTCGTCCTCGATGTGGACGTCGATGCTCTGGGGCGTCTCGCCGCCGCGGAGTCCCTCGGGGCTCTCCTGGACCCGAATCTTCTGGGAGTCGACGAACTCCGACTGGTCGAAGTTGATCTGGAACGGACCCTGGCGTTCGCAGCCCTGGCACTCGTGGGGTTCCTGGAAGTCGCCGCCGCTCTGGGGGATGTAGGTCAGCGTGCCGCAGCGCTGGCACTCGAAGGCAGCGTCCTGTATCTTCGGCCGGACGTTCGTCGCCTTCCGGACGATGCCCTGGGCGGCGACGAGCGTGTTGACGTGTCGGGCGCGGATGGCGCGGATGTCGGTCGCCTCCGGCAGGTTCTGGATTCTGACGTGGGCCTGACCGAGGCTGACGTCGACGGGCAGGTCGTACAGCCGAAGCGCTTCCTCGGCGTACTCCTGTAGCTGTTCGGGCTTGGAGAGGTAGTCGTCGGCGAGATCAGCGTCGTAGCGATAGAGGTCGTCCCAATCGACGTAGAGCGAGCGCTGTTCGCCGGGGTAGTTCGCCGCGAGCCGACCGATCTGGTCGCTGTAGTACCGACGGTAGAACTGCTCGAACCTGTCGACTAGCTCCGTATTCTCCGCGCGAGCCATTCGACTCTTCCCTAGTTCCTCCTCCGGTATGAACCTTCGTAAACCACCGCGAAAGTGAAAGTGCCGGCGGATTCGTCGTCCGGCGATTACTGGGTCGAAACGTGGAATTAACGACAGTTACGCCCGGCGAACCGAACCGCCGAACTCGTGCGCTCGGCCGCGACGCGGCCGAGCGCACGCGGCGATTCGGCCGTGATTTCTGGTTACAACGCTAGCCGAGTTGTCGGTGTACTCGGCGTGACAGTTCAGTACGGAATCGGGTGTGACCTCCGCGTGCGCTGAAACGACGTTCCGAACGCGGTCAACAGGGCGCGAAGCGCCCGCATTATCGTTAGAGCGGTAGACGCACGAGCAGTCGAAGATGCCCTAACGCCGAGTCGCAGTGCGACTCGGCGTTAGGGTGTGTCCTTTTTTGGTCCAGATTTTTTCGAGGAGCGGTGGCTGATTCGCCGACGGCGAATCAGCGACCCGACGAGGAAAAAAGGTGGGAACGAAAGGTGGGGGTTAGTAGGGCTCGTTCTTCAGCCCCAGCAGATAGGCGATACCGTTCGTGGTGACGTGCAACAGCGGCGTGGCGACGACCACGACCACCAGCACCGGGAGCGTGAACACGTCGCCGAACCACGCGGGTGCGACCAGGAACGTGAACAGGAGCGCGAACACCACGAAGTCGAGTTGGTCGACACCGGGGAACGCCGCGCCGCGCTGGCGGCCGGTCCGGCGCTTGAGGAACGACGCGGCGATGTCGCCGAGCATCGCGCCCGCCGGGAGCGCGAGCACCACCGCGAGCGGGAACGCCGGGAGGTCGACGCCCACGAGGTCGGCGATGGCGGGTTCGACCGCGTTGAGACCCAGCGCCAGCGCCGCGCCCACCAGGATGCCGACCGCCGTGCCCCGCCAGGTCTTCCCGTCGCCGAGGACCCGGCGCCCGCCCCAGGTTCGCCCGCCGTCTATCGGTCGCCCGCCGCCCGCCAGCACGGCCGCGTTGTTCGGCACGTAGGCGGGCAACATCGCCCACAGTGCGACCGCGACCGTTTCGAATACGCCCATGTCAGAATACGCGAACGCGAGGGGTCTTAAGGGCGGGCGGTTCGCGGTGGAATCGCCGGGAGGGCCGTCGAAGCGGCGGGCGGCCGCGTGCGCCTCGCTACCGACGCTCGTCCCACCGGCGCCGGGAACACCGTACTCCGGCACGAATAACGTATTTTAATGGTCGGTCGGCGAAAATCCCCGGCCATGATTCCGCCCATCGCGAGCAAGTTCGTCGCCGGGGAGTCGCCGGCGGAGGCGCTGGAGCACGTCCGGGGGTTGAACGACCGGGACGTGAAGGCCATCCTGAACCTCCTCGGCGAGCACTACCACGACCGCGGCCCCGCCGACGAGGACGCCGAGGCGTACGTGCGACTGCTGGAGGACATCGACACCGCCGGCGTCGACGCCTGCATCTCGGTCAAGCCCTCCCAGATCGGCCTCGGCGTCGACGTGACCGTCTTCCGCGAGAACGTCGAGCGCATCGCGGCGGCCGCGGCCGACCGCGACGTCTTCTGCTGGATCGACATGGAGGACCACGAGACGACCGACGCGACGCTGGACGCCTACGAGCAGTTGGCGCTCGAACACGACGGCGGCGTCGGCGTCTGCGTCCAGGCCAACCTGAAGCGGACCGAGGAGGACCTGGAGCGACTGGCCGACCTGCCAGGCAAGGTCCGACTCGTCAAGGGCGCCTACGACGAACCGAAGTCCATCGCGTACAAGGACAAGGCGACGGTCGACGCCGTCTACCGCGAGTATCTGGCGTACATGTTCGAGCACTTCGAGGGCGGCGTCGCGGTCGGGAGCCACGACCCCGCGATGATTGAACTCGCCGAGGAACTCCACGAGGAACACGGCACCGACTTCGAGGTACAGATGCTGATGGGCGTGCGCGAGGACGCCCAGTACGAACTGGCGCGCGACTACGAGGTCTACCAGTACGTCCCCTACGGCGGCAAGTGGGCGTCGTACTTCTACCGGCGGATGATGGAGCGCAAGGAGAACCTGCTGTTCGGCCTGCGCGCGATACTCGGTCGGTGAGTCGACCCCACGGACTCCGCTTCGGCCGATACCCTCTCGACGGATAGCATCTAGTTTATAACTCTGCGGTCGGATACCACCGGACGAATGACCTCCTGGAAGCGCGACGTCGCGAGCGGGCTCATCGTGCTGTTGCCCATCATGGTCACCGCGTACATCATCGCGTGGCTCTACCTGGCGATAGCGGGAATCCCGTTTCTCGACGGCCTCAAGCCCCCGGTGAAGGTGGCCACCGTCCTCGTGGTGTTCTCGATGCTCGTCCTCAGCGTCGGCTACATGATGCGAACCGCGGTCGGCTCCCTGTTCGAAGGTGCCATCGACGGCCTGATGAATCGCCTCCCCGTTCTGCGGGTCGTCTACAACGCCTCGAAGATGGCGGCCGAAACCGCCCTCTCGGACACGACCGACCTCCAAGCCCCCGTGAAGGTCAACGCCTTCGGCAACATGCGGATGACCGCGTTCAAGACCGGGAAGAAGACCGACGACGGCCGCGAACTGCTCTTCATGCCGACCGCTCCGAACATCACCACTGGTTTCGTCATCGAGGCCAAGCCGAGCGACTTCGAGGAGGCCGACGAAACCGTCGAGGACGCGTTGACCCGCATCCTCAGCGCCGGATTCGGTGACACCGGCGACTCGGGAATTCCCATCGACGTCGAGGACGAGAAGGAGTCGCCGGCCGCACAGTAGGCCGGCCACACAGTAGCGGTCGAGCGAGAACGTCGCGCCTCGATGCGCGTAACTCCGCGGCGGGGCAGTTCGTGGTGGCGTGGGGTAATCGAACGCTCGCAGAAAACGAAACCTCGTGGTCGGATGCGGACGCTCGGTCCGCCGGGCTCCACTACTCCTCGACGTACTCGAACCACTCGTCGTGGTCGTCGGTGCGCCGCTCGACGAGGTCGAAGAACGCCGACTGAATCTCCTCGGTGACCGGGCCGCGGGTGCCCTCGCCGATGGTGACGTTGTCGACCTTCCGGATGGGCGTGACCTCCGCCGCCGAACCGGTGAAGAACAGTTCGTCGGCGGTGTTGAGTTCGCCGCGGGAGATGGTCGCCTGGTCGTGGACCTCGTAGCCCAACTCCTCGGCCAGCGTGATGACGGTGTCGCGGGTGATGCCGTCGAGGATGCTCTCGGCCAGACCGGGCGTGAAGACCTCGCTGTCCTTCACCATGAAGAGGTTCTCGCCGGGACCCTCGGCGACGTTGCCCTCCTTGTTCAGCACGATGGCCTCGACGAAGCCGTTGCGGCGGGCCTCCTCGCCCGCGAGCATGCTGTTGACGTACAGGCCGGTGGTCTTGGCGTTGGTCGGAATCTGGCTGGAGGCGTGCTTGCGCCACGACGACACCATGACCTCCACGCCCTCTTCGAGGGCCTCCTCGCCGAGGTACGCGCCCCACGGCCACGCCGCGATGGCGACGTCGGTCGGGTTGTCGCCGGGGCTGACGCCGAGGCTGCCGTAGCCGTAGTAGGCGATGGGCCGGATGTAGCAGGACTCCAAGTCCTGGCGCCGGATGAGTTCCTTGGTCGCCTCGGTCAGTTCCTCGGGGTCGTGGCCGATGTCGAGGTCGTAGGGCTTGCAGGACTTGTAGAGTCGGTCGAGGTGTTCCTCCCAGCGGAAGATGGCCGGACCGTTCTCGGTGTCGTAGCACCGGACGCCTTCGAAGACGCCCGACCCGTAGTGCAGGCCGTGGGTGAGGACGTGGATCTGGGCGTCGTCCCAGTCGACGAACTCGCCGTTCATCCAGATCGTGTCGACGTCCATCTCGTCGAAGCTCATACGTCCGGACGGACGGAGCCCTCCCTTATCAGTATTGACGGTTCCGGCCGGGGCGAGTTCTGCGAGGCGCCGCGAAAACGGTTTCCGGGTACCCACGTGAGTCCGGGAACCCCCCCGACCGGGGCGGAGGAGTCGAATGACCGACGAACCCGGCGGGACCGGAGTCGGCCGGCGAAAACCCACTTTGGGCCGGGACGCGTACCGCGCGTATGGGAACGAACGACGACGCGAACGGGGCCGACGAGGGGCGCTCCGAGGAGGCGCCGTCCGGCGAAGCGATCGACCCCGGCGAGACGCCGTCCGGGGGTGTCGGCGAGGACGACGAGGGACGCTTCGACAGCGGCATTCAGCTCTCGGTGACCGTGTTGCTCGGCGCGACGCTGCTGGTCGTCGGCATCGTGGGATTCGCCGCAGGAGAACAGTTGCTCGTCTTCGGCGTCAACCCGCTCCACAACGCCTTCCACGCGCTGACCGGACTGCTCGCTGTCGCGGCGGGCCTGTACGCGAACGGCGAGTACGCGGACGAGTTCAACAAGACCGCCGGGGTCGTCTACGGGTTGCTGGTCGTCTTCCAACTCGTCGCGCCGGCCGCGGCCGAGGCGCTCCTGAACGCCGACACCGCCGACCTCCTGCTCCACGTCGGACTTGCGCTGGCGTTCGGCGGCGTCGGGTTCATGCTCCCCGACGCGGATACTCGCCGGGCCGAGGCCGACCGACCCGCCGACCGCGACGTTCGGTGAGTCGCCGTTTCGGCGGTCTACGGACCGCCGAAACGGCGAGAGAGCTTCGTTCGTCGTGACGGTGAGACGACACGGAGACGACGCGAAGACGCGGTCGGCCGGCCCGCGGTTGCGGGCCGGCCGACCCCACCCAGGCGACTTTCGGCGTCGATAAGTACGACGACCGGAAACCGCCGGCCGTGTTCAACCTCCCCTCGCGCGTCACCCTCGCGGAGTGGGCGACGTTGCTCGTCCTGCTCGCGGCTTCCTCCGGCGCGGCGGTGCGCGTCGCGCTTTCGACCCCGTATCCCCGCGCAGTGTCCGGCGGTATCGTCGCGCTCCTGCTCGCGGCCGACGCGCTACTGGTCTGGGCGCTGTTTCGAAACGATTCGATTCGCCGACAGCGAGCGCTCCGCGGCGAGGCGGGCCTCGACTACCGACGGTAGAGAAAGATAGAGAGAGAAAGCGCGAGACGGACTATCCGAGTCGGTCGATGAGCGTCGCACCCTCGACGTACGGGAAGCCGTGGCGGTCGGCGTAGGCCTGGGCGTCGTCGGGCGAGAGCGCCTTCCCCGTCCGGTCGTCGAGCATCTCGCAGACGACGACGGCGGGTTCGCGGTCGGCGGCGGCGGCCAGCGCGATGCCGAGTTCGGTGTGGCCCTCGCGGTCGGCCAGCAGGCCCGGGGCGGCCCGGAGCAGGTGGACGTGACCCGGCGCGCGGAACGCCGCGGCGAAGTCGGTCGCGTCGGGGTCGGTCGCGGCCGCCGCGAGTTCGCGAATCGTCGTCGAGCGGTCCTCGTCGGTGATGCCGGTGTAGGTGTCGCGGTGGTTCACCGTCAGCGAGAACGACGACCGTTCGTCGTAGCCCAGGTCGTGGGCTCCGCTCGCGGGGTGGTCGAGCGCCTCCTGGAGGAACGGGAGGTCGAAGGCGTCGGCCACCTCGTCCGAGAGCGCGACGCAGACGAGGCCGCCGGCGTCGTTGCGCATACGCGAGACGTCCTTGGGGGCGACCGCACCGGCCGGGTAGATGAGGTCGGTTTCCCCCTCGCGGTCGGCGGCGTCGTGGACGAGCACCGGCGACCCCTCGCGGAACGCCTCGACGGCGGCTTCGACGCCCGCGGTGGCCCGACTCATGGCTGTTCCTCGACGTGGACGGTCACGTGGTCGCCGTCCTCCAGGCCGAGTTTCTCGCGGAGTTTCTCGGGCGCGATGACCTCCAGTTGGTCCTCGTCGTGGTGGGTGCGCTCGGGCGCGATGGTGTGGGCCTCCTCGTAGACGTCGCCGTCCTGCGTCTCGACCACGGCGGGGTAACAGACCGCCGGGCCGTAGGTCCGGTCGTCGTCCTCCCAGCCGTCGATGGGGACCGGCTCGAGCGCCTCCATCGCCGACCGGGCGCGGACGCTCTCGGCGGTGAGTTCGACGTTCAGCGTCCCGGGGAACGGCTCGTAGCCCAGTCGGTCCTCGAACTGCTCCATGTAGCCCGGCAGCGAGATGTAGTGGCGGCCCTCGCCCATCCCGCTGGTGACCGTCCCGGTGAGGTCGACGCCCGCGGGCGTCTCGAAGATGCGACGGTAGTCCTCGTACTCGCGCTTGAGCGCCCACTCGCCGTCGTCGGTGATGGAGATCCACTGGCCGTCGCTGACCAGTTCGCGCTCGACGAGTCCGGCGTCGTCGAGTCCCTGGAGGCGGCGGGAGGCGGTCTGGTTCGAGGCGTCGAGGCGCTCGGCGAGCGCCGAGCACGAAACCTTGACCTCTCCCTCCAGCCCGCCGTCGAGCGCGAGGAGTTTGAGCGCGGCGAGTTCGTCGTAGCCGACCGCGCGCGGTCGCGTCGCTGACATGGCTAGAACTGCGGCCGCGCCCGATTTAAGAGTAACGGGTTTGGAACGGTTCCCAGAATTGGAACGGGCAGGGACATCGACGGGGTGCCGAGTCGCTGCGGTACTTGCCCGTCGTTGCTCGCAATTGCCGGGAGTTGCCGACTTTCGGTGCTCCGCATGATCTTTTCCTCCCTTCTTCCGTTTGATGATTTGAACCTACACCCTATATTAAAGTGTGAAAATATTGTATCACACGTTTGCATCATGATAGACGAGTCACCCAGCGAGCGAACGACCGACGTTCGAGAGCGGCGAGAACCGGCGTGCGAACGCGCTACGCGGGAAGCGGACTCAAGCGCGGCGTCCGTCTCCGAGACGTGCGCCGCCCGCGACTCAGACCAACGCGACTCCGACGAATCCGGCGGTGACGCAGTGGGTAGAGGCGCGGGCGGCGGAGACGCGGTCAAGGAGTGCGCCGGCGGAGAACGGACCGCGGGCAGTATCCCGAGCGCGAGTCTGACCCGGCGGGCGTTCGTCGGCGGCCTCTCTGCCGTCGGCGTCGGCGCGGGCCTGCGGGAGTTCTCGGGGAAGGCGTCGGCGGCGGGCGAACCCATCCACTTCCAGTACTTCCACGAGACGTGGCCCACCATCACCGGCAACCTCTCGACGGTCGCAGACCGGGGGTACGACGCCGTCTGGATACAGGCGCCCCAGAAGAGCGACCTGACCTGGGAGGACCAGAGCGGCCGCAACGACCCGCCGCTGGGGTACCAGCCCGTCGACTTCACCACGTTCGACAGTGAGTTCGGCACCGAGGCCGACCTCCAGGCGCTGATCGACGAGGCCCACAACCAGGGGCTGGAGGTGTACGTCGACTGCGTAATGAACCACATGGCAACGGGCTACGACTACGACTTCCCGCGGTTCTCCTACAGCGACTTCCACCACGATGTCGGCTCCATCGACGACTGGAGCGACGACCACCAGGTCGAACACGGCGAACTCCTCGGACTGCCCGACCTCGCCCAGTACGAGTCCTCGACCTCCGACTACGTCCGGGGCGAACTGATGAACTACATGGAGAAGATCGCGTCGTTCGGGGCCGACGGCTACCGCTACGACGCGGCCAAGCACGTCGAGGAGAAGTACTGGCGCGACCACGCCAACCCGAAGGCCGACGAACTCGGGATGGCCCGCATCGGCGAGGTGTACAGCGGGAGCGTCGACTACGTCCAGGGGTACGTCGACACCGGGATGGACGCCTTCGACTACCCGCTGTACTGGGTGCTCCACGACGCGTTCTCCGGCGGCGACCTGAGCCAGTTGAAGGGTGCGGGGCTGGTCGCCCAAGACCCCTGGCACGCTCATCCCTTCGTCCAGAACCACGACGAGGGCGCGCCCGACCAGTACCACCTCGCCCACGCGTTCGTCCTGACCGTCGAGGGGACGCCGATGATCTACAACCTCTATCCAAACGCCATCCTCGACGACGACGCCGTCAACAACATGGTGTGGGTGAAGAAGAACCTCGCCGGCGGAGAAACCTACTGGCGCCACGCCGGGACCGACCTCGCGGTGTACGAGCGGTACAACAACCTGCTGGTCGGCATCAACAACGCCACCGGAACTCGTTCTCGGCGAGTGTACACGTCGTGGACGAACACCACGCTCCACGACTACAGCGGCACCGCCAGCGACGTCACCACCGACGGGAATGGCTGGGTCGACCTATCGGTGCCGGCGGAGGGCTGGGTGTTCTACGCCCCGTACTGATTCGGGGCGTCTCGTGGCCGGGTCCACGACCGCACTGCGGCCGCCTTCCTCGGCTTTTCCCGCGACGAGTCGAGCGAGGACAAGCAGGACCCTAGAGGCGCTACGAACCGAAGAAGGGAGAGCGTCGCCGAATCCTCGTCAGTCCCCGGTGACGGGGTCGCGCGCCCAGAACTCGCTGTCCTTCTGCAACTTCGGCACCCAGGTGTCCTCGGTCTTCGATAGCAGGGCGACCCGCGAGGCGGGCACGCCCTTCAGCACGCCGTGGTCGGGCATGTGTTCCTGGACCGCCTCGGCGAACGCCATCACGTCCTCGTGGTCGAGCATCGACGAGCGGTCCACCCTGTCGCGGGACTCGCCGACGTGCATGTACGATTTGAGTTCGACGAAGTCGGGGTCGGCGCGCTCGTAGAATCCGGCGTACCAGTCGGGGTTCTCGACGTTCTGGCCGCCGACGAGCGTGGTCCGGATGACCGTGCGGGTCTCGTCCTTCTCGGCGAGGATGTCCATCGTCTCGACCAGTTTCTCCCAGGCGTCGTCCTCCATCGCCTTCACCACGCGGTCGAAGGTGGCCCGCTCGGGGGCGTCGACGCTGACGTATAGCTGGGTCGGGTCGCACTCCCGGATGACCTCCGGACGCGTGCCGTTGGAGACGAGGAAGGTGGTGATGTCCCGGTCGTGGAACGCCTCGATGAGTTCGGCCAGGTAGGGATACAGGGTAGGTTCGCCGTCGAGGCTGATGGCGACGTGGCGCGGTTCCATCGACTCCTCGAACGCCTCGCGGGGGACCTTCTCGTTGCCGCCGAACCCCGAGAGCAGTTTCTGCTGGAGGCGAATCGAGGCGTCGACCACCGCCTCCGGGTCGTCCCACTCGACGTCCCCCAGTTCGTAGGCGTGGCCGGCGTGGTCGCGCCAGCAGAAGACGCACCGCTCGTTGCACTTGACGACGGGCGTCATCTGGATGCAGCGGTGCGATTCGATGCCGTACCACACATTTTTATAACATTTTCCCTCGCCCCGAAGTGCGTTGGCCGTCCAGCCACAGGTCTGGGTCGCCGTATGATTCTCACTGTGGTAGTCCGGACTGTCTACCTGTTTCGGTCCATCCGAGTCGCTCATTACCGGATGAATGTCGTCGAAGGCTAAAACGTTCTTTCCTCTGTGTGCTGCTTCTCACTCGAGTTGTGTCCGGGGGTTAGTTCGGCTTCGTTAGAGGCAGTACCTTGTCCCGCAGACCGGACAGCACGTCCAATGTGACTCGAGGTCTTCGCCACATTCTCCACAACTCTCAGGGGTCAACGGTTTAGCTGTTGGCCCATCCCTCGTTCCAACCTTCCGTTCCGTGTTCGTCTGGAGCTTCGCATCCGTCGAATGGTTGTACACGAAGTTCACACCGTTTCCTTCTCGCTTATGCCCGAGCAGGTACTTTATCTCCTCGTCGTTCAGACCGTAGTCTTGTTTCATCGTCGTCGTCCAGTAGTGCCGGAAGTTGTGGGGGTTCACCGGTTTCTCGACGTTGGCACGCTCTGCCGTCCGTTCAAGCATTCGGCGAATCGAACTCTGACATAATGGCTGGTTAATATCTGTGTAGTGGTGTTCCGGATCACCGACGAACAGGTAGGCATCGGGATTGTCTGAGAGCGGATGCGCGTCGAGCCAGTCGGCAAGAAACGGCTTCGAACCCAGTAGAGGACGGTGCTCGCTACGTCGTGCTGCACCCTTCAGCCCTCCACGTTCGGTGTTCAAAGAGAACAATCCCGCTTCGATGTCGATGTCCTTGATTCTGAGACCTTGGATCGCGCTGATTCGCTGGCCAGTGTTCAACAGGAGTTCGAGGAGCGCACGGTCCCGCGGTCGCTTGATGTGCGCTCTCAGTGCCTGTACGTCTTCACGTGAGAAGAGATCGTCTTCATCGTGTTTCGGAGTACTCCTTTCGCCATACGCATTGATTTCGTCCGGGTGAGCAAGCTCGAAGTACCAGAAGAAGGTCTTCGCTGCTGATTGCGTTATCCCGAGCGTCGTTTTCGCAAGTCCTCCCTCTTTCACGTTCGGATTTTCGCCCGTCTGCATGGCGTCAATCGCATCGTTGAACGTATCCGGAGATGTCCCTAGAAGGTTGGGAAATGCACGCTGTGCGACTTTCCGCATCGAACGGAGATACGATTGGACTGTCGATATAGCGAACTCGTTCCGTTCACCATCCGGCGTGACGTATTCGAACTCTGTCTCGTGAGGATGGAGCGCTGACGCCCATTCAAGCAGGGCGTCGGTCGTTTCCCGGGGAAGTGTTCCGTCGTCGTCGTATCGTTCGATTCGCGTTCGCTCGCTGTGGAGTTTCTTTATTGGGCCCTGTGCCATTGTCACTATGATGAATTCGAGAGTCTTCAGTCGGCACTGAAGACTGTCATTGTCGATGCAACTCTCGATGAGTCAGTCTGTTCGTCGTGGGTTCGTACGCAGATGTTTCTGTGAGCGCCCCGCCCGTTAGGGCGCTGAAAAATTCCCTGCGAAAGCGGTTCATCACTTGCGTGTGATACACGCCGCTCTACACCTATTCAAACGACCGTCTTCTCGTCAATCCATCCTCACTACCTTCGAAGCGCACGAATACCAAAAGCCCGAATTTCCGGGAGATATGTTGAGTTAGGGGGTGTAGACTACAGTTTTCGGATTCCAGTATGATAAGTTGTTCATAAAGCCACGGCGTCTCTGTTAGTGTTCGTTTTCGCAGGGGAGAGCGGTTGTACTCTGAATTTCAACTTTTCGAGGGTGATGGTGTTCGATGAGCGAATACCGTCCGCAAGCGCGTCGGAGGACCGTCAAAGTACGATCCGACGGTACATCCCTGGTTTCCGTGTCAAATTCAGGCGTTTCGCGGATTCACAGCGCTCCTGATTTCTGTTCGACCATCTCACCCTAAACAGCCCCCAGTATGCATCTATCCCCCGGTAACATAGAATACAGTCTATCGAGAGATGCAGTAGTGAGCCGAGAAGAGTGTTACTACGAAACCGAAACCAGCGATACACCCCAGTGTTGCAGTCAAATATGAGACTTGAGCGATTGAGCGGTTCAAAAGCATGGAGTCCTATGCTGGAGCGACAGGCCTGCTACCCTCTACTCTCGAATATGGGCACTGCCCTACTCACTGGAAAAGAGACTAAGGACACCGCTAAAATCTACACCCCTCTACTACCACCATTCTCCCGGGGAAATTTCGGGGTGTAGACGAATCGATGGCCGACTACTGCCTCTATCGCGGCCTCTTAGTTACCGAAATCACTTCGAAGGAGGTGTAGAACGGTTCGGTCAGCATGCTTCGACGTTGCCGGCGCTCCTCGTCACTCGCCGGCGACGTCCAGCACGACCTTTCCGGTGAGGCCGCCCGATTCGACCATCTCGTGGGCCTTCGCGACCTCTTCGAGCGGGAGCACGGAGTCGACGACCGGTTCGAGTTGCCCGCGGTCGGCGAGGCGCCGGAGCGCGTCGAGCGGTCGGCGGTCGCGCTCCAGGAACAGCATGCGGACGTCGAGGTTCTTCTGGTAGGCAGACCCCCAGGCACCCTCGGGTTCGAGGATGGTGACCATCCGGCCGTAGGGCCGCACGACGCCGGTGCTCTCGACCAGCGTCTCCCCGCCGACGGTGTCGAACACCAGGTCGACCGGTTCGTCGAACTCCGCGTCGAGGACGTCGCGGAAGTCCTCGGACTCGTAGTCGACGGCCCGGGTCGCCCCGAGGTCCTCGGTCTGCTCGACCGTCTGGGGACTGGCCGTCGCGACGACCCGCGCGCCGCTCGCGGCCGCGATTTGGACGGCGTGCGCGCCGACGCCGCCGGCGCCGTGAATCAACACCGTCTCGCCGGCCTCGACCTCCCCGCGCGTGACGATGGCTTCCCAGGCGGTGGCGCCAGCCAGCGGGAGCGCGGCGGCCTCGGCGTGCGAGAGGGACTCGGGTTTGCGCGCGACGATGGACTCGTCGGCGGTGTGGTACTCGGCGTAGCTCCCCTCCTCGCCGAATATCTCGGGTGTGTAGAACACCTCGTCGCCGACCGCGAAGTCGGTCACCTCGCCGCCGACGGCCTCGACGACGCCCGAGACGTCGTAGCCGATGACCGTCGGCGGCGAGATGCCGGCCCACGACCCCGCCTCGCGAATCTTGGTGTCGACGGGGTTGATCGACGACGCGTGGACGCGGACGAGGACTTCGGTCGCGCCCGGAGTCGGCTTCTCGACCTCGCGCCGCTCGAAGACCTCGGTGTCGCCGAAGTCGGTGATGACCATCGCTCTCATACGAAACGCCACGGTGGGTACGGGAGTATACGTTGCGCCCGTTGCGCCCGGCCGGTCCGTTCCGTCGCCGGTGGCGGGTCGCTCCAAAATCCGGCCCGCCGGACGTCATTTGTCAAGTGAAGTATCAATAATTATTCGATGTTTGGACAGAATAATGTAGACGGAGATACTAATTATGGTTCAAAAAATGGACAAACTTTAACCTTGGGGGCTGAGAAGTGGTCGAATGGAATGCCACCAGACACGTACGGCATCATCAGCCTACTGCCGGCGCTGTTCGCCATCGTACTGACGCTGTTGAGCAGGCAGGTATTGCTGTCGCTCTTCGCGGGTATCTGGATCGGCGCGACCATCCTGGTCGGGTGGAACCCGGTCGTCGGGGCCGCACACGCCCTCCAGTTGGTCATCGACAACATCACCGCGTCGTTCAACAGCAAACTGCTGTTATTCACGTTCCTCTCGGGAGCGATGCTCGGAATGATATTCCTCTCGGGCGGGATGAGCGCTCTCGCCGAGCGCATCATCGCCCGCATTCGGACGCGCCGGCAGGCGGAACTGGGAACGAGCATCCTCGGGATGCTCATCTTCGTCGACTCCTACGCGAGCACGATGATCACCGGGTCGGTGATGCGACCGATCACCGACAAGTTCGACGTCAGCCGGGAGAAACTCGCGTACCTGCTCGACTCGACCACGTCGCCCGTCGTCAGCATCGCCGTCGTCTCGACGTGGGTCGGATTCGAAGTCGGACTCATCAGAGAGCAGTTCACGTCGCTGGGCATCGACCAGAGCGCGTTCGTCGTGTTCCTCCAGAGCATCCCGTACCGGTTCTACAGCCTCCTCGCCGTGGTGCTCGTGTTCGTGGTCGTCACGACCGGGTGGAACTTCGGCCCGATGAAGCGTGCGGAAAAGCGCGCGAAGGAAACCGGCAAGGTCCTCCGCGACGACGCCGACCCGCTGCTGGAAACCCGCGAGGAGGACATCGTCACGCCCGACCACGTCGACGCGCGGTGGTGGTACTTCGCGGCCCCCATCGTCGTCCTCGTGGGGGTCACGGGTCTCGGCCTGCTCACGTCCGGTGGCTGGCCGGGCGTGACCCCGGTGGAGGCGCTCAAGGACGCGGCGACCGCCGACGCCATCCTCTGGGGCGTCTTCTCGGCCTGCGCCCTGCTGCTCGCCATCCTCGTCGGACACGCCCGGGTCGAACTGGAGGCCATCAGCGACTCCATCTTCGAGGGGTTCAAGATGGTGATGTTCCCGGTCGCCGTCCTCTCGCTGGCGTGGACCATCGGCTCCGTGAGCGAGGCGCTCAACGTGGGCCCCTTCGTCGTTTCGGTGGCGCAGGGCGTCATCACCGCCGAACTCCTCCCCGCGGTCGTCTTCCTCGCGGCGGCCATCATCTCGTTCAGTATCGGCACCTCGTGGGGGACGATGGGCATCATGTTCCCCGTGGCCGTCCCCCTGGCGTTCAACCTCGGGGCACCGCTCCCGGCGGCCATCGGCGCCATCCTCACCGGGTCGCTGTTCGGCGACCACTGCTCGCCAATCAGCGACACGACGGTGCTGTCGTCGATGTTCGCCGGCGCCGACCACGTCGACCACGTGAACACGCAGATTCCGTACGCCGTCCTCTGCGGAGTGGTCGCGACCGGACTGTTCCTCGCCAGCGGCTACGGCGTGTCGCCGCTTCCCCTCCTCGCCGTGGGCGTCGTCGCGCTCGCCGTGGCCGCCTACGCGCTCTCGGAACGCACCGCGGTCGCGATGCCGCGGGTGTTCGGTTCGGACGCGGACTGAGTTTCGGAGTCGCGGCGTTCGTTCGGCCCCCTCGGAGTCGTCGTTCGTGCCGCGTCCTCGCGGTGGAACCCTTCGTTCGTCCGATTTTCCGGGCGAATTCGGAGAGTTCGGGGAACGTTCCCACGTCGGTACGCACTCCCGAATCTCGCGCAGAACCGCGCCCGAGATGACGACGAACGCGACGACGGGAATCGCGAAACCGACCAGCCACGACGGGCGGAGCGTCGACTCGACCGATTCCGCACCCTCCGTCTTCTCGACGTCTGTTTCCGACGAGGGAGCGCTCGCTCCGTGGTGCCGTAAGTTCCGCCGGTTCGAACTTTGATGCGCGGCGCTGAGAAAGACACATGTAGGGCGGCCGAGACGACCGAAGCGATGCAGTGGTCTCCGACCCGACGCGAGTTCCTCGCCGGCGCGGCAGTCGGGGGTGTCGGCGTCGGGGATTTCTCGTGGACCAACGCGACCGACGCGGTGCCCGACCACCTGCTTGCACCGCGCGGGTCGGTGGAGTGGTCTGTCGGGACCGGCGACGGCCCGGCGGCCGTCTCCCGGTTCAGCGCCCGCGACCGACTCTACGTCAGGACTCCCGGCGGCGTCCGCGCGCTCGGACCCGACGGCGCCGAGCGCTGGCGATTCGAGGTCGATTCCGGCGACCCCGAATCCCTCGTCGAGACGTACGCCGCCGAAACCGACGGCGCCACAGAGACGCTCTACGTCGAGACTCGGCGGGGCCTCGCCGCCATCGATGCCGCCGACGGGAGCGTCCGCTGGCGGTACGGCGACGACGACGGTCGCCGGCACGTCGACGTCTCGCTGGCGACCGCCGAGACGGTGTTCCTGAGCGAGAACGGCCTCACCGCGCTCGACGCCGAGGACGGAACCGAACGCTGGCGGTTCGAACCCGACGGCCCCGTCTGGCTCTCGTCGCAATTCCACGAGGGGACGCTCTACGTCGGGACGATTCGAGGCGGGTTCTACGCCCTCGACGCCGCCGGAGGCGAGGTCCGGTGGCGGACCGCGCTCGAAGCGTCCGGCGACGACGGCCCGTACGTCCTCGCGGCCGGCACGTCCGACGGCGTCGCCTTCGCGTGGAATTCCAGCGAGAGCGTCCTGGCGGCGTTCGACGCCGACGACGGGAGTCCGCGGTGGACGGTCGCGACGAACGCCGCCCCGACCGGATTCCCCGGCACCGTGCGGAAGTCGACCGTCTACATCGCCGACGGTTCGGTCCTGCGGGCCCGCTCCGCCGCGTCCGGCACCGTACGCTGGCGGTACGACGCGGGCGAGGCGGTCGCGAACTGGCCGCGGTTCGCCGACGAGACGATGTACGTCGGCGCGGCCGGCGGAGTCCACGCCGTCTCGACCACCGACGGGACGAGGTGCTGGACGTTCGACACCAGAACGGACGCCGCCGCCGTCGTCGCGGGAGTCGACGATGGCACCGTCTTCGTCGACAGCAGAACGGACGCCCTCTACGGGTTGGACGCCCGGAGCGGCCGCCTGCGGTGGCGCTTTCCCTACTCGGGCGAGTCGACGTGGCCCCCGGAGGTCCGCAATGGCATCGCCTACTTCGGCACCGAGTCGGGCACCGTCTACGCCGTCTCGGGTCCCGACGGTCCGACGCCGTTGTACGACGCCGCCAGGGTCGCCACCGGCCCGTTCGGCGTCGCCGCGGGCGGTCTGCTCGCCGGCGGTGCGCTCGCGGCCGCGTACCGCCGGCGGAAACGGGCGAACGCCCCGCCGCCCGAACCGACCGCGTTCGCCGACTTCGAGCGTGAGACGCTCGTCGCCGAGAGCCCGAAAAAGGAACTCTTCCGGGCGCGCACGCCGGCGGGCGGGCGCGTCGCGCTCGCCCGCCTCGCGCCCGACGTGCTCGCGCCCGAGGCGTTCGCGGCGGCGGTCGAGGCGTGGGCGGGCCTCGACTGCGAGGGCGTCCTCGAAGTGCGGCAGTGGGGAACCGAACCCCGGCCCTGGGTGGCGGCCGAGTGGGCGGCCGGCGGAAGTCTCGCCGACCGCGCTGGCAAACTGCCCCTAACGGAGATCGGTCGCGTCGTCGCCGACGTCGCCGAAATCGTCCATCTCGTCCGCCGCGAAGAGGTCACCCACGGCCGTCTCGTGCCCGGAAACGTCCTGTTCACCGGCGGTGCCGCGCGAGTCGCCGACTGGCGACTCGCCGCCGCGCTCCGGGACCCGCCGGCGGGATACGTTCTGCCCGAGGGAGATTCCGATTCCGCGCTCGCCGACGTCTACCGGCTCGGGGCGCTCGCGTTCGACGTGCTCGTCGGCGAGACGCCGCCCGCGGGCGGCGTCTCGCCGACCGGTGATGCCGTGAAGGACCCGAAGGCAGGTCTTCCCGACGAACTCGTCGCGGTACTCTCTCGGGCGCTCGCGTCCGACCCCGACGACCGCTACGATTCGGCGCTGAAGTTCGCCGACGCGGTCCGGTGGGCGACTTCCGACCGGGCGTGAACCACCGAGTCGCTCACACTCGATTCAAAAACTGCCGAAACGCCGCCGCGAGCCTCGGTTCCGCCTCCTCGGGCACGAAGTGACCGACGTCGTCGTAGACGACCGAGGAAGCGTCGGGGAACGCCGCCCGCCACCGCCGAATCAGCGACGCGTGCATCGGGTCGCGCCGGCCCCACAGGAGCGCGACCGGCGTCCCCGCGAGCGCCGCCCGGCGGTCCCAGAGTCGTTCGAGCCACGCTCGGGAGTCAACCACCGCCCCGGCGAGCGTCCACGTGCCCCGCCGGGCGACGGGGTCGGCCAGCGGCGCGGCGTACTGGCGATAGACCGACCGGGCCGACCGCCCGTGCCGGACCATTGCGGGCGCGAGCGCGACCCGCGCGAAGGCGTTGTACCTGCCGACGAGCGCTCGCCCGGGACGGCCGGCGACGGTTCGGGCGACCACGCGGTCGCGGAGTCGGTCCCGCGGCCACGCCCACGTGTTCATCGTGACGAAGCCCGCGACCCTGTCCGGGCGGCGGGTGGCGTAGTCGAACCCCAGCGGGCCGCCCCAGTCGTGGCCCGCCACCACCGCGCCGTCGAGGTCGAGCGAGTCGAGGAACCGCCGGAGGACGCGGGCGTGGGCCGCTGGGCGGTGCGAGAACGTCGGGGGCTTCTCCGACAACCCGAACCCGAGCAGGTCGGGCGCGAGACACCGGTAGTCGGCCGATAGCTCCGCGACGAGGCGGCGGTAGAGGAACGACCACGTGGGGTTGCCGTGGAGCAGGACCACCGGCCGGCCCTCGCCCTCGTCGAGGTAGTGGAGTCGGCCCGCCGGGAGGTCGGCCCAGCGGGATTCGAAGGGGTAGCGGTCGGCGTCGAGCCACGCGGGTCGCCCGTCGTTCGCGCTTCCCTCTGCGGTCGCGAGGTCGCTCGGCGTCACCGCCGGGCGTCCTGGGCCCGCCGCCGAAGGAGGCGCTGGACCGACTCGCGGGACGCCAGTTTCACGCCCAGCCGAGACGCCTTATCGCGCGTCCGGCCCCGGACGACGCTGCCGGCGTAGGTGCCGAGCGTCGCGCTCGGACCCACCCGATACACGGGGTCGGGGTCGTCGGCGCTCGCGGCCCGCACGATGGTCCGGGCCACCTGCTCCGGTCGGTTGATGCCGGGGCCGCCCGCCTCGACCGCGCCGATATCGTCGAGCACCCGGTAGAGGTCGTCGTAGGCCGCTGAGTGGTCGAGTGCGGCGAGTTCGGCGAGCGCGCGGTCGTAGAAGTCGGTCGCCACGATGCCGGGTTCGACTAGCACCGCGTCGACGCCGAACGGCGACAGTTCCTGGCGAAGCGCGTCGGTCGCGGATTCGAGCGCGAACTTCGAACCGGTGTAGACGCCGAGTCCGGGCACGGTCAGGCCGCCGACCCCGGCCGTGACGTTGACGACGGTGCCACGGCCGCGTTCGCGCATTCGCGGGAGCGCGGCCCGAATCAGCCGGAGCGGGCCGAACGTGTTCACCTCGAACTGCTCGATCACCTTCTCCATCGGCACGTCCTCGACCGGTCCGAACTGGCCGTAGCCCGCGTTGTTGACCAGGCAGTCGAGGCGACCCTCGTCGTCGAAGATACGGTCGACGACCCGCTCGACATCGTCGGCCTCGGTCACGTCGAGGGTGGCGACGTTGCATCCCTTCTCACCGAGATCCTCGATGTCCGCGGGATTCCGGGCGGTGGCGTACACCTCCCAGCCATCTTCGAGGAATTCGAGCGCGGTCGCGCGGCCGATGCCGGTCGAACAGCCGGTGACGAGAACCGTCTCTCCCATGCGCGCGCTTCGTCGGCGAGGCAGTTAATCGCCGGGTCCGAGCGGAGAGACACCGTCGCAGATTCGCGACCGCCGTGCGGTACCGTCGCGCTACGGATACGGGCGCGCCCCATAGGTCGAATTAAATACCACCGTTGGAAAGAAGTTAGAACGAAAACATGTATGAGGAGAATCGGAGACGGCAACGCCGGTCGCGTCGCCGACTCCCCGCCGACGCTCGCGACCACTCGTCCGGCAGTTCGAACCGACAGCCCAGACGGCGTCACCGCCGAGGAGTCCGACGATGAGAACGCTGTACTCCGACTCGACGGCGCGGCTGCGGAACGTCGTACCGCTCCAATTTTTCGGGGATTCCTTCCCGACGGCGACGTTCGGACTCGGCGTCGTCATGCTCGTGTTGGGATACCTGATTCGATATCGGCAGATGACCGAGTTGATAGCCGGCATCAACCCCGAGATGGTCAGCGACCAGGAGCGTCTGGCCGAACTCGTCGGCGGGACGCTCGTTCTCATCAGCGTGCTCACGTTCGCCTACGGCGTCGTGCTCGCGCAGGGGCTCGCCGGTGACGCCCTTAGCACGGCGTACGAAGTCGTGGTCGTGGTCCTCATCGTCGGAATGCTGGTGAAAGCCCGAACCGTGTGACACGTCCCGGCGACGCTCGTTCTCGGGAACCGGCCGGACGCGTCGTCGGACGCGAGCGACTCGCCCGCTACTGCGACAGGGCCCCCTCGACCGTGAACCACCGGTCCACGGCCCACGATCCGACGACCGTTCCGGCGAGACTCACTCCGAGCGTCGCGAACGTCACCTGCAGGAGGTTCACCCCCGGTGCGAAGTTCAGAACCAACAGCGTCGCGAACGCCGGTGCGATACCGACGATGTTCGTGATGTTCTCGACGTTGCCGACGATCCTGTGCTCGTTCGAGAACAGGGCGACGACGACGACCGTGACGACCACCGCCCACAGCGCCGCCGGAATCGGCGTCAGGAACGACGCGTAGACAAGTTCGCCGACTTGCGTCCGGAACGAGACGCCGAGGGCGAGGAGGACGACCAGGACGCCGCCGAGTCCGACCACCGCGAGCGCGAGCAACTGGAGCAGCGTCAGTATCGCCGAACTCGCGACGAGGCCGCGAAAGACCTCGTCCGGGTCGTACGGCGACGCCAGCAACAGTTCGAACCGGCCGCTCTCGACCTCCCGGCGGGTGAACTTTCGACCGACGCGAAGCCCCGTGAGCGCGCCGAATATCGACAGGAGGTACGGCCCCTGAACGAGCAACATCGCCAGGACGCTCGCGCTGGTGCCGTCGACGCCGTCGAAGTAGAGGCGAGCGTACCGACGGATCGCTCGCTCCGTCGGTCCGGTCAGGAGGTTCGGCGACTGGGCGGCGACGAGGTTCACGACTAGAAACAGCAGGCCGAACCCGACCGGCGCGACGAACATCTTCGCGCCCGAGGCGCGACACTGTCGCCGTATCAGCGCCTTCGCGAGCCGAATCGAAGGAGTCGAATCGAACACCGTCAGTCGACCTCCTCGAACAGTCCCTGCAACGGACTCCCATCGGTCTCCACGTCGCTGACCGTCACGCCCCGCTCGTCGAGCAGTTCGACGAGGTCGGTGACCGTCGTCTCCGAATCGAGTTCGAATCGAACGTATTCGCCGTCGTCGACCGGGTCGTATCCTAGCGCGCGGAGGTGCGAGGCTCCGTCGTCGGCCGACAGTTTCATCCGAACCGTGCGCGCGCCTCGCCGGTCGACGACTTCGTCTTTCGGACCCGAGGCGACGATTTCACCGTCGCGGAGGAGCGCGATATCGTCGGCGAGTTCGTCGGCCTCGTGGAGGTTGTGGGTGGTGTAGACGAGCGTCCGGTCGGACGCGGCGAGGTCCCGGAGCAACGCGAGTAGTTTCCCCCGCGCCGACGGGTCGAGTCCCGAGGTCGGTTCGTCGAGGAAGAGCAGCGACGGTTCCGAGAGCAACCCTCGCGCGACGGCGACCCGCTGGGACTGCCCCCGACTCAACTCGCTCCCGTCCCGCGAGAGCAGGTCGCTGAAGTCAAGTGAGCGGGCCAGCGAATCGATCCGTTCGCCGACGTACACCGGGTCGAGACCGTCGACGCGGCCCCAGAACCGGAGGTTCTCCCGGACGGAGAGGTTCGGTGTCAGCGATGGGACGTGGGGGACGTACCCGACGTCCCGTTTCACCGCAGGGTTCTCGAAGGGGTCGTCCCCAACTATCGACACCGTTCCCCGCGTCGGTTCGAGCACTCCCGCCCCGACGCGAAAGAGAGTGGTCTTGCCAGCACCGTTCGGCCCCAGAACGACGGTACAGCCCGAATCGGCGCGCAGATCGAGTCCGTCCAGCACTCGCCGTCGGCCGTAGCCGGCGACGATGTCGTGTAGAGTGAGCATGCGTCCGGTTCCGTGTTCGTGTTAGATATTTTGAATTATCGGTGTAAAATGCTGTCGTTCGTCGCCGCTCACGTGCGAACCCGGTTCCGTATCGGAATCGCGTCCCGAAGTCGCCCCGCGCACGCGTCGAGAGAAAGAAATTCCTATACCCGCTCGCCCGGAACGAGCGGATATGTTCCTGCTGTTCAGAGACGAGGTCGAGGCCGCCATCGGGTCGGCGCTCGACGCGCTCGACCTGCCGACGGACGACCTCGGCATCGAGGAGCCGCCGGAGGGCGTGGACGCCGTACTGGCCTCCAGTGCGGCGTTCCGGCTGGCCGGCGAGGTCGGGGCGCCCCCGCCCGAGGTCGCGAGCGACATCGCCGGCGAGATCAACGCCGGTGACTACGACTACGTCGAGGCCGCGCTGGCCCAGGGACCGTACGTCAACTTCCTGCCGAGCGATGCCTACTACGAGGGGACGGTCGAGGCGGCCCAGTCGTCGGACTTCGGCCACCTCGAACCGACGGGCGAGTCGGTCGTGGTCGAACACACCTCCGCGAACCCCACGGGACCGGTCCACGTCGGCCGAGCGCGCAACCCCATCGTCGGCGACGCGGTGGCGCGGGTGCTGGCGTTCGCGGGCCACGACGTCGACCGCCACTACTACGTCAACGACGCGGGCCGCCAGATGGCGGTGTTCACCTGGGCCTACGAGACGTTCGACGAGGACGACCTCGATTCGGAACCCGAGCGCGAGAAGGCCGACTACGGCCTCGTGCGCTACTACCGCAAGGGCAACGAGTTCCTGGAGGAAGGCGACCCCGACGAGGTCGAGGCGGCCGAAGCCGAGATTCAGGCCATCATGCAGGGCCTGGAGGAGGGCGACGAGACGACCTACGAGCGCGTCCAGGAGGTCGTCGACACCGTGCTCGGCGGGATGCGCGAGACGCTCGACCGCCTGCCCGCGGAGTTCGACGAGTTCGTCAAGGAGACTCGATTCCTCCGCGACGGGTCGGCAGACGACGTGGTCGACCGCCTCAAGAATCTCGACGAGTCCGTCTACGAGGAGGAGGCGTGGCAACTCGACCTCTCGGAGTTCGGCATCGAGAAGAAGTTCGTCTTCCTGCGGTCGGACGGCACCACCCTCTACGCGACCCGGGACCTCGCCCACCACGAGTGGAAGTTCGACGAGTACGACCGCGCCGTCACCGTGCTTGGCGAGGACCACAAGCTCCAGGCCGACCAGATGAACGCCACGCTCGAACTGCTCGGTAACGACACTGACCAGCTCCGGCAGGTCATCTACTCCTACGTCAACCTCCCGGAGGGCAAGATGAGCACGCGCGCCGGGACGGGCATCGACCTGGACGACCTGCTCGACGAGGCCATCGAGCGCGCCCGACAGGAGGTCGAAGACCGCCTGGACGACCGCATCCGCGACGACGACCTGACCGACGAGGACGTCGCGCGCATCGCCGAGCAGGTCGGCATCGGCGCGGTCCGCTACGACATCGTCTCCAAGCAACCGACCAAGGCTATCACCTTCGAGTGGGACCGCGCGCTCGATTTCGAGGCCCAGAGCGCCCCCTACGTCCAGTACGTCCACGCCCGGACCTGCGGCATCCTGGACGAGGCCGGCATCCCCCCGGGAGAGGCCACCCCGCAGGACTTCGACGCCTCGCTACTGGAGGCGCCCGCGGAGCGCGAACTCCTCGAAGTGATCGCTCGCTTCCCCGCCGTCATCGAGGAGGCCGCCGCCGACCTCGAACCCCACGTGGTCGCCACCTACACCCGGGAGTTCGCCGAGACGTTCAACGCCTTTTACCGAGAGTGCCCGGTGCTCTCGGACGACGTGGACGACGACCTCCGGGACGCCCGCCTGGCGCTGGTCGCGGCGTCGAAGCACGCGGTCGGCAACGCCCTGCAGGTGCTGGGCGTCGCCGCGCCGCGCTCGATGTAGGTCGTCCCGCGATTCATCGCGTGACTCTCGTCTCTATCGTTCGAAACGGACGCGGAGCGACGGCGACGATACCGCCGACTACGGGAAAGAAACGGATTCGAGCGAGAAACCGAGAGAACGCGCCGAGCGTCACCAGAGCGGCGCGACGAACTCCGGCGGGACGATCAGATTGCCGCCGACGAACAGGACCGCACCCGCTCCGACGGCGAGAGTCAGTATCACGAACAGCAGTACCCACCAGAGCGAAACCGAACTATCGTCTGCCATACTAGTGCGTGGGACGGTCTAGTCCTTAGTCGTTACCGGTTTCACTTGAACAGCGAACCGATGCGACCGAGGACGCCCGACCCTTCCTCCGAATCACCGTCCTTCTTTGACACCTTCCGGCTCCGGTCGTCGGCCCCCGAGCCGTCGGCCGAATCGTCCCCGGTGGCCGACGGTTCAGCCTCGTCCCAGGGTTCGTCCGAGGGGTCCTCGCGCTCGAAGGGGACCGCGCCCGCGAGGTCGTCGCGGGCGGTTTCGGACGCTTCGTCCGAGTCGCCGTCCTCGGCCAGCGGGTCGACCGAGTCGCTCTCAGCCAGGGGGTCCGCGGACTCGTCGGACTCCTCCAGAGAGTCCGGGGTTTCGTCGCCCGCCAGCGGGTCGTCCGTCCCGGCGAGCGGGTCGGCGGAGCCTGTGGATTCGGCGGAGTCGGCGGCGTCAGCCGCCGACTCCGCCCCCGTCGAATCGAGGTCGGCCGATTCGTCGGGCTCTGCGTCCGACCGCTCAGGGTCGTCCGAGTCAGGGTCCTCCAAGTTCCAGTCGGTCGGTTCCTCCGTCGCCCGCGCGTCTCCGTCCGCGTCGGCGAGGTCGGACTCGCTCTCTCCGGAGTCGAGGTCGGGGGCGTCCTCACCGGCGGGCGCGTCGATAGACTCCTCGACCGCGCTCAGCGGGTCGCCGCCGCCGCCGAGTCGGTCGTCGTCGATGTGCTGGCTGAGGAGGTCGTCGACGCTCCGAGCGTCGGTGTCCACGTCCGATTCCCCGTCGGCCGCCTCGCCCGCGTCGGCTTCGGCGTCGTCGCCGATGCCGTGGGCGTCCTCGACGATGGCGCGGGCCTGGCGGGCGGCGTCGGAGCCGCCGAGGGGGTCGTTCGACTCGTCGTCCGCGGAGACGCCGGCCGCACCGATGGCAGGGTCGTCTTCGTCCTCCGTCTCGTCGGTCGGGGCGGCCTCGCCATCGTCGGTCGCGGTCCCGTCGTCGGCCTCGCTCCCGTCGGCGTCGGTCGGTTCGCCGAAGATGCTTCCGTCCTCGTGCGCGCGGTCCAGGCTCTCCGCGGAGTCGGCCACCTCCAGTTCCGGTTCGGGTTCGGCGTCGCCGACGACGACCGCCGCCAGCTTTCGATAGGCCACCCCGGCGGGCGCGTTCGGCGCGAACACCGCCAGCGGTCGCCCGGCGTCGACCCCCATCGGCACCGCCTCGTCGTCGGGGACGACCGCGAGCACGTCGGTGCCCAGCGTCTCCTCGACGTCGTCGGCGTTCAGGATGTCGCTGCTGCGCTGGGTGAGCACCGCACCCGCCACCTCGGTGCCCACGCGGTCGGCCAGTTCGCCGGTCTTGGCGGTGTCCCGGACCGAGGCCACGTCGGGCGTCGCCACCAGCAGGACGGCGTCGGCCAGCGCCAGCGGGACCAGCGTGTCGTAGCTGACGCCCGCGCCGGTGTCCAGCAGCACGTAGTCGTACGTCTCGCGAAGGTCGGCGACGACGCCCTGGAGGTTCGCGGGGTTCGACTTGGCGAACGCCTCGATGTCGGTCCCGCTCGGGAGCACGTCGATGTCGCCCGGCGCCTCGTAGATTCCCTCCTCGGGGTCGGCCTCGCCGGCCAGCACCTCGTGGAGCGTCGGTTCGTCTATCTCGAAGTCGAGGAAGCCCGCGAGATTCGCCATTCCGAGGTCGGTGTCGACGACGACGACCCGGTGGCCACGGTCGGCCAGCATCGCACCCAGATTGACCGCGGTCGTCGTCTTTCCGACACCTCCCTTCCCGCTCGATATCGCGTAAACCGTGTCGGACATGATACTCGTTGTCCCAACCGAACCATGACACACATATAAAATTAGTCCGTTCAAAGCGACAGATTCCCGCGTTCGTCCGGCTCGTTCGGGAACGACGCGGCGTCCCCGACGCGCGCCGGTCGGCGTCCGGTCGGTCGGCTGTGATTTCCCACGCTCCGACGGTTCCGGCGGTTCGCTTCCTCGTCGCGCGGTACCGCGAGCACCGCCTCGTCGCTCGGTAGCGCGACCCTGTCACGCCCTGCCGTAAGGTCGTAGGTTACTTACCGTCTGGGACGGCTAGATAACCGTAATGAGCGACGACGAGGACGGGCAGTCCGACAGGAAGAAGTACGAGTTCCGGAAGGTCATCGAGGACCTCGACTCGTACGAGGGTTCCGGGACCCAGCTCGTCACCATCTACATCCCCGAAGACAAACAAATCAGCGACGTAGTCGCCCACGTCACCCAGGAGCACAGCGAGGCGAGCAACATCAAGTCCAAGCAGACCCGGACCAACGTCCAGGACGCGCTGACTTCCATCAAGGACCGCCTGCGCTACTACGACACCTTCCCGCCGGACAACGGCATGGTCATCTTCAGCGGCGCCATCGACTCGGGCGGCGGCCGGACCGAGATGGTCACCAAGACCCTGGAGAGTCCGCCCGAGCCCATCCAGTCGTTCCGCTACCACTGCGACTCGAACTTCCTGACCGGCCCGCTGGAGGACATGATGGCCGACAAGGGCCTCTACGGCCTCATCGTCCTCGACCGCCGCGAGGCGAACGTCGGCTGGCTGAAGGGCAAGCGCGTCGAACCGGTCAAGTCAGCGTCCTCGCTGGTGCCGGGCAAGCAGCGCAAAGGTGGCCAGTCCGCCCAGCGTTTCGCCCGCCTGCGCCTCGAAGCCATCGACAACTTCTACCAGGAGGTCGCCGAGATGGCCAACGACCTGTTCGTCCCCGAGCGCGGGAATATAGACGGAATCCTCGTCGGCGGCCCCTCGCCGACCAAGGACGAGTTCCTCGACGGCGACTACCTCCACCACGAGATTCAGCAGAAGGTGCTGGGCAAGTTCGACGTCGCCTACACCGACGAGTCGGGCCTCCACGACCTCGTCGACAACGCCGAGGACGTGCTGGCCGACGCCGAGGTGATGAAGGACAAGCGGGAGATGGAGGAGTTCTTCAAACAGCTCCACGAGGGCAACAAGGCGACCTACGGCTTCGAGCCGACCCGGAAGAACCTCGTGATGGGGTCGGTCGACCGCCTGCTCATCTCCGAGGACCTCCGCAAGGACGTCGTCAGCTACGAGTGCGGCGACAAAGAGGAGTTCGAGTTCATCGACCGCCGCCAGGAGACGCCGACCCACACCTGCGAAGACGGCTCCGAGGCCGAGATGGTCGAGCGCGAGGACGCCATCGAGTTCCTCATCAACATCGCCGAGCAGCGCGGCACCGAGACGAAGTTCATCTCCACCGACTTCGAGAAGGGCGACCAGTTGCTGTCGGCGTTCGGCGGCGTCGCCGGCATTCTGCGGTACTCGACGGGCGTCTAAAGAACCCACCTTTTTTCTTCGGCGGGTCGCTGACTCGCCGACGGCGAATCAGCCACCACTTCTCGAAAAAATTTGCACCGTGGGAGCTCCGCTCCCACGAGCTCTCGTTCGTGGTTCGAGAGAGCGAAGCTCTCTCGTCATTGCGGGAGCGCTGCTCCCGCTTGCAATCAGAAATCTCCGATTTCTGATGACATCACGAAAGGCTTCGCCTTTCGAACGACTTCGCTCACGAGAAGACCAAAAAAGGACACGCGCTGACGCCGGGTCGCGACGTGTCGCGACCCGGCGTCAGCGCATCTTCAGCGATTGGTGCGGGCGCTCCGCGCCCTGCCGGAGGTGGCTCCGAAATTCGCACGGAAGGAAGGCGTTGGACCAACGACCGATTTCGGGTTCGAAGTCGACGTTGCGCGCCGGAAGTCCGCGATTGAATCGGGGGAGACGGCTCCGTCGGGTCGCGAATTCGATTCCGCGAGCGAATAACAAAGGAGAGGCTCGGTGCCAGAGGTTCCGATGACAGGCACGCGCCCCGAGATTCGCCTAGCTTCTATCTGCCCTGCCGAAATCGACGCGCTGCGCCGGCCTTTCCGTTCCGGAGGTGGTCAACGTGACTGAGCTCTCGCGGCGCCAACTGCTCGCGGCGCTCGGCGCCTCGGCCGTGCTCGGCGGCAGCGTTGCGTCCGTCGACGAGAACGCCATCGCGGACGTGCCCGAACTCGAAGATGCGTTCGAACAGTTCTACCGGCGGCCGACCAAAGACGAACTCCCCGACCCGGAGGTCCGGCCCGCCGTCGGCGTGACCGACCAGGGGCTGTTCGAGTTCAGGAAGGGCGGCGACGGCTGGACGGCGATTCCGCTCGGAACGACCGACCACCCGATTCCCGAGGGCAACTTCCGGTCGCTCAGGGCCGAGTCGCTATCGGTCGAACCCGTCAAAGTCGGTCTACTCGCCGACCCTCACTATCCCGGCGATGCGCCTGGTCTCGGCACGGTGGGACCCGAGCGGACCAAGCGGAAGCTGAAACGGTTCGTTTCGGAGATGAACGAGTGGGGACCCGACCGGGTGTTCTTCCTGGGGGACATGATGCCCGCGTGGGGAAACCGCCGGCGCTCGCGGGCGAAGATACGCGAACTCCGCCACCTGATCGAAGACGACCTCTCGGTCCCGACCCACATGGTGTGGGGCAACCACGAGTACCAGCACGCCGCCGAGTGGGGGACAAAGTGGAGCTACGAGCCCTGGGGAATCTCGAAGCACGAGGAGACGTGGTACGCCGTCGACGCCTCGGTCGCGAAGATACTCGTGTTGAACAACGGCTACTCGGAGGCGGACCACGTCCGCACGAAGTTCCTCCCGAAGCAGATCGAGTGGTTGCGCCGGGAGCTTCGGACCACGCGCAAGCCCGTCGTCGTGCTCTCGCACCTGCCGCTGTCGGCCGGCACCGGCCAGGAGTACGACCACGCCGAGAACGAGGACAAGGTCGGACGACTTCTCAGCCGGTACGACAACGTGGTGTGTTGCATCTTCGGCCACTGCCACCACGACAGCAGTTCGCCGCCGAGCGAGAAGAACCAGCCCGCCTTCTTCGACCAGATGCGCGAACAGCGCCGGTACGGCCTCCGGCACTTCTTCGTCCCGTGGATCCACCGCCTCCGGTGGGACGCCGACTACACGCCCTACGGGAAGCTCTACCTCTTTCCCGACGGCAACCTCCGACTGGAAGCGCCCTACTCGGACACGGACACCCGCGAGACGTTCGTGGTCAACGGACGGGCGCGGACGCCCCAGTTCGCCGAGGACGAGTTCCTCCGGCCGGCCCGGAAGCGACTCCGGTGGCGGACCCACTTCGACTCCATCGCCGGGTTCGGCACCGAGACGTCCGGCGGGGGAAGCGTCGAACTCGGCGAACGCGGCGCGAAGCTGACGGTGGACGGCTCCGGCGGGAGAGCGGTCCTCCGGAAGCTCCGGGGGTTCGACGCCGCCAGCGAACCGATGACGGCCGGCTGGACCAACTGCGTCTGGCGGTGTTACGTCCACCCGCGAGCGGTCCAGAACGCCACGGTCGAACTCCTCTGGGGCGACCCCGAGAGCAACTACGTCGGCTACCGCATCGACGACGGCGAGGTCCGCGGCGTCCGGCAGGGAGGGAGCGGCGAGGTCAGGACGCACAAAGGCGCCTCGCTCGACGACGGCGAACCGACGCTCTTTCAGTTGTTCTACTCGCGGGAACTCGACCGGGTGAACTTCCTGGTCGGGCCGCGGGGCGCGCGGCCCAAACTCGGCCTCTCACCGGGGTCGCCCTCGCAGAAGGGGTCGGACCACACGCTCACCGCGCGGCTTCAGAGCGACTCGGGACGCCAGCAGTCGCTGGTGGTCGGGTTCGCGGCGATGGACAAGGGCCCGGACCTCGCCATCAGACAGTAGGAAGCGTTCATCCGCTATTCTCGGCCGTCGTAGAGTTCGGCGAGGAGGTCCCGGGAGCGCCGTTCGCCACGCAGGTCGGGGTCGTAACCAAGTTCGTCGGCCACCTCGTCGGCGACCCACTCGAAGCAGTCGGTCGTCTCGAACAGCGCCCGCCAGCAATCCTCGGCGTCGTAGTCGGCGAACGTTCCTCGGAGGTCCGCGAGCGCGCGGTCGTCGGCCCACTCCTCCAGGAATCGGCCCTCGTACCACGGCTCGCGGCCGTGACGGGCGCGGGTGTGCCAGCCCAGCATCGGGAGGAGACACTCCCGCTTCAGGTAGCCGTCGAGACAGCTCTTCGCGGTCCAGACTTCGCCGCGCCGGAGCTTCTTGGCGGTCCAGACCGCGTGGTACCAGCAGTCGGCTCGGCGTTCGCGGAACTCCTCGGCGGAGGGCAGGGGGTACGCCTCGCGTTTCTCGGTCGCGGCGCCATCGTCCGAGAAATTGTCGGTCGCGGCGTCGCAGGTCTGCGACGCCGCGACCGCGTCGGCGAGTGCGGTCCGGACGTCCGTCTCGTCGTAGACGACGCGGTAGCCGCGAGCCAGCACGTCGCTCCCCGCGGCCGCGACCGCTTCGAGGGAGTCGGCCGACACCGGCACGAAGTCGACGTCGAGGCCCGGTGCGAACAGCGCCCGGCGCTCGGTCAGGTCGCCGGTCGCGGTCGATTCCCGGAAGGTGAGCCAGGCGTCACCCAGGTCAGCCAGCCAGTCGGCGTCGGCGAGGTAGCCGTCCGGGTCGGTCGTCACGAGCAGGCAGTCGAGGTCCGACCACTCGTCGGCGGGGCGGTCGGCGTCCCGAGCGCGCGAACCCAGGACGACCGCGGCCAGCACGTCCTCGCGCCGTTCGGCCCACGCGACGAGATCGTCGAGGAAGGCGTCGTAGTCCCACGGAACGTCGGTCACGTCTCGGGATACGAACGACGGTCGCAAAAAGACACCGCGACCGTCGGGGTTCGGGTGAGAGGTGTGGGACTATTCGTACAGCAACTGTTCGAGTTGCGGTTGGCGACGGTCCCAGTCGAAGGCGGGGTCCAGCCCCGGGTCACCCGCGAGGCGGTCGATGGCCAGTAGGGGGTCGGTGCCCGCACGCTCGACGCGTTCGAGCAGTGCCTCTATCTCGCTCCGGTGGAGCGCGAGCGAGTCGGCCAGCAGGCCGACCGCGAGCGCGAGCGCCGCGGCCGCCTCGCGGTCGGCCGGGAAGGCGTCGCTGATGGTCGTGAAGTCGGGGAGTTCGGCCGGTGCGTCCCCGACCGGGTCGAGGGTGAGACAGCGCGTACAGAGCGCGACGTGCGGGGAGTCGCCACGGAGGTACTCCCGGAGCGCTTCGGGAACGGCGAACGGCAGTCGCTCGCCGCCGCATTCGGAGCAGGTCATACCGGAAGGTCGAGCACCAGCGAGAAAAACGTGGTTGTGGGACGGCGGTAGTTACAGGACGGGGTCGTGGCAGGACGGGAGTAGGTTCCGACGGTGTCGGACGGATTCGGAGTCGTGATTTGGGCCGCAACCGTCACAACGTTCTTTTGTTAGGAATCGGATGCGATAGTATGAAAGCGGACTTCCGTCAGCGGTGGGCCGTCCCGGTCTGTATCGGAATCGTCGTCCTGCTGGTAGGCGGCGGAAGTGCCGCTTACGCACTGTTTCTCACACCGTCGGCGGAGACGACGTATCCGACCAAGCCGTCGACGCTAACGAACGAATCGGTCGCGAAGTACGTAACCGAGTACGAAGAGGCGTACCTGATGGACGAGATAGACGAACCGGGCGCAGAGACGAGCGTCTTCTGCGACGCGACGATGGACGTCCGTACCGAACGGGGCTTCTACGGCCTCGTCACGTGCGAGGCGTCCGTCGACCGCGGAAACTCCGTCCTCGATCTCCCCCACATGGTGACGGCGTACTTCGTGAACGACACTGCGACCGAGCGTATCGGTCGATTCGGTAGCTCCGGCTATCGGAGACTCGGTCGCGATATCGTTCCCGACTCGCCCGCCGACGGAAACGCCTCCACCCGAAACGGCTCGGCATCGCTTCGGGCTTACAACTTCGCCTCGGAAACCGCGAACGTGACGATACGTATCGCGAGTATCGATTCGTCCGCAGTCCCGTCTACAACTACGAACTACTCCGTACCGCCGGCTGGAGGCGTCGTGGAAACCGACGACGCGGTGCGACGAGGGACCTACCGCGTCGAAGTCGAACCGGAGCGAGGGGAGACGAAGACTCGAAACTGGACCGTCGGCGAACCGCCGTCCCAGGAGCTACTCGTTTACGTCACCCCGAACGGAAGCGTCGCCGTCGCTACCGTCGGGCGGTGAGGATGCCGGCAGGGCCGCTCGACCCGAAATAGAATCACCGGTCGACGATGGTCGCCGACGGTGCGAGAGAAACAGTGGCGCAGACGCGGCTTCGAGATGCGAATCCGACGAACGAGAGAGAGCGCGAATCAGTCGTCGGCCGTGACGACTTCCTCGCTCTCGGCGGCCTCGGTGGCGGCGGCCTCGCGCTCCTCTTTCTCCTCCTCTTCCTTCTTGGCCTTGATCTTCTTCAGCCGGAACATCTCCTCGCGCTCCTGCTCTTCGAGTTTCTGCTCGATGTACTCCTTGTTCTCGTTGAGTTCGGGCAGGAGTTTGAACTCTAGGGCGTTGACGCGGCGCTTGGTCGTCTCGATCTCGGTGAGCATCTTCTTCATCGCGGTTTCGACCTCCGCGGCGAGGATGATGCTCTCCAGCAGTTCCTCGTAGGCTTCCGCGGCCTCGTCGATGCGGGCGCTCGTCCCGAGGACGCCGTAGCCTCGCTCGTCGAGGTCCTTCTTGACCTTGCTCGACTCGATCTGGGGCACGACGACGCCCATGATGTTCTTCGATTCGGTGGTGATCTCGGGGTGCTCTTTCAGCGCGGCCGCAGCCCCGCGGACCGCCACGTCGCCCTCCATCGCGCGGGCCATGTTGATGGTTTCCTGGGCGCGGTCGTAGTCGGCTTCCAGGTCCGAGCGCACGTCCTGGGCCTGGTCGAGGATGTCCATGAACTCCATGATGAGGCCGTCACGCTTCTTCTCGAGCGTGTCGTGACCCCGCTCGGAGAGTTCGATGCGGTCCTCTATCTGCATCAGATTCTTCCGAGTCGGTTTGACGTCCTTGGCCATGTTGTCGGGAGTTTGTGGCTCGAAGGGGTTAACCTTTTACAGTCGGCGGCGGCGAGAGCGCGGGAAACGAGCCGTTTCGAGCGGCGCGACCGCTGGTGTCGGGAGGAAAGTGAGTAGAAAGCGAGTAGAAAGCGGAAGGACGAACGACCGTCAGTCGGCCGCGACTTCCTCGGCCGTCTCGGTCTCGCCTTCGGGGTAGTACTTCTCGATGAAGTCCTCGTCGACGCGGTTGAGTTCCTCCTTGGGCAGCATGCCGAGGAGGTCCCAGCCGATGTCGAGCGTCTCTTCGATGGAGCGGTCGGTTTCGAAGCCCTGGTCGACGAACTCCTCCTCGAATCGGTCGGCGAAGTCGAGGTACTTGTTGTCGCGCTCGGAGAGCGCCTCGCGGCCGACGATGTTCACGAGGTCGCGGAGGTCTTCACCCTCGGCGTACGCCGCGTACATCTGGTCGGAGACGTCGGCGTGGTCCTCGCGGGTGAAGCCCTCGCCGATACCGTCGTCCATCAGCCGCGAGAGGCTCGGCAGCACGTTGATGGGCGGTTCGATGCCCTGGCTGTTGAGGTCGCGGTCGGCGACGATCTGGCCCTCGGTGATGTAGCCGGTGAGGTCCGGAATCGGGTGCGTGTCGTCGTCACCCGGCATCGTGAGGATGGGAATCTGGGTGACCGACCCTTCCCGACCCTCGATGCGGCCCGCCCGCTCGTAGAGCTGGGCCAGGTCGGTGTACATGTAACCCGGGTACCCACGGCGACCGGGCACTTCTTCACGCGCGGCGCCGATCTCGCGAAGCGCCTCGCAGTAGTTGGTCATGTCCGTCAGGATGACCAGCACGTGGTAGCCCTTGTCGAACGCGAGGTACTCGGCGGTGGTCAGCGCCATCCGGGGCGTGACCGTCCGCTCGACCGCGGGGTCGTCCGCGAGGTTCATGAAGACGACCGAGCGTTCGAGCGCGCCGGTGCGCTCGAAGTCCTGCATGAACTCGTTGGCCTCTTCGGCCGTGATACCCATCGCGCCGAAGATGACCGCGAACTCGGAGCTCTCGTCGTCCTCGCCCGCTTCTTCCTCCTCCGGCACGGTCGCCTGGCGGGCGACCTGCAGCGCGAGTTCGTTGTGCGGCAGTCCCGACCCGGAGAAGATCGGAAGCTTCTGACCGCGGACCAGCGTGTTCATGCCGTCGATGGCGGAGACGCCAGTCTGGATGAACTCCTCGGGGTACTCCCGAGCGTAGGGGTTGATGGCCGCGCCGACGATGTCGTGGCGCTCGTCCGGGACGATCTCGGGGCCGCCGTCAATGGGCTGGCCCGAGCCGTCGAGAACCCGACCGAGGAGATCCTCGGTGACGGGCATCTTCATGGTCTCGCCGAGGAACCGCACCGACGCGTTCCGGTCGATGCCTTCGGTTCCCTCGAACACCTGAATCGAGACGAGACCGTCGCTGGATTCGAGCACCTGCCCGCGCAGGGTTTCGCCCTGGGGCGTCTCGATCTCGACGATTTCGTCGTAGCCGATGGGTTCGTCTACCTCGGCGAACACCAGCGGACCGCTGATTTCGGTGATTGTCTGGTACTCTTTCATCGTTAGTATTTCTCCCTGAGCTGGTCTTCGATGGACTGTTCGAGTTCGGGGATGGACTCCTCCCAGTCCTCCATCACGCCCATGCGGTTGAGCCGCGGGGCGGCCTCGATGCCGACGATCTCCTCGACCGGAACGCCGGCTTCGAGCGCGCGGAACGCCTCGTCGTTGAACGTCTCGATGGCGCCGAGCATCGCGTAGGTCTTCTCCGGCGAGCAGAAGGTGTCGACGTCGTGGAACGCGTTCTGCTGGAGCCACGACTCCCGAAGGTAGCGAGCGACTTCGAGCGTCAGCTGCTGGTCGTCGGGCAGGGCGTCCTTGCCGACGAGCTGGACGATCTCCTGGAGTTCGCCCTCCTCGTCGAGCACGTCGGTCGCCCACTGGCGCCGCTCGGGGAAGTCCTCGGCGACGTTCTGCTCGTACCACGGGTCGAGCTGGTCCTTGTACAGCGAGTAGGACTCGTCCCAGTTGATCGACGGGAAGTGCCGACGTTCCGCGAGGTCGGCGTCCAGCGCCCAGAAGCACTTCACGATACGGAGCGTGTTCTGGGTGACCGGCTCGGAGAAGTCGCCGCCGGGCGGCGACACCGCGCCGATGACAGACACCGAGCCTTCGGTGTCGTTGATGTTCTGGAACTTGCCGGCGCGCTCGTAGAACTCCGAGAGGCGCGCGGCCAGGTACGCGGGATAGCCCTCTTCGCCGGGCATCTCCTCCAGACGGGAGGAGATCTCGCGCATGGCCTCGGCCCACCGCGAGGTGGAGTCGGCCATCAGCGCGACGTCGTACCCCATGTCGCGGTAGTACTCCGCGATGGTGATACCCGTGTACACGCAGGATTCGCGCGCCGCGACGGGCATATTCGACGTGTTGGCGATGAGGCAGGTCCGGGACATCAGCGGCTTGCCGCTGACCGGGTCCTCGAGTTCCGGGAAGTCCTCGATGACTTCCGTCATCTCGTTCCCGCGCTCGCCGCAGCCGACGTAGACGACGATGTCCGCGTCGGCCCACTTCGCGAGCTGGTGCTGGGTGACTGTCTTGCCCGAGCCGAACGGCCCGGGAATCGCGGCCGTGCCGCCCTTCGCGATGGGGAACAGGCCGTCGAGGATGCGCTGGCCGGAGACCAGCGGCGTGCGCGGGGTCTCCTTCTCCTTGGCGGGGCGGGCCTCGCGGACCGGCCACTCCTGGCGCATCTGAATCGTCTCGCCGTTGTCGAGCGCGACGACCGTCTCCTCGACGGTGAAGTTGCCGCTCTCGATGGTGACGACCTCGCCGCCCTCGTAGTCCGGCGGCACCATCACCTTGTGCTCGATGCTCTCGGTCTCCGGCACCGTGCCGACGATGTCGCCGGGTTCGACGTGGTCGCCTTCCTCGACGGTCGGGGTGAACTCCCACGTCCGCTCCAGGTCGATACCGGGCGCGTCGACCCCGCGGTCGAGGAACGCGCCCATCTTCTCTTCGAGGACCGCGAGCGGGCGCTGGACGCCGTCGTAGATGGAGTCCATCATACCCGGGCCGAGGTCGACCGACAGCGGGTCGCCGGTGTTCTCGACCGGTTCGCCGGGCGCGACGTTCGACGTCTCCTCGTACACCTGAATCGTCGTCAGGTTACCCTCGATCTCGATGACCTCGCCCATCAGCCCTTCCTCGCCGACGTACACGACGTCGTTCATCCGGGCGTCGAGGTCAGTGGCGGTCACGACCGGTCCACTTACGCTCTCGATGACGCCGTCCTCACGGACGGTGTCGGATTCGGTTGCTTGGCTCATTCGTTGTCACCTTGTTCGTCTTCGTCCATAAGGTCGATACCGATTGCGCGCTTGATCTTCTCGCGCATTCCGCCGCTGCCCGCGCCGCCGCCGATGGAAACCATCGTCGGTTCGACGCTCGTCTCGACGTCGTTGCGGACCTTCCGCGAGAGGTGGTCCAGGTCCTCGTCGTGCATCACCACGATGCCGACGTCGTCGTCGTCGAGAACGCGGGTCACGGCGTCGTCGAGTTCGGCGTCCTTGTCGTCGTCCGGGACGTTCTCGAACTTCCGGACGCCGGCGAGTCGGAACCCGGTGGTGAACTCGGGACTGCCGACGACCGCTATCTCCTGACTCATAGTATCACCAGTTCGTCCTCGATCTGGTCCTCGCCCAGGCCGGCCTCGCGGCCGCGGGCGATGGCGCGGATGTTGTCGACCTCGCGCTCCTTGGCGAGGATGTACGCCAGCACCGGACAGACCGACAGCGGAAACACGTGCGAGAGGTGGTCCGAGTACTCCAACAGTGCAGCTTCTAGTGCGTGCTCGAAACCGATGAGACTGTCGGAGCGCTCGAGTTGGTCGAGCGCCTCCGACAGTTCGTCGCCGTAGGTGCTGTCGCGGATGAACGTCGCGAGTTCGTCGACGTTCGTCGCGAGTTGGGACAGTTCGTTGCGTCGGAACAACTGTCCGCCCTCGATGAAGTAGTCGGCCGGGTCGATGTCGGCCCCGCTTCGGGCGATGCGCAGCGCGTTCCGGACGTTCCGGAAGTCGATTTCGGCCTGCAGGAACTCGACGTACAGTTGGGTCGCGCGGTTGCTCGTCTCGGTGACGCCCTCTATCAGGCCCTCGTAGTAGACGCGGTCGACCGCGTTCTCCAAGGGAACGAGCGTCCCCGTCTCCTCGTAGTCGGCGTAGGCGTCTTCGAGCGCGTCGCCGTAGCGCGTACGGTCGAGCAGTTCGACGAGTTCCTCGATGCTTCCTGCGTCGAGAAGCCGGTCGAGGAACTCGTCGTCGAACTCGCCCGCGCGGGTGAGGTCGGAGGAGATGGTGTCTCGCGGCGCGTCGGAGTAGAGGCCGCGAACGATGGTCTTGACGTTCCAGGCGTCGAACTTCCGGAGGTACCGGGCGATGAGTTCGTACAGTTGGCCCTCGGACCACCGGAGCAGGTCGTCGAAGTTCTTCGCGAGGTTGCGGTTGAGCGCGTACTCGACGAGGTCGACGCCCTCGTATCGCGAGCCGAGCGCGTTCACCTCCTCCTCGTACTCGGTCTCCTCCATGTACCGGGCGATCTCTCCCGGCCCCATGCGGAGGAGCTTCCGGTAGTCCTCCTCGTCGAACAGCGACGCCCGCCGGTGTCGGACCCGCGCGGTGACGTACTCGTAGTTCGACGAGCCTTCGGTTTTCTGGGCGTTCATTGCTCGAAGAGACGGTTGCTGATGTCTTGGAGGTTGTCCTCCCAGACGGCTTCCAGCACCGAATCGAACGTGTTGTTCACGCGGAGGCGCGACTGGTCGCTCTCGACGACGACGCCGCCCAGGCAGTCGTACTCACCGGCGTACTCGTAGCCGTCGTAGTCGGTCACCACGTCGGTCAACAACTCGTCGTCCTCGGGCCGACCGTAGACCCGGACGGTGTCGCTGTCCTCGAACTCCTCGGACGCGGCGTCGAGCAGTTCCTGGGTCAGCTCCTTGCGGCGGTCGCCCTCCAGGTTCACGATTCGGTCTTCGACCTGCGAGCGGACGTCCTGCAGCACGTCGCGGCGGGCTTCGAGGCGCTTCTGCTTGGCCTCCAGCTTCGCGCTGGAGAGGCGCTGCTCGCACTCCTGGGCGATGCTCTGTTCGGTCCGCCGCTCTTGCTCCGCGAGCGTCTCCTCGGCGTCGGCCTCGGCGTCGGCGACGATCTGCTCTGCGCGCTCTTCGCCCTCCGCACGAATTTCTTCTGCGCGCTCGCGGGCTTCGTTTCGAATATCCTCAACTACCGTGTCCAAACTCATTGATGAAGAGGGAAAGGGGTGCGTTTAGACGACGAACACGAGCACCAGCGCGAGGATGACGAGCGTCTCGGGCAGGACCGTCATGATGAGGCCCGTCCCGAAGAGGCTCTCGTCCTCGGCGATGGCGCCGATGGCCGCGCTCCCGATACCACGTTCCGCGTAACCCGAACCGAGCGCGGCGAGTCCGACCGCGATGGCGGCTGCGCCCTTGTTGTTGAGCGCGGGACCGGCGGCGCCGGCACCTTCCTGAGCGAGCAGTACAGCAGCACTGTTCACGAACGCGAGTACAAATTCGAACATGGTTTAGTTATCCTGTGACTCTCGTAACCGGACAGTCGTATTTCCCGTCGTTGCCATCATAAAGCTTCCCAAAATTGTTCGCCAGAACCCCGCCAAACGTCCGAATCGACCACTATGTTACCAATGACCAAAAGACCTACGAGACGGAACGTGTCCAGAATGTGATGGGAATAGAGGTCGGAAAAAGGACGGTCCGGACCGTCAGTCGCGAGTGGTGAACAGTCGGTCGTAACCGAACGGTTCGTACTTCTCGCCGCCGCCCTCGTAGAACTTCCCGAAGAACTCGACGTACTCGAGACGCACCGCCTGCAGGCCGGCGCTGGTGACGCCGAGCGCGAGCACCAGCAGATGACCGACCAGCAGGATGACGATTCCGCCGAGGACGCCCGCGATGCCCGAGTGCACGAGGCCCCCGAACATGATCTCGGTGACCTCGTGGCCGTGGACCATGTCGCCGACGTGGGGCATGTGGCCGATGCCGAAGTGCCACTCCGCCTCCGCGCCGTGGCCGGTGACGTAGACGCCGAAGAACAGGAGATTGACCACGAAGGCCATCCCCGCCTTGGCGAGCAGCACCGCGGCCAGCCGGGTGTACGACAGCACGTTCACCAGCACGTTGAGGAACTCGACGACCTCGATGGGGTCGGCCATCGCCAGCAGCACGAGGCCGAGGCCGAACACGAGTAGCCACGCCGAGATGGCGAAGCCGGCGATCGAGAACAGCTCGATGGCGGGCAGGCCGGTGAACCCGAACGGGAAGGGATTGCCGGCGAAGACGCTGTCCGGGCCGACCAGGATGGGCGGCGAGCTACCGCCGGCGCCCGAGAACACCCAGGCCCACAGGCCGAACATCATCAGGAGCCACGACCCGCTCTCGGTCACGGCGTCCCACACGCCGTGCGAGAGGTTCTCGACGAAGTCGATTATCCAGCCGACGGCGAGGTGGACGACGCCGATGAGCAGGCTCAGCACGAGCCACGCGACGGCGTAGTCGCCGTAGTGGGGCTGCAGTCCCTTGTGAATCGGCGGGTTGCCGTTCCACAGCACCGCTCCGAGCCGGTGTAAGCCGAAGATTTCTCCGTACAGGATACCGAACAGCGCCGTGAACGCGCCGGCCCAGACGGCGATGCCGCCGAGGCTCTTGAGCGCGGGGCTGTCGTATCGGCTGTAAAGTCCGTACCCCAACAGCATGTAGAGGATGCCGTACCCGAAGTCCCCGATCATGAACCCGAAGAACGCCGGGAACGTCAGGAACAGGATGACCGTCGGGTCGAACTCGAAGTACTTCGGCCGGTTGATGGTCTCGACCAGCAGTTCGAACGGCTTGACCGGACCGGGGTTGTCCTGGATGACCGGCGGCTGGTCGCCGCCCATGGTATGACCGCCGTCGGCGGCCACCTCGACGTCCGACACGTCGGGGTCCTCGGGGCCGTGCGCCTCGTGCTCGTCGTACTCGGCGCGTTCGAGTTCGTCGACCTCCACGCGGTCGCCCACCGCGTCACCCAGCGCCGTCGCGAGTTCGGTGTAGCGCTCGGTCGGAATCCAGCCCTCGGCGATGAAGGCGTTCTCGGTGGTCGCGAACTGGAGCGGCGCCTCGGCCTTCTGGACGTCGATGGTCAGCTTCTCCTCGGCCGCCAGCAGGAAGCCGGCGGTGTCGAGTTTGACGTCCTGAAGCTCGTTCTCGACGCCGTCGAGCTTCGATTCGATCTTCTGGCGCTCGTGGCGCAGTTGCTCGACGTACTCCTGGGGACTCCCCTCGGCGTCGGGAATCTCGAGCACCGCGAAGTCGACGCCGACCAGCGCTTCGTCCAGTGCGTCGGCGTCGGCGCCGTCGGCGGGGTACGCGAAGACGGCGATAGTCCGATCGCCGGTGAACGTCTCGAACTCCGCGATGTCGCCGTCGGCTTCGAGCGCCTCTCGGACCGCCTCCTCGTCGCCCTCGCCGACGGCGACCTGCAGGCGGTCGTACCCCGACAGCAGGTCGAGGTCGATGCCGAGGTCGGCGAACGGCGTCACCGAGTCGATTCGCTCCTCGACGCCCCGGAGGTCCTCTTCGAGTTCGCTCCGGCGGTCGTCGAGTTCGTTGACCTGTACCCGAACCTCCTCGAGTTCGTCTTCGAGCGCCTCGTCGGTGACGATTCGGCTCGGTCCGGCGTCCTCCTCGTCGATGTCGAGCATGCTCTCGAGCGAGCGGACGGTGACGAGTTTGTCGGACGCCCGGTTTGCGCCCTCGACGGGGTTGCCGGGTTCGAAGCCCGCCCACGAGCCGTCGTAGTCGACGAGGTGGACGAGATTCAGTTCGTGGACGGCCTCGATGACGTCGTCCATGACGGCGCGCGAGCCCGTCACGGACACCTTGCTCATTTGCTCAGGTCTGAGCATGCACCGCCTCCTCGAACAGGTCGACGACGTGTTCGATCACCGCCTCTTCGTTGCCCTCGGCGCGCGCTTCGAGCGCCTCGCGCTCCTCTTCGCCCTCGGCGAGGACGCGCTCCCGTTCGGCTTCGATCTCCTCGCGCGCCTCGGCGAGACGTTTCTCGTGGAGCTCCGACGCCTCCGATTCGGCCTCCTGGCGGATCTCCTCGGCCTCCGTGCGGGCCTCGGAGATGCGCTGTTCGCGGGCCTCCTCGGCCTCGGCGACGATGTCGTCGGCCTCCTGCTCGGCCTCCTTGATACGTTCGAGAACCTCTGGCCTCGGCATGTGCTAATCGTGCGAAAGTTTGCGGGAGCGCCTATAAACTACTTGCGGAACCGCTCCTCCGCTCGGCGCGCGAGAGAGTGTCTCACGCGCCGAGTCGGCCCGACGACGAATGGCAGGATTATTTGACCGGCGGGCCGAACGTCGGACAAATGGGTATCCTCGAAGACAAGAGTCGGGCGCGACTGTTCTACAAGTACCTCTCGAAGGTGTACGACACCGTCAACCCCTTCATCTGGAACGAGGAGATGCGCGCCGAAGCGCTCGCCATGCTCGACATCGACGAGGACGACGTGGTGCTCGACGTCGGCTGCGGAACCGGGTTCGCGACCGAGGGACTGCTCGAACATACCCGGAACGTCCACGGGCTCGACCAGAGCGTCCACCAACTGGAGAAGGCGTGGGCGAAACTCGGCAAGCACGACCCCGTGAGCTTCTACCGCGGCGACGCCGAGCGACTCCCCTTCGCCGACGATACCTTCGACGTGGTGTGGTCCTCGGGGTCCATCGAGTACTGGCCCGACCCCGTCGCCACGCTCGAAGACATGCGTCGGGTCGTCAAGCCCGGCGGTCAGGTGCTCGTCGTCGGCCCGAACTACCCCAAGTCGACGGTGATGCAGAAGGTCGCCGACGCCATCATGCTCTTCTACGACCGCGAGGAGGCCGACCGGATGTTCCGCGAGGCGGGCTACGTCGACGTCCGACACCGCGAGATGGGACCCTCCTACGACCCCGACGTCGCCATCACGACGGTGGCGCGGGCCCCCGAAACCGAGTAGCGCCACCGACGCGGCCGCGAAGAGCGAAGCGGTCCGGTCAGGCGGTCGCGCGCACCTCCGCGACGGTCGCGCCGTCGACCGCTATCCTGGCGACGACCCGCGCCCCGGTCTTGAGTTCCGGGTCGTTCGTGCCGGCGAGTTCGACGCTCGCGGTTTCCCCGACCTCCCACTGCGAGTCCGACGCGCTGTTGAACGGTCCCGTGGGTCCGGGCCGGAAGCCCCCCGCCGAGAAGAACGGGACCGGCGGCTGTTCGGCGAGCGGCGAACCGTCGACCTCGATTCGGAGCGTGAGCGCCCGCACGTCGAGCGATTCGCCGCCGCGGTGAACGAAAGTTAATCGGTCGGCGTCCGCGTCCACGCGGAGGTCGACGACGACGGGCTGGGAGACGGCCGCGGAGCGGGAAACCGTCGGTGCGGCAGTGTCGAGCGCGACGACGCCGAGGGCGCCGGCGGCGACCACCGTGGCGAGCGTCAGCAGGACGGTTCCGACGACGGGGGAGAGTGCGCGGGGCGACACCCCGGGAGTTGGTCGCGTCTTCTCACTTCAACTCTCGGCTCCGCTCGGAGCGCGGGGCGGCGCCGTCGGCCTGACGGTCGCGTTCACGGTGGTTCCCTCGTGAGTCGCCGTGACGCGGAACTGCGAGGCGGGTCCGAGCGTCCAGAGGACGCCCGCCGAGTCGGTTCGGCCGATTCGCTCGCCGGCGACCGAAATCGTCCCTTGCAGCGGTGCGCCGGTTTCGTTCGCGAGTCGCACTCGGAGCGGGCCGCCGGGGTAGGTCCGGTTCACCGAGAGCGTGACGTTCTCGGACGTGTTGGTGACCGCCGGGCCGGTCGAGAGCGACGGCGAGAGTCGCTTGTACTGTATCTCGTCGAATATCGACCTGGTGCCGCCGTCGAGGTAGGTGACGAGCCGACCGTTCTCGTGGGTCATCCACCGTCGGTAGACGTTCGTCGCGCCGTAGGAGGCCGTCCCGGTCGAGTCGCTGTTGTTCCGAATCCAGGGGTAGTTCCTCTCGACGATGTTCGGAACTTCGCTGAGCGAGATGTGGTCCTGGAGTCCGGGGTTTCGACGGTCGATTCGGGTCACCTCGCGCGTGTACGTCCCGTCGACGATGGCGGAGAGCACGACTCCGGTGTCGGCGGTCGCCACGAAGACCCTGGTCGGCGGGGCCTCGCCGCGCAGTTGTTCGGCGATCCGATTCCGGACGGGACCTTCGAGCGTGACGAGTTTCCCCTTCAGCGTGTCGGCTTCGGTCTTCATCCGGAACCGCGGAATCGGTTGGGCGCTGGTCTGCATCGCGTCGATAAGCGTCCGCAACTGTTGGGCCTCTCTGTCGATCTGACCGAGCGCACGGAGGTACGCGTCGGCCGACATCGAACCGTTGGTGAACGCCTTCGTGACCTGTCGTTCGCGCGCGCTCAACGAGATGATGCGGTTCTCGATCCGGTAGCGGTACCGGTTGAGTATCTGCTTTTTCTGCTCGTCGTTCCGGGCAGTTCGGAGTCGTTCTTCGAGCGCGCCCGTGCTCAGACGCGACTGCACTTCACTACGTTCACTGACGAGCGTGTCGCCGAGCGAGAGCGACGGCGAGTCGAACGCGGTCCGTTTCGGCTCCTTTCCGAGGGTTAGTACGGTCGTACTCGCGTTCGTCGGCGGTACGAGGGTGAAACGTGGCTCGGTCGACTCCGGCGGATTCGAATCGACCGCTCGCACGTCCGCGGACGCACTCGGGGCGGCCGAGTGCGTCGCAACGACGCCGGGGGAGAGGGCCAGCAGTAACGCCAGCATAACGGGGGCGAGTCGCATTATAGAGGGGTTATGGCTACCCCATCATTAAAATAACGCGAAACGTCGAAGCCGCGGACGAAGCCAGGAGAGCGGCCGAGATTCTTCAAAAGCCGCGCTCACGTTTTACTACGGATGGAAAGTATTTTCTTGTCGGCGCGTTCACGCGATTGTATGCGGTCGTCCGCCGCCCTCCTCGTAGTCCTCCTCGTCTCGGCCGCCGTCGTCGCCGGCGTCGGTACCGCCGTCGGCCGGCCGGTAGCCGACCGGCCGCACGCCGCCGGGCCACCGTCGGCGCTCGCGACGGCGGCGAACCCGTCAAGCGTCGATACGGTGACGATGACGAACGGAACGGTCCAGAACGGAACCGGAAACGCGACGAACGTCTCGGTCGACGACGTAACGACGATACGAATCGCGCTCCGCGAGAACGGAAACGCCCACTGGCACGTCTCCACGCAGTTCCGCCTCGAAGACGCGAACGAGACGGCCGCGTTCGAGCGCCTCGCTCAGAAGTACCGGAAGGGACGGGCCGACGCCGGATTCTCGCGCGAAACCTTCGTCCGAGTCGCGGAGCGAGCGAGTCAGGACGAGAATCGGACGATGCGAATCCGCCACGCGAACTACTCGGCCACGACACGCGAGAACGGCCGAATCGGCGTGTTGACGCTGGCGTTCACGTGGACGAACTTCACGAACGTGTCGGACGGCCAAGTCGCGCTCGGGGACGTGTTCGTGACCGAATCGGGAACGTGGCTCCCCGAACTCGACGACGACCAGCGACTGGTGCTCGAAGCCCCGAAGGGGTACTACATCTACCGGTCGAACGTCGCCCACAACGGATCCCGAATCTCCTACGAGGGTCCGCGGACGCTCGACTCCCGCGACCTCGCAGTGACGTATCGGCCCATCGACTCCAACCAGCAGGGACCGAAGGGCATCGTCCCCGGCCTCTCCGGCATCTCGGGCATCGTCCTCGTGCTGTTTCTCGTCGGCACCGGGGGCTTCGCGGCCTACTTCTGGACCCAGCGGCGCGACGTCGACTCGCTCGCGTCGTCCGACGTCGCCGCCGAACCGTCACCGTCGCCACCCGAGGAGTCGGCCGCGACGGCCGGCGGTGCGGGTGCGGTCGAGGAGACGGACCGCGACCATGGGCGCGACAGCGACGGAAGTGACGAGGACGAAGACGACGTCACAGACGTGGACCTGCTGAGCGACGAGGAGCGCGTCCTCCACCTGCTCGAACGGAACGACGGTCGGATGAAGCAGGCCAACATCGTCAAGGAGACCAACTGGTCGAACGCCAAGGTCTCCCAGCTCCTGTCGGCGATGGACGACGCCGACAAGGTCGACAAACTCCGCATCGGCCGCGAGAACCTCATCACGCTCCCCGACGAGGACGTGACCGACGTCGACTGAGCGAGTCGACTGTACGAGTCGGCGGCGTCGGCCGAACGAAAACCGGCGGCCCGCTGTTACGGGTTTCGAAAACGTTTACCCCCGCGCCAGAGACTCGTGTACTATGAAGGTCCTGGTGACTGTGAAGGAGGTCGCCGAAGTCGCAGACGACTTCGAAATCGAGGGGACCGAGGTAGGCGAGCGCTACCTCGAGTACGACCTGAACGAGTGGGACGACTACGCCGTCGAGGAGGCGGTCCAGTTGAAGGAGGACGGCCCGGCCGAGGAGGTCGTAACCGTCACTATCGGCCCGGAGCGCGCCGAGGAAACCATCCGGATGGCGCTGGCGAAGGGTGCCGACCGCGCGATTCGAGTGTGGGACGACGCGCTGGCCGAGGCCGAACTGCTCGACGTCGAGACGAAGACGAACCTGCTGGCGGCGGTCGTCGAGGAGGAGGACCCCGACCTCGTGCTGACCGGCGTCCAGTCGGGCGACGACAACTTCGGCGCGACCGGCGTCTCGCTGGCCGACCAGATCGGCTTCGAGTGGGGCGCGGTCGTCAACGCGCTCGACTACGACCACGACGAGGGCGTCGCGCACGTCCACCGCGAACTGGAGGGCGGCGTCGAGGAGCTCACCGACATCCAGATGCCGGCCGTCCTCACCATCCAGACCGGTATCAACGAGCCCCGGTACGCCAGCCTTCGGGGCATCCGACAGGCCCAGAGCAAGGAGATAGCGCCCAAGACCCTCGCCGACGTCGGCCTCGACGCCGACGCGGTCGAGAGCGACCTGACCCTGACTTCGATGTACGAACCCGAGAGCGAGAGCGACGTGGAACTGTTCGAAGGTGACGCCAGCGAGACGGCCGGGCGGCTCGCCGAGGTCCTCCGCGAGAAGGGGGTGGCGGAATGAGCTCCGACGTGCTGGCGGTCGCAGAACACCGCCGGGGCGAGATCCGGGATGTGAGCTACGAACTCATCACCGCCGGACACCACCTCGCGAACGACACCGGCGGCGACCTCCACCTCGCGGTCATCGGCGGCGACACTGAACGGTTCGGCGAGGACCTCAACCGCGAGGGCGTCGACTACGTCCACACCGTCTCGGAGGGCGAGGAGTTCAACCACGACATCTACGTCCAGGCCGTCGAGGCGCTCCACGCCGAACTCGACCCCGAGGTCGTGTTGATGCCCAACAGCGTCAACGGCCTCGACTACGCGCCCGCCGTGGCGAACCGCCTCGACATCCCGCTGGCGACCGACGCCGTCGGCGTCGACTACGACGGCGGGCTGACGGTCACCCGCGAGATGTACGGCTCGAAGGTCGAAACCACCGTCGAGGTCGGCGGCGACCAGCAGGCGGTCACCATCCGCGGTGCCGAGTGGCCCGCCGCCGAGGGCGTCGGCGACGCCGAAATCGCGGAGTTCGACGCCGACATCGACACGGACGTCGGCTCGACGGTCACCGGCTTCGAGGAGGTCGGCAGCGGCGACGTCGACATCAGCGAGGCCGACTTCATCGTCTCCATCGGCCGCGGCATCGAGGAGGAGGAGAACCTCCCGCTCATCGAGGACCTCGTCGAGGCGCTGGACGCGACGCTCGCCTCCTCGCGACCCATCGTCGACAACGGTTGGCTCCCGAAGAACCGTCAGGTCGGCCAGTCCGGCAAGGTCGTCACCCCCAAGGTGTACCTCGCCATCGGCATCTCGGGCGCGGTCCAGCACGTCGCCGGCATGAAGGGCTCCGACACCATCGTCGCGGTCAACACCGACCCGAACGCGCCCATCTTCGACATCGCGGACTACGGCATCGTCGGCGACCTCTTCGAGGTCGTGCCCGAACTCATCGAGGAGTTCGAATAGCACACCTTTCGTTCCCACCTTTTTTCTTCGTCGGGTGGCTCATTCGCCAAAGGCGAATGAGCCACCCGACGAAGAAAAAATCTGGACCAAAAAAGGACACGCGCTGAAGCCGAGTCGCGACGCGACTCGGCTTCAGCGCATCTTCGGCAAACTGGTGCGGGCGCTTCGCGCCCTGCCGGTCGGTTGTGTGGATTTCGCTCGCGGAATGCTTCTACGTGCTCGCCGTCGTCAGGAGTGAGTGCCCTCGGCCGGGCCGCGCGAACCGGACCAATCCGTACAACAGCGGTGCGAGGAGCAACACGGGAACGGTCAGAGCGAGCGCCAGCACGACGACGCCGGCGATTCGTTCGGCTCCGGTGGCCGCCGCGAGCGCCCAAACGGCGTTCGCGGCGACGAACGCCGTCGCCGTCCCGGCGGTTCCCACTGCGAGCGACCGGGCGAACCGCCGAACGCTCGGCACGTCGCCGACGGTCCCCGCGATCCACAGGATAGCCCCGAACGAGAGGTACCCCGTGACGACCAGGACGAACGGCGCGAGGAACACCGTCGGACCGACTGCCATCGACATGACACTGTCGACGAACGGACCGCTGTTAAACGTTACCATCAGCCACATAATTCCGGCGGCTGTCGTGGTATCGTCACCTACTTTGTAAGGCGGCCCTCAATCCCGTCCAATGGAGTATCCCGAGTCTCGGCGCGCGCTGGTCGAGGAACGTCTCGAAGTCGTCCTCGACCGCGTCGAACCGACGGAACTCGCCGAGGAGGTCCGCCACGTCGCGCTGTCGGGGGGCAAGCGCGTCCGGCCGACCGTCACGGTGCTGGCGTGCGAGGCCGCGGGCGGCACCGCCGAGGACGCCGTCGACTTCGCCGTCGGCGTCGAACTCGTCCACGACGCCTCGCTGGTCGTCGACGACATCATCGACCGGTCGGACACTCGACGCGGGAGCGCGAGCGCGTGGGCGGCGTTCGGCTACGGGCCGGCCATCATCGCCAGCGACGGACTGCTCGGCGAGGCGTTCGAACTGTTCTCGCGGGACCCGCGGGCGATGGAGGTGGTGGCCGACGCGATGGTCGAACTCGGCGAGGGCGAGGCGACCGAGTTGGTCGCCGAACCGACCGACGAAACCGAGTACATGGAACTCGCCCGCCGGAAGACGGGCGCGCTGTTCCGCGCCGCCGCGGAACTGGGGGCCATCGCGGCCGACGCCTCGCCCGAGACGGTCGAGGCGTTCGGCGAGTACGCCGAGAAGGTCGGCGTCGCGTTCCAGATACGCGACGACGTGCTGGACGAAACCGCCGACGCCGCCGACCTCGGGAAACCGACGGGCCACGACGCGGAAGTCGGCCGCCCGTCGCTCGTCCAGGTGACCGACCTCACCACCGAGGAGGCCGACGCCCTCGCCCACGAGAAGTCCGACGAGGCGCTCGCCGCGCTCGACCGGGCGTCGACGCCGGACCTGACCGCGACCGGGTACCTGCGGGACCTCGCGGCGTTCGTCGTGAACCGGACGCACTAGCGGCGCGTTTCTCCTCTTAACGGTGAGTTACGGGAGTGTGCAGCCTCGATACTCGGAGAACGGTTTCGGTCGTTTATGGACGTTCGCACCGCCCGTCCGACGGGGTGAGAACCGATGACAAAGAACACGAGCCCCGGAGAGTCCTCCCGGCGGACGTTCCTGAAGGGAACGCTCGCGGGCGGACTCGCACTCGGGGCGGGAGCGAACGTCGCGCTGGCCCAGGACGGGGACGACGACCAGGTCGACACCAAGCGGTTCGAGGCGCTGGTCTTCCCCGGGAGTTTCCACCCGGGCGCGCGGTTCGAGGTGACCTCCGACGTGTTGAACTACACGCCCGTCGTTCCGGAGGGCGCCCGGACGTTCGGCGAGCACAACTCGCGGGTCATCAAGTACCTGAACACCGACGAGCGCGCGCTGTTCTTCCCGGCGAACGCCGCCGAGGTCCGGAAGGGCGGCGTCTACGAGTTTAGCCAGAGCATCCGGCCGGTGAACCAGCCGAGCACGCCAGTGTGGGAGGTGACGTTCGGGCCGGTTTCCAGGGCGGAGACGACTACCGCTGGACGGACCACAACAGCGACGGAGACACGAACGACGGAAACGCGTACGACCGAGACGGGGAACGAGCAGACCACCGACGGAGGCGGCTAGCTCACCTGCTCCTGCTCGGCCCGCCGGGACTGGCGGGACTCCGCGATGGCGAACGCGAGCGTGCTCATGAGTCCGAGCAGGGTCCCGGCGGTCAGCATCACCGCGAGGTAGGTCAGCCGAGGGAGGGTGAGCGGCACTCGGTGGAGGAAGTACGCGCTGATGGCGTGGAGGACGACCGCGATGGCGAGGACGTAGAACGGCGCGTTGAGGTAGCGCCACCGGAAGCGGCCGGCCAGGTACTCGTCGGTGATCTGGCCGAGGCTGGTGGTGATGCCCGCGGCGGTGAACCACGTCACCGCGCCGTAGATGAGGGCGGCGAGCACCCGGAGCGGTCCGAGCGGGCCGGGCGCGGCGTCCTTGACCGACTCCAGCATCTCGACGCCGCTGACGCCGCCGATGACCAGCAGCGCGGCCGCGACGACGTAGGTGATGAGCGTGACTCGGCCGGCGTACAGGCCGTTTCTGACCTTCTCGGCCGCCCGGTCGAGGAGGCGTTCGACGCCCAGGCCCCTGCCGAGGACGTACAGACCCAGGAGTCCCGAGGTGACTCCGAAGACGGCCGCGCCGGGCATCCCCATCCAGTCGGAGATGACCGCCAGCGGGTAGATGAGCAGGAGGATGCCCAGCGGGACGAGGATGGTTCCGCGGGTTTCTGGGTCGTCCAACACCTGCTTCATCGTGTAGTACATCGATTCTAGGTCCTGCGCCTGGCGGACGACGACCCGGCGGACGCCGTCGACGGGCACCCGCGAGCGGATGACCGGGATGACGCTCTCGTCCTGAGCGCCGTCGGTGACGATGACCGCCCGGACCTCCTCGCTGGTCGAGAGGCTCGCGAGCACCTCGTCGACCTCGTCGCCGACCGCCCGGTTGGCGGCGATGTCGCCGCCCTCGACCCCGGTCACGACCGCGACCTCGACGGTCTCGTCGTCGATGCGGTCGGCGAGGTGGACGCCCTCGAACATGACGTTGACGTCGCTGTCCTCGGGGTCGGCGGTGGCCAGCGACACCGCCGCGGACTCGACGTTCTCCCGGCCGACGACCGGCGTGTCGAAGTCGGTCTTCCGACCGAGGTCGTCGTCGAGGTCCACGCACAGGACCAGCAGCATCGGTCGGGGCTACGGGTCGGGGGTTTAACTCTTTTCGGGACGCTTGCCGGAGGTCGGAATCCGGTTTCGCCCCGTCGTTAGGGCCGGCGCGGCGGGGCAACTTCGGCCCCGGCGCGGAACCGTTCGCACCGACCGGATCCAGCGATAGGCGAACGGAAAGTTAATGTGCCGACAATTTGGAGTTCGATTCAACAGGTCCCCTCCATGTCTCCAACGATCGCCGTCGCCCACTATCCGGAAGGCGCCGGCCACGCCACGCGCATGCTGGCCATCGCGAACGCCCTCCGCGACCGGGGCGCCGAGGTGCTGCTGGCCGGCGGCGGCGCCGGCACCGAGTTCGTCTCGCTCCACGGCTACGACGAGTTCGAGCCGACGACCGTCGACTACATCGACACCTACCAGGGCGGGTCGCTCGGCCAGGTCCTCACCCGCAGCGTCCCCGCGAGCGCCCGCCGGGTGTCCGACTACGTCGACTGGCTCGCCGAAACCGACCCCGACGCGCTGGTCACCGACGACATGTTTGCCGCGATGGCCGCGTCCCGGACCGACGTGCCGCTGTACGTCCTGAAACACGACGTCCCGGGGCTGTACCGCGACCCCGTCGAGCGGAGCGGCGCGCGGTTCCACACCGCGTTCCAGTCGGCGGTGACCCGGAAGTTCTTCTACCCGGCGGTCTGGCCACCCGCGGCCATCGACCCCGACTGCGCGACCCGGATTCCGCCGGTGTCGCTGGAGGGCGACGAACGCGTTCGCGAGGCCGCCGACGTCGTCCTCGTGCCGAGCCACTACTCGGAGTTCGACCGCCTCGCGGTCGAACTCGAACGCCGAGGTCACGACGTGCTCGACGTCGGCGGCGACGGCTGGGAGCCGGTGGCGTCGCTGCTCCCCTACATCAGGGACGCCGACGTGGTGGTCTGCTCGGGCTACTCCACCGTGATGGACGCCGCCGTCGCCGGCACGCCCTGTGTCGTCTGGCCCGAAACCGACGAGCAGGAGGCGGTCGCCGAGCAGTTGGCCCGCGCCGACGTCGAGGGGTTCGCCGTGGTCGACGACCTCCTCGACGTGCTGGACGCCGTCAAGTCGCCGCCCGCGGCGACCCCGTCGGAGAACGGGGCCGACGCCGTGGCCGAGACGGTGATCGACGACCTCGCTGCGTCGGCGGTCGGCGCGGCGTCGTCGGCCGACGACGCCGCGCCGGTTCCGGTCGCCGACGGCGGTCGGCCGATGACCCGCCGGTCCGCGGCCCTGTTCGACGGCGGGAAGGGACTGTCGTTCGCGGTCCGGACGCTGCTCGGCGTCGGCCTGTCGGTGCGGGACGTCCGGACTCGACTCGTCGAACGGGCCGAGCGAGCGGCGGCGTCGACCCTGAGTACGGTCTTGGCAGCGGCGGTGCTCGCCCAGCGGTTCGTGACGCGGGGATGGGCACGACCGTAGTGCGTTCGGGGACGATTCGGCGACGATTCGGCCACGCCGGCCGTCCACCCTCGTTTCGCACGCTTTTTGGGCCTCGGCGCGCTATCCGGAGTTAACGAATGATCTCTAAGGGCTGCGAACAGTGCGCCGAAGGGGGGAAGATGGTGCTGTTCGTCTACGGCTACTGCGACCAGCGCGACTGCTTCTACTGTCCCCTCGGCGAGAATCGCAAGAACGTCACCGACGTCTACGCCAACGAGCGGAAGGTCGAGTCCGACGAGGACGTCATCACCGAGGCCAAGCGCATGGACGCGCTCGGCACCTCCATCACGGGCGGCGAACCCCAGGAGGCGATGAACAAGACCTGCCGGTACCTCTCGCTGCTCAAGGACGAGTTCGGCGAAGACCACCACACGCACCTCTACACCGGCATCACGGGCGGCCGCGAGAACATGCGCCGACTCTCCGAAGCGGGCCTCGACGAAATCCGGTTCCACCCGCCGCTCGACCTCTGGGGCGAGATGCACGGCACCGAGTGGGAGGACATCCTCTACATCGCCCGCGAGGAGGGGCTGACTCCCGCGTTCGAGATTCCGGGCATCCGGGCCGAGGAGGAGTTCCTCGAATTCTTGGACGAGGGCGCCGCGGAGTTCTGCAACGTCAACGAGTTCGAGATGAGCCAGGGGAACTTCCGCCGGATGCAGGAGAAGGGCTACGAACTCCAGGACGGCCACATGAGCGCGGTGGAAGGGTCCAAGGAGATTCTGGACGCGATGGGCGACCACGAGCGGGTCTACTTCTGCACATCGGTGTTCAAGGACTCCGCCCAACACCGCAACCGCATGAAGCGGATGGCCCGTAACATCCGCCGGGAGTTCGACGACGTGACCGACGACGGGACGCTCGTCTACGGCAAGACCTGGGAACCCGAGCGCCGCCTCCGCGAACTCGGCGTGCCCGAGGAGTTCTACACCGTCAAGTCCGAGCACATCGAACTCGCGTGGTGGCTCCTCGAAGAGATGGTCGAGGAGGGCGACGTGGAGACGGGCGAAATCGTCGAGCAGTACCCGACCTACGACGGCCAGGTCGTCGAGCGGACGCCGCTGGCGTAGGCGGACTTTCTCGAATTCCCCGCGATTCCCGTAGCGACCACGCCACCCCCACGTTTCGACGCTCGACGCGGTCGAAACCGGCCGCAGGCGTTATGGGAGTTCTCGCCGTGAGAGATACACGACATGGACAGCTCCGTCTTCAACCGCGAGACGCTCCTGGACATCACGGTCAACCTCGTCCCGATGGGCATCCTGCTGTTTTTCATCGTGTTGACGGCCGTCGTCTCGCCGTGGCCGGACAACATCTTCATCAAGGCCGTCGCGCTGGGCCTGCACGTCATCCCGTTCGTCGGACTAGCGCTGTTGACGTACATCGCGGCCCAATACATCTGAAAGTCGACCGTTCTAAAACGGCTCCCGGTCGGCGACGGCACCACCCGCTATTCGACCCGAAGGCGTCTCTGTCCGTCACTTTCACTTTCACTGCGCATGGCTGACATTCATATTCGTACCCCGATACGTATAGGATATGATAGCCGAACTCGCCCGCGAGGAAGACGCCGCGAACCCGAACGAGACCGCGCTGGAAGTGTCCGAGGTCGAAACCGCACGCGTCGAAGAGTACGTCGAAGAGTGGTTCGAAGACGAACCGGTCTACTTCGAGTGCAAGGGCGAGGAGACGTTCCTCGTCGTCGGCGAGTAGCACCGACGGCGAGCGGACGGCGGTGTGAAGGCGAAACGGTAGTGAGGCGGTTACGGCCGCCGAGGAGGTCGCGGTGGAGTCCAAGCAGTTCTACCGCGAGCGAACGCAGTGAGCGAGCGAGCCGAGGAACCGTCGAAGCGGCGGCCTTCGGCCGCCGCAGAGGCGGTGACGACGTGCTTTTCATCAACGTTTTGCCAGCGAAGCGAGGGTGCGGGCCATCGGCTCGCACCCTCGCTGAGCGCAGCAAAAGGTTGTCGGAAGTGTTTAGACCGGTGAGAAAGTATCGTCGCTCATGCCGGACTGTCCGCTCGCAGACGAATGCCCGAGTTTTCAGGAACGCATCGAGGGAATGGGATGCCAACACTACGGCGACCGCGGGGGCGCCGAGTGGTGCGACCACTACAACCAGCCGATTCGCGACCTCAAGACCGCGCCCGTCCAGCCCGGCGAGGAGGTCGTCGTCGAGGTCGACGACATCCACGAGAGCGGCGCGGGCGTCGGCCGGACCGAGGACGGCTTCATCGTCATGGTCGACGGCGTCCTGCCGGAGGCTCGCGCGAAGGTCAAGATCACGAAGGTGAAGTCCAACCACGCTCGCGCCGACGAAATCGAGCGCCTTCCGATGGACGAGGAGGCGGAAACCGACGAGGACGGCGAATCGGACGCGACCCGGAGCGAGGACGACAAGAACGACAAGGACGACAAGGACGACGGCGGCCCCTCGCGTCCCAGGCTCGGCAGCCGGGACAACTTCTGGGGAGGCTGACCGCCGGGCGGACTCAGCGTCGTCGAGGTGGACAGTCCCGACGCTGTGCGGCGGTCGAGACGGTCACGGCAGTCCGACGCAGTCGCGGCGATTCGACGCGGCCGCGTCGAATCGCCGCGGGTTTTTTCGTACCGAGTGCGTAGACGCACGTATGGAGTGTCTCTTCGCCCGGTCGAACCCGGGTCCCGTCCGCCCAGTGGAGGGGAACCCGTGAGCGACTCCGACCCCGAGGAACTGCTCGACCGCGCGGGGTTCGACGCGGAGACGAGCGTGCTGACCCACCGGCAGGCGGTGGTGTTGGCCCTGCGCGAGCGCGGAACCGCCCAGGCGACCATCGCCGAGCGCCTCGGCACCTCGCGCGCGAACGTCTCCAGTATCGAGGCCAGCGCCCGCGAGAACGTCCGGAAGGCCCGCGAGACGGTCGCGTTCGCCGAGGCGCTCCGCGCGCCGGTCCGAATCGTGGTCGAGGGCGGCACCGACCTCTACGACGTCCCCTCCCGCGTCTACGACGCCTGCGACGAGGCCAGCGTGAAGGTCAACCACGCCGCCCCGGAACTGATGAAGCGCGTCAGCGACGAGGCCGGCGACGCGGTGGAGGGCCGCGAGGTCCAGGAGGACCTCCTCATCGGGGTGACGACCGAGGGGGAAGTGACGGTCCGGCGGTCGCGCGGCGACGAGCGTCAGGAGTAGTTTTCGAGCAATCGCGCCCGGTTCCACGAGAACTTTTAGCACCGCCCGCGAACCGGACCACCATGGACCTGGGAATCGACGGCAACGCGGCACTGGTGACGGCGAGTTCGAGCGGTCTCGGCCGGGCGTCGGCGAAGGCGCTCGCCGCCGAGGGCGCGAACGTGACCATCTGCGCCCGCGGCGCGGAGAAACTCGCGGACGCCGAGGAGGAGATAGACGCGGTCGGCGACGGCGACGTGCTGGCCGTCGAGTGCGACATCACCGACCCCGACGAGGTCGAGGCGCTGGTCGACGCCACCGTCGACGAGTTCGGCGGCCTCGACCACCTCGTGACCTCCGCGGGCGGTCCGCCGAGCGGGTCGTTCCTCGACACGACCGAGCGCGACTGGTACGAGGCCTACGACCTGCTGGTGATGAGCGTGGTCTGGCTGACCAAGGCCGCCCACCCGCACCTCGTCGAGAGCGACGCCGGGACCATCGTCAACGTCACCTCGACGAGCGTCCGGGAGGCAATCGACGACTTGGTGCTCTCGAACGCGGTTCGGCGCGGGGTCATCGGCCTGATGAAGACCCAGGCCCGCGAGTTCGCCCCGGAGGTGCGGGTCAACGCCGTCCTCCCCGGGGCCCACGAGACGCCCCGAATCCAGGAACTCGTCGAGGCGTCGGTCGAGCGCGGCGAGTTCGACACCTACGACGAGGGCCTGGCGGCGTGGTCCGCGGACATCCCGCTGGACCGCGTCGGCGACCCCGAGGAGTTCGGCGACGCCGTCGCGTTCCTGTCGAGCGACCGCGCGAGTTTCGTCAACGGCGTGGCGATGCCCGTCGACGGCGGCCGACTCCGAAGCTGAGCGGGACGAGCCTCGAAGAAGAGAGAACTCGGCTTCGGCGGTCGGATCGACGGACCCTGCGGTCGGTCAGTTCTCCCGTTCCCACTCGAAGCCGCTACCGTCGGTAGCCACCGACCGCTCGGTCCGGCCGGGCGCCGCGGAGTCGTCCTCGCCGCCGGGCGAGGCGTCCGAATCGTCGGTCGACACCTCGAACTCGTCGAGAAGTGCGTCCAGTTCGCTGGACTTCGCCGAGAGGGTATCGACCTCGGTGACGACCTGCCCGAGCGAGGCGGTCTGCTCTTCGGCCGCGGCCGAAACCGTCTCGGCCTCCGCGGCGGTTTCCTCGCTGATGGTCGCGACCTCGCTGGCCATCGCGACGACCTCCTCGGTCGAGGTCGCCTGTTCGTCGGTCGCCTCGTGTATCTCCTGGATTCCCGCGTTGGCCTCCTCGACGTCCTCGACGACCTCGTCGAGCGTCCCGAGGCCCTCGTCGATGGTCTCCATGCCCGCGTCGACGCGCTCGCGCATCTCGCGCATGTCGGCGACCGTCGCCGACGTCGAGTCCTGCACCTGGTCGATGAGGTCGCCGATTTCGCGAGTGGCGTCGCGGGTGTCCTCCGCGAGGTCCTTGACCTCGTTGGCGACCACCGCGAAGCCCTCGCCGGCCTCGCCCGCGCGGGCGGCCTCGATGGAGGCGTTGAGCGCCAGCACGTTGGTCTGCTCGGCGATGTTGTCGATCATGTCGACGATGTCGCCGATCTCGGCCATCTCGTCGTCGAGTCGCTCGACCGTGCCGACCGTCTCGCCGGTCGTCTCCTCGATGCGGTCCATCTCGTCGATGGCTTCGTCGGAGAGTTCGCGGCCGGCCACGCCCTTCTCGGCAGCCTGTTCGGAGAGGGCGGCGACCTGGTCGGCCGACGCCGCGACCTCCTCGATGGTCGCCGAGAGCGTGCTCATCTCGTTGGTGACCTCGTCGAGGTGGTCGGACTGTTCGACCGACCCCGCCGAGATGTCCTCGACGGACTCGGCGACCTCGACGCTCGCGCGTTCGACCTCCCCGGTCCCCGAACTCGCTTCCTCGCTGGTGTGGGCCACCTCGACCGAGAACTCCTTGATCCGACCGACGGTCCGTTCGAGGTCGGCCATCATGGCGTTGAACCGCTCGGCGATGGAACGCATCGCCTCGCTCGGGCTCTCGGGGTCCATCCGGCGGGTGAGGTCGCCCGCGGCGGCCTCCTCCATGACGCCGCCGAACTCCCCGGCCTTCCGTTCGAGCGCGTCGGTGAACGATTCGAGGTCCGCTTCGCGTTGCTTGGCGTCCTGGCGCGCCTGCTCCGCTTCCTGTTTCGCCCGTTCCGCTTCGGTACTCTGTTCCTGCGCCTTCTGCTTGGCCTGTTCGGCTTGCCGGCGCTCTTGCTCCACGTTCTCGACGACCTGCTTCATGTCCTCGACGACCGAGAGCGTCGCAGTACCCCCGATGGCGAACACGGCGACGGTCGCCGTCATCAGGGGACCGGTCGCCAGGTTGAACACCTCTTGGTAGATGCCCGCCTTCTCCAGCATGAGACTGACAGTCCAGACCACCCCCAACATCGAGGCGAACGTGAACGTCATCCAGAACGCCGCTTCCGCCTCGCTGTCGCGGTAGTTCCACCAACCGACGACCACCGCACCGACGAAGCCGAGAACGCCGATCGAGTCGAGTATCGGGTTGAGCGGGACCATCTTACGACTCCTCCGTATCGATGACTTCCTTCCGGCGCAGGTACGCGGCAGCGAAGAAGGTCACTCCCGCTGCTCCGACGCCGACTCCGTGTTCGACGACGTCGAGAACGCTACCGAGCACGACGACTTCCAGGTTCGTCGCGACCATCCCGACGACCAGGAGTACGTAGCCGCACGTGAACCACTTCGACTTGTCGCGGTACAGTAACGCGACCGGAACGAGACCGAGGAGACTGATCACCAGACCGACGACTTCGAGTGTTGCGAAAGATGACATGAGTGAAATTACGAGTCGTTACGCTCGAACCGCTGGGCTCCGGTCGACAGCGAAGTCTGCCGGACGACATCGACGACTGTGGAGGGGTAATCAGGAACCTCGGTCGTTGGTAGAAGTCCTCCGCAGACGATCTTCCGTGACGATATATCTAACGTCATACCAGAATCGACCGGAACTCATTTTATAACCTATGCATGGAATTCTCAGTAGTAAGATGTGGTGCCGGCGTCCAGTATTTTACGCACTCAGGAAGGTAATTAACGGGTGGTGGAGACATAAATCGGACGCGTCTGTCACGGGGTGCTTCGAGTTCCGACCGCTCGAACCTTCGACTCCGCGCCGACGAACCGCTTTCGGCCGGACCGCTGCTTACGACTCTATCTTTTCGACTATCTCCTCGGCCTGCTCGCGGGCCTCGTCCTCCCCGACGCTCTTCTCGATGAGGACGCTCTGGACCTCCCACTCGTCGCTGTCCTTCTCCTTGCCGGTCCGGACCTCCGCGCCCTCCGAGACGTCGCGGGCGGCGTTGGCCGCCCAGTCGGGCGTCCGAATCTGATCGAACTCGTCGGGGTCGCGGAACCGGACGTGGATGAACTCGTCTTCGGTCTCGACCGCCTCGACGTCTGGTACGTCGGCCATGACATCGACCCTACGGCGTTCGTCCCCAAAGGTCGAACGGCCGCTTCTCCGGGCGGCCGCGGCTCAGAACCGGCCCCGTTCGCGCAACGCGGCGACGACCTCGCGCACCCGCTGGGCGTCGTCTTTCGGCACGACCAGAACGCGGTCGTCGTAGGCCGCGACGACCAGTCCGTCGACGCCGACGATGCTGACGTGGACGTCCTCGTCGCCGACGATGACGCTGTCCTCGGCGTCGATTGCGAGTGCGTCCCCCAACGTGGCGTTCCCGTCCGCGTCGGTTTCGACCACGCGCTCGACGGCGTCCCACGACCCCAGGTCGTCCCACTCGAACTCGGCGGGCACGACGTAGGCCGCCTCGGTGCGCTCCATCACGGCGTAGTCGACGCTGACCGACTCGACCTCGGCGAAGCCGCGTTCGGCCTCGCCCGCCTCCAGCGCATCCACCAGCGGCGCGAGCGGGGAGTCGGCGGCCTCCCGGAGGAACGCCTCGGGCGTCCACGCAAACAGTCCGGCGTTCCAGTAGAAGCCCTCCTCGACGAACCGCCGGGCGGTTTCGGCATCTGGCTTCTCCCTGAACCGCTCGATTTCGTACCCCGTCCCCCGGTTTTCGCCCGGTTCGATGTAGCCGTATCCGGTGGCTGCTCGCGAGGGTTCGACGCCGAACGCGACCAACCCCTCCGTTTCCACTGCGACGTTCGCGGCCGCGCGCGCCGCGGCCGCGAAGTCGCCGCGAATCACGTGGTCGCTCGGCACGCAGAGCACGACGCAGTCGCCGACCTGCTCCCGTATTCGGTGGGCCGCGTACGCCAGCGCCGGACCGGTGTCCTTCGCCTCGGGTTCGACGAGGACGCCCGCTTCGGGGACCTCCTCGCGGACCGCCTCGGCGTGCTCCTCGGCCGTCGAGACGTAGACTTCGTCGGCGAAGCCGACGCGGTCGACGGTCCGAGCCAACAGGGAATCGTCGTCGCCGTCCGCGAGCGAGAGGAACTGCTTCGGGCGGTCGGACCGACTCGCGGGATAGAGTCGAGTGCCGGTGCCGCCGGCCATCACGAGCGCGACGATGGGCGTATCGATTTCGGACATACGGGCTACCACGTCTCGATTCGGCCGTCGCGCACGTCCTCGGCGCACCCGCGACAGTCGGGGTGGTCGGGGTCGAAGCAATCGGGGCGGGCCGCCGTGTCGAGCGACACCGCCCGGCGTTCGGCGTGCCGGCGACAGACGATGCGGGCGCGACCCTGCTCGTCCTGGGGGAGGTCTGCGAGCGCGGCCCGCCGGGCGTCGCTGTAGGCTCGTTTGGCGTCGGCGTACTGCCGCCCCGCCGAGCGTAGCTTCGAGCGGAGGAAGTGTTCGAGGCGGTCGTCCATTTACGGGCGTGTTGGGCGCCGGGGAAGATAGGTCTGTTCGTGGGCGGGCGGCCGACCGCGTCTACGGTCGGCCGTGAAACGGTAGTCGACCGTAAAACGACGGTTGGCCGACGGCAGGGCGGTGACTCACGGTCGAGCGATCCCGCGGAATCGCTCGACCGCCAAGACTTACCTGCTCGGCCTCGAACGCCTCCAGCACGCGAATGCTCCCGAGCATCGACCTCCACGCCTACCTCGTCTTCGTCGGCGCGGCGATGTCACTCATCCTGATGCCCGGCCCGGACACCGTCTTCGTCCTCACCCAGGGCGTCGGCACGGGCAAACGCGCCGGCCTCGCCTCCGCGCTGGGTGTCAGCACCGGCATCCTGGTCCACACCACGGCCGCCGCGGTCGGCCTCGCGGCCCTGCTCCGGACCTCGGCGCTGGCCTACGCCGCGGTCAAGTACGTCGGAGCGGCCTACCTCCTCTACCTCGGCGCAAAGACGCTGTGGGACGGCGGCGACCTCGACGGCCTCACCGACCTCGACCCGACGGTCACCGACTCCGGCGCCACGGCCGCCGACTCCGACCTCAAGCGCGGCTACCTCCGGGGCGTGACCGTCAACGTTCTCAATCCCAAGGTCGCGCTGTTCTTCTTGGCGTTCCTCCCGCAGTTCGTCGGGTCCGGGCCGGGCGCGACCGGCGAGATGCTCGCGCTCGGCGGAACCTACGCCGCGCTGACCGCGTGCTACCTCGGCGGGGTCGGCCTGCTCTCTGGCGGAGTCCGGCGCGCCTTCCGGGCGCGACCCCGACTGGCCGACGGCCTGCGGTGGGTTTCGGGGTCGGTTCTGGTCGCGCTCGGGGCGGCGCTGGCGCTCGAATCGCAGTAGCCGAAAACCGGCCGGAGGTCCGTCGAGGGGACCACTTTCACTTTCACTCCGGAGATACAGAGCTTTTTATACTATGCGGCGCTAACCAGTCAAGTGTCTCCCACAGAAAACGAAGCGGAGACGGATACGACATGAGCGATGTGCACCAGCACGCCCAAGAGATACGCGAACAGTTCTCCGACCATTTAGATATCACCGTCGAGGAGGTCGAGGAGCGCCTCGACAACCTCGTGAACGAATACCGCGTCCCCGTCGACGAGGCCCGCCGGAGCGTCGTCAGCCACTACCTCGACGAGGCCGGACTCGAACGCGACGAGATCCGGACCGGTGGCGGCGGCAACGAGGAGGTCAACGTCGAGGACGTCGACCAGGACGAGATGTGGCTCGGCCTCACCGCGAAGGTCGTCGACCTCTGGGAGGCCCGGAGCGACGCCGTCGGCCAGGTCGGCCTGCTCGGCGACGAGACGGGCACCATCAAGTTCACCAAGTGGGCCGACTCCGACCTCGCGGAACTCGAGGAGGGGAAGGTCTACAAGTTCGGTAACCTCGTCTCCGACGAGTACCAGGGCGACTACTCGGTGAAGCTCAACCGCACGACCACCATCGAGGAACTCGACCAGGACATCGAAGTCGGCGACAACAGCGAGGAAGTTATCGGCGCGCTGGTGGACATCCAGAGCGGAAGCGGGCTCATCAAGCGCTGTCCCCACGAGGACTGCACGCGCGTGCTCCAGAACGGCCGCTGTTCGGAGCACGGCGAGGTCGAAGGCGAGTTCGACCTCCGCATCAAGGGCGTCCTCGACGACGGCGAGGAGGTCCGGGAGGTCATCTTCAACAAGGAGGCGACCGAGGAGTTCACCGGCATCGGCCTCCAGGAGGCACAGGACATGGCGATGGACGCGCTCGACACGACCGTCGTCGCCGAAGAGATGCGAGAGAAGACCCTCGGCCGCTACTACAAGGTCGCCGGCCCGACGATGGGGCGGTACCTGCTGGCCAACGACGTCGAGACGATGGCCGGTCCGGCCGATGCGGAGGACGTTCTCATCAAAGCGAGGTCGATGTAAATGAGTGGAGCACCCATGCGAGAGGTCGCCCGCCGCGTGTTCGCGGGCGAGTTCAACGACGCGACGCACACGTTCAAGGAATCAGACGAAGAGCGCGCCCCCGTCTACGCGCTGCTGCCGACCGGAGAGCGGGCCAACCGCATCTTCTTCGTCGGCACGCTGACCGAAACCGAGGACATCGGCGACGACAGCGAGTACTGGCAGGGCCGGGTCGTGGACCCGAACGGCGACCCGTTCTTCGTCTACGCCGGCCAGTACCAGCCCGAGGCCGCGAGCATGCTGCGCGAACTCGAACCGCCTGCCTACGTCGCCATCACCGGCAAGCCCCGGACCTACGAGACCGACGACGGCAACATCAACGTCTCCGTGCGTCCGGAGTCGATCACGGAGGTCGACGCCGCCACCCGCGACCGCTGGGTGGTCGAAACCGCCGAGCGCACGCTCGACCGCATCGCGCGGTTCGACGACGACGGTAACGAGTACGCCCGGATGGCCGAGGAGCAGTACGACCTGCCGCTCGACCAGTACCGCGACCTCGCCATCTCGGCGCTCGAGAGCCTCGACGGCACCGACGGCGGCGAAGGCGCTGCGAGCGACGACGCAGCCAGCGACGAGGACCAGACGGAGCTGGAGGGCGACGCCGACGCCGAATCCGACGCCGACGCCGACGGGGACGGAGACGCGTCGGCGGCCGAATCCGAAGCCGAGCCGGAAGCCCAGCTGTAGGCGCGGCTTCGGAGGAATCGACTGACGAACGACTTTCGGGGGTGGATGGGAGGAGAGCACGCGACGTAACCGCGAGAGAATCGGCAGATAAACAGCCCAGCATCCGCGCTTCGAAACGCGCCCGGGTGGGACCAGCACCCGAACGCTGGGCGTGCCCCAAGTTCGAGCAGCCCAATGTCTACGGATACGCCACGATTACAAGAAAGTACCGGGACCGTGACCGGGCCCCACCGCGGCAGCGACAGGGCCGGCGAGTACGACCACTGCTACTGGCGGTGCGAGCGGTGCGGCCTGGAGACGACCGACCCGCGGATTCGCGAGGGATGTTTCAGGTGCGAGGCGCGCAAGGTTTCCGAAGGAAACCGCGCGGGCCTCGAAGAAGCGAGCGGCGAAGCCGCGAGATGCGAGGCGCGCGGTAAAGCCACGAACAGTGAGGCGAGCGACGAGGGGGACGATGCCCGACGAGCGTAAGTCGCCCAGCGGCGGGTGGCGCGAGGTCTACCGCGAGATGGACGCCGACCCGAACGCCGAGGAAGCCGTCGCTCCCTGCCCCGACTGCGGGCGGGCGTGCGAGAGCCTCGTCGCGGACGCCTACGAGTGTCCGGAACACGGCATCTTCCGATGGTCCGCGGCCGCCGACCGGTCGACGGCCGACGAGTCCGAGAGCGCGGAGAACGGCCCGAACGAGAGCGAGGGCGACGGCCGCCGCGAGGAACCGTCCGACGACCCGCACGAAGCGACCCGCGAACGAGCGCCGTGGACCGCCGACTGAACTGACTCACTCGGTGCCGCGGCGGAGCAACATCGCGATGCCGCCGCCGCCACCGATACTCATCCCGACGACGCCGAGTTCGTCGTCGTCGTCGGCCATCGCGTGGGCAAGCGTCGCCGTCAGGATGCCGCCGCTCGCGCCGATGGGGTGGCCGAGCGCGACCGCCCCGCCGCGGGGATTGTGCTTCTCCATCGGAATTTCGAGGCGGTCGCGGACGTACACCATCTGGGCGGCGAACGCCTCGTTCAACTCGAAGACGTCGACGTCCGCGACCGACAGGTCGTTGTCGTCGAGCAGTCGCTCGACCGCATCGCCGACAGACATCCCGAACCACTTCGGGTCGCGGTAGGCGACCGCGTAGTCCTCGACGCGGGCGAGCGGTTCTAACCCCTCCGACTCGGCGACCTCGGCGTCGGCGAGCAGCGCGCACCCCGCGCCGTCGCTCAGGTCCGAAGCGTTGCCCGGAGTGATGGTCCCGTCCTCGCGGAACGGAGTCGGCAGGTCGGCCAGCGCCTCTACGCTGGTGTCCGCCCGCGGCCCCTCGTCGCGCTCGACGGCCTCGCCGTCGACCGCTTCGACCGGAATCACTTCGTCCTCGAACAGGCCGTCCTCGACCGCCTCGACCGCCCGCTCGTGGCTGGCGAGCGCGTACTCGTCCTGGGCTTCTCTGGATATCTCGAAGCGTTCGGCCAGGTCCTCGGTGAGTTCACCCATGTGGGCGTCGTACTGCATGTCCCACAGTGAGTCCCTGATGAGGGCGTCGACCAGCGTCGCGTCGCCGAGTCGCTTGCCCCGGCGGGTGTCGGGCGCGAGGTAGGGCGCGTTCGACATCGACTCGGTGCCGCCGGCGACGGCGACGTCGGCACGGCCGGCCACGATGCGGTCGACCGCGAGCGCGATGGCGCGCAGGCCGGACCCCGAGGCCTCGTTGACGGTCGTCGCGGGAAGGTCGTCGGGCAGGTCGGCCGCCAGGCCGACCTGCCGGGCCGGAACCTGGCCGACGCCGGCCTGCACGGCGTTGCCGAGCGCGAGCCAGTCGACATCGTCTTCGTCGACCTCCGTCCGCTCGACGAGTCCCCGGACCGCCGTGGCGCCGAGTTCGACCGCGGAAACGTCGGCGAGCGCGCCGAGAAACGAGCCGTGGGGCGTCCGCGCGGCGTCGACTATCAGTGCATCTGTCATGGCCGGGGTAAGCCAAGCCGGTTCATAGAAATGATGGCCGCAGGAGTCGGGCGGCGACGGTCGTGGCGACCGTCGCCCCACGACCGTCGCACGCCGACTACGCCAGTTCCGCGCCGAGCGCCTCTTCGACGCGCTCTTCGAGCATCCCCGACCACACCAGCGCGTCCGCGCGCTCGATGTCCTCGTGTATCGGTCGGTCCTCGACCAGCGGCGGCACCGCGTTCCGGACCGCCTCGTAGGCGGCCGCGGTGCCGACGCCGTGGGCGAGGTCCTCGGGGAGGAACTCCGCGGCCTGGGCGCCGCAGAGCAGTTCGATGCCGACGACCGAGATCGCGTTCTCGACCGCGCCGCGCGCGTCGAACGCCGACTGGGCGCTCATGCTCACGTGATCCTCCTGGTTGCCGCTGACCGGCGTGTTGTCCATCGAGGGTCGGCCGGTGGCGCGGTTCTCGTTGACCAGCGCGGCCGCGGTGTACTGGGCGATCATGTAGCCCGAGCGCAGGCCGCTGCCCTCGGTCAGGAACGCCGGGAGGTGCGGTTCCTGGACGTTCGGGTTGAGCATCCGGTCGACCCGTCGCTCGGAGATGGCCGCGAGTTCGGTCACAGCGTTGGTGAGGTAGTCCAGCGGCATCGCCAGCGGGTCGCCGTGGAAGTTGCCGCCCGACAGCACCGCGGCGTTCTCGGTGCCGCTGGCCCGGTCGTCGGCGTCGGCGGCGTCGAAGATGAGCGGGTTGTCGGTCGCGCTGTTGAGTTCGACTTCGACCGCCTCGCGGAGGTGCGCGACCGCGTCCCGGACCGCGCCGTGGACCTGGGGCAGGCACCGAATCGAGTAGGCGTCCTGAACCCGGTCGCAGTTGCGGTGGGACTCGACGACCTCGGAGTCGGCGGTGAGGCGCTTGACGTTGCGCGCACTCTCGGCGTGACCCGCATGGGGGCGCACCCGGGCGATGGACTCGTCGCAGGCGGCGGTGGTGCCCATCGTCACCTCGGTCGTGAGCGCGCCGGCCACGTCGGCGGCCCGAATCGCGCGCTCGGCGTCGACCACCGCGAGCGCGGCGAGGCCGGCCGATAGCTGGGTCCCGTTGATGAGCGCCAACCCCTCCTTCGCGCGGAGTGTCAGGGGGTCGAGGTCGGCGGTCGCAAGCGCCTCCGCGCCGTCCATTCGCTCGCCGTCGACATCGGCCTGACCCTCTCCAACGAGTACCAGCGCGAGATGCGCGAGCGGCGCGAGGTCGCCGCTCGCGCCCAGACTCCCGCGGGACTTGACGACCGGATGGACGCCCTCGTTCAGCATCGCGGCGAGGTGGTCGACGACCACCTCCCGGACGCCCGAGTAGCCCTTGACCAGCGCGTTGATTCGGCCCAGGAGCATCGCTCGGACCTCCTCGCGGGTCAGTTCGCGGCCCGCGCCCGCGGCGTGGCTCCGGACGAGGTTGAGTTGGAGTTGCTCGATGTCCTCGGGCGGGATGCGCTCGTCGACGAGTTCGCCGAATCCGGTGTTGAGGCCGTAGACGACCTCGCCGCTCTCGACCACCTCCTCGACGCGCTCGCGGGCGGTCCGGACCTTCTCGCGGGCCGACTCCGGAATCGCCACCGGGACATCCTCGCGGGCGACCGCGGCCACGTCTTCGGGGGTGAGGTGCTCGCCGTCGAGACGGACCGGTTCGGAACGGTCACTCATCTCGGATCACCGCTCCGTCGCGACAGACCACCTCGCCGCCCTTCAGCACGGTTTCGACCGCGTTGACGCCGAAGTTGTACGGGACGTGGACGTAGCTCGGCGCGTCGAGCACCGCGAGGTCGGCGGGCGCACCCTCCCGGAGGGTGCCGACCGGTTCGGGGCGGTCGAGCGCCTTCGCGGCGTTCGTCGTGGAGGCGACCAGCGCTTCGGCGGGGGTCATCCCCATCTCGACGCACGACAGCGCGGCGGCGAACCCCATGCTCTGGCTGTAGCAGTTGGGGTTGAAGTCGGTCGCCACCGCGACCGGCGCGCCCGCGTCGAGGAACGCCCGCGCGTCGGCGTAGGCCGCGCCGAGGCCGAAGGCGGTGCCCGGAAGCAACACTGGGACTACATCGTTCACGACCAGTGCGTCGACGTCCTCCTCGGTCGAGTGGAGCAGGTGGTCGGCGCTGGTCGCCCCGACCTCCGCGGCGAGTTGCGTGCCGCCGATGTGGGCGAGTTCCTCGGCGTGGACCTTCGGGGTCATCCCCGCGTCCGTCCCGGCCTCCAGCACGCGCCGGGACTGCTCGACGTCGAAGACGCCCTCCTCGCAGAACACGTCGCAGAACTCCGCGATACCCTGCTTTGCGACCGCGGGAATCTGCTCGTCGACGACCTCGTCGACGTAGTCGTCGGCGTCCCGGCCCTGCGGCACCGCGTGGGCGCCCATGAACGTCGGGACCACGTCGAGGGGATGTTCGCGGTCGGCGCGGTCGATGACCTCCAGCATCCGGAGTTCCGTCTCGGTGTCCAGTCCGTAGCCCGACTTGACCTCGACCGTCGTGGTGCCGTGGGCGAGCATCGCGTCGAGGTGCCCGAGCAGATTGTCGAGCAGTTCCTCGTCGCTCGCCTCGCGGGTGGCCCGGACGGTCCGGAGGATGCCGCCGCCCTCCTCGAGTATCTCCTGGTAGGTCTTGCCCCGGAGTTTCGCCTCGAACTCGTCGGAGCGGTCGCCCGCGAACAGCGCGTGGGTGTGGGGGTCGACGAACCCCGGAATCACGGCCTTGCCCGAGGCGTCGACGGCGTGCTCGGCGTTCTCCGGCGGATACTCCCGGGTGACCGGGCCGGTCGCGCCCACGCGGACGACCTCGCCGTCCTCGACGGCGACCGCGGCGTCCTCGTAGATGCCGAGTTCTGGGCCGTTCTCGCGCTCGCCCGCTTCCAGCGTGACGACCTGGGCGGCGTCGTGGACGACCGCCGTGAGGTCGCTCATCGGCGGTCACCCCGCGGACCGGAGGAGCGGTCGTCGGCGTCTCGTCCGCCCTTTCCGTCCGAATCTCGGCGCTCGCTCGACGCGCGAGCGCGCGTCGAGCGAGCGCTCAGCATGTGTGCGACCGCACGCGCACCCGCGGTCGCGGTCAGGTTCGCGGTCCCGCCTTCGAGCGGCGGCGCGCACTCGACGACCTCGAAGCCGGCGAGGCGGTCCTCGCTCCCGAGAAGGCGGAGCATCCGGAACAGCTCTCTGGTCGTGAGTCCGCCCGGCGTGGGCGCGCTGACGCCCGGCGCGGCCGAGGCGTCGAGCACGTCGAGGTCGACGCTGACGTAGACGCGGTCGACGTCGCCCATCGCCTCTATGGCTCTGTCGGCGGCCCCGACCTCGTCGTCGCCGACCTCCTCGGCGGTGACGACCTCGCCGCCGCGCTCGGCGACGTAGTCGGCGTAGGCGGTGGAGGTCTCGAAGTGGCGCGCGCCGACGCAGGCGTAGGCGTCCAGGCCCGCCTCGTACAGTTGGCGGTAGGGCGTCCCGCTGGTCGGGTCGCCCCGGACCTCCCGGACGTCGAGGTGGGCGTCGAAGTTGACGACGCCGAGGCTCCCCGACTCCAGCAGGGGCGCGGCGTTCGGGAACGTCATCGAGTTGTCGCCCCCGAGGAAGACGGGGAACGACCCCGCGTCGTGGACCTGTTCGGCGACCGTCCGCACTCGCCCCTGGAGGTCGGCGACCGACTCGGGGTCGGCGTCGCCGAACGTCACGTCGCCGAGGTCGGCGACCGACCGCACCGGACCGGCGTCGAAGTGGTGGGTCTTGGTGCCCGCGAGTCGCTGGCGGAGCGCCGCGGGGCCTTCGGCCGCGCCCTTCCGGCCGATAACCGCCCGGTCGAACGGTTCCCCCACGAGTACGGCGTCGTAGCGGTCGGCCTCGTCGATACTGGCGAGTTCGACGACGTGGCCGAACTGTTCGTCGTTAGTGTCGTTTGAAGTGCCCATCCATTCCTGAGTGTGTGTGAACGCGGTCATTCTTGCTCGCGGTCCCGCATCGGTACTGCGACGCCCGACGACTCGGCTTCGTCGACGGCCTCGTCGTACCCGGCGTCGGCGTGGCGGATCACGCCCATACCGGGGTCCGTGGTGTAGACGCGCTTCGCTTTTTCGGCGGCTAGGTCTGTGCCGTCCAGCACCACGTGATTGTTGGTGTGGAGCGCGTTGCCGATGCCGACCCCGCCGCCGTCGTGGACGCTCACGATGTCGGCCCCCGCCGCGCAGTTGAGCAGGGCGTTGAGGATGGGCCAGTCGGCGACCGCGTCCGACCCGTCCTTCATCGCCTCTGTCTCGCGGTTGGGGCTGGCGACGCTCCCCGCGTCGAGGTGGTCGCGGGTCACTACGACCGGGGCCGAAATCGTTCCTTCGGCCACGAGTTCGTTGATGCGGAGCGCGAACTTCGCGCGTTCGGTGAGGTCGTCCTCGCCCTCGGCCTGGTAGCCCAGCCAACACACTCTGGAGGGCAAGCCCTGGAACTCGACCTGTTCCTGGGCGAGGTCGATCCAGCGGTGGAGGTGGTCCTTCTCGGGGAACAGTTCCTTGACGGCCTCGTCGGTCCGCCGGATGTCGTCGGGGTCGCCCGAGAGGGCGGCCCACCGGAACGGCCCCTTCCCGCGGCAGAATAGCGGCCGGATGTACGCCGGCACGAAGCCCGGGAAGTCGAAGGCGTTCGTCAGGTCGCGGTGTTCCTGCACCTGCCCGCGGATGTTGTTGCCGTACTCGAAGGCGATGGCGCCCTCGTCCTGGAGGTCCAGGATGGCCTGCACGTGACGTTCCATCGTGTCGAGGCTCTCCTCGACGTACGTCTCGGGGTCGTCCTCGCGGAGTTCGTCGGCCTCCGCGACCGAGTAGCCCGAGGGGTAGTAGCCCTCGAGTTCGTCGTGGGCGCTGGTCTGGTCGGTGAGCACGTCGGGGACGAAGCCGCGTTCGAGCATCCCCTCCAGCATGTCGGCGGCGTTCATGTGGACGCCCACGGAGTAGGCTTCGCCAGCCTCGGCGGCTTCCTCGGCCTTCTCGATGGCCTCGTCCAGGTCGTCGGTCTTCTCCTGGCAGTACCCGGTGTCGATGCGGCGGTCGATGCGCTTCTCGTCGACCTCCGCCGCGATGCAGACGCCGTGGTTCATGGTGACGGCGAGCGGTTGAGCGCCGCCCATCCCGCCGAGGCCGCCCGTGACGGTGATTTTGCCCCGGAGGCCGTCGTCGTCGGGGTAGTGCTGTTCGGCGAGTTCCGCCAGCGTCTCGTAGGTGCCCTGAATGATGCCCTGGGTGCCGATGTACGCCCACGACCCGGCGGTCATCTGGCCGTACATGATGAGCCCCTTGGCTTCGAGTTCGTGGAAGTGCTCCCAGTTGTCCCACTTGCCGACGAGGTTGGAGTTGGCGATGAGCACCCGCGGGGCCAGTTCGTGGGTTTCGAACCGCCCGACCGGTTTGCCCGACTGGACCAGCAGGGTCTCGGTGTCACCGAGGTCCCGGAGTTCCGCGAGGATGGCGTCGTACGCGTCCCAGCTACGGACCGCTCTGCCAGTCCCGCCGTACACCACCAGTTTCTCGGGCTTCTCGCCGACCTCGGGGTCGAGGTTGTTGTTCAGCATCCGGAGCGCGGCCTCCTGGCGCCACCCCTCGCACTCGATGTCGGTGCCGGTCGGCGCGCCCTGGTAGTCGTACCACTGCTCGCTGGGTTCGCCGACGCCGTGGACCGCCGCGTCGTCCTCCTCGGTTTCGGCGTCGGTGGGTCCTCGCTCTTCCTCCTCGGTTTCGTCTGCGCGTTGTTCACTCATGGCTCTGTTCGAATTCGGGCGCGAGACGCAAATAGCCCGATACCGCCGTGTGGAGGGTGTTTTAAATATATCCCCGCCCTAACGGTCGCGCATGTACGAGGCGCTCCTCGGCATCGAACAACCGAGCGCGTACGCCGAGGCCACCGACGGAACCGACACGACGGTCGAACTGTGGTGCAACGACCACTGCGACCTGCTCCACGTCGGCGGCGAGGCGGCCGACGCGGTGGTCGACCACGTTGAAGCGGCGGTCGGCGTGCGCGAGCGCATCGCGGAGGGCGACGACCGCCTGCTGGTCACCGACTCGTGTCTCAAGGAGCAGGGCGGCTACGACCCCATCGAGTCCATCCTCGCGGAACACGACTGCCTGCTGGTGCCGCCGCTCCGGTACGCCGACGGCGCGAAGTGGTGTCGCGTGCTGGCGCTCAACCCGGCCAGTCTGAGCGCCGTCTACGGGGAGGTGGCCGACGAATATCCAGTGACGGTCAAGTCGAAGCGGGAGATAACGTCGGTGGCGGCCGACCGACCGCTACTCACCCTCGACACCGCCTTGCCGGACCTCTCGCCCCGCCAGCGCGAGGCGCTGTTGACCGCGGCCGAGTCGGGTTACTACGAGATTCCTCGCGAGATAACGACCGAGGTGGTGGCGGCCGAGATGGGCATCGAACGCCGGACCCTCGAAGAGCACCTCCGGCGGGCCGAGAACAAACTCGTCGCCGCGCTCGCGTCGTACCTATAACAGACCGAGCGCCGCGACGAGGTGGGTCATCCCGGCGACGACCGGCACCAAGATGACGGTCCGCATGACGAACAGCGCGACGAGGTCCCGGAACCGGATGGGGACGTCGCTGAACATGTCCATTATCATCGGGCCGACGCTGGAGAAGAAGATGAGCTGTGACACCGCCAGCACCGCGACGAAGAACTTCGCCTTCGGCGCGGCATCGGCCGCCAGCAGGACGGGGACGTACATCTCGGTGATGCCGACAACGACCGCCGGCGCGATGGTCTCGGCGCTCGGCAGGCCGAGCGCCGCGAGGACCGGCGCCAGCGGCGCACCGAGGATGTCGAACGTCGGGGTGTACCTGGAGAGCAACACCGCCGTCAGGCCGACCGCGAGGATGGTGCCGAGGATGAGGCTGGTGAGCTTCACGCCGTCGACGAACCCGCGCTTCGCGGCTTCGAGGAACGTCTCGCCCTCCTCGGCCTTCCCGACCGCCTCGCTGAGCGCGAGTCGCACGTAGTCGTCCGGCGACCCCGAGAACGCCATCTCGGGGTCGGGTTCGGCGATGTACTCCGGCGGCATCGTGCTGATGGGCGGCACCCGCACCAGGATGACGGCGCAGAGCACGACGCAGACGAAGTACGCGAGGAAGATGACCGGGAACAGCCGGAGCATCCCGAGCGTGGCGGCGACGACGCCGACGAAACCGATGCTCACCGTCGAGAAGCAGGTCGCGATGGTGAACACCTCGCGCTTGTTGTAGCCGCCGCGCTCGAAGACGTTGCGGGTGACGTAGAGGCCGACGCTGTACGAACCGACCCACGACGCGAGGCTGTCGAGGGCGGCCCGGCCGGGCACCCTGAACAGCGGCTTCATCACCGGTCGCGCGAGCGTGCCGACGAACTCCAGGCCGCCCAACTCGACGAAGATGGTGATGAACACCGCGCCGATGGGGATGATGACGCCGACGCTGTACACCAGCGTCGTCCACATGAACCCGCCGATGCCGGGCTCCCAGAGCTTGTCCGGACCCGCGTGGAAGAACATCACGGGCGCCAGCAGCGCGCCCGCGACCCGGAGCGCCCAGAAGACGAGCGAACTGTCGAAGTAGTCGAGGTCGACGGGGCCGAGTTCCTCGACGCCCAGTTTCGCCAGCGTGGTCAGCGCCGCGCCGGCGACGATTATCGTCAGCGCGTAGACGCCGACGGCGTCGGGGAACGTCTCGGTGATGTACGACACCGCGATGTCGAACGGAACCGTGATGCTCCCCTCCCACTCGACCGGCAGGAGGAAGAAGAACGCGCCCACCGCGAACGCGACGACGAACTTGACCACCGGTCGGGCGTCGAACTCGTTCAGGTCGACGTCGTCGATGCGCTTCGCGGACGGTTCGGTGTCGACGGTCCAGGTTTCGCCTCTCTCGGTAGACATTGACATTCATAGATGGCAGTCGCCTATGAGTCTACCCCCGCCAGTGGGAGGGTGCATTATGACGGCCGGAGCCGAGGGTCGGCCGTCCGTTCGCTTTTTAGGAGTGGGTTGCCAACTGTCTGCGATGCTCACCGCTCGCATCAGCGTCCGATACCCCGACGACTGGACCGAGGAGATCGGACGCCTCGGCGTCAGCGGCGACATCTACACCGCGACGCTCCACCAGCGGGAGTACATGGGACTAATTCGCATCCGCGGCGAGCGACTGGACGAATCGCTCGAACTCATCCGGGAGGCGCCGTACCACGAGAGCGTCGAGGTCGTCCAGCACGACCGCGCCGGCGCCGCATCCGCCGGGGACGCCGCCACGCGGTCCGGCGCCGTCTCGGCGTCGGACCGCAGTAGCGAAGGGCGCGCGAGCGGGGACGAAACGCCCGCGGGCGGCCCCCGGGCGCGCCGCGACGAGCAGGCGACGGTGCTCGTCACCGCCCACCTGAAGGAGGAGACGCCGTTCCTGGTGATGCTCGAACACGGCTACATGCCGCTGGACCCGACGACGCTGAAACACGGCCGGGAGTTCTTCGACCTCATCATCCGGTCGCGCGACCGACTGTTCGACCTGGTCGAACTGCTCGAACCCGTCGGCGACGTCCAGATAGAGCGCGTTCGCCCGCAGGTCGAGACGCCGACGCTCCCGAGTCAGGTCGCCTGGAACGAACTCCTCGGGGACCTGACCGACCGCCAGTTCGAGGCGCTGTCGCTGGCGGTCGAGTCGGGCTACTTCGCGGTACCGCGCGAGGCGACGCTCGCCGACGTCGCCGACGCGATGGGCGTCCGAAAATCGACCGCCGGCGAGCATCTCAGGCGCGCGCTGGGCCACGTCGCGGCGTTCGTCGTCGAGCACCGGTCGTGAACGACCGGGAATGACTACTTAAATGGCCTCACAAATGCGGAGTCACGGTTACGACCGAACGATGACATAGAAACGCATAGCCATGCCAGGTAATCTCAGTCGCCGGTCGTTGCTCAAGGGAGCGGGCGCGGCCGCCGCCGGAACCGCGACGGGAACCGCGGGGTGTCTCAGCCTCGTCGGCAGCGGCAGCGGGAAGTCGCTGACCGTCTCCTCGAAGAACTTCACCGAACAGTTCATCCTGAGCCAGATCAGCATCCAGATGCTGAAGTCGGCGGGCCACCAGGTCGAGAGCAAGACCGGACTCGGCGGGTCGCCGGCGAACTTCAAGGCGGTCAAGAACGGCGACTCCACCCTCTACTGGGAGTACACCGGAACCGCGTGGTCGTCGATTCTCGGCAAGAACTCGGTCATCAGCGACCCCGAGAAACTGTACCGGAAGGTCGACAGCGCGTACAACAGCAAGTACAACATCGACTGGCTGGAGCGCGCGCCGTTCAACAACACCTACGTCATCGTAGCCAACCCCTCGTGGGCGAACGAGCACGGCATCAAGGACTTGAACGACCTCGCGAAGCACGTCAAATCCGGCAACACCGACTTCTCGGTCGCGATGAACCCCGAGATCAAGCGCCGTGAGGACGCCTGGGCGGGACTCCCCGACACCTACAACTTCGCGCAGAAGGCCGACGGCATCGAGACGGTCAGCATGAAACTCGGCCTGGCCTACAAGGCGGTCAAGAGCGGCGAAACCGAACTCGGCTTCGGCTTCAACACCAATCCGAAGATCAAGAAGTTCGGACTTCAGGTGCTCGAAGACCCGAAGAACCACTTCATCATCTACAACCCCGCGCCTAACGTCCGGAAGAAGGCGCTGGACGACTCGATGCGGAAGACGCTGAACGAGCCAACCTCGAAACTCGACACCGAGACGATGCGCTCGCTGAACGCGAAGGTGAGCATCGACGGGAAGGACCCTAAGCAGGTCGCGAAGAACTTCCTGAAGGAACACGGGTTCGTCTAACCATGGTCTCCGTCGGAAGCGTCCTCTCGTGGATGGCCGAGAACAGCGGGACGCTGGTGTCGCAGGCGATTCAACACCTGAACATCGCGCTGACCGCGCTGGTGTTCGGCGTCGCCCTCTGGATTCCCGCCGCCGTCCTCGTCCGGGACAACGAACGGGCCGCCGACCTCTTCATCGGGTCGGCCGGCATCGTGCTGACGATTCCGAGCCTCGCGCTCCTGTCGCTGCTCATCCCGGTGATGGGCATCGGCGTCGCACCCGCGGTGACCGCGCTGGTGCTCTACTCAGCGCTGCCCATCGCCCGCAACACCTACACCGGCATTCAGGGCGTCGACCCCGCCAGCGTGGAGGCCGGCCGGGGCCTCGGCATGACCGACCGGCAACTGCTCGTCCGGGTCCAACTGCCGATGGCGCTGTCGGTCATCATGGCCGGCGTCCGGCAGGCGGCGGTCCTGTTGATAGCCATCACGACCGTCGCGGCCTTCTTCGGCGCGGGCGGCCTCGGCAACTCCATCTTCGCCGGCATCCGACTCAGCAACGCCAACCAGATACTCGCGGCCACGGCGGTCATCTCGGCGATGGCCATCGGACTCGACTACGGACTGTACGCCGTCCAGCGGTTCCTGCCGGGCGGCACGGAGGTTCGAGACGCATGATAGAACTCGAGAACGTCACGAAGGTGTACGGCGACGGCACGAAGGCGGTCGACGACGTGAGCTTCACCGTCCCGCGCGGCGACGTCGCCACGCTGGTCGGCCCGTCGGGGTGCGGGAAGACGACGACGATGAAGATGGTCAACGCGCTCATCGAACCGACTGAGGGGACCGTCTCGGTCGGCGGCACGCCCATCGACCGACTCGACCCCATCGAACTCCGGCGGAACGTGGGCTACGTCATCCAGGAGATCGGCCTCTTCAGCCACATGACCGTCGCGGAGAACGTCGGGGTCGTCCCGGACGTCGTCGGCTGGGACGACGACCGCATCGACGAGCGCGTCACCGAACTGCTCGAACTCATCCGGCTCCCCGAGAGCGTCCGGGAGAAGTACCCCTCGGAGCTGTCGGGCGGCCAGCGCCAGCGCGTCGGGGTCGCCCGCGCGCTGGCGGCCGAACCCGAAGTGGTCCTGATGGACGAACCGTTCGGCGCGCTCGACCCCATCACCCGCGAGGAGCTTCAGGACGAGTTCCTCCGGATTCAGGAGGAACTCGACGTCACCATCGCGTTCGTCACCCACGACATCGACGAGGCGCTCAAGATGGGCGACCGGGTGGCCGTCCTTGACGAGGGGCGACTCGTCCAGTACGACACGCCCCGGGAACTCCTCGCGAACCCGAAGAACGAGTTCGTCGAGAGCTTCATCGGCGAGGACCGCCTGCTCAAACAGCTCCAGACGGTCACCGCCTGCGAGGCGATGCGGGAGTCGCGGGACGGGACCCCGACCGAACGGACCGTCGCGCCCGGCGACACGCTGAAGATGGCGCTCCAGCGGCTGTTCGCCGGCGACCAGCGGTGCATCTCGGTCGTCGACGACGGCGACATCGTCGGCGAACTGACCGAGGAGGACGTGCGCGGCGCGGTGGGGTCGGACCCGACCGCCGTGCTGGAGGGCAACCGTGTTTGAGACGCCGCTGGGGGTGTTCACCGGCTGGCTCGACTACATCGCGAGCAACCCGAAGGCGTTCGCCGAGATGGCCCGCCAGCACATGACGATGGTGCTCGTCGGGGAGTTCGCAGCCATCCTCGTCGCGGTCCCCGCGGGCGTCGCGGCCACCCGCGACGAGCGGGTCGGCTGGGTGGTGATGAACCTCGGGGCGGTTTCCCAGACGGTGCCGCCGCTGGCGGTCATCGCCCTCTCGTTCACCGCGCTCGGCCTCGGATACACGCCGGCGGTGCTGGCGCTGTTCCTCTACGCGCTGTTGCCCATCCTGAAGAACACCGTCGCGGGCATCCGCGACGTCGACGACGCCCAGAAGGAGGCGGGTCGCGGGATGGGGATGACCGAACTCCAGCGACTCCGGCGCATCGAACTCCCGCTGGCGGTGCCCGTCATCTTCGCCGGCATCCGGACCTCGACGGTGCTGTCCATCGGCGTCGCCTACCTCGGGGCGTTCATCGGTGCTGGCGGGTTCGGCCAGTGGGTCATCCTCGGCCAACAGCAGTTCCGGACCGACGTCCTGCTCGCGGGCGCGATTCCGGGCGCACTGCTCGTCATCGCACTGGACCGCACCTTCGAGTGGCTGGAAGGCCGGGTGACCCCCTCGGGCGTCGCCAGCGAGGCCGACGGAGCGGCCGCGTGACCGTGGTCGCCACCGTGCGCCCCGCCGGAGAGAAGCATCGCGCGCGAACCGACGTCCGGTTCCCGAGACGAACCAGTCCCGACTCTCGAAAACGAATCCACTTCGACGCTCTCGAACCATGGTACGACTCACCGGAGAACTCACGATAGACGACGTCGTCGCGGTCGCCCGCGGCCGCGAACCCGTCCGACTACCGCCCGAAACCCGCGACCGCATCGTGGCGAGCCGCGACGCGGTCGACGACATCGTCGACGGCGACCGGCGCGTCTACGGCGTCAACACCGGGTTCGGCGACCTCCAGAACGTCTCGATCTCCCGCGACGACCTCGACGAACTCCAAGAGAACCTGCTCCGAAGCCACGCGACCGCCGTGGGCGACCCGCTGCCGACCGACGTCGTCCGGGCCGCGATGCTGGCCCGCGCGAACGCCCTCGCGGTCGGCGCGTCGGGCGTGCGGGTCGAACTGGTCGAGAAACTCGTCGAACTGCTCAACGAGGGCGTCCACCCGGTCGTCCCGGCCGACGGGAGCACCGACGACCTCGGCGCGGCCGCCCACATCGGACTCGTCCTGATGGGCGAAGGCGAGGTTGAGCGCCTGCCGCCGAGGGAGTCCCGAAGCGACGAACGGCGAACCGACCGCCGGCGAAACGAGAGCCGACGGAGCGACGAGCGCGACCATCGACGAAGCAGCGAGCGCAGGGGCGACCGCGGCGTCGACGCCGCGGTCGCCCTTTCGGAGGCGGGCGTCGACCCACTCGAACCGAAGGCTAAGGAGGGACTCGCGGTCGTGAGCGGGACGCCGATAACGACCGGCCTGCTCGCGCTCGGCGTCCACGACACCGAGCGGTTGGTCCGGACCGCCGACCTCGCGGGCGCCTGGACGTTCGAACTCCTCGGGGAGGCCCCGACCGCGTTCGCCGAGCGGGTCACCGAGGTCCGCCCCTACGAGGGGCACGCCGAGTCGGCGGCCAACGTCCGCCGACTCGTCGGCGCGACGCCGGACGGCGACCACGAGATGACCCAGGACCCGCTCTCGCTCCGGTGCATCCCGCAGGTCCACGGCGCGCTCCGCGAACAACTCGCGTTCGCCCGGCGGGTGGTCGAGACCGAACTCGCCAGCGCGACCGACAACCCGCTGGTGTTCCCCGACGGAGAGACGTTCTCCTGCGGCAACTTCAACGGGCAGCAGATGGCCGGCGCGGCCGACATGCTGCGGACCGCGGTCCAGAAGGTGGGACGGGTGAGCGAGCGGCGCGCGAACAAACTGGTCAGCGACGTCGACGGGGACGGCGTCGCGGCCTTCCTCGCGGCGAATCCGGGGCTCGAATCGGGGATGATGATCGGCCACTACACCGCGACGGGGCTGGCCGCGGAACTGGAGACTCGCACCTCCGCCAGCGGTCGGTCGGTGACGGTGTCGGGCGGCCAGGAGGACGTCCACAGCCTCGGCACCCTCGCGGCGCGGCACCTCGCCGAGGCCGTCGAGGCGGTCCGGCGCATCGTCGCCGTCGAACTGCTGTGCGCATCGCGGCGGACCGAACTGGCCGGGACCGAACTCCCCGACGCGCTGGCCGCGGTTGCCGCCGACCTCGACGAGGCGGTCGGCCTCCCGCTGGCCGACACCTCGCTCCACGAGGAGATTCGGGAAACCGCCGAGTTGGTCGCCGACGGTCGCTTCGCGGAAACCGCCGAGACGGCGGGCGCCGACCTCGTGTAGTCGTCGGTTCGACCTCGGACGAGCGACGTCCGACCCCGACTCACTCCGGCCTCGACTCACCAGTTCTGCGGCAGGTCGATACCCTCCTCGGCGAACCGGGCGTTGACACGCTGGAGGTACGCCGACCGGATGGTCATGAACGCCTCCCTGCTCGGCTTCTCGATCCAGAACCGGGCCTGGAGGCCCGCCAGCGAGTTGTCGAGTTCCACGACCCTGACCGTCGGCGCGGGTCGTTCGAGGATGTCGCCGTCGCTGCGGGCCTCGTCGACGAGGAGCGACGCCGCCCGGCCGAGGTTCGTCTCGTCGCTCACGTGGAAGGTGTGCGAAACCCGCCGGGGCGACTTCGCCACCGCGTTGACCACCGCGTTCGTGGCGAGTTCGGAGTTGGGTACGGTCAGGAGTTCGTTGTCGAAGGTTCGGACGCGGGTGACCCTGAAGCTGATGTCCTCGATGACGCCCTCGCTGTCCTTCCAGCGTATCCAATCGCCGATATTGAACTCCGGGTCGGTGACGATGAAGATGCCGGAGACGAGGTTCGAGGCGATGTCGCGGCTGGCGAAGCCGATGGCGACCGTGAGCGCCGCGGCGAACGTCGGCGGGAGCGACAGCAGGTAGCCGTAGTCGGCCACGTCGAGGGCGAGTCGGAGCGCCAGCAGGAGAATCACGACGTGGACTATCTTCCGCAGGGTGCTCGCGGCGGTCCGCTGGACGGGCGAGTTCTCCAGCGTCCGCGCGACGACGGGTTCGACCACGCGCTTGCCGAGTTCGTACAGCACCCCGAAGACGACGAGGAACACGACGACGTCCCAGAGCGCACCGACGTACCCGCCCTCCGGAACCCCCGGAAGTTCGGGGCCTTCGAACTGCCGGACGACCGTACTCGCGCTTCGTGCGCCGCTCGTCACCTCCGGGAGGACGGCCGGCGCGTCCCTCAACGTTCCGGCCAGTCTGGGCGCTCGTCGGGGCAGTTGCCCCGACGAGCGCCTGAGGGAGGGCCGGGCGAGTGCCCGCTCAGTACGCCTCCTCGACCTCGATGGGACCGCTGAACACCGAGTAGACCACCGCGAAGTACGTCGCCACCAGCGGGAGCAGGAGCGCGGCGGCGACGGTCAGCAGTTCGACCGCGGGCGACCCGACGATGGCCTGCTCGACCGTGAGTCCGGTCCGGGGGTCCACCGCGGGATAGAGCAGAACCCCGACCAGCGCGACCAGCGCGCCCGTCGTCCCGCCCGCGGCCCCGAGAGCGAGGTAGCGGCGGTCGTCCCGAAGTGCGACGACGTAGCACGCACAGAGGACGACGGAGGTCACCACGAGCGCCAGCGACGGAATCGCCAGCAGGGCGTCCAGGAGGCCGTGGCGGAGCGCCAACAGTCCGAGTGCGACGACCACCAGCGCGAGGTACGCGGCGGCGGCGCGAGTCCCGTACCGGGGCATCGCCTCGGCGAGCGGTCCCGTCGTCTTCAGTCGGAGGAACGCCGCCCCGGCGGCGACGTTGAGCGCCACCACGGCCAGGCCGACGACCACCGACGCGAGCGGGACGCCGGTCGCGCCCAGGAGCCAGTTTCCGGCGAAGACGCCGAGCAGGAACGGCGCGCCGACGCTTCCGACGACGAACGCCCGACCCCACCAGCGCTTCCAGGTCGCGTCCTCGCGCTGTTCGTAGAACTCCGGGGCGAGGCCGCGGAGGACGAGCGCGCCGAGCACGCCGAACAGCAGGAGGTAGTGGCGGCTGAAGAGGGCGGCGTACGCCGGCGGGAACGCCGCGAAGAGCGCGCCGCCGAAGACGACCAGCCAGACCTCGTTGCCGTCCCAGAACGGGCCGATGGCCGCCAGGCACTGTTCGCGCTCGTGGTCGCTTTCCCGGGTGGCGAAGATGGCACCGACGCCGAAGTCCCACCCGTCGAGGAACAGGAAGACGGCGAGGAACGCGAACACGACGCCGAACCAGAGGTCGGCCAGGTCGACGCCGAATCGGACCACCGCGGGAACGAGTGCTCGCGGATGAGCGACGGTTTCAATCATCGCCGGACACCCCCGTCAGGACCCGGGCCCCGTCGGGTTCCTCGGGGAGGTCGTCGTAGTCGGGACGCTCCCCGCTCGGCCCGCGGCGGACGATGCGGCCGACCACGTAGGCGTACACGGAGAGGAGCGCGAGGTAGCCGACCGCGAACCCTGCGAGCGTGAGCGTGGCCTCGGTCCCGGTGAGGCCGGGCGAGACGCCCGCGGTCGTCTTCATCACGCCCTGGATGACCCACGGCTGGCGGCCCACCTCGGTGACGATCCAGCCGAGTTCGACGCCGAGGAAGCCCAGCAGTCCCGACGCCATCAGCGCCTTCTGGAGCAGGCGGTCCTCGTACAGTTCACCCGAGTACCACCGGTAGGCCGCCCAGAACGCCAGGAGGACGAACCAGAACCCCATCGCGACCATCGCCCGGAACGACCAGAAGACGATCGCGACGGGCGGCGACCCCTCGAACTCGTTCAGCCCCGTGATTTCGGCGGAGGCGTCGCCGCCGCTGGCGAGCCACGACGCCCCGCCGGGGATGCCGATGCCGAACAGTTCCTTCGCGCGCGGGTCGGTGAGGTCCTCGACGCTGGTCGGGAACGCGACGATGTACTCGGGGACGTAGCTGTCGGTCTCCCAGACCGCCTCCATCGCGGCGAACTTCTGGGGCTGGGTTTCGGCGACGTGGCGGCCGTAGGCGTCGCCGTGGACCACCTGGAACGGCGCGGTTATCACGAGGCCGACGACCGCGACCTTGAGCGTCGCCCGCCAGAACCGCCCGTCGAAGTTGCCGCCGTCGACGACGCCGAGGTGTCGCCGCCGGTAGACGTGGTAGGCCGCCACGCCCACCATGAACAGCGAGACGGTGAGCACCGCGGCGTTCTGCATGTGGACGAACATCCAGGGGAAGCGGGGATTGGCGTAGGCGGCGATGGGGTCGGTCAGCAGGACGACCGGGTGGCCGTTCTTCGTCGCCATCTCGAACCCGCGCGGGGTCTGCATCCACGAGTTGGCGATGAGAATCCACACCGCCGACAGCCACGTGCCGAGGCCGACGAGGACGCTCGACAGGAAGTAGAGCCGGTCGGAAACCCGCTCGCGGCCGAACACGAAGATGCCGAGGAAGGTGGCTTCGAGGAAGAACGCCATCATCCCCTCGGCGGCCAGCGGCCCGCCGAACAGTTCGCCGGCGGCCGTCGAGAACGCCGCGAAGTTGGTGCCGAACTCGAACTCCAGGACGAGGCCGGTGACGGTGCCGACCGCGAAACTCACGGCGAAAATCTTCGTCCAGAACCGGCGCAGGCGCTCGTAGAGCGCCGCGCCGGTCCGCACCTCCTTCCACGTGAAGTAGACGAGGAACGGCGCCAGTCCCATGCTCATCACGGGGAAGACGATGTGGACGATGGTCGTCAGCGCGAACTGGAGGCGCGAGGCGGTCACGGGGTCTACCATCGAGCGAACGTTCGCGCCGAGGACGTAAGTCCCGCCAGCCGATTCCAAGTTCGTGAGAATCGCCGGAGGGAGCGGCGAACGACGCCGGCCGTCGGGTCCGGCGGCCGGCGTCGGCGGCGACCGACAGGTCGGGTAGGTGGTGGCGGCCGGTGGTCCCGTCGGTGTCTGCGGCGCGGGTCGCCGAGTCGCGGGCGGCGAACGAGCGAACGCTTAAGTGCCGCGCCTGCGACAGGTTACCACGATGGGTAACAAGAACAAGACTATCTCCTTCCGCGTCAACGAGGACTCCTTCGAGACGCTCCGGGAGATCGCCGAGGAGCGCGACATCTCCCTCTCTGCGGTCTTTCGCGACTACGTCGACACGCTGGTCGCCCACGACGGTCGAGTGAAGGTCGTGCCCGAGCGCGAACTCGCCGAGGAAACCGGCGACGAAACCGAGTTCCCCCCGAAGGTCGAAGTCCCCAAGAGCTTCGTCCGGGAACACGAGCGCCTGGAACTGGAGGCCGACCACCTCCGCGAACAACTCCAGGAGTACAAGCAGTTCGCCACCCACCTCCAGGACAGACTCGACGAGGAGGAGGACGTCGAGGAGGTCATCCACCTCGAAGACCTGGACGACGACCGGGAACGAGACGGGACGTACCGACTGGGGTAGTACCGGAGAAACCGGAAGACGGAGAGACGGACGGGCAAATCCGAGACGCGGGTTCGGACGGTGGTTCCGCGGACCGGCTTTCGCGAGACGACGGAGGAGCGTCGGAGCCTATCCCGAGAGGTGCTTTTTCTTCCGGCGGGCCCGTTCCTCGGCCTCGCCGTCGCCCTCGACGCCCGCGAGTTCCTCGACCGCTTCGAGCGTCCGGACCGAGTCGTCGAGGAACGACAGCACGTCGCCCGAGTAGGCGTACACCATGTAGTCGTCGCTCATCACGTCGACGATGGCGTCGGGGCCGAGTCCCTGCTCGCGGAGTTCGAGCAGGTACCGCATGAACTTCCGTTCCGGACAGCCACAGTAGGGGTTGCTCTGGCAGTCGCAGTCCAGGAAGTCCTCGGCGAAGTCCAGCACCCGCTCCTGAGTGGTGTCGTCCAGTTTGGCGAGGTTGTCGCCCTGGAAGAGCATGTCGAGGGTCGCGCCCTTGAACGCGCCTTTCGGGATGTTGGTCTCCAACTGCGACCCGATCTGGCGGTGGTTCTTGACGTAGATTTTGTCCGTGATGGCCACTGTTGGGCGTCAGTTGGGGATTTCCGGTGAAAAGCGTGTCGTCGAAGCGGCCGCGGGGCGTCGGTCGGCGTCGCCCCGGGGGCGCTCGTCCGGACGGCGTCGCCACTCCTCGGTCGAGCGCGTCGCCGAAAGAAAAGGTGTCGCGTCGTCAGTTCAGAAGCCGAGCGGCGGAGCCGTCATGACCGACGTGCTGTTGTCCGAGTCCTGGTCCTGGTCGGTGTCGATGCTGACCGACTGGCTCTGGTCCTGGTCGTTGCCGCTACCGGACGTGCTCTGACTCTGGTCCTGGTCGGTCGAAACCGTCTGGCTCTGGTCCTGGTCGTTACCGTCGCCAGACGCGCTCTGGCTCTGGTCCTGGTCGACGTCGGCGCTCTGACTCTGGTCCTGGTCGTTGTCGGTGCCGCTGGCCGACTGGCTCTGGTCCTGGTCGGTGGAGGCACTCGACGACTGGTCCTGGTCGTTGTTGCTACCGTCCTCGACTTCCTGCTCGCTGTCTTGGTCGACGTCGCTGCTCTGGCTCTGGTCCTGGTCGTTGCCGCTACCGCTGGCGGCCTGAGTCTGGTCGCTCTCCTGGTCGCTGCTCTGGTCGCTCTCCTGGTCGTTGTTGTCGCCGTCTTCGACCGACTGCTCGCTGTCCTGGTCGCTCTCTTGGTCGCTGCTCTGGTCCTGGTCGTTGTCGTCACCGCGAGCGTCCTGCTCCTGGTCGGAGTTCTGGTCGCTGGTCTGGTCCGACTCCTGGTCGTTCTTGTCGCCGTCCTCGACTTCCTGCTCGCTGTTCTGGTCGCTGTCCTGGTCGCTTTCGGCGTCCTGCTCGTTGTCGTCACCCTGAGCGCCCTGGTCCTGCTGGCTGTTCTGCTCGCTGTCTTGGTCGCTGTCCTGGTCGTTCTTGTCGCCGTCCTTGACCGACTGTTCGCTGTCCTGGTCGTTGTCCTGGTCGCTCTCGGCGTCCTGCTCGTTGTCGTCACCCTGAGCGCCCTGGACCTGGTCGTTGGTCTGGTCGCTCTCCTGGTCGCTGTCCTGGTCGTTCTTGTCGCCGTCTTTGACCGACTGTTCGCTGTCTTGGTCGCTCTCCTGGTCGCTGTCGGCGTCCTGGTCGTTGTCGTCGCCGTTCGCTATCTGCTCCTGTTCGCTGTTCTGTCCGCTGCTCTGGGTGTTCGACTGGTCGTTCTTGTCGCCGTTCTTGACCGACTGGTCGTTGTTCTGGTCGCTGTCCTGGTCGCTGTCGGCGTCCTGGTCGTTGTAGTCGCCGCGAGCGTCCTGGTCCTGCTCGTTCGACTGGGCAGCGTCCTGGTCGTTGGTCTGGTCGTTCTTGTCGCCGTTCTTGACCGACTGCTCGTTGTCCTGGTCGGCGTCCTGGTCGCTCTCGGCGTCCTGGTCGTTGTAGTCGCCGGTGACGTCCTGCTCCTGGTCGCTCGACTGGGCAGCGTCCTGGTCGTTGATCTGGTCGTTCTTGTCACCGTTCTTGACCGACTGGTCGCTCGACTGCGAAGCGTCCTGGTCGTTGTCGGCCGACTGCTCGTTGTAGTCGCCGGTCGCGTTCTGGTCCTGCGCGTTGGTCTGCGAAGCGTCCTGATCGGACTCCTGCAGGTTCTTGTCGCCGTTGGTGATGTCCTGGTCGTCGCTCTGCGAGATGTCCTGGTCGTTGGCGGCCGACTGCGAACTGTTGGAGCCGTCGACGATGGACTGGTTCTGGTCGTTGACCTGCGCGGCGTTCTGGTTCGACGCCTGCGTGTTGTTGTCGCCGTAGTAGACGTCCTGCTCGCTGTGCTGGTCGGCGCTCTGCTCGTTGTCGGCAGACTGGGTGTTGTCCGACCCGTTCTCGACCGACTGGACCTGGTCGTTCTCCTGGAAGACGTCCTGGTCGCCGGTCTGCTCGTTGTCGTCACCGAAGACGACGACCTGCGCCAGGTCCTGGGTGGCTTCCTGGTCGTTGGTCGCGACCTGGGTGTTGTTCGACCCGTTCTCTATCGTCTGGACCTGCTCGTTGTCCTGGGCCGCGGTCTGGGCCGCGTTCTGGTCGTTACCGTCGCCGAAGAGCACGACCTGCGCCAGTCGCTGAGCGATGGTCTGTTCGTTGCTCGCGTACTGGGTGTTGTTCGACCCGTTCTCGACCGACTGGACCTGGTCGTTGTCCTGGGACGCCGCCTGGCCCGCGTCCTGGTCGTTGTTGTTGCCGAAGGCGACGAACTGGACCTGCTTCTGGGCGATGTCCTGGTAGCTGTCCTCTATCTGGAGGTTGCTCGACCCGTTCTCGACCGACTGGACCTGGTCGCTCGACTGGGAGGCGTCCTGGGAACCGTCTTGGTCGTTACCGGCGCCGTAGAAGATGGCCTGAATCTGGCGCTGGTCGAAGTAGTAGTCGCCGTAGGCCTCCTGGGTGTTGTTGTCGCCGTTCTCGATCGACTGGTCCTGGTCGCCGTAGACGTCGGCGTTCTGCACGCCGCTCTGGTCGTTGTAGGCGCCGAGGAGGATAACCTGATCCTGCGACTGGTTACCTTCGGTGATTCCCTGCGCCTGCGTCTGGCAGTTGTCGTCGCCGGTCGCGGACTGGTCCTGGTCGAGACCGCCGTCGATGTTCTGCTCACCGGACTGATTATTGCCGACTCCGATTGACTGCTCGGACGCCGACTGATTGGCATCTACCCACTGCGTCTGCGACTGGTCGTCGGCGCACTGCGGCTGCGCGGTCGTCGCTGCTGCGAAACCGGGCACCATGACGCTGGTCGCGACTACGAGCGCGAACAACAGCGCCATGAACCGGCCAACTGTCGATTTCCTGATTCTCATTGTTTCACTGCGGCTCCCCTGCCGCACCGCGACGTTCAGCATTTCCTGACTTTGTTATTCACCTACATTGGCAACGATAACGGAGATTATCCGTCGTATATCCCCACATAATGCGCGTTGCTTCGGTTTCAGAGTACTCTCGGAAAACCGAGTCGACTCGGCCGCCGTCCGGCGCTCTCGGAATCGAGACTCCGCCGGTCGGAGCTTGAAACGCGAGTATCGTTCGATTCGTCCCGGAAAACTCCCGTTTTGCCGGGGTGAACGCGGCGAACTTTGCCCCGACGCGTTCCGACCGGAAGTAACGGACGTCCGAACGCGTGCGAAACCGGTTAGCAAGCCAGTTAATTCCGATAGCTGACCGTATCGAGTCGCTCCGACTTTCGGAGAGTTCCGGCCGAGCGCAGAGGACCGACCTCGGGAGAAGTAATATATGCCCGGCCGATGTGGAGCGGATATGTTTCGGACAGGGAGGTCGCTCGCGGCCGTCGCACTCGCGGTGGTGCTCGTCGCGGGCGCCGGAACCGTCGGCGCGGGAATCGGCGATGGAGGGGTACCGACCGACCGCGGAGAACTCGACGCGGGGGACGCGATGACGGGCGAAACCGAGGTGACCGTCGACGTCAACTGCACCGAGGGCACCGTCGAACTCACGGCGCCCGAGGGCGCGAGCCACCGGGTCACGGTCGCGGTCGCGAACGTCACGCCGACCGAGAGCGACGTGTCGAGTTCGACGGTCGGGGGCGTCGAGGGCAACGAGACGTTCGAACTCGACGGCGAGGGAATCGCGTTCGCCTTCGTTCAGGACTCCTCGGGAGAGGAGACGGTCGCGTCGGCGGTGCGCAACTGCGCGAGCGAAGCAAACGCGTCGGCGACCGCGACGACCGAGACGACCGAGACGGAATCCGACGCCGTCCCGGAAGTCGAGATCTCCTGCAACGACAGTGAGGTCCGGTTCGTCGCGCCCGAGGGGACGGAGTACACCGCCAAGGTCACCGCCCTGTCGGTTACGCCAGACTCGACCTCCTCGCAGAGCGCGACGAGGACGCTCGAAGGGAACGCCACGGCGTCCGTCGACGAGGACCAGTTCGTCGCCGTCTTCGCGTCGACCGGCGACCTCGGCGACGAGGAGACCGTCTCGGTCTTCCGGAACTGCGCCAACATCGGCGGGAGCGAGGACGCGAACCGGACGACCCGGAGCGACGACGCGTAGGTCGACGGCGACGTAGTCGGTAAAACGGTCGCGGTGGCCGGGTCGGCGAGGCCGCCTCGCCGACCCGGCGGTCAGTATCGAATCAGGCCGGAGCGAGGACGCCCTCGCCCGGACGGACTTGCTCGGCCGTCGTCTCGCTCTCCTTCTCCGTCGTGGTGTCGCTCTCCTTTTCAGTCGTCTCTTCGTCCTCCGACTCGCCGTCGCCCGACGGTTCGGTCGGCGTCGACGCGTCGGCCGTCTCCGGTTCGGACTCCTTCGTCGTCTCCGTCCCGTCCGCCGAGTCGTCGGACCGCTCGTCGTCTCCCGCCGCCGACTCGGACGACCCGGCGGCCTTCTCGGACTTCTTCGACTTCTCTCCGCCGGCGGAGTTCGTCCCGGAGTCGGTCGAGTCGGCTTCCGTGGACTTCCCGTCCTCCTTCGTCTTCTCTTCGCCTCCGGCCTTCTGGTCGCCCTTCGCCTTCCCGTCTTCGGTCGTCTCGTCCTCAGCTTCGGTCTTCTCGTCCTCGGATTCGGTCGTCTCCTCGCCGGACTCGTCGGTTTCGGGTTCGGCGGACTTCTCGCCGTCGTTCGACGGTTCCGCGTCGCCTTCGTCTTCCGCGGATTTCCCGTCGCCGTCCGTGCCCCCGTCGCCGCTTTCGGTGGCTTCCTCGTCTCCGCCGGATTCCTCGGTCGCCGTCTCCTCCGTCGTCTGCTCTTCGGTCGACGTCGGTTCTTCGTCCGAACTCGACGTCGAGGTCCGGGCCGTCGACCCGTCGTCGGCCTGCGCTTGCGTCGGTTCCGCTTCGGTCGTCTCGGCGGTCTCCTCCGTCGAGGACGTCTCCGCCACCTCCTCTTCCGTCGTCTCGGTTTCCGTCGTCTCGACCTCGGACGACGAATCGCCGTCGTCCGGCGTCTCGGTTTCCTCCATCGTCTCGGTTTCCTCCGTCGTTTCCTCGCTCGCGTTCGCCGTCTCCGACCCGGTCGACGCGTTCGTCGCCTTCGTCGCGGTCGAGACGGATTCCGTCTCGGACGCGGCGGTCGTCTCGGCGGCGTCCGCGTTCGACTCGTCGGTCGACGTCCGGTCGGCGTCGGTCTGCTCCTGGGACTGGTTCTGGTCGACGGCGAGCGACTCGTTCTGCGACTGGGTGTCGTTCTCGCCGGTCTGGTTCTGGGTCTGGTTCTGTCCGACGTCGACGCTACCCCGCTGGCGCTCGGTGCCGTTGGTCAGCGACTGGTTCTGGGTCTGGCTCTGGTTCAGTTCGGCGGTCTGGTTCTGGGCCTGCGTCTGGTTCTCACCGCCGGACTCGGTCTGGTTCTGCACCGCGTCGACCGACTGGCTCTGGTTCTGGGTCTGACTCGGCCCCTCGTCGCCCTGCGTCTGGTTCTGTCGCTGGTCGACGCCGACCGACTGGCTCTGGTTCTGGGTCAGGTTACCGCCGGACTGGCGCTGGCTCTGGTTCTGTCGCACCTCGACGCTCTCGTTCTGGGTCTGATTCTGGGCGTCGGCGGTCTGCTCCTGGTGCTGGCGCTGGCCGGCTTCGACCGACTGGTTCTGGGACTGCGCCTGGGTCCGGTCGCCGTACGTCTGGGTCTGGTCCTGTCCCTGGTAGACGACCCGGACGACCTGGAACTGGGTCTGGGTCTGGTTCGCCCCGTCGCCCTGCGACTGGTCCTGGTTCTGGTCGACCTCGATGCGCTGGGACTGGTTCTGGTTCCCACCCCCGTCGGTGGCGGCGTCCTGTCGCTGGATGAACGTCACCCGGAACACCTGGGTCTGGGTCTGGCGCCGTCCCGACTCCGTCTGCGTCTGGGTCTGGTTCTGGTCGGAGTCGACCGACTGGTTCTGGGACTGCGAGCGGTCGGAACCGTTCTCAGCCTGTTGCTGTTTGAACACGATGACCAGCGTCTGGCGCTGGTACTGGACGTTGTCGCTCCCGTCGCCCTGGGACTGACACTGGTTCTGGACGACGTGGATGAACTGGAACTGCGCCTGGTAGAAGACGGCCCCGCCCGAGGTCACCTGGCTCTGGCCGCCGCGGGCGCCCTGGGACTGGCTCTGGGACTGCGAACCGCCGGACTGGCGCTGGCACTGGTTCTGATAGAGGTACAGCCCCTGGCTCTGACTCCGGGTGTCCGTCTCCGAACCGTCTCCGCCGTCGGCCGGCGCGTCGGACTCCCCGTCGCCCGGACCGCCCGCGTCTCCGTTTCCATCTCCGTCTCCGTCTCCGCCGCCGTTCGGCGCGCTCGGGTCGTTCGAGTCGTCCTCGCCGTCGGGCGCGCTCGACTCGCCGCCGTCGTCGGGCGCGTTCCGGTCGTCGCTCTCCTCCGGGGGCGTCGCTCCGGGCGCTCCGGTCCCCGTGCCGGAGTCGCCATCCGCGCCATCACCGCCGGCACTGCCGTCATCGACTTCGCCACCGTCGCCGTTCTGACCGTCGTCCGCGGCGTCTCCGCTTCCGGACTCACTGCCGGAGTCCTCGCCGCCGGCCGACCGGTCGCTTCGCGCATCTCGCTCGCCCCGGGCGTTCTCGCCGTCGCCCGGCGTCTCGTCCGCACCGCTTGCGGCGTCGGCCGCGTTCGAAGCGCTTCCGTCCGAATTGCGGGAGGCGTCCCCGCCGTTCACCGAAGCGGCGCCCCCGTCGCTTCCGCCGTCGGCGAGGAAGGACACTCCGGTCCCGTCGACGGCGTCGGACGCCGACCGCTGTGAGTCGTCGGCGTCGGCGTCGACGCCGACGCCGACGCCGCCGTCGTCTCCCGACCGAGCGTTCGCGTCCGCCGACTCACCGTCGGAACGCCCGGCGTTCGAATTTCCCGCCGAGTCCGCCCCACCTCCGTTACTCGCGCCGCTCTCGGCGTCCGACTCGAACGTCCCGCCGCTGTCGACCGCGCCGGACCGCCCGCCGTCGGGCGAAATCGAGGCGGTCGAGTTCGCCGAGTCGGCCGCGCACTGTCCCTGGACTAAGTACGCCGCGCCGCTGTCGTTGCCGGCCACGTCGCTCCCGGGCGCGCCGATGAGGACGTCGGCCGGCCCCTCGCCGGCGGCCGGAATGCCGGCGACGCTGCCGCCGGCGAAGTCCCCGGCGGCCTGGCCCATCAACTTCGCGGCGTCGAACGACCCGCCGCTCGACCGGCCGTAGACGACGTACGCCGCGCCGGTCCTGGCGTGGTTCGGCGCGCCGACGACGACGTCGGCGTAGCCGTCGCAGTCGACGTCACCCGCGACGTCGGCCGACCAGCCGAGTCGGTCGGCCGGCCGCTCGCCGTAGACCGTGACGTCGGCGCTCGCGGTCGTCACCGTCCCGTTCAGCGACTCCCCGCCGTAGATGACGTAGGCCGCGCCCGCGTTCTGGCCGGTGGTGTCGTTCGCCGGCGCGCCGACGACGAGGTCGGCGACGCCGTCGCCGTTCGCGTCGCCCGCGCCGCCGGTGGCGAACCCGGCGGCGTCGTTGGCGCTCGCACCGACCACGGTCGCTTCGGCCTCGCTCAGGTTCCGTTCGCCCTCGGCGTCCGAACCGACGACGTAGACGGCGCCGGCGCCCGGACTACCACTCCGGTTGTACTGCGGCGCGCCCACGGCCGCCTCAGCGACGCCGTCGTCGTCGACGTCGCCCGCCCAGGAAACCGACCACCCCGCGCGACCGGTGTCAGTCCGCCCGACGAACGTCGCGTCGCTCGACGAGAGCGACGTCGTGTCTCCGATCGAGTTCGCCGTCAGCAGGTACGCCTTCCCAGATTGACGCTCGTCGAGGTTCGACGGCGCGCCGACCAGCACGCCGGGTTCGTCCGAGGAGTCGACGTCGCGCGCGGCCACGTCGAATCCGGCGTAGCTTCCGTTCTCGGTCCCGACGAGTTTGTCGCCGACGTCGCCGAGCGTGACGGTGCCCGAGAGGTTGCCGCCGTAGACGACGTAGGCCGCGCCCGCGTTGGTCCCGCCCTCGTCGTCGTACGGCGCGCCGATTACGATATCGGAGCGACCGCCGGCGTCGACGTCGCCCGCGGCGACCGACCATCCGGCGCGGTCGCCGGGGCTGTCGCCGAGGAAGGTCACGTCGGCGTCCGCGACCGAGACGTTACTCTCGTCGACCGGCCCGTAGAACAGGTAGGCCGCGCCGGTGTCGTTCTCGCCGCCCTGGGGCGCGCCGACCAGCAGGTCGGTGACCCCGTCGCCGTTGACGTCGCCCGCCGAGGACGTCGACCAGCCGGCGCTGTCGTTGGTCGCCGCTCCTTCGATTTTCGTGTAGTTATCAGAGACGTTCACCACTCCCGTCGGCGGACCGACCGCTCCGGAGGTCGCCGTCGACTCGGCCGCCGCCGCGTCGGACCCCGACGCGACGACTGCCCCCGAGACGACGGCGCTGCTCACAACGAGCAGGCACGACAGTACGGTCAACAAGACGGTGCTTCTACGGCCGTTACGCCCGACGCTACTTCGGTCGCTTTCGCCCTCGCGTGTTCTCATTCTGCTCCGATGGACATGTACCGGAACGCGACTTTGTTATAAACTGGCAACCGACCGGTAACGCGGATTACAGGTGGTAAGGCGGTCCCTATCACCCGTTCTCACGGCCGAAACCGTCGTAACGCGAGGTTGGTCGAAGCCGCTCGCCGAGCGCCGCGCGGCGCTCGGCGAGCAGTTCGTCAACCGTCGAACCGGCGCTTCGTGTCGAAGCGGGGCGCATTCTCGCGACGGCGAGCCGACAGGTACCGGCCTCGACAGAGAACGTTGATAGGGAACGACTCGGAGGCTCACACGCGCATGGCACGCGAACAGGAACGCGAAGGCGACCCAGAGGCATCGCTACTCGAACGACGCGACGTGCTCCGGACGGCCGGGGCGCTCGTCGGTTTCGCCGGACTCGGCGCGGTCGGCGGGGCCGCGGCGCTCCAGTCCGGAACTGCAGTCGACGCGACCACCGTCGAGGCCGACCACCGGTGGCAGTCGGTCGAACTGCCGTCGACCCACTCCGACCCGGTCGTGGTCGCGTCGGGACTCTCCTATCGAGGGCCGCAACCGGCGACCCCGCGGCTCCGCGCGGTCGCCGGCACGGGGTTCGAGGTGGCCGTCGAGGAGTGGCGCTACCTCGACGGAAATCACCGCCGGGAAACCGTCGGCTACGTCGCGACGGACCCCGGCCGCTACGACCTCGCCGACGGCGCGGCCCTCGAAGTCGGGCGGATTCGGACCGACCACCGCTGGGCGTCTCCGACCTTCGACGCCGCGTTTTCGAGTCGGCCCGTCGTGTTCTCGCAGGCCCAGACCACCGCCGGCCCCCAACCCGTCGCGCCCCGTCACCGCGCGGTCGGACGGACCGGGTTCGACGTCCGATTGCAGGAAGCCGAGGCCGGCGGGTCCCACCGCGTCGAGGACGTCGGCTACCTCGCGGTCGAACCCGGCGCGGGGACCCTCGACGGCCGGGCGTTCGAGGCGGGAAGCCGCGACGACGTCGGCCACGGGTGGCGGACGATAGCGTTCGACGGAACCTACCGGGAACCGGTGTTGCTCGCTGCCCTCCAGACGTTCCGCGGGGCCAACACCTGCGCGGTGCGCTACCGGAACCTCTCGGGGTCGTCGGTCGAGGTGAAGGTCCAGGAGGAGCGAAGCGCCGACCGCGAAACCGCCCACCTCGGCGAGCGCGTGGGCTACCTCGTCGTCGAGGGCGCGCCGTCCCAGGGGACCGAAACGCCGACCGGAGACACGCCGCTGTCGGAACTCGACCGGAGCCGCGTCGAGCGACTCGTCCACGAGTACGTCAACGAGCGGCGCGTCGAGCACGGTCTGGGGACGCTGGCGTTCGACACCGAACTGCGGGAGATAGCCCGCTACCACAGCGAGGACATGGCCGCCGAGGACTACTTCAGCCACGTCTCGCCGGACGGCGAAACGCGGGCCGACCGGTACGAACAGTTCGGCTACGACTGCCGGGCGCCCGCGGGCGACGACCGGTACTACACCGGCGCGGAGAACATCCTCTACACCTACTACGACTCGAACGTCAGGACCGGCGAGGGGACCGTCCGGTACACGAACGCCGACGAACTCGCCCGGGGCATCGTCCGCGGGTGGATGAACTCCGAGGGCCACCGCGAGAACATCCTCCTCTCGGCGTGGGACGACGAGGGAATCGGCGTCCACGTCACGTCCGAGGGGAAGGTGTACGCCACCCAGAACTTCTGCTGACGCCGCGGTCGTCGGCGTCCGGGGTCGGTCGGCGTCTCGGCGAGAGAAGAGCGGGTCGAGGTGGCACGCGAGCGGGCCGCCGGGCGACCGCGTCGCTCGCTCGACAGCGCGTTACTCCTCGACTTCGTAGCCGACGTCGGTGACGGCCTTCCGCGCGGCGTCCCGCGCGTCGGGTTTCCCCTCGATCACGACGACGTTCTCGTCGCTGTCGGCGTCGGCCGACGCGACGCCCGGCAAGCGGGTCACCTCGTCCTCGACGACCGTCTCACAGCCGTTACACGACATGCCGATGACGCGAAGTTCGTACCGTTGCATCGCATTCGCTCCTACGAATCGGAGGTAATTAATACCGGAACACTATGAATTATACTGCACGGCAGGCTCGAACCGGGCCGTCTCGGTGCGATTTTACCGCGACGGAGCAAGACTGTCCGGAGTCGAAACTATCAGCATCGTGGACGGTACCGCCAGACGGCGCTGAGGCGAGTGTCGAGAGACGTAACCGAACGAACTAGTAATTAAGATGGTTGTTTTTAAGAATTAAATTCCCAATCGAGTATCGCCATTCGAAAATAAGGTTAATCTCCTACACAGAGGCAAATTTTTTATCCGTGCGGTCGTTAAGAAATGACGCCTGCCCGGTCCGGACGACGCGCTCGACGAACGAGCGCGGATGACCTCCCGACCGGACAGCGCAGGGTTTCTCTGGGTGAACCGGAATGCAAGCTTGGGTGAAATGAGATGAAAGGAGAGTTCGCTTTCTGTCCGAAGAGCGGCGCACCGCTTTCAGAAGACGTCCACTACGACGAGTTCGGTCGGCCGATGCGACACGGCGTTCGGGACGACCATCCCGCGAAGACTCAGCCGGACGGGGAACTGACGAACGGGGCGCTCCGGTCGTCGCGCGTCGCCGTGTTCAACCACTTCCGACGGTGTCACCGGCGCCACCGCGAGAGCGACGGGCGACTGTACTCGAAGGCGGCGCTGGGGCTGACGCGGCTCAAGCAGACCGCGTCGGGCACCGAGGAGTGGGACGTGGTGGTCTGGTACGCGCTGGGGGAATGGCTCTCGCGGTCGGGGTACGAGGCGTCGTGGATGAACGCCCACGCCGAACCGCGATGTCCCGGGTGCGGTGGAAAACTGAAGTACGAACGACTCGGCGACGAGACGCTGGTCGCGCGCTGCGGCGTCGACTGCTCGGGCGACGGGAGCGACCGACTCGCCGAACTCCGCGAGACGGTCGCCGACCTGTACGCGCGGGCGTTCCCCGACGCCGAGACTGTCGACGGCGACGAACTCCGACTCCTGTAGGTCCGTCCGGGTCGGAGGCCGAGACTTTCGCAGGCGAGATCGAGCCGACGACTGTGCGACGAACCGCGGTTCTTCGATTCTCGAATGGTCAGACAGGACATGCGGTTGCTGGAGATACTGGTGATGTCCGCGGACGCCCGCGAGAAAATTCGGTCCTTGTTCGAGGACCACGACCTCGACTACGCCATCAGCGACAACGCGGCCGACCCCGACACGGCGGCCGTGGTCAAACTCCCGCTGCCCGCCCACGGCGTCGAACCGGTCCAGCGGCGCCTCCGCGAACTCGAACTCGACACGGAGCTGTACACCGTCGTCGTCAACACGGAGGCGGTCGTCTCCGGCCGGTTCGACGGGACGTGGGACGCCGCGGGCACCATCGAAGCGCTCGGACGCGGGCGGGTCTCGCGCGACGAACTCCACTCGAAGGCGGCCGACATGCTGCCGGACCTGGTGGTGTTCGTGCTGATGACCGCCATCAGCGCGGTGGTGGCCACCGCCGGCGTGTTACTCGACTCGATGCCGGTGATGGTTGGGGCGATGGTCATCGCCCCGCTGGTCGGCCCGTCGATGGCGACGAGCACGGCGACGGTCATCTACGACGAGGACCTGTTCGCCGAGAGCGTGAAGTACCAGGCCATCGGCGGGGCGGTGGCGCTGGCCAGCGCCGTCGCGTTCGCACTGTTCGCGAAGGTGGTGGTGTTCCCCGACCCGGCCATCGAGGTGGCCCGGAGCCTGCGGTTGAGCAACCACACCTCGCCGACGTTCCTGCTGGTGGCGGTCGCGCTCTGCGCGGGGATGGCCGGCGCGGTGAGCCTCTCGACCAGCGGGCTCACGACCCTCGTCGGCGTGATGATCGCCGCCGCCATCGTGCCGCCCATCGGGGTCGTCGGCGTCGGCATCGCGTGGGCGCGGCCGGTGGTCGTGCTCGGGTCGGCGGCGGTCGTCCTGGTCAACGTCTTCTCCATCAACCTCGCGGCGATAGTGAGCCTCTGGTACTTCGGCTACCACCCCGAGGACTGGGCCGATCTCCGGGAGACCCGAATTCGGATGCTCAAACGCGTGGTGGTGTTCGCGATGCTGATAGTCGTGCTGGCGGTGTTGCTGGTCAACCTCGACGGCGGCTCGCTGGACGTACTCCTTCGGAACCTATGACTACCGATGATACCCCCGAAACAGGACCGGGACCCGACGCCGAACGCGAGACGGGGAGCGGCCCGGGAATCGAGGCGAAGAACGACGGGAGAACGGAACCGCCGAACGGCGGCGACGAAGAATCGGCCGGCGACGGCGAAGTGGAACGGGCTAACGACGGCGAAGCGGAACGGGCGAACGACGATGAAGTGGAGCGGGCGAGCGACGACGAAGGGTCGGCCGGCGGCGGCGAAGGAGAGTCGGCGAGCGACGACGAAACCCCAGCGACGAGCGACCGCGAGTCGGACGACTCGCGGTCGCTCGTCGCGGTCCTCTCGTACGCGCTCCGCATCGCCTGGAAGCTCCTCGTCCTGCTCGGCAAGGTCACGCTGGCGGGGACGCGACTCGTCGCCGCCGTGGTGCGAGACGACGGGAACCAGCGCCGCGCGCGGCGCTGGTTCCTGCTGGAGGGCAACCGCTGGACGCTCGTGGCCGCGATGGTGGCGACCATCTTCGTCGGCTCGCTGACGCTCGGGCTGACGAACGTCATCGGCGTCAGGGAGAGTAGCTTCGTGACGACGATGTTCAGTACCATCATCGCGGGGCTGTTCTCGTTCATCCCGCTGGTCATCGCGGTGAATCAGCTCACCGTCTCGCGGCTGTTCGGGACGCCCGACCACCTCCGCGACCGGGTCGACAGCGTCCACGAGTTCCGGCGGCGAATCGAGTCGATGTCGGCCGACGTCGACGTGAGTCCGACCGACCCGGCGGCGTTCCTCGTCGTCATCGCGCGCGCGATGCGCGACCGGGCGACCGCGCTGCGGACGGTCGCCGAAGAAGCCGACGACGAGGCGGTTCGCGAGGACCTGGAGGCGTACGCGGCCGGCGTCTCGGAGCAGGCCGACCGGGTGACCGAGAATCTCCGCGGGAGCGACCCCGGCGTGTTCGGGGTCCTCCTGCCCGTGATGAACGAGAACTACTCCCGGCGGTTCACCGCGGCCCGCAGGCTCCGAGTCCGGGCCGGCCCGCTTCCCGAAACCGCCGACGAACTGCTCGAAGACCTCCAGTCGGTGTTCGTCTCCATCGACGTGACCCGTCAGTACTTCAAGATAATCTACCTCCAGCAGGAACTGGCGCGGCTCTCCCGATTGCTGGCGTACAGCGGCACGACGGCGTTCCTCACCTCGACGCTGGTGGTCATGATCTACGCGAGCGGCTACCCGCCCGCCGTCAGCGAGACCGCGCTCCTGGTGGTCGTCGCGCTCTCGCTGGCGGTGGCGTTCAGCCCGCTGGCCATCCTGTTCGCGTTCGTCATCCGGGTCGCGACCGTCGTCAAGCGGACGTCGGCCCCCGGCGCGTTCACGCCGAAGGGGGAGCGACCCACGCATGCGCGGTAGCGCGCGGGTGACGGTAGCCGGCGCCGGTTTCGACCGGCCGCCACCAAGGTGGTCGGTGTCTGCCGGCCGCCACCAGGGCGGTCGGCGTCGAGTCACACGGACGAATCGAACGCGGACGACCGAATCGACGCAGACGCTCGAACGTAGATTCTCAGACATGCAACTCGAATCAGCGAAGCGATTCGTCGAAGCACAGTTCCCCGACCGCGACGAACTCCCGGAGGTTTCGGTCGCGATGGCGGCCGCGACCCTCCTCCTGTGGACCGCCCTGTTCGACGGGTGGCTCCCGATGCCCGCGATGGAGGGGTCGATGGTGATGTCCGACCCCGGCGTCCCGGAGGCGATAGCGACCCACAACGGCGTCGAGGGCGTCGTGCTCTACCTCGTCACGTGGGGCGTGATGATGTCGGCGATGATGTACCCCGCGATGCTCCCGTTCGTCCGGCGGTACGTCGGGAGCATGGAGGCCTCCCCGACCGGGAAGGCGAGCGCCGCCGTCGCGTTCCTCGGAACCTACAGCCTGGTCTGGACCGCGACCGGCGTCGTCCCGCTCGCGGTCGACGCGCTGGTGGACATCAGCGCGCTCGTCGCGAACTACGGCCGGTTCGTCGTCGGCGGGATGCTGGTCGTCGCGGGCGTCTATCAGCTCACGGCGTACAAGCGCGAGGCGCTCCGGACGTGCTGTGCGGGCGTCTGCTCGCACGTCCCGGCGTTCCCCGACGCGGCCCGCCGCGGCGTCGAACACGGCCGGCGGTGCGTGCGCTGTACGTGGGCGCTGTTCGCGCTGATGGTCGTCGTCGGGTCGATGAACTTCTTCTGGATGCTGCTGCTCACGGCGGTGGTGACCCTCGAACGGTTCGCCGACCGCGGCGGCGACGTCGCGGCGACCGTCGGCTACGCGGCCATCGCCGGCGGCCTGGTGACGCTACTGGTCGGCGTCCCGACCTTCTGACCGTGAAGCCGAGGAGCCACCGCTCGCGCCGAGAGGTGCTGGCCGCCCTTGCGGGGGCCGCGACGGCGCTCGCCGGTTGTTCGAGCGAACCGACGCCCGGCGACCGGACGACCGCCGAACCGGAGTGGACCGCGGTGGGGTCGCCGACCGAGATGACGCTGTACGGCGTGACGCTGACGAACGAGGGACCGCTGGCGGTCGGCGAGGGCGGCCGGGTCGTCCGGCGAATCGACGGCGACTGGCGGGTCGAACTCGACGGCGGACCGACCGGCAGCCACGACGGACTCACGGGCGTCGACGCCACGGCCAACGGTCGCCGGGTGTGGTTCTGCGGCGGCAGCGGCACGGTCGGGCGGTTCGACGTCTCCGACGGGACGGTCACCGACGCGTCGGCCCCGAAGGGCAAGACCTCCACCTGGGAGGACGTCGCGGTCGCCGGCCTGGCCGGCCAGGAGTGGCTCTACCTCGCGAACGGGTCGGGCGAACTCCTCCAGGGTCGGGTCGGCGGCGACGGCGTGTCGTGGCGGTCGGTCGTCAAGCCCGGACCCGGGTCGAGCATCCTCGCGGTGTCGTTCGTCGACCGCGGCACCGGCTACGTCTGCGACACCTCGGGAAACGTCTTCCTGACGGTCGACGCCGGCGACGAGTGGCGACGAATCGGCGTCGACGGCGCGGGCGTGAATCTCCACGACGTCGCGCCGCGCGGGGCCGACGACGTCTCGGTCGCGGGCGGCGACGGCACCGTCTTCCGGTACAACGGCTTCTCGTGGACGCCGGTGAACGTCGGCGAGGCCGACGTTCACGGCGTGGTCCGCGACCGCCACGAGGGCTTCGCCGTCGACGCGAGCGGCGGCGTGTTCGAACTCACCCGGAAGGGGTGGAAGCCCGAGGCGGTCGACAACGAAGCGCCGCTGCACGACGTGACCCTGGGCACCGTCGACTTCCCGGAGGTCGCGGTCGGCGCGGGCGGGACCGTCCTCGAACGGAGCCGGCGATGACCGGAGCGAGAGAGCGAGACGACCGGCGGAGCGCCGCGGGCGCTCCGCCCGCGGTGCGGACGACTCACACGGAGGAGCAATGGTACTCGTAGATTCACTGCTCGAAGGACTCGGACTGGCGCTGTCGATGGCATGGGAGACGTGGTGGGCGCTCGTCCTCGGGTTCACCATCACGGGCGCCGTCGAGGAGTTCGTCAGCGAAGAACAGATGACGGCGTACCTCGGCGGCGACGGGTGGCGCGAGGTCGGCCTCGGCACCCTCTTCGGCGCGCTATCGTCGAGTTGTTCGTTCTCGGCGGTCGCGACCGCCAAGACGCTGTTCAAGAAGGGCGCGTCGGGCGTCGCGGCGCTGGCGGCGTTCCAATTCGCCGCGACCGACCTGGTGGCCGAACTCGGCCTCGTGATGTGGATACTGCTCGGCTGGCAGTTCGTCGCCGCCGACTTCGTCGGGGGCGTCATCGCGGTGGGCGTGCTCGCGTACGTCTACCGGAAGTTCGTCCCCGACGAGTGGTTCGAAGTCGCCCGCGAGCACGCGCTCGCGCTGGACGAGATAACCTGCCCGGCCTGCGGGGTCGAAACCGACCCCACGGACGACGACGCCGTGAAAGCCGAGTTCGGCGGCGAGACGAGGTACTTCTGCTGCGGCGGCTGTCTCCGGGCGTACCGCAACCGGACCGAAACGGCGGAGGCCGGCGGGTCGCACGCGGCCGCGAGCGACCCGCGCGACGACCTCACGTCGCTCGCCGGCTGGAAGCAGGCGGCGACCAACGCCGTCCGGGAGTGGGACATGCTCTGGGAGGACATCGCGGCGGGCTTCCTGCTGGCGGGGCTCATCGCCGGGTTCGTCCCTCGGTCGTGGTGGACCTCGCTGTTCGGCGTCGGCGCGGAGGGAACGCTGACGTGGGTGCTGAGCAACGCCGTCCTCGGCGTGGTCGTCGGCGTCGTCACGTTCATCTGCTCGGTCGGCAACGTCCCGTTCGCGCTGGTGCTGTGGTCCAACGGCGTGGCGTTCGGGAGCGTGATCTCGTTCATCTTCGCCGACCTCATCATCCCGCCCATCGTCAACGCCTACCGGCGCTACTACGGGACCCGGATGGCGGCGGTCATCTTCGGCGCGACCGCGCTGGCGGCCGTCGTCGCCGGCGTCGTCGTCCACTACCTGTTCGGGTTCTTCGGGCTGATACCGCCGGAGGGCGTCACCGGGGGCACCGCACCCGACGGGTACACTCTCGTGTTGAACCTCCTGTTCACGCCGCTGTTCCTCGCGCAGGTCGGCGCGACCTACGGTCACGAGGCGATAGGCGAACGACTGGTCGCCCTGCCGGGTGACGTCGGGCCGTACGTCTACCGGGTCTACCGGGCGGTCGGCCCGACGAAGGCGGCGCTCGGCGCGCTCGCCGCGGGAGCCGTCGGACTCGCTAGCGCGATGTGGGTCGCTGGCGGCCACGCCGCGGCGCTCGGCCGGGCGCTGGGTCGGGCGGTCCGCGCGGTCGGCGAGGCGCTCGCGAAGGCGTTCGACCGATTCGCCGAGGCCTACCGGAGGTTGAGAGAGGAGTGACCCAATCAGAGACGACGGGACCCGAAGCGTTCCGCCGACTCCTCGAACGCGAACCCGGCCTGTTCGCTGTCGCGGTGCTGACGCTCGGGTTCGACCTGGCCGCGGGTGTCGCGGGTCGGTACCTGCCGGCGTACCTGCGGGCGCTCGACGCGGGGCCGGCGGTCGTCGGCCTCGTCTGGAGCGGATGGCTCCTCGCACGCGCGACGTATCCCTACCTCGGCGGGCGGGCGCTCGACGACGCCGACCCCCGGTACGTGACGACCGGGTTCGGCGTCGTGGCGACCGCGGGCGCACTGCTCTGGGTCGCGGCCCCGCAACTGGGGTCGGTCGGCGCGCTGGGGGCGTCGGTCGGCCCGTGGCTGTGGGTCCTGCTGGGCGTCGCCGGCGTGGCGACCTGGCGCTCGCACGGTCCCGGGGTCAGGTTCGTCGCGGTCGCGCGCCGGATTCCGACCGACCGGCTGGCCGGGCGTCTGGCGACGACCCGGACGTTCCGGCGATTCGGCGTGCTGCTCGGCGTCCTCGCGCTCGTCGGCCTGTTCGTCGGCGTGCCGCGGTTCGCGCTGGGCTTCCAGGCGATGGTCGCCGTCGCGGCGAGTTTCGGCCTCGCGGCCACCGTCGGCCGCGCCGTCCTCGGCGACGCCGAGGCGGCGCTCCCGCTCGCCGAGGCTCCGTCTCTCGAGCGTATCGTCGGGAGCCTGCGCGCGTTCGTCCCGGTCGGCGGTCGATTCCGGTTCGGGTCGGACGCCGGGTCGGCCTCGTCGGTCGAATCGACCGACGAGGCCGACAGGGCGCTGTCGTCGACCGACCAGGCGCTCCTGTTCGGCGACGCGCTGTTCCGGTTCGCGCGCGGGACGTTCTACCCGTTCCTCGTCCTCGGCGTGGCCGACTTCGGCGTCGCCGCGGCCGGGTTCGGGATTCGACTCGGGCCGGCCGCGGCGTTCGCGGTCTGCGTCGCCGCCGAGGTGGGCGTCGCCCTGCTGGCGGCCCTGCCGGTCGCGCGACGCGCCGGCGACCGACTCGGAAGCGAGTCGGTCGCCGGCGTCGGCTGTCTGGTCGTCTCGCTCGTCCCGCTGGCGCTCGCCAGCGCGCCGCCGAGCCTCCCGGTCTTCGCCGCGCTCTTCGGTGCGCTCGGTTTCGGCGCGGCGACCCGGCCGGTCCGCGAGCGCCTCGTTACGCGCGTCGTCCGGCGGGGCGACGACACCGACGCGGACTCACTTCGACTCGCGCGAAAACTCGCGGCGGTCCCGAGCGCGCTCGTCGGGGGCGTCCTCTACGGCGTCTCGCCGACGCTGGCGTTCGGACTCGCGACCTCGATCGGACTCCTCGGCTGTCGGGAGTACCTGCGCTACGCGCGATGAACACCGACTCCGCCCGCGGACACGGACCACGCCATGCCCGAATCCACGAAACCGACCGGCGTCCGGCGGTGGCTCACCACCGTCGACAACCGAGACATCGGCGTGCTCTACCTCGTCTTCGGCTTCGCGACGGGACTGCTGGGCGGAATCGACGCGCTGATGCTCCGGACGAATCTGCTGTCGCCCCGGTCGGGCATCTGGAAGACCGGGACCTACGACGCCCTGTTCACGATGCACGGGCTGACGATGCTGTTCCTGTTCGCCACGCCCGTCCTCTTCGGCCTGGCCAACTACCTCGTGCCGGCGCTGGTCGGCGCCGACGAGATGGCGTTCCCGCGGGTGAACGCGGTGGCGTTCTGGCTGCTGGTGCCCGCGGCCGCGCTGATTCGCGCGGGGATACTCGCCGAACTGCTGGGCGTGCCCGGCGTCACGCCCGCGGCGACGGGATGGACGCTCTACGTCCCGCTGTCGGCCGAGATGGCCAACCCGCAAATCGACCTGCTGTTGCTCGGCCTCCACCTCTCGGGGGTCAGCACCATCATGAGCGCCATCAACTTCGTCGTGACCGTGCTGGTCGAGCGCGAAGTCGCGTGGCCCGACCTCGACATCTTCTCGTGGACGATGCTGACCACCTCGGGGCTGGTGCTGTTCTCGTTCCCCGTGCTGGGGAGCGCGCTGGTGATGTTGCTGCTCGACCGGAACGTCGGCACGACGTTCTTCGCGGTCGGGGGCGGCGGCCCCCTGCTCTGGCAGCACCTCTTCTGGTTCTTCGGCCACCCCGAAGTGTACATCCTGGTGCTGCCGCCGATGGGCATCGTGAGCCTCGTCCTACCGCGGTTCGCGGGCCGGAAGCTGTTCGGCAAGCCCGCGGTGGTCTACTCGACGCTGGCCATCGGCGTGCTGGCCTACGGCGTCTGGGCTCACCACATGTTCACCACGGGCATCGACCCCCGAATCCAGGCGAGTTTCATGGCGGTCACGCTCGCCATCGCGGTGCCGAGCGCGGTCAAGGCGTTCAACTGGATCGCCACGCTCTGGAACGGCCGAATCCGACTCGTCGCGCCGATGCTGTTCTGCGTCGGCGGCGTCGCCAACTTCGTGCTGGGCGGGGTGACCGGCGTCTTCCTCGCGTCGATTCCGGTCGACCGAGTGCTCCACGGCACCTACTACGTGGTCGGCCACTTCCACTTCATGCTGGTCGGCCTGAGCGTCTTCGGCCTGTTCGCGGGCGTCTACTACTGGTTCCCCTTACTGACCGGTCGGCGGTACGACGAGTCGCTGGCACGACTCCACTTCTGGCTGACCGAACTCGGCCTGGTGGTCGCGTTCGGGTCGATGCTGCTGCTCGGCCTCGACGGCCTCCCGCGGCGGATGGCGACCTACCCGCCGGCGTACGCCCCGCTCCAGCAGGTCGCCACCGTCGCGGCCTACGTGATGGCGCTCGGGCAGGTCCTGTGGCTCTGGAACGTCGTCCGGTCGATTCGTGGCGGGCCGGTCGTCGAGGATCCGAACGTCTGGGACCTCGACGACCGACTCCGGACGCCGGAGTGGGAGCGGTTCGACCGACGGCGGCGGAACGACGACGCGGAGCGCGGCGGCGACGACGGAGGAACCGACCGATGACCCGACACCGGCACGCGGGCGTTCCGCCGCCGCACGCGGCGGCGGAACGCCCGACAGGGGTTTCGTTCGCCGACGAGCGACCGACGAGCCTTCAGACGACCGACTACCCTCATGCCATTTCCAGCAGAAACCGTTCCGGACGGCGCGTTGTTCGGCCCGCACTACTTCCTCTACTCGCTGTACCTGGTGCTGTTCGCCTGCGCTCGCAAGTGGGACCTCTACCCCCGCAAGGAACCGGTGTTGGTCGCCGGGAGCGCGTGTGCCGGCCTGTTCGGCTGGGTCCACCTCTGGCGGTACTACCCGGCGGCGGGCGCGACGCTCTGCCTGCTCGGGGCGGCCGGCACCGTCGTCGGCGGACTGGTGACGACCCGGTACGGCCTCCGGTGGCGACTGTACGTCGTCTGGACCGGACTGGTGGCGACCGACGACGCGATCTCCCACGCCTTCGGCGTGTGGACGCCCATCGACGCCGTCCTCGGCGGCTTCTGGGCGACCGTCTGGCGCGTCGTCTCGGACGCGCTCCTGTTCGTGTGACCGACGAGGCGCCGCCGGAGCGGCGCCTCGTCGGCCGCTTCGAGCAGAATCGCCTCCCGCGGAGCACCGCGAAACGCCGCGGCGAACCGCTCGACCGTGACGACGCTTCCACGCGCACCGAACTTCGACTACAGAACTTCGACTCCGACTCACCATGACCGTCTACGAGACCGACATCCCCGGCGTCGGCCGGAAGTACGAACTGGAACTGGACGGCGACGACAGGCTTGTCGTCGTCGTCCATCACGACAGCAAGCGAGACGTGTATCGACGCTCGGCCGAAACCGACGAGAGCACCCGGCTGTTCGGCCTCTCGGGCGAGCAGGCCCGTCGCCTCGGGGCCGTCCTCGAAGGCACCTACTTCCGCCCGGTGGAACTCGACCGGGTCGAGGTACCGCTGGGCGACGCCATCATCGAGTGGTACGAACTCGCGCCCGAGGCCCCGCTGGCCGACGCGACGCTCGCGGAGGTCGGCGTCTGGAGCGAAACCGGCGCGAAGATAATCGCGGTCCAGCGCGGCGGCGAAACCCACCCTAGCCCGAACCCCGACTTCCGAACCCGGGCGGGCGACGTGGTCGTCGCGGTCGGGACCCGGGCCGAGCAGGAATCGCTCAGGGAGTACGTCCGACCCCGGTGACCAGTGGCGCTACCCACCATCGTCGAACTCGGCGTCGTCCTGACCGCGCTGGCGGTCGCGGGCGGCCTCGCGGTTCGACTCGGGCAGTCGGTCATCCCGGCCTACATCCTCGCCGGCATAGTCGTCGGCCCGAGCGCGCCGGTCGAGGTCGCCGGAGTCCCGCTCGCGGTGATCTCCCGCGAGGGGTTCGTCGAGGCGTTCGCCGACCTCGGACTGGTCGCGCTGCTGTTCTTCCTGGGCGTCCACGTCAGCTTCGAGCGCCTGGTCGAGAACTACCGGCGACTGCTGGCGAGCGGTTTGCTCGACTTCGTCGTCAACGTCGCGATCGGCGTCGGACTCGGCGTCCTGTTCGGGTTCGGACCGCTGGGGACGCTGTTCGTCGCCGGCATCGTCTACATCTCCTCCAGCGCGGTCGTCACCAAGTCGCTGGTCGAGCGCGGCTGGATCGCCGACGCCGAGAGCGAGGTCATCCTTGGCGTCCTCGTCTTCGAGGACGTCGCCATCGCGGTGTACCTCACGGTCGTCTCGGCGGTCGCGCTCCACGGAGGCACCCTGCTGGACGCGGCGCTCCGCGCCGGGACCGGCCTGGGCTTTCTGGGCGTGGTCGCGGTCGTCGGCTGGGTCGGCAGCGCCCGCATCGAACGCCTGCTCCGGACGCCCTCGGACGAACTGTTCCTCCTGCGGGTGCTCGGCGTCGCCACGCTGGTCGCGGGCACCGCGCGGTTCACGAGCGTGAGCGTGGGCGTCACCGCCTTCGTCGTCGGCGCCGTCGTCGGTCGGACCGACACGACCGACCGTATCGAGCGCACCCTGGTCCCGGTCCGGGACCTCTTCTCGGCCGTCTTCTTCTTCGCCATCGGGCTCTCGACCCGGGTGGCGGCGCTGGCCGACCTCGCCGGCCTCCTCGCGGTCGCGGTCGTCGCCACCACCGCCGGGAAACTGCTGACGGGCTCGCTCGCCGGTCGACTCTACGACTTGGGGCCGCGGCGGTCGTTCCGGGTCGGCGTGGGGACGGTCGCCCGCGGGGAGTTCTCGCTGGTGCTGGCGACGCTGGCCGCGGGGCTGGCGGCCGCCGGACCGGCGCGACTCGTGCCCGAGTTCGGCGTCGGCTACGTGCTGGCGACGAGCGTCCTCGGCACGCTGTCGATGCGCCACGAGGACCGCCTGGCGGACCTGCTCGGACTGGAGTTCGAGACGACCGGTTCGGAGGGAGAGCCGTGACCGGGGAACCGGCCGAGCGCGCCAAGTCGGACGCCGACGCGTCGGCGTCCGACTCGGCGCGGCCCGAACGCCCGACCCGCGCCCGGTTCTGGCTGACGAACGACCTGCTCGCGCTCACGCTCAACGTCTCGCTGGTCGGCGTCGTCGCGGCGGGCGGCGCGGGCGTCCTCGACCTCGCGGCGGTGCCGGTCGAAATCCGACTGACCTACCTCACCGTCGCCGGCGGGTCGACCGTCTGGACGTTCGGCCAGGCGGCGTTCGAAACCTGGGCGGCGGTCCGATGCGGGGACGCCGCCGACGCGTCGGCGGCGTCCCCGCGCACGTCTTCTGCGGGGTCGTCGCGCGTCGCGGACGGCCCGTCGCGGTCCGCGGACCGACCGCCGCGGAACGCGGGCGACGACCGCTGCTGACGGCCGTCGCCCGCGTCCGGCGCACTGATGCATCGGGTTTCGCGGCCGGATTCTGTGACTGCGACCGCGACCGAATCCTGCGATTTCGCTGCCGCGTCCAGTGACCAGGCTGGCGAGCGGGTTCGACCCCCGCGCGCGGCGTGGCGGCACGTGCCGCCGGTTGATACGATGGGAGGAAACGACACGGGGAGAGACGAACAGGCGAACGAAGACCCGCCCGACTCCGAACCGCTGACGGGGTTGACGGGGTTCGAGCGGAACCTGCTGTTCGCGATCACGCGACTCGACGGGACGAACCCCCACGGCGTCGCGATAAAGGAGGAACTCGAACGTCACTACGACGAGGAGATAAATCGGGGTCGGCTGTACATGAACCTCCGCAGACTCGAGGAGGACGGACACGTCGAGTCGGTCCCGCTGGACGGTCGCACCAACGTCTACCGGGTGACCGACCGGACCCGCGAACTGCTGGCCGCCCACCGCGAGTGGGAGCGCGAGTGCCTGGCAGCCGGCAGGGGTGACGGGGACGCAAGCGGCGGAGGCGAAGGCGGCGAAGACGAAGACGGTGAAGACGAACGCGGTGACGATGACGGGTGAGCTCCCGGACGCCGGAGCCGAGCCCGAAACCGCCGACTCGACGCTCCGCACCGCGCGCCGGCAGTTCGAGCGCGCGGCCGACCGACTCGACCTCGACGAGGCGGTGCGCGAGCGCCTGGCCCGGCCGACGGGCGTCCACCGGGTCACGGTACCCCTTGAGCGCGACGACGGGACGACCGAGACGGTGGTCGGCTACCGCGTCCGCCACGACGGCGTGCGCGGCCCGTACAAGGGCGGCCTGCGCTACCACCCGGACGTGACGGAAGCCGAGTGCGTGGGCCTGTCGATGTGGATGACTTGGAAGTGCGCGCTGGTCGACCTGCCGTTCGGCGGGGCGAAGGGCGGTCTGCGAGTCGACCCGGGGCGGCTGAGCGCGGCCGAGCGCGACCGGCTCACCCGGAACTTCGCCGACGCAATCGGCGAGTTCGTCGGCCCGGAAACCGACGTCCCGGCGCCCGACCTCGGCACCGACGCCAAGACGATGGCGCGGTTCGCCGACGCCTACGCCGGCCGAGCGCCGCGGCCGGCCAAGGGCGTGGTGACGGGCAAGCCGCCGGCCGTCGGTGGCCTCGAATCGCGGACCGAAGCGCCAGGCTGGAGCGTCGCGCTCGTCGCGCGCGAGACGCTCCGGCACTACGACGAGGCGGTCGACGGAGCGACCGTCGCGGTCCAGGGGTTCGGGAGCGTGGGCGCGAACGCCGCCCGCATCCTCGACGACTGGGGCGCGGACGTGGTCGCGGTATCGGACGTTCACGGCGGCGTCTACGACCCGACGGGCCTCGACACGCGCGAGGTTCCGTCCCACGCAGAGCGACCCGGGGCCGTGACCGACCACGACGCCGCGTCCGTCTCGAACGAGGCGCTACTGGAGATGGACGTCGACGTCCTCGTCCCCGCGGCGGTCGAGAACGTGCTGACCGCCGACAACGCCGACGAGGTCGAGGCGTCGCTGGTCGTCGAGGGCGCGAACGGACCGACGACGCCCGAGGCCGACGACGTCCTCGCCGAGCGCGAGATTCCGGTCGTCCCGGACGTGCTCGCGAACGCCGGCGGGGTCACCGCCTCCTACTACGAGTGGCTGGCCGCCGTCAACGGACGCGACCGGCCGAGCGAGTGGACCGGCGAGCGCGTCGACGCCCGCGTCGTCTCCGCGTGGACCGACGTGCGCGACCGCGTGGAGGCCGGCGGCGGGCGGTGGCGCGACGCCGCCTTCGCGGTCGCCGTATCGCGCGTCGCGGCGGCCCACGAGGCGACGTCCCGACGATAGCCGGCGAGTCGGTCGTCGGACCGACTCGCCGGCCTCGAACCGCACCGTCGAACGAACACCGCTTCGAACGCATCCGACATGAACGACGAACGCACTCACGACCAGTCGAACCGAGACGAAACGGGCGGAGAATCGACCGACTGCGAGGCGGCCGGTCGAGCGAACGACGAGACGTACACCGCGGAGTTCGACCTCCGGAACCGGTCGGCGGCCCAGGAGGTCGTCAGCGCCGTCGCCGAGGTGAAAGGCGTCGAGACGGACGACCTCGAACTGATACACGAGGTCGTCCGTCCGGAGTGTCTGGACCGACTGTTCCGGCCGCGACCCGACGGGACGCCCCGACGCGGCGGGCGCGTCGCCTTCGAGTACGCCGACTGCGACATCGTCGTCGAGAGCGGCGGCGTGATTCGGATTCGGCCCCGCGACTGAGCCGCGGGTTTCGCGGCGGAACCCCAGGTGTACGGCGTCGACGACCGACCGAGACGAAGATTCGTTCTACCGATGGCGATAAATCAGGACATAGCGCTGGCAGTGTTACAGTTGATAGCCCTCGCGATACCGCCCGTGGCCGTCCTCATCAAGATGTTGCGACGGTCCGAGAACCTGGCGTGGCGGTTCCGGCGATTGAGCTTCGGCCTGGCGATTCTGAGCATGGTGTTCTTCATCTTCTCGGGGGGCGCCGTGCTCGCGTACTTCTACACGGCCTACCAGGTCGCGCCGCTCGTGCAAGTCGCGCTGGCGACGACCGTGGCGGGGTTAATCCCGTTCGCGCTGTTCACCGGCGTGCTCTACAAGGAGCACAAGGCCCAGTTCGGTCCCTGAGGTCGGGAGCCGAACCGCCAGCCGATAGCCGCCGGCCCTGTCCGCCGGCCGTCGACCGACAGCCACTGACCGATAGTCGCCGACCGACGACCGACGACCGACGACCGACGACCGACGACCGACGACGAACTTCACCGAACGACGAATGACAGACACGAACGAGACGAGCGAGACGAACGAAACGACCGACGGCGAACGGACCCCCGACATCGACACGGGCGAGATGGTGCGGCGACCGACCGACGGCGACTCGACCGACGACTTCTCCTGCGGCGTCTGGGTCGGCCACTACGACGACGACCCGGACGGCGACCTGCTGGAGATCCAGAACGTCTGGTGCGACGCCACCGTCAGGTGCGTCGCCATCCCGAAGTCGGACGTCCAGGCCGTGATCGACGCGCTCGAACGACGACGGTGATACCATGAATCCGAGCAAGACCTTCTCCGAACTACGAGAACGCGTTACCGAGTTCGTGACCAACGCTACCGACGACCAAGATACGGACGGCGATGACGACGAGGACCCGGACGACGAGGACGACGAAGACGAAGACACGGACGACGAGGACGACGGCAAAGAGGCGAACACGGACACCGACACCGACGACGAGAAGACGAACGACCGAACGACGGCCGACCGGAAAGGCGCCGGCGGAGCGCCGGGCGAGTGGTCGGTCGCCGACTCGCCGACGGAGAAGACGCTGTTCGGCGTCGTCGGCACGGCCAACGGCCCCTACGCGGTCGGCACGGGCGGGAACGTCCTCGCGCGCGACGGCGACGGCTGGCACGTCGCCGTCGCCGACGGTCCGGCGACCCGGAACAACGCGCTCAAGGACGTCGCCGTCACCGCCGGCGGGAAGCGAATCTGGTTCGCCGGGTCGTCGGGCGCGCTCGGCGCCTACGACGTCGACACCGGGAAGAAGTACGACTACTCCGCGCCGATGGAGAAGACGAGCACGTGGGAGGCGATAGCGGTCCGCGGCGAGCGCGACGCCGAGACGCTCCGGGTGGCCAACGGGTCGGGCGAGGTGCTGCCCGTCACCACCGACGAGAACGGCTGTCCGCAGTGGGGCGAGGTCGTCAAACCCGGAAGCGGGTCGACGATTCCCGCGCTCACCAGCGGCGGCGACGCCTTTTACGCCGTCGACACCAGCGGGAACGCCTTCGTCGAGCGCGAGGATGGCTGGAAGGACATCGGCGTGAAGAACGCCCAGGTGAACTTCTTCGACGTCTACGCGACCGAGAAGACCGTCCGCATCGCCGGGGGCGGCGGGCGCGTCTACCGCTACGACCGGGTCTGCGGAAACTGGACGCCCGTCATCGTCGGAGACGTCGCAATCCACGACCTGGCGGCCGAGGACGGCAGGCTCGTCGCCGCCGGGGCCGACGGTCGCGTCTACGAGCGATTGCCCAAGCGGGGGTGGACGAGCGTCCCGACGGGGACCGAGGAAACCCTCTGGGCCGTCGCGCTCGGCGAAACCGACGTGGCGGTGGGCGCGAGCGGCGTCATCGTCGAGCGGTCGTAGACGTCGCACGCCGGGCGCGGAAAAAGGAGCGTCGGCTACGCCGAGGCGCCGACCCGGCGGTAGCGGTTGTAGACGTACACCGCGCTACTCTCGACGGTTCCGAGGACGAACGCGACCCCGGCCGCGAGCAGCGCGACCTGCGCCGACGCGACGTAGCCGACGTACAGGTAGACGACGACCGGCGACGCCAGCGAGAAGCCGACGTACTTCGGCCATCCCGGCGTCCAGTCGACGCCGGCCGCGCGCACCGCGGCGGCGTCCCGGTACAGCGCAGGGACGGCCGCGAGACTGGCCAGGACAAGTAGCACGAACGCCGCGACGACCTCGACGGCGGTCAACAGCATCGTCGACCGCTCGACGAGGAAGGCGAGCGCCGCGAATCCGAAGGCGCTCAACGCGAGGTAGCCCGCGAGGAAGTGCCAGTACCGATTCGTGAGTCGTTTCGTCGACGCACTTGCGTCATTTTCATCGAGCATCGGTGCTCGAGGAAATTACGTCGCCAGGCCCGTATATCCCCCAGAACGAGCAACTGGCTTCACGGTTACGCGATCCGCATCCAGGTTGGCACGCGACCTTCGGCATGGCACGCGAATTCCGTCGAACTCCTCGAAGGGGTACCCGCCGAACCGCCTCCCCGTAACCCCTTCGTTTCCACTGCAGCGTGCGATAGTTCGACAGACCCGAATCGAGTCGTAACGTATTTCAAATTCGAGCGGCAAGTCACGATTACGTGTCCGGGTTGGGGTAGTGGACCATCCTTCAGCCTTGTGGAGGCTGAGACGCGGGTTCGATTCTCGCACCTGGACCTTCTTCCGCGAACGAAACGAGGAGTCACACGTCCAGCGGACGCTCGAATCTCGAACACTCACGGCGAGCGCGCAGTCGGCGGTGGTCGCTCGCGACCCGACCGGTCCGTCCGAGAGGGTCGGTCGGCACTGGCGAATCGTTCCTCGGGAAACGATACCGAACGACGAATGAGTATAATAGCCCCTATTATTCCCCTAATGTGACTGGGTCCCGGTCTAGGGAAGGTTTAACCAGAGAGATGTTCCGAGTTCAGGTACGCGGTGGGGGGCGAACCGATCGACGCGCCATCGATGGGGAGTGACGACGCGATGGCAGTGGGGGAGAACACCGTCGGGGGACGGACGAAGGTTCCGTAGCCGCTACTCACACCGTAGGTTGCCGCTCAGAGACATCTCTACCATGACAGCCCGAACCTGCGTGATAACTGGAGCATCGAGGGGAATCGGCGCGGCCGTCGCGACGGCGCTCGGCCGGACCGGAGCGAACGTCGTCGTGAACTACCGGTCGTCCGAAGGGGACGCCTACGACGTAGTCGACGACGTCGAATCCGCCGGAGGGACGGCGATGCCCGTCCAGGCCGACGTGACCGACGCCGACGCGGTCGGCGCGATGGCCGAGCAGGTCCGCGACGCGTTCGGCCCCGCGGACGTCCTCGTCAACAACGCCGGCATCACCGAAGACCGCGTGTTCAAGAACATGGATCGCGAGGCGTGGAACCGCGTGCTCGACGTGAACCTCGGCGGGACGTTCAACTGCACGAAGGCGTTCTACGACGACATCGAGTCGGCCGACGAGGGACGACTCGTCAACGTCTCGAGCGTCGTCGGCGAGGAGGGGAACTACGGACAGGCCAACTACGCCGCCTCGAAGAGCGGCCTGTTCGGGTTCACGCGGACGCTCGCTCAGGAGTTCGCCGCCTCGGGGACGACGGCCAACTGCGTCGCGCCCGGGTTCACCGAGACCGACATGCTCGCCGAGGTCGACGAAACCATCCAGGACCAGATTCGGGAGGACATTCCCCTCGACCGGTTCGCCACCGTCGAGGACGTCGCCGGCGCCGTCCAGTTCCTCGCGAGTGCGGACTCGTCGTACGTCACCGGGCAGGTACTCGGCGTCAACGGCGGAATGGCGTTCTAACGACTACATTGGGAGACTCACAAAATGCAACAGCAACTCGACCGCAGACCGACCGAATCGAACAGTACGACCGCGCAGATTCCGGCCGCCCTCGACTCGTCGCGGAGCAAACTCGTTTACCTGTACCTCGCGACGGCCGAAGCGAAGACGGTCGAAGAGGTGCGCGAGGCGCTCGACATCGAACTCATCAGCCTCTATCCGGTGCTGAACACCTTGCGGAGCGAAGGCCTCGTCGAGAAGGACGGGACGCGCTACGTCTGTCCGTCCGCGTGAACCGGCCCGAACCGCACGAGTGACCGAGATGGACGCTCGCGCGGATTCGCGTCGCGTCACGAACCGTCTTCACGGCTATCTCGAGTTTTTCCCGCGGCGTTCGTGCGTCTGACAAACGTCAGCATGCGACACCAATGACTTAAACGTGCGACGCTCCTAGTGCGGATGTGAGTGAAGAAACCGGGCGTCGAAACCTTCGAATGCCCAACAGCGACGAGATGTTCGCCGTGGTGACCGAGCACAACGGCGGGAACCACGTGCGCGTCCGATGCGAGGACGGCAAGAACCGAATGGGCCGGATTCCCGGCCGGATGAAATACCGCACCTGGATCAACGAGGGCGACGTCGTCGTCGTCGAGCCGTGGTCCTGGCAGGACGAGAAGGCCAACATCGAGTGGCGCTACACCGACCAGGACGCCGACCAGCTGCGGCGCGAAGGCCACATCAACTAGAGCTTCTTCGGGGTTTCTCGCGGTAGTGACGACAGAGCGGCCGCTTCGAGCGGTCGGCGTCGCTCGACGCCGTGACACGTGACCGAGAGCCGTGCGTCCGCCGAATTCTCGGTTCGACGGGGTAGTTCTTGTCAATTTCTTGACGATTCGTCGGCGGAGTCGCCTCGGGCGGACGCCGACCGGAGCGTTCCATCGGCCGCCGGCACCGGTTCGGCGGCGGCCGACGTGTAAACGTTCTAACCGTTTCACGACCGCGAAACCGTTTCAGCCAGCTTATAGACGGCCACAGATACGTCCTGTTACGGATAAGACGGCCCATAACAAAGTCCAAACCCGGCATAGAAAGAAGTGCGTCCGACGGCTCGGACGCAGAGCGTGCACTTACACGGCAACTCCGGCGGAGCCGGAGGCACTGGTGGCGGGCTGGCCTCCCGTCGACGTGTCACCAAGCCTCCCACGAAAGTTCTCGTCCCGGTTCGCCGTACGACGTTCGCGACGCGCCGCGGTAGCTCGCAGTGGTACTCCCGCCGGTCGCGGCGACGACTCGCCGCGCGGCGGACGCGGACGCCGTCGCGTCTCGATATCTTTCCTTTCCGACGCCGCCCCGTCAGCGGAGCGTTCTCCCCACTTTCTGCGTTTCCAGCCGAAACGAAGGGGTGACCGGCAGGTGGGACCGGAGTCGTTCGACGAGCGGTCCCGGCACTCGAATCGGGAGGGCTGTTTGCCGGTCGGCATCTCCTTCCGGTCGTTATTGTCGGCTGTAGTTCCTCGAAGGCGAATACCGCAAGACGCCACCTAATATGCGATGATACACGGTACTCGATACTTGCGGTCGTGGTGAACAGGAGTTCACGGGACGACAGCCGACGGCAAAGAAGCCGTCAGCGTCGTTCCGGACGGACGGACGCGTCCGCCGGGACAGACGTCGTCCGGGGTTCGAGCGGTTCGGCGAGGTCGGCGTCGAATCGCTCGCCGAGCGATTCGACGCCGAACAGCGAGATTCGACTGCACGTGCGCTGGCGGTTGGCACGCGAACAAAAAGGCCGCGAGGAGGCGAGTCGGAAGAGGTGGGCCAAACGAGGTGGGGACGTTCGCCGGCCGAGGCCGGCGAGTCGCGACGACGAACGCGGGTGACCCGTCGGACGCGACTCAGCGAGAGGGCTGTTCGGCGGGCGTGACGCTCTCCGCGCGTCCGCTCTTCTGGATGATGTCGAAGGCGGTCATCAGGTCGGTTCGGGAGATGATCCCCGCGAGTTCGCCGTCGGCGTCGATGACCAGCAGGCGGCCGATGCCGTGGCGCTGGAGCGCCTCGAACGCCGACATCGCGTCGTCGGCCGCGGGAATCGTCTTCAGGTCGGTGGTCATCACGTCCTCGACCCGGTAGGCGTCGCGTTCGACCTCCGGCACTTCGCGGGCGTCTTCGAGGGTTATCATGCCGACGAGACGACCGTCGTCCATCACGGGGTAGCCGGTGTGGCGCTGGCGGAACATCGTCTGCAGCAGGTCGGCGATGGAAGTGTCCGAGGAAACCACGTTCAGGTCGTCGGCCGGCGTCATGATGTCCCGGACGCGGACGTCGCGGAACGCGGTGTTCATCACCGTCTGCTGGGCCTCGCTGGTCGCGCCGACGTAGATGAAGAAGGCGATGCCGATAAGGACGATGTTGAACTGGAGCAGGCCGAACAGCCCCAGCAGCACCGCGAATAGCTTCCCAACCTCGGCGGCGGTCCGGGTCGCGTCGGCGAACGGCCGGGTGCGCGCCAGCAACGCCCGGAGCACGCGCCCGCCGTCCATCGGGAAGCCCGGCAGCAGGTTGAACGCCGCCAGGACGAGGTTCATCAGCGCGAGGTAGCCGAACACGAACCGGACCGTCGACAGGCCGGTCGGAACGACGGCCAGCGCGAGGTACGAGAGTACTCCCAGTGCGATGCTGACCGCCGGTCCCGCGATGGCGATGGTGAGTTCCTGTCGCCAGTCCTCCGGCTGGTCGTTGAGCTGCGCGATGCCGCCGAATATCCAGAGCGTGATGGAGTCGATGGGAAAGCCGTACCGCATCGCGACCAGCGAGTGGCCGAGTTCGTGGAGCACGACCCCAGCGAACAGACCGAGGGCCGCGATGGCACCGAGTATCCACTCGGTCTGGCCCGCCGTCAGCGCGGCGGCGTCGAGGTCGGCGCCCCAGAGGCTGTTGAGGTTGTTCACCCAGAAGTCGACCTGCGAACCGATGATCCAGGCGAACACCGGGAGAATCAGCAGGAACGTCAGGTCGAGTTTGATGGGGATGCCGAACGCCCTCCCGACGGTGAAATTCCTCATATGTGAACGTAATCGTGGTAGACTCTTAACGATGTGGTGGCGCTCACGGCGTCTCTCGCGAACGTGGCCCGAAACACGGACGTCTTCCCCCGGCCCTCGCGCCGCCGTCCACTTTTCGACCCGCCGCCGAGAACGATACCGCGAGTTCGCCCTATAGTTTAGGACCTCAATTAAACCCAAAGTATTCAAGAGCCCCCCTGAAACACTGACGTACATCGTGGCCGACACCGAATATTTCAGACGGACGGCGGTTACCGGACTCTCGGTCGCGCCGGACGAGGCAACGCGGTTGGGCGAGTTGGTCGATGAGTGGCGACGCGGGTGCCAACTCGCGGTCAACGAGGCCTGGGGCGTCTGCCACACCCGGAGCGAAGTCCAGCAACTCGCGTACGACGAACTCCGCGAGCGCACCGCGCTCGGGAGCCAGCACGTCGTACTGGCGACCCACCGCGCCGCGGAAGCCATCAAGCGCGCTCGGGCCCGCGGTGGGTCCAAACCGGAGTTCACTAGTCCGGCCGTCACCTTCGACACCCGGACGATGACCGTCTTCGACGACCGCTCGATCAGCCTCACGACCACCGGCGACCGAGTCCGTTGCGACCTCGACCTGCCGGCCGACGGCGGCTACCAGTCGCAGTACCTCGACGACGAGCGCTGGGAACCAGCCAAGAGCACGCTCCACTACCGCGACGGCGAGTTCGACATCCACCTCGGGTTCCGGACGCCCAGGCCGAACGTCGAACCGCCCACCGAGGGCGCGACGGTGCTGGGCGTCGACCTCGGCATCGGGAACCTCGCGGTCACCAGCACCGCGCGGTTCTTCCCGGCGACCGAACTCAACTACCGGCGCGAGGAGTTCGAGTCGGTTCGGGCCTCGCTGGAGGCGACGGGTACCCGGAGCGCCAGGCGAACCCTCCGGCAGGCCGGCGACCGGACCGACCGATTCGTCCGCCAGCGCCTCCACGAGGTCGCAAACGGCATCGTCGCCGAAGCCGAGCAGTACGGCTGTGAGATAATCGCCTTCGGCGAACTGAGCGAAGTGTGCGAACTCGACCCTGCAGTCGGCGGGTTCGACGAGTGGCTGTTCGGGCGCCTGCTCTCGTTCGTGGAGTACCGGGCGGCCGAACGGGGCATCCTCGTCGCCGAGGTCAACCCCGAGTACACCAGCCAGCGGTGCATGGAATGCGGGTTCACCCACCCGCAGAACCGGAACCTCGAAGCCGGGGAGTTCGAGTGCCTGAAGTGCGGGGCGTCGGCGAACGACGACTACAACGCCGCGAAGAACATCGCGTTCCGGTGCGTCCGCCGCGGCCCGCTCTCCTCTCGGGGCCTCGGCGCGGCCGCCTGCGCGCTTCAGTCGGGCGTCGTCACGCCCGAAGACGGCTTCGTCCCCTACGAGGAACTCGAACGAGCGCCGCGGTCGGAGTGAGGACGGTCCGGTCGCGGACTTGGCGAGTCGACTGACTCTTTTATACTCGCCGTCCGTACGGTTCGCCATGAGCCAGACACCCAAGCCGCTGGTCCGCCGGAGCGACGAAATTGAGTACGAAACGGTCGACGCCGCCGAAGGCATGTCGAAGGGCGTCCTCGTCGGCGAGGAGCAGGGCGCGCCGAACTTCGCCATCCGGCGGTTCGAACTCGAACCGGGCGCGGAGGTCCCCGAACACACCAACGAGGTCGAACACGAACAGTACGTCCTCTCGGGCGAGTACGTGGTCGGAATCGGTGACGAAGAATACACCGTCGAAGAAGGCGATTCGTTGCTCATCCCGGCGGGCGTCGTCCACTGGTACCGCAACGAGAGCGACGCGCCGGGCGCGTTCCTGTGCGCCGTGCCGAACGGCGACGACGAGATAGAACTCGTAGAGTAACTATTCGTATTCGGGTAGCGAGACGAGGGCCTCGATATCGGCGGAGATCCACGCCTCTTTCACCGAGCTATCCTGCATCCGAATCGTCGGTCGTCCCTCGTCGCGCTCCTCTATTTCAAGGGTAACTTGGTCGTCGAAGCGCTCGGGTAACCGTTCGTTGTGTCTCCCCCTCATGGTCTATCGATTCTACGCTCGTTCCGCGCTTGCGACCACGCTACCTTTGTTATTCACCGGTTGCCCGCCGGTAGTCCGGCGGTAACGCCGGGTACGGAAGGTTATCGCCGGCTTACCGCCGGTTATCGTCGCGTTTCCGGGGCAGTTCACACCGTTCTTCGGCCTCCGATACCGCGGCGTTGCGGCGTCGGAAACTGAGAACGATTCGATGGAGGTAGCTGACGTGCAGTGCGGTATCTACCCTCGCGGGTGTCGTCGTCCCACGTTCCGAACCGCTCAAATACCGCGAGCCACTACCTCGAAGCGTGTCGAAGCAGGTCCCGCAGGTGGACACGCTGTTCCTCCACGAGTCGGCCGGAGACTACGTCGCGGTGGTGAACCGCGACGGCGAGCGCGTCTTCCGGGCGAAACTCGAACTCGCGGAGACGAGCGCCGGCCCGCGACCCGGGAAGTTCCGGGTCAAGCGGGGGAGCAGCGAGGAGCCACGCAGTCCCGACCAGTTCGTCGAAATCGCACGCAGAGCCGGCCGCATCCGCATCTCCCAGCAGACCTCCCCCGAGGCGCGCGAGGAACTCCAGGAGATGCTCGACGGCTACCAACTGGAGGCGAAGGTCGTGCGGACCTGCCGGTTCTGCGCCTCGGACGGTCACTACTCGCCCATCACCTCCGAAACCGCCGTGGACGCGGGCGAGGAGCACATCTGTCCGGACTGCGCGATAGCGGAACTCGAACGCGAACTTTCGTTCCGGGGCGACCTCACCCGGGCGGCCCAGGACCGCCTGGAGGACCTGCTACTCGAAGTCCAGGACTTGGAACGCATCACCAACCTCCTGAAGGGGCAACTCGACCCCGACCTCACGAAGTTCGACGAGATAAGCGCGAACGTAGAGGACGTCGAGACGGTCGACGTACCGTCGCTCGACCTCCACCCGGACATCCAGACCCTGCTGGAGGACCGCTTCGAGGAACTGCTGCCGGTCCAGAGCCTTGCTGTCCAAAACGGTCTGCTTGACGGCGACGACCAGTTGGTCGTGAGCGCCACCGCGACCGGCAAGACCCTCGTCGGCGAGATGACCGGCATCGACCGTGTGCTCGACGGCAAGGGCAAGATGCTCTTTCTGGTTCCCCTCGTTGCGCTCGCCAACCAAAAACACGAGGACTTCAAAGAGGAGTACGGCGACCTCGTGGACGTAACCATCCGGGTCGGCGCGAGCAGGGTCCGGGACGACGGCCACGCCTTCGACCCGAGCGCCGACGTCATCGTCGGCACGTACGAGGGCATCGACCACGCGCTCCGGACCGGCCGCGACCTGGGGGACATCGGGACGGTCGTCATCGACGAGGTCCACACCCTCAAGGAGCAGGAGCGGGGCCACCGCCTCGACGGCCTCATCGCCCGACTGAAATACTACTGCGAGACGCGGGCGAAGAAGCGCAACCGGTACGGCGGCGCCCAGTGGGTCTACCTCTCGGCGACTGTCGGCAACCCATCGGACCTCGCGAAGTCCCTGGAGGCGAACCTCGTGGAGTTCGAGGAGCGGCCGGTCCCGCTCGAACGCCACGTCACCTTCGCCGACGGCCAGGAGAAACCCGACATCGAGAACAAACTCGTCAGGCGGGAGTTCGACCGGAAGTCCTCGAAGGACTACCGCGGCCAGACCATCATCTTCACCAACTCCCGGCGGCGCTGTCACGAGATATCGCGCAGGCTGGAGTACAGTTCCGCGCCGTACCACGCCGGCCTCGACTACGGCCGGCGGAAGAAGGTCGAGCGGATGTTCGCGAACCAGGACCTCGCGGCGGTCGTGACGACCGCCGCGCTCGCGGCCGGCGTCGACTTCCCGGCCTCGCAGGTCATCTTCGACAACCTCGCGATGGGCATCGAGTGGCTCTCGGTCCAGGAGTTCCACCAGATGCTCGGGCGGGCGGGCCGGCCCGACTACCACGACCGCGGGAAGGTGTACGTCCTCGTCGAACCCGACGCCGCCTACCACAACAGCATGGAGATGTCCGAGGACGAGGTGGCGTTCAAACTGCTCAAGGGGGAGATGGAGGACGTCCGGACCCTCTACGACGAGAGCGCCGCGGTCGAGGAGACGCTGGCGAACATCACGGTCGGCGGGTCGGCCGCCAAGCGACTCAACGACCGGATGATCGGCAAGGTGCCGACCAAGCACGCGCTCGGAAAGCTCTTGGAGTACGGGTTCATCGACGGCCTCTCGCCGACCGACCTCGGTCGGGTCGTCACGACCCACTTCCTCGCGCCCGACGAGGCGTTCAAGATACTCGACGGCATCCGCAAGGAGAAAGACCCCTTCGAGATCGTCGCGGAACTCGAACTCCACGGCGAAGACGAGTAGCGCCTCGCGAAAAGAGTAGCGCCTCACGACGAAGACGACCGGCGACCGGCGTTCCTACGATTCTCTCGCGCGACTGATGTTCTCCATCTCGCCGCCGCACTTCGGGCACTCGCCGGGGGTGTGGTCGGCCTCGGTCCGATAGCCGCAGTCCATGCACTCGAACGTGTACGGCGGTTCCTCGTCGTGCGGGTCTGGCTCCGACATGCAGTCGCGTACGGCACGCATCGCCACGTGATTTCGGGCCGCGACGGTCGCTCGGCCTCGGAGCGTATCGGTCCCTCGTCGCCGGCGGTGCGTCAGACGCTCGTCTGCCGGACTTTCATATGGGGTAATTTCAAAAGGGAAACTAATGTCGACGGCGAACGACGACGGGCCTCGCGGCGGACCCTCTCCGCTGTACGAGACGTACCACGACGGCGACGAGAGACACATCAGCACGACGATAATCGAGGTCGTAGCGCGCGTCGAGGACGTCGACCCCACGGACACCGACCTGCGGTTGTACGACGCCGTCGACCTCGAGGCGCTCGACGCGCTCTTCGACCAGTCGGGGATGGACGGCGACTGGCGGTTCGAATTCACCGTCCACGGTTTCAGGGTCATCGTCGACGGCGACGGCTACGTCTCCGTGTTCGAGTAGGTGCCGACCCGGCCGGTCCGACTCGCGCCCGCGCCGTCCGCGCCGGTATCCGCCTCGTAACGCGTCCGACCCCCGCTTCGTAACGTGTCTTTTTTGAGCGCACGCCGAGACGTACCTCCCGTGGCAGTTCCGGAGTTGACGATGGGTATCGTCGTGGTTTTCGCCATCGTCCTGATCGCGCTCGCGCTGTTCGCGACCGAGCCGGTCCCCATCGACATCACCGCCATCGGCATCATGGTGTCGCTGATGGTGCTCGAACCCTGGACCCGGGTGTCGCCCGCCCAGGGGGTTTCGGGGTTCGCCAGCACCGCGACCGTCACGGTGCTGGCGATGTTCGTGCTGAGCTACGGCGTCCAGCGCACGGGCGCGGTCCAGATACTCGGCCGGAAGATAGCGGCGTTCACCCGCGACGACGAGCGCCGCCAACTCGGCGCGACCATCGGCGTCGTCGGCTCCATCTCCGGATTCATCAACAACACCGCCGCGGTCGCCATCCTGCTCCCGATGGTGACCGACCTCGCACACGAGGGCAAGACCTCGCCCTCGAAGCTCCTCATTCCGCTGTCGTACGCCTCGATGTTCGGCGGGACGCTCACCCTCATCGGCACGTCCACGAACATCCTCGCCAGCGACCTGACCGCGCGACTCGCCCAGGAGAACCCCGACCTCGGACTTCACGCGTTCTCGATGTTCGAGTTCACCCAACTCGGCATCATCGTCACCATCGTCGGCGCCATCTACCTCATGACGGTCGGCCGGTGGCTCCTGCCGGCCCGCATCCCGCCGAAGGAGGACCTCACCGAGGAGTTCGAGATGGCCGACTACCTGACCGAGGTGACGGTGGGGGCCGAGTCGCCGCTGGTCGGCCAGACCGTCGCCGACGCGCTCGACGAGACGCCGTTCGACCTCGACCTCGTCCAACTCATCCGCGAGCGCCAGACGTTCGTCGAACCGCTGGGACCGAAGGAGATCCAGGCGGGCGACGTGTTCGCGCTCCGGACCGACCGCGACACCCTCGTCGAACTGCTCAACACCGAGGGGCTGTCGCTCCTGCCGAACGTCGACGTCGACGAGGAGGAACTCGAAGGCGAGGACACCGAGCGGAGCCTGGTCGAGGTCGTCATCGCGCCCCGGTCGTCGCTGGTCGCCGAGACGCTCGCCAGCACTAACTTCCGGGAACGCTACGACGCGACGGTGCTGGCGCTCCGGCGCGGCCCGGAGTACATCCGCAAGCGGATGGACCGCGCCGAACTTCAGGTCGGCGACACGCTGCTGATCCAGGCGACTCCCGAGAGCATCTCGCGGCTCAACGTCAACCGCGACTTCATCGTCGCCCAGGAGATAGAGCAACCCGACTACCGCGAGTCGAAGATTCCGATCGCCATCGGCATCGTCGCGGCCGCCGTCGCGGTCGCGGCGCTCGACCTGCTCCCAATCATGGTGTCGGCGCTCGCGGGCGCGGTGGCGATGGTGCTCACCGGCGTGCTCAAACCCCCGGAGGTGTACGACGCCGTCGAGTGGGACGTCATCTTCCTGCTGGCGGGGGTCATCCCGCTCGGCATCGCCATGGAGGAAACCGGCGCGGCCGACCTGCTGGCCCAACTCGTCGTGGTGAGCGCCGACTTCATGCCCCCGATCGTGGTACTGGGGCTGTTTTACCTCGTGACCGCGCTGCTGACCAACATCATCAGCAACAACGCCAGCGTCGTCCTGATGATTCCGGTCGCAGTCGAGGCCGCCGCCCAGCTCGGCGTGAACGCCTTCTCGTTCGTGCTCGCGGTGACGTTCGCGGCCTCGACGGCGTTCATGACCCCCGTCGGCTACCAGACCAACCTGTTCGTCTACGGTCCCGGCGGCTACAAGTTCACCGACTACGTCCGGGTCGGGACGCCGCTCCAACTCGTCTTCGCGGTCGTGACGACGCTCGGCATCGCGGCGTTCTGGCCCCTTCACCCGTGAGTTCGCGGCACTTCGGGCGGTTCGCGGGACAAACGAAATCCTTTACATACGGTGACGCGCTAGGAAAGTCTACGGGATCGTGGGGTAGCTTGGTATCCTTTCGGCCTTGGGTGCCGATAACCCCGGTTCGAATCCGGGCGATCCCATCCGGATTTTGCGCAGTTCGTAACCGGCGTGTTTCGTCTCCTAAGCGGCTGTATCGCTTCCTTTGGAAACGCTAGTCACGTTAGTATCTGAAGCCGCTTCGGTCGAACCGTCTTTCACCGAACACGATTATTCCGGCCACGAACAGAACCGAGACTACCACGCTGTACAGGAAGAGCGGTAAGACCAAATCCGTATGCGGAGTCCCGTATCCGGTCGCCTCGAACAGCCCTTCACGGATGGTACCGAGTGCGACGAACGGATTGAGATGCTCGGAGTACCGGAACCACGCTGGAGGGTTGGCAGTCCGTGCGAACTCCTCCGCCGAAAATTGCCCGGTAACGACAAACGCCACTGGGGAGAGTATCAGTGAATCCCACAATCTGCCGAAGAGGAGATACGTGGCGAATATCACGGCCAGTGAACGGTACCGCGATGAGACTGCTGCGGAGAAACTCACGGTCGTGACAGTCCACACAGTCGCGTACAGAAGAGTCCACCCTGCCCATGCGAGGAACGCGCCAGGATAAGGATTACCGAGGCGCGTCACAACGAGCGCCTCAGCGAAGAGGAGAAGCGGAAGAAGAGTAGCGACAGTAATCCCCACGCGAGACAGGAGTTTTCCGAGGAAGAGGTTACGGCGCGTGACCGACATCCCGAGAAGGAGTCTGGCGGTTCCGGAACTACGTTCCCCCACGATGGCGTTGTGACCGACAGCGATCCCGAGTACCAATACGGGAAGTGTGAACGAGAGGTGAATCCGCGTGAGGACCTGCGTGTGGGTGAAGACCGAGTTCGCGTCGATGGCTCCCCAGAGAGAGGGTCCCGCGAGCAAGAGTGTAACGACGAGGGCACCCGCAACTACCCAATTTTGGAGCGTGTGTCTGAGGTCCGCGATAGCGAGACACCAGATTCGACTTGCTCGCGTTCGTGCACGAGGAGCTGATGCTCCTCCCGTAACGACCGTCCGGACACTCCACAGTGACCGCCAAAGCGTATCTCCCACGTGGAAGCCGGACTGTTCACCACCGAGGTCCGTTCGCTCGAACCGACGTACTCCGATCGCGAGCGGAAGTATCCCGAACGACAGAAAGACCAACGTGCCCAGCACGTGAGGGAGTGGCCCGCCGGTCGGTGTTCCCGGGCCGACAAACTCGATCGACCAGCGCATCGCGGTCCAAAAATCGACGAGGGGGTTGAGTCGCTCCGTGACGCGTAACCACAGCGGCGCTGTGGCCAGTGTCTCGTACGACGGCGAATCCAGCGACCCGGTGAACAGGAGCGCGAACAGCGGCCGAACGACGACGCTCCACACGCCGAAATTGAAACTGAACACGACGTGGGTCACGACGAGTGCACCGAGCGTGCGGAACGGCGAGTCAAACGCAGCCGAATAGCCGACCGTCACGGCACTCCAGACGACGACGTAGACGAGCATCCATCCCCCCATCACCCAGAACGGAAGCAGGTAAGGACTGCCGTAACCGTGGTAGACGAGGATGTTGGCAACGGCGAGGATCACGGCTAGTGCGGCGACGACGATTCCGAGCCGGGACAGGAGTTTCCCGAGGACGAGGTCACGCCGCGTCGCGGGGAGACCGAGAACGAAACGGACTGTTCCGTTGACACGCTCGTTAACGACGGCACTGTATCCGACGGCAGCGACGACCACGAGCGAGAAGGTCATCAGGTCCATCGGGAGTATGAGAAGATATTCCAAAATCGGATGGACGTCTGGAGTTGCACTCGTGCCCGTCGACGGCAGGAACATCGCACCGAGCAGTCCGATCGCCCCCCAAACGAGGCGACTTCGAGACGCGCGGCGGGCGTCTTCTCGTGCAATAGTGAAGACGCGGCTCATACGTTGCTCACGTCCTTCGTCTCCGAACCGTCGGTGATCGCCAGGAACACCTCTTCCAGCGACGATGCCTCGGTGTTGATGTCGAGGAGCGGAACGCCTTCTTCGTCCAACCGAGCGATCGCATCGGCTTTGGCCCTCGGATCGGCACACTCGACGAGAACCGATCCGTTCCGAATCGTCGCGTCTGAAACGCCGCTGAGAGCCGTGAGTTCGTCCGTGATTCCCTCGGGAGTCATCTCGACCGAAAGCGAAACTGTCGTAGGCATCTCCGAACTCGCGTGGAGCGACTCGATCGTGTCGACCGCGACGAGGTGGCCGTCGTGCATGATTCCAACTCTGTCACACACCGTCTCGACTTGGTCCATGATGTGGCTGGAGAAGAAGACGGCCGCCCCGCGGTCACGTTCTTCGCGGACTACTTCACGGAGAAGCCGTGCCCCCGAGGGGTCCAACCCGCCGAGTGGTTCGTCCAGTACGAGTAACTCGGGTGACCCGACGAGAGCGATAGCCAAACCGAGTCGCTGGCGCATTCCCTTCGAGAAACCGCCGACTGGCCGATCGGCGGCATCGGCGATACCGACACGTTCGAGAAGGGCATCCGGGTCATCATTCGTCCGTTTCATCGCGGTTGCGAACCGAAGATGGTCCCGGGCAGTGTCCTGTTCGTAGAACCCGGTAGCTTCGGGGAGGACGCCAGTGCGTTCCCGGACGGCACGTGGGTCCGTCCGTGGATCATATCCGAGGACGGTGATTTCGCCCGACGTTGGTCGGACGAAATCGAGTAGCATGTTGATCGTAGTCGACTTGCCAGCACCGTTTGGACCGAGAAAGCCGAACACTTCGCCTGGTTCGACCGTGAGACCGAGATTGTCGACGGCGGTGACATCGTCGCCGTAGTGTTTCGTCAGGCCGTGCGTTTCGATGGAGGGCATCGTGTCTCTGAATTGATAACCGTGTGGTTAATAAACTATCTCTGTACGCTAAGCAGGGTTCGTTGGAGTCCTCCACTACGGGGATTCCGTTGCCGGTTCATACCACCCTCAAACAGTCTCGCCTATCGCCCCGCTTGTCGCGGAGACTGCAGTAGAAAACGGGGCGTGTACCGGTGGTCCGGAATGCTCGACAGTGCCGCCGCGACGGCCTCGCTGTACGTCTCGACGCCTGGGTCCGTCGGGTTCTCGCCACCCTATACATCTCGGATGACCGTCATCGAATCGATGCGTACTTCCAGCCCGCGTGGTCATCTGGTGGACAACCGTTGCGTTTTCTGCAGTCACAACACCTTTGAACACACGTCATAGCAATACGACATGAGCAGTGAGGAGGTCATCCCGACGAAGCTCTTAGTCTTGCTATTCGTGGGGCTCATCCTCCCGATTTACGGGTTGGTGACCGACCAAGTAGCTCCGATTTTTTACGGCTCGGTCTTCGGTGGGCTTCTGTTCTTCGTGAAGTGGCGGTGGTGGTGGGAACCGCTGGAGTCGTACGTTACGGGCAACGGCCGTGAGTAACCGACTACTATGTCGGAGCAAACGAACATAGAGAGCCCACGAAGAGTGACACGCGGAGTCCGTCGTCGGTCCTGGACACTTCGGCACCGTTAATATCGACTAACGGACGCTACGAATCGATGGTCGCCGTAGAGGCTGTCGTGGTGGGCGGAGCGCTCACGCTACTGTGCCTTTACTACGCGTATCGGCTGGCGAACACCGTTCGACTGTACCGCCTGCTGGCCGGGGTCACTCCCGAGACTGCTCCCGCCATCGCGGACGGCGAACCGGTGACGGTCGAAGGAGTCGTCGGAGTCGACGAGGAGGCACCCGCGAGCGACCGTGCCACCGACGGGCAGCCGTCGCCGGTCGCGATGTACGTTTGGCGGGCGGCGTTCCCGAGGAGCGGTCAGAAGGTGCTCGATTTCGGAAATCGGGAAACCAGACAGGCGAAAGCGACCTTCGCCTCCGGAATCGAGTTCGGGTCGTTCGCGGTCACTACCGGGAACGGGGACGTACGGGTCGATCCGAGTTGGCTCCGCGACGCCCACGACGCCGAGCGACTATCGGAGGTGCGGCCGGCGGGTATTCTTCCGAGTCGAACGTGGCACGTCTACCTTTGGAACTCGCCGTACTTCCACTTGAGTAGCCATTCGGCGGAGTTATCCCTCGAACGACTCCGAGGTATCATCGACGACGACCCGGACGTAGACCTGCAAAACGACTACTTCGCGTCGAAGGCCGTCCCGGAGGGCACCCGATTGACGGTTCACGGCGAACTGTCGGTCGAAGGGGGAACGCCGACGATCGAGGGAACCGACGACACGCCGTTCTTCGTCTCCGACGGCGGTGTCGATGCGATTCGCCGCAATCTTCGACGTCGAGCCCTCGAGTACGGAGCCTTTCTCACGATGGGAGTGGCCGCGGATGCGGTATCGATACTCGCCCTGTCGTAACGAGACTCGCTTCCAGCGACGACGCTCGACGCATCCGAAGTCGTTCGCGTTCGAACTCGAGTGACGAGAAAAACGGAACGCCCTGCTCAGCTCTGCAACGTCGCGTCGAGCGTGATCTCCGGCCCCGCCAGCGCCTTCGAAACCGGACACGTCTCCTTGGCGTTCTGGGCGATGTCCTCGAACTCGCCCTGGTCGATTTCGGGAATCTCGGCGTCGAGCGTCAGTTCGATGCGCGGAATCTCGAAGCCGCCGCCGTCGGCCTTCTCGAGGTGGACGTCGGCCGTCGTCTCGAGGCTGTCGGGCGTGTAGCCCTCGCCTTCGAGGAGCGCCGTCAACTGCATCGAGAAGCATCCCGAGTGGGCCGCCCCGATGAGTTCCTCGGGGTTCGTGCCGGGTTCGTCCTCGAAGCGAGTCGGGAACCGGAACGTTCCCTCTATCTGGCCGCTCTCGGTGGTGAAGTCGCCGCTTCCGTCTTTGCCGCCCTGCCACGTGGTTTCGGCTTCTCTGGTTGGCATCTCCCGAAGGAGTACGAGAACCACGCGTAAGGGAGTAACGGCGAGAACGGGCGGACCGGCGGGTGGCCGAGAGCGCGCGAGCGAGACCCCTTCTCCCAGGGCGTCCGACCGTCCCAAAAGACACCGCTTATGGGTCCGGCCACCCCCACTTCCTCCAATGGCGAACGAGGAACTCATCGACGCACTCCGGGACGCCGATGCGGTGAAGTACGGCGAGTTCGAGCTCTCGCACGGCGGCACCAGCGAGTACTACGTGGACAAGTACCTCTTCGAAACCGACCCCCGCTGTCTCGAACTCATCGCCGAGGCGTTCGCCGAGCGCTTGGAACGTGCCGGCGGGCACGCGGGCGAAACGAAGCTCGCGGGCGTCGCGCTCGGCGGCGTCCCGCTCGTGGCCGCCACGAGCATCGAGACGGGCAACCCCTACGTCATCGCGCGCAAGAAGCAGAAGGACTACGGCACCGCCAACCTCGTCGAGGGCCGCCTGGAGGAAGGCGAGGAAGTGGTCGTCCTCGAGGACATCGCCACCACCGGCCAGAGCGCGGTCGACGCCGTCGAGGCCCTGCGCGACGCCGGCGCGGTCGTCGAACGCGTGCTGGTCGTGGTCGACCGCGAGGAGGGCGGTGCGGAGAACCTCGCCGACCACGACGTGGAACTGGAGTCGCTGTTGACCGCGACCGAACTGCTCGACGCCGAGTAACCGTCTGAGCGCCGAGCGACTGTCCGGGTGCCGAGCGGCCGTCCGAGCGCCGAGCGACCGTCTCGGTGTCGAAACCGGACCGTTCGACGCTCGCCGGTCGGCTATCCACGGTTGCGCACTTCTGCCGTACATCCGCGCGTTTCACTTCGAGATATTCAAGTTCGTGGAATGATGAGGCGAGATATGAACCGCGCAGAGAAGGCGAGCCTGCAACTGCAGGCGGTCGCCGTCCTCCGGATGCTGAAGGAGACTCGTACGTACGACGAACTCGCGGAGGTGACGGGCCTGCCGGCGGGCGATCTGAACCGCTACGTCAACGGCCACGTCCTCCCGAGCGTCGACCGGGCCGAGGAGATCGTCGCCGGCGTCGGCAGAGACGAACTCGCGGACGAACTCGAGGCCCGGATTCGCGTCGACGACGAGGGCTACGTCGACAACTCCGCCGTCGTCTTCGACCAGTCCTTCCTGGACCTCGTCGCGCCCATCGCCGCCGAGGCGTTCGAGTTCGACCGACCCGACGTGGTGCTGACGGCCGCGACCGACGGCATCACCCTCGGCGCGGCGATGGCGAGTTACTTCGACGCCCGGGTCGCCTACGCCAAGAAGTCCAAGGAAACCGCCGTCGAAGAGTTCATCGAGTCGCGCCAGCGCCTGGCCTCGGGCATCGAACTCACCTACTACCTCCCGGCGTCGTCCATCGCGGCCGGCGAAACCGTCCTCGTGGTTGACGACCTCATCCGGTCGGGCGAAACCCAGGAGCTCCTCCTGGACATCGCCGACCGCGCCGAGGCGCACGTCGGCGGCGTGTTCGCACTTATCGCCGCGGGCGAGGAGGGGATGGACCGTGCAAAGGCCCGAACCGAGGCGCCGGTCGGCGCGCTGACCACGTTCGAGGAGTAGTCTCCGCCGGGGGGAGATGGGCACGGGCGTGTACTTCTTCGTTTTCTAACCCCTCTCGACGCCCGGTTTTAATGCACGGTTACGTACACTTGCCCAGATGCGATGAGAATTCTTAAATACACCTGCACGAATATGCCCACACGTTCATCATGGGGATAAACGACACCAGCGACGAAAGCGCGACGTCGAGTTCGAGCGGCGCGCTCGCGGAGTACTTCGGTTTCGAGGAGCACGACACCGACCTCCGGACCGAGATCATCGCGGGACTGACGACGTTCCTGACGATGAGCTACATCGTGGTCGTCAATCCGGCCATCCTCTCGGAGGCCATCAACCCGGCCACCGTCGGGCCGGCCCGGACGTTCCAGATGATCGCGGTCGTCACGCTCATCTCGGCGGCGGTCGCGACGCTAACGATGGCGTTCTACGCGAACAGGCCGTTCGCACAGGCGCCCGGCCTCGGACTCAACGCCTTCTTCGCGTTCACGGTCGTCGGCGCGCTCGGCGTCGACTGGAAGACCGCGCTCGCGGCGGTCGTGGTCGAGGGTATCATCTTCATCGCGCTCACCGCGGTCGGCGCGCGCGAGTACATCATCAGGCTGTTCCCCGAACCGGTCAAACTCGCGGTCGGCGCCGGCATCGGCCTCTTCCTCGCAATTATCGGTCTGGAGGAGATGCGCGTCGTCGCCGGCGACGCCGCGACGTTCCTCACGTTCAATCCGGTGTTCGCCTCCGACCCCGTCGCGGTCGTCTCCGTCATCGGACTCTTCATCACGCTCGCACTCTACGCCCGCGGCGTCACAGGGTCGATCATCTTCGGCATCATTCTGACGACGATCATGGGTTACACCGCCAAGGCGCTCGGCTACTCGGCGTTCCCCGCCGACCAAGCGCCGCCGGGCGTCACGCTCAAGGCGCCGATGGCGCTCACCTCGACCGCGCCCATCACCTACGACGCCGCGAGCTACAACATCGCGCCGCTGGCCGGCGCGTTCATCACGGGTCTCCAGAACATCGAGAGCTTCTCGTTCGCGCTCATCGTCTTCACGTTCTTCTTCGTGGACTTCTTCGACACCGCCGGCACCCTCGTCGGCGTCGGACAGGTCGGCGGCTTCCTCGACGACGACGGGAACCTCCCCGACATCGACAAGCCGCTGATGGCCGACGCGGTCGGCACCACCGTGGGCGGCGCGCTCGGCACCTCGACGGTCACGACGTATATCGAGTCGGCGACCGGCGTCGAGGAGGGCGGTCGCACCGGGATGACCGCGCTCGTGGTCGGTTTCCTGTTCCTCGCGTCGCTCGCGGTCGTCCCGCTCGCCGTCGCCGTACCGACCTACGCCTCCCACCTCGTGCTGGTCGTCATCGGCGTCGTTATGCTCCGAAACGTCGTGGAGATCGCGTGGGAGGACATCACCTACGCGGTCCCCGCGGGCATGACCATCCTCGTCATGCCGTTCACGTTCTCCATCGCCTACGGCATCGCCGCGGGAATCGTCTCCTACCCCGTCGTGAAGCTCGCCGCGGGCGAACGCAAGGACATCCGGCCAGGCCACTGGGTGCTGGCCGCCGCCTTCGTTGCCTACTTCTTCGTCCGGACGAGCGGGATGCTCCGGGGTAACGTCTGAGCGCCGCCGGTCGTTCTTTCTCCGAAAGTTACGGCACTCATCGTTCTCCGCTACTTCTCCATCGCTCTCCTCCACCGCTCCCTCGTCGACTCCGGTTCCGTCGCGACTCCTCTCCGACAGCACCCATCGTGACACCGTTCCGCTCGGGGAACAGTTATGTCGTCGTCCGTCGATACATAGTTTCGACTATGAGCGAATACCCGACCGCCGGTCCGGACGAGGAACCGATCGCGAAGATCTACTACGCCGACGCGGAGGCGACCCAGGTCGACGCCGCGTTCGTCATCGAGGACTGGGACTGGGTCGTCGGCTTCAACCAGGTGGCCACGGACGAGTACGACTACGTCTCCATCCCCGTCGAGAAGGTCATCGGCGTGATGTCGCCGAAGTACTCGTCGTTCACCCGCAACGGACGACGAGTCACGGGGTACGGCGTCTCCGACGACGAAGTCGAGACGTTCGCCGACCGCCTGCCCGTCTGACTCACCTTTAATGGACTCGACTTCGTGCCAGAGAACATGAATCTCCGCTCGCTACCGCGCCGTTGGGCGGTTCGGGGCGCGGTCGCACTGCTGGTCGTCTCGCTGGTGGCACCGGCCGGCATCTCCGCCGCGACGTTCTTCGCGACGACCGAGGACCCCAGCAACCTCCGGGCGTCGGTCGACAGCCCCGCCAACGGTACGACGGTCATCTCGATTCAAGGCTTTCACTTCCAGGGGATGGCCAACGCCAACAAGCCCGCGCGCCTGATTGCGGTCGGCCCGCGCGGGAACGTGAAGTGGGTCCACGACGGGTCGGGGTTCGACGCGACGTGGTTCTACGACGTCGACCCGCTCGCGAACGGTAACCTGCTTGTGACCGCCACCGCGAAGGGCGAGACGCTGGTGTACGAACTGAACACCGAAACCCGCGAACGCGTCTGGACCGAACGCCTGGCCATCCACGACACCCACGACGTCGACCTCATCAACAACGGGACGGAACTGCTGGTCGCCAACATGCGGAACTACGACGAGCAGTCGGGGAAGAACGACGACCGCATCTTCGTCTACGACCGCAAGACCGACGAGGTCACCTGGCAGTTCCGTTTCCGGAGCCACTACGACCGAAGCGCGGGCGGGAAGTACACGGGCGACTGGACCCACGTCAACGACGTGGACAAGATCGGCCCGGGCAGGTACCTCGCGTCGCCCCGGAACATGGACGAGGTCGTGGTCGTGAACCGCTCGACGAAGACGGTCACCGAAACCCTCGGGAACGACGAGAACCACTCGGTGCTGTACGAGCAGCACAACCCCCAGTACCTCGAAAGCGAGAACGGAACGCCGACCGTCCTAGTCGCCGACAGCGAGAACGACCGCATCGTCGAGTACGCCAAGGAGAACGGCGAGTGGAAACGGACGTGGAACCTCGGGACGCGGGGGCTGAACTGGCCGCGCGACGCCGACCGACTGCCCAACGGCAACACGCTCGTCGTCGACACGATGCACCACCGGGTGTTCGAGGTCACCCCCGAAGGAAAGGTCGTCTGGGAGTTCCACGCGCCGTGGGCGCCCTACGACGTCGAGCGCATCACCTACGGCGACGAGGCCCAACTGGCAGACGACAGGCCGACGATACGCGACATGGGCAAATCGGGGAGCTACAACGTCAGCGGGAGCGGACTCTCCATCGGCGGAGAGGACAGCAAGACCGTCTCGTTCTGGTTGGTCGAGACGTTCGACGGGACGATTCTCGAATCGGAGGCGAGCGAGTTCGCCCGGACGTGGGCCCACGTCACGCCCTGGATTCGACCGGTGTGGATGAACAGTTGGGAGTTCCTCGGCGCGATTCTGGGCGGCGTGGTGCTGGTCAGCTGGGCGCTCGGCGAGACGGTGTACCAGCGCGGCCGGATTCGCGACGGAGTCTCGACCCTCACCGGGAAGGTTTCGGAGTGGAACGACCGGCGCGGCGCGAGCTAGAACGGATTTTCGGCGGGAACGCGAATTGACACGGCCGGCACGGCGCGCGGGAGCGACCGAGCAACGCGAGGTCGTGACCCGTGCGAGGGACGACCGAACGAGCGCCGAAGTCTGCGTGAGCGTCACGAACGCAGGCTCGTCGGACCTTCGGTCCGACGGCGGTGCGGTTTCTCAGTTGTGGAGTGTGAATAGCGGTCGGAGTTGCTGTGCAGTCGCTGTGCAGTGGCAGTGAAGTAGCGGTCTACGTTGCGGTGTCGGAATTGGTGGTTTCGTCTCCGTCGTACCGGTAGGAGCCGATTCACCTACCGCGCGAGGTTGCGTCACGCAGTTCCGGCACCACCACGCTCTTGTCCCGCAAGGCCCTAGAACGAAGCACGATGACGAACCTCGAACTGTACGAACTCGAAGGCTGTCCGTACTGCGCGAAGGTCAAGGACAAACTCGACGACCTCGACCTCGACTACGAATCGAACATGGTCGCGGGGCCGAAGTCCGAGCGTGACGAGGTCGAGGAAGTCAGCGGCCAGCGAGGCGTGCCGGTGCTGGTCGATGAGGAGAACGACGTCGAGGGGATGCACGAGAGCGACGACATCGTGGAGTACCTCGACGAGACGTACGGCGATGGCGAACAGGCGGCGTAGACGCCGCGAATCGATGCCGGCCATAGCATCGACTTGCCGACCTCGATGGGTAGGTCGTTTCTCGCCACGTTCACTCGATTGCGTACAGGGAACGCGAGCTGCTGAGATAGACGGTTTCATCCCCGAGAACCGGAGTCGCTATCTCGCTGTCGGCCTCGAACGACCAGCGTACTCGTCCGCTAGCATCGACGGCGCGTAACGTTTCACCCATTGGTTGATATATCGTTTCCGCCGCGGCAGACAGCGCGGCATCCCGACAGCCGCCAGCGAGTCGCCAGCGTCGGTTTCCCGACCGTTCGAACGAGACGAGGTGTTCCTCGGTTGCGACGTACACCGAATCGGTGGTGACGACGGGCGGTGTTCTCACCCGCGATTCGAATCCCTGACGCCAGATAGTCGATCCCTCGTCCGCATCGAAGGCGTAGACGTTTCGCTCGTCGGTCACGTACACGACTCCGTCAGCGACTGCGGGACCGAACACGTCGGATTCGTCCGTACTTCGGTGCCACCGTCGTTCACCGGTTTCCGAATCGACCGCGACAACGCCATCGTCCCAGACTCCGACGAACACTCGGCTGTTCGAAACCGCCGGCCGGGTCAGGTTAGTCTGAAACTCTATCGCCCACTTCCTATCGCCTGTCGGGGTATCGAGGGCAATCAACGATTGGTCGGTGCGTGTTTCTGCGAAGTACAGGCGATTGCCCGCAATAACCGGAGGCAGTGATGTCTGTGCCGGACCGACTCTGTTTTCGAACAGGTCCAATCCCTTAGGATACGCCCACCGACGAGCGAAGAGGTGAAAGAACCCGAATACAGAGACACCGCCTCGTGGGTCAAGTCCGAGGAGTCCGTCTTCGTTTGCGACGGCGGCGACACCGTTCCGACCCGCTGGTCCGTCAGCTATACTTATAGAAGAAAGATAGGGTCCGCCCGTGAAAGCAAATCGCTTCTTTCCTGTTTGCGCCTCGCGGACGGTTATACGGTCCCGATTTACGTGATAGACTCGTCCACCGGAATTCGTAACGGGAGCGGGAGTCAAGCGCGTGTCGTACTCGTGTTTCCATCGAATAGTAGGTTCGGCCTTTGGTCCGTCAAAAGACGGGCGGTAGCCCGTTCCTGCAGCGTCGTATCTGTCCATCGGCCACTCGCTTTGAGGTCGCCGCGGTCGTATCGTCTTTTCGAGAGCATCTGAAGACAGGGATATTCCAGAGAGAACAAGGAATTTCCGCCGGCCGATACACCCACACATGTAGAGTCGTCAACGGTATCCAGGAATAAGATTTCCGGTCGTTGACTTTTACCCGATTGCCTTAGTCAGTTTCGTCCGCGTCGCCGTCCTCGACGACCGGATGTGACTTTCTCGTAGCCAGATACCCGAGAAGTCCGAAGACGTTGAGCGCGGGCACCATCGACGCGTGGAACCACACGGCGGCATCCATCTCGCGCTTTCTCGCGTCGTAGTACACCCACGTCGGAATCAGGAGTTCCGTGACGACGAGCAGAATCAACACGAGCGTGAGCGGGTCGGTTCGCAGAAGCAGTTCGACCGCGGCGACCAGGGACAGAACCGGAGCGGAGAAAAGTGAGACTGCGACGAACGCGGAAGACGGGGCCATCCGTGGTCGTGACTGACGGATAGCTGAAACTTGAATGTGGACCCCGCCGAACCGACTACGCGGGTTCTTCTTTGGGTTCCTCGGCGCGCTCGCGGATGAGTTCCCGGAGTTCGTCGGCGTCGCGGATGCCCTCCAGTTCCTCGCGCTCGACCAGGCCCGTCCCATCGACGTTCTCGCGCTTGGCCTCGTCGACGAAGTAGACCGACCGGGTTCGGGCGACGTGGCCGATGGAAGACATGATGCGGGCGCGCTTCTCGGCGGCCTTGGTGAACGCCGAGTGGCCCGTCAACACGTTCTCGTGGCTGTCGTTGTCCTCGCTGACCGTCTTGAACGGCGCGCGGACCGTCGGGTGGACCTCGAAGCCCGCGCGGGTGAGCACGGTGACGATGCGCTCGTCGTCGCTGTCGGGTTCGGGGTCGTCGGGCGTCGGTTCGTCCTCGCGGACCTCGTCGGCGCCGTCGAGCACGTCGACGGGGCTGGTGAGGTCGCCCTCGAACATGTCCGACAGTTCGAGGGCGACCTCGACGCTGGCGTTCATGCCGTCCTCGTACTTCGAGACGGTGCGCCGGGAGACGCCGAGTTCCTTGGCGAGGCGGCCGAGGCTCCAGCCGCGTTCCTCGCGCTCGTCGCGCAGCACGTCGCCGTCGATGTTGACGTAGAGGCCGCCCGGGGCGGCGTAGACCAGCGGCGACATTCCTTCGACGAACAGTTCCATCGCGGTGTCGGGGCTGAACACGGGCACGCCGTGGCGGAAGTAGACCACGCCAGGTTCGAGGTCCTCGTCGCGGGTACGCAGACCGACGACCAGCGGGGTGGCGTCGAGGTGCGTCCCGAGTCGACGCATCTCCAGTCCGGTCGCTGCGTCGAACGCGTCGACGTTCGCGAGTATCTTCAGCAACAACAGGTCGCGCCCTCGACGTGCCGCCACGTCGAAGCTCTTCGGGCGTATAGCACACCGGTCGCTGACCGTGAAGCCCGCGTCTTCCAGCATCGCGGTCACGTTCCCGACCAGTGCAGACCGGGACATATCCCCACGTAAGTGATTCCCCTATATATGCGTTGTGTCGATTGCAACCCTTTCGCGGCTTGCGATTCGGGGGAGCGAGCGGCGAAACGTTAAAATATAGCCGACGGCTCGACGGACGCTCCGAAAGCCGCTTGTTTGCCACGGCCTAACTCCGGGGCAGTGACCGTCATCGGCCTCGACGACACCGATTCCCGCGAGCGCGGGATGTGCACGACCTACCTCGCCGCCCGGGTGGCCGAGCGCCTGCGAGCGGACGCCGACGCCGACGTCGGGCGACTGCTCCTGGTTCGGCTCAACCCCGCGGTGAAGCACAAGACCCGCGGAAACGCCGCGCTCGCGGTCCACACCGACGCCGACTCCGAGACGGCGTTCGAACTCGCCCGCGAGGAGATAGACGCCGTCGCCGAAACCGCCGACCCCCGGACGAACCCCGGGCTGGTCGTCGCGCCGGGCGACCCCGAGGCGGTGCCCGACTCCGTGGCCGAGTTCGCCCGCTCGGCCGTTCGCGACCTGCTCGCCGTCGCCGAGGCCGACGAGCGCATCGCCGACGCCGGCTACCTGAGCGCCGGGTGGAAGGAGGGCCGCGGAAAGATCGGGGCGCTGGCCGCCGTCGGCGCTCACGCCGCCTTCGAGGAGTGGACCTACGAGTGCATCACCTACCGCGAGCGCGACCGGTGGGGCACGCCCAGGGAGGTTGACGCCGACTCGGCGTTCACGGCCGCCGACGCCGGCTATCCCGACGTCTGGGACACCGTCGACCGCGAGACGGGCGAGTTGGTCTGCGTACCCCACACGCCGGGTCCCATCCTCCACGGCATCCGGGGCGACTCGCCGGACGCCGTCCGGCGAGTCGCCCGCGAAATCGAGGGCGAGTCGGTCGAGCGCCGGGCGCTGTTCCGGACCAACCAGGGCACCGACGCCCACCTCGGGGACGCCGCTCTCGCCGACGTCGAGGACGGCCGGAGCTACCGCGTCTCGGGCGCGGTGACGACCGCGCCCGAGACGCGCCGGGGCGGCCACGTCTTCTTCGAGATGGCGGACGACGGCGAAAGGCTCCGGTGCGCCGCCTTCGAACCCACCAAGCGGTTCCGCGACCGGGTCCGGGCGCTCCGGCCGGGCGACCGCATCACGGCCTGCGGCGAAGTCGCCGAGGGGACGCTCAAGCTCGAGAAGTTCGCGGTCTGCGACCTGAACCGGACCGAGCGCGTCACCCCCGACTGCCCCGACTGCGGCCGGTCGATGAAGAGCGCCGGGGCGAACCAGGGCTACCGGTGCCGGGACTGCAAGAACACCGCGGACGGGAAGGTCGAAGTCGAGGTCGACCGCGACCTCGAAGAAGGCTGGTACGAGGTGCCGCCGGAGGCCCGCCGGCACATCGCCAAACCGCTCGTCCGGGGCGGCTTCGACGCGCCGATTCACTCCGAGAAGTGAAGGAGGGGCGATTACGCGGCCGACCGCGCCTCGCCGGCCGCCGACCACGCCCGCCGGGTCGCGGCGAGCGCCACCGCGAAGATGACCGCGGCGTTCGCCGGGTGGATGGCGGCGACCATCGACCCGAACTGGTGGGCCGTCGCGTACTGGACGCCCAGCAACAGGAACAGCCCCACCGGCACCAGTTTCAGCGACCGGGAGAGCCGACCCAGGAAGGCCAGCGCGAGCAGGACGACCAGCAGGGGTTCGAAGAGGTGGACGAACGAGACGTGGAACGCCCAGTTCGCGGGGTCGACGAACACCGCCATCCCGGCGATGTACGCCTGCGCGAGGACGCAGACGGCGAAGACGCACGCCGTCAGGACGTAGCCGTAGCGCGCCCACGAGACGCGTCTCGGGGTTCCGGTTTCGCGGTCGCTCGACTCGACCGCTGTCATCCCGATACCTCGCTTGCGCCGCCGGACGCGCCGGCGCCGGCGGCCGTCCAACAGTCGTAGCCCAGCGCGACGAATGCCAGGTAGAGCGGTCCCTCGACCCAGAGCGCCGGGAGGCCGACGACCGCGAGCGGTCCGAGCAGGAAGATGGCCGGGAAGGTAAGGGCGAACAGACCGGCCGCCAGCCGATTCGCGTCCGTGCGGCCCCAGAGAACGACCCCGTAGGCGCTCGCGAGCAGTCGAGCGCCGAGGAACGCCGCGCCGACGAAACCGCCGAGCGGGACGAACAGCGTACCGAAGAGCGCCCGACCCGCCACGAGGACGACGACCGAGAGTGCGTACGCCGCCAGCGCGAAGCCGAAGAGGCCAGCGACGGTTCGGCCGCGGCCGCGGTACTCGTCCGCGTACCGGGCGTCGGCCGCGAGCAGAGTCGCCACGAACAGGACGTAGCCGACGGGGTAGAGCACGTTGACCGCGCCGAGGTCCATCCCGACGCCGCTTCGACCGACCGAGAGCGCGGTCGCGCCGAGGCCGCCGAGGATGCCGGCGAGTCCGGCCGCTCTCGTCCGTCCGGGCGTCCACCAGTGCTCAGGGGTGAGTCCCCCGCGTCCGGCGGTGCGCTCGGTCACGACGACCCCATCCCGTCGGTCGCGGTTCCGGCGTCCTCGCCGCCCGCGACCACGACCGCGCCCTTCATGCCGAGCGACTCGTGGGGGTCGCAGTAGTAGAGCGACGTCCCGGGCGACTCGAAGGTGTGCCGGAACGTCGCGTTCTGCTCGGGCGACCCGCTGTCGAACTCGCCGTTCTCGGCGACGACGTTGTGGTAGCCGCTCACCCACTTCCAAGTCACCTCCGTGCCGGGCGAGATCTCTATCGCGGCGGGCGCGAACGCATTCGCGCCGTTGTTACCCTTCGCGCCGACCTCGACGGTGACCGCGTCCTCGCCGGTCCTGTCGACGACGCCGTCGTAGTTGCCGGTGTCCGAGAGCCAGTCGTCGACGCTCCCGCCGCTTCCGCCGTCGCCGCCGTCTCCGTCGTTCCCGATGCTGGTGCAACCGGCGAGCAGGCCCGCCGCCGCGAGACTACCAAGCGAGCGGAGGACCGTCCGTCTGTCGGGGGTCGAACCGCCGGTCAGTTCCGAGTCGAATCCGCGTTCGTCGTCCGTGCGTTCCGAGTTCACGATTTGATCTTCTCCATCGTCACCTGGGAGTGGTAGTTCGATAAGACGGGAAGCACGGTCGCCGAGCGGGCGAGTGCGCGAAAGGTTTAAATTCCCGCGGCGGCGGTTTCGCGGAAGAAGTCCCGCTGCGACGACCGCGGCGATTAAGCCGACGTGGCTTCAAGGGCGAGTAACGTCGCGCACCGGAAACCGCGAGTTCGCGGTTTCCGGTGCGCGAAATTCCCGGTGAATCGAACGATGTCCACGGAAACGTCGTCCCCGACCCGCGACGCCGGCCACCTGGTGAGTCGGACGCTCCGCGCGCCGATGCGCCGCCAGACGTATCGCAACCTCCTCTATCTCCTGACGCGGTTTCCGCTCGGCGTCGGCTACTTCGTGTTTCTGTCGGTCGGTTTCTCGGCCGGCGTCCCGCTGCTGGCGGTCGGCGTCGGCGCGCTGGTGCTACTCGTGACGCTCGCGGTGTGCGTCCAGTTGACCCGATTCGAGCGTGCGCTCCTCAGGCGACTGCTCGGCGTCGACGTCCCCGAACCCGCCCCGGTGACCGACGGCGGCGTTCTGAACCGGACCGTGCGGTTCGTCACCGACCGCCGGACCTGGGGCGCCGCCGTCTACCTGCTGAGCGTGTTCGTCTTCATGAACGTCGTGTTGTCGGCGCTGGCGTCGCTCGTCGGGACCGCGGCGAGTTTCCTGCTCGCGCCGCTGTACTACCGGAGCGCCCCGGTGACCGCCCACGCGCTCGGACCGGTTCCGTCCCGGGAGTTCACGCTCGACCTCCTGTTCGGCTGGGACAACCTCCTCGTCGGACTCACCACGACGGTCGAGGTCGGGTCGTGGCAGATTCAAACGCTTCCCGGTGCGCTGGCGGTCGCCGTCCTCGGTGCCGCGTTGCTCGTAATCGCGCTCCAGACGATGAACGTCGTCGCGTGGGCGTGGAGTCGGTACGCCCGGGTCATGCTGACCGCGCCGCGGTACTGGACGACCCCCTGGTGAGTAGGAGCATTTCCCGCCACGACGGCCGACGGCTACGCCCGGGTCAGCGCGTACAGTATCGACGCGACGCCCGCGAGGTGCGCGACCGTAATCGCCAGCAGAATCGCGGCGTCAGTCGCGCCGGTCAGGGCCGACAGCGCGTGGTTCAGTCCGACCGGAACGGTCGTGAGCAGGGCGATACCGACCGCGAGGTAGAGCATGGGCCGACTGTCGTTGCGCCGGTAGCCGCGGTACGCCAGGAACGCGACGAACGCGCCGGCGACGGCCGTCACCGCGGCGAACGCGAAGACCAGGCCGGCCGAGTCGCCGGCCGTGCCGACCGACTGGAGCGCGACCGGCGTCACTCTCCCACCTCCTCGGAGTCGTCGGTATCGACGTCGCCACCGATATCGCGCTCGACCCTCACGGTCGCGGTTTCGCGCCGCCCCGTCACGCCGTATATCGCGTACAGCATCGCACAGAGGCCGAGGAGTTTGCTCGCGTTCGCGACCGCCGACCGGGCCGCCGTCGAGGCGTCGGTGAAGTTCGTCAGGACGAGTTGGACCAGTATCGGTCCGGCCGTCAGCAGTATCACGCCGACGGCCATCGCGAGGCGCGCGCGGTCCCGGTGCCGGCGGTAGCCGCGAACCATCCGGTAGGCGACCGCGAGCGCGAGGACCGCCGTGAGCAGTAACCCGACGAGCGCGAGGGCGACGACGAGTGCCGACCCGCCCGTCGCGGTCTGGAGCGGGACGACGCCGAGCGGGAGTGGTGCGAGTTCGGACATCTATCGGAACCCCTCGAACAGGTCGGTGAATCTGTCTGCGGCGTTCTCGCGGCGGTACGTGATCTCCATCTCGAAGGCGCCGTCTTCGAGTTCGATGGTGATTCGTTCGAGTCGGGCAGTGTAGGTCTTGTAGTGGTGGCCGTCCCGGTCGAGTTGGAGATGTTCGGCCAGCAAGTCGTGCTCGCGGAGGCGTTCGACCCGCCGGTAGACGGTCGAAACCGACGCGTCGCACGCCTCGCTCAGTTCGGGTGCCGACATGGCTCGCTGGCTCGTGTGTACGAGGATCGCATGGGCGTACTCGTCTTCGAGGAGAGCGGCGATCTCCCGGACGTCGCTGTCCTCGGTCATTTGCTCCGGTGACGAGAACGGCCGCGAGGAGAGTCACACTCGCTCGCGGCGGTCGGTACGGTCATGCGCTCGGTGTGAGTCGGCAGGCGACCGACTTAAAACCACAGACACGGTCGCAGGCCCAGCGACTCGGCCGACCGCGGTCGGCCGAGTCGCGGACGCGGCGCCCGCTCCGGACCCAGCGAGCGCTCAGCCCAGTCGCTCCCACGCCCGCTCGAATCGCTCGCCGTGGGGCGCGAGGAGTTCGACGTCGCGCTCGGCGAGCGACGCGGGGGTGAACCAGCCGACGTCGGCGACCTCGGAGCGTGCCTCGGGGTCGCCCGACGTCTCCTCGCGCCGGACCGCGTAGCCGATGGTCACGATGCGCTTTCCGGGAATTGAGTCGGCGGCGAACACGTCGAGCAGTTCGAGGTCGGCGGGGTCGACGCGGACCCCGATTTCCTCGCGGAGCTCCCGGGCGGCGGCCGCCGCGGGCGTCTCGTCGAACTCCAGGTGGCCGCCGGGGACCGACCACTTCCCGACGCCGGGTTCGATGGCCCGCCGGGTCAGCAACACGCCGTCGTCGGAGACGACCGCGACGCCCGCCGTGGGAACGGGGTTGCGCCAGACGACGCGCTCGCACGACTCGCAGTAGCGTCGCTCTCGGCCCTCGACGTCGCGAGTCGAGAGTTCGGTTCCGCAGTGCGGGCAGTACTCGGCGGCGAAGGCGGTCATCGCTCCGACACCGTCCTGGCGGTCATCCCTTCAGACCACTCCCGGTCAGCGGCACCACCACGTCGTCTTCGGCGCCCAGGGCGCCGCGCTCGCGGAACGCCGCGAGCGCGGCGGGCGCGACCGCCGAGGTCGGTTCGACGTAGAAGCCGCCCCGGTGCAGGCGGTCGAGCGCGTCCGCCACGGGGTCTTCTCCCAGCGCGATAGCGTCGCCGTCGGTCGCCTCGACCGCGTCGAGAATCTGGTCCTTCCGCACGGGGTCGAGGATCTGGATGCCGTCGGCCACGTCGTTGGCTTCGTCGGTGGCATCGGCCTCGCTCCCGTGCAACTCCTCGACGACGGGCGCGTACCCGGTGGCCTGGACCCCGAGCAGTTTCGGCATCCGGTCGGTCCACCCCGCCTCCTTCAGCGCACGGAACCCGCGGTAGGCGCCCAGGAAGAGCGTGCCGTGGCCGAGCGGCGCGACCACGGCGTCGGGCACCTCCCAGTCGCGCTGGGCCGCCACCTCGTAGGCGAAGGTGGCCGTGCCCGCGAAGAACGCGGGGTTCCAGGCGTGGCTGGCGTACCAGGCGTCGCCGTCCTCCACACGCTCGACGCAGGCGTCGGTCACGTCCTGACGCGTGCCCTCGACCTTCACGGGCGTCGCGCCGACGCGTTCGATGGCCGCGAGTTTCGAGGGCTTGGCGTCGGCCGGCACGAAGATGTCGGCGTCGATGCCGGCGCGGGCGGCGTACTGGGCGACGGCCGCGCCCGCGTTGCCCGACGAGTCCTCGACGACGTTCTCGACGCCCAACTCGGCGGCCCGCGAGAGCATGACGGTCGCGCCGCGGTCCTTGAAGCTCCCCGAGGGAAAGACGTACTCCAGTTTGAACTGAACGTTCTCGCCCCAGACCGACGAATCCGGTTCCTGCAGGGGCGTGAACCCCTCCCCGAGCGTGACCGCCGGCGAGACGGGGAGGAACTCCGAGAACGCCCACAGGCCCGCTCGGGTGTCGAGGTCGGCGAAGTCGGGCGCGGGGGCGTCGGGGAGCGGTCGGTCGGCGAATTCGAGCGCGTGGCCGCACTCGCAGCGCCAGGGCTCGTCCGGCCCGGCGGCGTAGGTGCGGTCGCACGCGAGACAGGTGAGGTCGGTCGGCATACTCGTACTTGCCGGACTCGCCACCAATAGTTGTCGGACGCGGAGAGTCGGGGCGAGGCGCCGACCGTCGTCCGGACGGCGGCCGCCGGGCGAGGTTTATCCGGTCGTCCGCCGTCGTCCCGGACGTGGACGACACTCCCTTCGGCGACGGACTCGCCGCGCGCTACTTTTGGTCGCGCCACGCCGACCCGTGGAGCGTCTGGGCGATGGTCGTCGCGTTCCCGACGTTCGTTCTGGCGATCTACCGGCGCGACCGCCGACTCTTCGCGGGAACGCTGCTCGCCGTCGCGCTGAACCCGCTCCTCGCTTCACCGCCCGATGACGATGACGCCTGGGCGACCAAGGTCGTACTGGGCGAGCGCGTCTGGCTCGATGGCGGACGGCTACTGTCGAGGGAAACCGCGTTCGTCGCCTGCTGTGCGCCGGTGTACCTCTACACGTTGCGCGCCGCGGTCGAACGCCGTCCGGTCGGTACCGCCTGCGGGACCGTCGTCTCGATGGTCCTCATGCTCGCGTTCTTCCGACGGATGGCTCGCCTCTACGAGGAACGAGCGGACGGCCGACGCTCGGGGGAGCGGAGCTCCTGAAAGCGGGCGCCGAGGGAGAAACGGGGAGAGCAGGCGGACCGCTCAGTACTCGTCGATGCCGGTGCCGACCGAGCAGACGTACTCGCCGGTCGCCACCTGCGGGAGACGGCGCGAGCGCCAGAAGATGCCCTCGCCGTCGGCGGTCACCTCGGCCTTGAGGCGGCCAAACGGGTCGGTCACGCGGAACAGCACGTCGCCGGGCGACACCGACTCGCCGAGTTCCTTCTGAAAGTCGACCAGGCCGCCGGAGGGCGAGCCGTAGCGGTCGAAGCCGGTCGCGCGGGTCTGGGTGCCGGGGTTGGCGTCGCCGTCGAGGAAGCCGTAGTAGCGCAGGACGTTGAACACCCCGCGGACGCCGTACTCGATGCTCTCCTCGTCCCAGCCGACGCAGCCGCCGAGTTCGGGGTCGATGGTCGGGATGCCCTCGTCGGGGCCGGCGCGGGCGAGTTGGCCGTCGGGTCCCTTCTGGTCGAGGACGTAGCCGCAGTCGAACACCTTCGCCAGTTCGAGACACTCGTCGTGGAGGCGGTGGCGCTGGCCGCACCGGACTCGGACCTCGTTTATCATCCGGCTGGTCGACCCCTGGTGGAGGTCGAGGATGAGGTCGGCCCGCGACGCCGCCTCGAAGGTGGCGGCCGCGATGCGCTCGCTGGAGGTCCCCGACTCGTTGCCGGGGTAGGTGCGGTTCATCTTCGTGTCGTCGATGGGGTTGCGGTGCTCGGCGACCTGGAACGCGTGGTAGTTGACGATGCCGACCACGAGAATCGTCCCCGAGAGGTCCTCGGGCGGAATCTGGGGCACCGCGCGCTGAATCACGCCGAGGCCGTTGAGTTCGTCGCCGTCGCTGACTGCCTGCACGTACAGGGTGGGTCCGTCGTCCGCGCCGTTGATGACCGCGACGGGGAGTCCGAATTCGCCGCCGTCGCGCGTTTCACCCACCTGCAGCCGCCCGGTGTCTATCTCCCCGGGGGCCGCACTCGCCGTTCCGAGCGTCTTCATTACCCATAACGGGCGGCTACTCGCCCTTTAGCGGTTCGGTTGCCGGGAGGGGTGGTGGGAATTGAACGCACGGAAATCGTGGGAGCGAAACCGGACGAGACGCTACTGTTTGGGAGGTTCTCGAGCGAGGTAGTGGAAGTACAGATTGTAAATACTGCGACCGTAACTGTGACCGCCTCGAAAGCCCTCATCTACTCACAAGCTACGACGATTACTACAACTGAGAACATCTCGAAAGCCCCCGGACGCTCGCGGTCGCTCAGCGACATATCCGGTTCGGGCCTTCGGCCCTCACCGAATAGGGGTCGCTGAGGCGACTGAAGTGAACGCGAGCGCCCGGCCCCTTCCAGTCCCACCCGCCGGTTGGTCGGCCGAGCGTCCGTGAGGGTTTGGTCTGTGGGTCTTTCGAAGATTAAACATCCGGCGTGGCGCGCGCTGGCGCGGCCGCGGTGCGGTCTGGGTGGATGAAAGGGGCCGCCCGCTCGCGTCCGAAGGACGGGGTCGTCTCCGTCGGGCAACTATTCGGCGCTCGCCGTCGGCGAGCGCCGAATATCCCGCGGAGCGACCGCGAGCGGGCGGGGGCTTTCGAGGTGGTCACCGCTACGGTTGTAGCAGTGTTTCGTGATGATTGGACGGAGGCTTTCGAGGCGTTCTCGTCTGCTGTCGTCGCCGTCTTCTCAAACTCTATAACTAGCTCCGCATCACTCCTCAAACCTCCGTAGTCCCACCCAGCGCACCCCAGACACACCGATAGAGAGAACCCCCACAATTTTGCCCGTCACCTCCCAACCTCCGATTATGGCGACCGAACGCGACAGCGCCGACCCCTTCGCGGCGTTCCGACAGTTCCTCGCGCTGGAGCGAGACGTCCTCGTCCTTTCGCTGGCGATGTTCGCGTTCAGCCTCGGCTTCCAGATGACCGGGCGGTACATGGCGCGCTACCTCGGCGTGCTCGGCGCGACCAGCGTGGTCATCGGCCTCTACGGGAGCCTCGGCAATCTCATCAGTGCGGTCTACCCCTACCCGGGCGGCGCACTCTCGGACCGCATCGGCTCGCGGACCGCGCTCACCGCCTTCGGACTCGCGTCGACGCTCGGCTTCGTGCTGTGGTTCCTTGCGCCGTCGTTCGACGTGGAGCCGGTTCCCGCGTGGACGTGGATTTTCGTCGGCCTGCTGCTCGCGCAAGCGTGGAAGTCGTTCGGCCTCGGCGCGACGTTCGCCATCGTGAAACAGAGCGTCCCGCCCGAGGAACTGGCGACCGGGTTCGCCAGCACCGAGACGTTCCGCCGGACCGCCTTCCTGCTCGGGCCCCTCATCACGGCGGGCCTGCTCACGATGTACGAGTTCGAGGTCGGGTTCCGGTACGTGCTGGCGGTCGCCGCCGGGTTCAGCCTGCTGGCGACCGTCGCCCAGCACGTCCTCTACGACGCCAGCGAGGACAGTTTCGGCAAGGAGTTCGAGGGCGTCTCGCAGGTCGTCGACGACCTCCGGGGGATGCCCGAGACGCTCCGGCCCCTGCTGGTCGGCGACACCCTCGTCCGGTTCGCCAACGGGATGGTCTACGTCTTCGTCGTCCTCGTGGTGACCCAGTACCTCGCAGTCAGCGCGACGCTCCCGGTCGTGGGCTACCTCGGACCCGACGCCTTCTTCGGCGTCCTGCTGGCGGTCGAGATGGCGGTCGCGCTGGCCGTGATGATCCCCGTCTCCAAGTTGGCCCGGCGAGTCGGGCTGAAGCCCGTCGTCGCACTCGGGTTCGTCGTCTACGCCGTCTTCCCCGCGCTGCTGGTCAACGCACCCGAGGGCGGCCTCACGGTCGCGGGCGTCGCCGTCTCCGAAACCGCGCTCGTCACCGCGCTGTTCGCGCTCTCGGGACTCCGGTTCGCCGGCCTGCCGGCCCACAAGGCGCTCATCGTCGGTCCGGCCGAGGAGAACGCCGGCGGTCGGGTCGTCGGGTCCTATTACCTCGCGCGCAACGCGGTCGTCATCCCGAGCGCGGCGGTCGGCGGGTGGATTTACGGCCTCTCGCCGGGCGGGCCGGAGTTGGCGTTCGGACTGGCGACCGTCGTGGGACTGGTCGGCACCGGCTACTTCCTCGTCTTCGGTAGGGAGTTGGACGCGTATCGCTGACGGGAGTCGGTCGTAGGAGCTCCTTACGCGGTAGCTCCGAGAACGGTCCGGACGACTTCTCTCAGCAAAGCCGTCCGGAATCCGAACAGTAACATTATCTAACCGGTAGTCGAAGTCGAGGTATGGAACCGATAGCGACGGTCGTGACGGTCGGTCTGTTCGTCGGCCTGGGCTACCTCGCGGTCCGCTCGTACTCGAAAGGCGGCGACCACGGATTCAACGGCGAACTGTTCAACTGAACGCCTCCACGGACATTTCTCGTCGACGCGGGGAGGCAAAGCGGCCTACCGCCGACCGTCGCACCGGCGCGACACCGCCGCGCGTTCGCTCCCGGCGTACAGCATCGCCCAGAAGACGAACAGCAGGCCGACCCAGCAGGCGAGCAGGAGTGCGAGCACGGTCTGCGCTACGCGGCCATCTACCTTCGTTATGCGGCTGTTAAGGCCAAAACGGTCCGCAACGAACCGATTATCACGGTTGCGAGTCGGTGACGCGTCGGGTTCGTTTCGACAAGGCGGAGCGTCGGCGGACAGGAGGTCAGCCGCGTAGAGACGCCGGCCGGCGTCTCTACGTCCACCGGCCGGTCGCCCGGTTTGCGCCGAGGGCCGCCGCCGGCACCGCGAGCGCGACGACGAGGACCCAAATCGCCGCCTTCCAACCCGAAAGGGTGACGATACCCCCGACGACCACGCCGTTCAGCGCGGCGAACCCGATGTACGCCGAGCGGACGAGACCGAACCCGATTCCCCGCTCGGCGTCGTCGAGGTGGGTCACGAACCGCGACTGGACGGGCGGTCCCCAGCCCATTCCGCACCCGACGAGGAGAACCGCCGCGGCGACCGTCGCGACGCCGCCGCGGACGAGCAGGAGGAGGTAGCCCGCGACGCCGACGGAGAGTGCGACGACCGTCACGGGGTCGGGGCCGAGTCGGTCGGACGCCCACCCCGCGAACGGTTGACTCGCCGTCACCGCGCCGAAGTACGCGGTGAAGAGGACGCCCGCCAGTTCGACGGAGACGCCGTGGTACTGCCGGAGGAGCAGCGGCAGGAACGAGAACGTCGCGGTGTCGACGAACTGCGCGAACGCCGCGACGCCGGTGGTGAACGCGATTGGCGGCCGCGACAGCAGGTCGGCGGCCGCCTCGGGCGTGATTCGCTCTCGAATCGGCGTCTCGGGTCGCACGGGGCGACGCGGCCGAACGAGCAGGCGGAAGCCGAGCAGGACGGGGACCACGACGACGCCCGCGAGCGCGAGAACCGCGCGCCACCCGTACCGCGCGGCGACGACGCCGACGAGCGGGCCGGTGAATCCGACGAATTGCGCCCCGAGGCGGTGGACCCCGATGGCGCGACCCGTCTCCTCGAACAGGTCGCTCAGGAGCGCCGTCGCCGGGCTGTAGTACGCCCCGCTGACCAGCCCCAGCAGCGCCATCCCGAGGATGACGAACAGCCCCGACGGCGACAGTGCGAGCAGGAGACTCGCCACGCCGGTGAGGCCGAGCGCGGCGAGGACGACGGTGCGCTCGCCGTAGCGGTCGCCGAGCGCACCGCTGGGCAACTGGGCCGCGGCGTACGTGACGGTGCTCGCGGCGACGGCGAGTCCCACGACGAACGTCGAGACGCCCAGGGTGGCTTCGACGTCCGCGAACACGAGGCTCAGGGCGTACTCGACGAACCGGACGCCGAAGTACGCGAGCACGCACAGCGACAGGACGGTGTCTCGGTGCCGCCAGCGGACGCGAGTCATCGGTCGCTCGATAGACACGTTCGCGGCCGTTATCGCTTTGGGTCGGCGACCGCGCGACGGTCCGAGCCGCCGGCACGCTTTCGAGTACGCTTGCGTGTCCGCTTCCCGAACGCCTTTCGGGCGGCCGCGACTACGCGGAAGCGATGCGCCGTCTCGCCGCCGCGTTCGCGGGCTTCCGAGGGTTCGACCGGGCGGTCTACGTCGTCGCCGCGGCCCGCCTGCTCAACGTGCTCGGGTCGGGTATCGTCTACCCGTTCGCGACGCTGTACTTCTACGGCGAGGTCGGCATCCCGTTCACGCTAGTGGGCACCGGCCTGTTCGCCAACAGCGTCGCCACCGCGGTCGGCACGCTGGTCGGCGGGTACTTCGCCGACGCCCGCGGGCGAAAGCCCGTCATGGTCGCGAGCATGGCGCTGTCGGCGCCCAGCCTCGCGGCCTACGCGCTCGTGCGGAGCGCGCCCGAGTTCGTCGCGGTCGCCGCGACCGCCGGGTTCGCCGCCGGCCTGTTCGCGCCCGCGAGTCAGGCGATGGTCGCCGACCTCACGACCGACGCCGCCCGCGACCGGGCCTACGGCCTGCTGAAGGTCGCCAGCAACGCCGGGTTCGGCGCGGGGTTCGTCCTCGGCGGCGTGCTCTACGGCGTCGCCCACGTCGCGGTGTTCGTCGCCGACGGCCTCACCAGCGGAGTCGTCGCGGCCCTGCTGTGGGTCGCGCTGCCGCGGTCGCGCGCGACCGCGGCAGCGCGAGACGGAATCGAGGAAATCGAGGACGCCGACTCTCGCGGACTGAGGGCGACCCTCGGCGAGTGGCGCCGCGCGATGACCGAACCTGCGATGCTCGCGCTCGCGGTGCTCAACGTCGGCTTCGCAATAGCGTACGCCCAAATGCAGAGCACCGTCCCCGTCTTCGCCGAGAACGCGTTCGGCCTGACCAGCGAGCAGTTGGGGACGCTGTACGTCCTCAACCCGCTGGTCATCGTCCTCTTCCAGTTGCCCGCAGTGTCGTGGGTCGAGTCGTGGCGCCGGACCCGCGGCCTCGCGCTGTCGGCGTGCTTCTGGGCCGCGAGCTTCGTCGCCATCGTGCTCGCGCACGGCGCGGGGTTCGTGCTGGGGGTCGCGCTCGTCGGGGCGTTCCTCGTGCTCCGGACCGTGGGCGAGATATTCCACTCGCCGCTGGTCACCGCGCTGGCGAGCGACCTCGGGCGCGCCGAAACCCGCGGGAGCCAACTGTCGGCGCTAGAGGTCGCCAAGCGCGTGGGGTTCGGAATCGGCCCCGTGGTCGGTGGGGCGTTCTTCGACTACGGGGTCGAGGAACTGCTCTGGCCCGCGCTGGTCGGCCTGTCGCTCCTGTTGGGCGTCGGCGCGCTCGCCCTAGAGCGCAGGATTCCCCCGGCGGCGAACGGCCGGACGAGTTACTCGGAGAGCGAGCGACCGCAGTAGTCGCAGGCGTCGCCCTCTACCACCGCGCCACAGTCCGGGCAGTTGCTTGATTCCAGAGCGCCGTCCTCGGAGTCTCGAGACAGCAGCGCGCCGACGCCGACCATCGCGAAACCGACGAGGAGCATGCCGAGCGGTCCGGCGAGCCAGAGGCCGAGCGCCGCCACCGCCACGGCCGTCCCGTTCACGACAAGTCCGTCCTCCAACGTCATGCGGTTCGCGACGCAGCCACGCGAGAAAAACGTTCGGACGGGCGTCGGGGTTCCGGCCAGGGGCGACTCCCACGGTCCGCGAGTTGACACCGACGCGTCTTTTACCCGACGCGCCCAATCGCCGAACGTGTCACAGAACGTCCCCGAGCGCCCGCGCGCAAACTTCGTCGCGGCGCTGAACGTCCGCCGGAACGCCGTCCGCGGGTTCGCGTTCGGCGTCCTGTTCACGCTCGCAGTGCTCGCGTTCTTCGTCTTCCTCCCGGGGACCCGCCGGCCGAGCGTCTACTACGTCGGCCTGGGCTTCGTGCTGGCGTCGGCGCTCGGCGCACTGACGACGACGGTGCTGACGCTAATATCGGCCTATCGGCTCGCGAAGCAAGAGGACCTCTAGAGAGCGGCGGTGAGCGTTTCGAGGCGCTCGGCGCCCGAGCGCGTCCCCTTCGCGAGGAACACGTCGCCCGCCCGGAGTTCGGTCGTCGGTCCAGGCGAGATGACCCACTCGCCGCGCTCGTCCTCCTGGGCCGCCGCCTCGCCGCCGACCGGACCGTTCTCGGCGGGTCTGCGGACTGCGAGGACGCGCATCCCCGTCTCGGTCTTGACCTGACGCTCGCCCAGCGTCACGCCGTCGAAGTCGCTGCCCGGTTCGACCGTCAGGCGGACGATGACCTCGTCGCTCTCCTCGACCGCCTTCTCGACCACCGGGTGGGTGGTCAGCCCCCGCAGGACGCCCTCGCTGATCTCCAGGGCGGCGTCGCTCATCACCTCGGTGGCGTTGGCGAGGTGGACCAGGCCCCGGAGCGAGACGGGGTCTTCGACCCGGCTGGCCGCGCGCAGGGTCCAGGCCTCGAAGCGCGACTGGAGGGCGTCGACCTCGGCTTCGAGTTCCACGACCTCCTCGGCGACCGCCTCGCTGTCGAAGAGGACGCTCCCGTAGGCGAGGTCGACTGCGAGTTCGCTGATGTTCTTCATCAGCACGATGGAGTCGACAGCGCGTTCGAGGTCCTCGATGCCGGGTTCGGGAGGGTCGGGCGGTTCGTACGTTCGGCCGGTCGCGCGCTCGAACACGTCGGCGATGCCCTCCTCGGGACCCCGGAGGAGGACCGTGTCGCCGGTCGCGAACCGGGTTTCGCGGTCGGGGTTCGTGATCCAGTCCCGGCCGCGGTGGATGGCGATGGCGCGGACGCCGGTTTCGGTCTCCATGTTCACGTCGCCGAGCGTCCGGTCGGCCAGCGGCGAGTCGGCCGCGATCTCCGCCCGGACGAGCGTCTCGACGGCCTCCGGGAGCGCGGCTCGCATCGCCTCGGGGAGGCCGATGTCCTCCAGGACGACCTTGGCGATGTCGCCGGCGGCGTCGCTTATCTTCTCGGCCGCGCCGACCACCCCGAGGACGGGCGCGAGCTGTTCGGCGTCGTCGGGCGTCCGGGCGGCCATCAGCAGGCTCATCCGGGCGCGCAACTGGAGGACGTCCATCCGCGATTCGAGGTCGAGCACCTCGCGGGCGATGTCGTCGCTCCCGTGGAGCACCGCGGAGAACGAGAGGTCGATGAGCAACTCGGCGGTGTCTTTCATCTCCGACAGCAGTTCCACGACGCTGACGGGTTCGTACTCCACCTCGCCCGGCGTGTCCATGCGTGGCGGTTGGTCGCCTCCCCGTAAAAACGTTCGTAGCGAGTCGCGAGTCGGGCTACGCGCGTTCGGGACTGGCGCGCTCGTCCATCATCTCCGCGGCCCGGGCCGCCCAGTCGCCGTACCGGAACCCCGCCGCGACGACGAGGAACGACCAGACGAAAAAGCAGACGATGGCGGCGTAGACCGCCGCGACGCCGTACCCCAGGCGGACGCCGAACAGCCACGAGAAGCCGACCATAATCCCGAACATCCCCGTCGCGCGGGCGACGAGCGGCGTCCGGGTGTCGCCGGCCCCCTGGAGCGCGCCCGAGAGCACGGTGAGCAGCGCCAGGAAGGGCGCGGCGAGTCCGTACGCCCGGGCGAAGTCCGCGGCGTACTCCAGTGTCGCGGGGTCGGACGTGAACAGGCGGGCGAACGCGCTCGCGCCGAAGAAGAGCGCGAGGCCGGCGGCGCCGACGGTCAGCAGCGCCAGCGCGGCGGTCGCCCACCCCTCGAACCGGGCGCCTTCGGGGTCGCCCGCGCCGAGCGTCTGGCCGACGAGCACGCTGGCGGCGACGCGGTAGCCGCGCGCGAGCGGGCTGGTGACCTGCTGGCGCAGTCGGAGGCCGACCTGGTAGGCGGCGTTGACTTCGGTGCCGAAACCCAGTAGGATGGCGTTGAACGGGAACTCCGCGGCCGTCGTGGCGAATCCCTCCAGCGTTCGCGGCACGCTCACGGCCAGCAGTTGGCGCGTGATGGTGGCGTCGGTCGGGCGAGCGAACGACGCGTCGGTCCACGGCCCGCCGATGGCCGCGAGCAGCGCGACCGCGACCACGACGTTTCCGAACGCGGTGGCGAGTCCGACGCCGACGATTTCGAGGCGCGGGAACGGACCCAATCCGAGGCCGAGCGCGGCGGTGCCGGCGATGTTGAGCAGGTTCCCGACGACGTTGACGTACATCGGCGTAAGGGTGTCGCCGGTCCCCTGCAGCGACCGCGCCCCGATCAGCGCCACGTGCCGGGCGGGCGCGGTGGCGAAGACGACGGCAAGGTAGGCGCCGCCCATCTCGGCGACGCGGTCGGACGCGCCGAGCAACGCGATGGCGCGCTCGCCGAGGAGAAACCCGAGGGCGACGAACGGCACGCCCGCGAGGACGCCGACGACCAGCGCCTGGGTCACGGCCTCGTCGCGGTCCGCTGTCGCGTCGCGCCCCGTGTCCTGACTGGAGAGCGCGACGGCGCCCCCGCCGAGTCCGAGTCCGATGCGGAGGGGCAGGCGGGCGTAGAGGTCGGCGAGTCCGATGGCCGCGACGGCCGCCGGGGAGAACAGTCCGGTGACGACGACGTCGGTCGTCCGCATCAGCGTCCGGAGCGTGTGGTCGGCCATCACCGGCCACGCCAGCGAGAGGACGCGCCGCCAGACGGCGAACACCCGCGCGCAGAGTCCGGCGACCATGGTACTCGTCTCCGGCGCGGGGGGAATCAGCGTATCGGAACGGAACCGGGCGACGCCTCGAATGCGACCGCCTTCGAGACGGGCCGCGTTCGAGGCCGGCCCCGTCCGTCCGGAACGCACAACTCCGCCGGCCCCGAACCGCGACCCATGGACGCGTTCGTCTACGGGACGCTGACCGACCCCGACCGCGTTTCGCGCGTCGTCTCGGCGTTCGAGTTCGTCGGCGACGCGACGCTGGACGGACTCCGCCGCGTCGAGGGACAGTATCCGACGCTCGCGCCGGGCGGGACCGTCTCGGGCAGAATCCTCCGGACGCCCGAAATCGAGGCGCTCGACGCCTACGAGGGCGTCGAGCGCGGACTCTACGTTCGGGTGGGCGTGCCGCGGGAGCGAGGGAAGCGCGACGGTGACGACGGCGGTAGCGATGCAGACGTAGAGGATGTCGCCGTCTACGTCGGCGACCCCGAACCGCTGGGCGCCGACGCCGACTGGCCCGGCCAGGGGCCGTTCGCCGAGCGGGTCCGGCGGTACGTCCGGGAACGGGGCGTCGTCGTTCGAACGAGCGACCGCTGAGCGACCGGTAGACGCCGGTCCCCCCGGCGGTCGCTCCGGCCGTCGTTCGTCGCGGGCGGGGCATCACCGAAACGCCGTCGAGACGCCGCGCGGCCGCCGATGACGGCCGTCGTCCTCGCGTCAGACGGGGTGTGTGCCGCCCGTCTGACGGCCGTTTCACCCCGACGCCGTCTTGCACTTTCACTTTCAGTCCGGCCACCGGGGGTTTAAGTACCTGCCGCGGGTCGATTCGAGTGCGCGTCACACGCTTCGCGCATACATCCTCACATTCCCCCCTTCGACGCAACGCCCGAGAGCGGCCGGTCTGCCGGGCGGGGACGAAGTCGACTCGCCTGCGAGCGACGCGAATCGTTTCGTCGCCGGGGCGACGGAACCGCCCCGCCGTCGAGCGGCGGGGCGGTTCGGTATCCTCGTCGGAATCCGAACGTGCGCCGTGGGCCGTAAATAAAGCGTTAAAGACGTTCCGCGACTACAGTCCTCCATGCTCGAACTCTCCGACGTGGTCGACGCGCGCTCGCGCGTCGAGGAGACGGCCCGGCGCACGCCGCTCGACTACTCGCACACCTTCTCGGCCATGACCGGCGCGGAGGTCCACCTCAAACTGGAGACGTTCCAGCGGACGGGGTCGTTCAAGATTCGCGGCGCCACGAACCGCATCAAGACGCTTTCGGACGACGAAAAAGCTGCCGGCGTGGTGACCGCCAGCGCGGGCAACCACGCCCAGGGCGTCGCGCTCGCCGCGACCAAGAGCGGCGTCGACGCTAAGATCGTAATGCCCGAGAACGCGCCCATCTCGAAGATCAAAGCGACCCGTAGCTACGGCGCGACGGTGGTGCTCGACGGCGAGGACTACAACGACGCCCAGGCGACGGCCCGCGAGATAGAGGCCGAGGAGGGCCGGACCTACGTCCACGCCTTCGACGACGAGATGGTGATGGCCGGCCAGGGCACCATCGGTCTGGAGATTCTGGAGGACCTGCCGGACGTCGACACCGTGGTCGTCCCCATCGGCGGCGGCGGCCTCATCTCGGGCATCGCCACCGCGGTCAAGTCCCAGCGACCGGACGCCCGGGTCGTTGGCGTTCAGGCCGAAGGCGCGTCGAGCGTCGCCACTTCGCTGGACAAGGGCGAAGTCTACGCCCTCGATAGCGTCGACACCATCGCCGACGGCATCGCCACCCGGAGCGTCGGCGAGCGGACGTTCCCCGTCATCGAGAAGTACGTCGACGAGGTGGTCACCGTCTCGGACGGCGAAATCGCGGTGGCGGTCACCCACCTCCTCGAACGCGCGAAGACGCTCGTCGAGGGCGCGGGCGCGGTGCCGCTGGCGGCCCTGCTCGCCGGGGCGGTCGAGTACGAGGAAGACGAGGTCGTCGTCCCGGTGCTGTCGGGCGGCAACATCGACATGAACATGCTGACGACGGTCATCATGCGCGGACTGGTCCACACCGACCGGTACACCAAGATCCGGACCGAGGTGAAAGACCGGCCCGGCGAACTCCGCCAACTCCTGGAGATCATCGCCGAGCACCGCGCGAACATCTACGCCATCCAGCACGACCGGACCTCCCGGGACATCGCGATGAACGCCACCGAGGTCGAGATCGACCTCGAAACGCGAGGACCGGAGCACGTCGCCGACCTGCTCGACGCGCTCGAAGCCGCCGACTTCGCCGTTACGCGACTCGAATGAGTCCGCCCGCGAGAGACGCGCGCCGATGCGGGTCGCCGCGACCCGCATCGGCGCGCCCGGTTTTTCCGGGCGGGGTCGTTGAGTAGGTTTAAGCCGGAGGCAGACACAAACTCCGGTATGAAGCGAATCATCAGTACGCAGGACGCCCCCGCCGCGGTCGGCGCCTACAGCCAGGCGACAACGAACGGCGGCCTCGTGTTCACCGCCGGCCAGATACCGATGACGCCCGACGGCGACCTCCTGGACGACGAAGACATCGCGGTCCAGACCCGCCAGAGCCTGGAGAACGTCAAGGCCATCCTCGAAGAGGAGGGCCTGACCATGCAGGACGTGCTGAAGGTCTCGGTCTTCCTCGACGACATCGACAACTTCGAGGAGATGAACGACACCTACGAGGAGTACTTCCAGGACAACCCGCCGGCCCGGAGCGCCGTCGAGGTCGCCAACCTCCCGAAGGGCGTCGGCGTCGAAATCGAAGCAATCGCCTCCAGCGAGTGACGTGCGTCCTCGCCTGAAAGCCAGCCTCCTGTGGGGCGTCGTCGGAACGCTCGGTTTCCTGGTGCTCCTCCAGGGGTACGAACTGATCGCCGGCCATCGCTACTCGGTTGCGGTCAAAGCGGGCACGGCGCTGGTCGTCCTCGGCGGCGCGACCGCACTGTCGTACGTCGCGGACGGCGTCTTTGCGGGCGGTCCCTCCGACGAATCCGCAGACGAGTGAGTTCCGTTCCGCGTCTCGACTCCGAAACGCCACCCGGAAAGACTTATCAAATTACGGTTTTTCGAGTCGGTCATGAAACGTTGGCTCGCGGTGCTTCTCCTCCTCATGGCGACCGCGAGTCCCGCGGTCGCCGCCGACCGGTCGACCGGACCCGACGTCACCGAAGTACGAACGTACGACCGAACGCCCGAAACCGCCGGGTCGGTGCGATTCTCCGCGACCTACGAACTCGCGGCAAGGGTCGACGGCCTCTGCGTGCGCCTCCCTCCGGACGCGACGGCGGTCGAGGTCACCGGGTTCGACACCGAGTACGGGAACTTCTGCGACTACCGCTGGAACGGCGACACCGCGGACCCGACCGTCTCGTTCACCGTTCCGGTGGAGACGACCGACAACGGCGCGCCCGGTCCGTTCGTGGAAACCGGCGACTGGGCGCTCGCCCGCGCCACCGTCCGCGGGCGGGTCCGGACGGACGGGGGGAACTGGACGCGCTTCCGGGAGAGCGACTTCGAGCGAGAGTACCGGTTCGCGGGCGGTAACGGGACCGGCGTCGGGCATATCGGACTGATGGGTCCCACTCGGACCGCGAACTGGACCGGGGACCGAGAGCAGTTCCGCCTCGTGCGGCCCCGGGCCGGCAGCGTCGCGGTCGAGCGCTATCGGCGAGTGCTCTCGGCGGCGTCGCGGGACTTCCGCGTCGGGAATCGCGGCAACGTGACCGTCGTGGCGCTCACGGAGGGCATCCACGCCGGGTCGGCGAGCGGCGACGTGATGCTGGTTCCGGCCGGGGAGAGGTGGCCCTTCGAGTACACGCGCCAGTCACTGCTTCACGAGTACGTCCACACGCGCCAGTCGGTCTACACCGAGGAGCGGATGGCCTGGTTCATCGAGGGCAGCGCGTCGTACTACGACCTCCTGCTCGCACATCAGCAGGGCGAGTTGTCCTACAAGGCGTTCGAGGAGAAGGCGGCCGGCGGCAAGTATCCCGATGCGGTGCTCGCCGACCGGTCGACGTGGCAGCACGGCGGTATCCCGTACGAGCGCGGACCCCGCGTGCTCGCCGCCCTCGACGCTCGCATCCGGAACGTGACGAACGGAACGCGGACGTTCGCCGACGTCGTCTACCTGCTGAACCGACGTTCGGGGCGGGTTTCGTACGCCGAGTTCGAGCGCGACGTCGCCACCGTGGCCGGCCGGTCGCTCAACGCGTGGCTCGACCGGTACTTCACGACGAACGAGACGCCACCGATGCCCGACGGCGGCGACTGGGTGACCCGACCGCAGGGACCACGCGACTTCGACGGCGACGGTCTCCCGGCGGCCGAGGAGAAGTCGCGGGACCTGAACCCGTTCCGTCTGGACTCGGACGGCGACGGGCTTCCCGACGGCGGAGAACCCGGCACACCGACCACGACCGAATCCACGACGACCGGGTCAACGACGCACTCAGCGGCGACCGCGACGCGGGATGCGACGGCGACGGAGACGGCCGGTGCGACGCCCTCGTCAACGACGGTATCGACGACGGACGAGTCGTCCGGAGCCTCGACCCCAGGGTTCGGCGTCGTCCCGGCGCTCGCGGCCCTGGTCTTCGCGGCGTTCCGGGCGGGGCGACCGTAGTCCGGTCTTCGAAACAAAGCGGTTAAATGCGGCCCTCGGTTACTCAGTACTGAGCCAGGATGGCCGAACGGTAAGGCGCACGCCTGGAAAGCGTGTTCCCTTCCGGGATTCAGGGTTCAAATCCCTGTCCTGGCGTTTTTCGAGCGAGTTACCGACGCACAGTTTCGGCTGCATGTCTCTCCGGCGAGTTAACGGGCGGGGTTTAAACAACTCAATGCGCAGGGAATGCAAGTGACGCAACGACGGGTAGCGCGCCCGGAGGACGAAGGCATATAAACCCGACCGAACCGAGTCCGGCGGCCGTCCAGCCTCTTGCTAACCATTCGCACGGGAATGGAGGGGTACCCGACGCCTGCAAGCGATATTACGGGCTTCGATTCTAGACAGTAAAACCGCGGGTTCGACCGTCGGAGTAAAGTTTTATATAGAAGGGCAATCATATCTTCTACTGAACCATGAGTCAGCGAGGTCGAATGCAAGGCCAGCCGATGATCGTAATGTCCGAGGAGTCCCAGCGCGTCAAGGACAAGGACGCCCAGGAGCACAACATCACCGCGGCCCGCGCTGTCGCGGACGCGGTTCGCTCCACCCTCGGCCCGAAAGGGATGGACAAGATGCTCGTCGACTCGATGGGAGACGTCACCATCACGAACGACGGCGTCACCATCCTCCAGGAGATGGACATCGACAACCCGACGGCCGAGATGATCATCGAGGTCGCCGAGACACAGGAGGACGAAGCGGGCGACGGCACCACGACCGCCGTCGCGGTGACCGGTGAACTCCTCAAGAACGCCGAGGACCTCCTCGAACAGGACATCCACCCGACCGCCATCATCAAGGGCTTCCACCTCGCCAGCGAGAAGGCCCGCGAAGAGGTCAACAACGTCGCCGAGAACGTCGACCCCGACGACGAGGACCTCCTCCGCAAGGTCGCCGAGACGTCGATGACCGGCAAGGGCGCCGAACTCAACAAGGAGGCGCTCAGCCAGATCATCGTCGACGCGGTCCAGCAGGTCACCGTCGAGGGCACGGTCGACCTCGAGTTCATCAAGACCGAGACCCAGACGGGTCGCTCGGCCGGCGAGTCCGAACTCCTCAAGGGCGCGGTCATCAGCAAGGACCCCGTCCACGACAACATGCCCAAGAGCGTCGAGGACGCCGACATCCTCCTGCTCAACGAGGCCGTCGAGATCGAGGAGACGGACGTCGACACCAGCGTCAGCATCGACAACCCCGACCAGCTCCAGAGCTTCCTCGACCAGGAAGAGGCTCAGCTCAAGGAGAAGGTCCAGCAGATCGTCGACACCGGCGCCGACGTCGTCTTCTGCCAGAAGGGCATCGACGACATGGCCCAGCACTACCTCGCGAAGGAGGGCATCCTCGCGGTCCGGCGCGTCAAGAAGAGCGACGTCGGCTTCCTGAAGGAGGTCCTGGGTGCGAACGTCGTCTCGGACCTCGACAGCGCCTCCGCCGAGGACCTCGGCCACGGTAGCGTCACTCGCGACGAGAGCGACGAACTGTTCTACGTCGAGGGCGAGGACAGCCACGGCGTCACCCTCCTCCTGCGCGGCTCGACCGACCACGTGGTCGACGAACTCGAGCGCGGCGTCACCGACGCGCTCGACGTCGTCGCCCAGACCGTCTCCGACGGCCGCGTCGTCGCGGGCGGCGGTGCCATTGAGGTCGAGGTCGCGGGTCGTCTCCGCGACTACGCCGACTCCGTCGAGGGCCGCGAACAGCTCGCGGTCGAGGCGTTCGCCGACTCGCTCGAACTCGTCCCCCGCGTTCTCGCGGAGAACGCCGGCCTGGACTCCATCGACACGCTCGTCGACCTGCGCGCGGCCCACGACGACGGCGACCAGCGCGCCGGTCTGGACGTGTTCAGCGGCGACGTGCAGGACACCTTCGAGGCGGGCGTCGTCGAACCCGCCCACTCGAAGGAGCAGGCCATCTCCAGTGCCACCGAGGCCGCGAACCTCGTGCTGAAAATCGACGACATCATCTCGGCCGGCGACCTGTCGACCGACAAGGGCGACGACGAGGGCGGCGCCGGCGGCATGGGCGGCGGCATGGGCGGCATGGGCGGTATGGGCGGCGCTATGTAAAATCGGTCTTCGACCGATTTTCATAGGCCGTCGAGCTCCGCTCGACGTAGCCGATGTAAGATAGGCAGTAGCCCACTCACGCCCGTTCCCGACCACCGCCGCACCGTTCGACCGCACTCGGCCGCCGAGGTCAACGCGTCGAATCGTCTTCCCGACCAAGTTCCTGCTTCTTTCGAATTTTACCACCGATCGTTCGCGGACGAGGGTCGTCCCGACACCCGACAGAAAGAACGCAGGCCGCTATCGCGTCCCGCCCCAAAGGCCGAACAGCGGGGCAAAGTCACGTCCGCGGATGCGCTCTCGAAATCGTTCGACGACCTGTTCGGCTCTGCGAACTATCTTCGGTTCGGACTCGTACGCGATCCCTCGCTTCTCCAGCCACCGGCGCATCTCGGCGGACCCCTCGTGGCGGCGGATGTCCTCTTCCGCGGCGTGCTTTAACGGATGGCGCTTCCAGTTGTACTCCTCGTGGGCGTAGAGGTCGATGCGATTCTCGGTCTGGGCGAAGAGCACGACGTGTAGCTGTCGGTCGGCGAACCGCGACGGCCGGTACACCCAGCTTCCGTCGGTGGTGCTGCCCGCCGGCGTGTAGTGGTACAGGCTCATCGGGTCCCAGACGAACCCCCCGTCGCGTAGCGTCGATTCGACGTCGTCAATCGAACGGTGGACGGTTCCGACGTATCCCGCGGGCCGGACGCGGTAGTCCGGTTGGCCGACTCGACGGGCGATTCGGTCGACGACGGGACCGATTCGGTGTCGGATTCGCCGGGGAAGACTCGAGTAGAGCGAGTCGTCCATGGTATCGCGCGAACGTACGGTTTCCAGCCAGGAGAGCGTGTTGGGGCGGTGCAGACGAGAGTGAAGTTGAAGCGAGTACCGACCGCGAGAGAGACGTCACACGCAAAGAATTTCGTGACGACGAACCAGGGTCCCGATATGCGACGCCGCCCGTTCCTCCGGAAGTCCGCCGCGCTGACGACGGCGGTTCTCGCAGGCTGTGCGAGTCTCCGCTCGAATCACGACCCGCGCGCCAACGACCTCACCGCGATAAACGAGACGGACGGTCCAGTTTCCGCGGACGTCGTCGTCGCCCTCCCCGACGGCGAGACGGTCAGTTCCACGCGACACAGACTCACGCCGGGGGAGAACACCATCGAGAACCTCGCCGAGTACGGTACGTACGACTTGACGGTAGCCATTGACGGAACGCCGGCCGCGAGCCACGAGTGGCACGTGACCGACTGCAACCATCTCACGGTCCGCGTCCGGTCCGACGAAATCGCCTTCGGCGAAGGGGAGTGTTGAACTCCGGGAATTTGCATGGCAAACCCTGCACGATTCGACACCGTTTTAGGTAATTTATAGTGGAGGCGGACGAACTGTTCGGGTATGGACACGCTGTTGCTGAACCAGGACGCCGTCGACGAGAACACGCAGATGGAGGAGGTCATCCGGGCCGTCGAGGACGCGTTCGCCGCGTACGCCCGTGGGAACGCACAGATGCCCGCCAAATCCTACATCGACCTCCCGCAGTACAACGGTGACTTCCGCTCGATGCCGGCCTACCTCGAAGCCGAGGACTGGGACGCCGCCGGCATCAAGTGGGTCAACGTCCACCCCGACAACCCCGACAGGTTCGACCTCCCGACCGTGATGGGCACGATGGTCTACTCCGACCCCGAAACCGCCTTCCCGCTCGCCATCATGGACGGCACCGAACTCACGATGAAGCGGACCGGCGCGGCCGCCGCCGTCGCCACCGACCACCTCGCGGTCGAGGACGCCACCTCGATGGGCGTCGTCGGCGCGGGCGTCCAGTCGTACACCCAGGTCGAGGCCGTCTCGACGGTCCGACCCATCGAGGAGGTCGTCGTCAGCGACCCCGACGAGGAGGCCGTCGCCGACTTCATCGACTACTTCGAGGCCGACTTCGACGTCCGCGCGGGGTCCATCGAGGAGGCCGCCCAGTGCGACGTGCTCTCGACCGTGACGCCGGTCGAAAAGCCCATCGTCTCCCGCAAGGCCATCGGCGAGCGCACCCACGTCAACGCGATGGGCGCCGACGCCGAGGGCAAGCACGAACTCGCCGACCAAATTCTGCTCGACGCCAAACTCGTCATCGACGACCACGCCCAGACCACCCACTCGGGCGAGATCAACGTCCCGTACCACGAGGGCGTCCTGACCGACGACGACATCTACGGCGAACTCGGCAACATCGTGGTCGGCGACCTCGAAGGCAGGACCGCCGACGACGGCATCACCGTCTTCGACTCCACGGGCCTCGCCATCCAGGACGTGGCCGCGGCCCACGTCGTCTACGAGCACGCCGACGACAACGACAACGGCTACCCCTTCGACCTCATCGGGTCGGAAGTCGAGTAAAGCCGCGCCGCGCCGAACGCTCCTTCTACCGCCCCGGCAGTCGCTCGGTCACCTGCTCGGTCGGCGCCTTCTTCGCGAACACGCCCATCACCTTCGAGACGAGCCACACGATCACGAGAAACGGCAACAGCGGAATCAGCAGGATGACGAGTCCCAGAAAGTACGCGGTGCCGATCACCGTCATCTCGGCGTCCGGCCGTCCGCGGAACGGCGGCGTCACCGTCCGCATCGCCTTCTTCACCGGTTCGGGTACTGCGCTCTCGGCGCCCGCGTCGGAAGCCCCCTGACTCATACCCCGTCCTATCGACGACCGGAAGGTAAGCGTTTTCGGCGGTCGGCGTCGGTCAGTTCGGCCGTCACGGCAGGGACGCTACGGCAGGTCGCCGGGGACTCAGTCGGCCCGCTCTTCCGACGGCCGGTCGCCGACCGCGCTCGCGCCGCCGAGCGCCTTCTCCCGCAGGTCCGACTCGATGTCCTCCAGCGACCGACCCTTCGTCTCGGGCACCAGGAAGTACGTGAACGCCAGCGCAGCGGCGCTCAAGACCGCGTACAGCCAGAAGGTGCCGGACTTGGCGATGGCGTCGACGAGCATCGGGAACGTCAGCGAGACGGCGAGGTTGGCCGCCCAGTTGGCGACGGTGACGACGCCCATCGCCGTCCCGCGGACCTTCAGCGGGTAGATTTCAGAGATGAGCAGCCAGAACACCGGGCCGAGTCCGATGGCGAAGCACGCGACGTAGAGCATCAGGCTCCCGGTCGCGACCCAGCCTACGACCCCCGACAGCCCCGGCAGGTGGAACGCCGCCCCGAGGACGACGAGCGTCACGGTCATGCCCGCGACGCCAGCGAGCAGGAGCGGGCGGCGGCCCTTCCGGTCGACGAGCAGGACCGCCGCGACGGTCGTGGCGACGTTGACGACGCCGATGCCGACCGTTGCGAGGATGGAAACCGAACTCCCGAAGCCGGTCGATTCGAGGATGGTCGGCGCGTAGTAGATGACCGTGTTGATGCCGGTGACCTGCTGGAAGACGGCGAGTCCGACTCCGACGACGAGCGCGGGTCGAATCCACGATTCGAGGAGGTCCGAGAGGCCGGTGTCCTCCTGGGCCTGGGCGGTCCGTTCGATTTCGGACATCTCGTCGTCGATTCGGTCCTCGCTCCGCGTGCGGGCGAGCACGTCGCGGGCGTCCGACTCGCGGCCCTGCTCGACGAGCCATCGGGGGCTCTCGGGCATGAACACCATCGCCACCGCGAGCACGAGCGCGGGCACCATCCCGGTGCCGAGCATCCACCGCCACGCGCCCGCGTCGGCGAAGGCGTAGTTCACGAAGTACGAGACGAGGATGCCGGTCGTGACCGCGAGTTGGTTGAGCGAGACGAGCGACCCGCGTATCTTCGGCGGCGAAATCTCGGAGATGTACAGCGGGCCGACCATCGAGGCGAAGCCGATGGCCACGCCGTCGACGACGCGCCCGACCAGCAGCACCTCGACGTTGGGCGCGACGGCCATGATGAACGACCCGACGAAGAACACCACCGCCCCGACGAGAATGAGCCGACGACGACCGATGCGGTCGGCGAGCGTCCCGCCGAGCGCCGCCCCGACGATGGCGCCGACCAGCGCCCCGCTGACGACCAGTCCGCCGACGAGCGACGGGTCCATCGGGACGCCGAACAGCGACGACATCTCGAAGGTGCGCTTGATGAACAGGAACGCGCCGGAGATGATGCCCGTGTCGAACCCGAACAGGAGTCCGTTCAGCGCGGCGAGCGCGGCGGTCACGTAGACGAAGCGATTTCGTCCGTCGTCCGACCGTACCGAGTGCTCCGATGACATCCGTTCACAAGAATTCTACACCATAACCCACATAATTTCCGATAAATAGTCGGTAGAAATCCATTATAATCTCCGGTTGTCTGGAAACACCGCGAACAGGTCCAGTTTATTTGTTTTTCGTCCGAAGGAATCGTCGGAGACGGCGCGCGAGGACGAACTGCGTCCCGTTCCGGTTCACTCCAGGTGAACCGCGGGCCGGAGCGGCGCGGCGTTCCCGGCCTTCTCGGCGGGGTCGTAGGCCTCCTCGCCCTCCTCGTAGATCTCGACCTCGGCGTCGAACTCGCGTTCGAGGAACCGCCGGGCGTCCTCGTAGACGGCGCGTTCGTCCACCGCGGTCAGCGCCTCGACTTCGTCGTCGGGGCGCTCGCGGACGACCGACACGAGGTCCTGGACGAGGTCGTTGACCTCGTTCCCGCGCTCGCGCAGGCCCTCGTGCTGCATCACCTTCCCCATCACCGCGCCCACGTCGGGGCCGGTCTGAACGACCTCGTCGAGCACGGTGCGCTTCCAGTCGGCGGCGACGTACACCCGAATCGTCTCGGGGTCGGCGTCGGTCACGCCGACGATGTCCCGGACGTCCTCGGTCAGGTCGGCGACCAGCGACTCCTCGACTTCGGTCCGGACGCTCTCGAACTCGGGGTCAGGTTCGGGCCAGTCGGCGTCCTCGGCCGGGACGCCTTCGAGTCGCTCGGACAGTTCGTTGGTCAGGTAGGGGACGAACGGTTCCAGCAGGCGGAGGCGGGTCCGGAGGACCTCCCGCAGGGTCCACGACGCGCCCGGCCTATCGAGGTCGGCCCGCTTGCGGTACCACTTCAGGTGCTCCTCGAAGTTGTAGAAGGCGGTCTGGCTGGCGGTCCGGGTTTCGAACCGCTCCAGGGCGTCGGTGGTGTCGCGCACCGTCGACTGGAGTTTCGACAGGAGCCAGCGGTCGGCGCGCTTCAAGTCGGGTGTCTCGTCGCCGTCTCGCACGTCGTCCTCCTCGATAATCTCGTTCGCCCGCGACCAGAACCGCGCCAACTGGTCGTGGGTCGACCGGACCTGGTCGGCCCGCCAGTCGTAGTCCTGCCACGGTTCCGCGGAGTTCAGCAGGAAGAACCGGACCGTGTCGGCGCCGTACTCCTCGATGGCGTCACTCGGCAGGACGACGTGGCCCTTCGAGGACGACATCTTCTCGCCCTCCAGCAAGCCCATCCCCATCACGGTGATGCCCTCGGGCCACTTCGGCGGCTCGAACAGTTCGGCGTGGTGGAACAGGAAGAAGGTCAGGTGGTTGCTGATGAGGTCGTTGCCCGAACACCGGTAGTCGACCGGATACCAGTAGTCCCACTCCTCGCGGAGTTCGAGCGCGGTTTCGTCGGGAGAATCGACGCTCTCGGGACCATAAAAGAGCGTGTCGAAGAACTCCCGGTCGAGGTCCTCGACCGGCACGTCCCGCAGGCGGTGGGCGACGGTGTAGTAGGCCATGTAGATGGTCGAGTCCGACAGCGGTTCGATGACGAACTCCTCGTCCCACGGCAGGCGGGTGCCCAGTCCGTAGTTGCGGATGGCCGGCCACTCGTTGAGCCAGTCGACGGTGTGGTCGTACTGCTCGCGGGTGTTTTCCGGGATGGCGTCGAGTTGCGCGACCGCCTCGTGGGCCTTCGCCTTCCACCCCTCGTCGTCGTACCGCAGGAACCACGTCTCCTGTTCGGCGACCTCGACGTCGCCGCCGCACCGGCAGACGACCTCCTCGCTGAACTCGTACATCGACCCGAACGCGCCCCGGGACTCGTAGTCGGCTCTCAGTTCGTCGCGGACCTCCTCGACGACTCCGCCGGCGTACTCGCCGTACACCTCGCGGAGGCGACCCTTGTGGAACTCCGCCTGGTAGAGGTCGGCGGTCACCTCGTGGAGGTCAGGGTCGTCGCTCCCCTCGATTCCCGCGGTTTCGACGGCGTCTCGTGCCGGTACCTCGCCGTACCCCTCCACGTCCAGAATCGACTTCGGTTCGATGGCCCGGACTTCGTCGGGGTCGACGCCGTAGTCGGCGAGTTCGTCGGCGTCGGCCTGCGCCTCCCGGAGCGCAACGTAGTCGTCGGGGCTGTGGGCGGGCACCGACATCACCACGCCCGTCGCGTTGTCGGAGTCGACGAACGACGCCGGCAGCAGCAGGACGTTCTCGCCGGTGACGGGGTTCGAGACTCGACCGCCCACCAGGTCGGCGCCCGAGAACTCGTCCTCGACTTCGACGTCGTGAGCCTGGAGTTCGAGTTTCTCGGCGGCATCGGCGCTCACGACCCACGCTTCTCCGTCGACGGTGGCGCTGACGTACTCGGCGTCGGGGTTCACGAAGGCGTTGGTCACGCCGCGAACCGTCTCGGGTCGCAGTGTCGCCATCGGATAGACCGCGCCCTCGCCGTCGGCGTCTCGCGGCTCGTCGCCGCTCGTCCGGTCCGCGTCGCTTCGCGACGCGCGGAACTTGACGAGCGTGTACTCCTGGAACTCCGCCTCCTCGCCCTCCAGCAAGTCGTGAGTCGTGACCGGGTTGCGCTCGTTCGTGCAGAACTTCACGGGGTGCAGGCCCTTCTCCAGCAGGCCCCGCTCTTTGAGCGTCTCGTACTGCCAGGTGACGAACTTCGAATAGCGGTCGTCGTTGGTGGTGAACTCCCGGCGCCAGTCGATGGACAGCCCCAGCGCCTTCATGTTCTTCTTGTAGTGCTCCTCGACGAAGTAGCGGGCGAACCCCATCGGCGTCTCCAGGTCGGCCAGCGTCTCCTCCGGGACGCCGTAGGTGTCCCGGAGGACCGACATCTGGTCTTCCTCGCGCTTCTTCAGTCGCTCGACGGCGCCGACGATGGGCGTGCCGGTGACGTGCCAGGCGAGCGGGAACAGGACGTTGTCGCCCTGCAAACGGCGGTAACGGGCGTACACGTCCGGGACGGTGTAGGTACGGGCGTGGCCGATGTGCATCCCGCCGCTGGGGTAGGGGTAGGGGACGGTGACGAAGGTGGCGTCCTCGTCGGCTTCGGCGTCCGTCTCCGCGGGCGGGTCGGCCTCGTATCGACCCTCCCGCGCCCAGCGGTCCTGCCACTCCCGCTCGATTTCTCGCGGGTCGTAGTCCATGGAACGCGTAACGGTACGAACCGGGAAGAAAAGAGGGGTCGCACCTGACTGGTCGACCTGTCAGGCGGCGACGGTGCCGAGGTGCGTCACCCCCGGAACGGTGAGAACGCTTATATGAGGGCGGAGCAAGCATTCAGCTCGATGTCACCCGGATTCAAGTCCGCCGGCACGTGGCCGGCGACGCTCGGCGGGGTCGTCGGACTGCTCGCGGCGGCGGCGGGTATCGCCGGGGCCGTCGGACTGCTCTGGACGTCGGTCCTCCCGTACGTCGTCTTCGACGGCGTGCCGCACCTCTCGGGGAGTCTGGAGGCCGCCAACGCGCCGGTCATCCTGTTCTGGGCGCTGGTGCTACTCGCGGCCGCGCTTGCCGGCGGGTACTGGGTTCGAACCCGGAAGCTGGGAAGCGTCTGGGCGGTCGCGATAGCCGGGACCCTCTTCGCCGGAATTAGCCTCTTCAGCGTGGGGCTGTACGTCCTCCCGTTCGGACTCCTCATGCTGGTCGCGGCCGTCCTCCTGACGGTGGGACGACCTAGAGGTTCGGCCGCGACCGAGGCGGCGTCCTGAACGTCCCTTCTCGACGCATCCATCGTCGGCGTCGATGGACGCCCGCCGGGTCGCTCCGACTTCTCGCGTCACGACCACTCGTCCAGTTCCGACTCCGGCGCCGCCTTCGGCCCGACGAAGAATCGCTGGCCGAGTCCGTACACCAACCCGTACGAGAATACGAGCGTCAGCGCGTAGCTAACGCCGGGAACGAGGTCGAGCATCGGCAAACCGAACAGGCTGAGGACGACCATCGCCGCGACCGGGAGGAAAAAGCCCAGCACCAGCAGGGTGACCACGACTTCGATTCGGCGGACGTGGGCGACGCGCTCGGCCGCGGCCGAGCGCGTCCGCAGGGCGACCCAGCCGTATCCGCCGACGAACGCCGCCAGCAGGAAGCCGACCAGTTCCTCCCGGACCGACAGCGAGAACATCGCCCTGGTGGCGCGGAGGTACCATCCGACAGCGAAGAACGCGAGCGCGAAGACGAAGTAGCCGGTGACCGCCCACTGGACGCCGCCGACGAGTTTGGCCCGGAGCGACGGGTCGTAGCCGCCGGAAGCGCCGGGCGCGTCGGACTCGCGGCTCATGGCGGGTGTTCGACGCGCCGGAGAAAAACGCTACCGATGGTGTGGTTTCTCGGCGTGATCCCATGGCATGGTTTCTCGGCATAGTCCTCAGCGTGGACGTTCGCGCGCCCGGCCGCGACGTCGTCGCGGCCGGACGCGCGACCTCCGGCCGGCGGTCGTGCGATTCCCGGGTCGGCGGTTTCAGTCCAGCGCCGCCAACCCGTCGTCGAGCATGTCGCTCAGCACGTCGCGGGCGTGGCCGTCGGGGTCGACGCCCTCGTAGACCGCCTGCACCTCGCCGTCGGCGAGGACGAAGGTCGTCCGCGGGGCCGCGCCGCGGGCAGTTTCGACGCCGAAGGCGTCGGCGACCTCGCCGTCGGGGTCTGCCAACAGGTCGAAGCCGAGGTCGTACTTGTCGGCGAACGCCTCGTGGCTCTCGACGTCGTCGGTCGAGACGCCGTAGACGGCGACCTCGGCGTCGCGGTAGGATTCGAGTTCGGCGTCGAACTGCTCGGCCTCGACGGTACAACCCGGCGTGTCGTCCCGCGGGTAGAAGTACAGCACCGTCGGTTCCGCGAAGTCGAGCGTGACGACTTCGCCGCGCTGGTTCTCGGCCGTCACCGTCGGCGCGTCGTCTCCGGGTTCGAGCGTCATGGCCGACGGTTGCGCCCGAAGCGGCAAGGAAGTTGCGCTTAGCTGATGTCGATGCTGTGCGAGTCGCCGTCGTCGCTGGTCGCCTTCGGCAGCGTCACCGTCAGTACGCCGTTGCGGTACTGGGCGGAGACGCCCTGCTCGTCGACCTCGCCGGGCAGCGTCACCGAGCGACTGGTCGACTGGTGGCGGCGCTCCTTGCGGAGGTACTGGCCGTCGCTCTCGTCGCCTTCCTCGCGCTCCTCGGCGTGTTCGGCGCGGATGGTTAGCTGGTCCTCGCGCAGCGAGACTTCGATGTCCTCCTTCTCGAAGCCGGGCAGGTCGGCGGTGACCACGTACTCCTCGCCGTGGTCGGCCACGTCCATCGACATCTGTTCGCCCATGCCACTCATGTCGCCCATACCGCCCATGCCGCCCATCGACTCCTCGAACTGGCGGCCCATGCGGTCGAACATCTCTTCGATCTCCTTGAACGGATTTCGTCGTCGGTCCATAGTTTCCCCCATCGGGCGTTCGGTCGCCCAGAGAGGGTTCGTCGCGTTCGCCCTTAAAAATTCAGTCCGACTAGGGGTCGGCGAGGCGCCAGGGCGGGGACCGCGGAACCGGACGGCCACTCAGTGGACGACGTGCTCGGTGTCGTACGACCCGAGGCGGCGGACCCACCCGTTCTCGGCGAGTTCCTCGACCTCCTCGACGGCCTCGCGGGCGCGGTCCTCGTAGAGGCCCGCCGCGAAGTCGACGTGGAAGACGTAGTCGCCGAGTCGCTCGCCGCTCGGTCGGGACTCGACACGGGTAAGGTTGACGTCGCGGTCGGCGAACGGTTCGAGGAGTTCGAGTAACAGGCCGGGGTAGTTGGCGTTCGGGTAGACGACCAGCGAGGACTTCCCGCCGGCCTCCGACCCTTCCTCGGCGGGCGCGACGACGAAGAACCGGGTCGCGTTCGAGGTCCGGTCCTGGATGCCCTCTGCGACCACCGTGAGGTCCTCGCCCGCGTTCTTGGGATGGCCGATGGCCGCCACGTCGGGGTTCTCGCGGGCGTGTTCGACCCCGCGGGCGGTGCTGGCGACCGCTTCGAGGTCGGTGTCGGGGTACTCCGATTCGAGGAACGACCGGCACTGCGCGAGCGCCTGGGAGTGGCTGGCAACGACAGAGAAGTCCTCGGACTGGGCGAGCAGGGCGTGGCGAATCGGGGTGACGAGTTCCCTGACCGCCGCGACCTCGTGGTCGGCGATGGCGTCCAGGGTCTCGGTGACGCTGCCCTCGATGCTGTTCTCGATAGGGACGACCCCGCGGTCGAACTCGCCGTCGGCGACGGCCTCGACGATGGCCGTGACCGACTCGCGGAACTCCACGTCGTCGGCGACGGCGCTCGCTGCACGGTGGGAGTAGGTTCCCTCGGGGCCGAGGGTGACTGCTTGCATGGGCGTGTGTTTCGCGGAGGCGATTAAAAGGCCGTCGGGTGTGACAGATTTTCCGGGCGGAAGAGTGTGGCGGGGAGGAACGGAGTGTGGACATGCACAGCGTTGGCCTCGGCTTCGGATATAAACTCTCGGAACCGGTGACGGAAGCGCCTCCTTTCAGGTCGGCGCGTGCTGGCGCGACCTCGTGTCGCGCCTTCTCCGCGCGAGGCCTGCACGAGCGAAGCGAGTGCAGGCTCGTCGGAGCGAGGCTCCGACGGTGGACGAGGACCGTAAGACACGAGCGAAGCGAGTGGCCGAGGACCGCAGTCGGTTGGGGAGGCGTGTGGCGCGATGCGGTCGCGGTTGCAGTGCGGTTTCAGTTGCGTCGTGCGAGTCGCGGTCGCAGTTGTCGTTGCGGTCGCGGTTACGGTACTCGCTTGTACCGTGCGAGTAGCGGTCGTCGAAGTTCGCCGAATCGCGAGACGAGTCGTCCATCGCGACCGTTACCGTCGGGAGAAGAGCACCAGCGAAACTAGGACGAACGCCGCGCTACCGACGAGCGCCGCGACGAACAACGGATGCCACGGTTCGCACCCGTCGCAGCGCCCCGCTCGCAACTGCTCGGCTATCCGGAGATGCGTGTAGACCGCCCAGTAGCCGAGTCCGAGGCCGACGACGAGGGGGAGGCCGGCTACCGTCCGCGAAGTCATACGCGGAGGGTGTCGCGGCTAGCCAAGTGCTTTCTGGTCTGTCAAGTTCACTCCACAGGCTACGCGCTGCCGACGATTCGAATGAACTCGACGACGGAAAACGCTCCACGCCCGAACCGACCCGAACTCACTCGTCGCCGAACCGGAACTCCCGACTCCGGATGTTGCCGCAACTCGGGCAGACGTGACGGTACCGGACGCGCTCGCCGCTGGTGGCCGCGAGCCAGCGACCCTCGGCGTCCTCGTAGCCGCAGGCCGGACACCGCAGGTCCTCGCGGTCGTAGCGCGACCGGAGTCGGTCGAACGCCGAGAGTCCATCGTCTCTGGCGCGACTCATGCGTCGGACTACGTATTGCCAGATGTTAACTCTTATCACTATCAGGGTCGGCGAAGCAGTTTACGCGTTCGCAGTGATTCCAGGCACAGAAACGACGAGAAAGCAGAAGAGCCGACGGAAGCGCGGAAAGTTCACCGATTCAGCGTGTGAATCGCGTGGCCCAGCGCGTTCTCGGCGGCCTCCATCACGGCCTCCGAAAGTGTCGGGTGGGTGTGGATGGTCGCGGCCACGTCCTCCAGCGTCGCGCCCATTTCGATGGCCAGGCCCATCTCCGCGATGAGTTCCGAGGCCTCGGGGCCGACGATTTGGGCGCCCAGGATGAACCCGCTCGGTTCGTCGGCGACGATGCGGACGAAGCCGTCGGCCTCGCCCGTCGTGAGCGCCCGACCGCTGGCGCGGAACGGGAACTGGCCGACCGCCGGTTCGAAGCCCTGCGCCTCGGCCTCCTCCTCGGTCATCCCGACCGTGCCGATTTCGGGGTCGGTGAAGACGGCGGCGGGGACCGCCTGGTAGTCGAGCGCCGAGGGTTCGCCCGCGATGACCTCGGCGGCGACGATGCCCTCCTTGCTGGCCTTGTGGGCGAGCATCGGTTCGCCGGCCACGTCGCCGATGGCGTGGATGTGCTCGACGTTAGTCCGCGCGCGGTCGTCGGTTTCGATGAAGCCGTCCTCGGTCGTCTCGACGCCGGCGTTTTCCAGTTCGAGGGTGTCGGTGACGGGGGTGCGCCCGACCGCCACGAGCACCTTCTCGGCGCCGAACTCCGAGACGTTCTCGTCGGCGTCCTCGGTCCGGACGGTGATGCCGTCGCCGGACTCCTCCCAGTCCTTGGCGGCCTCACCGAAGTGGAAGTCGATACCGAGTTCCTCGGCATTCTTCTTGACCGGGCGGGCCAAGTCGTCCTCGTAGCCCGGCAGGATGGAGTCGAGCATCTCCACGACGGTCACGTCGGTGCCGAGTTTGGCGAAGACGCCCGCCAGTTCCATCCCGATGTAGCCCGCGCCGACGATGACGAGGCTCTGGGGAATCTCCTCGAGCGCGAGCGCCTGCCGGGAGTCGAGCACGGGGTCGTCGCTGAAGTCGAAGCCCGGAATCTGGATGGGCTTCGACCCGGTCGAGACGATGGCGTGGTCGAACTCGACGGTCTCGGCGCCCTGGCCCTCGCCGCCGTGGACGATGCGGGCCTTGTTCTCGTCGGCGAACTCCGCCCGACCCTCCATTATCTCGACGCCGTTGGCCTTGCAGAGCTTTTCGACGCCGCCGGTGAGTTGGTCGACCACGCCGTCCTTCCAGCCGACCATCTCGGCGAGTTCGACCGTGGGGTCGGCGTAGATGCCCATCTCCTCGGCGTCGCCCGCGTCGTACGCGAGGTCCGAGGCCGTTATCATCGCCTTCGAGGGGATGCAGCCGTAGTTGAGGCAGACCCCGCCGACCGCGTCCTTCTCGACCAGCGTCACGTCCTTGCCGAGCTGGCCCGCGCGGATGGCGGCGACGTAGCCGCCCGGTCCGGCGCCGATCACGAGTACGTCCGTTCCGGTGGAGATGTCTCCGACGACCATGTGTCTCGAAAATCGCGCTACCGGGTGAAAAATCAGGCGGATTTTACCACCGGAGGTAGACGTGCTAGCGTTTGGCGCGGAGTAATCGAGAGCGATTAGTCGCGACCCGACGTGCCGCCCGTCACCTCCTCCGCGGGGCCGCACTCTGCCAGTATCTCCGCGTAATCGAGCACTCGTCCGTCCTTCGAGCGCGCTTGCAGTTCGAACGTGACCGGTCCGTCGTGCGAGAAGGTGAGTTCCGCTTTGTCGCCGTTCCAGGGCCGACTGGTCACCACCTCGCCGTCGACCACGACGGCGACTGTCTCGACGGGACGGTCGGATATAACGTCGTAGGAGACCGAAACCGTCGTCTCGTTTACCTGCACGCCGTGGATACTGAGCGTTCCGTCGGGTGAGGTCAGGGCAGTTGCAACGCAGAGCGTACCCGACTCCGAACTGCCCGTCGCTTCGACCGGTGAATTCATCACTTCGTACGCCATCCCTACGCCCCCGAGAACCGATACTCCGGCGGCGACGAGAAGTTGTCTGCGGGAGACCATCATCGAATGTATTTTCCGCAGAAGTACTATCAGGTTACTAATCTTTCGGTGCACGTCCGCGCGGCGCGTCGGTGAAGACCCTCGCCTGCTTCGGCAACGCGGCCGCGGTTCTCACTCGCCCGCCGACTCCGAGTACACCGCGTCGGCGAGTTTGTCACGGTGGCCCTCGTTCGGCCCGCCCGCGATGGTCAGCAGGCGCGCGTCGCGGAGGTAGCGCTCGACGTGGTGCTCGGTGGTGTAGCCCTGCCCGCCGTGGAACTGCATCGCGTCGTTGGCGTTCTCGACGGCGGCCTCGGTCGCGTACACCTTCGCCGCGGCGAGTTCCCGAGTCGCGTCCTCGCCGCTGTCTACCAAGTCGGCCGCGCGCAGGGTCAGCAGGCGGGCGGCGTCGGCCCGCTGGGTCATCTCCGCGACGCGCCAGCGGACGCCCTGGAAGTCGCCGATGGGGTGGTCGAACTGCGCGCGTTCGCTCGTGTACGCCACGGTGTCCTCCAGCGCGGCGCGGGCGATGCCCGCGCCGCGCGCCGGAACGTTGACGCCGTTGTGAATCGTCCCGCGCTGGACGTACGCCTCGCCTTCCTCGCCGACCCGGTTCGCGTCGGGCACGCGAACGCCGTCGAGGCGCACGCGCGGGGACTTGACGTTCCGCGCCCCGAGCGTCTCCCACACCTCCTCGACCTCGAACTCCTCGGCCGGGACGAGGAAGGCGCTGATGTTGTGCGGCGCGTCGGCGTCCGGGCCGGTCTTGGCGTAGGTCAGCACGTAGTCGGCGCGCTCGAAGTTCGTCACCCACTGCTTGTGACCGTCGAGGACCCACTCATCCCCGTCCGGTTCGGCGGTCGTCTCCATCTCGAGTTTGTTCGCCCCGGCGTTCGCCTCGCTGAGTCCGAGCGCGCCTACCGTCTCGTAGCGCGCCATCTCGGCCAGGAATCGCTCGCGCTGGTCGTCGGTGCCGAACCGCTCGACGACGGTGGCGACGCCGAGGTTGAGCGCCAGCGCGCTGGCGACGGTCATCATCCCCGCCGCGAGTTCCTCGATAACGACGACGAGTTCCACGAGTCCCTCTCCGCGACCGCCGTACTCCTCGGGGAGCGTGACGCCGGCGTACCCCCGGTCGGCGCACTCGTCGAGGATGTCGCCCGGATAGCGCTCCTCGCGGTCGAGTTCGATGGCTCGCGGTCGAATCTCCGACTCGGCGAACGCCTGGACTTCCTCGCGGAGCGCGCGCTGGTCCTCGGTCAACTGAAACGGCATGGGGTATCCACCGACGAGGAGCGACTAATAGCTTCGCCGACAGGAACGGCGAGTCGCCGTTCCTGTCGGCGGCAAGCGGCGGAAGCGCAAGCGGTGGAGGCGGCAAGCGACGGCGGCGAGCGCCCGAGAAACTACGAGATACCCACGCCCTCGGCCAGCAGTTCGTGCGAGCGGAGCGCCCGCTCGTGGTCGCCGACCGCGTGCTGTATCATCACCTCGTCGACGCCGACGCGGTCGGCGAGTTGCTCCAGCAGGCCGGCGAGCGTCTCGGGACTTCCCGAGATCGACCGCGGCCACTCGCCGGGGTCGAGCGTCTCGGGCGTCGGGTCGGGGACGCCGCCGAGTTCGTCGATGGCCTCCTCGACCGACGGCCTGGTGCCGACCTCGCCGCGGCGCATCCGCTTGTACGTCGCCTCGGCCACCGCCCGGAGTCGGGCGGCCTCCTCGTCCGTCTCGGCGCAGACCGCGTTGACCGCGACGATTCCCCGAGGTTCGTCGACGCCGCCGGGCAGTCGCGACGGTTCGAACTGGTCCCGATAGTCCTCGAAGGAGTGTGCGGCGAATTGCGGCCGGATGAAGGCGGCGAAGCAGTACGGCAGGCCGAGTTCGGCCGCGATGGCCGCGCTGGAGGGACTCGACCCGAGCGCCCACGGGACGGGCGAGTCGCCGCCCGAGCGCGGAATCGCCAGGTCGGCGTAGGGGTGGCCCTCAGGGTAGGCGTCGTAGAGGTGGTTGACCACGGCCTCTATCTTCTCGGCGTGGTCCTCGTCGGGGTTCTCGACGTGGCGCTCGGTGCCGAGCGCGCGGTCGGAGGCGGGCGAACCGTTGGCCCGCCCCAGGCCGGCGTCGATGCGGCCGGGCGCGAGCGCGTCGAGCGCGCCGAACTCCTCGGCGACTTTGAACGGGCTGTAATGGTTGAGCAACACCGCCCCGGAGCCGAGCCGAATCGAGTCGGTCTCGGCCGCGAGGTGGCCCAACAGCACCTCCGGCGTCGTGCCCGCGATGGTGTCGGCCATGCCGTGGTGTTCGGCCACCCAGAACCGCGAGTAGCCGAGTCGTTCGGCCTGCTTCGCGGCTTCGACGGTGTTCGCGTAGGCGTCGGTCGCGGTGCCGCCGTCGGGGACCGGCGAGAGGTCGACGACAGAGAGCTCCATACCGGAACTCGGGGACTGCGAAGGAAAACGGTTTGGCTACCAGCGATTTCGTACCCTACTCCAGCAGCAGGAGTTCGGGGTTCTCGACGTACTCGATGAACGTGTTGCCGAACGCCGCGGCGTCGGCGCCGTCGACGATGCGGTGGTCGATGGACAGCGAGATGGGCAGGGTGTGGCGGGCCACGACCTCGCCGTCCTCGACGACCGGGCGCTGCTTGAGTTCGCCGATGCCGAGGATGCCGACCTCGGGGTGGTTGAGGATGGGCGTCGCGTACTCGCCGCCGATGGCGCCGAAGTTCGTGATGGTGAACGTCGAGCCCTGGAGTTCCTCGCGGGCGATGGAGCGGTCGCGGGCCTTCTGGACCAGTTCGTTGACCTCGCTGGAGATCTGGAGCAGGCCCTTCCGGTCGACGTCCTCGACCACGGGCACCATCAGGCCGGCGTCGGTCGCCGCCGCGACGCCGATGTTGTAGTAGTTCTTCCGGACGATTTCGCTCGCCTCCTCGTCGAGCGCGGCGTTGAGCTTCGGGTGTTGCTTGAGCGCCGCGACGACCGCCTTCATCACGAACGGCATGTAGGTCAGGCGGATGCCGCTCTCCTCGGCCTTCGGCTTGAGGCGTCCGCGAGTTTCGACGAGGTCGTCGACCACCGCGGTGTCGTGGTGGGTGACGTGCGGGGAGGTGAACTTCGAGCGCGACATCGCCTCGCCGATGGTCTTACGGATGCCCTTGTACGGAATCCGCTCCTCGCGCGGGCCGGTTTCGCCGGCGGCGCCCGCCGAAACCGCGGCTGCGTCGGTTCGCTGGGCCTGCTGTTGGGCCTCGGCGTACTCCATGACGGCCTCGGGTGTGACGAACGCCTGACCGTCGCGCTCCTCGCTCGCGGGCACGGCGTTCAGGTCCACGCCCTGCTCCTCGGCGAGTCGCCGGGTCGCGGGCGCGGCCAGCGTCCGGTCGCGGTCGGCCGCCTCCGCGGGGGTCGGTGCGGGACCGCCGGTGCCGCCGGAACCGGCGGCGCCGGCGCCCGCCGACGGCTCCTGAACGTCGGCGGGTTCGAACTCGGAGTCGGGCGCCGCCGCGCCCGACTCCTCGCCTCCGGCGGTGCTCTGTCCGCCGGCCTCACCGCCGGACTGGCCACCTTCGGTAGCCGCCTGCACGTCCTGCTCGGTCACGCGCCCGCTCGGGCCCGACCCCTCGACGGTCGCGATGTCGACGCCGAGTTCGCGGGCCAGTCGGCGCGCGCTCGGCGCGGCGAACACGCGGCCCTCGCCGGTCGAAACCTCCTCGTCGCCCGCGGCTCCGGCTTCGCCCTCCGAAACCTCGGGTTCTGCGGCGGTTTCCTGCTGGGACTCGGTCTGCTGGTCGCTCTCGGCCGACTCGGTCGTCTCCGCGGCCGGTTCCTCCTCCTCGCCCTCGACGTTGAAGGTAATGATGATGTTGCCGACCGGGACGACCTCGCCCTCCTCGGCCAGAATCTCGCGGACCGAACCGTTGACCGGCGAGGGGACCTCCACGATGGCCTTGTCGGTTTCGACCTCCGCGACCGCCTGGTCCTCGGAGACCTCGTCGCCCTCCTCGACCAGCCAGGAGACGATCTCGCCCTCGCTGACGCCCTCGCCGACGTCGGGAAGTTTGAACTCTCGAACCATGTCAGAAGCTCACCGCGTCCCGGATGCCTTCCTTGATGCGGGCCGGTTCGGGCAGATAGTAGTCTTCGAGCGCGTACAGCGGGAACGGCGTGTCGAAGCCGGTGATGCGCTCAACCGGCGACTCCTGGTAGAGCAGCGCCTCCTCCTGGATGATGGAGGTTATCTCGCCGCCGAGGCCGCCCGACTTGGGCGCCTCGTGGACGACCGCCGCCCGGCCGGTCTTCTTGAACGACTCGACGATGGTGTCCTCGTCGAGCGGCGAGACGGTCCGGAGGTCGACGACCTCGACGTCTATCTCGTCCGCCAACTGCTCGGCGGCCTCCATCGTCGGGCGGGTCATCGCGCCCCACGTGAACACCGAGATGTCCGAGCCTTCCCGGCGGACCGCGGCCTCGCCAATGGGGACCTCGTAGGACTCCTCGGGGACGTCGCCGCGGAACGCCCGATAGATGAGCTTCGGTTCGAGGAAGATGACCGGGTCGGGGTCGCGGATGGCCGACGTGAGCAGGCCCTTGGTGTCGTAGGGCGTGCTCGGGATGACGACCTTCAGTCCGGGCTGGTGGGCGTAGAACGCCTCCATCGACTCGGAGTGGTGTTCGGGCGCCCGGATGCCACCGCCGTATGGCGCGCGGACGACCATCGGGCAGGTGAACCGGCCGCGACTCCGGGTGCGCATGCGCGCGGCGTGGCTCACGATCTGGTCGAAGGCGGGGTACATGAACCCGGAGAACTGCATCTCGGGCACCGGCTTCAGCCCGTAGGCGGCCATTCCGATGGCAGTGCCGACGATGCCGGATTCGGCCAGCGGCGTGTCGATGACCCGGTTCTCGCCGAACTCGTCGTAGAGGCCCTCGGTGGCGCGGAACACGCCGCCGTTCTTCCCGACGTCCTCGCCCATCACGAGCACGTCTTCGTCGCGCTTCATCTCGGTGTACAGTCCGTCTTGAACCGCCTGGACCAGCGTCAGGTTCTGCGTTTCTTGGGTGGTTTCGGCTTGACTCATTGTCAGTCCTCCAGAAGTGCTTCGTCGCCGTACTGTTCGCGGATGCGCTCGAACCACTCGAGCTGTTCCTGCAGTCGCTTGGGCATGTCGGCGTAGACGTGCGCGAATATCTCCTCGGGGTCGGGGCGCTCGACCTGCTCAGCCGCGTCGATGGCGTCGGCGACCCGCTCTTTGATCTCGTCCTCTATCTCCGCGACCGCCTCGTCGTCGAGCAGTCCCTGCTTGCGCAGGAACTTCTCCATCCGCGGGATGGGGTCCTTGCGCTTCCACTGCTCGACCTCGTCCTCGTCGCGGTAGACCGACGGGTCGTCGGCGGTGGTGTGGGCGCCGAAGCGGTACTGGACCGCCTCGATGAGCGTCGGGCGACGCTCGCCCTCGTCGGGGTTCCTGGCCTTCTCGACGGCCTCGCGGGTCACCTTGTAGACCGCCAGCGGGTCCATGCCGTCGACCTGCACGCCCTCGAAGCCGTAGGCCTGGGCCTTCTGGGCGATGGTTTCGCTCGCGGTCTGGCGCTCGCGCGGCACCGAGATGGCCCACTGGTTGTTGTTACAGAAGAACACCGACGGGGTGTCGAAGACGCCAGCGAAGTTCAGCCCCTCGTGGAAGTCGCCCTCCGAGGTCGCGCCGTCGCCGAAGTAGCAGAGGAACGCCTTGTCCTCGCCCTTGAGCTTCGACGCCCACGCCGCGCCGGTGGCGTGGGGAATCTGGGTGGCGATGGGCACCGCCACGGTGAAGATGTTCGCATCCTCGGGGATGGCGTTGCCCTGCTCGTGGCCCATCCAGTACAGTAGCGTTCGTTCGAGCGACAGGCCCCGGACCAGCGCCGCGCCGTGTTCGCGGTAACTCGGGAACAGCCAGTCGTCCTGGTCGAGCGCGTGGGCGCTCGCGACCTGGGCGCCCTCCTGGCCCGACAGCGGCGGGTAGGTACCCATCCGTCCCTGGCGCTGGAGGCTCACGGCGCGCTCGTCGAAGTGGCGCGCCAGCCGCATCTCGCGGTACATGTCCAGCAACTCCTCGTCGGAGAGGTCGGGCACGTCCGCGCCCTCCACCACGTTGCCGTCCTCGTCCAGCACTTGCACGCGGTCCCGGGGGTCTTGGTGTACAACACTCACGGTCGAACCCGTCCTGACATATTCGATAGGTCACTCGCACGCATTATAGGGTTTTCGTAACCAACTTTCCATAGGTATTATTCTCGCGCCATTTTGTCGTTGAAACCCACATTTACGGCCGAAGCTCGGCTGTGTTTCTAAATTTTTTCGAACTATAATAGACGTTCGTCCGCCTGTTACGGCCGGTTCTCGGGGTTGGATGGACGAACGGCAAAAATTGCACGAAAATCGGAATCGTGCGAGAGAATGTGTCGCTCGAAACTCCATCTCCAGGCGAAATTGGGGTGTTCCGGGCCAAGTATGGAAATTCAAGTCAAGATTTGTTCGAATGTAACTCGCGCGCGCCGGGGCGCGGCCGCGCCCCCGGCGCGCACGGAAAGTGTCGACCGGAAGTGGGGCGGTATCCACGTCGTTCGCACCGAGGCTTCCGAACTCTCGCGGCGGGGAGGTGGCGCGTCGCGCCACCTCCCCGCCGTTTGCTCAGACCGAGGCCCTGCGGGCCTCGCGGCGCGCCTCCTCGACGGTCTTCCCGTCCCGGAGCACCGCGTCGACGAACAGTTCGCCTGCCTTGTACGACGACCGGACCATCGGGCCGCTGGCGCAATAGAGGAACTCCAGTTCCTCCTCGGCGACCTCGCGCCACGTCTCGAACTTCGAGGGATGGACGTAGCTCGACACGTCGAGGTGGTCCCGCGAGGGCTGGAGATACTGACCCAGCGTCACGATGTCGACGTCGGCCTCCCGGAGGTCGCTCAGGGTCTGGTACACCTCGTGGTCGTACTCGCCGACCCCGAGCATGATGGAGGTCTTGGTGTAGATGTCTGACTCCCGGTCGACCTGTTCGAGCACGCGAACGCTCTGTTCGTAGCCCGCGCGTGGGTCTCTGACCGGCTGCTGGAGTCGTTCGACCGTCTCGACGTTGTGGGCGATAACGTCGGGTTCGGCCTCGATAATCTTCCGAATCAGTTCCTCTTCGCCGCGGAAGTCCGGAATCAGCACCTCCATCAGAATCGAAGGGTCGCGCTCCTTTATCTCCCGAATCGTCCGCGCGAAGTGGGCCGCGCCCTGACCTTCGAGGTCGTCGCGGTCGACCGACGTGAGCACCACGTAGTCGAGGCCGATTTCGGCCACCGCGCTCGCCACGTTGGCGGGTTCGTCGGGGTCCAGGGGTTGCCCGCCACCGGTGTCGACGTCGCAGAAGCCGCAGTTGCGGGTGCACTGGTCGCCCATCAGCATGAACGTCGCGGTGCCGCCGGAGTCGGAGTTCCGCCCGGACCAGCACTCCCCCAGATTGGGGCAGTTGGCCTCCTCGCAGACCGTGTGGAGGTCGTGGTCCCGGAGCGTCCGCTTGATGTCCGTGAACTCCCGGCCGGACGGCGGTCGCATCTTCAGCCAGTCGGGTTTCCGGCGGCGACTCATTGGGTCGCCGTTCGGTCGGCGAGGTGAAAAGGGTAGGGTATTCCGGTTCGCGGTGGACGTTCGTGAAGTTTCGCCGAGGATAATCGACCGCCGAACCGCGCCGAATCGCCGCGGAACGCGGCGAAACGGACCGGACTCACCGTACGGCGACGTTCCGTCGGGGTAGCCGGCGAATAACAAAGCCCGTCGAACCCCTCTCTGCTCGCATGAAGACCAATGGCTTCGACTGGCTCGCCATCCTGCTGGTCGTCGTCGGGGCGCTCACGTGGGGCGTCATCGGCGTGACCGGACTGACGGGCGAGGCGGTCAACATCGTGGCGATGGCGCTCGAACCGGTCTTCCGACCCGGCCCGGCCCAGACCGTCGAGAGCCTCATCTACACCCTCGTCGGCGTCGCGGGCATCTACCTGCTGTACACCGCCTACAAGCTCGCGCGGATTAACCGCCAGCTCGCTCGCGCCCAGCGCGACCGGACCGCGGCCTCGACGACCTCGACGCCGACCGCGACCGAGCGCTCGGACTCGACCGGGACCGAGAACACCGGCACCGACTCGTACAACTCCGACTCGTAGACCGCAGCCTCAGCGCTCTTCTTCCGCGTCCGCGCCGCCCTGTCCGTAGCCCTCGAACTTCGTCGCCACGGCGTCCATCTCGTCGCCGCTGAGTTGGACGGGACTGCCCAGCGCCTTCGCCTGGCAGTAGATGCGCGCGGTGTACTCGACGTTGACCGCGGTTTCGAGCGCCGCGTCGAGGTCCTCGCCGGTGACCAGCAGGCCGTGGTTGGCGAGCAGGCAGGCCGTCGCGTCGGCGTCCTCCATCGCGGCGACGGCGTTGGCCGCGAGTTCGGGCGTGCCGTAGGTGGCGTAATCGGCGACGGGGACCGTCGTGCCCGCGAGCGCGAGCATGTAGTGGACCGGCGGAATCGACTCGCGGAGGACCGCGAGCGTCGAGGCCCACGGCGAGTGGGTGTGGACGATGGCCCCCGCGTCGAACTCGCGGTAGACGGCCGAGTGCATCGGCGTCTCGCTCGACGGTTCGAGGCCCCGTTCGACCCGCGTCTCGTCGCCGGCGAGCGAGACGACCGGCACCTCCTCGGCCTCGATGCGGTCGTAGGGGACGCCGGTAGGCGTGACGGCGAATCGGTCGCCGCGGCGAACGCTCAGGTTTCCCGTTCGTCCCGGCGTCAGCGCGGCTAACTCTCGTGCGCGCCGAGCGACGGCGCGCCGTTCTGCTCCGAGCATCCTCTCAGCCGTTAGAGGGTTAAGTATATATTCTGTCCGGCCGGGAATCGTGTTAGAGCCATGCCATCTCATCTCATGCGGCGGTCCGGAACGGCCCTGAAAACGTTTCGAAGTATCTATAAGTACGGTAGTGTATTTATCGCAACGTAAAACCGAAAAACCATGCTAGACGTCTCGCGGGAAGATATCACCGACGGTTCGCTCGTCAGGGCGCTGCTGGTACTCGCGGCCCCGCTCGTGGTCCAGAACCTCGTGCAGGTCGTTCAGAACGTAGTCGACACGTTCTGGGTCGGCCGTCTCGGCGAGGACGCCGTGGCGGCCGTCGGCCTGAACTTCCCCGTGATGGCGCTCATTTTCGCCGTCGCGACCACGGTTCTCACGGGCACGCAGGTCCTCGTGGCCCAGCGCGCCGGAGGCGAGGACGCCGACGGCGTGCGGCGGGCGGTCTTCCACGGCCTGACGCTCGCGCTGGCGGCCGGAACCGCGGTCGGCGTGGTTGTAGTTTCCGGCGCCGACGTCATCATCGGACTTCTGACGACCGGCGGCGACGTTGCGCCGCAGGCGGCTGTCTACCTCGGGACGGTGATGCTCGCGCTCCCGTTCGCGACGATGAGCGACGCGATAGAGGGCGGGTTCATCGGGTGGGGCGACGCGCGGGCGTCGATGTACGTCAACGTCACCGCGGTCGTCGTCAACCTCGGACTCGACCCGTTCCTCATCCTCGGGTGGGGGCCGTTCTTCGAACCGATGGGCGTCCGCGGGGCGGCGCTCGCGACCGCCGCGGGCTACACCGCGGGGTTCGCGCTCGCGCTCGGAATGTTGCTCCGGGGCCGCGACGGCCTCACCCTCACCCGCGAGTCGGCGACCTTCGACCTCGAGGAGTATCGCGAAATCCTCGACATCGGTGCGCCCCGAGGCGGGCAGGTGATCGCCGCCCAGTCGGTCCGCGTCCTCATCATCGCGATCGTCTCGGCGGTCAGCGGGTCGGCCGGACTCGCGGCCTACACGGTCGGCGCGCGCATCGCGAGCGTCGCGTTCATCCCCGCGAGCGGACTCTCGGGAGCGGCCCAGAGCGTCGTCGGTCAGAACCTGGGCGCCGACAAACCCGACCGCGCGAGGCGCGCGACGTGGGTCGGCGTCGCCATCGCGGCGGGCGGCCTCACGGTCGTAGGTGCGATACAGTGGTTCGTGCCGGAACTGCTCGTGAACGTCTTCGTCCCGGACATGACGGAGGACGGCATCGAACTCAGCGTCAGGTACCTCCGGATTCTCGTATTCGGCTACTGGGCCATCGGCGCGACGTACCTGTTCAGCGCCGGATTCAACGGCGCGCGCCGGACCAAGGTGAGCATGGTCGCCGACCTCGTGAAGTACTGGGGCGTTCGACTCCCCATCGCCGCGGTCGGCGCGCTGTGGCTCGGCTACGACGTCATCGCCGTCTTCTGGGCGGTGACGATATCGAACGTCGTCGGGGCCATCGGCGTCGGGTGCTACTACTACTACACGACCAACAACGGGATGCTCAAGCGAGCCGCCGAGAAGGCTCGCGCGGCCGCCGACTGACACCCGGCCGTTAGCTGACCGCTGTCCGGCCGCCGACTGGCCCGCGCGAACCGACCCGTCGGGTCGGTTCGCGGCGAGCGCGTCGGTCCGGCGGCGGTCGGCGGCGGTGATTTTACGGTCGATTCTCGCGAACGTCCGACAGTGTCGAACCAGTCACCCGTCGAACTCCGCCCGGTCGAACCACGAGACGAAGCGTCCGTCGAGGCGCTCCTCGACGCCGCGGGACTGCCGACCGACGACCTCGATTCGGGGTACCCGTCGCTGTTCGTCGCCGAAGCAGCGGGCGAGCGAGTTGGCGTCGGCGGCCTCGAAGCCTACGGCGACGCCGCGCTGCTCCGGTCGGTCGCGGTCGCCGAGTCGGCCCGCGGCCGGGGCTACGGAACCGCCGTCTGTGAGCGACTGCTCGCTCGGGCGCGCGAGCGGAACTTCGAAGCCGTCTACCTCCTGACGACCGGCGCGGCCGACTTCTTCGCGGAACTCGGCTTCGAGGAGGTCGAGCGGGCGCGGACACCCCCGGCGGTCCGCGAGAGCGCGCAGTTCGACGACCTCTGTCCGGCGAGCGCGACCTGCATGAAAATCGAACTTCGGTGAGCGACTCGACCCGGCGAGTTACTCGACCCGGACCGTCCGGGAGTCGCAGGCCGGGACGAGCGGGAGGTCGGGGAACGCGACTTCGATAGCGTACTCCATCTCGTCGTCGGTGCCGCCGAAGACGCCGACCGGCACCGTCGCCTCGCCGTCGAGGTAGGTCGTCGTCGCGGTCATCTCGACGCCGTTGACCGTCACGCGAATCGCGGCGGCGCCCGACCCGCCGACGTTTCGGATGGTCACCTCGCGCATGTCGTTCTCGCCGCGGGCGATGGCGTCGGGGAACGACCCCCACTCGACGACCACCCGGGGCAGGCCCCTGGCGCTCTCGACGACCTGTTCGGCGACGCCCGCCGAGAGGCCGGCCGCGACGAGGCCGTCGACGCCCGCCGACTGGACGTCGGCGGGCGTCGCGATGTCCTCCTTGGCGAGTTTGCTCGCGCGGCCCGACCCGACGCCGTCGATGGCGGTGAGGCCGACCGCGTCGTCGCTGACGCCGTGTTCGATGCGGGCCTCGGCCCGGCGGGCGAGGTTGGCGGCCATCGGTCGGTCGAAACGTTCGAGGAACTCCCGGAGCGCCGAGAGCAGTCGCAACGCGTTCTGGGTGATGACCCAGGCGTCGCTCCGGAGTTCGCCGGGCGTCGTCCCCGACATCGCCGACCGGAGGATGGCCAGCACCTTCCGCGGGCCGGGTTCGAGGTCGCCCGTCTCCTGGCCGACCAGCACCGAGTTGACCGCGTCGCGCTCGGACTGGCGGGCGCTCACGCTGTCGAACTCCGCGGCGTCGGCGACGGTCCGAAGCACGTCGCCGACTTCGATGGACTCGGTCTTCGCGAGGGCGGCGAACCCTTCGGCGGTCTCCATCCGGAGGTAGAACTTCGAGGAGAGCCGACCCAGGGTGGTCGCCGAGACTCGGAGTTCGTCGTCGGTTTCGACGAAGCCGCGCTCGACGAGTCGCTGGAGCGCCGACCGAACCCGCTCGCGCAGGTTCTCGAAGTTGTAGGCCTCGGGCCGGGCCTTCGCGCGGACGTAGTAGAACGTCGTCTCCAGCCAGTCCATCACGTCCTCCAGCCCGCGGATGGTCCCCATCGCGATCTCGGCGTTGAGGTGGGACTCCAGGTCCTCGTCGAGTCGGGACTCTATCTCCTTGCCCTCCCGGAGGAGCCGGCGGTACTTGTCGGCGTCCGAGCGGTCGCAGACCACCCAGCCGTAGCCCACGTCGTCGTACTCGGGGCGGCCGGCCCGGCCGAGCATCTGGAGCACGTCGAGCGGGCTCATGTCGACCTCGCCTTCGAGAGGGTCGTGGAGCTTCGTGTCCCGGAGCACGACGCAGCGGGCGGGGAGGTTGACGCCCCACGCCAGCGTGGACGTCGAAAAGAGGAGTTGGACCTTTCCCTGCTTGAACCACTCCTCGACGAGGTCCTTGTCGTTCTTCGAGAGGCCCGCGTGGTGGAACGCCACCCCGTCGAGCACCGACTTCCGGAGCGTCTCGTTGTTGAGTTCCTTCGCCGCGTTGTGGAAGTCGTAGTCGCCGCGCGCGCCGACCGGCACGTCACGCTCGGCGAGTTCGTCGCGGGACTTCTTGGCGGCCTGGACGGTGTCCTGCCGGGAGGAGACGAACACGAGCGCCTGGCCGCCGTCGCGGATGTGCGGTTCCGCGAGGTCCAGCGCCCGGTAGAGCCGGCGGTACTTGTCGGCGAAGGAGTTGTCGCCGTGGGTGTACGTCTCGACGCCCGAGTGGAGGTCGACCGGGCGGTACTCGTCGGCGAACTCGAAGGTGTGTTCGGGCGGGGCGTCGAGCCACGCCGCCACGTCCTCGACGTTCGGCATCGTCGCCGAGAGCGCGACCACGCGCGGGTCGCAGAGCCGACGGAGCCGGGAGATGGTGACTTCGAGGACGCTGCCGCGTTTCTCCGAATCGAGGAGGTGGACCTCGTCGATGACGCAGCAGTCGACGTTCTCGATGAACTGATAGCGCGGCGAGTCGTGTTTGCGTGTCGCCGAATCGGTCTTCTCGGGGGTCATCACGAGGATGTCGGCGCGCTCGGCCCGCCGCGGGTTCAGGTCGCGCTCGCCGGTGACGACGTACACCGAGTAGCCCATCTCCTCGAATCGCTCCCACTCGCTCTCCTTCTCGTTGGTCAGCGCGCGCATCGGCGCGATGAACAGCGCGGTGCCGCCTTCCTGCAGGGTGCGACAGATGGCCAGTTCGGCCAGCGCGGTCTTGCCGCTGGCGGTTGGCGCGCTGGCGACGATGTTCTCCTCGCCGTCGAGGAGCGCCGGGACCACCTTCCGTTGCATCCGGTTGAACTCCTCGAAGGGGAACGCCTCGGTGAACTCGGGGACGACCTCGGCGACTTCCATTATCGGAGTCACGGAGAGGGGAAGGGAAATGCGTTTCTTTACCGGTTAGACAGGTCGGACGAGTCGCGCGGGCAACGCCGAGAGCGCGGCGTCGCCCGCGTGGCGTTCGAGTACTGCCCTCGTCGCAGGAATCAGCCGAGCAACTCGTCGCGCAGTTCCGCCGCCGACGACGCCACCGCGTCCGCCTCCGAGAGGTCGAGTTCCTCGTCGGACTGGTTGCGGTAGCCGACGACCCGCATGCCGGCGCGGCGGGCGGCCTCGATACCGTTCTCGGAGTCCTCGACCGCGACGCACTCTTCGGGTTCGGCGCCCACTTCGACCGCGGCGTGCTCGTAGATGTCCGGGGCTGGCTTGCCCGCCCCGGCGATGTGCTCGGCGCTGATGATCTCGTCGAAAGCGTCGCGCAACTCGAATCGGTCGAGCATCCGGTCGATCCAGTTCGGCGGCGACGACGAAACCAGCGCGACCGTGATACCCTCGGCCCGGAGGTCGGCGGCCAGGTCGCGGAAGCCGTCCATCAACTCGACCCGCTCGCCGTATATCTCGCGGGCGGCCTCCTCGAAGCGGTCGACGAACTCCTCCTTGCTCTCGGTCGTCTCGTACTCCTCGTCGAGGTAGTCGTAGATCTCCCGGAAGTTCATCCCCGTGGTCTCGCTCACGTCGACCGACCCGGAGACGACCGAGGGAAAGATCTCGTTCTCCTCGAGTTCGACCCAGTAGCGCTCGGAGTTCACGATGACGCCGTCCATGTCGAACAGCACGGCCTTCGGTTGCACGCTCGAGACGACGGCGCGGAGCCAGATAGTAGTTGGCGCGCCGGCGGTAACGACCCCTTGTCGGCGCGAACGACCGCGTTCCGAACGCGAACGTCGGCGTTCGACGGTCTGAATCGACGTTACTCCGGCGGACAAGCCTTTAAATCCGAAGACGGGACCAACGCGGGGCGTGACCGAAACAGTCCACGTCTTCGCCGGGGAGTGTACGACAGTCTACGACGCCGAAGGACGCGACCGCGCCGGCGCGCGCCGGCGCGGTCGCGTCGTCGTGGTCCACAAGCCCGACGATACCGTCCTCGTCCACGACGCGGCGGGCTACCAGCCGGTCGAGTGGCTGACCCGCGCCGACGCTGTGTACCGGGAGCGCGGCGAGGAGGGCTTCGCGCTCGTCGCCGTCAAGGGCGACGAGCGCCTCCGGGTCGAGGCCCCGGCCGGGGCCGAGCGCGTCGCGTTCCGCGGCACCGACGCCGGCCCGCCGGTCGGCACCTGCCCGTCGTGCGACGGGACGCTCGTCCGCGCCCGCGGGACGGTCGAGTGCCTCGACTGCGAGGCGAGCCACGGCCTGCCCCGGGATGCCGCCGTCCTCGATTCGACCTGCGACTGCGGCCTGCCCGAGATGGCCGTCGAGCGGGGTGCCCGCTTCGAACTCTGCGTCGACCGCGGCTGCGAGAGCCTGGACGACGCGGTCGGCGAGCGCTTCGACCGCGAGTGGACCTGTCCCGACTGCGGCGGCGACCTCCGGGTGCTCCGCGAGCGCTCGCTCTTCCTCGGTTGCGAGAACTACCCCGACTGCGAGGCGACGTTCGCACTCCCCGACGACCCGGTCGTCGGGGAGTGCGAGTGCGGCCTCCCGCGGGTCGACGGTTCGGACGGGGAACGGTGTCTCGACCGCGACTGCGCGGTCGCTCCCGAACTCGAACCCGAGCGCGAAGCGCCGGCCTCAGCCGACGGCGACGACGACTGACCCCGACCGGGAGCGCCATCGCAGTACCTTTGACGACCCGCGGGCCAACGAACACCATGGACGGACGCCTTCGGGACGACGAGGTGGTCGTCGGCGGCGACGCCCGCCAGCGGTACTACGACTCCAGCGGTTACGGCCGCCCGCTCGGCGGACAGAAGGTCGCGCTGTCGCGCGTCGAGGCCGCCTACCTGCTGTTCAAGGGAGACCTCGAATCGGTGTCGGGGATGGGGTTCCGCGAGTTCCTCGCCAGCGAGGAACTGGTCACGCGGTTCCTCGTCTACGCCGACCTGCGCGACCGGGGGTTCTACCTCTCGCCCGACCGCGAGGGGTGGGTGAGCGCGCCCCGGTCGAACTCCGACCTCGTGGTCTACCCGCGCGGCAAGGGACCGTGGGACGACGAGGTGCTGTACCGGATTCGCGTCGTCGGCGAGCGCGCCGACGTGCCCGCCGACCAACTGGGCGACGTGGTGCTGGCGGTCGTCGACGAGGAGAGCGAGATTACCTACCTCGAAACCGAGCGCGCCGACGTGCGCGGGAGTTCGACGACCGACCTCCCCTCGAGCGTCCCGGCCGACCTGCTGGGCGACCGCGCGCTCGTCTGGGACCCGCCCGCCGAACTGCACGACAGAGCGTTCTACGGCCAACCGCTCGCGGACCGCGACGCGGACGACCCCCGGGCGCTCCAGCTCTCGCTGGTCGAAGCGGCCCACCTGGCCGACGAGGGCGTCCTCGAACTCGACCCGACCGCGGCCCGCGACCGCGGTCGGGACGCCGAGGGCGAGCGGTTCGCGCGCCGCCTCCGCGTCTACCGGGCGCTCCGCGAGCGTGAGGTGGTTCCCAAGACCGGGTTCAAGTTCGGCGCCGACTTCCGGACCTACGCGGACGTCGAGTCGGTCGACGACCTGGGCCACTCGGAGTGTCTCGTCAGGGTGCTCGCGCTCGGCCACGACTTCGAGCCGCGCGACCTCGCGCTCGACGTCCGACTCGCCCACGGCGTGCGCAAGCGGATGGTGTTCGCGCTCACCGACGGCGAGCGCGTCGAGTGGCTCGGCGTCTCGCGACTGACCCCCTGAGTCGAACGATTCGGCAACAGTTAACCGGACGCGTCCGGAGAACTCGAACATGGAAACTTCGACCGCGGACACGCTCGAACCGCTCGGCATCGGCTTCGGCGCGTTCCTCGTCCTCGTCGGCATCGCCACGCTCGTCGGAACTCCCTGGGCCTACAAGTCCGGGGGTGCGCTACTGCTGGTCGGACAGGTGCTCGGCGCGCTCGCCGCCGTCGCTATCGGCGCGGGACTCGCGTGGATAGCGCGAAAATAGGAGTTCGGCCGCTTACTTGTTCGGCAGGAACGCCAGACCGACGAGCAGGACGACCGTCAGGAAGCTGAGGATGACGACGCCCCAGAGGCCCGCGATGCGCTCGTTGAAGTGGTTGATGTCCTGGACCTGCTGCTGATAGCCGTCGACGTTCGGCGAGAGGACGACGTTCCCGTTTCCGGGGAAGTGGGCGACGAACGTCCGGTTATCGGTGGGCGGTCCGAGGTCGACCGCGCCGCCCTCGCTGAGCGACACCTGGTTGGTCTTGGGTGCGTTCCAGGCCAGCGTCGCCGACTCCGTGGTGACGTTTCTCACCGTCGTCCGGTTACCGTTGAACTGGAACGTCTGGCCCTCGGAGTACCGGCGGGTGTCCGGTTGACCGAACTGCTGGCGCTTGTACTGGTCGACCGGCACGAGCGACTTGTTGCCGCCGCTCTGGTTGACGACAACGAACGTCTGGTTGCCCTGCTTGACCGTCGTCGTGTTGTCGCTCAGGTTGAACTCCTGGCGGAGCGTGAACTGGTTCGGGTTGGAGGTGTTGGGGATGAACACCCGGTAGGTGTTGTTGTTCTGGAACTGGACTGTGGAGTTGTTGGCCCACGTCGCGGTGAACGCCGCCGACTGGTTCGTCCACTCGAGCGTTCCCTGGCCTTCGCCGACAGACGAGACGTTGTACGTCCGCCCGTTGACCGTCACGGTTTCGTTCTGGGCGTACGTCTGCCCGTCGACGTCTATCGTAGGCTGCTGGGCCGTACCGATGAGCGAGTACGCACCAGCAGCGACTACGAGAAAGAGGACGGCGTACACCGTCGCTGCGCGTCGTTGCATGTTCGAAGCGACGGACGCGCGCCGTTTAATGGTTACTTTTTGGCCGACGGGACGACGGGACGCCTCGCTCGTCGAGCGCGAGCCTTTTCGGGGCTTCGACCCGGTGTTTCGACCGTGAGCAAACAGGAACTCCGCGAGCGCGTCTGGGACCGCCTCGAAGACGAGGGGCTGGCGCGCTTTCCGTTTCCGCCCCACGGCCGCATCCCGAACTTCGCCGGCGCCGACGACGCCGCCGGCCGACTCGCAGACGTCCCCGAGTGGGAGGCGGCGACGACGCTGATAGTGCAATCCGGACGCCCCGCAGTTGCCGGTCCGGCGCCGCGCGCTGACCGCCGGCAAGACCGTCTACATGGCGGTCCCGCGCCTGCGCGACGAGAAACCGTTCTACGAACTCAACCCCGCGGAGATTCCGCCCGCCGAGCGCGACCGCGCACCGACCGTCTCGCACGTCGAGGAGTACGCCCGGCAGGTCGGCCCCGAAGCGGTCGGGCGCGTTGACCTCGTGGTTTCCGGGAGCGTCGCGGTCACCGAGGCCGGCGCGCGCGCGTCGGAAAAGGCGAGGGGTACAGCGACCTGGAGTACGGCGTCCTTCACGAACTCGGCCTGGTCGACGAGGAAACCACCGTGGCGACCACGGTCCACGACGCGCAGGTCGTCGACGACGAGGTGGATGTCGGCGCACACGACGTGCCGATGGACCTCGTCGTCACGCCGACCCGGACGGTTCGGACCGAGACGGCGTTCGAGCGACCCGGCGGCGTGTTCTGGGACGAGCTGTCCGAAGAGCGAATCGCCGAGATGCCGGTGCTGGAATCCCGGCGGCCCTGATTCCCGGCACGCGAGGTTCTAGAACCGTCGAAGCAACTATAACCGCGCGGAAACCCCGGTTACGGTAGTTATGAACGGCGAGGTAGACGACGTGCTCATCGTCGGGGGCGGTGACGTCGGGTTGCTGACGGCGCTCGGCATCCGAAAGATGAATCCGGCGGTGGACGTCTCGATCGTCGACGACTTCCGACGGGAGGTCCCGCAGGTCGGCAAGAGCACGTACCGGGAGATTCAGAACATCCTCCACGGGACGCTCGAGATAGACGAACCCCGGTTCATCTCGGAGGTGAAACCGATCTGGAAGGCGTCGGTGTACTTCCGCGACTGGTGTGGCTCCCCCGCCTTCCAGTATCCGTTTGACCCGCCGGACAAGTACCCCGGACCGGACACGCCGAACGCCGTCGAACACTACTACTACCACTACGAGGAACTCTACGACAGCCCCGACCATCTGACGAAGTGCGAGGCGATCGTCGCGCAGGGGAAGTCGCCGTGGTACTACGGACCCGACGGCAACCTCGACAGGTACGACGAGGTCGCCTATCACCTCGACACCCGGCGGTTCAACGCGTTCCTGCGGAAACTCTGCCGGGAGCGCGGCGTCTCGCTCGTCGACGACGAGATCACCGCGGTCGAAACCACGGGAGCGCACGTCGACCGAATCCGAAGCGATAGTCAGGACTACGAGGCCGACCTGTACGTCGACGCGACCGGGTTCAACCGCGTCCTCCGGGGCGAACAGGACGTCGAGTTCAGGGACTTCGAGTTCCCGCTGGACGCGGCGTTCAACGTCCGAGTCGACCGACCGTTGGCCGACGTCGTCCCCGCGACCGTCATCGAAACCGGCGACAACGGGTGGTTCTGGCAGATCGACACGTACGACGACCGCGACCTGGGGTACGTCTTCGCGTCCGAGTACGTCACTGACGAGGACGCGCTCGCCGAGTTCCTCGCGTACGTCGAAGACGCGGCTCCCGACGCCACCGCCGGAAGCGACCCGGTCGTCTCCGAGGCCGACGTCGACAGGTACGAGTTCACGTCCGGATACTACGACCGAGCCTGGGTGGACAACTGTCTGGCCATCGGAAACGCCGAGGGGTTCGTCGAACCGCTCCAGTCGACCGCCCTCACCGCCAACGCCTCTCTCGCGGTACAGTTCTCGAATCTGCTGTCGTCCCACGGTCGGCTTGTGGACGACGCGATTCGGGAGGCGTACAACGAGTCGGTCCGGCGCACCGGGGAGTCGATCTACGACTTCATCGCCGTCCACTACGAGTACTCGTCGGGCGACACGGAGTTCTGGCGGGCGATGGGGTCGAGGGAGGGAAGCGTCCGGACTGAACGCATCGCGGACGCGTTCGACCGGTTCGGCTACGACTGGAACGTGGACACAGAGGACACCGGCCGACTGGCAGAACTCAAGATATTCGCGTTGCCCGACTTCTACACCGTCATGCGGAACATGGGCGCCACCTCCGAGTTCTACGAGACGAACGACTTCTACGTGAGCGAGGACATCGCACGCGAGAGAGAACAGTTCTACCGAAACACGAGGGAGCAGGTCGAAAACCACCACCTGACGGTCAGGGAACTGTACAAGGGAGTCATGGATTTCTAGAGCGTCGGCCGTGCATTGCGAAGTCGGTGCGAGTCGCCGTTCGCATTCGGAGGAGACGCTCGTCGTGTGGGGCAGCGGGATTGAACTCGTGGTCGGTCGGCAGTTACGGTCCCATGCGGCGCTCGTCGTGCGTGGATATCGAGAGAAGCCAAGGGCCGGATTTGAACCGGCGGTAGGCGGCTCTGCAGGCCGCTGCGTTCGGCCGGACTCTGCCACCTTGGCGCGGTCTGAGATAAACGCTCGTCGCGCTTAAACATAGCGGTATCCGGCGATTTCCGCGACCGCGAACGGCGTCGCGGCGCGGACCGACTCGAGCATCGAGGCGAGCGCGGCGGCGCGTCAGCGCCGGTGCGCGAGCCGTCGGCTCTCCGATATAAATACAAAAAGCCCCACAGAGCACGCGCTCTGTGGGGCTTTTGATGAAGTATGAGTGGTAGGCGGCGAACCGAATTTCCCAGAGGCTCGCGCACTCCAGTACTCGCCGGAACGCTGGCGGGCTTATCTTCCGTGTTCGGGATGGGTACGGGAGTGACCCCGCCGCTATGGCCGCCTTAACGCCGACTCGCGGAATCGAACCGCGAACTATGTCCAACGTCGGTGGTCCGTCTGACCGTAATGTAAGTGCAATCCAGTTAACGCCTGGATCCGTTTAACGGGTCCAAGTGCGGTATGAATGTGTGGCGTCGATCGGTTAGTACTCGCGGACTGAACGCCTCGTTGCCTCGGCGCGTACATCCCGAGCCTATCGAACTCGTCTTCTACGAGTGATCTATAGCGGTATCTCTTTTCCAGGTGGGTTTCGAGCTTAGATGCATTCAGCTCTTACCCCGTGTTGCGTGGCTGCCCGGCACATGCCCTCTCGGACAACCGGTACACCAGTGGCAACCAATCGTAGTTCCTCTCGTACTATACGATCGTTCCCGTCAGATACCATGACACCCCCAATAGATAGCAGCCGACCTGTCTCACGACGGTCTAAACCCAGCTCACGACCTCCTTTAATAGGCGAACAACCTCACCCTTGCCCGCTTCTGCACGGGCAGGATGGAGGGAACCGACATCGAGGTAGCAAGCCACCGGGTCGATATGTGCTCTTGCCGGTGACGACTCTGTTATCCCTAAGGTAGCTTTTCTGTCATCTATCGCCCGCATCAAGCGGGCTGATAGGTTCGCTAGACCACGCTTTCGCGTCAGCGTCCCTCGTTGTGTAGGACACTGTCAGACTCTCTTATGCTCTTGCGCTCTGTTTCGGGTTCCCGACCCGAATGAGAGAATCTTGGGGCACGCTCGATATCTTTTCGAGCGTGTACCGCCCCAGTCAAACTGCCCGGCTACCGGTGTCCTCCTCCCGGAGTGAGAGTCACAGTCACTAACGGGTAGTATTTCAATGATGTCTGGGTGGCCCGCTAGCGCGGGTACCTCTGTAATGACTCCTACCTATGCTGCACATTAGCGACCGTGTCTCAGCGACAGCCTGCAGTAAAGCTCTATAGGGTCTTCGCTTCCCCTTGGGGGTCTCCAGACTCCGCACTGGAACGTACAGTTCACCGGGCCCAACGTTGGGACAGTGACGCTCTCGTTGATCCATTCATGCAAGCCGCTACTGAAGCGGCAAGGTACTACGCTACCTTAAGAGGGTCATAGTTACCCCCGCCGTTAACGGGTCCTTCGCCTCGTTGTACCGAGTGTTCAGATACCCGCACTGGGCAGGATTCAGTGACCGTACGAGTCCTTTCGGATTTGCGGTCACCTATGTTGTTACTAGACAGTCGGAGCGTCCGAGTCACTGCGACCTGCTCCTCTCCGGAGCAGGCATCCCTTATCGCGAACTTACGGGACTAACTTGCCGAATTCCCTAACGTCGGTTGCTCCCGACAGACCTTGGCTTTCTCCGCCTGAGCACCTGTGTCGGATCTTGGTACGAGCACCGTACTCGCCTTTTCACGGGCCCCAGGTTGGGTCGACTTTCGCTATTCCGCCGTTCGTCCGCTTCGTGCCATTACGGCTTCCACGGATTTGGACGGTTCGACCGGGCGATGGCCCGGCTCGACTTACCCCGAGGCGTCGGCTTTCAATGTACGGTGGTACTGGAATATTAACCAGTTTCCCTTTTGTCCTGCTCGAATTGCGACAGGACTTAGGATCGACTAACCCTCGGCTGTTCAGCATTGCCGAGGAACCCTTGCTCGTAAGGTCGTCGGGGGTCTAACCCGACTAACGCTGCTACTATGGCCAGGATTTTCGTCCCTATTCGGTCCACGCGAGCTCTCGCCCGAGCTTCCGCCCGAATAGAGTGCCAACCTACTGAATCACGGTCTGAACCGTGCCGCCAGGTCTCGGTGGCAGACTTGAGCCCCGATCATTTTCGGCGCCCCGAACCTCGGCCGGTAAGCTGTTACGCTTTTCTTAGAGGGTAGCTGCTTCTAAGCTCACCTCCCGGCTGTCTAGGGCTCGGGACCACCTTCAATCGCACTTAGTCTGCACTTTGGGACCTTAACCCGGCTCTGGGTTGTTCCCCTCCTGGTGCACAGGCTTACCCCGCACACCGGATTCCCTGCGTCGACGGCGTTCGTAGGTTCGGAGTTTGACAGAGGGGCCGACTCCTCTCGGAGTCGGCTCCCTCAATCGGTCGCTCTACCCCACGAACTACCTCAGCAGAGGTCATGCTTCGACATGTTTCGGTTGGAACCAGCTGTTGCCGGATTCGATGGGCCTTTCACCCCTACACATAGGTTACGAGAGGGTATTGTAGGACACCAACTCTAACAGGCCTCCACGTGGCTTTCGCCACGCTTCACCTTACCCATGCGTAGATCATCCGGTTTCGGGTCGTGTCCGATTGACTCCCCGCGCTTGAACACGGCGGCCCTCGCACATAGTGCTGCGGCCATGTCGCTTTCGCTATGCCTTCCCCGATGCTCGGGTTAGACTCGCCAATCAGACACACTCCCTGGCTCGTTTTTCAAAACGTACGACGGAACACCGGCTTCCTGTGAGTCCTACTGCGGGATTGCTCCCGGGTCGTTTATCACAGGACCTTTTGTGCCCCGTCGCTCCATCGCCAACTGATTTCAGGCTCTATTGCACCTCCCTTCTCGGGGTGCTTTTCAGCGTTCGCTCACGCTACTTGTTCGCTATCGGTCTCGAGACGTGTTTAGTCTTGGCCATCGATGCTGGCCGTCTTCACGAGGGATTTCCAACCCCCGATACTCTGGAGCTGACGCACGGTGTACTGGACTACGTTACGGGGTTGTCACCCTGTTTCACGCTCTATTCCAAGAGACTTCACGTAGTCGGTCGACCGCTGAGTGTCAGTCCGAACACCACATTGCCCGTGAGGGCTTCGGTTTGGACTGTGTCGCGTTTACTCGCCGTTACTAACGACATCCCATTCGGTTTCTTTTCCTGTCGATACTAAGATGTTTCAATTCTCGACGTTCCCCATTGCGCAAGGCAATTGCGAGAGGATTCCTATTCGGAGATCCTGAGTTCTTCGCCTCCGTGCGGCTCCCTCAGGCTTATCGCAGCTTGGCACGTCCGTCTTCGGCGCTCGAGCCGAGCCATCCACCAGCTGGCACAGTAGCCACGCTGTTGGAATCACACTGTGACCCGGTTAAACGGATCCAGTGGACGTCTGGATTGCACTTACACACGGTCGTCATCGCCACGTCCCGGAGGTGGCCGGGAGCGTGCATCGAACCCTTCCCACCCACGCTTTCACGAGGTGGTGCATCGGTTGCTTCGGACCCGAACATTTCGTCGCATCCCACTTAAGGGGAGCGATTCAGTTCCGGTCCGAGGTATGGACCCACTGGGATTCGAACCCAGGGCATCCTCCTTGCAAAGGAGGCACTCTACCACTGAGCTATGGGCCCACCTCCCCGGACGGGGAGGGTTTCGTTAGCCTTGGCAGTTCGAAGGTGCCCGACCACCGAAGCGGTCGAGGTCGTCGAGGAACCCTCGTGTTCGTCGCCGAAGCGACGAACGGGTGGGCCAGGCGCGTCGGCCTGGTCCCGGTCTTTAGGAGGTGATCCAGCCGCAGATTCCCCTACGGCTACCTTGTTACGACTTAAGCCCCCTTGCGAAGCCCAGATTCGACCACCGGATGGTGGCCTCATCCGGACCTCACTCGGGTGCTTTGACGGGCGGTGTGTGCAAGGAGCAGGGACGTATTCACCGCGCTCTTCTGAAGCGCGATTACTACCGAATCCAGCTTCATGAGGGTGAGTTTCAACCCTCAATCCGAACTACGATCGAGTTTAAGAGATTAGCGCCCTCTTTCGAGGTTGCAACCCGTTGTCTCGACCATTGTAGCCCGCGTGTAGCCCAGCTCATTCGGGGCATGCTGACCTACCGTTGCCCGTTCCTTCCTCCACGTTAGCCGTGGCGGTCTCCGTAATGTACCCAACTACCGCAAGGGTATTGCTGGCAATTACGGATACGGGTCTCGCTCGTTGCCTGACTTAACAGGATGCCTCACGGTACGAGCTGACGGCGGCCATGCACCTCCTCTCAGTAGGTCTGGTAAGCTCATCACACTGACCATCACTCCTACTGTCGGAGCTGGTGAGATGTCCGGCGTTGAGTCCAATTAAACCGCAGGCTCCTCCGGTTGTAGTGCTCCCCCGCCAATTCCTTTAAGTTTCATCCTTGCGGACGTACTTCCCAGGCGGCTCGCTTCTCGGCTTCCCTACGGCACAGCGCTGGCTCGTAGCCAACGCCACACCTAGCGAGCATTGTTTACAGCTAGGACTACCCGGGTATCTAATCCGGTTCGTGACCCTAGCTTTCGTCCCTCACCGTCGGGTCCGTCTTTCCGAGGCGCTTTCGCCACCGGTGGTCCGTCCAGGATTACAGGATTTCACTCCTACCCCGGACGTACCCCTCGGATCTTCCGGCCCCAAGCCAGACAGTTTTCGCCGGACGCCTGCTCGTTAAGCGAGCAGATTTCCCGACGAACTTGGCTGGCCGGCTACGGACGCTTTAGGCCCAATAATAGCGGCCATCACTCGGGCTGCCGGTATTACCGCGGCGGCTGGCACCGGTCTTGCCCAGCCCTTATTCGTGTACCACCTTACGGTACACAAAAGCGAGGACTATATGCCCTCGCACTCGGAGTCCCCTTATCGCACTGTCGTGCAGTGTAAAGTTTTCGCGCCTGCTGCGCCCCGTAGGGCCCGGAATCTTGTCTCAGATTCCGTCTCCGGGCTCTTGCTCTCACAACCCGTACCAATTATCGGCACGGTGGGCCGTTACCCCACCGTCTACCTAATCGGCCGCAGCCACACCCTATGGCGCCGTAGCGTTTCCAGCTCGAGCCACTCCAGGCATCGAGCCTTATTCGAGATTAGCCTCAGTTTCCCGAGGTTATCTCGATCCATAGGACAGTTTGGCCACGTGTTACTGAGCTTTCCGCCACGAGTATGAACTCGTGCGACTAGCATGGCTAAATCGGACTCCGATAGCAATGGCCTCCGGCAGGATCAACCGGAATGGTTGCCGAGCACGTAATGGCTCGGTGGGTTTCTGGCGGAGACACATAATGTGTCTATCGTGTCTAGGTCCGTCAGTTCGACGACCCCGGACCGAATCGTTGGTCGGGTGTCACCGAACTGCCAAGGCTAACATCAGATCCCATCGTGTACGGCGGACCGCAGGGGTGGAATCCTCATTTCCTTCGGACCCGAAGGTTGGCTTCGACGGGGTTTAAACCCATCGAAGGCCATTCGGGCCGAGATTGCGGGACGAGTTGAACGCCCCGCGAATCGCGTCTGATCTTTTCCGCATTACAGTCCAAACGGCCTTAGTTATTTAAGGCCGTCGGACCGCAGTCGCCCCTCGGAGGAGAACCCCCGAAGGAACTTCGTATCCAATCCGAGGCCCCGTATGTACTTAAGACCGTCGGATTAGAGGCGAACCGGACGTCCGAAATCGCAGGACGCCGTTCACATCCAATTCGAGTGGCCACATACACTTAAGGGCATTGGATTGGGGTTAGCGTCGAGACGCGGCCAAGACGCCTTAAAAAGACGTCGATTCTCGCCGCGTCCCGGAGGCCCAAACCGCAGGACCTCGCTCGTATCTCTACGAATGCCTGGGTTACACTTAAGGCCGTCGGACCGAGTCGGCTTCGTGCCGGTGTAACGTAGCACTCGCGTCGCGATCCGACGGAGCCGAGGCTGAACGAGCGTCGCTGTCGCGCGGGTGGAGAACGGGCCGTTTCATCCGGCGCGTCGTGCGCGTCGTCGCGGCGAGTGCGCCCCGCGCGGCTCGGGGTACGGAGAGGGAGCACAAAAGGGTTGAACTTCGCGGGCGCTACGTCTCGCTATCGGGGTTCGGGCGCACGCGCGTAGAAAACGATTGGTGTGCTCTGCCGACCGCCTCACTCATCGAGGTGTTCGATACCCTGCTTCGAGACGTTGGCCTCGGTGATCTCGCCGGGCATCCAGTCGGGCTTGTCGTCGGGGGCCGACTCGTGCCACGCCCAGCCCTCGTAGATGTGAACCTTGTCGGTTCCCTTCTCCCGAAGTCTGAGTTCGGTTCGGTCGGCCGAATCCTCCGAAGAGGCCGGGTCGAGACGGCGGGCCGCCTTCAGTGCGGCCTGCCGCGGCGTGTTGCCCGAGAAGACGCTCGATTCGTCGCCGTCGGTGCTGCGCAGTGCAAAGTTCCGCTTACCGTCTTCACGTACCATGGTTTTCTCCTCCATGCCAACCCAGCACAGGACCCGTTATAAATATATCGCCGATATGAGCCATTAGCGGCGATACATTTATATGTTGAGCCTGTGCGGTCGTGCGATTTCGCCGCGTTACGCGCAGAATCCCGGCGCGAAGGCCGGTATTTATCCGCGTAATGGTGGGTTTCTCCGCGCTCGCGCCCGGCCCGCGGACGGGGTGGGCGGAAGAGTAAAGAGTCGCCAACCCAGAAGAGGTGACAATCGAAGCGCCCGACCGCTCGAACTCGAACGCCGTCGGCGGCCGAGACGGGGGAGGTCGGTAGAAAACACTTAAGTATATTCTATGGCGAACCTACGCATAGGATACCGCGATGGTACGGAAAAAGAAGCTTAGCCCCAGTGGCGCGAAAGGCGAGGACGGCGAGTACCACAACGTCCACATCAATCTACACGAGGACGAGCTAGCCGTCGCAGGCATGGACATCGGCGACGAGGTGTTCGTGCGCGTCCGGGAGGACAAGATAATCATCCAGAAGGCCGACAAGGACGAGGTCGAACACGAGTTCTGATGGCGAGACGGGGAACTTTTACCGCCTCGGCCTGGCCGGTCGAACGATGAACGCCTACGAGCTGGCGAAACCACTTCTGTTCGGACTACCGCCCGAGACGGCGCACGACTTCGTCCACGCCGGACTTCGGGTCGCACAGGGAACGCCGATAGCCGATGCGATGGCCGCGCGGTACGAAGTCGACGACGAGCGACTCCGCGTCGAGGCGTTCGACCAGCGATTCTCGAATCCGGTCGGCGTCGCCGCCGGATTCGACAAGAACGCCGAAGTGCCCGCCGCGCTGGCGAGTCTCGGCTTCGGCCACGTCGAAGTCGGCGGCGTCACCGCCGAACCCCAGGGCGGCAACCCGCGACCACGGATGTTCCGCCTGCGCGAGGACGAGGGCGTCGTCAACCGCATGGGGCTGAACAACCGGGGCGCCGACGAGGTGGGCGAGCGCCTCGCGCGCACGCACGCGAACGTTCCAGTAGGCGTGAACCTCGCGAAGACCGAGCACGTCTCGACCGAGGACGCCCCCGAGGATTACCGCTACACCTACGAGCGGGTGGTCGAGGGCGGGGATTTCTTCGTGGTGAACGTCTCGTGTCCGAACTCGGAGGGCTTTCGGGACCTCCAGAACCGCGATTCGATGGAGGCCATCCTCTCGACGCTGACCGACGCGGGCGCGAGTCCCCTGCTCGTCAAACTCTCGCCCGACCTCCCGCGGCCGGCGGTCGAGGACGCGCTCGAACTCGTGGACGAACTCGAACTCGACGGCGTCATCGCGACGAACACCACGACCGACCGGCCCGAGAGCCTCCGAAGCCACAACCGCGCCGAGGAGGGCGGCCTGTCGGGCAAACCCGTCGAGGCCCGGGCGACCGAGACGGTCCGGTTCGTCGCCGAGCGCACCGACGTCCCGGTCGTCGGCGTCGGCGGGGTGTTCACCGCCGAGGACGCCTACCGGAAGATTCGCGCGGGCGCGCACGTAGTCCAACTGTACACCGGTCTCGTCTACCGCGGCCCCTCCATCGCGCGCGAGATTAACCGGGGACTGCTCGAACTCTTGGAGCGGGACGGCTTCGACTCGGTCCAGGCCGCGGTCGGCGCCGACCTCGACTGACTCCACCCACCGGGCGGCGGCGTGTCGTCCGACCCCTTATTAATCGGTTTACGAGTGAGCCAACGGCCGGAAAACGGTGAACGTTGAATTGGTCGTATGGTTGAAACTCCCCTGGCGGCGCGGGTGGCGGCGGCGATGGAGTTCGACGAGGCGGACTTCGACGGTCGCGTCGAAGCGGAGGCCGACCGCCTGAAGTCGGCGGTCGCTGACGGGACCTTCGACAGTCCCGACGCCACCGCCGGGATGGAGTACGAGTTCTACGCCGTGGACGAGACGAGCGCGCTTGCTCGCGTTCCGCGCGACCTGCTCGATACCGTGGGCTTCGAGAAGGAACTCGGCATCCACAACGCCGAGATGCAGGTCCGACCTCGACCGCTGACCCCTCGCGGACTCGCGGCCCAGGAGGCCGAGGTGAAAGCGAACGTCGCGGCCGCACAGACTTGGGCCGACGTGGAGGGACTCCGACTCGTCAGCGACGGGGTATGGACGATTCCGCCGTCGGGAACCACCGCGGCGCAGTACCTCTGCGATTACATCGAGGAGGACGGCGTGCAAATCGCCGCGAACATGAGCGAGTCGGTTCGCCACCACGTGATGTCGAATCCGAGCGGGGACCGCGAAGAGGTGGCGTCCGGAATGCGAATCGATCTCCCGAACGCCTCGCTGTCGGCCGACACGGTCCTCCCACAGAGTCTGATCACCTCCACACAGTTCCACTATCGGGTGCCGCAAGCGACCCGCCTTCCGACTTACTTCCGGTACGCGCTCCGGGTCGCCGGACCCCTGCTCGCACTCGCGGCCAACTCGCCGTTCGTCCCGCCGGACCTCTACGACGACGACGCCGACCCCGAGGCGGTCGTCGACGACGCGTGGGTCGAGAACCGGATTCCGGTGTTCGAGACAGTGATGAACCGACCGGACGACTCGCCGGGGAAGGTTCGGTTTCCGAAAGACCTCGAATCGACCGCGGAGGCGATAGACCGCATCGTCGCCGACCGGACCGTGGTTCCGCTCTCGACCGAGTCGGCTGACCCCGACGGCGAGTTCGCCCACTTCCAGTTGAAGCGGGGTACCTACTGGCGATGGGTCCGGCCGGTGTTCGACGGTGAGACGGAGGCGGGCGCGAACGTCCGAATCGAGTTCCGGCCGGTGCCCGCCCAGCCGACCGTCGAAGACGCGTTCTCGTTCCAGGCGGCGTTCGCCGGACTCCTCACCGGCCTCGCCAGCGGGGACCACCCGGTCGGCGACCTCGACTGGGAAACCGCCGAGGAGAACTTCTACGCCGCGACGCGCGACGGCCTCGACGCCGACCTCACGTGGATCACCGCCGACGGCACCGAAACCCGCGACGCCGGCGAACTGTACGACGACCTGTTCGCCGCGGCCCGCGAGGGACTGGAACTCCGCGGGTTCTCGGACGGTCGAATCGCCGAGTATCTCCGGCCGCTTCGCCGCCGCGCGGACGATGGAACGACTCCCGCCGAGTGGAAGCGACGGGAGGTCCGCGAGCGCCTGCGAGGCGGGGCGAGCCTCAAAGCGGCCGTCCACGGAATGCAACGTAGCTACGTCGACCGACAGACGGGGACGCTACTCGACGGGTCGTTCCCGGCAGAATAAGAACTGGAATCGTCTCCCCCTCCGGCCCAGGCGTCGTCGGAGGTCGACGAGAAGCGACGCTACTCCAGGTCGTCCAGTCGGAACTCGAACGCCGCGACGGGCAGTTCGAGGTCGTGCTCGACCAGCACCTCGGGGTGGAGTTCGCCGATCACGCCGACTTCCTCGCCGTCCAGCACGACCGCGGCCGCCCGGCCGTCGATGAACGTCGGGTGGTCGGTCGGCGGCGTCTCGAGGTCGGCGTCGAAGTTGCGCGCGACCGCCTGGAGGCGGGCCTTCGCGTCCTCGTAGGAGGCGTCGTGGCGCGCGAGCACCGCGGCGACCGTCCGGCGCTCGGCGACGCCCGTGTTCTCGCTCTCGTCGACCTCGGCCGCGAGACCGATCTCGGCGAGGTCCTGGGGGTACGCCCGGTGGGTGTTGTTCTCCAGCACCATCGCGAGCGAGGGGAGCGCCCACGTCCGGAGCATCGTATAGTCCTCGCTGTAGGGCTCTTTGATGGTCGCAGGGTCGCCGCCACCGACGACGTCGGTCCCCGGCGAGACGCCCATCCGGTCGAAGTTCTCCGCCTCGCTGATCATGTGGAAGTTCAGCAGGTCCTCGAAGCCCAGTCCAACCAGCACCTCGCGGGCGGCGTCTTCGAGTTTCGAGCGCTCGTGGCGGCCGCCGACGGTGCCGACGTCGGGGTAGCGCGGGTCGAGGTCGTTGAAGCCGTAGGCCCGGCCCACGTCGTCGATCACGTCCACGGGGTGGAGCACGTCGACGCGGTAGGGCGGAATCGACACCTCGTAGGCGAGTTCGTCGTCGCCCACCGTCTCGGGTTCGGCGTCGAGGCCCGACCGCTCCAGCAGGTCGACCACGCGCTCGGCGTCGAAGTCGACGCCGAGGGTCTTCTCGATGCGCTCGTGGGTGACCGTCTTCGTCTTCACCTCGAAGTCGGGCCGCAGGAGGGTGCGGTCGGGGTACTGGACCTCGACCTCCTCGACGGTCGCGCCCCGTGCGGAGAGCGCGTAGCAGATGATGTTGCACATGTGGTCGATGGTCCACTGGTCGGTGCCGGTGAGTTCCACGAACAGGTCCCGCGAGTCGGCCTCCACCTCGGTCCGGCGGCCGTTGATGACCGGCGGGAACGAGAACAGTCCGATGTCGTCGTAGATGGCGGGGTAGCGGTCGTACTCCGCGACCAGCGGGGCGTAGGTTTCGCCGGTCGGGTGAGCGCGCAGGACGTCTTCGGGCGTCATCTCGGTGTCGGCGTCGAGCGGAACGAACCGGTCGCCGTCGGGGGCGATGCCCCGGTAGGTGATGGAGTTGCCGACCTCGGTCTGGCCCTCGGCGGTCGCGGCCTGCCCCTTCAGCATGGTGAGGTCGTGGATGCCGATGGCGCCCTTGGCGCGCTTTCGACCCATCGTCGCGTGGAGTTTCTCCTGCAACTGGATGAGCGAGTCGAGCGCGTCCGCGTCGAGGCTCACGTCCCGAATCACGGCGCCGGTGACGTAGGGGCGCTCGTCGGGCACCGACTCGTCGACTTCGATGGTCCAGTCGGGGTCGTTGGTGTCGGGGACGTAGACGCCGCGGTCGTCGCCGTACTGGTAGCGCAGCGACCTGGCGACACCTTCCACCGAGAGGCGGTCGAGGCGGTCGGGCGCGAACTCCAGTTGGAGGTCGCCGTCGTCGGTTTCGCCCTCGTACTCCAAGCCGAGCGCGAACATGTCGTCGATGAGTTCGTCGTCCGATTTCTCGTCGTGGCCGGTCAGTTTCCGGAGTTCGTCCGGATTCACGTCGACGACTGGCATCAGTGAAGCACCTCCGTGTCCCGCAGCAGTTCCAGGTCACACAGCGTCCCGTGGACGTCGCGGATGTCCTCGAAGCCGTACATCAACATCAGCAATCGCTCCAGGGCGAGGCCCCACGCCATCACGTCGCAGTCGATGCCCAGCGGTTCGAGCACCTCCGGTCGGAACATCCCCGAGTTGCCGATCTCGACCATCTCGCCGGTCGTCGGGTGGGTGCCGAACAGTTCGAAGCTCGGCTCCGTGTACGGGTTGTAGTGGGGCTTGAACTCGATGTCGGTGATGCCGAACTGGGCGTAGAACTCCTCGAAGGTGCCCATCAGGTCGCGGACCGAGAGGTCCTCGGCCATCACCCAGCCCTCGATCTGGAAGAACTCGAGCAGGTGGGTCGGGTCGAGGGTGTCGTTGCGGTAGACTTTCTCGACGCTGAAGAAGCGCTTGGGCGGTTCGAGGTCGCCGACCTCGTGGCCCGAGAGGTAGCGCATCGACAGCGAGGTGGTGTGGCCCCGGAGCGCGACGGCCCGCGCGAAGTCCTCGGACCACGGCGAGTGGTAGCCCTCGCCGTCGTCACCGACGCCGTGCATGTGGGCGTCGTGGACGCGCTCGACCAGTCCTTCGGGCAAGTCGCGTATCTCGGTCGGATTCGAGAGCGCGAAGCGGTCCCAGTGGGTCCGTGCCGGGTGGTCCTGGGGCATGAACAGGCAGTCGTTGATCCAGAAGTCGGCGTCGGCGTGGGGACCCTCCATCTCCTCGAAGCCCATGCCGACGAGGGTGTCCTTGACCCTGTTCGCGGTCTGGCGCAGGATGTGGGTCTTGCCGCCGTCGAGGCGCTCGGCGTCGGCCTCGACGTTGTACTCGGCGAACTCCACGTCGCGCCACTCGCCGGAGGTGAGCATCTCGGGGGTGAGTTGGCCCACGGTTTCGGCGGCCTCGACGCCCTCCATCAGCGCGGTGACGCCCTCCTGGGTCAGGGTCACCGTGCGGACCGTCGACTCGGCGCGGGTAATCAGTCCGCGACTCTCTAACTGGTCGAGGACGTCCTCGTCGGCGACCGGTTCGCCGAGTTCGAGCGCCGAGAGCGCGGCGGCCTCCGCGTCGTTCTCGGGGTCGGCGTCGGGGTCGGCGGTGATTTCGCCGCTCTCGATGGTCCCGTAGCCCTTCCGGGCGTAGTTCGAGAGCGCGATGTCGACCTGCGGGCCCTCGAGTCCCGACTGGCCGATGACCCGACCCATCTGGGCGGGGTCGTCGTCTGCGCCGGCGTCGAGGGCGGCCTCGAAGAGGCGAATCTCGGGGAGCGCGTCTTCGAGGTACTCGCGGGCCTCGTCGGTGAGCGCCACCGTCTCCTCGACGGACTCTTCGACCTCGACGAGCCCCTCGGATTCGAGTTCGAAGGCGGCGCCGGTGGCCGTCTCCGGCTTGAGGTCGGCCGTCTCGGCGAGTTCGTCTATCGGCTGTGCGTCGTTCGCGCTCGCGGCTTCTAACACCGCGACCTGTGATGCTGGTAGTTTCATCGTCTGGGCTGTCTTTGCTTTGTAGTCCCCGTGCCACCGTTTATCGTTTCTGAAGCGCGGTCGAACGTCTCGGGGGTTTCGTCCCGAATACTCCGACCGGACGCTTCGTGATTCGCGCGGCGAATGCGTGGACTCGCCGCGCGAAGAGCGGTTTCGTCCCCGGCGCCCGTTTCGAGTACCGAGGAGTCCGCCGCTCTCAGGCCGCGAAGAAGAAGCCGAACCTCGCGCGAAGCCGTGGCTGGTCGGCGATACCGCCGGTCCGAGGTTCGGATGGCATACCCGATAGATGACGGTAATCGGTGAAAAGGATTGCGGGAACGGTTCGCACAGTGGCGGAGGAGTCGCAATTCGGACGCTGGTGAGCCGAGAGTCATGGCGCGCGCTGGCGCGGCCGAGGCGGTTTCGGCCGCACCTTCTTCGCGCGAGGGATGACTGAGTGCCCACAGGGCACGACGGAATCGGCTGGGGAGGCGTGTGGCTGTCGCGGTGCGGTGGCGGTCGGCAGGGCGCGAAGCGCCCGCACCAGTACGAGTGCAGAAATCGCACCAAATAGTCGAAGATGCGACTGTGCCGAGACGCATCGCGTCTCGGCACAGTCGCGTGTCCTTTTTTGGTCCAGCTTTTTTCGAGGAGCGGTAGCCGGAGCGCCGAAGGCGCTCACGGCTACCCGACGAAGAAAAAAAGGTGGGCGCTAGAACTCGTCCTGGATGATCTCCAGCGCGCGCTCGCGCTCGTTCCAGTCGACGAACACCGCGACGCTGGTCGCGCTGGTAATGAGGTCGTGGATGGTGATGCGGGCGTCCGAGATGGGGTCGACCAGTCCGCGGATGACCCCCGCGCGGTTCGGGAGTTCGCCCCCGGTGACCCGGATGACCGCGACGTCGTCGTCGACCGTGACGCTCGAGAGTGCGTCGACGTCGATGACCTCGCGGTGGAGGATGTTCTCGGCGCGCTCGGCCTCCTCAGCGTCGACGTAGAAGGTCACCGAGTCCATCCCGCTGGCGACGGCGTCGACGTTGATGTCGCTCTCGCCGAGCGCGGTCGACAGCTCCGAGAGGATGCCCGGCTGGTTGCGGATGGCCCGACCGGCGACGGTCAGGCAGGCAAGCGGCTCCTCGCGCATGTCGATGAGGCTCTCGAACTCGCCGACGACGCTGGTGCCGCCCGCCAGCAAGTCGCCGTGCTGGTAGTGGACGACGCGCACGTCGAGGCGGTCGTCCTTGTAGGAGAGCGCGCTCGGGGCGACGACCTCCGCGCCGCGGAACGAGAGGTTGCGGAGTTCGTCGACCGAGATTTCGGCGACGTTCCGCGCGCCCTCGACGACGTGGGGGTCGCCGGTCATGACGCCCTCGACGTCGGTCACGATGACCACCTCGTCGGCGTCCATGTAGTTACCGAGCATGACGGCCGTGGTGTCCGACCCGCCGCGGCCGAGCGTCGTGACCCCGCCGTCCGGCCCCTCCGCGAGGAACCCGGTGATGACCGGCACCACGCCGTCGAGGTCGGCGGCGAGTTCGGCGGCGGCCTCGCGAGTCCGCTCGGCGTCGACCTCGCCGCGCTCGTCGGTGAACACCGGCCAGCGGTCGCCGCCGGGTTCGAGGAACAGCGCGTCGACCCCGCGGGCGGCGAGGGCGGCCTTCAGCATCCGGACACTGGTGCGCTCGCCCATGCTGACGATTTCGGCGCGGTCGGCCTCCGCGGCGTCGAACTGAATCTCGTCGAGGAGGTCGTCGGTCGTGCTCCCCATCGCGCTGGCGACGACGGCTATCTCGTGGCCGTGCGAGACGGCGTCGGCCACCGAGTCGGCCGCGCGATTGATTCGGTCGCCGGTGCCGAGACTCGTCCCGCCGAACTTCGCGACTACGCGCATGCGACCACCTTCGATTCCGAGAACCCCCGTACGTGACGACTGAGCATGTGAGTGGGTAACTCTGGGGCGCAGATAACTGCTTTCATGTGTGAGAAGCTTGCCAGCGAGTGTGAGTCGTCCGACGCGTCCGAGCGAGAACCGGACGCCTCACTCCCTGCCGCCGGCGTCGCGGCTCCCGTCACCGCTGTCGGCCTCTGTCGCTTCGGGACTCGGCTCCCCGGTTCCTCGTCCGGAGTTCTCGTACCCGTTCGACTGCGGACCGGCCGCGTCGGCGTCGACGTAGTCGCTCAACCGCTCGTTCGGCGACTCGGCGCGGTCGTCCTCGCGGCGTTCGTAGGCCCGCTCTATCTCCTCCAGCGGGTCGAACGCGATCAGTCCGTCGCCGGCGGTGAACTCGTAGGCCGTCCACTCGGGAATCGCCAGGACGCCGTTCATCTTCCGGATGCGGGCGCGCTTGATGAGCGTGTCCTCGACGATGTCGCCGTTGAGTTGGAGGTCCACGATGCCGTCGACGGCGTAGCCGAGGTCGTGGGGGAACATCTCGCGGGGCGGAGCCTCGGACCCGCCCGCGACGGTCCCGCCAGCGAAGATGGGGACGAACCGGCCCTTGCAGACGTCGGCCCGGACGTCCTTGACGAAGTTGTAGGCCTGGACCGGTTGGACGAGCGTACCGAACTCCGTCAGCGAGTCGACGGCGACGATGCCGCGGTCGCTCATGCCCAGCGCTTCGAGGCAGTTGTCGAGTTTGTTCTGAAGTTCGCTCACGTCGCTGGGGTCTCGGATGGTCCGGGTCGCGTCGGCGGTGATGCGGTGGAGGTGGCGGTTCCACTCGTTCATCCGCTCGAACATCCGCTCGCGGTTGCTCACCCGGTAGGTGAAGCAGTCGAGGATGTGTAACTGGTCGGCCTCCAGATACGGCAGGACGTTCCAGTCGAGCGAGAGGAACTGCTCGACCACCGAGATGGGCGGTTCGGTGAACGTGACGAACGCCGCAGGTTCGTCGCGTTCGAGCGCGCGCCAGACGAGTTCGGCCAGTAGCGCGGTGTCCCGCGACCCCTCGTCGCTCGACAGGAGCACGAAGGAGTTGCGGGGGAACCCCTGCGGGAGGAACCGGTCGAGGCCCTCGACGCCGGTTCGGATGCGCCGGAAGCCGTGGTACTCGGTGAACACCCGGTCGCTCTCGGCCATCGCCTCCCGGCAGGTGTCCGAACAGAACTCGTAGACGGTCGACTGGTGTTCGGCCGTCACCGTCCCCTTCGAACACGGAAGTCGACAAAAGTCACAGAGGTCGTCGCGCGCGCCCCCGTCGCCCCGGTCGTCACCGCGGCCTGCGTCCCTGTCGCTCTCGACGATGCTACCGCCGCCAGCGTCCCCGCTGGGACCTGCGTCTCCCCCGTCGCTCCCCGTGTCAGCCATGGGCGCAGTTATGGGCCGGACGGCCAAGAACCTACGCGTCGGAGCGACGCCGCCGGCGGGTCCCCGTCCCCCGTCTCGCGTTTCGTGTCTCGATTCGGCCTCGCCGCCGTCCGCGAGTTTTAACTTCGGCGCGTTCGAAGTGTGAACAATGCGCGTACGCGACGCGGTCGAAGACGACGAGGAGGTACTCGGCGACCTCGCGGACACCCCGGCCGAGGTGATGCGAAACGTGATTCACGACCGAACCGTCCGGGTCGCCGAAGCTGAATCGGACGACGCGGACGACGAGGACCCCGACATCGTCGGGTTCGTCGGCTTCGACGCAGACACCGAATCCGTACTGGTCACCCACCTCCGCGGGTCGGCCGACGCGCGGAATCGCCTGCTCGAAGAGCCGACGCGGTTCGCCCGTAAGGAGGGGATGGCCGTCGAGGTGCTGGTCCCCGAGAGCGAGGCCGAAACCAGGGAGGTGGTCGAAACCGCCGGGTTCGAGGACGTCGGAACCGGCCCACGGTTCGAGAACGACCAGACCGTGAAGTACCGCCTCGACCCGCCTCGGGTCTGAAGCGAGTCGAATTCTCTCGGTCGAAACCCCTTCGTTTCGACTGGAAATAGACGCGCAATCCCCGACGCGTCGCGTCGGGGATTGCGCGCGTTTCGACGGCGGAAGAAGCTCCGCGCATATCCGCGACGCGCCCGTTACGAGAACTGCCGCACCGTCATGTCGAGCGTGTCGAGGTCGAGGATGGGCGCGAACCCGGCGTCGGGGTCGATGTTCACCGACTTCTGGAAGTCAGTCTGGGACTGCCAGCACCCGGAGTTGACCGCGAGTACGTTGTGGTACTTCCCCCAGCCGAGTTTGTGGACGTGGCCGGTGTGGAACACGTCCGGCACGTCGTCCATCACGAGGTAGTCCTTCTCCTCGGGAGCGACGCGGGTTCTGCCGCCGAACTGCGGGGCGACGTGGCGCTTCTTCAGCAATTGGTACATCGCCTTGTGGGGTTCGTCGTAGCTCGCCTTCTCTTCGGGGAGTTCGGCGATGACCTCGTCGAGCGAGGCGCCGTGGTACATCAACACGTCGACGCCCTCGACGGTGACCGTCGAGGGGTTGGCCGAGATGTGGGCGTCGTGGACTGACATAATGTCCCGCAGTTCCTCGTCGAATCCGGGCTGGGGTTCGGCGAGGCGAACCGCGTCGTGGTTGCCCGGGATCATGATTATCTCCACGTCGCCGGGCACCTCTTTCAGGTACTCCGAGAACGCCTCGTACTGCTCGTAGATGTCGATGATATCGAGTTCCTCGTCCTGGTTCGGGTAGACGCCGACGCCCTCGACCATGTCGCCGGCGATGAGCAGGTACTCGACGCGCTCGGCCTCCTCGGTGTGGAGCCAGTTCGCGAACCGCGACCACGCGTCGGCCATGAACTCCTGACTGCCGACGTGGACGTCGCTGATGAGCGCCGCCTGGACGTGGCGGTCTGCGGTCGAGGGTTTGTAGGTCCGGGGCACGTCGGGGAAGTACAGCGAGTCGACGAACAGGATGCCGTCCCCGTCGTCGTTGTCGTTCGACAGCGTCCCCTCGACCGCGATGACCTCGTCGAACAGCAGTTCGTCGACCGCGTCGGCGAACTCGCGGTCCTTCATGACGAGACACGGGAAGGTCCCGCTCGTGTCCTCGAGTTCGATGAGCCAGTGGCCGTTGGCGGTCGATCGGATGTCGCTGACCATGCCGACGATGGCGGTGTCGCCGCCGCCGGGCATCTTCCGAACCGCCGAAGTGGGCCGGGCGTTGACCCGCGAGCGCAACTGCTTCGAGAGTCGCTTGAACCGGTCGCGGAACACCTGCACGAAGTCGTCGTACTCGCCGGTGCCCGTGCTCTGGCCGGTGACATCGCCGTCGATGTCGGTCTCCGGGTCGAACCTCGGGTTCCGCGAGGAGGCGGCGGCATCGCCGGACTCGCTCGCATTTCGGCCGTCGTCCGACACGGAGGCCCCCGCCGACTCGTCCGACCGCGCGCGGTCCGACGGGTCTGCGGCGTCGCCGGGCGAATCGGCCGCGGCGACCGCCGCGGCGGTCGCCGCGGCCGAACCGACCTCGGCCGCTCGGCCGCTCGACGATGCGACGCCGCCGGCGCCGTTTTCGACCCCCTTCGTTTCTACTGGAGAGGCCCGCGTCGTCTCGGCGTTCGAATGAGAATCGGCTCCATTCGAAACCGGGGAGGGGCGTCTGCCCATCTCCTCCAAAATCGAACGGACGTGGTCGGCCGAGAGTTTGAACGCGTCCGCGGGCGCGCGCTCGACCGCGGCTTCGAGCGCGCCCGCGGGGTCGTCGGCGCCCGCGAGGAGCGTCACCGCCTCGCGGTCGGCGTTGTAGCCGCGACTGGTGAGTTCGCTGACGATACGACCGGGCGTCTCCATCGGCACACTCCCTCAGAATCGGGCGCCAATCAAAAACGTGCCGGACCGTTGCCGCCGAGCGTTTCGGGTCGAACGCCGACGTCCGATTCGGCCGCGACTCCGCAATCGAACCCTAACGTGGCCGGAATCCCAACGTTCCGGTCGGCGTGACGACGCCGCGGCCGAGACGCCTCGACGAACAGGTTCGTCACCCACGTCCCGCACCCGGAAAATTGACATCCGCGGAACGGTAAGGTAGGTCCGAATGAGTTCTCCCGGAGACGGTCCCTCGTCGGACAGCGACGGTCCGGACGACGAGGAACCCCGTCGAACGCGGTTCGACGGCGGCGGCAGAGAACGGAGCGCAGACGAGTCGGGGCCACTGGGGTACGTCCGGCGGTTCCGCGACAGCGACAACGAGGCGGTCGTGTTCGTCCGCGAGATGTTGAGTAGCGCCGCCATCGTCATCGCCATCGGCGCTATCCTGTTCGCGGTCAGCGGCGTCTGGCCGCCGATGGTCGCCATCGAGAGCGGGAGCATGGAGCCCAACATGGTGAAGGGCGACCTCGTGTTCATCATGGACGAACATCGGCTCACGCCCGCCGCCGCCCACGACGGGACGGGAGTGGTGACCTATCAGGCCGGGAAGGACGCTGGCTACCGGAAGTTCAACAGCTACGGCGACGTGATAATCTACGAACCAGACGGTCACGGGTACGAGACGCCGATAATCCACCGCGCCAGGTTCTGGGTCAACCAGGGCGAGAACTGGTACGACGAGGCCAACAAGGAGTTCATCGGAAGTAACGTCGACAGCTGTGACGAACTCGCGAACTGCCCCGCCCCGAACGCGGGGTTCATCACGAAGGGCGACCACAACCAGCACTACGACCAGGTCGAACCGATGGACATCAGCGCGCCCGTCAAACCGAGCTGGGTCCGCGGCACGGCCGAAATCCGCATTCCGTACCTCGGGTGGGTCCGCCTGAAATTCTCCGGCGCGGCGTACATCTCCCCCGGAACGACTTGGACTCCCGCGACGGTCGGCACACCCGCAACGGTCGGCGCCTCCCCGGCGTAATTCGGCTTGTTAACTTCCTTCCTGCAACGCACGGTCTACAACCCGTAGCCTCCGGTCCTCGCCTCGCACCGCTCGCGCTCGCCGGCGCAGTCGGTACTCGCCCTTCGTTTCTCGTCGAGAAGTCTCGGCTCAGTTTTCCAGTTCGGATTCCCGGCTCGGTCCCGATTCGGCTCAGTTGTCGAAGCGCGCCTGGACGAACGGCTGGATGTTCTCGATGTCGCCGAGCCGGGAGTCGGACATCAACACCGCCTCGGTTTCGTCGATGGGCACCGAGAGGCTGATCTCCTTCGTCCGGCCGTACCGGCCCTTGCTGACGACCACGGCGTTGACGATGCCGAGCATGTCGAGTTCGCTGATGAGGTCGGTCACCCGGCGCTGGGTCAGCACGTCGGCGTCGATCTCCTCGCAGAGACGCTTGTAGATGTTGTACACCTCGCCGGTGTTGATGTTGTGGACGCCGTTCTTCTCCAGCGAGATGATCGAGAAGAGGACCAGTTTCGACTGGGTGGGAAGGGTGCGGACGACCTCGACGACGCGGTCGAGTTCGATCTTCTCCTGGGCCTTCCGGACGTGCTTCTCGTTGACGCCGTCGGCCTGGTCGCGCTCGGCGAGTTCGCCCGCGGTCCGAAGCAGGTCTAGTGCGCGCCGGGCGTCGCCGTGTTCCTGGGCCGCGAACGCCGCACACAGCGGAATCACGTCGTCGCTGAGCGCGTCGGCCTTGAACGCCACGTCGGCGCGGTGCTGAAGGATGTCCCGGAGCTGGTTGGCGTCGTAGGGCGGGAAGACGATCTCCTCCTCGCCGAGCGACGACTTGACCCGGGGGTCGAGGAAGTCGGTGAACTTCAGGTCGTTGGAGATGCCGATGATCGAAACCCGGGAGTTGTCGAGTTCGGAGTTCATCCGCGAGAGGTTGTACAGCGTGTCGTCGCCCGACTTCTCGACCAGTTTGTCGATCTCGTCGAGCATGATGACGACCACGCGCTCCTCGTAGTCGACCGCCTCGAAGAAGGTGCTGTAGACGCGGTCGGTCGGCCACCCGGTCATCGGCACCGACTCCATCTCGTCGCGGTCGGCCTCGAGTTCGCCGATGCGAGCGTCGACGGCCTCCAGCGAGTCGAACTCGGTGTCGTCGAGCGTCGCCGCGCCGTCGTCGACCGCCTCGCGGAGGTCTTCGAGTTCGGCGATACGGTCGGCGAGGTACTCGCGGTTGTTCTCGATGAACTTGTTCGCCAGTTGGGCGAGCACCCGATACTGCGTGTCGGTGACCTCGCAGTTGATGTACTCGACGTTGCAGGGCACGTCGTACTTCTGCGACGTGCTCTCGAGTTCCTTGCTGACGAACTTCGCGCTCGCGGTCTTGCCGGTCCCCGTCTTGCCGTAGATGAGGATGTTCGACGGCGTCTCGCCCCGGAGCGCGGCGACCAGGATGGTCGCCATGTTGTTGATCTGGTCCTTCCGGTGGGGGAGTTCGTGCGGCGTGTACGACGGCCGCAGCACCTCCTTGTTCTCGAAAATCGGTTCGCCGCTGAGTAGGTCGTCGAACAGACCCTGCTCACCGTCGTCGTCAAGCACGACGTCGTCCAGGCCGACGTTGTCGAAACTTCGGTCTGCGTCGACGTCGACGGCGTCGTCCGTCGGTTCGGTATCTTCGTCGGTCATGCGTTCGTTTCGACCCCTTTGTTTCATGTGGAGACGCGCGGCGCGCAGCAGAATTCCGACGAAACCGACCGAGAGCGCCGGGAATATACGGGGGAGAATGCGCGAGCGCGTCCAGTTGATGCAAGAGAACCAAAGGTCGGGAAGGGTATTAAACTCTTTCTTCTTCTAAGCGAATCCGTCGGAATAGAACTCCGGAAGCAGGAGAGACGCCGTAGGCACAAAGTTCGGAATTGATAGTCGCGGAAAATTTCCGTCGCTCGGTCGAACGGTCGCGATGAATCGCTCGATTTCGGGCTATTTACTCCGAACCGAAAGCCGACTCGACCGATCGAAACTCCCCCCGACTGAGACGAAGATGGCAGGCAAGACGGAAGGTCGACGAGTCACGTCCGAACACAGGGAGGCGAGTGCAGACTGACAGCGCAGAGTTACGGATACGAACGTCGCGAAGTCACTGCGCCACGAAGTCATCGGATCACTAGTGTTACTACGCGTGCGAACCTCGACTGCGTCGTTCTTGGGACGAAGATGATGTGAAAATCGGACGTCCGAAGTCGATGAGGAGCGACGAACCGTTTCGGCGAAACGCGATGGATTCCGCCGGTGATCGACGCCGACCGAGGTCGCCCGCGGTCGCTCGCGGACGCGTTTCGATTACCGTCCGATGAAGTCACAGCAGCGGACGAGTTTCGCGCCTGCAAAGGTTCCGAACCCCAAGGGTGTCGGTTCGAGTCGAAAGAGGAACCGACCCCGAACTTCTCCGGTTTGAACTCCTTCTTCCCCGACTCGGTCGAGAGACGTACGAGTCACACGGTGTCGGCCAATCGAGTGGGGACCCCCATCCCCCTCGTTTCGAGTCGAGCGAGTCATGGATACGTGGGGTCGGACGGCCCGCAGTTCTCGGGGCCGTTCTTCGAGGCCACCGACGTCGAGTTCGTCGCTAGACTTTCCCACTCGGCTAATTTTTCTTCTCATGCAGTGAGGCGTCGTTCCCCCTTCGTTTCTCGTGCGTTACTTCTTCGTCCGTTCTCCGTCGAGCAGGTATCGATTTTATGTTTGCTCTACCGTCGCTTCGCCGGGTTAGGTAGTTCGGAGCAACGAACTTCTCGATAGAAGGTAACCGGAGGACGTTCTGAAGACGAAACAGGGAACTCGAATTCGTCTCGGACGCGGTTGGACTCGTTCGAAGTGGGGTTTTGGTGAGTCGGTGGCGGCTGACGATCCATCGACGAAGGGTGTCGTGACGTTGCCCCACCCCCACCCCTTCGTTTCGGGTGGAACGGCACGGAGGGGAGGGGTGGGCAGACCCGACTCTACAACACGAACCTTTATACCAATAGGAATACAACCATACCCGTAGACCAAGAATAAGGGTTTATTTTTTGGCTTGGTTATGTTGTAGTATCTGATCGCTTCTCGACAGCAGTCGCAACTACGCCCACCCCACCCCGTCTTCCGCCCTCTCCACACGAAACAAAGGGGTGGGGGTGGGGAACGGCCACCCCTTCCCCCTGTCACTCGAGCAATCGTCGAGAGGTAATTCATACCATGGTCCAATCGAGTTGTCATCGCGACGATCAACGACCGCCGAGAAATCATCCGAGTCGACACCGTTTCGAGTTCCCCGCGAGAGGTCCGGAACGACGTATCTGTGGAAGAACACCCCCTCTGTTTCGACTGGAAATCCACCGCTTCGAGCGCTTACGGTGCTGAGTCGTTCGTCTCTCCCGACTAGAGTCGTTATGGACTCGAACGTCCCGCTCAACCCGAAACGGAGGGGATTGGGTCGTACCGAAACGAGAGGTATGACGTGAGAAGAGAGGTGGCGTAAGGGAAGATGAGGGAATACCGATACGGAGACGACGGACCCGAAACGAAGCGGCCGCGACCCCTTTCGAAACGAACCACCCGCGCCGCGGCCGTCACGGCCACCGATGGAAATCGACGTCCTCCTCTTACGCCTGCTATTTACATCCGTTCGGACACGTCATTTTTCGCGAACGTCGTCTGACGTAGATTTAAGTAGGTGGGATAAAGTTGTTCGCGCAACAGCCCCCTCTACGGTTTCTAACGCCGCTAACGGGGTCTGGGAGGTAAGGATGGGACTGTTCACTGGACTCAAAGACAGCATCTCACGTGTCACGGAAAAGCTCTTCTCCGCGCAAGAGCCCAAGCGCATCGGTATATACGGCCCTCCGAACGCCGGTAAGACGACGCTCGCCAATCGCATCGCACGCGACTGGACGGGCGACGCTATCGGTCCGGAGAGCCATATTCCACACGAAACCCGACGCGCTCGGCGAAAGGAGAACGTAGAAATCGAACGGAACGGTCGGACGGTGACCATCGACATCGTCGACACCCCGGGCGTCACCACCAAAGTGGACTACGAGGAGTTCCTCGACCACGACATGCAGAAGGACGACGCCGTCCGTCGTTCCCGCGAGGCCACCGAGGGCGTCGCGGAGGCGATGCACTGGCTCCGCGAGGACGTCGACGGCGTCATATACGTGCTCGACAGCACCACCGACCCGTTCACGCAGGTCAACACGATGCTCATCGGCATCATCGAGAGTCAAGACCTCCCGGTCCTCATTCTCGCCAACAAGACCGACCTCGAGGATTCGAGCGTCCAGCGCATTCGCAACGCGTTCCCGCAACACGAGACGATTCCGCTCTCGGCGCTCGAAGGCGACAACATGGACGAAGTGTACGACAAAGTCGCGGACTACTTCGGGTGATATCATGCCTGAAGTTACCAACGACGACGCGAACAACGGGGTGCAGATCGACCTCATCGGCGCCGACCGGATGGCCGGCATGGCCAGCATGGAGAAGATACGGATGATACTCGACGGCGTCCGCGAGGGCAACATCGTCATCCTCGAGACGGGCCTCTCGCCCGACGAGGAGAGCAAACTCATCGAGGTGACGATGACCGAGATCTCCCCCGACGAGTTCAACGGCATCGAGATAGAGACGTACCCGCGCTCGGAGACGGCCGACCAGAGCTTCCTCGACCGCTTGATGGGCAAGGAGTCGACCCAGAAGCTCACGGTCATCGGTCCGGCCAACCAGATAGAGACGCTCCACAAAGACGAGAACCTCATCAGCGCGCTCGTGTCCCGCAAATAATGCCCCACCAGTGCACCACCTGCGGGCGGACGTTCGCCGACGGCTCGAAGCAGATGCTCTCGGGCTGTCCGGACTGCGGCGGGAACAAGTTCCAGTTCCTGCCGGCGGGAGCCGTAGACGACGGAGGAGCGGGAGCCGGGGGTGCCAGGGCGGGCGGAACCGAACCGAAGAAAGCGCCGGAGCGCTCGCCCGACGCGACCGGGCGAGCACGCGACGCACCCGAAACGAGGGGCGACGCGGGCCGACGGGACGCCGGGTCGAGCGCCGACACCGGCGGGACGTCGAACGCGGTCAACCGCGCGGCGGCCACCGTCCGCGAGTGGGTGAGCCAGCGCGGCGACGACGACCCCTCCGCTTCGAGTCGAAACGCCGCCGCGTCGCGGGACGCCCCCGCGAATTCGAACCGCGGCGCGGTCGGCGGTGCCGACCTCGACGACGCGGAGAACACCGCGCAGGCAAGTGCGCGCCGGGACGTGGTCACCAGGGACGAACTCCCGGACCCAGGCGAGCGACGCGGGGTCGCCGAGGGCGACGCACCCGAAACGGAGGGTAACGTCGTGAGTGCGCCCGACGACCACAACCCCGGACTGGAGGAACTCCGCGAGGAACTCAACAGCCAGTTCGAGAGCATCCGCATCGTCAACCCCGGCCAGTACGAACTCAATCTGATGGAACTGTACGAACGCGAGGAGTACATCATCTCGCTGCGGGAAGACGGCAAGTACGTCATCGAGGTTCCCGACGCCTGGGAGCGCGTCGGCGACCGTTAAGCACCCAGCTTTCGTTCCCACCTTTTTTCTTCGTCGGGTGGCTGCCGGGCCACAGACCCGGCAGCCACCACTCCTCGAAAAAATCTGGACCAAAAAAGGGCACGCGCTGAGGCCGAGTCGCCGTAGCGACTCGGCCTCAGCGCATCTTCCACTACTGGTGCGTTTACCGCCTCTAACTCTGGTGCGGGCGCTTCGCGCCCTGAAACCGCAACCGCCACGCGCTTCCCCAGCCGACTGCGGTCCTCGATTGCTCACTGCGTTCGCAATCTGTGGTCCTCATCCCTTGCACGATGATGGCGCGACACGAGGTCGCGCCAGCGCGCGCCGGGGTGGAAAATCGAACTTTGCGTTCGACCCGAAATCGTCCCCCGAGCTTTAAATCCGAAGCCGGGACCATCCCGTGGTGTGACGGACGACCGCCCCGCTCCGTGACCCCGTTCGACGCCGGCCAGCGCCACACCGCCTTCGATACCACCAATCGCGTCGGCGATGCCAACACTGTTTACAACCGCCTTCGAAATTACCGTAATCGATGTTCGAGGGTGCCAAACGCCGGGCACGGCGGGTCGCGTTCCTCTTTCCCGCCGCGCTCGCGGCGCTCGGCCTGCTCGACCGCGAGAAGGGCGAGGAGGCGTTCGACCTCGCGGTGCCCGTGATGGTCACCGGTGGGATGCGCACCCTACTGCGGGTCGCGGACTTCTTCATGGTCGGCCGGGCGCTCGGCGCCCAGGCGGTCGCGGCGCTCGAACTCGGCTTCCAGTACTTCTTCATCCCGTTCGGCCTCTCGCTGGCGCTGACCAGCGGCACCATCAGCGTCGTCTCGCGCTTCGAGGGCGCGGGCCAGCACGCGAAGGCCAACTTCGCCATCAAGCAGTCGCTGTGGCTCGCGCTCGCCATGGCGCTCCCCATCACCGCCGCGACGTGGGTCTGGGCCGAACCGATGCTCACCGTGCTGACCGACGACCCCACGGTCGTCGAACTTGGCGCGACCTACCTCCGCATCATCATGCTCTCGGTGGCGTTTCGCTTCTGGAGCATGATCGCCGCCCGCGCGCTCGCCGGCGTCGGCGACACCCGGACGCCGATGTACGTCCGCTTGCTCACGCTCCCGACCAACATCGTACTCAACGCCGTCCTCATCTTCGGCTGGGGGCCGTTCCCGTCGCTCGGAGTCGCGGGCGCGGCGTGGGGAACCGCCCTCGCCAACACGCTCGCGGCCGCGCTGTTCACGGCCGCGCTGGTGTCTGGACGCTACTCGGTTCGCTTTCCGCTCGGAGGCGAGCAGTGGGACGCCGATATCGCGCGCGAAATCGTCCGAGTCGGCCTCCCGCTGGCGGGCACGCGGCTCTCGCGCACGCTCGGACGTTTCCCCTTCCTGCTCGTGCTGACCACGCTCGGAACGCCCGTCGTCGCGGCCTACGCCATCGGTCGCCGGGTGATGCTGCTCGCGCTGATGCCGGCCTGGGGCTACTCGACGGCTTCCTCGACGCTCGTCGGCCAGTCCATCGGCGCGGGCGACGACGAGGAGGCGACCGACTACGGCTGGCAGACCCTCCGCATCGCGCTCGTCACGCAACTGCTCATCGGCGCGGTGCTGTTCGCAGCCGCCCGACCCGTCGCCGTCGCGTTCGGCACCGAGCACGTCGACCTCACGGTCGAGTTCGTCCGGGTCTTCGGCCTCGGCGTCGCGGCGTTCAGCGTCTCCCGGACCATGCGCGGCGGACTCCGCGGCGCGGGCGACACGAGTTGGCCCTTCTACGGCGCGTTCGCCGGGACGTACCTGTTCAAGCTCCCGGTCGCGCTCCTCGCGGTCGCACCCGGTGTCGCGCTGTTCGAACTCGCCAGTTGGCGGTTCGCGCCGGGACTCGGCTGGGGCCTCCTCGCGGTGTACGTCGCCATCCTGGGCGACATGTACCTCCGGGCGGTCGTCAACGTCGTCAGGTTCTGGTCCGGGGAGTGGAAGCGAATCGCTCGCGAGTCGGGGGTCGGTGCCGGGGCGGACTGACGGAAGCGAAACTAGGTATTTTAAACGCTCGCGCTCGAATCACCGACCATGAGTACGCCAACGAAGATCGTGGTCGGAACGGTCGGCCTCACGGCCGTGCTTGCGGTCGCACTGCTCCTGAACATCTATCTGGCGGCCTGATGTTCGAGGAACGCTCGCTCCCCGAGGACGTGGCGGGGGTCCGCGAGGCCCACGCCCCGGACGCCGTCGTCCTCGACTGCGGGTCGGACTTCGAGACGCTCGCGCCCGCGCAGGCCGAGGACCTCGGCCTGCTCGTGGACGCCCTCGACCCGCTGTCGTACCCCGAGGAGTGGCTTCCCGAGGATGTGCCCGCGCTCCTCCGGCGGTTCGCCTCGTCGGACTTCACCGTCGGGATGCCGGGCGACGGGAGCGTCGCCTGGACCCGCCAGACCGCCCCGCCGGTCGTCCTCGTGAAGGCGCGAGTCCAAGGGTCGCCCGGGACGTTCGTCGACTTCCTCGTCGCCGAGGCGCTCGTCGGGGTCGGGACCGGACACCCCGAACACTTCCTCGGGTTCTTCGGCGAACGGTACCGCGAACTCGACGCGGCGCTCCCCTTCGACTCGGGGAGCGTCTACCAGATAGCCGCGGCGCTCTACGACGCCTACCTCGGCCTCCACACGCGCGAGACGTTCGCGGAGTGGGACGAGGACGGGAGCGAACCTCGCCCGCGACTCCACGAGGCCTGGGTCGACGCCGGCGAGCGTATCGAACCCAGACTGTCGAGGCTCCCCGCCTCGATGGCCCGCGACGAAACCGACTTCGCCGACGCCGCAGAGTTCGCCTGCAGCGCAGTCAAGCACGGCCTCGACGTACCCGCGCCGTTCGCGGCGCTCGACACCGAAGCGTACCGCGACCACGGCGCGGCATACGCCGTCAAGTGGGCCGAGAAGACGTTCGACTGACCATCCGGTTCGGCCTTGTTAGCACCTCGCACATGCCTTTCCGTGTCCAGCATAACGGTTTAGTCACTCGGAGTTAATTTGATAGTAGGTGCCTCAAATGAGTGACCACTGGGACGTGCGCGGTCAAGCGCACGGATGGGAGGAACAGCTCTACCCCGACGTGGCGGAGGACGACGACTCCGCCGCCGAGGATCGAACGACCGAGTGAGTCCCGAATCGGCCGTCGCGCTGTCGGCGACTTTCTTCGTTTCGTCGCAGATTTTTCGAGAGCGGCGCCTCCGCACGCCGGCGCTCACGTTCTGGTGGTGTCCTCGTTTCGAACCCCAATTCCGAAGACAGCAACGTCCTGAACGCCTCCCGTTGCGATGGACCTGCGTTCCGAACGTTTTCTCCCTTCCGACGCTCACTTCCGAACGCTCAATTCGGCGATCACCTTCGAAACTCGTCCCGAACCCCTTCGTTTCGACTGGAGATTGGCCGCGCCACGAGCGATGTAGCGACGGTTTCAGGGAATCAGCTGAGAGCCGTCGTCGTCGTACACCCGAATCGCGTCCACCGGACAGACGCGGGCGGCCATCTTCGCGTCGAATTCGGCGTCCTCGGGTATCTCGCGGACGAACACGTCCGACTCGTCGTCCTTCTCCTCCGAGTCCCGGAGGTCGGCCTTGCCCTCGTCGCGGTTCTCCTCGAAGGCGTCCCACTCGGCGGTGCACTGGAACATCCCGGTGCAGACGTCGCGGTCGAACTCGATTCGCATGGCTCGGGGTTGGGCGGGCGGGGTCTAATTCCTGCCGGAGTCGTCCATCGGATGTTCGTGGAGTTCGTCGGTGGTTGTCCGATGTTCGGAAAGTACGGGAATGAAATTGCGACAACGACCGCAACCGCGACAGCCAGCACAACCGCGACAGCAACCGCCACTTGCACGATACAACTGAGTACCGCACCGCAACCGCCACCGCAAACCACACGCCTCCCCAGCCGATTCACTCGTTCGCACCGTCGGACCTTCGGTCCGACGACCCTTCGTTCGCTCCGCTCACGAAGACTCCGCTCACTCGCTCATCCCTCGCGCGCATTGGCGCGGCCGAAACCGCCTCGGCCGCGCCAGCGCACGCCGAATCGAAGATTCGGGAAGCGTTCGCCACTCTCCACTCCGTCTTCACCTTCACCCCGGACCCGACAGTTTAAACCAGAAGACGCGCCAAAGGCGGTGTAATGAGTACTTTCGTCTCCGCAAGTGGGTGGTCGCCGTGAAGGTCGAGGACCTCTCCGGACTCCCCGACGGCGTGGTCGACCACTTCCGCGAGCAGGGAATCGAGGAACTGTACCCGCCCCAGGCCGAGGCCGTCGAGGCGGGCGTCACCGACGGCGACAGCGTCGTCGCCAGCGTCCCGACCGCGAGCGGCAAGACGTTCGTCGCCGAACTCGCCATGCTGTCGAGCGTCGCCCGCGGCGGCAAGGCGCTGTACATCGTCCCGCTCCGGGCGCTCGCCTCCGAGAAGAAGGCCGAGTTCGAGGAGTTCGAGCAGTTCGGCGTCTCGGTCGGCGTCTCGACCGGCAACTACGAGAGCGACGGCGACTGGCTGGCCAGCCGAGACATCATCGTCGCGACCAGCGAGAAGGTCGACTCGCTCGTGCGCAACGGCGCCCAGTGGATGGACGACCTGACCTGCGTGGTCGCCGACGAGGTCCACCTCGTCGACTCGAAAAACAGGGGGCCGACCCTCGAAGTCACCCTCGCCAAACTCCGAAAGCTCAACCCCGCGCTCCAGGTCGTCGCGCTCTCGGCGACCGTCGGCAACGCCGACGAGGTCGCCGAGTGGCTCGACGCCGAACTCGTCGACTCGACCTGGCGACCCATCGACCTCCGGGCGGGCGTCCTCTACGGCCAGGCGCTCCACTTCGACGACGGCTCCCAGACCCAAATCTCCCGGGGTAACGAGAAGGCGACCGCCGCGCTCGTCGAGGACACCCTGAGCGACGGCGGGTCGTCGCTCGTGTTCGTCAACTCCCGGCGCAACGCCGAGGCGGCCGCCCGCCGCCTCTCGGACGTGACCCGCGACTACCTCGACGACGACGAACGCAGGAAACTCGCCGAGATCGCCGAGGACATCCGGGCGGTCAGCGACACCGAAACCAGCGACGACCTGGCCGACGCCGTCGAGAAGGGCGCCGCCTTCCACCACGCCGGCCTGGCGAGCGACCACCGCGAGATGGTCGAGGACGCCTTCCGCGACCGCCTCGTGAAGGTCATCTCCGCGACGCCCACGCTCGCGGCCGGGGTCAACACCCCCTCGCGGCGGGTCATCGTCCGCGACTGGCGGCGCTACGACGGCGACGTCGGCGGGATGAAACCCCTCGACGTGCTCGAAGTCCACCAGATGTTCGGCCGGGCAGGCCGACCCGGCCTCGACCCCTACGGCGAGGCGGTGCTCATCGCCAACAGCCACGACGAACTCGACGAACTGTTCGACCGCTACGTCTGGGCCGACCCCGAGGCGGTCCGGTCGAAACTCGCGGCCGAACCCGCGCTCCGGACCCACATCCTCGCGACGGTCGCGTCCGGGTTCGCCGACACCGAGGACGAACTGCTGGAGTTCCTCGAACGCACGCTCTACGCGACCCAGACCGACGAAACCGGCCGGCTCGAAGCCGTCACGAACAACGTCCTCGAGTACCTCGAACGCAACGAGTTCCTCGAACGCGAGGACGGTGGGCTCCGGGCGACCGGACTGGGCCACCGGGTTTCGCAGCTCTACGTCGACCCGATGAGCGCCGCCGAGATAATTCACGGCCTCCGGGACGCCGACGACCGTCCCACGGCGATGGGACTCTTCCACCTCGTCTCGCGCACGCCGGACATGTACGAGCTCTACCTCCGGTCGGGCGATCGCGAGGAGTACACCGAACTCGCCTACGAGCGCGAACCCGAGTTCCTCGGGTCGATGCCCTCTGAGTTCGAGGACCACGCCTTCGAGGACTGGCTCTCGGCACTCAAGACCGCCCGCCTGCTCGAAGACTGGGCCTCCGAACTCGACGAGGACCGCATCACCGAGCGCTACGGCGTCGGCCCGGGCGACATCCGCGGGAAGGTCGAAACCGCCGAGTGGCTGTTGAACGCCGCCGAGCGACTCGCGGCCGAACTCGACCTCGACGCCGGGCCGGCCATCCGCGAGGCCCGAAAGCGCGTCGAGTACGGCGTCGACGAGGAACTGCTGGACCTGGCGGGCGTCCGCGACGTCGGCCGCAAGCGCGCCCGGCGCCTCTACGACGCGGGCATCGAGTCCCGCGCCGACCTTCGGGACGCCGACAAGTCGGTCGTCCTCGGCGCGCTCAAGGGCCGCCGGAAGACCGCCGAGAAGATTCTGGAGAACGTCGGCCGGAAGGACGTCGACCTGGAGGGCGTCCGGGCCTCTGCGGAGGCGAGCGCGAGCGCCGACGCCGACGACGGCGAGGGTCAGCAGAGCCTCGGTGATTTCTCGTGAAGGTCGTCGAGGGCCGCGTCGACGTCGACGACGTGGACGCCTTCCTCGACGACCTCGCCGCCATCGGTGAGGAGTACGACTGCGCGGTGCAGGCGTTCGACGCCGACCTCGTGGCCGGCCGCGACCACCTCGACGCCGCGGTCGAGCGCGCCGACCGGTCGTTCGACCGCGGCGAGAACGTCGCCCGTGACCGCGCGGTCGAGATACTGCTGTACGCCGCGGGTCGCCGCCAGATCAACCGTGCGCTCCGGATGGGCGTCTCGTCGGGCGAAAACGACGTCGCAGTGGTCGTCCACCCGGAGAACGAAACCGACGCGGCCGCCGCTGCGCGGCCGGCCGCGTCGGCGGTCGGCGACCTGCTGACGCCGGCCGAGACGCTCGGGGCCGACCGAATCGACCGCGAGGCCGTCCGGGAGTTCTTCGACGTCGGCGACGCCGAACTCGCCGCGACCGACGCGACGCTCGCCGACCTCGTCTGCGAGCGGGTCGCATTGCTCGACGTGGAGAAGTGAACGGGGTCCCGGCGGGGTAATCCGACGGCGCCGTCGGGGTAGCCAGCAGGGTTACGTGTCTCACGACCCAACCCCGGAACATGGCCGACCGCGACCCAGACCCCGAGCGCGAGCAGCGAAACGCCCGCGAGCGACAGCGCGAGCGAACCGAGAGCGTCGAAACCATGCTCGGCGAGGCCGGCGAGATGCTCGGCGAGCACAAGTACCCCGCGACCAGCGAGGAACTCGCCACCGAGTACGGCGACCAACCGCTGGACCTCCAGAACGAAACCGAGAGCCTCGGGAGCGTCTTCGACCGCCTCGTCGACGAGCGGTTCGAGTCGGCCGAGGAGGCCCGCGAGGCCGTCTACGACGAGATCACCGGCGAGGCCGCCGGTCCCGAGGAGTACAACGACCAGCGCGACCTGCGGGAACTCGACGAGAACGCGGTCGACGAGGAGTCGGACGTCAACTCCAACTGACCGCCCGCCCGTACTTTCCAGTGGAAACGAAGGGGTTTGATAGCGAGAGGGCGGCGGCTCTTTCGAAGGAATTTAAGTCGCACGTTCCGCGCCCGACCCGACGCTTCGGGGCTTCCACCGTTCGGCTCTTCGTTCTTGCGATTCCGAATCGATAACCGATGGCCGCCGAAGTGCCGCGTTCGGTCCTTTCGTTCGACCTTCCAGTTCGCGGTGAATCGTCGATTTCGGCCGCCTCGTGGACTCTAAGCCGCCATGCACTGGCAACCCGTCTGCTCATTCACGTCCGGCCCCTAACTCGGGGTGCGGCGTGAGTGCGGAAAACTGAGACGCTCACACAGACCGAACCATGGCAAGCGAATCCGACATCCAGCACCTGACGGAGTTCGAGCGCAACGACGAAATCGAGGACCTCGGCGACCGGACGCCAGACGACGCCGTGGGCTTCGACCTCTACTACGACGGCCGAGTCGTCAATCCGTGGTCGAAGGGGCCGAACGAACTCGTCCGACTCTACTTCAACGACGACGAGCGCGGCGATAGCTACGTCCCCATCGATTTCGCGGAGAAGATCGAAGACGACGTTCGCTCGACGCCCATCGGACGACCGATGCGGGACGACGACAGCGACCAGAGCCGCGACGACCCCGAGTCGTGGGACGACCTCGACGGCGAGCTCGAGGTCGAACGGGGCGCGGAGATCGGCGGTCACGAGTTCGACCTGCTCCGGTACGCCGACAGTGAGGACGCCGACGGAGAGCGCCAGGTCGTCGTCGCCGCCGAGTTCGACGCGTCCGAGTCGTAACGTTCGACGACCGCCCGGGGCTTTCTACGATTTTCGACCCGGCGTTCGCGGTCCGTGTGCGACCGACGCGAACCCGTTCTGCCGGAGAATTAGGCCGAATCCTTCCCGCCCGTCACGAACTGCGAGACTCGACGCTCGGCGAGTAGCGACGCGAGAATCGGTAGTAGTTCCACCAGGATTCGAACCTGGGTCGTTGCCCCCAGAAGGCAACAGGATTGGCCACTACCCCATGGAACTTCGCATTCCTCCGTACACGCCGGGGGCTTGTAAGCGTTGCGCGTTCGGCCGCCGTGTGCCAATCTCTGGCATCGCCGCCGGCCGAGCGTCGGTGCTGGTCTGACCGGACATCGGCGTCGCTCCATCTGTGCATAAAGCAACGAGTATTTGGACGCTCGTTGCGCACGTTCGTGTATGTACGTCGGACGCTTCGTCGTCGTCGGCCCGAGCATCGCCGCCTACCGAGTCTCCTCGCGGTCGTTCCCGAACCGGAAAGTCGTCGAGCGCGGCGACGCCCTGACCGTCGCGCCGACCGAAGACGCCTCCGAAACCGACAACCCCTACATCTCGTACAACTGCGTTCGCCGCGCCGACGGCGCGGCGAACGCCGACGCCGCGGTGGTCGGCAACGGCTCGCACGTCGACCCCGTCACCGAGAAACTCGAACTGAGCTACCCCGCCCGCGACGCCCTCGCCGAGAGCCTCCTGGCGCTCGACTACGAGAAGGACGACTACGACACGCCCCGCATCGCGGGCGTGCTGACCGACGACTCGGCGTACGTCGGCACCGTCCGAAAGGACGCCCTGCTCGTCCGCGAGGTGTCGGAGCCGACCCTCGTGGCGACCTACGAGAAGGACGCCCCCGAATCGTTCGACTTCGCCGCCGAGACGGCCGCCGAGGCCGCGGGCGAGGCGTACGACCTCGACTTCGAACACACGGTGTGCGCGGCGGGCGTCGCTCGCACCGACGACGGCTTCGCGTTCGCCGTCGAGAACGGCGACCGATAGCTCGCGCCGGCGGGTTTCGGCCCGGAGAGCGGGACGGGTTACTAAGTTTCGCGCGACCGAACCGTCGGACATGAAGGTCGCCGTCCTCTCGGACGTGCACTCGAACCTGGTCGCGCTCGAAGCGGTCCTCGCGGACCTCCCCGACGTGGACGCCGCCGTCTGCGCGGGCGACGTCGTCGGTTACAACCCGTGGCCCGCCGAGTGCGTCGATGTGGTCCGCGACCGCGAAATTCCGACCGTGATGGGCAACCACGACCGAGCGGTTTCCTCGGGTACTTCGTTCGGTTTCAACTCGATGGCGCGGGCAGGTGTGGAACTCTCCCGCAAGCGGCTCTCGACCGACCAGCGGGACTGGCTGGCGGCCCTCCCCGACGAACGCCGGGAGTTCGACGGTCGGGTGAAGGTCGTCCACGGCCACCCCGACGACCCCGACCGCTACACCCGACCCGATGAGTTCTCGGCCGACCTGCTCGGCGACGAGGACGTGATCGTGATGGGTCACACCCACGTCCAGCACCACGAGGTCTACGACGAGGGCGTCGTGATGAACCCCGGGAGCGTCGGCCAGCCCCGGGACCGCGACCCCCGCGCGGCCTACGCGATACTCGACCTCGAAGCCCTCGCCGTGGAGGAGCACCGGGTCGAGTACGACATCGAGGCGGTGCAGGCGGCCGTCGAGGAGGCGGGACTCCCGAGCAAAATCGGTAGTCGGCTCTCCGCGGGACGGTAGCCGACGCGAAAACGAGTTCGAACTGAGCTGCGGCCGCGGCGTCCACACCGAACTGCGAACAGGCGATTACGCGATTTCGTCGTACTGCTCGGAGAGTTTGTCGGCGGCCTCGCCGAGCTGTTCGCGCTCGAACTCGGTGAGGTCCCACTCGACGACCTCCTGGACGCCGCCCGCGCCGAGTTTGACGGGGACGCCGAGCGCGACGTCGTCGTGGCCGTACTCGCCGTCGAGCGTGATGGAACCGGGCAGCACCTCGCCGGTGTCCCGGACGACGGCTTCGACCATGTGGCCGACGCCCGTGGCAGGACCCCACTGGGTCGCGCCCTTCTTCTCGATGACGTTCATCGCGCTGGTCTTGAGTTCCTCGAGAATCTCGTCCTTCTCGTCGTCGTCGAACTCAGGGTCCTTACCGTTGACCCGGACCTTCGAGAACACCGGCACCTGGGCGTCGCCGTGCTCGCCCAGGATGGTCGCCTCGACGTTCCGGACCGGTTCGTCGAAGCGCCGGCTGAGGACGTAGCGGAAGCGCGCCGAGTCGAGGCGGCCGCCGAAGCCGATGACCTTCTCGCGGGCGCGGTCGCCGGTTTCGTAGAGGTGGCGGTTCAGCAGGTCGACCGGGTTCGAGGTGGTGACCGTCACGAAGTCCTCATTGTGCTCGGCGATGGACGAGCCGATGTCCTCCATGATGGGCGCGTTGTCGCCCGCGAGGTCGATGCGGGTCTGGCCGGGCTGGCGCGGAATCCCGGCGGTGATGACGACCACGTCCGACCCGGCGGTGTCCTCGTAGCCACCCTGGCGGACGACCGTGTTGGCGTCGTAGGCCGCGCCGTGGTTGACGTCGGCCGCCTGCCCGACCGTGTCGTCCTCCTTGTCGGGGATGTCCACGAGAACCAGTTCGTCCGCGATATCCCGAAGCGCGATGTTGTACGCCGCCGCGGCGCCGACGGTTCCGGCCGCGCCGACCACGCTGATTTTCGTCATACCACGTAAAAGCCCGCCCGCAAACCCGTTAAGCGCTTCGGAACGACCGAAAAACGGCCGTACGGGACGGCAGACGACGTTTGGCCGTTCGACGTTCGACGTACTTCCGCCGTCCGTCGCCGACCTCACGAGGTCGAGAGCGGGTGGTGGGATTTTTCCGGCCCGCGCACCTCCGGTCGAGTATGAGCAGCGACGATTCCGGCTTCGACAAGGAGGCCGAACGCGAGAAACTCCGGGAGAAGTACGAGGCCGACCAGAAGGACCGCGAGAACACGCGCCGGATGAGCGAACTCCTCCTCCAGGGCGCGACCATGACCGGCAAGCACTGCAACCGGTGTGGCGACCCCATCTTCCGCTACGACGGTCAGGAGTTCTGTCCGACCTGCCAGCAGGCGGGCGAAGCGGCGGCGAACGCCGCAGAGGCGGACGCCGGGACCGCGGCGGCCGACGACGCCGCCGACGAACCGGACCCCGTCGACGCCGACCAGGCCGTCGCTGCGACCGACGTCAGCGAGGACGCCGACGAATCCGGCGACACCGCCGACGAAACCCACGACGGCGCCGACGCCGGCGAGGAACCCCGCGTCGAGATAAACGACGTCCGGGTGGCCGGACGACGCTCCGACCGTTCCGACACGCACTCCGGACCGCCGTCACAGCAGCGGGGCGAAACCGACGCCGAGGGTCGCTCCGACGCCGGCGACGGGAGTCGCGCGCCCCGCGAACGTCGGGGGCGCTCCGCCGGCCGACACCGTCACGGCTCGGACGCTCGACACCGGCACGCAGGCGCGTCCGGTCGTCGGGGCGCGTCGGCGCGCCCCGACGACGCCGGCCCGGAAAGGCACGCCGAGGCCGACCTGAGCGAGGCCCGCGCGACGCTCGTCCGGACCGCGACCGACCTCGCCCGCCGCGCCGAGGCGACCGACGACGTGGCCCGTGCGCGCGAACTGCTCGCGGCCACGCGTGAGGCCGCCGAGGCGCTGGCGGCGCTCGACCGGACGAACCGCTGACCGGCCGCGCCGACCGGACTCTCGCCTCGTGCCGCCCTCCCGGGAAAACCGTTAACTCCGCGCTCGTCCTGACCGTTGACATGGAAGTGCTGGTTCCCATCGACGGTTCGGAGTGCAGTTTCCGGGCGCTGTCGTTCGGCGTTGAGTTCGCCCGGCGGTTCGACGCGTCGCTCCACGTGGTCCACATCACCGACAGCGAAACCGACGCGACCGAGGACATCCTGGAGCGCGCCCGCGAGGTGCTCGCCGAGGAGGACGTCGACTGCGAACCCGAACTCTCGACCGACGTGGGTCTGGAGTTCCGGCCCGCCGACCGGGTCGGCAAGGACATCGTCGACCTGGTCGAGGAGCGCGGCTACGACCACGTGGTCATGGGCCACCACGGCTCGGGAAGCGCGATAGAACGAGCCATTCTCGGAAGTGCGGCCCACACGGTCGTCGAGGAAGAGGCCGTCCCGGTGACCGTCGTTCCGTAAGTCGGTCCCGGTCGGCGTCGCTCGTCGGCTCGGAAATCGAGAGAAATTAGCGCCGCTCGGTCGTCGCGCGTTCGAACCTCGTCCGCGAGCGCGGCGACGGCCCGGCGGGTCGGACGAACTCGCCCAGCCAGACCGACGCGAACTCGACCTCGGGGTCGAGGATGTCCTCGGGGTCGACACGCTCGTGCTGCGGTTCGCCGTAGAGTCGCCGCTCCTCACCGCTCTCGCCGACTTCGTGTCGCGGCGCTCCGTAGAACGTCCGTTCGTCGTCGGGTTCGTCCGTGTCGTGACGCGGCGTACCGTACGGCGAATCGACTGTATTCTCCGTGTCCTCGCCGAAAGACAGTTGAGCTTTCATTTACTCCTCACCTAACGACTCGGTCTCTACCCTCTTAATTCGGTGACGCCGTTCTGCTGGGTTTTCCCCGAAAACGATGTGTTATACGCTCCCTACGCCCCCCGAAACCGACCGTTACGCCCCCGTGAGTGGGGTTGGTTAGCACGGTAACGCCCGGTTCCGACGGAACGTTCGGGACGATTCACCGCGGCGTGGCGACGTTACCGGTCGTAATCGCTCCCGATGACCTCTCGAATCCGTTCTGCGGTCACCTGCCCCACGCCGTCGACTTCCAGTAAATCGTCCTCGCGGGCGGTCATCACCGACTCGACGGTCTTGAACTTCTCCAGCAGCGAGCGGGCGGTCACCGGGCCGATGTCGGCGATGGAGGAGACGACGTACTCCTGTTGTTCGGCCAGCGTCTTGCTCGCTTTCTCGCCGTGCATCGACACCTCCCTGCCGTCGCGCTCCTGTTCGCGCGTGGCGATGACCTCCAGCAGGTCGGCGGTGTCCTTCTGGTTCCGGGTCCGGAGGACGCTCGCGCCGAAGTCGACCGCCAGCGACGACAGCGCGCCCCGGATGGCGTTCGGGTGGACGTTGCGCTCCTCGTAGAGGCCGTCGCCCTCCAAGATGACGACCGGGCGAGCGTAGTGGCGGGTCGCGTCGCCGACCTGCTCGAACATCGAGCGGTCGCCGCCCGTCAGGGTGTCCAGGAAGTCCGAGACGGACTTGCGTTCGACCACCACGCGGTCGCTCAGCACGTAGTCGCCGACCGACAGGGTTTCGAGGCGAGTCGTCAGGCCGTCGCGGGTCGAGAGGTCCTTCGCGATGGAGGAGTCGAGTTCGCGCTGGTCGACCACGATTTCGACGTTCTCGTCGTCGGGGCGCGCGGTCGCGACGACGCCCTCCTCGTCGGCGTCTTCGGCCTGGGCGGTCGTCTCGGTCCGAGTCGTCGCTTCGGTCCCGGCGGCCGTCTCGGCGTCTGCGGCGTCGGTATCTTCGGTGTCGACGTCTGCGCTGTCGGCATCCGGAGACGCGGCGGAATCGTCGGTCCCGCGCTCCTCTTGGACGTCCTCCGCTTCGGCGTCTTCGTCGTCGCCGTCCTCATCGTCTCCGACGAACGTCTGCAGGCCGGGGTCGACGTCGGTTTCTCGGCCGCTCTCGCCCGCCGGTCCGTCCGACCCGCCGAAGTCGCCAAGTTGGCGCTGGGAGTCGTCGAGTTCCTCCTCGACCTCGTCGGCGACGCCCTTCAGTTTCCGCATCTCCTCTTCCATCTCGCCCTCGCGGCGCTTGGAGATCCAGAAGTACGCCTCGTCGCGGGTGTCCTCCGCGAGGAGCACCGCGACCCGGCCCTCGGCCTGCCGGCCGGTCCGGCCCTTGCGCTGGATGGACCGGATGGCGGTCGGAACCGGTTCGTAGAACAGCACGAGGTCGACCTCGGGTACGTCCAGGCCCTCCTCGGCGACGGAGGTCGAAACCAGCACCTCGAACTCGCCGGCCCGGAAGGCGTCGAGGGTTTCCTGCTGTTCCTTCTGGGTCATCCCGCTGGAGCCCTCCTTGTCGCCCTGGCCGACGAACCGCCGGGCGTCGAAGTGCGCGCCGAAGAACTCGGTCAGCGCCTCGGCGGTGTCCCGCGACTCGGTGAACACGATGACCCGCTGGCCGCCCTCGATGCCCAGCGTCTCGGCGATGCGGATGCGGGCCCGCGAGTACTTCGGGTGGAGGCCGTCGTAGTCCTCGGCCCGGCGCATCGCCTCCTGGACCTTGGGTTCGGAGACGAACCGCTGGCTGGCCTTCGACGCGCCCGACGACCGGGCGGCGTTGCGCTGGCGCTCGAAGTACCGCCGGAGCGCCTCGACGCTCTGGGTTTCGACCAGTTCGACCGCCCGCCGGAGTTTCATCACCTCGGCGTGGGCCGACATCCCCTTGTAGCCCTCCGACTGGTCGTTGTCGATGAGCTTCTGGAGTTCACCCCGAACCTTGTTGAGGTCCTTCTGGGAGACGTCGGGCCGGGTCGTGTTGATCACCCCGAGTGTCTTCAGTTTCTCAAGTCGGTCGGAGATGACTTCGTTTATCGCGTCCCGAATCTCGATGATTTCGTCGGGTAGTTCGACGCGCTCCCACTCGACCTCGGTGTCGTGGGTGTATTCCTCGACGTCGCTGTCCTCCTCGGTCATCACCTCGACGTTTCCGATGCCGAGGTTCTCGCAGACGTCCAGAATCTCGTCCTTGTCGCCGCCGGGCGAGGCGCTCATCCCCGTGACGAGGGGTTTCTCGGCGTCCTGATGGTAGCGCTCGGCGATGTAGTTGTACGCGTAGTCGCCGGTCGCGCGGTGGCACTCGTCGAAGGTGAGGTGGGTGACCGGCGCGAGGCTGACCCGGCTTCCAACGAGGTCGTTCTCGACGACCTGGGGCGTGGCGATGACGATTTGGGCCCGCTCCCACAGTTCGGCGCGGTCGGCGGGGCTCACTTCGCCCGTGAACACGACGATGTCCTCGTCGGGAATCGTCAGCGCCTCCCGGTAGAAGTCGGCGTGTTGCTGGACCAGCGGTTTGGTCGGCGCGAGGAAGAGCGACTTCCCCCCGACGTTCGCCAGTCGCTCGGCGGTCACGAGCAGACTCACCGTCGTCTTGCCGAGCCCCGTCGGGAGGCTGACGAGGGTGTGGCGCTCTTTGGCCCGACCCGCCAGTTGCAACTGATACATTCGTCGCTCGATGAACTCCGGGACGAGGAGTTCGTGGTCCACGTACTGCTCCCCGGTCGTCGCCATTCGTAGCGGGGTTCGTCGCGCTCCGATTAAAGAGTTCGCTTATCGGGGTGAAAGTGAAATTCGTCAGTCGTCGGCGCTCTCGCCGACCGCCTCCATCGACGTCGACTCCTGGGTCGGGGTCGTGAACGGGGTGATGGCCGCCGTCCGCTCGGCGACGACCGAGATGCGGAGGACGTACGAGAACAGCAGCGCCAGCGGCGCGCTCGCGACGGTGGTGTACACCGGCGTTATCAGCGATAGCTGTCGCGGCGAGAGGAACGGTCGTCGGGTGCTGATGAACACCTCCATGACGAGGAGACCGCTGAAGACGACCGGGATGCCGACGTACAGCAGTTCGCGGGAGAGCCGCGAGAGCTCCTCCTGGATGTACACCGTCTTGAGGTACTGACGCGCCACGTCGATGTCCTTGAGCCGCGTCACCAGCGTCTCGAGTTCGCGCTTCGCGTCGGGCGTGAGGTCCTCGCTGTACACCGTCTCCAGTCGCCAGATCTGGTGGATGTCTTCCGAGTAGTTGGTGTCGAGGGTGATGACGAGCGCCTCGAAGATGGTCGTCCCCTTCTCTCCGAGTTCCTGAATCGAGTAGTCGACCTGCTCTTCGAGCGGTCCGAGGACGCCCTCGAACGACTCCACGGCATCGTCGGTGGCGATTTCGTCCGCGTCGGACTCGAGTTCCTGAAGCGTGTCGCGGACGCCCCTGAGCAGGACTTCGAGGAACGCCGCCGGGGTCGCGGGAGCCACGTCCCGCTCGACCAGTTCGGTCGCGTCCTCGCGGTAGGTCGTCGTGTCCTTGATCTGGTCTTCGAGTTCCCCGGGCGCGCTCAACTGCCGCGAGATGACGAGTTGGCTGATCGAGATGACGATGGTGAGCAGGGTGAAGTTCCCCCGATGACGGCGCTCGACAGGTAGAACAGCGGCACGACCTGCTGGGTGGTCGAGGTGATGACGAGCTCGATCGACGCGAGCACGACGAAAAACGGGACCAGCAACCCGGCCGCGATCGCCGGTCTGCTTCCGTGGAGCAGGACGAACTCGCGAAGTCTCTCCTTCGCTTTTTCTCCCTTCGAGCGGTCGTCCGTCACCTCCGGGCCGACGATCGTTTCCCGGTCCTGGACCCCGTCCGTGTCGTTCGGGCCTGGGTCCATGGCATCGGTGGTAACGTTCCCAGTCTAAAGTTCGATTCGGCCGCCTGTCCTGCGATTCACCGGCCGAAATCGCTCTCGGCCGACCGACGCTCGCCGGCCGATACTGAAACGGATTTCAGTAACTCCCGCTACAGAAACGTAGTTCAGATTACACTTATGCCGGCGGCGCACCATGGTCTAACTGTGATGAAACCACCCGAAAAACAGCTTCCGACCCCGCTCCGCGGCACCGCTACCGAATACGGCCTCGGAACCACGCTGGTGCTGAGCGCGATGCTGTCGGTCGGCATCGTCGCGGCGACGCTGGCCGTGACGTTGGTCGGTCCGGCGCTCGCCGCCTTCGGACCCGCCCGGATGGCACTCGCCGTCGCCGGCGCCGTCGCCTTCGTCGCGCTCGCGCTTGCTGGCGCGACGAAAGCGATGGCCGAAGTGACCCGCCGGCGTCGCCTTCGCCGCAGCGAAGGCCGAACCCGGCGCTTCTGCGTCCCGCGCGTCGGCGTCTGCCTGGAGGTGTAGCGCGGAACCGATGGACGTCTCGGCGTACCTCGCCCGCCTCGGCCTCGACCCCGCAGACGTCCGACCCCCGAACCTCCGGGCGCTCGAACGCCTCCAGCGCGCCCACGTGGCGACGGTCCCTTTCGAGACGCTCGCGATAACCGGCGACCCGTTCGACCGCCGCGACGGCGAAGGAGTGTCGCTCTCCCGCGCCGACCTCTACGACAAACTCGTCGAGCGCGAGCGCGGGGGCTTCTGCTACGAACTCAACGGCCTGTTCGGCTGGTTCCTCGGCGAACTCGGCTTCGACGTCGAGCGCCGGGCCGCGATGGTCCTCAGCGACGACGGTGCTAGACCGCCCGCGAACCACCTCACCCACGTCGTCTCGCTCGACCGGCAGTACGTGGCCGACGTCGGCCTCGGCGTCCCGACGATGCGGCGGCCGGTCGCGCTCGACGGCGACGCGACCGACCCGGACGCCGCGGGCGTCGCGTGGCGCGTCGCCGAGAGCGACCGTCCCGATGTCGACTTTGCCGCCGAGTACCGCGAATCCGGCGGCGACTGGACGACCCGGTACGTCTTTCGCGACGTCCCGCGCGAGACGTCGTACTTCGAGGCCACCTGCGAGTGGCTGGCGACCGCACCCGAGTCGCCGTTCACCGGCGACCCCGTCGTCAGCCTCGCGACCGAGCGCGGCCACCGGAAGCTCTCGCCCGGCGCGCTGACCCACCGGACCGCCGCGGACGAACGCGAGCGCTCGCTCGACGAGGCGGAGTACTACGACGCGCTCGAACGCGAATTCGGAATCGACTATCGTCCCCGCTGACCGCCGGCGACCGCCGATGCATCGGCGGTCGCCGGCGTCCCTTCGGCGCTCCACCGAACCTCTCGGCGCTCTCCTTCCCGGCTTCGTAGAACGACGGGTCACTTCCTCGACTTCGAAATCGACGATTCGGGGGTTAGAGCGTAGGGAGATACTGCAGCGCCAGGTACATCGCGACCGCCGCGCCCACCGGAATCGTGAGGTTGTCGTCGATGACGTAGCCCGCGATGACGGGTTTCGCGCCGTCGGCCAGCGTCGCCGCCAGCGCGCCGAACGCCGCGGTGGTCACCGGGAGTCCGTACAGGCTGGCGATGAGCATGCAGACGCCGAAGGTGAGCAACAGGGTGTGGGTCGCCTTCACGCCGAGTTCGCCCGACCCGACCAGGCCGCTGATGGGGTCGGCGATGGTGAGCATCAGCATCGCGGGGATGGCCACCCTGGGGTCGAAGGCGAGCGCCGCGGCGGTCATCCCGAACATGTACAGCGCGTAGCCGGCGAGGTTCTCCTGCTCGTACTCGCGGGTGAGTTCGTCGAAGATTTGCCAGTCGAGGCCGACCAGCAGTCGGACGGCCTCCAGCGCGAGCGCGGCGACCGAACTCGCCACCAGCAGGTAGCGCAACTGCTCGTAGGTCGCCAGTCCGAGCAGGTACAGCGCCGGATACCCCGTCCCGGCGACGTGGACGAGCCGGCGCTTGACCTCGCTGTGGAGTGACACGGGTTACTGTTCTGGCGCGGGTGCGTCGAGGTCCGCGAAGGTGGTTTCGCCCGCCCGGAGGTCCGAGAGCAGGCCAGGCAGGTCCGAGATCGCTACCCGGACCTGCTCGGTGGAGTCACGTTCGCGGAGGGTTACGGTGCCATCTTCCAGGCTCTCGTAGTCGACCGTGACGCAGAACGGCGTGCCGACCTCGTCCTGGCGGCGGTAACGCCGGCCGATGTTGCCCGAGTCGTCGTAGGTCACGTCGAACCCTTCCGCGCGGAGTTCGTCGGTGATCTCCCGGGCGCGCTCGCCCATGCCGTCCTTGTCCATCAGCGGGAAGACGCCGACGAACGTCGGGGCGACGCTCGGTTCGAGCGCGAGTCGCTTGCGACTCTCGCCGTCTATCTCGTCTTCCCGGTAGGCGTGGTCGAGCACGGTGTAGATGACCCGGTCGACGCCGATGGACGGTTCGACCACGTGGGGCGTGATGTGCTCGCCGGTTTCCCTGTCCTCGTCGACGCTGAAACCGGTCTTCTCGACCGGAACCGCGTACTCCTCGCCGTCGACTTCGACGGTGACTTCGTCGGCGTCGAACGCCGCCCGGTCGCGCTGGGCGAGTTTCTCGAGTTCGTCGGCCACGTCGCCCGCCGCGCCGCCGAACTCCGGACCGAGGTAGCTCATGTCGGGTTCGACGGTGGCGCGCTCGACGACCTTCTCCTCGTCGTACTGCTTGAAGACGGTGAAGTCGTCGTCGGAGTACTCGTCGTGCTTGCTCAGGTCGTAGTCGCTCCGGTAGGCGTAGCCCGTGATTTCGATCCAGTCGCCGTCGACCTCCGCCTCGGCGTCCCAGCAGTCGGCGGCGTAGTGGGCGAGTTCGCCCGAGAGGTGCTGGCGGAACCGGAACCGGTCCATGTCGACGCCGATGGTTTCGTACCACTCTTTGCCGACGCCCAGGTAGTAGGCGACCCACTCGTGGACCAGGCCGGAGTCGACCGCCTCACGGACGGTCATCTCGACGTACTCGTTGTCGCCGTCCTCGCCCTGGTTCTCCGCGGGGTAGAGGGTGAGTTCCACGTCGGCCACCCGGTCGATGTCGGGTTCGTCTTCGGTCGGGTCGATGAAGTGTTCGAGTTCGGCCTGGGTGAACTCCCGGACCCGGATGATGGACTTGCGGGGGCTGATCTCGTTGCGGTAAGCCTTGCCGATCTGGGTGATGCCGAACGGAAGTTGGTTGCGGGCGTACTCGGCGAGTTGCGGGAACTCCACGAAGATGCCCTGTGCAGTCTCGGGCCGCAGGTAGCCCGGCGAGGAGCTACCGGGGCCGATGTTCGTCTCGAACATCAGGTTGAAGTCCTCGACCGACACGCCGCCGAGGTCCGCGCCGCAGTTCGGACACGCCAAGTCGTTGTCCGCGATGAGTTCTTCGACCTCCTCGATGGGGAGGCTCTCGGCCTCCTCGATGTCGGTGTTGTCCTCGATGAGGTGGTCGGCCCGGTGGCTCTCGCCGCACTCGGGGCACTCGACCAGCATGTCGTCGAAGGTGTCCAAGTGACCCGACGCCTCGAAGACGGGTTCGGGCATCACGGTCGGGGCGTCGATCTCGCGGTGGCCCTCCTGGACCTGGAAGCGGTCGCGCCAGGCGTCCTCGACGTTCTGCTTGAGGGTCGCGCCCTCCGGACCGTAGGTGTAGAAGCCCGAGACGCCGCCGTAGGCGCTGGCCGACTGGAAGAAGTAGCCGCGGCGCTTGGCCAGTTCGACGAGGTCGCTCCGGCTCATTCGAGCGCCTCCAGCAGGTTGATGTCGCGGACGATGCCGACGAGTTCGTCGCCGCTGACCAGCGGAATCTGCTCGATGTCGTGGCGGAGCATCGTCCGGGCGGCGTCCATGGCGGTCTTGTTCGCCGAGACGGTCACCACGTCGGCGGTCATGAACTCGCCGACCGGCGCGGCCGGAATCTCGACGTTCCGGGTCGGCAGGTAGCGGTTGCCGACCGCCTTGATGCCCTCCCACATCCACTCGTCGTCCTCGTTGGCGAGGCTCTCGCCGGTTTCCTCCTCGCCCTCGACCACGCGGGCCACGTCGATGATGTCGACCTCGGTCAGCACGCCCTCCATCTCCCCCTCCTCGTCGAGCACGATGGCGTAGGGAACGTTGGCGTAGTAGAGTTCGCGCTCGGCGACGGTGAGGGGCGTCTCGACGTAGGTGGTGTTGATGTCCCGGGCGGCCAGATCGCCGACTGGCGTCTCGCCGTCGGCGTCGCCGTCCGCGATGGCCCGGACCACGTCGGTCACGGTGACGATGCCTTCGAGTTCGCCGTCGACGACCGGCACCCGGCGGGTTCCCTCCTCGACCATCAACGCCGCGACCTCCTCGATGGTGGCGTCCTGGGTCGTGGTCGGAACCTCGCGCATCAACAACGCGAGTTGGTCCTCGTCGGGGTTCTCGATGAGGTCGTCCCGGGAGATGAGCCCGCGGAACTGCTCGCCGTCGTCGTTCTTGACCACGGGGACGGACGAGAACGACCGCTCCTGTAGGTACTCGAGCACGTCGTCGCGGGTGCCCGGAAGCTCGACGGTAACGACCTCCGAGCGGGGCGTCATGGCTTCGCCGACTTTCATGTTCGCCGGATACGTGACGGGCCTTCTTGTAGTCTACGAAGCCCACGGGTCTGGCTTCGCGTCTCCGTCGAATTCGACTCCGAGAAGGCCGGCCGAAAACGAGCACCGCGACTCTCGCGACCCTGACCGCTCTCTACTCGTCAGTTTCGTCGGCGTCCGCGTCCCCGTCGTCCGGCATGTACTGTTCGTACCGCTGGGGGTTCGGGAAGAACTTCTCGGCGTCGTCGTGACGGAACGACCCCAGGTGAGTTCCGTCGAGTTTCTGGACGTGGGTGTACATCTCGTCCTCCTCCAGCGCGGTCGTGACCAGACCGGGGGCATGGCGCAGTTCGAAGTTCCCCGCGATGAGGATGGCCTGCTCGGTGTCGGGGTCGAGCAGTTGGGTGACCACGAACGCCCGACTATTCATCTCGTTGCGGAACACCTGGTACTGTGGGAACTTGCCGGTGTCGACCATCTCGGCGAACGGTTCGGCCTTGTTACCCGGCACGACGTGGACGAGCCCCCACCGGTCGGTTTCGCCCGCGTCGGGGTTCGTCGGTGCGGTGTGGCCGGCGGCGATGGTCAGCACGTCCCAGCCCTCTTCCTCCAGTTCTTCGGCCATCGCCTTCATGTCCTCGAGCGTCCGCTGCCACGCGCCTTTCTCGACGTCGGCGCTGGCCGCGATTCGCTCGGCGTAGTCCGGGTTGTCGTCGCCGGCCCCTGTCTCTGGCATGTGTGGCTCTGTCGTCCCACTCCCGGTAAAAGTTGTTGTTTAATCGCCGTCGACTCCGGGCGTCTCGCGGTGCGAGACGCCCGGAGTCGAGTCGAACGTCGGAACGCCGAGACGAATGGTCGAGAAACCGTCACCCGACGATGCCGAACACCGTCTCCATCGCGAACGACCAGGCGAGCACCGCGAGGCTGGCGACGAACAGCTTCGCCGCCTTCGACAGTCGCTCGTTAGGCGGCAGCGAGTACCGCGACAGCGGCGGAATGCGCTGGACCGCGGCTTGGAACTTTGTCTCCGTGCGCGAGCCCACGACCGTCCCCGTCGGGCGCTCTTTGATGATCTTGATGTCGCCGTCGTCGGTCCGCTCGGTGTCCCACGGCGGGTCGGGCCGCATCTGGAACGTCGAGTAGCCGAACAGCAGGATGCCGAGCACGAACATCACGTACTTGGCGGTCACCAGGCCGCCGCCGACCAGCAGGCCGACGACCGTCCCGAGGGCGAACACCACGAACGACACGACCACACCGTAGACGACCGCGTCGAGCGCTTGCCGCGCGCGTCGGGACGCAGTCGCCATCACTCGTTGAGTCGCTCGGTGTACGGCGTGAACTCGTCGGGCTCGGTGTAGTCGGGCAGGTGACGGTGGCACTCGCTGACCCGCCCCGAGTCGCTGACGACGTGGTGTTCGGGCGTTTCGGCGTCGCAGATGCTCCCGAACTCCTCGCGGAGGTACTCGCGGGCTCGCTCCTCCTCGTTGTTCTCGACGTAGCTCGCGGCCGCGTCGACGTGCTCGCGCACCTCGTCGGGCACGACGAGATCGCCGAACAGTTCGTCGCGAATCTCGGCGATGTCCGAGAAACGCGTCTCCATCCCGAGCAGCTCCTTCGCCTGCTCGGTGAGGGTCTTCTCGGCGCGCGACCGCTCGCGGAGCACCTCGCGGAACACTTCGATGGCGACCCACAGGTCGGCGTCCATGTTCTGGTACTTCTCGGGCCGAATCTTCATCGGACACCGGGTCGTGAACGGACAGCCGGTCGGCGGGTCGCGCGGACTCGGCGGCGTCCCTCTGAGCGTGATGCGGTTGCGCTCGGCGGTCGGGTCGGGTTCCGGAATCGCCGACAACAGCGCGTGGGTGTAGGGGTTCTTGGGGTTCTCGAACAGTTCGTCGGTTTCGCCCAGTTCCATGATGTTACCCAAGTACATCACGGCCACCCGGTCGCAGATGTGGCGCACCACCGAGAGGTCGTGGGCGATGAACAGGTAGGTCAGTCCGAACTCGTCCTGGAGGTCCTCCAGCAGGTTCAAAATCTGGGCCTGGACCGACACGTCGAGAGCGCTCACCGGTTCGTCGAGCACGACGAACTCCGGTTCGAGCGCGAGCGCCCGGGCGATGCCGATGCGCTGGCGCTGGCCGCCCGAGAACTGGTGGGGATAGCGGTAGTAGTGTTCGGGCTGGAGGCCCACCACGTCCAGCAGGTTGCGCACCTTCTCCCGGCGCTCCTGGGGCGTCTTCCAGTCGTGGACGTCCAGGGGCTCGCGGATGATTTCGCCGACGGTCATCCGGTCGTTGAGGCTGGACTCGGGGTCCTGAAACACCATCTGGCTGTTGCGCCGCCACTGTTTGAGGTCGCTGCCCGACAGCTCCGTGATGTCGGTGCCGTCGAACAGCACCTCGCCGGAGGTCGCGTTCTCCAGTTGGATGAGCGTCCGACCCAGCGTCGTCTTGCCACACCCCGACTCGCCGACCAGCCCGAGCGTCTCGCCGCGTTTGATCTCGAAGTTGACGCCGTCGACCGCCTTCACGGGGTTCGACTCGAACACCGCGTCTTCGATGGCGCCTCCCACGTCGTAGTAGGTCTTGAGGTCGTTGACCTCGACCAACGTTTCGCCGGTCGAGACGCTGACTGACTCCTCCTGTATCTGCTCGCTCATCGTTGGCTCACCTCGCGTTCGTCCTCGTACCGCTCGTGTAGTTCGACCGCCTCAGCCTCCGAGCGGTCCTCGGGGTACAGCAGGCAGGCGGCGGTGTGTTCTTCGGCCTCGGCGTTGACGGGCACCGACTCCGGGTGGACCTTCGTGCACTCGTCGAACGCCTTCGGACACCGTGGTTCGAACCGGCAGTACGTCGCCGGTTCGTTCGGCGTCGGCACGTCGCCCTCGATGGTTTCGAGCCGCTCGGCGTCGGGCTGGTTGCCCGGAATCGAGTTCAACAGCCCCTGCGTGTAGGGGTGACGCGGGTTCTCGAACAGGTCGACCACCGGCGCGCTCTCGACGATCTCGCCCGCGTACATCACGTTCACGCGGTCGGATATCTCCGCGATGACGCCCATGTCGTGGGTGATGAACATGATGGAGAGGTCTCGCTCCTCTTGGAGGTTCTCCAGGAGTTCGAGGATTTGGGCCTGGATGGTCACGTCGAGGGCGGTCGTCGGCTCATCGCAGATGAGCAGTTCGGGGTCGCAGGCCAGCGCCATGGCGATGACGGCCCGCTGGCGCATCCCGCCCGAGAATTCGTGGGGGTACTCCTTGACCCGCCGGGAGGCGTCCGGGATGCCGACCGCTTCGAGCAGGTTGATGGCCTCCTCGGTCGCGTCCCCGCCCCGCATGTTCTGGTGGAGTCGCAGCGACTCCTTGATCTGATTGCCGACCGTGTAGACCGGGTTGAGCGACGTCAGCGGGTCCTGGAACACCATGGCGATGTCACCGCCGCGGAGTTTCCGGTACTGGCGCTCGCTCTTCTCGGTCAGTTCCTCGCCGCGGAACTTGATACTGCTGCCGTCGAGGATGCGGCCGGGCGAGTCCACCAGCCCCATGATGGAGCGGGCGGTGACGCTCTTGCCCGACCCCGACTCGCCGACGATGCCGACGGTTTCACCGCGCCGGATGTCGAAGTTGACGCCGTCGACCGCGCGGATGACCTCCTTGTCGGTGAAGAAGGCTGTCTGGAGGTTCTCGACCGAGAGGATCGGTTCCTCCTCGGCGCGGGTAGCCCGAGTCTCTTCGGTCGCCATCAGGCACCACCTCCGGCGGCCGCGGCGGCCTCAGTGCCTTCGCCTTCCCCGCTCTCGCTCTGGGGGTCGATGGCGTCGCGGATGCCGTCGCCCAGCGCGTTGAACGCGGTCACGACCAGTACGATCATCACGCCGGGGATGAACGAGATGTGCCACGACGCGGTGGTGACGTACCCCTGGCCGACGTTGACCGCCCGTCCCCACTCGGGGGTCGGCGCCTGAACGCCGAGTCCGAGGAACGACAGGCCGGCGACCGCGATGATGATGCCGCCGAGGCTCATCGAGGCGTACACCAGCAGGTAGCCGAGGATGTACGGCGCCATGTGCTTTCGCATCGTCACGCTGGGGCGCTGTCCGAAGCTCTTGGCGGCGTCGATCCACTCCTGTTCGGCGACCTGCATCGCCGGACCGCGCACCGCGCGCCACAGGAACGGCCACCCGGTCGCGGCGAAGATGACCGCGAGCAGGAAGCCGCCGTTGTACATCTTCGAAATCCACGTGCCGCCCAACACCACCGATAGCAGCATGACGAACAGTAGTCTCGGGAGCGACATGATGGAGTCGCCCGCGATGACCACCGCGAGGTCGACCAGCCCCTTGAAGTAGGCGGTCAGCAGCGCGAACGACACGGCGATGAGGCCGCTGACGCCGATGGACACGACGCCGATGAACAGCGACACCCGCGCTCCGGCCATCATGAACGTGAACATGTCCTTGCCTGTCGGCATGGTCCCGAACGGGTGGAAGCGGTTGAACTCGTCGTAGGTCATCGGCCCGACGTTGCGGGAGGGCGTCCCCTGCGACCGCGCGCCGAGGTTCGCCGTCCCGACGGTGACGTTCTTCAGTTCGCCCGCCTCCTCGTCGTAGTAGTGGAGGTAGTGCGAGTAGGGGTCCTGGATGGTCCGCTCGACCGTCGTCGGCCCGAGCGCGGGCGCGAAGACGGCCATCACGACGAACGCGAACACGATGATCGCACCGAACTGCCCCCAGCGGTGACCGCGGAGGCGGTCGACCATGTCGTCGCGGGGCGTCCAGTCGGCGTACCGGTAGTTCTCGCGGAAGATGAGGTAGCCCTTCCAGAGCCACACCATCCACACGAACGCGTAAGCGTACACAAGGACGACCCGAATCGCCCACACGTAGGCGGCGGGCAGTCCGAGGAACGTCTCGTGCCACCCGGAGTCGGGCAGCCAGTAGCCGTTATTCGGGATGAGTTCGCGCGACAGCAGCGTCGGAATCTCGACGGGCGTCCCGAACAGCCCCGTCACGAAGTTGATCACCGCGCCTATCTCCAACAGCAACAGCACCGAGGCGCCCGCGAGCCACAGCATCGCCGGCCGCGGGTTCTCTTCGACGCGTTCGCGGAGCGTGAGTTCCTCGCCTTCGTCGGTGCCACCACTCATCTCAGGCACCCCCGTCGTACCCGACTCGCGGGTCGATTATGGTGTACAATAGGTCCTGCAGGATGTTGATCACCACGACCAGCAGGATGAAGATGAACATCAGCGACCCGACCAGCGGCATGTCGCCGTTCTTCACCGCCTGGAAGAACAGGTAGCCGATGCCGCTGATGTCGAAGACCGACTCGACGAGCACCGACCCGCCGATGAGGATGAACGCCTCGCCCGTGATGATGGGCACCAGCGGGATGAGCGCGTTCCGGAAGATGTGTTTCCACACGAGCGACCGCGGCGGAACGCCCTTGGCCTTCGCCGTCTCGATGAAGTTGGAGTTCACGGTTTCGAGCACCGCGGTCCGACCGATGCGCATCTCGTTGCCCATCGACGCCGACCCTAGCACGATGGCGGCCGGCGCTATCTTCTTGAGCGCCCCGAGGAATCGGTCCGGACTCGTCACCAGCGTCCAGATGTCCTTCGGAAGGTTCGGCGGTCCCGTGACGTTGGTCGGAACTATCCAGTTCTGCCAGTCGAACCCGAACAGCATCTTCTCGGACTGCGAGAGGACGCTCATCAGGATGACCGCGAGCCAGAAGTTCGGCATCGCCCGCCAGACGATGCCGCCGAACGAGGCGACGTAGTCGCTGAACGTGTTGGGGTTCAGGCCCGCGTAGAAACCCAGCGGAATGCCGATGAACAGCGCGATAATCACCGACCAGAACCCGAGCCAGATGGTTCGGGGCGCGTAGCCCAGCACCAGCGTGTAGACGCTCACGTTCGGTTGGACCACCCACGACTGCCCCAGGTCGAAGGTGAAGAGGTTGATCATGTAGTCGATGTACTGCTGCCACAGCGGTTCGTTCAGACCGAGTTGCTCCCGAATCGTGTTGTACGCTTGCGGGTCGCCTTTCGGTCCCAGAATCGCCGACACGGGGTCGAGCGGTCCGGCACGAATCACCAAGAACGTTATCGAGGCCCCGAACAGCAGTATCGGTACCGATAGCAGTACCCGCTTCGCGAAGTAGCGCCACCGACTCATGGCGTATCACCGCCACCTCGGTAGCGCGCGTCGAACTGGTCGTTCCCAAACTGAACCGCGCACATAGGTGAACGTTTTGCGGGACCGCTCATTATGTCTTGCGCTTTCCCGTATACTCTTTCGTGGTAATTAGACGGTCGCCGTCGCTATCGGACCCCGCCCGCCGAAAGAAAAGTGAAACCGCGTCGACGCGTTACTTGTCGCGCTTGCTGAGGGTGACCTTGTTGTACATCTGGCGGGTTTCGCCCGCACCGCCGAACATCTCGATGTCGGCCCAGTCGTACCACATGCGGTCCTCGAACGAGTGGAACAGCGGCAGCATGGCGACGTCCTCCCAGTTGGCCTCCTCCATCGTGATGTAGGCGTCGTTGCGCTTCTTCTTGGCGGCTTCCGTGGGCGCGGAGTTCTGCTGGACGATCTTCCACGCGTCGGTCGCCTGCTTCGCCGCTTTCGTGTCGCTCCAGTTGAGGTAGGAAGCCGGGCCCTTGATGGACGTGTCGGTCTTCGGTGGGTACAGCAGCTGGAGGAAGTTGTCCGGCGCGGGCCAGTCCATGATCCAGCCCAGCGTGTACGCCTGAAGCTTCCCGTTGCGGCCGCGCTTGGTCATGGTGGAGAACGGCGTGACCTCGACCGTGATGTCGATGTGCGCCGCCGTCAGCTTGTCCCGGAGCAGTTTCGCGATCTCCTGGAAGACGGGCGACTCCTCGTACGCCGTCAGCGTGACCTTGGCCTTCTTGTCGGGGCCGTAGCCCGCGTCCTTCATCACCTTCTTCGCCTCGTTGATGAGGGTCTGGGTGTTACCGTAGGGGTAGTTCTTCCCGTGCTTCTCGTAGTTGTTGGGACCGCCGGGGAAGATGGCGGGCGGGACGAAGTGCGACGCCGGCTGCACGCGTCCCTTGAAGATCTCGCTGGCCGCGACCTTCTGGTTGGCCGCGTACGCGAATGCCTGACGGACGGGCTTCTCGACCTTGTCGGTGTTGAAGCCGATGTAGTAGTTGTTGATGGTCGCGACGCGGGCGAAGTTGACCTTGTCGCCGTTGCGGACCGGGCCGTATTTACCGAACTTGCGGCCGCTCTTGTCGGTCCGGTCGATGGACATCTTCTTCGGGTCGAACTTCGAAGTGGGGATGTCGAAGACGTCGGCGTTCTTGCTCATCACGTAGTTGTACCGAGCGTTGGCGTCCGTGACGATGTTCCAATGGACGCCGCCGACCTTCGCTACCTGACCGTGGTAGTCGTCGAACCGCTTGACGCGGGCCTCGGTGTTGCTCTGCCACTTCTCGAAGACGAACGGGCCGGCGCCGACGGGGTCCTTCGCGAACGCGCTCTGCTTCATCTTCCCGTCGTAGCCCTTGATGTCGCCGACGATTCCCTCCGGAATCACGGCGAACGACGTGTACGCCAGCATCTCCAGCGTGGAGTGGAACGGCTTGGCGAGTTCGAACTTGAGGGTGTGTTCGTCCTCGGCGGTCACCGCCATCGAACCGGGCTTGTACTCCGGTTTCTCGGCGCTGGGGTCGTACTGACCGCCCTTCTTGTCCTTGGCCTTCATGCCGATGGACTCGAGGATGAAGTACGACCGGCGGGAGTTGGGCGACGCCGCGAGTCGCTCCCACGAGTAGACGATGTCCTTGGCGGTGACCTTGTCACCGTTGTGGAACTTCGCGTTCTCCTTGATGTTGACGGTGTAGGTCTTCTGGTCGTCGGAAACCGTGTAATCCTTGGCCAGCCGCGGTTTGACCTCGATCTTCGCGTTCGGGTAGTTCATCAGCGGTTCGTGAACCTGCTGGATGACCTCACCCGATTCGGCGTCGGTCGACGCCACGGGGTCGAGCGTGGTGAGCGTCGAACTCGTGAGTCGGAGGTAGTTCTCCGGGACGGAACCGCCCGAGTTGTTGTTCTGCTTCTCCGTCGTCGTTCCGCTGTCGGTGGTCGTTCCGCTGTCGGTGGTCGTTCCCTGGCCGCTGTCGTCGGTGTTGCCGGTACAGCCGGCGAGAGCCACAGCCGATGCCGCACCGCCGGTCGCCTGCAGGAAGCGACGACGGCTGAGGTTGTTAGTATCTGTCATCCAACCGCTCATTGTGAATGGGACCGGATAAACCTACCGTTTATTAACCGGGGAATGAGAAGCCTAACTCTACGATTAATTTACTTCTAGACGTATTCTACGTGAGGTTTTCACGCTTCGGCACGCTCGGACGCTCGAAGATTGTTTTTGTCCTGTCGTATGTTGTCTACTGACGCACACAGTTGGGCGTTTCCCGCCGTTGTCATTAGTGTGCCGTGGTACCTTACTCCACAGGGGTATTTCCCTCGTTTCTTCTCCGCAGTCGGACATTCTGTCGTTCCGGAGTGTTTATAACCCATGGTACCAATCCACACATATGGTCCCTGACACGGCCACCGCGCTCGACGCGGTCCTAGCGGACGGCAACGTCATGGCCTCGGTCGACGACGACGGTCGCACCGAGCGACTCATCATCGCCGACACCACCGCTGACGACGCGTGGCTCTCCGTACCGACCGCGGGAAGCACCTCCCTCGCCGAGTGGCGATAGCGCCCTCGGACCCTGCCGACGCTCCCCGCGACGGTCGACTCGCCTTCTCCGCCGGTAACGCGAGATGACCGCTCGACAACGGACCAATACTCAACCTTTTTGCCGACGGTGTTCGTTGCCGTGAGTATGAACTACCGGGAGGTCTCCGGGGACCGTGAGTTCGTCGCACGGCTTGGTCACGGCGAGGACTGGCGCGGAGAAATCGAGTCGCTGGCGGACGAGGAGGACGTGGACGCGGCGTGGTTCGTCGCCATGGGGGCGGTGTCGGACGCGACCGTCTGGTTCTACGACCAGTCGGAACTGGAGTACCGCGAGGTCGAGTTCGACGAACCGCTCGAAGTCGCCGCCTGCGTCGGTAATCTCTCGTGGCTGGACGGCGAGCGGTTCGCCCACACCCACGCCGTCCTCTCGCGGCGGAGCGGCCAGACGCTCGCCGGTCACCTCGATTCCGCGACCGTCTTCGCCGGCGAACTGTACGTGCGAAGCTTCGAGGACGAACTGACCCGCGAGCGCGACGACTCGACCGAACTCGACCTGTGGCTGTAACATGCGGGAGGCAGACGAACGCTACTTCGAGCGCCTCGAATCGGGCCTAGACGAGGCGTTCGATGTCGCCGAGACCGCTCGCGCGAGTAGCGGCGACCCCAAGCCCGAAGTCGAGATTCCGGTCGCGAAGGACATGGCCGACCGCGTCGAGAACATCCTCGGCATCGAGGGCGTCGCCGAGCGCGTCCGCGAACTCGAGGGCGAGATGTCCCGCGAGGAGGCCGCCCTCGAACTCGCCGAGGACTTCGCGGAGGGTCGGGTCGGCGACTACGAGACGCGCGAGGGGAAGGTCGAGGGCGCGGTTCGCACCGCGGTCGCCCTGCTCACCGAGGGCGTCGTGGCCGCGCCCATCGAGGGCATCGACCGGGTGGAACTGCTCGAAAACGACGACGGCACCGAGTTCGTCAACGTCTACTACGCCGGGCCGATTCGCTCGGCGGGCGGGACCGCCCAGGCGCTGTCGGTGCTGGTCGCCGACTACACCCGGACGCTCATCGGCGTCGAGGAGTACCAGGCCCGCACCGAGGAGGTCGAGCGCTACGCCGAGGAGATAAACCTCTACGACAAGGAGACGGGCCTCCAGTACTCGCCGAAGGACAAGGAGTCGAAGTTCATCGCGAAGAACATGCCCATCATGCTCGACGGCGAGGCGACGGGCGACGAGGAGGTTTCGGGGTTCCGCGACCTCGAACGCGTCGACACCAACAACGCCCGCGGCGGCATGTGTCTGGTGCTCGCGGAGGGCATCGCGCTCAAGGCGCCCAAGATCCAGCGTTACACTCGGAACTTAGAGGAGGTCGACTGGCCGTGGCTCCAGGACCTCATCGACGGAACCATCGGCAAGGACGACGGCGACGACGAGGCTGCCGACGAGAGCGACGCCGACGCCGAGGACGCGGACGCCGAGGACGCGGACGCCAAGGAACCCGAGGAAACCGGCCCGACGCGGGTCGAACCCGCCAAGAAGTTCCTCCGGGACCTCATCGCCGGTCGCCCGGTCTTCGGCCACCCGAGCGAGGCCGGCGGCTTCCGCCTGCGCTACGGGCGCGCGCGCAATCACGGGTTCGCGACCGCGGGCGTCCACCCCGCGACGATGCACCTCGTCGACGACTTCCTCGCGACGGGGACCCAGATAAAGACCGAGCGCCCCGGCAAGGCCGCGGGCGTGGTCCCCGTCGACTCCATCGAGGGGCCGACGGTCAAACTCGCCAACGGCGATGTCCGGCGCATCGACGACCCCGCAGAGGCCCTGGAGGTCAGAAACGGCGTCGAGGCGATACTCGACCTCGGGGAGTACCTCGTCAACTTCGGCGAGTTCGTCGAGAACAACCACCCGCTCGCGCCCGCCTCCTACACCTTCGAGTGGTGGCGCCAAGACCTCGAAGCCGCCGGGGCCGACGTCCAGGCGCTGGCCGACTCCCCCACCGTGGACCTCGAAGACCCGAGTGCCGAGGAGGCCGTCGAGTGGGCGACCGAGTACGACTGCCCGCTCCACCCGAAGTACACCTACCTTTGGCACGACGTCCCCGTCGAGGGTTTCGAGGCGCTGGCCGACGCGGTCGCCGCCGCCGACCGCGTCGGCGAAACGGACGGCGAGTTCGGCGCCGCCGGCGAAGTCGACGACGCCCTCGTCGTCGAGAACACCGACCTCGTCCGCCGGACGCTCGAATCCCTGCTGGTGCGCCACACCCAGGTCGAGGAGGAGATTCGCATCCCCGACTGGAAGCCCCTCGCGCTCTCGCTCGGCCTCTCGGCCGACCGCGAGAAGACGTGGGACGAACTCTCGGCACGCGCCCGTGAGTGGGGCGAAGACGAACCGGGCGACAACGCGATGGAGGCCGCCCGCGAGGTCGCGCCGTTCGCTCTCCGCGAGCGCGCGCCGACCCGCATCGGCAACCGGATGGGCCGCCCCGAGAAGTCCGAGAGCCGCGACCTCTCGCCGGCGGTCCACACGCTCTTTCCCATCGGCGAGGCCGGCGGGAGTCAGCGCGACGTGGCCGCGGCCGCCAAGCACGCGCCCGACATGTCCAGCACGCCCGGACGCGTCGAGGTGCAGGTCGGCCGCCGCGAGTGCGAGGACTGCGGCGACCACACCTTCAAGACGAAGTGCCCGGAGTGCGACGGCAACACCTTCCCGCACTTCACCTGCCCCGACTGCGACTCGGTGGTCGAACTCGACGAGTCGGGCCGAGCGGTCTGCGACCGCTGTGAGGTCGAGGCCACGCCGGTCGAGTTCCGGACCATCGATATCAACGAGGAGTTCCGGTCGGCCATGGAGTCGGTCGGCGAGCGCGAGAACGCCTTCGACACCCTCAAAGGCGTCAAGGGGCTGTCGTCGTCGTACAAGACGCCCGAACCCATCGAGAAGGGCGTCCTCCGGGCGAAACACGGCGTCTCGTCGTTCAAGGACGGCACCGTCCGCTACGACATGACCGACCTGCCCGTGACCAGCGTCCGGCCCTCGGAACTCGACGTGACCGCCGACCAACTTCGGGCGCTCGGCTACGAGCGAGACATCCACGGCGACGAACTCCGCCACGACGACCAGTTGGTCGAACTCAGGGTCCAGGACGTCGTCCTCTCGGACGGCGCAGCCGAGCACATGCTCAAGACCGCCGACTTCGTCGACGACCTGCTGGAACAGTACTACGGCCTCGAACCGTACTACGAGATGGACGAGCGCCAGGAACTGGTCGGCGAACTCGTCTTTGGGATGGCGCCCCACACCTCCGCCGCGGTGGTCGGGCGGATAATCGGCTTTACTTCCGCGGCCGTGGGATACGCACATCCTTATTTCCACGCCGCGAAGCGTCGCAACTGCTTCCATCCTGAGACGAAGGTCTGGTACGAGGACGAATCTGACGAGTGGCACTACGAGGAGATTCAGAAGTTGGTCGAGGAGCGATTGGAGGACCCGCGCGAGGACGACTTCGGCGCGCTGGTCGAAGAACTGGACGGTGACGTTCTGGTTCCCTCGATAGACGAGGACGGCGACAGAGTCCCGAAACCGGTCGAAGCCGTCTCGAAGCACCCTGCCCCAGACCACCTGTTGGAGATAGAGACACGGAGTGGCCGCGAACTGACGGTGACCCCCGACCACTCGATGCGACGGTGGGCGCCTGGTGGGGTGGAAGAGGTCGACGCGCGCGAACTCGATCCCGGCGACGAAATTCCGTCGCCGAAAAACGTCGAGTTTGCCGGCGAACGTACGGAAGTCGACCTCCTCGAAGAGTTCCTGTCGACCGACGCCATCCCGAATGACGACCTCGTCATTCGGGGTCTCGGTGCCGACCGAATTCGGAATCTCTTCGACTCGGCGACCGACGACGAAGGCTACTTGCAACCGGTCGCGGAGCGACTCGATAAGAGCAGTTCGTCGGTCTACAACTGGGTCGACCGCGACAGCGTTCCGGCATCCGTCTTCGTCACCCTCTTCGGAGAACGGGAAACCCTCGAGATGCTATCCGAGGACGTTTCTCTCGGCGTCCGCCGTGATACTGCATCCGTCAGCCGCATACTCGAAGTCGATCGAGACGTGGCGAAGGTTCTCGGCTACTACGCTGCCGAAGGGTTCACCCGCCGTGAAGCGGGCGAGTTCTACCAGACGACCATCTGCTCGCCCGACGACGAACCCCGGGACCACGTAGTCGAAACTCTCGAACGCGAACTGTCGGTGACTCCGTACGAAGAGAACGAGTGGAAGGTAACCACGTCGAGTCGGCTGGTTGCCGCACTCTTTAGTGATATCTTGGACGCTGGTGTGGTTGCGGAGACGAAGCGAATCCCCGACTGCGTTATGACCGCACCGAAACCGGTTCTGCGTGAGTTCCTTCGCGCGTACTTCAGTGGCGACGGAAGTGCGTCATCCGACAGAATCGATATCCGGGCGTACACCGTGAGCGACGAATTGAAGGAAGATCTCGTCGCCGCACTCAAGCGATTCGGTGTCGCCTGCAAGACGTACACCGAGACTCGTCGTCCGTCGACCGGAGCTGTCGCCGAATTCTACGGTGACGACCGGGTTCCGGAGTTCGAGTCGTGGGTCCTCAAGGTCACGTCGGAGAACGCCGCCAAGTTCGCCGACGCAATCGGATTCGACCTCGAAAGGAAGTCCGAGACGCTCGCGACTGCCCTCGAAACGACGCCAGTCCGCTCGCAGCGCCTCTTCGGGGACGGTGGCGACATCTGGCTTGACGAGGTCGCGTCGGTCGAGGTCGTCGAGAGCGACGTGGCGCACACTTACAGCCTCACCGTCGCGGACACCCACACGCTCGTTGCAAACGACCTCTTCGTCGGTCAGTGCGACGGCGACGAGGACTGCGTCATGCTCCTGATGGACGGCCTGCTCAACTTCAGCAAGGAGTTCCTCCCCGACAAGCGCGGGGGGCAGATGGACGCGCCGCTCGTGATGTCCTCGCGCATCGACCCCTCCGAAATCGACGACGAGGCCCACAACATGGACGTCGTCCGGGAGTACCCCCGGGAGTTCTACGAGGCGACCCTCCGGATGGAGGACCCCGACGACTGGGAGGACGAGGTGACCATCGCGGAGGCGAACCTGGGCACCGACCGCGAGTACACCGACTTCCACCACACCCACGACACCTCGAACCTCGCGCTCGGCCCGGACCTCTCGGCGTACAAGACCCTCGGGTCGATGATGGACAAGATGGACGCCCAACTCGAACTCGCCCGGAAGCTCCGGGCGGTCGACGAGACGGACGTCGCCGAGCGGGTCATCGAGTACCACTTCCTGCCCGACCTCATCGGCAACCTCCGGGCGTTCTCGCGACAGGAGACGCGGTGTCTCGACTGCGGCGAGAAGTACCGCCGGATGCCTCTGACCGGCGAGTGCCGGGAGTGCGGCGGCCGGGTCAACCTCACGGTCCACCAGGGGTCGGTGAACAAGTACATGGACACCGCGATTCAGGTGGCCGAGAAGTACGACTGCCGGGAGTACACCAAGCAGCGACTCGCGATCCTCGACCGCAACCTCGAATCGGTGTTCGAGAACGATAAGAACAAACAGAGCGGCATCGCCGACTTCATGTGAACCGTCGGTCCCGAACGCGCCGTCCGACGCCGCTTCGACCGAAAAATCACGACCGGTTCTTCAGCCGTTCTGCGTCGCGTTGGTTTCGCCGCCCGCGCCCGGGGTCGTCGTCTGGCCGCCGGTCGTCGTTCCGTTCTCCTCGCCCGGCCAGTCCACTTCCGAGGCCGGACTGAATCGGACCTGTACGACGCGGTTGATTCGCTCGTTCGGGTCGTCGGCCGCGAACCCTCTGACGTTCGTGAGCGCGTAGGTCACTGATTCATCGATCTCCGCGTCGGCGCGCGGGAAGAACAGCACGCGCTCGTTGGTGTTCTGATACTTGATGACCCGCGTCTGGTAGTTCTCGTTGATGGGTCTAGGAACGTTCTCCGGCAGCGACCCGAACTCCGGCGTCCAATCCAGCGACGGCGAGACGACCTGGAATCGGGCGAGCGAGTACACCTGGTCGAGGTACATCAGCGCCCGCATCGACGTCGGCGAGTCCTCCTGTCCGGCCCCGGTGGTGACGGCCGAACCGCCCAGACCCACCGCGCCCGCCGCCAGCGCGCTCCGTTTCAGCACTGTTCGCCGAGACATTGAACCGACTGTACGTTCGAACGCGTCGTTCGTGTCTTGCACGAGTCTCACCCCCGTTCGGCGGCGAAGCACCGCCGTCCAGGGCGTGGTTCGTTAACACGCCACACTAGGAAACCGTTGTGGCCGCGCGTCGGCGCCGAGACGACCCGAACTCCGACGATCCCGGAGATCTCCGCCGGTTCGTCGCGTCCCGCGGACGCCGAAGTTCCGTAACGCGAACGGTGAATCTTTATTCGGCCGATACTCGCCGTCGGAGGATGGCTTTCGGCCAATAACTTTCCACCTCGACGGTGTGCTGGATTGGAGAGTCGAACATGGCCGAATTCAGGGTTTCCGGGCTCGCGCCGCAGGACGCAGGACGAGGAATCGCGCGACTGACTCAAGCGGGACGAGAGGAACTGGGCGTCGAACCGGACGACGTCGTCACCATCACCGGCCGCCGCCGAACCGTGGCGAAAGTCGCTGGTAGCTACAAGGGCGACGAGGCCGACGTCGTTCGTATCGACGGAAACGTCCGCATCAACGCCGACGTGAACGTCGACGATTCGGTCGAGGTCGAGGCGGTCGACCCCGAACCCGCTTCGTCCATCACGGTCGCGCTGCCCGACTACGTCATCCTGCGCGGCGCGGAACCGCTGATACACCGCTACCTCGTCGACCGGCCGGTCATCCGGGGCGACACCGTCCAGATGCGACTGCTCGGCCAACCGTTCGTCTTCCTCGTGACGAAGACGAGTCCGTCCGGGCCGACCGTGATCACCGAGGAAACCGAAGTCCGAATTCGCGAAACCCCGATTACCGAGGAGGACCTCCGGGGCCGACAGGACGCACTCCCGGACATCACCTACGAGGACATCGGCGGACTGGGCCGCGAACTCGACCTGATTCGGGAGATGATCGAACTCCCGCTGCGCCACCCCGAACTGTTCCGGCGTCTCGGGGTCGCACCGCCGAAGGGGGTGTTACTCCACGGCCCGCCCGGCACGGGCAAGACCCTCATCGCGAAGGCGGTCGCAAACGAGGTCGACGCCAGTTTCCACGAGATATCCGGCCCGGAGATCATGTCGAAATACTACGGCGAGTCCGAACAGCACCTCCGGGAGGTGTTCGATGAAGCCCAGCAGGACGCCCCCGCCATCGTCTTCGTCGACGAGATCGACTCCATCGCGCCGAGTCGCGACGAGGTGACCGGCGAAACCGAGCGCCGTGTGGTCGCCCAGTTGCTGTCGCTGATGGACGGCCTGGAAGCCCGCGGCGACGTCATCGTCATCGCCGCCACGAATCGCCCGGACGCCATCGATTCGGCGCTCCGGCGGGGCGGCCGCTTCGACCGCGAAATCGAAGTGGGCGTGCCGGGCCGCGAGGGGCGACTCGAGGTCCTCCAGATTCACACCAAGGGGATGCCGCTGGCCGACGACGTCGACCTCGAAGAACTCGCCGAGCACACCCACGGCTTCGTCGGTGCCGACCTCGCGTCGCTCGCGCGGGAGTCGGCCATGCACGCGATTCGCCGGGTGCAACCCGACCTCGACATGGACGCGACGGTCATCCCTGCCGACGTGCTGGAGAGCATCGAGGTGACCGCCACCGACTTCGCCGAGGCGCGCCAGGAGATAGAACCGAGCGCGATGCGGGAAGTGTACGTCGAGGTACCCGACGTCACCTACGACGACGTGGGCGGCCTCGACCCGGTCAAGCGCGAACTGGTCAGGGCGGTCGAGTGGCCGCTCAGGTACCCCCAGTTGTTCGACAAACTCCGCACCGAAGCACCGAGGGGCGTGTTGCTGTACGGCCCGCCCGGCACGGGCAAGACGCTGCTGGCGCGGGCCGTCGCCAACGCCAGCGGCGTGAACTTCATCTCGGTGAAGGGGCCGGAACTCCTCGACAAGTTCGTCGGCGAGTCCGAGCGGGGCGTCCGCGAGGTGTTCCAGCGCGCCCGACAGAGCGCGCCCACCATCATCTTCTTCGACGAGATCGACGCCATCGCGCTCGAGCGCGGCGGCTCGTTCGACTCCCGCGTTACCGAGCGCGTGGTGTCCCAACTGCTGACCGAACTCGACGGCATCGAGGCGCTGAACGACGTCTTCGTGATGGGAGCGACCAACCGCCCGGACGTCATCGACCCGGCGCTGTTGCGCCCCGGCCGACTGGAGAAGAACATCTACGTGCCGATTCCCGACGTCGACGCTCGCCGCGCCATCTTCGCGGTCCACACTCGGGGTGTGCCGGCCGCCGACGACGTGGACCTCGACGCGCTGGCCGAGGAAACCGAGGGGTACACCGGCGGCGACATCGAGGCCATCGTCCGGGAGGCCAGCATGCTCGCCATGGACGAGGTGGTGCTCGCACTCGGCGGCGACGGCGAGGTCGACGAGACGCCGGACGAAGCGGAGATCGACGAGGCGGCGACGGGGCTCACCGTCTCGCACGAGCACTTCCGGGCGGCCCTGGAGAAGGTCAAACCGTCGGTCACCGACGACCGGCGCGAGTTCTACGAGGAGATGGTGAACGAACTCGGCGGGAAGGCCCAGACCGACGCCGACGACGGCGGCCTCGGTTTCCAGTAGCCGCGACCGGTCCCGCATCGGCCCGTCCGGCCCACTCGGTGTCCCGGCCCGCCGGAATCGGCGGCGGGCTTTATGGAGAATGCCCTCGTATCCTCACACATGAGTGGACACGGTGAGCAACCGGTGGAGGACGACGGCGATGAAGAAGCAGTCGAGAAGGCGCTCAACGTCGACTTCGGCCAGACGGTCTACGACGAGGACGGCAACGAGCTCGGTCAGATTAGGGGACTGGAGCAGGGCGGCTTCTTCGTCTCGACGCGGTCGGGCGTCGAGAGCCTGAGCGTCGAGCACTCCCGCGCAGGACACGAGTTCGGCGAGGGCGAACTGATGTGGCGCTGCACCAACTGCGGCGAGATGGGCGAGATCGACGAGGGCCTCCCCGACGAGTGCCCGAACTGCGGCGAGCCCAAGGAAGCGCTGATGTACTGGACCGAGGACTGAACGGTCCTTCTTCTCGACGCGAGTTTCACGGAGTAGTCGTGACGACCGCCTCGAAAGCCCCCGCCCGCTCGCGGTCGCTCACCGACATATCCGGCTCGCACCTTCGGCGCTCGCCTGATAGGGGTCGGTGAGACGACCAAGCGATGCGCGAGCGGGCGGCCCCTTTCAGTCCCGCCCAGTCGTATAGCGTCACCGAGCGTTCGCCGGCGGTTCGGTCGGCCTCGAATCGCGGACAGCCCCCGGCGAGCAACTAACCGCTTTTCTACCCCCGGTCCCAAGGCTCGGACATGGAAATCGTCGTGTTCGGCGCGGGGAGCCTCGGCAGTCTCGTCGGCGGCCTCCTCGCACGCGAACACGCAGTCACGTTGGTCGGCCGCGACCCGCACGTCGCCGCCGTGCGCCAGTCCGGCCTCCGAGTGACCGGCGCGTTCGACTTCGCAGTTCGCCCGACGGCGACGACCGACGGCACCGACCTCTCGGCCGACCTCGCGGTGGTGACCGTCAAGTCGTTCGACACCGAGGCGGCCGCCGAGTCACTCGCGACCGGCGCGTTCGACGCCGCGCTCTCGCTCCAGAACGGCATGGGCAACGAGGAGACCCTGGCCGAGCGCCTCGATTGTCCCATCCTCGCCGGCACCGCGACCTACGGCGCGATGCGTCCCGAGCCGGGCACCGTCGAGTGCACCGGCGTAGGCGAAGTCGTCCTCGGACCACGAGCGGGCGGAAGTTCAAAAATCGCCGAAGAGGCGGGCGCGGCGTTCTGCGCCGCCGGAATCGAGACGACCGTCGCCGAAGACGTTCCCCGCCGGCTGTGGGAGAAACTCGCGGTCAACGCCGGCATCAACGCCACCACCGCGCTGGCTCGGGTCGATAACGGCGCGCTCCTGGCCGGTCCGGCCAACGACGTGGCGACCGCCGCGGCGCGCGAAACCGCCCACCTCGCGCGTGCGGTCGGCGTCGAACTCGCCGACGAGGCGGCCGCCGCGGCCGTCGAACGCGTCGCCGACGCCACGGCCGCCAACGCTTCCTCGATGCGCCAAGACGTGCGGGCGGGCCGCCGGACCGAGGTCGAGGCCATCAACGGGTACGTCGCCGACCGCGCCCGAGAAGAGGGCGTCGACGTGCCGGTAAACCGGACGATGGCGAATCTTCTGCGGGCGTGGCAGGCCGAGCGGGCAGAGTGAATCCATCGCTCGGCGAGAATCCATCGCGTCGAGCGAGTCGGGGCGCGGCCCGACTCGCTCTGCACTTTGGAGCGAATCAGGACCGCGCGATGACCCAGAAGGTCGCCAGTCCGCCGACCCCGAGCACGAAGAAGTAGGAGGCGAACCGGTAGAGGATGGTCGCCGCGAGCGCGGGGCCCTTCGGAATCGGCGCGAGCGCGACGAGCAGGATGACCAGCGCCGCTTCGACGCCGGCCATGCCGCCCGGGAGCGGCGTCAGTCCCGCGAGCGTGCTCGCCGGGACTATGAACAGGACGAGCACGAGCGTGATGGGAAGGTCGAGCGCCAGCCCCGAGAAGTACAGCGGCATCGCGAAGAACACCCAGCCGATATACGAGAACACGAGCGCGTGGAGCAGGCTCCGGGGTTCCTCGGCGATGCGTTCGAGCGAGCGGTAGAACTCCTCGATGCGCCGGCGGGCGCCGGCGACGGTGATGCGGTCGGTGTAGTTCGTGACCGGCCGGACCACCGACAGGACCACCTTCTCGACGCCCTTCCTGCGTCGCCACCCGACGTAGACCAGCGCCGGCACGCCGAAGGCCATGACGGCCAGCCCCTGGGCGAGCGTCTCGACGCCCTCCGACATCGGTGTGCGCAGGAGGATGTACACCAGCCCTATCGCCGCGAAGTTGAAGAACGGCAAGAGGTTGAGCAGGTCGGCGGTCACGACGCTCGCGAGGCTGTCCTCGTAGCTCGCCTCGGTGTCCTTCGAGAGGATGTAGGCGATGAACGGCTCTCCGCCCGCCTGGCCCATCGGAGTGACGTAGTTGGCGAACGTGGCCGCGAGGTACGTCACGCTGAGTCGCCTGTACGGAACTTCCACGTCGAGTTCGGCGAGGACGATCTGCCACGCCCGGCCCCACGCCAGCAGGCCGACGACCGACGAGAGGCAGGCGACCGCGACCCACTTGTACTCGGCCTGTTCCAGCGCGTTGATGACTCGTCCCCATCCGGCGACCACGCCGAGGAGATAGACGAGCACGCCCGCCACCACGAACCCGACCAGAATCTTGCCGACGCCGGAACTGTCGGTGAGGCCATTGAGGATGGCCTCGCCGCCACCGCCGCCGCTCCCGTCGCCGCGCTCCGAGGCGGTTCTTCGGGCTTCGCTCGGTTCGCCGCCGTCGGATTTCGTTCGACGAGGCTCGGGGTCGCTCCGCTCGTCCTCACCTCCGTTTGAATTCGTCCGCGGCTCGGGGTCCGTATCTTTGGATGTCACGTGGAGAGCTCCGTTTGGTCCGCCGTCAGTCGATGTAGCCGAGGTCCTGGAGTCGGTCCTTGGCGTCGTCGCTCATGTCGTCGAGCACGTCCTCGTCCTCGACTTCCTTCCACTCGCCGCCGACGCGCTCCTCGAACTCCGAGAGGGCCGCTTCGAGTTCGACCTCCTCGTCGCTTCCCTCGCCGCGGGCGTCGTGCATCTCCTCGGGGTCCTCGTCGAGGTGGTAGAACTCGTCGGGGATGCGCTCGTTGCGGATGTACTTGGCGTCCGGACGGCGCGCGGCCCGCATCCGCGAGTAGAACCGCGAATCTCGGTCGAGTTCGATGCCTGCGTCGCTGGCCTTCTGTTCGAGTTGCTTCAGTTCGACCACGGGCCGGTAGTACTCGACGAAGGCGTAGTCGCCCTCCGCGAACTCCCGGTAGTCGGCCGACAGTAGCGACCGGGTCCGGTCGAGCGGTTTGGTCGACCGCTCGGCCTCGACGCCGGCGTGGTCGAGCACGGTGTGGTAGAGGTCGACGAGCTCGACCTGCTGGTCCTCGCGCCGACCCGGTTCCATCTCGGGGTGCTTGACCAGCAGCGGGACGTTCACGAGCGGGTCGTAGATGCAGAACTCGTGGCCGTAGAGGCCGTGTTCGCCGTGGAGTTCGCCGTGGTCGGCGCAGATGACGACCATAGTGTCGTCCCACTCGTCGTTCTGCTCCATCCACGAGAACAGCCGCGCGAGTTGGTAGTCGATGTGGCGAATCTCGGCGTCGTACAGCCCCTCGATGGCCTCCCACTCCTCGTCGGAGATGTCGCGCGCGCCGCAGTTGTACTCCTTAGAGTTCTGGCAGACCTTCGTAGAGTCGACGCCCGGCGCGAACTCCTCCTTGTACTCCTCGGGCGGGTGGTACGGCAGGTGGGCGTCCATCAGGTTGATGAACGCGAAGTAGTCGTCGTCGGCGTCGTCGATGAACTCGATGGTGCGGTCGATGACCTGGGGCGTCTTCGAGTCGGCGCCCTCGCCGGAGGCGGTGTACTCGTGGATCTTGTTGCCGACGCTCACGAGGTAGTCGGCCGCCTTCCGGAGCGTCTCGTTGTCGTTCATCGTCTTCCAGGCCTTCGCCAGCGGACCCGAGAGGAAGTCGCCGGGCATCACCTCGAAGAAGTTGTCCTGGTCGTCGAAGCCGTCGGTGAGGTGGGTGTAGGGCGTGATCCAGGCGTTCGAGGAGTAGCAGGCGGTATCGTAGCCGGCCCGCGAGAGCGACTCCGCGAGCGTGGTCGCACCCTCCAGGTAGGGGTTCTCCTGGCTCGCGCCGTGTTCGCTCGGGTACATCCCGGTGAACAGCGAGGCGTGAACCGGCAGGGTCCAGGGAGCGGGGGCGACGGCCTGTTCGAAGACGGCCGCCTCCTCGGCGAACCGTTCGAGTCCCGGCGTCGTCGGTCGGTCGTAGCCATAGACTGAGAGGTGGCTCTTGCGAACCGTGTCCATGACCACGAACACGACGTTCCCCGCGGCGTCGTCGTTGGTCATACGAGTATCGTCCAACACCCGGCGGGATAAATATCCTGATGTTAGCCGCGTTCTATCCTGAGAATCGCAACGTTTCGGATTCGGAAAGGCGTGCCTACGGAGCGCCTAAACCTGCGAAGAATCCGAGATATACGGCCGAAACGACCGCTTAGAACGGGGCCTGGGGGCCTTCGTCGTCGTCGCCGTCGTCGTCGGTGGTTTCGCCGGGGAACGACGGGCTCATACCGCCGCCCATGCCGCCGTCGTCGCCCATACCGGTGTCGGCGTGGACCTTCTCGATCTCGGGAATCTCCTTGACCATCCGGCTCTTGATGGCCTGGATGGTCATCGGGGAGATGCCACAGCCCGAACACGCGCCGCCGAGCGCGATGTGGACCTCGCCGGTTTCGCGGTCGATGTTCTGGATGGCCGCGCTCCCGCCGTGCATCTGAATCTGCGGGAAGTTGCGCCGCAGGAAGTTGCTGACGCGTTCCTCGAGGTCGTCCCCGTCGTCCTGCGTATCCGTGCTCATACCAGCGGGTAGGGAGCCTGCAGTCTTAGGCCTTTGGTTCACCGCCTCGTCCACGCTCGAACGCCATTGTCGGGTAACCTCGGCGGCGCCGTCGTTCGACGACTTCGGCGACGCCGTCGCTCGGCACCCCGGCGGCGTCAAGTCGACGCCGCCGGGTGAACCGAAGCCGTCGTCGAATCCCACGAAGCACCCCACCACGGACGCTCCGAACCGACCGACGCCGTGCGGCGTCGGTCGGTTCGGACTCCCCAGTTTGGACGCCCCGATTCGCGCTTCCCGGTTCACGACCCCCGTTCCCCCTCGACCGGCCTACGCGCCGTTTCCGGTGACGATTTTGGCGACCTCGTTGCGGTCGAACAGCCACTCCTTCTCGGGAATCTCGGGGTAGTGGTCGCCGTCCTCGTAGCGGGGCCACTCGCCGAACAGGTCGGGGTAGAGCTGTTTGGCGCCCATCTCTATCTGGAAGAGGTTCATGATGGGTCCCTGGTAGCGCATCCCGGCCGCGTACACGCGGTCGTTCTTCACCGCGGTCAACTGGCTCCCGCTGGCGTGATTCTCGAGTTTCTTCCGCGTCTCGGCCATGTCGTAGTTCGGCGTCATCCCCCACAGGTGGAGGATGACGTCCGGGTCAGCTTCGAGCATCGTCTCGTAGTCGACGGTGCCCCAGAGGTTCTTCCAGTTCTGGTCGGCGAAGGCGTCGTTCGCGCCGAGCGGCCGAGTGTCGGCCAGCCAGTACCCGGGCTTGTTGAGGTGGTAGGTGTAGAACGACTTCCCGTCCTGCGCGAGCGTCACCCGGACGGCGGTCGGGCGCTCCTCCTTTGGCGGAAGCTTCTCCTGAATCGAGGAGACGAGGTTCGAGTGGACCTTCGCGAGCGCCCGGTACTTGGCCTCCTCGCGGAACACCTTCGCGACGTTACCGAACAGGTCCCAGAGCGTGTAGTGCTGGTAATTTTTATAGCCGTCAGGGGCCGCGGCCCGCGTCCCGCTGTAGAAGTTGCCGAACCACGGCGCGATCTGGGAGGTGATCTCCTCGACGTCCGACCGGTCCCAGTTCTTCTGGGTCGACGCCCACGCGGGGTCGGCCAGGTGGACGTCGCTGTTCAACTCGTACAGCAACTCCTTCGGGAGGCCGTCGGTCAGGGGGTCGCGCAGGCCCTTCCAGTCGAAGGAGACGCCGTCGAGGTGGTGGTAGTAGTGGTTCATCGTCGTGCCCGACATCTTCGGCACGTACACCGAGTTCACCTTCTCGCCGTGGCCGAGCGCGACCGCCATGTCCGCGTACTGGGGGAAGACCGTGAAGACGCGTTCGGGCACGTTCTCGAACTCGACCGTTCCGACGGGCGACATCGACACCGAGTAGGGGCCGCTCGCCTCGCCCGTCGTCGTGGCGTCGCCCGCGGTGGTTTCCGCAGTCGCACCCGACCCGGTCGTCCCCTCGGTTTCGCCCGAGTCGCCCGTCCGGTTGCCCGTACAACCGGCCAACAGCGCGCCGGCACCGGCCGCGCCGGCCCCTCTCAGGAAGGCTCTCCGCGATACCGTCGAACGTGGCGTTCTTCGCATGCTTTTAGGTCCGCCTAAACACGACTTAGGGGTTTTGATTTGCCTAAACTAGTGCCGCCGGTCAGTTCGCTTCCGGAAATTTCCTCCCGCAACGCGGAAAATTCCGGTCGGACGCGACCCCCAGTCGTCGCCGGCAACGTCCGGGACCGGCTATGGCCGGTCCCGATTTTATCCCGCCTCCACGAGTACGGACACCCGATGTCGTACGAACTACTCGGCCGGGAGATCGAACTCGAAACCGCCCTCCTCGCCGAGTCTCGCGAGTACGTGCGGGACCAACTGTCCGAATACGAGCGCGGCGACCGACGCGAGTTCGACCTCACCGTCGACTTCCCGGACGGGTTTACGGGCGAGGTCCACCGAGAACTGTGCGCGATTCCGTACGGCGAGACGCGGACGTACGGAGAACTGGCAGACCGGCTGAGTACGGCACCTATCGCCATCGGTCAGGCCTGCGCGCGGAATCCGCTCCCGGTCGTCGTCCCCTGCCACCGCGTCGTCGGCGCGGACTCGTTGCGCGGGTATATCTACCCCGGCTTCCAAGAGAAATTGTTGGAACTGGAGCGAGGACACGGCGGGAGGGAACGTTGACCGCTCCCGCGTCGAAAATCACCGTAAAGATGGATTCTCACCCAGAAACCGATTCCGCGAACGACACCGACGAGGCGCTCTGCGTTTCGCTCCGCGTCTGGCATCCGGACTGCTGGGTCATCGAACTCACCGAACGCCTGGACATCGGACTGATCGGCTACGGCACGCGGACGCGACCGTCCGGTCGGACCACGACGCTCTACACGCTCTACGCGAACACCGAGGAGCAGGTGTCGGCGGCCATCGAGGAAATCCACGACCACCCGCAGGTGTACGCCGTCTCCGAAGTGAACCAGACCCACCGGCTCGATTCGACGTCGACGCCCGGCAACGCGACGAAGGGACTGCTCATCGACCACGACGGCACGACCCAGATCAGCGACGAGTTCCTCTCGCGGGGGTTCGTCCACGCCGAACCGGTCGACGGGAACGACGGCGTCGAGTACTGGACCCTCCTGACGAACGAGGGACGGTCGGAGGTGAAGGCAACGCTCGACGAAATCTGCGAGAGCGCCGGCGCGGACATCACCGTCCTGAGTATTACGGAGGCGACGTGGGGAACGGGACTGGGCGGCCTTCCGCTCCACAGGCTGACCCGGAGACAACACGAGGTCTTTCGACTCGCCCGCGAGGAGGGCTACTACTCGACTCCGCGGGGGATTTCCGCGGAAGCCTTGGCAACCGAGTTGGGCATCTCGAAGTCGACGCTGAACGAACACCTTCACAAGGTGGAAGCGAAACTGCTCGGGGTCCCGGAACGCGGCGACTGAAACGCTCGACCTCATCCTCGCTCTCGTTCTTGCTCTCACCCTCGCCCCTCACCCTCGCCCCCGCTCGTGCCGACGGACAACCCGACCGCTCAGAACCTCACGTTCAGAACGCCGGGGACGCGTTCGCGCAGAACCTCCCATTTCGTCAGTCCGAATCCGGCGACTATCACGATAAATCCGACGAGCGTGAGCGCGGTCAGCGGTTCCCCGAGGAGCACCCACCCGATGAGCGCGGCGAAGACGGGACTCGCGTACACGACGAGATTCGTCTCTATCGAACCTCGCCGCTCCAGTAGCGCAAAGTACAGCAGGAAGCCCAGCGCGCTCGGAAATACCACGAGATACGCCAGCCATCCGACCGCTTCGGGGGTCCACCGAATCGACGCGAACGACTCCGAGCGGCCGAGGCTCGCCGCTTGCAGCACGACCGCGCCGAGCCCCATCGCCCACGCTTGTCGGGTCGCGAGCGGCAGGTCGACGGAGAACCGCTGTGCGAAGACCGACCCCACGGCGGTACAGACCGCGGCGGCCACGATCAGCACCTCCCCTGACGCCCGCCCGGCGAGTAGACCGCCGACGTCGGGACGGGCGACCAAGGAAACGCCGACGAAACTCACGACCAGACCGAGCACCCCCGTCGCGTTCAGCCGTTCGTCCGGCAGAAACAGCCGAGCGAATCCGACGGTGAGAATCGGAATCGAACTCACGAGAACGGCCGCGACGGCGCTCGTCGCGTGCTGTTGGCCGACGAAGAGGAACGCGTGGTAGCCGCCGTAGACGAACGTCCCGGCCACGGCGACGCTCAGCCACTCGGCGCGACCGCGAGGTGCCCACCGATCCGTCGTCGCGTAGGCGTAGACGAGCACGAGGAGTGCGGCGAGTTCGTACCGGAGCGCGGCGTAGAGAACCGGCGGGAAGTACTCGAGTCCCGCCTTTATCGCGACGAACGCAGATCCCCACACGAGCGCCAGCGCGACGAACGGCCCCGAACCTCCGGAGACCGTGCGTCCGTGTTCATCACTTTGCATCGTCTCGTCGAACGTCCTGCGAGCCACTGAATCGACCACCTGCCATGACGGGATTCTCCGGCAAGAAGTCCCGTACCACGCGTTTGGTGACGTCGGGACTCCCTGCAATCAGGAAACTGACGAGGTCCGACGGTTCACCGTCTGAGGTCGCACAGCAGCGCCCGAGGAAGATTCGTATAGCGAAGAAAAATTCATGGGCGTGTTCGTGGTTCGCTGCGCTCGCTGGCCGTCCACCGCTTGCGCCGCTCGAACGGTCAGTTTTCAGAAGATGAGAGAAACGTTCGGTTTCGACCGCCCCAACGGCGTTACTCCTCGCCGGACTCGAAACCGAACACGCGCCGCAACTCAGTCTCGATCGCCTCGACGTAGACGTCGAGCAACTCCGTCAGCTTCTCGTCGTCGACGATCACGCCCTGGACGCGGTCGGTCGGGTTCTCCGGGAGTTCGACCCGGAACTCACCGTCGCCCTCGTAGAAGGGTTCGCTCTCGTTCAGAATCTGCTGGTCGATGGCGTGGACGAGTTCCGAGTCGTACCGGTCGTTCATCCGGTTGAAGGCGTCCTTGTACGCCTTCTGGAGTTCGTTGAAGTAGTGGACGTACTTGTCCTCGAACTTCTCGGGGTCGAAGTCGGCCATACGCGGGGGAATGGCCGGGTCGGACAAAAGTGAGGCGGTCGCCCGCCGAGGGCGTTCGAGTGCGCATTTGCACAGTCGGCTCACGTCACCACCGTTCGCCCGGATAACGGACGTTCGCTTTCGCGACCAGTCGTCCCCGTCCTTCGCTCTACGCGTTGATATCCCGAACGTGATACCCCGGCGAGTCGACTAGATACCGTCCGTACCCCTCGATGGGCGGACGTGACTATGCACGGCGTGGTCGGCCGATAAACTCCACTTTGCGATATCAATTATGGGGTGTCCCGACCATCCTGCGTTTCGGACGGCTACTTCTGCGCGCTTTCCAGAACGTCTGTAGCTCGGATAGCTACCTCGACGATGACTCGACTGCCTCTCTCGGGCGACCTCATCGAGTCCAGAAAATACACTCGAGATTCGACGTTTCGCGGGGTGCTGCCACTCGAAACGGGCGAACCGAGTCGGTGTCGGAGTTCATCCGGCGGGACTACAGAAGCCCGTGCCTTCACCGAAGTCGAGAGTAGCGACGCGTGCGTCGGTTACTCGGCGGCCACGTTCTTCCATCGGTTCGTCCTACTCTCGGATGTCAACGTGGATTACTATCGACCGCTTTCGGAAGGACCATCCTCCCCGTACGTATCCCGGAACTCCTGAATGAGTTGGCCAGTTTCGGCGTACCACCGGTTGAGCATTCGCTGAAGCTCATCGGCTATCTCGTCCGGGTCGGAGACTCGATACACGTGGTGATAGCCGCCCTTCGGACAGCTTTCTTGTTCTTGCACGGCGACTCCCGCTTCTTCGAGTCGTTTGACCGAACGGTACGCAGTCGTCCGCTCTTTACCGATGAACTTCGCAACGTGATCCACGGTAAGCGGCTCAGAGGATTCCGCTAACAATCTGAATACCCCTTTGTCGAGCTCGTTGAGTCCGAGCATACTGTCGAGAAGACCCTCCCACTCCCGTTCGTTCTGGAGTTGTTCCTGTACGGCGTTCGGCATTCTTGTCGAGGGTTGGTACTGCTGCCAGATAAAGTTTGCATCTTCAGTGCAGTCTTTTCGAAGACCGGAATAGCCGCCGAACACTATTGCAGATCGGATTGAACTTAGTTGGCGGCGAAGGCGTCCAACGAACCCATATTCTGGAACCTATTCTATTCAGTGGCTTTCGTCTTCGGGAGCGACAGTGTTATCTCTGGTGTCCTCATTGCACTTCCTATGCAAACAACTGGTGGCGGCCTAGAGTGCGACGTTCTCATCGTCGGGGGCGGGCCTGCGGGCTTGAGTGCAGCCCTCCAATTGGGGCGCTCGCTCCGCAGCGTCTTGGTCTGCGATAACGGCGAACCCCGTAATGGTCCGGCAGATGAGTCCCATGGATATCTGACGAGGGACGGTATCCCCCCGGAGGAGCTCCGCCGTCTCGGTCGTGAGGAAGTTTCCGAATACGAGGCCGAGTTCCGAGATTCGCGGGTAACGGACGTCAGCAGAGACGACGACGGATTCACCAGTACCCTGGACTCCGACGAGACCGTCACGAGTCGGAAGGTCGTATTAGCGACTGGCGTCAGGGACGACCTTCCCGATACCGACGGCTTCGAGGAGTTGTGGGGGAGTGGCGTGCATCACTGTCCCTACTGTCACGGCTACGAAGTCCGCGACGAACCCCTCGGCGTCATCGTCACAAATCGACACATGGCCGACTACGCGAAGCTCATCTACAACCTGAGCGATGATCTCGTCGTGTTCACCGATGGAGAGGACGTCTTCGACGAAGAATCGCGGTCGGCGTTCGTCGAGCGAGGAATCGAGATCGAAGACGAACCGATCACCGCACTCGACGGCTCAGAAGGTGCACTCGAAAGCGTTTCGCTCGCGGACGGTCGCGACGTCGCCCGCCACGCCCTTTTCTATCCACCACCGATGGAGCAACACAGCGAGCTCCCGGAACGACTCGGTCTCGAAGTGAATCAGGCTGGACTCGTCGATGCAACGCGGTCCGAACGAGGAATCGGGTTCACGTCGGTCGAGGGGCTGTTCGTCGCTGGCGACGTCTCTAGCGGGGCTCCTCCGTCCATACCGTCGGCCGTCGCCGATGGATACGCAGTCGGCACGACCGTGAATATGGAACTCTCCATGGAAGACTTCGAAGGAGGGAGGCGATGACGGACGAGCGTCTCGAGGATCTCGGCGATCGCTTCTCACGGATAGCCCATCACTACGACGACAAACACGGCGGTGAAGAGAAGCCGATCTACAACACGTGCGCTTCGCTCGTCGTCGACCACGCAGACCCTCGTCCCGACGACGTAGTCCTCGACCTCGGAACGGGGACGGGCCTGATTGCGCTCGCGCTGGCCGGGGATGCCGGCCACGTCGTCGGTCGCGACATCAGTGACGGAATGATAGAGGAGGCGCAGTCGAAGGCCGCCGACAGCGATATCGAGAACGTGGAGTTCGGCTACGGCGAGTTCCGCGACCCGGAATACGACGGCGAAGTAGACATCGTCGTCTCGAACTTCGCCCTTCATCATCTCCCCGACGAGGAGAAACGCGAGGCTATCGAGGCCATCGCCGAACTCGGCCCGCGTCGGTTCGTCCTCGGCGACGCGATGTTCTTCGGGTCGGACGACCCCGAAGAACCGTTGTTCGGCCACGGGGTCGATGCGGCTACCGTCGGAATGCTCGTGGATGTACTCACCGACGTTGGATTCGCGGTCACGGCAGTCGAGCGCATGCACGACCAGGTGGGTGTCCTCGTCGCCGAACGGGCCGGTAACGATGCGGAAAATGACACTCTCTCCACGGACTCCACGCCCGAGAACTCTTCCTGCTAGCCTGCGAGCCCGGAAGGACCTCGCCGGAAGAAGGAATCGCGCCGCCGAACCTCAGCCCCGGAGCGCCTCGACCGGTTCGGCGTTGGCGGCCTTCCACGCCGGATAGAGGCCGCCGACGACGCTCGCGCCGACGCCGAAGCCGAACCCGATGGCCGCGTAGCGGAGCGCGGCCGCGTCGAACGCGAGCGGGTCGCCCAGCAGCGCGCCGTTGATGAGCGCGCCGACGCCGAAACTGAACAGCGTCCCTAACAGGGCGCCCGCGAGTCCCAGCAGCGCCGCCTCCGCGAGCATGATGCGGAGCACGTCCATCTTGTGGTAGCCGACCGCCCGGAGCACGCCGATCTCTTGGCGGCGCTCGATGACGCTCATCAGCATCACGTTGGTGATGCTCACGCCCGCGACCACCAGCGAGATGCCGCCGATGCCGATGAGGAAGAGGTTGATCTGGGCGAACGCCTCGTCTATCTGCTCGGAGACCTCCGCGCGCTCGAAGACGCCGACGACCTTCCGGCGGTCGTTGAACGCACCGCGAATCGCCATCGCGGTTTCGTTGGCTTCCTGTGCGCCGCCGGTGCGGACCACGACCTGGGCGTACCCCTCCGCCTCGAACTGCTCAATCGGGAGGACGACGGCGTCGTTCGGTCGAGCGATGACCGCCTGCCCCTCGTCCTGGAGGACCGCCTGCACCCGGTAGGTCTCGGTCACCCACCTGTGCTGGCCGTCGCGGAACGTCGAACGCTGGAGTTCGAGTTTGTTCCCGGGTTCGATGTCGTGGCGTTCGGCGAACGTCTGCCCGACGAGCGCGCCTCTCCGCCAGTTGCCGGGGATGGAGCCGTCGGCGACGTCGTAGAGCGCGGCGGGGTCCTCGACGCCGTACACCGTCACCATCGAACTTCCCCCGTCGGCCGGCCGGCGCGACGTCCGCTTGAACGGGACGAGTTCGGCGTCGCCCGCGAGGCGGTCGATGGTTCTGATGTCCTGTTCGGTCAGCATCGCCGGGTCCTTCTCGCCCGTCGGGTAGACGTGCAGGTCGCTCCCGATTTCGCCGATGGTCGACAGCTGAGCGCTCTTGAACGCCACGCCGAACATCCCGAGCGAGGAGATGGCGACGACGCCGATGACGACCGCCAGCACCGCCAGGCCGGTCCGGGTCCGGGCCCGCGAGAGGTTCCGGCGTGCCATCAGGAACGCCGGAACGCGCTGCCACAGCGGTTCAAGCATCGGTTTCACCCTCCGGGTTGGCCCGGGCACGCTCGGACCGGCCACCCCGGTGGCCGACCAGGTCGCCGTCGGGGTCGAGTCGCCCGTCGACGAGTTCGACGACGCGGTCGGCGTACTCGGCGACGTAGTCGTCGTGGGTCACGGTGACCACGGCGACGCCGTCGTCGCAGATGGCGCCGAACTCGTCGAGGATGACGTCGCCCGTCTTGCGGTCCAAGTTGCCCGTCGGTTCGTCGGCCAGTAGCAGGTCGGGTTCGTTTATCAGCGACCGGGCGATGGCGACCCGCTGTTTCTGGCCGCCCGAGAGTTCGTCGGGGTAGTGGTCGACCCGCTCGCCCAGCCCCATCCGTTCGAGGAGTTCGGTCGCGCGGCGCCGGGTCGCCTTCGGTTCGCCCGAGAGCAGGCGGGGCACCTCGACGTTCTCGCGCGCGGTCAGCGTCGGCACGAGGAAGAAGCTCTGGAAGACGAACCCGATGGTCTCGCGCCGCCGGTCGGTCCGCTCGCCGGCGGTCATCGCCCCGACGTCCTCGCCGTCGAGCAGGACGGTGCCGCTCGACGGCGTGTCGAGCAGTCCGAGGACGTTGAGGAGCGTCGACTTGCCGCTCCCGCTCGGGCCGACGATGGAGACGAACTCCCCGCGCTCGACGGCGAAGTCGATGCCCTTGAGCGCGCGGACGGTTTCGCCGCCGGTGACGTACTTCTTGACGACGTCGGTTCCGGTGATGAGCGACATGTTAGCGTCGACGCCACCAGAAGACGCCCGCACCGATTAGCGCGACCGACAGGAAGCCGAGGAGCGCGAACGGCGGCGAACCGCCGCTCTGCTTCGGCTTCGGCGGTTCGGCGGCCACGCCGACGTCGACGGTGACCGTCTCGGTCATCGTCATCCCGTCGACGACGTAGGTCACCTTCAGCGGCACCGTCGTTCGGTTGTTACTGAGCCGCGCGTTCACGTCGAAGGTGACGAAGTCGCTCGCTTCCACGGTCCCGACGAAGTACTCCGGCTGGGGCTGGGCCTTCGCGACGTTCTGCCCCTCGGCGACGCTCACGAGGACGCTGTCGACGGCCTCGCCGCCGAGGTTGGCGGCGCTCCCCGAGAGGGCCAGCACGTCGCCGCGTCGCTCGGCGCTGACGCCCGTGAGCGAGATTCGTCCGGGGTTGTCCGGCGCCGTGAAGTCGGCGTCTATCGTCCGGGAGAGTTGGCGTTTGACGCCGTCGGCGTCGGTGTAGGTGAACGTGACGTTCACCGGGTAGGTGCCCGCCTCGTCGGCCTTCGCCCGGAACGAGAACGTTTGGGACGACTGGGCGGCCACCGAGGGCGTGACCTGGCGGCTCTTCTCTATCGTGACCGCGTCGCTCGCGGCTTCGAGCGCGACCTGCCGAACCGGACTGTCCATCCCGTTCGAGACGGTCACGTTGAGCGACCGCCACGCCCCGACGACCGCCGACTCCGTCTCGACAGCCAACTGCGGTCGGTCGGCCGGCGGTTCGGGCGGGGTGAAGTCGGCGCGGAGGATTCGGCGGACCTCCCTGCGTTCGCCGTCGGCGGTGGTGTACGCGAGGGTCACGTCGACCGGGTGACGTCCCGACTCGGCCGCCTCGGCGGTGAACGAGAACGACGCCTCCGCGCCGCCGTCGAGTCTCGCGCGAATCTTCGAGCGCTCGTCGACCGAGATCGCCTCGCCGCCGACCGACACCTTCAGCTGTCGGATGGCGTCGTCCCGGCCGTTCGAGACGTTGACCGTCAGCTCGCGGGCCTCCCCGGGGAGCGCCGACTGGGTGGCCAGCGACAGTTGCGGGTGTTCGCCGTTCACGTTGAGCGTGAGCGGGTGGACGACCCTGCGCCGGTCGCCGTCGCCTCGGCTCAGAACCACGTGGACGTAGAGTTCGTGGGTCTTCGTCTTGTTGAGCGTGACCTCGACGGAGCGCTTGGCCGTCTCGCCGGGCGCGACCTGCGTCACGCCGGTGAATCGGCCGGCGATTCGCTTCGAAGACGCCGATTCGCCTCGCCTGACTTCGACGCCGAGGACGTCGTAGGCGGTGTTGGAGGACTCGGCGTTGGTCACGCTGACCGCGACGGGGAACGGTTGGTCCGGCGTCGGGAACGCCGGCGCGTCCACCGACACCGACACGAAGTCGTCGGCCGCGGCGACCCCCGCACCGGCGGGGGTCAGCGCGGCGACGAGGACGAACGATGCGAGCAGGAGGGTCGTGGATTTCCGTGTCATAATTCTCGATTTTCTCGGATTTCTCGGGAGACGACTGCGAAACGTGTCGCCTCCGTCGAACTCGCGGGGGGATGCCGGCGGTCCGCCGACGGACCGCCGGCGAGCACCGATTTCTCGGTCGAACGCCGTTCTAGCCGCGAGTCGTCGCCGCTGGCGACGACTCGGCGTCTCGACGGTTCTCGCGAGTCTCGTACCTACCTACCGAGCGAGCGACAAGATAGTTATTACGATATTGAAAGGATACGGAAAGTGACCGCGAGGCGAATCTCGGTGGTCGAGAGCAACCACGGCTGAACGTTCGGGAACTCACTAAGCTATCTCTATCTAAATGGCCTCCTCAGTAAGGAAATCGTCTTCCTCAGAATCAAGTTATTCGAACCGCCATTCAAGAAAATCGATTTGACGGCGATTTCGACACCAGCGATGACTCCTATCAATACCAACATTGCGGGCCAAACGACAACGATAAGACCTGGATAATGCCCATCAACTCCTTTTCCAGTAAACGGTCCGGTGAGTAGATCGTACGCCAAATACGCTACCGGGATTGTTGGAGTGACGATTCTGTAGCGAAAGAGCAAGGTCAAGGCAAAAGCAGGTGTCGTAAAGTACGCTAACCAAGCAGCTACGTACCATAAAACCGGCATTTCTCGCCCTGTTGTACTGACAGTGGCGTTGAAATGCCAGAGACCTATAAACCCTCTCACGACACTAATTAGAAGTCCGAACCAGACGGTTGGTTTCAAACTCAAGACTAATGGATAGTTTTTTGTCATATACGTATCTATGGTTGGTATAGTGAAAAACTTCCGAGAGGGTTAACATATACTTATATATAATTAATAATATGTTCATTCGGCCATGTTCTTTAACATAGGTTGAGGCGCTCCGTCCCTCTCGGTTGATCGCTAAGGCCGTGTGCTACGGAAGGTATCGACCGACGACAGAATTAGCTACGGGTCCACACGTACCAATCTGCAGGTGGTCGGCGCCCCCTACCGAGTCCGCCCGGTTACAACTCGTGGTCCGGTCGCAGACGCCGATTTCGCTCTCGCACTCGTCGTACCTCGCTCACTCCAACTGTTCGCCCACAATCTCGTTCACCTGCACGACGAACTCCTCTTCGGCCCCTTTCGGAATCGTCGCGCCCGCCGCGACGTTGTGGCCGCCGCCGTCGCCGCCGACCGCCTGAGATGCCTCGCGCATCGCCACCGAGAGGTCGAGGCCCTGGCGGGTGAGCGAGGGCGTCCCGCGTGCGGAAACCTTGACCTCCTCGTCGTTCTTGTCGGCGAAGGCGACGATGGGCGTGCCGCGCTCGATGCCGTTCGCGCCGACCGCCATCCCGGCGACGATGCCGACGATGGTTTCGCGGATGCGGTCCTCGGCGTGGAACCACTGGACGTTGTCCTCCTTCGTGACGCCCTCGCGCTTGACGAGTTGGAGTCCCTGCGAGAGGTTCCGGCGGTGGTTGCCGAGGAGTTCCCGGGCGCGTTCGAGCGCACCCTCGCGACCCCCTAGGTCAGTTACGTTCCTTAGACACACCGCCAGCCCTACGTCCGCGCGCTCGTAGCGCGCCGTCGCGTTCAGCAGGGTGGAGAACTCGCTCACGTCCCGGAGTTCGGACCCCTCCGTTTCGTTCGCGAGGACGTAGCTGGTGCCGAACAGTCGGTCGATCTTCCTCGACGGGAGCTTCTTGTCGACGACGTAGCGGAACAGCGCGTTCGAGACCGTGCTCTGCTCGTCCTCGGTCAGGTCCACCCAGCACCGCCACTCGCCGGCGTCGGTCTGCAGTTCCACGTCCAACCCGTCGAGGAACCGGAGCGCACCGTTCTCGTTGTTCGTGATGCCCGGGATGCGGGTGTCGCTGGCGTACTCCAGCATCTTGGGGAGCGGGCGGGTCTGCTTGCCGTACATCGACAGGTCGGTGGCCGTTTCGAGCACGCCCGCCTCGACGCCCTCGGCGACGATTCGGTCGTTGGCGCCGACGAGTTCGCCGTCGGTCGTCTGCATGTCGCCCACCGCGCCGACCACCGCGAGTGCCGCCAGGTCGCGGTTGTCCCCGCCGTCGACTTCGAGCGCCCGCGCGAGGACGTAGGCCGCGCCCGCGCCCGAAAGCTCGGAGGAGCCGTCGAGGTCGAACAGCAGCGGATTGAGGTGGTGTTCGGTGTCGGCGTCGGCCGGCTGGTGGTGGTCGGCGATGACCGGCGTGAAGTCGCCGGCCGCCTCGTGTTCGGCGATGATGTCCAGTTGGCCGCTCCCGAAGTCGGTGAATAGCACCGTCTCGTAGTCAGTGGCCGCGATGGCCGCGATTTCATCGGCGTCCAACTGCTTGCTGAAGACCGTCTCGAACGGGATGCCGGCGCGTTCGAGCGCCGCGGCGGCGACCGCGGCGCTGGTCAGGCCGTCGGCGTCGATGTGGGAGGCCAACAGCACCTCCTCGGCGTCGCGCAGTCGGTCTGCGCACGCTACGGCGCGTTCTGCGAGTACGGGGACGGGACCGGCGGAAGCCATTCGGGGAGAGGTAAGTCGCTATCGTTTATAAACTTCCGCTATCGCTCCCGTCGCCCACCGCCCTCTCGAACGTCGAGGTACGCCGGCGGCACCGCGTCGGCGGTGTACGTCTCGGGGCCGCGCTTCGAGATTCGGTTTCCGTCGGCGAGCATCGCGGCGGCGTTGACTTCGAGGAGCGCGGGGTCGGCCGCGTGCCGGCGGCCGACCTCCCTGGCCTGCGCGGGCGTTCCCGAGAGGTGGACCTCCTGGCGGCCCATCGGTTTCAGCCCCTCGGACAGGATGGCCTCGACGTTCTCGGGCGCGGTGCCGTGGTAGAGCGCATCGGGAATCACCTCGACGTCGCGGGCCGACGCGCCGCGTCGCGGCGCGTCGGCCGCTTCGGCCCCTTCGACCGCTTGCGCCATTCCGGTCACCTCCTCACCGTCCGCTTCGAACTCCGTCTCGGCGTCGAGGTCCACGTCCACCGAGTGGCCGTAGGCGGCCCGGATTCGAGCGAGCGACTCCGTCGGAGTCGCTCGCTCGAACCGGCCCTTCGGGTCGCTCGCGACCACCGCCGCGACGTGCTCGGGTTCGGCCCAATCGTACTTCCGGGTCACCGCGGCGACCAGGTCGTCGTAGTCGGTCCACCCCGCCGCGTCGAGTTCGAGGCCCGCGTCCTCGGGGAAGTGGCGGAGCGCGCCGCTGACGAACTTCGAGAGCCTGCGGCGACGCTCACCCGAGAGAATGCGCTCCGTCTCGCGGCCGCACTCCGGGCACGCCGCGGCGTCTCCCGCATCGGACGACTCCGCAGGGGTCACGTAGCCGTGTGTCGGGCACCGAAAGGCGGGGTCGGTCATCTCACGGTGTTACGTCGTTCGGAGCGAAGTAAGCCGGGGCCGCGCTCTTGGCGAGTCGCCGGTCACTCCGCACGTTCCCGCTCAGCGTCGGCCTCCGTCTCGCGGGCGAGGCCGTCGAGCAGGTACTCGGCGGAGGTCCGGGTCGTCGCCATCGGCGTGTCGTGGACGTCGCACAGGCGCAACAGCGCGGTGATGTCCGGTTCGTGCGGTTGAGCGGTCAGCGGGTCCCGCAGGAAGACGACGCCGTCGATTCGCTCGTCGGCGACTTCCGCGCCGATCTGGGCGTCCCCGCCTATCGGTCCGGACTGCTTGCGTTCGACCGTCAGGCCCGTCTCCTCGGCGACGAGTTTGCCGGTGGTGCCGGTGCCGACGAGGTCGAACGTCGAGAGTAGCGACTCGTACTCCCGGGCGAGGTCGAGTATCTCGGGTTTCTCGTCGTCGTGGGCGATGAGCGCGATGCGAGTCATACGAAGTCGTCTCGCCGGAGGCGCAAAAGCGTGTGCGCCGTCGTGGGTTCGCAGCCGGTTTACCGCCGTCGCCGTCTCGCCGTCACTTCGCGTCGAGGTCGCAGGCGGTTCCGGTCGCGAGGCCCTCCTCCTCGACGTGGGCCGCCAGACAGCCGTAGTTGCAGAACCGCCCGGTTTCCTCGCGCTCACAGTCGACTCGCTCCTCGACGAAAACCGGGTCGTGGGCTTCGACGTCGCAACCGCAGAAGGTGCAGTCGGTCGCCATGCAGGCCCTCAGGGACGCCCGCGCCTAATCCGTTTCGCGCAACCGCCAGCGGCCGACCTACTCGTGATACGTCGGCGCGGCCGCCTCGACGACCTCGCACGCCAGTTCGTCGAAGTCGGCGACGTCGGGCACCGCGTCCACCGCGATGCCCTCGCCTTCCGCGGTTTCGCGGGTCGGCGGGCCGATGGCGCCGACCACGGCGTCGTTCAGGCCCGCGACCGCCTCTTCGCGGACGCCGCGCTCCTCGGCGGCGTCCAGGAAGTGCTCGACCGTGAGCGAGGAAGTAAAGAGTGCGGCGTCGAGGTCGCCGTCGGCCGCCAGCGCGGCGGACTCGCCCGACCCCTCCGGTCTGACGAGGCGGTACAGCACCGTTTCGTGGACGTCCGCATCCGCGTCGGCGAGGCCGTCGGTCAGCACCGGACTGCCGTGGTCGCTTCGGGCCACCTCCACGCGCGCGCCCTCGACCTCGTCAGCGAGCGCGTCGACCAGTCCCGCCGAAGTGTACTCCTCGGGGACGACGTTGACCTCGTAACCGGCGTCGCGGAGCGCGTCGGCGGTGCTCGCGCCGATGGCGCACACCGTCGCATCTCCTGGTTCCCAGCCGGTTTCCGCGGCGAGTTCGACGCCGGTCTTGCTCGTCAGGACGACGAAGTCGCCGTCGCCGGGCGCCTCGCCGGTCGGCCGGACCTCCAGCATCGGGTCGGCCACGGGGTCGGCGCCGAGCGAGTCGAGCAGTTCGACCGCGTCGGCAAGGCGCTCGTCGTCCGGGCGGAAGACCGCCACGCGCACGTCCCTGTTCATCGCTATCGGCCCTCGCCGTCGCGGTCGTCGGCCTCCTTCTCGTGGACCGACTCGCCAACCTCGCCGTCTCCCGACTCGCCGGTTTCGGCCATCGCGGCCTCGATGATGTCGGCCGCGCCCTTCTCGGCGAGTTCGGCGGCGACCTGCTTCGCGCCGCTGACGTGGTTCTCGACCGGCACGTCACGGCTCACGTCGACTGATTCGGTGCCGTCCTGGGAGAACACCTGGATGTCGACGTGGACGTGCTCGCCCTGGATGAGGCCGTGGACGCCGATGGGGGCGACGCACCCGCCGCCGAGTTCCGCCAGGATGGTGCGCTCGACCGTGGTTTCGACCCGCGTGCGCGGGTGGTCGAGCACGGTGTGCATGTTGTCGGCCTTCTCGTTGTCGAGGCTGGTCACCGCCAGCGCGCCCTGGCCCGGCGCGGGGACGAACTCGTCGGTCGGGAGTTCGACGTAGTCGAGGTGGTGGGCCAGGCCGCTGCGTTCGAGGCCGGCCTGCGCCAGCACGATGGCGTCGTACTCGACGTCGACCTCGCGTTCGAGCGCCCGGCGCTCGATCTCGGCGAGGTCGTTGAACCACTCTTCGACCGTGCGGTCGAACTCGCCCTCGTGCTCCTTCTTGTAGCCCTTCTTCGCCATCGCCTCGTCGGACTTCCGCTCCTTCTCGGCCTCGGTTCGCTCCTCGTGTTCGTGCTGGAGCGCGGGCGCCAGCAACTTCTCGGCGCGGGTGTCGACGTTGCCCCGGAGCGGTTCGACGTGCAGGTCCGGCCGCGCGTTGAGCAACTGGGCCTTCCGGCGGAGGCTGGAGGTGCCGACGGTCGCGCCCTCGGGCAGGTCGTCCAGCGACTTCCCGTCGGGCGTGACGAGCACGTCGTTGGCGCTCGCGCGCTCGGGAACCGCCGCGACGATGAGTTCCTCGGGGTGCTCGGTCGGCATGTCCTTCATCGAGTGGATGGCGCCGTCGAGTTCGCCGTCGAGGACCTTCTCGTCCAGGCTCCGGACGAACGCGCCGGTCTTGCCGAGCCGGTGGATGAGTTCGTCTCGAATCTCGTCGCCGGTGGTCTCGACCTCGACGAGTTCGACCTCGAACCGTCGGTCTTCGAGGGCGGCCTTGACCTCGCCCGCCTGTCGGAGCGCGAGGTCCGACCCCCGCGTCGCGAGGCGGAGCTGTTTGCCGCTTGCAGTCATACTCGGTTGTCGGCGTCGGAGGTTGATACACTTAGGGATTCGCGTCGCTTCGGGTCGGTTCGCTTCCACGAACCGCCGGCGGAGCAGGTGGTGGGAACCCCGACCGGGAGTTCTACGACGGCGCGCTCTAAGACGGCCGCGTCGTCGAGTCGATAGACGGCCTGCCGGCGCTGGTCCGGGTCGACGCGGAGGGGCCCGAGCGGGTTCGGGAGGGTCACTCCTACGCCAACCCCGCGGAAGCCGAGCGGGCGGCCTCGCTGGTGGCCGAACTGCTCGAAGCGGGCGTCAGGCCGGAGAACGTCGGCGTCATCACGCCCTACGACGCCCAGGTCGACGAGATTCGGCGCGCGCTGTCGGACGCGGGCGTCCCGAACCACGGCGACGTGGAGGTCGACACCGTCGACGCCTTTCAGGGCGGCGAGCGCGAGGCGGTCGTGGTTTCGCTGGTCCGGAGCAACGACGAGGGGAACGTGGGGTTCCTCGGCCGCGGCGAGGACGGCCCGCGCCGCCTGAACGTGGCGCTGACTCGGGCCGAGCGGTTCCTCGCGCTCGTCGGCGACTGGGAAACCCTGCGGGCGTCGACCGACGGGAACGACGGTGAAAACGGGGACGACGGCGAGAACGGGTACGGTGAAAACGGCGACGACGCGGCCGACCTCTATCGGTCGCTTTACGACTACCTCGACGAACGCTCTCGGACGAGGACGACGAACTCGGCGGTTGAGCGCTCGGGACTACTCGTCCGACCCTGCGCGTCGGGCTACCGCCACGGGAGGCCGGGGACGCCGACCCGCTCGTGTCGCCGTCGGAGGTAGTGCACCGCGAACGGGACGCTGGCGACGAAGCCGAGGATGACCGCCCACACCGGGTCGACCGGGAACCGGAGCGCGAGGAGGACGCCGCCGACCGCGACCAGCAGGACGAGTCCGACCAGCGCGACGAGCGCCTGGCGCATCGGTTCGGGCGCCCACTTGCCGCTCGTCCGGTCGATGTAACTCGCGTCGCGGTAGACCGCGACCGGGAAGTACGCCGTCAGGAAGACGAACGGGACGCCGAGCGCGACCATCGAGAGGCGAATCGTGCTGCCGCCGAACGAGAACGCTTCGAACGTCGAGGCGACGGCGAGCCACGCGAGGCTGGCCAGCCAGAGGACGAACGTCGCCGGAATCGCGGCCACCCAGTACCAGTGGTGTGACCCGTCGCTCCCGCGAGCGTAGCCGGACGTGCTCATGACCGCTCCTTGGGAGCGGGGCGGTAAACCCGTATCGAAGGCGGTGACGACCTGCCGAAGGCGATGACGAGGTGGAGACGGGCCGCACCCCTTTTCCCCGCGGCGGCCGTCTCGTCGCTCGATGGAAGTCGCCATTCTCACCGTCGGCGACGAGGTGCTGGCGGGCGACACCGAGAACACGAACGCGACCTGGCTCGCGAGTCGGCTGACCGACAGCGGCGCGACGGTCGCGCGCATCCTCACGCTGCCCGACGACCGCGAACTGCTGGCGGAGACCCTCGAAGCGTGGGCCGAGGAGTTCGACGCCGTCGTCGTGACCGGCGGCCTCGGCGGCACCCACGACGACGTCACCGTCGACGCGCTGGCCGACGCCTTCGACCGCGATTTGGTCGTCGAGGACGCGGTCCGCGAGGACGTGCTCGCGACCGTGGCCGCCTACCGGGACGAGAACCCCGAGACGGTCGAGGCCCACGACGTGGAGATAGACGTCGACGCGTGGGCGGCGCTTCCGGAGGGGAGTCGCGCGCTGTTGAACCCCGAAGGGCTGTGTCCGGGGTGCGTGCTGGAGAACGTCTACGCCTTCCCGGGCGTGCCGGCCGAGATGAAGGCGCTGTTCGAGGAGGTGGCCGCGGAGTTCGGCGGCGACGCCGTCTCGACCACGCTGTACACGCCCCAACCGGAGGCGTCGCTGCTCGACGCGCTCGACGGCGTCCGCGAGCGCTTCGACGTGACCGTCGGTAGCTACCCGGCCACCGAGGCCAGCAACCGCCTGAAGGTGACCGGGACCGACCCCGACGCGGTCGCCGAGGCGGTCGCGTGGCTCCGCGAGCACGTCGAGGTCACGGACGAGAAGTAGCGGGTCAGCGGCGCTCCGTTGTCTCTCGGAACTCCGCGCCGGGCGGCGGTCCGTCGCCGACGGACCGCCGCCCGGCGCGTTCGAAAACCGGCACATTTGCGCTGCCGAACTGTTTATGGTTTGATAGTAGGTGGTGTGAGCAGTCAGTGACAATTACCGTGTATCTCACTACTATTGTCACGTTTCCGCATGTCGTAAATAGAATTGCGGACGGTTCGACTGTTCCCAGGTGAGGGGTGCGTACGGGAAATTTCGAGAGATACGCTGGGGGTGTGTGGAGTATCGATAACGAAAAGGGGGGTTGGACCGTTAGGTGTATCTGTGGCGACTTACCAACTGGACGACGTAGACAAGCAGTTACTCAACCTGCTTCAGGAAAACGCGCGGTACACGGCGATCGAGTTGGCCGAAGCGATTGGCGTCTCCGATAACACCATCCACAATCGAATGAGGCAGTTGGAAGAGGAAGACGTCATCACCGGCTACACCACGACGACCGACTACGACCGAACGGGGCTTCGCCTTTACTTCCACTTCAGTTGCACGGCGCGTATCAGCGAACGCGCCGACGTGGCAGAGCAAGCGATGGCGATGCCACAAATCATCGAAGTAACCGAGTTAATGACCGGTCACGAGAATCTCCACTTGAAAGCGGTCGGCGCCGAAGACGAGGACATCACTGCAATTGCCGAGAAACTCGACAACCTCCCGCTCGAAATCAACGACGAGAACCTCATCCGGGCCGAACACATGCAACCGCTCGACTACGTGGAGGTTTCGGAGAGAGTCAGCGAGGAATGAGTTGCTGGAAACCGAATGCTACGATTCTTCCCGGACGAATACGCGGCTATCTCCTCGTTGTGCGAACGTCCCGTGCAGCGAAATTATGACGTTAGTGTGATGATTTTCGTTTCTTCCGGCCTCCGGCTGAGGTTCGGGAGATTTCGCAATACGAGAATCGTGATGGGCGCCGTTCAGCAGTACGGAGAGTACCGAGAAACACCCCACAACGTCGCAGCGCTTCATCGACCTCCACTAAAATTTCCCACGATGGAAGGCCGGAAGCTACGAAGCGTTCTCGAAAATCCTCCCTTATCTCGAATTTAGGAAAGAAATCCATATATCCTTGTACCTCAAGAGTGGGTTGTGAGCAGTAGGCCGTGCGGAGAACGCGTCGCCTGCCCCAACTGCGGACGCTCGACAATCGCAATTATTCCGTCTAACAGTCGTGTCGTAGAAGACGAGGAAGCCGCTGACGGGAAAGTTCGGGTGAACTGTTGGGGCTGCGGGGCGCGATTTCCCGCGTACTATCGAACCGGTTGATACACGCCCTGAATTGCGCACGGTCGGTTCGATTTTCTCGGCACGGGAGAGGTTCGACGAGGCCGGTACGTTCGAGGACCGACGGACCTCCGTCCGGCACGCTCGAAAACCGGCACACTGGCGCTGTCGAAACCGCTTGAGCCTGCGATAGATGGCGTGAGCAATACTAGTGCGAACTTAGCTCCGTGAGAGAGAACGTACCCCGAGTATGACGGCAAGGCGACTGACTGCGTACGCCCCAGCGTACAGCACGCTTGACGGCGGTCGATAGACCAGCAAGACGGCGAAGACGCCGAACGTGAAGGAGAACCCGACCATTCGAACAGGTACTGATCGACTCAGTTCCTCGAGCGTATCCCATCGGTGAGTAAGGTAGGTATTGCCGCCGCCGAGAACCACGCCCATCAGCAGTCCGGCACACGCAACGTATGGCGGAGACGGAACCCCCGTGCGGAACGCGTTCGTGACGGTTCGAACGTCACTTACGAGTTTCACGAGAACGGCGAAACCGACTAGGACGAGGCCCAGTTGCATGAGACTCGCCGTAAACGGCCGGGACTCTGTCAGGTCGAACTCGATATCTGGATCGAAAACCCAGTTGGAGGCCGAGTAGAAGGTCACCCCGACTCCGATACTCAGCGCGCCGACGATAGCACCGACTACGTCACCGATGGCGACGGTGAGGAGCGAGAGAGCAACACCGGTCAGTACAAGTACCACGGAGAGACGGCGTCCAAGCCGTTCTCGATTCATATCTTCCGAGTCCAGTGGCGCGAGTAAAAATCTTCGACTCACGTTCGTAGCGAGCATTCAAACGGGCCGGCGCGTCCGGAAACCGCCGTTTGGCACGCGAAAATCGCGCTACAGTGCCTCTTTGTACGCTTCCAGCGTCTCCTCGACGTCCTCGTCGGTGTGGGCGTAGCTCAGGAACTGCGACTCGTACTGGTTGGCCGTGAGGAAGACGCCCCGCTCGCGCATCGCGGGCCAGAACAGGCGCTCCCAGCGCTCGGTTTCGGCGGCGTCGACGTCGGCCTTGCTCTTCGGGCAGTAGTCGAACCGGGGGCAGTCGGGGCGCTGGCGACACCCGGCCTCGCACTGGCCCTCCAGGTCGCGCGGGCCGCGACGGGTGAACACCACCTTGAACATGCTGTCGTAACCCAGCACGGTGTACTCGGGCGCGCGGTCTTCGAGAATGTCGGTCAGTCCCGACCGGAGTTCCTCGCCGAGGCGGTTCACGTGGTCGTACACGTCGTTCTCGGCGGCGTACCGGAGCATCTCCAGGCCGGCGGTCAGCGACAGCGGATGGCCCGAGTAGGTGCCGGCCTGGAACACGTCGCCGACCGGGGTGAACGATTCGAGAATCTCGGCGGGACCGCCGACCGCGCCGACCGGGAAGCCGCCGCCGATGACCTTCGCGAACGTCGTGAGGTCGGGCGTGACGCCGAACTTCCCCTGGGCGCACTGGAGGCCGCCGACCCGGAAGCCGGTCATCACCTCGTCGAATATCAGGAGCGACCCGTGCTCGTCGGTTATCTCCCGGAGCGATTCGAGGTAGCCCTCCACCGGCCCGACCGAGGCGCAGTTGCCCAGGACGGGTTCGGTCAGCACCGCCGCGATCTCGTCGCCGCGCTCCTCGAACACCTCCCAGACGGCCTGCTCGTCGTTGAACGGGACGGTGACGGTTTCCTCGGCGAACGCCTGCGGGATGCCGCTGGAACTCGGCGACCCGATGCCCCCCGATTTCCCCTCGACCAGCGTCGACTCCTGGGCGCCGTGGTAGCCACCCTGCATGACGACGATTTTGTCTCGGCCGGTGTAACCGCGGGCGAGTCGGACCGCCGAGGTGGTCGCCTCCGTGCCGGAGTTGACGAACCGAACCATCTCGACGCTCCGGACGTGGCGGGCGATGAACTCCGCGAGTTCGACCTCGACCTCGGCCGGCGCGCCGTACATCGGACCGTCCGACAGTTGAGACTGGATTCGCGACTGGACCTCCTGAGGCAGGTCGTGGCCCAGCAGGAGCGGCCCGTAGCCCATCACGTAGTCGACGTACTTGTTGCCGTCCGCGTCGATGACGTGCGCGCCGTCGCCGCGTTCCACGAAGAAGGGGTACGGCCGGGTCGCCCGCACGGGGGAGTTGACCCCGCCCGGCAGGACCGACAGCGCCCGGTCGTACAGTTCGCGGGAGCGTTCGTCGTGCATGCGAGAGGGTTCAGGTTCCTGCGTGAAGTCGATTTCTGTCTGTACGAGAGTTCACGGGTTTCCCGACGCTCCCCGTCCACGAACCGCCGAAGGGACGGAGAGAAGAATTCGGTCGCCGAAACGAGAATTTAAATCGAGTCCCCGAGAACCGTTCTCCATCGTGACCCTCCCGAACTGGTCCCTCTCTCCTCGATGGAAAACGACCCTGTCCGTCGCTCTCGGCCTCCTTCTCGTGCTGAATCCGTTCTACCTCGACCCGCTCGGCCTCGGAGCGCAGCGCTACGGCTACAGCGCGACGGAGGTGACGCCGGTCGACTCCGACCTCCGCTACGAGACGCCCCCGCCCGCGGAAATCGAAACCGTGGAAGACGTCGACTGCTATTCGTTCGGCTCTGAAACCTCGGTCGAGTGCGCGCTTCAGAACCGATTCACGAACGGACGAAACTTCACAACGCTGCTGGAGGACGCACCCAACACGAGTTGGGGGACCTACGTCCGATTGAACGGGAATTTCTACCGGCGGTACTATCGCGGCGAGTTCGTCGCCCGGAATCGAACCGGACGCCGAGAACGACGGACGCGAGTGACGGTGCGGTTGCTTCCCGTCTCGGCCGAGGACTTGCTCGACAACGTCAGCACCGAGGTCGACGACATCTCGGGCGCCTACCGGCGCGTCGTCGAGCGCGGACGGATACGGACCGACGAACCGCTCGCGCACGACCGGTCGTGGGCCGAAACCGGCGAGCGACCCGAGGGTCGGTTCGTCCGCGCCGACGGCGGGTACTATCTGGTCGGCCTCGACAGCTACGACCCGCCGCTCGAACATCGGTGGCTCTACTCGTCCGTCGGGGTTCTGCTCGGGGTCGCCTGCCTCGGATACGGCTTCCGGACCGAGTCGGTGGGCGAGCGCTGAACGTATCGCCCGGCCGAAACGGTCGCCGTTCCGACCGGAACGGTCACTCGTCCGACTGAAACGGTGACGAAGATTCATCTCGCGACCCTGAGCACGGAAACTCGAAATGGCACGAGAGCTATCGAACATCCGAGCGTCGCGGCGACGCGTCCTCTCGTCGGTCGCGGCGGTGGGCGTCTCGCCGCTGCTCGCGTCGGTCGCGGCCGACCCGGCCGGCGCCGAATCGACCGACTCGCTCGTCGGCGACGTCCTCTCGCTCGGCACCTTCGAGTCGGGCCTGGACGACTGGCAGATAGACGGCGACCTCCGACTGTCGCGGGTCGGCCGCGACGACCGCCCGGTCGCGGTCACGCAGGGCGAGCGCGCCCTCGAAGCGGCGGTCGAGGGCGACGCCGTCCCGGCGATATTCCGTCCGGTCGGTTCGCTCGACCTGGCGGCGCGTCCGTACTTCACCGCCGACGTCGCGCCGGGCCGGGTCGAGGGAACCGACGCGCCGGTCGCGTTCCGGTTCCGACTCTACGGTCCGCCGGACCTGCTGGACGGGAGCGGCGACCTCGAACTGATCGCCGAGTCCGACCCCGTGACCGTCAGGCAGGCGACGACCGGCCGAATCTACTGGGACGCGAGCGACGTGGATGTCGGCCTCCTCGACGCGGTTTCCCGACTCGAAATCGCCTGGTCGCCGGCAGACGTCGGTTCTGACGACGCTGGCTCGGGTGACGCCGACTCCGGCGGTTCGACCGCCGACTTCACTTACCGCGGTAGCGTCGTCTTCGACGCTATCCGGGCGACCGCCTCCGCCGACGCCGTCGGGAGCGCCCGCATCGCCTCCACGCTGGTGGACCTCGAATTCGAGCACGGCCCCTACCAGCGGACGGAGGTGACCGCCGAGTCGAACGCCGTCGAGGAGGGCGAGTTCGTCTTCGCCGACGGCGAGGCGGAACCCTACCGGTTCGAGATTCTGGGCGACGACCGCTACCTGTTCGCGCTCGCCGGGACCGACGTGAAACTCGGAGGTGGGTGGTCCCCATGACCGAGCGCGCGACCTCGGCGACGACCATCACGCTCCTGCCGGGCCACAGCGAGGACAGCGCCGACGGCGGCGATGACCTCGACAGCGCGATGCCCGACTACAACGGCAAGTGCCTCGACGCGTGGTTCGTCGCCGACCAGGTGACCGACCTCCCCGACGACCTCGCGGAGGTCGAGGCGATGCGCAAGCACCTCCCGGAGTACGACGAGGGGCTCCGCCAGTACCGGATGAAGAACCGAATCGAACTCTCGTTCTCCACGCCCGACGGCCGGACAGTCGAGGAGTCGAGCGTGACCCTCGTGACAAACGAGAACGAGAAACCGCCGTACGTCGGGGTCGAGGGCCAGTCGAGCGAGGCGAACGTCGTGATGGATATCATCGAGCGCGACGACCTCGACTGGTTCGACGGCAAGACCAAACTCCGGGCCGACGTGGAGGGCAAGCGCTTCGAGAGCGGCGCGGTCCGCGAGGAGGTCGACGGCGTCGAAGGCGTGCGCGCCTCGGTGTTGCTCGGCGGGAGCGACACCTACATCGAGATCATGAAGGAGAAGTTCCACGAACTCGGCCCCGTGAAGTTCCTGGAGGTGACGGGCATGGACGTCGAGACGGTGCCCGCCTTCGTCGTCCGTCCGCCGAACATGTACACCTTCCTCGAACTGGCGTCGATGGCCGACGGGACGAAACTCGCCCGGGTCTGGGACGCCAGCCGATATCCCAAGCACTTCCTCTACGCCGACGGCCGGAAGCGCGACGAAACCGACTTCGAGGAGGGGAGTCGCCTCGCTGGCGGCGAGTGGCGTCAGAACGAGAACGCCAACGAGCGGTTCGGGCAGTGGGCGCTTGAAGAGCAGGACTTCCGCTCGCCGTTCTCGCCCCACTCGAAGTCGGCCTACGAGCAGTACGTCGACCACGTCACCTCGTTCAGGCCGTACCCGGCGATGACCTACGGCGAGGACGGCGACGAACTGACCGCCGCGGAACTGTCGCTTCGTCTCGGCACACTGTTCCCGTGGTAACGGACCAATCGGGAGTTCACAACTCGCGCCGGACGTATGCCCCGAGCGCGCCGCCCGCCGCACCGGCCCCGACGAGGTAACCGGTCACGACGACGAACAGCACGACGGAGAAGATCAGCGTGAACGCGAGTACGTCGGCACCGCCGAACAGCAGTACGGCGAAGACGAACCACGCGAACAGGAACGCCGGAATCGCCGCGAGCGCGCCGGCGAGCGCCCCGACCTTCGCGCCCGCCCGCATGTCGGCGCGCTGGAGGTAGCCCGCGACCGCGCCGCCGACGATGGCCGCCAGCGGGAGTAGCGGCGCGGTCACGACGGTCACCACCGCGCCGATGACCGCGTTCATCAGCGTGTTGGGTTCCTCTCGCCTCGGGGGCCTGCCGCTGGTTCGTCGGACGTCGGTGGAGCGCTCGGTGGTCCGTTCGCGGCTCATACCTGTCCTTTTGCTCGCGACAGTATATACCTTGGGCGATTTAGGGGTTAAATACCAGAGTGACCGATTCAGACGCTCTGCTCACCTTATCTCACGAAAACATCGTCGACACGACCGCTTCGAAAGCCCCCGCCCGCTCGCGGTCGCTCTGCAGGATATTCGGTTCGCGCCTGTCGGCGCTCACCGAACAGTGGCCTGCAGAGACGACCATGCAAGCGCGAGCGGGCGGCCCCTTTCAGTCCCACCCGGCGGTTGATACACCGGGCGCTTCCGGTTGTTGGTGGCGTCGAGCGTTTGCGGTCGAACGTGTCACCGAGCGCTCGCCGACCGCAGAATCGGCCGGCGTTCGCGTTCGAGAGGAGGGGAGTCGCGTCGGCGAGGACTGGGCAGTTCGTCGTGCCGTACGCCCGAAAAAGAACCGCGGGTTCGTCGTTCGCTCAGACCGCTTCTGTGCCGCGCATCCCGGTCCGGACCTGCACCGCGTCCTCGACGGGCAAGACGAATATCTTCCCGTCGCCGGGTTCGCCGGTATCGGCGGCCTCGCGGATGGCCTCGACGACCTCGTCGGCGGGCACGTCGGCAACGACGCACTCGATTTTGACCTTCTGGTGGAGGTCGACGGTGTACTCCTCGCCGCGCCACTGGCCGGTCTTTGCGGGTTGGCTCCCGCGACCCGAGACGTTCGTCACCGTGAGGCTGGGCGCGCCGACCTGCGCCAAGGCGGTCTTGACGTCGCTCAGGCGGTCCGGGCGGACGATGGCGGTGACCATCTTGATTCGCCCGTCGTTGGGACGCCCGCTCCCGTCGGTCCGCACCGCGCTCGTGTCGGCCACGTCGGGCTTGCCGAACTCGGGGTAGGTGTCGACGCCGTGCTCGGAGCTATCGAGGCCGTCGCGCTCGTGGCTCTCGCTGACCCGGGCCTGTCCGAGGCCGCGGGCCAGCGCGAACACGAGGTAGGTCGCCGCGACGGTCCAGACCGCGATGAGGGCGACGCCCGCGACCTGCGCGAACAGGGCGTCGAGCGAGAAGCCCTCGACGGCGACGAACGGGAACGCGAGCGCCCCGAGGATGCCGGCCGAACCGTGGACAGGGAACACCGCGCACACGTCGTCTATCTGCAGGCGCTTCTCGACGAACTCGAAGACGACGGGCAGTTGCGCGCCGGCGAGCAGGCCCACCGCGATTGCGCCGGGCCAGACGATGGCGTCGGCGATGCCCGTGATGCCGACGAGGCCGGCGAGCAGTCCGTTAGCGACGTAGAGCGTGTCGACCTTCCCGGTCTTGTACGTCGACACCGCGCCCGCGCCGATGGCGCCGGCGGCCATGCCGAGCGTGGTCACCAGGGCGACCCGGCCGACGTAGCTGAACGCGCCCAGCTTCAGTGCGCCGTCCTCGACCACGAAGACGGTCGCGGCGGTGCCGACGTTGAAGCCGTACCAGCCGAACGCCAGGATTAGCGTCCCGAGGACGGCGAACGTCAGCGAGTGGCCGGGGATGACGTTGACCGTGCCGTCGTCGTTGAACCGGCCGAGGCGGGGGCCGACGACCCACGCCGCGGTCAGGCCCGCGATGCCCCCGAGGCCGTGGACGACCATCCCGCCCGCGAAGTCGTGGAAGCCGAGCGTGGCCAGGACGCCGCCGCCCCAGGTGAAGCCGACCACGACGGGGTAGATGACGCCCGCCAGCAGGACCGTGTAGGTGACGTAGGTCCGGAGCTTCGCCCGGCCCGCCACCGCACCCGAGACGATGGTCGCGGCGGTCATGGCGAACACCGCGCCGAACAGCCAACTCACCCAGTCGGCGGAGGTGCCCGAGACGTAGCCGAACGACTCGGCGACCGTCGTCGCGTCGGGACCGGTGAGGCCGCCGACCAGCGACGCCACGCCCGCGCCGACCAGGAAGTACAGCAGGACGCCGACGCTCCAGGTTAGCAGGTTCTTCGTGAGCTGGTTGGCGACGTTCTTCGAGCGCACCTGCCCGGCCTCCAGCATGGCGAAGCCGGCGTGCATGAAGAAGATGAGGAACGTCACGACCAGCACCCACAGCAGGTTGACGCCCTCCGCGAGCACTTGGAGGTCGCCGGTGGACTGGATCACGACCGCTCGCCCTCCGTCGCCGGTTCGGTTTCCGGCAGTTCCACGATGTCGTCTGGACGACTGTTCACGTAAGCTTCGAATTTCACCCGGTTCGTGTTCTTCGTCACGGTATATTTCCACGGCGAATTGCTACATAAGGGTAATCGTTGACGAACGTCTATTCTTACACGGCCTATTAGACGGGCGTCCTATTTACAATCGGATAATATCGATATAAGGTTGTATTCCGTCCAGAAATCGGACGCTCGGCGAGCGGAATACCGGCCGTTCGTCCACTCGGTGTGCGAGAACGTGACGCAGGTCACGGTTCCGGGGCGCGCGAGAGAAATCGGACGTTCGAACGGAACCGGGACGAACCAAAGGTAACTTAATTTCCTACCCTCTCCGCAAGAGATGATGGCCTCCCGTCGCTCGTTCCTCCGCGATTTGGCGCTCCTCCTGCCCGCTCTCGGGGGCTGTAGCGCGAACCGCTCGCCGACCGCAGTCTGTACGGTCGGACTCCGTAACTTCGACCGCGAACGCCACCGCTTCCACGTCCAGATCGCGGCAGACGGTACCACGCTCTGGGAACGAGAAACGACCGTTCCGGGGCGGACCGACGACGCGATTCCCGGTCCGCTGTACGAAGGCGGGCTTCCTAATCGACGTTCGGTCTACACGATTCGCGCGAGGACGGACGACAGTCCGTGACGGACCGAGACCGTCGGGGAGCGATTCCGGTCGTTTCACGTCCGGGTGAACGTCGGAGAAGACGGGAAGCCGGGAATCGCCCTGGACTCGGACTGCTCGATACGCTCCACCGCCGCGCCCGAGTAGCTCGATTTGGCCAGCCTACAACCGCTCGGCCACGTCCTCGGCGAAGTACGTCAGAATCAGGTCCGCGCCGGCGCGCTTCATCGACACCAGCGACTCCATCGCCACCTCCTCCAGGTCGAGCCACCCCTTCTCGGCGGCGGCGTGGAGCATCGCGTACTCGCCCGAGACGTTGTAGGCGGCGACCGGGTGGTCGAACTCCTCGCGAACCGCCCGCACGATATCGAGGTACGGGAGCGCGGGCTTGACCATCAGCACGTCCGCGCCCTGCTCGACGTCGAGGCGGACCTCCCGGAGCGCCTCCCGGGCGTTCGCCGGGTCCATCTGGTAGTGTCGCCGGTCGCCGAACGCGGGCGCGCCGTCGGCGGCGTCGCGGAAGGGACCGTAGAACGCCGACCGGTACTTGGCGGCGTAGCTCATGATGGGCACGTCAGAGCGGCCCACCTCGTCGAGTCCCGTCCGCAACGCGGCCACCATCCCGTCCATCGCCGCGGAGGGGGCGACCATGTCGGCGCCAGCCTCGGCGTGGGAGACGGCGGTCCGCGCCAGCAGGTCGAGCGTCTCGTCGTTGCGCACGGTGAGCCGCGAGTCCTCGGAGGCACGGTCTTCGAGGACCCCGCAGTGGCCGTGGCAGGTGTACTCGCAGAGGCAGACGTCGGTGATGACGTAGGCGTCGGTGTCGGCGGTGACCCGCCGGACGGCCTCTTGAACCACGCCGTCCTCGGCCCACGCGCGGGTGCCCCGCTCGTCCTTCGACTCGGGGATGCCGAACAGCATCACGGCCTCGACGCCGGTTTCGAGCACTTCCTCGACGCGGGCCACCGCCTCCGAGATGGGGACGCGCTCGTGGCCGGGCATCGAGTCGATGGGCACCCGTTCGTCGGTCGTCGCGTCGACGAAGACGGGTGCGATGAGGTCGCTGGCGTCGACGCTGTGCTCGCTGACCATCTCGCGGACGCCGTCCCGCCGGAGGCGACGCGGCCGGTCGGTGAAGTTCATGTCCGGGTCTTGCGGCGCGGACGCCAAAACCGCGTCGCTGTGGTCGAAGCGCCGCGCCCGGCGCCCGCCGCGCTCGCCCGGGGTCACAACGCCTTTAGTCACCCCTGTCGATACGACAGTCACGAATGCTGTCCCCGCTCGCCCTCGTCGCCTCAGACGCCTCGCTTACCATCGGTGCCGTCTTGCTCGTCGCGGGGGTCTTGCTGTCGAACGCGACCGACCGTCGGGCCGTTCGTCGGTTCGTCTCGGAGAACGGAACGCTCCTCGTGCTCGCGTTCTTCAGCCTCGTGATGCTGGTCGGCATCGCCTTCGCCGTCGTGGGCGACTTCGAGATGGTCAAGCAGTGGCTCAGACAGTACGGTCTAGTGCCGCTGTTCCTGGTGCTCATCCTCGAAGGTGCGATGCTGATGTACTTCGCGCCGAGCGAGGGCCTCGCGCCGGCGGCGGTGCTGATACTCGCCAACTCGACCAGCGATTACGAGACGATAGCGGCCATCGTGCTCGTGATGGCCGCGGGGGCCACCGTCGGCCAGTACGCACTGTTCCTCCTCGCCAAGCGCAAGGGCCGGGAGTACCTGCTTGAGAAGCAGTGGTTCCGCATCGACGAGTCGTCGCTGAGCCGGTTCGAGCACTGGCTTCAGCGGTGGGGACCCATCGCCATCCCGCTCAGCAACACGCTGCCGTTCACCCGCGGGATGCTGACCGTCCCGGCCGGCATCAGCGACATGCGCGACAGTAAGTTCGTCGTCCTCTCGTTCATCGGGTCGATCTCCTTCCAGACGATTCTGGCGATATTCGGTCCGCGGGCGTTCGCGCTCGTGGTCGACTTCGCGACGACGCACCTGTAAGCGTCTCTTAGGCGGAGACGCCGGCGGCGTTCGATGCGTCGGACGTGGTTCGAGGCGTTACACCTAACAACTTCGGACACCTACACTCGGTCGCGCTCGCGTGCCAACTTCATCGCGTGCCATGCCATGAAACCCACGCGGGCGCACCTTTCCGTACCGAACACGGTCGGCACTCCTTCGACGGTTCCCGAACGAAGAGCCGCGGCGTCGTAATTTCAGAGAACAGTCAGCGCGGCGAAACGTGCGCTCAGTCGGCCGACACTGCGATTTGGTCCTTCCGACCGATGGCCTCGACCAGCAGTTCGGAGACGTCAACGATCTCGATGTCGTCCTCGTAGTCGCCGGTCTTGCGGCCGTCCTCGTACATCGTCATGCACATCGGGCAGGCGACGACGAACTTCTCGACCGCGCCGCCCATGTCGGTGTCGTTCAGCGCCTCGCGCAGGCGCTCCTCGCTCGGCTTAGGGTCCTCCTCGAAGTCCATCCAGAGGCCGCCGCCTCCGCCGCCGCAGCAGAAACTGTTGTCGCGATTGCGCGGCATCTCGTCGAGGGTACACCCGGTCGCCGTCACGATTTCGCGGGGCGCCTCGTACTCGTCGTTGTACCGGCCGAGGTGACACGGGTCGTGGTAGGTGACGACGTAGTCGAGTTCGTTTCCGGTGAGGTTCAGGTAGCCCGACCGGAAGATCTCCTCGACGACCTGGGTGTAGTGGAACACGTCGTTCTCGGTCCACTCGCACGCCTCAAACTCCGGATACTCGTTCTTGAAGGTGTTGTAGCTGTGGGGGTCGGTGCAGACGATCTTGTCGAAGTCGCAGTCCTGGATGGCGGCGGCGTTGTCCTCGACGAGCATCTCGTAGAGGCCCTCCTCGCCGACCCGGCGCACGTCGTTGCCGTCGGCCTGCTCGTCGTCGTAGAGGATGCCGTAGGAGACGCCCGACTCGTCGAAGATGGTCGCCAGCGACCGGGCGACCCGCTTGTTGCGCTCGTCGAAACTCGGGTAGTCGCCGACGTACCAGAGGAACTCGACCGACTCCTCGCGGGCGTCGGGCACCTCGAAGTCGAGGTCGTCGGTCCAGTCGGCGCGCTTGCGCTGGGGGTCCCCGAAGGTGTTGCCCTTCTGGAAGACGTTCATCATCGTGTCCTGGACGTTGGCGTCCATCTGGCCCGACTCGGTCAGTCGGCGGTTCATCTGGGTGAACTGCTCGACGTGCTCGATCTCGACCGGACAGGCGTCCATGCAGGCCATGCAGGACATGCAGGCCTCCATCGTCTCGCTCGCGATGACGCTGTCGCCGGTCGCGACGCCGCCGTCGGTGGCAGTCCCTCCGTCGGTCGCGGCCTCCGTGATGCCCGACGGCGAGTACGTCTCCTCGACCGTCGTGTCGGCGACGATGGGAATGTCCTCGACCCGGCCGGCGTCGCGGTCCTCGCGGTACCGCTTCAGGTCGAGGATGACGTCGCGGGGGTCGAGCGGCCGGTTCGACGCCTTCGCGGGACAGACCGACGAACACCGGCCGCACTTGGTGCAGGCGTCGTGGTCGAGCAGTTCCTTCCACGAGAAGTCCTCGATGGAGCTGTGGCCGATCTCCTCGGGGCTGGCGTCCTCGGGGACGCCCGGCAGGCGCTTGCCCGCCTTCTCGTCGCGGGTGACGACGTTCGCGAACGACGAGATCATGTGGAACGGCTTGGCGTACGGAATCGTGGCGACGAACACGAGCGCGAGGATGGCGTGAGACCACCACGTTATCGGGTAGACCGCTTCAGCCATCGCGGGCGTGACGCCCAGCGCAAGCAGTACGTCGTAGACGAACCAGCCGACGAAGCTCACCGTCTCGAAGGAGACGTCGCGGGTCGCGCTCGTCCCCAGGATGCGGACGCCCTCGGTGACGTAACCGCCGACGCCCAACAGGAACAGCGTCCAGACGAAGAGGTCGTCCTCCAGCGAGGTGTGGCGACCCCAGAGGCGGTGGTTGGCCACCCAGTAGCGCCGGTAGATGGCCATCCCGACGCCGACGACGAACAGCAGGCCCATCGCGTCCATCACCAGCGAGTACGAGAGGTAGAACGCTCCCTGGAAGAACGACTCCTGGCCGAGACCCTTCGTCCAGAGGTCCATGTCGACCATCAGGATGGTGGTCCCGATGAGCAGGGTCAGAAAGCCCCAGAAGATGAACGCGTGCATCAGGCCACCGTAGAGGTCGCGGTTGAACTGCTTCTCGTTCGAGGCGACGATCTTGACGGCCGAGACGATGCGCCCGCCCAGGTCGTCGAGTCGGTCGAACCAGTCGGCCTCGCCCGCCGCGTAGGTGGCGAACCGCTGGTAGACCCCGAACGCGAAGATGACTATCGCCACCGCCGCGAGGTAGTAGAAGATGGCCTCGCCGAGGTGGCCGATCTTCCAAAAGGTCGGGCGGGTGACGTCTGCCCCCGCCTGCGCCAGCACGAATCTTGCCATGTGTTACGTGGTGGGGACGATTCGCATAAGTTTTACCGACCACGGCGCCTCCCACTGCCGAGAACCTACAACGAGTTTACCGTTTGCACGAAACGATCTCGCGGTTCCTGCGACTGTCGATTCACTCGACCGCTAGTTCACGCGACCGCCCACCCGACAAGCGCGACGCTCGCCGCCAGCACCGGCACATCGACCCGCGAGGTCGACAGCGGGGGGAGCGTCGGGTTCCACGCGAAACACCGGGCGCGGAGCGCCAGCGAGAACCGGTCGGCGCGGGCGAGCGCTCGCGCGACGCCCGCGACCCCCACCAGTCGCATCCGGGCGACCAGCGACCGCTGGTCGCCCAACCGCGCCGCCGAGGCGTCCCGAATCCGCCGCAGGTCGGCCTGCAGGACCGGCAGGAACCGGAAGACGAAGCCGACGCCCAGTCCGAGGAGGTTGCCCGCCCGTCCGGGCACGAGCCACTGAATCGCGGCCCGCGACTCCCGGACCGGCGTGGTCCGGAGGTAGGCCGCGCTCACGAACAGCACGAGCAGGACCCGGTAGCTCGCGAGCGCCGGTTTCGCGGCCTCCGCGGGACGAATCCACGGCGCCCCAAGCGTCAGCGTCTCCAGCACCGGTCCCGCGACCAGGAACGGGAGGACGAACCGGTACTCCGTCAGCGTTTCGCGGGCCGACAGACCCGCGACCGCGAGCACGACCGCCACCAGGACGGTCAGCGCCAGCAGTCCCCGGGGCGTCGTGCGGGCGAACGCCGCCGCGGCGAACGCGACCTGGAAGGCGAGTTTGCTCCGCGGGTCGAGACGGTGGGCGAACGAATCACCCGGCCGAAAGGAGAGCGTCACGGCGGCACCCGCACGCCCAGTCCCGGGAGTCGCTCGCGGGCCTCCGCCGGCGGGGCGTCCACCGCGATACGGCCCCGGTCGAGCGCGATTACGCGGTCGGCGAGGTCCCACACGTCCCGGAGGTCGTGGGTGACGACGACCACGCCCGTTCCCGCTTCGCGGAGCGCCCGCAGTCGGGCCACGACCGACTCGCGGGCGGGGCCGTCGAGGCCGGTGAACGGTTCGTCGAGCACGAGGTGGTTCGGTTCCATCGCGAGCGCGCCCGCGATGGCGATGCGCTCCTGCTCGCCGCCCGACAGTGCGTCGATGCGCTCGTCGCCCCGGCCGGCCATGTTCACCGCGTCGAGCGCCGCGTCGACGCGGCGCTCGATCTCCTCGTGCGCGAGGCCGAGGTTCTCCGGGCCGAACGCCACGTCGGCGCCGATCGTCGCCGCGACGAAGCCGTCGCGGGGTTGCTGGAACACCATGCCGACGCTCGTGCGCGCGGCAACGAGGTCCTCGGCCACGGGGGTTCCGTCGACCAGCACTTCGCCCGCGTCAGGTTCGAATAGACCGTTGAAGTGGCGGACCAGCGTGGTCTTGCCCGACCCGTTCGGGCCGGCGACCACCACGAACTCGCCGTCGGGAATCGCGAGGCTCACGCCGTCGAGGGCGACCGAGTCGCCGTACCGGTGGACCAACTCGCGGGTTTCGATGGTCAATTCTGGACTCCTTCTCGCGCTATTCGGCGGCCAATTGGTCGCTCCGGACGACGCCGACCGCGGCCGCGATTTTGAACGCCTCGGCGGGCAGGAACGCGACCGCGCCCGCGACGAACGCCTTCTCCAGCGTCAGGCCGAGCACGAGCGACATGCCGACAACGCCGAAGGCGTAGATGACGGCGGTCCCGACGACCATCGCGCCGACCAGGCGGACGAGGCTTCGCTCGCTCGGGTCGCGGACGGCGAGGCCGCCGTGGACTAGCGCGCCGATGGCGAACGCCGCGAGGGGGTACGACCAGAGGTAGCCGCTGGTCGGCTGGAGCCACAGGACGCCGAACCCGGCCGACCCGCCGGCGAACACGGGCGCGCCGACCGCGCCCGCCAGGAGGTACAGCACCATCGAGACGCCGCCCCACGCCGGACCCAGTAGAATCCCGGCGAGGAAGACGCCGAGTACCTGCAAGCTGATAGGTGCCGGCGATAGGGGATTCGGAAACGATACGTAGGCGAACGCGCCGGTCAGCGCGGCGAGCAGCGCGGCCCGGGCGACGTTCTCCACCGTCTCCTCGCCGACTAACTCGACCGTTCCCGTCTGGGCGCTCATGACTCCTCCTGGTCCGTCAACCAAAATCAAGACTTCGGTTGACGACGCCCGCCCGCGCCGGTCCCTCTGTTTGCCGACACATTTAAATAGGGTCCTCGCGTGTCGCCAACAACATTGACCATGGACGAGAAGACCGAGGAACTCCGGGACATCTTCATGGATGTCACCGACGAATCCACCGTCACCGAACGGCAGGAGGAGACCCACGGGTCGCTGTCCTCGGAGACGGAGGTGGCAGAACGCCTCGCCGACGTGGTGGGACGCATGCGCGACCGCTACGACTTCGGAACGACGCTCACCGACGAGCAACTCGTGACCGTCGTCCGGCGGTTCTACGCCGGCGACTCCGACGCCGAAATCGCGCGCGAACTCGGCGACGCCTCGCTGGGCAAGACCGTCTCGCGCGCCCGAATCGACCTGCATCTCGTGCGCGACGCCGACACCGACGCTCCGTTCGACCTGGCGGACCTCCGCCGACTGCTGGCCGACGGCAAGACCGCCGCCGAGTGCGCCGAGGCACTCGACGTGAGCGAGTCGACCGTCCGACGCTACCGCCGCGTCGTCGAGATCCAGGAGGAGCGCCGCACCGTCAACGACCGCTACCGCGACGAGTTCGAGAACCTGCTCCAGGACCGCGAACTCTCCGACCGCATGACCGCGGAGGTCCAGAAGGACGGCCTCGACGACGCCACCGAAGGGATGGAGACGAACGTTTCCTTCTAGACCCCACCTTTTTTCTTCGTCGGGTAGCCGGAGCGCCGCAGGCGCTCACGGCTACCCGACGAAGAAAAAATCTGGACCAAAAAAGGGCACGCGACTCCGCCGAGACGCAGTGCGTCTCGGCGGAGTCGCATCTTCTGCTTACTGGTCGACTTCCGCCCTCGCACTGGTGCGGGCGCTTCGCGCCCTGTCGACCGCGACCGCACAGCATCCGCACTGCCACACGCCTCCCCAACCGATTCCTTCGCACCCTGCAGGTGCTCAGTCATCCCTCGCACGCATTGGCGCGGCCGAAACCGCCTCGGCCGCGCCAGCGCGCGCCTCAGGTCCGAGAGTAGCTCTCGACGCACTCTCCGACGCTCAGGTTTAAGTACGAAAACGGAACCAACTCGCGCCGTGTCGAAGATTCCCTTCAGCGAACTCTCGACGGTCACCTACTGCCCCCGGAAACTCTACTACCGGCGGCGAGAGGGGTGGGACGTCCCCGAATGCGTCGAGGCGCGTCGCGACCTCGCCTTCCGCTACCCCGAACTGCTCGACGCGCCCGGCGCGCAGTTGGCCGACCTCCCGCTGGCGGTCGCCCCGGCGGCGTTCCGCGCGAACCTCGAACGCGCCCGCGAGCGGTTCGCGGGCGCGTGGCCGCAACTCCGGGACCCGACCGAGCGCGACCGACTCGCCGAAGGCCGGGAGTGTCGCGGCGTCGTCCACAAGGTGCTCGACCTCGATCCGCCGACGCCCTCGATGGTCTTCGCCGGCGAACCGCCCGAGCAGGGCGTCTGGGAACCCCAGACCGTCCGGGCGGTCGCCGCCGCGAAGGCGCTCTCCTGGGAGCACGAACGCCCCGTCGAGCACGCGTTCGTCGAGTACCCCATCCACGGTGTCGTCCGCGAAATCGCGCTCGACACGCGCCGGAAGGCCGCCTACCGCAAGGCCGTGAACGCCGTCCGGGCCGTCGACGGCCCACCGCCGCGACTCCGCGGGAGTTCGAAGTGCGACTCGTGCGAGTTCCGCGAGCGGTGCGGCGTGAAGACGCGTTCGCTCAGGTCGCTCCTGGGACTGTGAGCCCTCGTACCGGTCCTACTTGCTGGCGAGCCACGACGCCACCGCCTCGGCGTTCGCTCCCCGCCGGTGAATCTCGCCCGTCTCGACGTTCACCACGGTGCTGCCGGTACCGCCGGGCGTCTCGCCGGCGTCCAGCACCGCCGCCGCGGCGTCGCGAATCTCGGCGTCGAGGTCGGCCGTCCGGGTCGCGCTCGGTCGCCCGCTGACGTTCGCGCTCGTGGCCGTGACCGGCGTCGGCGCGACCGCCCGCAGGAGCGCCAGCGCCACCTCGTGGTCGGGGACGCGGACGCCGACCCGCGAACGCCCCGCGGTGAGCGCGTCGGGCACCGCCTCGCGCTTCTCGCAGAGGACCGTCACCGGCCCGGGGAGGAACTCGCGCATGAACCGCTCCTCTCGGTCGGTGGCGTTGACGTGGTCGAGCGCGGTTTCGACGTCCGGCACCGCCATCGAAACCGGCTTCTCGCGGGACCGCCGCTTCGCGTCGAAGACGCGTTCGACGGCCGACTCGCTCAGCGCGTCGGCACCCAGGCCGTACACCGTCTCGGTCGGATAGACCGCGAGTTCGCCGTCCCGAATCGCCGTCGCCGCGCGTTCGACGGCCGTCTCGTCGACGTTCATCGGCCGTGCGTTCGCGCCCGGACGAAAAAGGCGTGGCGACTCCGCGGTGCCGAACCGGCGCCGCGGAGTCGCCCGTCGGTTCGGACCGACGCCGGACTGCCCCGTCGCTCATTCGGACGCGAACGCGGCGCGGAGCACCTTCGCCTCGGCCTTCCGCAGGTGCTCGGCCGCCGTGCTGGGCGCACACCCCATCCTCGCCGCGATGGCCTCGTAGTCGCCTTCCCTGGGGATGTCGTAGTAGCCGACCGCTATCGCGGCCTCGACGGCCTCGCGCTGACGCGCGGAGAGCAACGTCTCGCCCAACCCCGGCGTCGCCGCCATGCCGCTCACCTCCTCGATCGTCGCCTCGAACGGGTCCGGCACCTCCTCGATGGCCGCCTGCACCTCGTCTATCGGCCCGAAGACCGAGAGCGTCGCGGAGCCGTCGCCGCCGTACTCCAGCGGCGGTACGACGAGCAGGCTCCCCCGGGTGAAGGTTCCGAACAACCGCCGCGACAGGTCGCTCAACTCGTTGCGGAGGTAGGCGTAGAAGCCGTCGCCGCCGGCAGATACGATCTCGAAATCCAGCACCTCCGGGACCTCCCGTAGCGCCGCTCGAAACGCCTCGTCGTCGCCCTCCGCGTACACCATCAGTCCGAGACGGTCGCCCGAGACGTTCCAGTGGAGGCCGACCACCCTGTCGAGGTACGGTGCGCCCGAGAGCACTCGGTACATCGTGGGCACCTCGCTCTCTCGTCCGACCGTCGAGACGGTCAGTCGGACGTGTCTCATCCACGGAATCTTCGCTCTCCTCGACTTAAACCCCCCGCAGCATTCCGGCACCAACGCCACGACGATGCGGCGACTATCAGAACTATCATGCGAACGTTCGTCGCGGGAGCAACGGGCGTCATTGGCCGTCGACTGGTCGAGCGCCTCGCCGACCGAGGACACGAAGTAATCGGACTCGTCCGGGACGACGACGGAGCGGCGCTCGTCGAGGCGCGGGGCGGGACGCCTCGACGCGGAGACGTACTCGACCCCGACACGCTCGCCTCCGCGATGGCGGGCGCCGACGCGGTCGTCGCCGCTCAGACCGCGCTCCCGGTCAAGGACAAGCCCACCGACGAGGACTGGGCCCGAAACGACCGGGTTCGGGTTGAGGGCACGAGAAATCTGCTGGACGCCGCCGACGAGAGCGTCGAGCGCTTCCTCTTTCCGAGCATCGTCTGGGTCGCTCGACAACCCGACGGCTCGGCGTTCGGCGAGGACGCCGACCGCCACCCCGACCGCGCCACGCGGTCGGCGGCCGACACCGAAGACCTCCTTCGGGACGCGGCGTCGGAGCGCGGATTCAACGTCACCATACTGCGACTGGGCTTCCTCTACGCGCCCGACGCCGGGCACACGCGCCAGATGGGCGAACAACTCCTGTCGGGCGACCTCCCCGTGGTCGGGGGTGGCCCGCTCGGTCGCCGGGACGCCGAACTGTCGTTGCTCCACGCCGACGACGCGGCACACGCGTTCGTCGAGACTATGGAAGCCGATGCGACCGGCCTCTACCACGTCGTCGACGACCGACCGGTGACCGTCGCCGACTTCTTCTCGGCGTTCGCGTCCGAACTGAGTGCGCCGGAACCCCGTCGGATTCCGGGGTGGCTCACGCGCTTCTTCGTCGGCCGGGAGCAGGCGAACATGCTCACGAAGTCGTTCCCCACCAACGCCGACCGGTTCCGCCGGGACGTCGAGTGGGAACCGACGTATCCCACGTACCGGGAGGGACTCGCTCAGGTCGTCGAGACGTGGGAGGCCGACGGTACGATTCGGAAGACCGCGTCGGGGTACGAGTGGGTCGGCCGGCGGACATCCCGACGGCGGAGCGACGCGGCGCCTGCCCCGTAACCGCGGACGGCGGCGCACCGCCGAAGTCGGCGTCCGTCCCGATTCCGGCGGAGGGGCCTCCTCGGCGCTGAATCGTGGCGTTCCGAACGATTGCCGCACAGGGCATCCGTTGAAGCGAGGTGTCTTTCGAAACCGAAGTACCGCACGATGGGCTATTTCGTATCGCTATATTTGATTTATCGAAGGATGAGTGCCGCTTCTCTCGGCGCGCGACTACGACGTTGAGACCGGTCGCTAAGCGTCGAGACTGCCGGGAATCGGAGAAATCGTAAAAATCGGATGCGGATCGGATGCGAGAACGTACGACCCGAGTGCGCCTGAATCGCGTCGCCGTCCTGGCCAGCGCGCTCCTCGGGAGTCGATTTAGTAGTCCGAAATCGCGTCTTCGACTTCGTCGTAGTCGGGGAAGTCGGGCCACTCCTCGGCGACCCAGGCGTACTCGACGGTCCGGTCCTCGTCCAGCAGGAAGACCGCCGGGCGCGGTTCGCTGACGCCCGCCATCCCGTCGAGGTCGTTGGCGATGCCGTACTCCTCGGCGACGCCGTTCTGGGGGTCCGAGAACAGTCGGTAGCGCATACCGCGCTCCTCGATGAGCTGTTTGTGTGCGTAGGGGTCCGAGATCGAGAGGCCGACGATTCGCAGGTCGCGTCCGTCGTCCCACTCACGATCCCGGAGTTCGTTCCAGATGTACGTCGCGGGGAACGCCCCGTCCATCGGGAAGAAGACCAGCAGGACCGGGCCCTCGTCGGTGAGTTCGGAGAGGCTCGCGTCCTCCCAGTACTCGTCGTTGACCAGCGGTCGGGTGAAGTCGGGCGCGGTGTCGCCCTCGGCGACGTGGTCGGTTTCGGGCAGTTCGACGACGTCGAAGTCCACCATCAGTCGTCACCCCCGTCGGAACCGTATGTGTTGTCGAGGTACTCCACGATGTTGGCGCTCTCGCTCATCGTGACGCCCGTGTTCTCGTCCTCGATGGCGGGGACGGTGCGCTTGCCGGACAGGCGTTTGACGACGTTCCGGTCGCTGTGCATCGGTTCGACGAACCGCGACCGGTAGTCGAGGTCGTACTTCTGGAGCGTGCGCGTGACGCGCTCGCAGTACGGACACGCCTGCAGGCGGTAGAACGTTATCGGCGGGTCGCTCTCTCCGTGACTCATACTATCATGTTCGAACGAACCAGCCGTAAGGCCTTCGCTCGCGGCAGTCTCGCGTCCTCTTTGAGGAAAAGAATAAAGAGTTAATCGTACCCACCCTCAAGGTGAGTTGTTGAATGGTGTCTCTCTCGATGCTCACCGCCGTCTCTGCCCAGGCGGCTCCCGCGGCCGAAGTCCTCGGCGTCACCCTCACGGATGCTCAGATTACGTGGCTCGGAAGCGCGGTCATCGTCCTCCTCATCGGTCTCTCGGCGTTCTTCTCGTCGTCCGAGATAGCGATGTTCTCGCTCGCGAAACACCGCGTCGAGGCGATGGTCGAGGACGGCGTGCCGGGGGCGGAGACGGTCTCCGCGCTCAAGGAGGACCCTCACCGCCTGCTCGTCACCATTCTCGTCGGTAACAACATCGTCAACATCGCGATGTCCTCCATCGCGACCGGCGTCCTCGCGCTCCACCTCGACCAGGGCGAAGCGGTCGCGGTCGCCACCTTCGGCATCACCGCGCTCGTCCTGCTGTTCGGCGAGAGCGCGCCGAAGTCCTACGCGGTCGAGAACACCGAATCCTGGGCGCTCCGCATCGCCAAGCCGCTGAAGTACTCCGAGTACGTCCTCCTGCCGCTGGTCGTCCTCTTCGACTACCTCACCCGCGTCGTGAACCGCGTGACCGGCGGCCGGTCGGCCATCGAGACTTCCTACGTCACCCGCGACGAGATCCAGGACATGATCGAAACCGGCGAGCGCGAGGGCGTCATCGAGGAGGACGAGCGCGAGATGCTCCAGCGCATCTTCCGGTTCAACAACACCATCGCCAAGGAGGTCATGACTCCGCGCCTGGACATGACCGCGGTGCCGAAGACCGCGGGCATCGAGGAGGCCATCGAGACGCTGGTCCAGAGCAACCACGAACGCGTCCCCATCTACGAGGGGAGCCTCGACAACGTCATCGGCATCGTCCACATCCGCGACCTGGTCCGCGAGCACAACTACGGCGAGAGCACCGACCTCGAACTCGCCGACGTCATCCAGCCCACGCTCCACGTCCCCGAGAGCAAGAACGTCGACGAACTCCTGACCGAGATGCGCGAGAACCGGATGCAGATGGTCATCGTCATCGACGAGTTCGGCACCACCGAGGGACTGGTGACCATGGAGGACATGGTCGAGGAGATCGTCGGCGACATCCTCGAAGGCGAGGAGGAAGAGCCCATCGAGTACGTCGACGACGACACCGTCATCGTCCGCGGCGAACTCAACATCGACGAGGTCAACGAGGCGCTCGACATCGAACTCCCCGAGGGCGAGGAGTTCGAAACCATCGCCGGTTTCATCTTCAACCGAGCGGGCCGCCTCGTCGAGGAGGGCGAGGACATCACTTACGACGGCGTGCGCCTCCACGTCGAACAGGTCGAGAACACCCGCATCATGAAGGCGCGCGTGACGAAACTCGACGACGTCGAGCGCGCCGAGAGCGAGGGCGACGGAGAGGGAACCGAAATTCAGGGCGGCGTCGAGACGGAGAGCGATTGACGGTCGGCCCGTCTCTGGTCCCCTCTCCTCTCTGTCCCCGTTCCCTCGACTTTCCGTTCCCTCGACTTTCCGTTCTCTCGTTCGTCTCCTTCGACTTCCACAAAATCCGCTTTTCTACAGCGACTCTATCGCGGTGAAGGCACCGTACGCAACCACGATGGCCAGCACCAGCGACCCGAGCCACGCCAGCACGGTGTAGACCATCTTCCGCTTGCTCACGCCGCCGTCGCCGCCGGCGGCGTAGCCGCTGCCGACGATGGCGCTCACGATGATCTCGTTGAACGACACCGGGATGCCGAAGAAGACGGCGACCTGCGCGATGGCGAACGAGGGAATGAGCGCTGCGATGGACCGGCGGGGGCCGAGCGCCGAGTAGTCCTGGGCGAGCGCCTTGATCATCCGCGGCGCGCCGGTCCACGACCCCGCCAGCAGGCCGAGGCCGCCGCCGACCAGTACCGGAATTAGCGGAATCTCGAACGGGTCGAGCAGCGGCACCAGCGGCCCGATGGCCAGGCCGACCTGGCTCCCGCCCGCCGAGAAGGCGACGAGGCTCCCGAGCGCGAGCAGGAAGTGTCGCTGGCCAGCGTCGGCGTCGTTGGTCATGTCCCGATAGAGCACCCCGACTACGACTCCGGCGACGACGAGCGTGACGCCGATTCGGCCGGCGTCGATCCCGGCGACGACCGGTAGCGACAGCGCCCGCGCGGTCGCGGTCGCGACCGACTGGCTCACGTCTCCCGGCCCGAGCACCACGAACTTGATGTTGGCGACGATGGCGCCCACGAACCCCGCCAGCAGCGGGATGGCGAACCGCTCGGCGACCCGCTCCGAGCGGAGCAGTCGCGCGGTCGCGTAGGCGATGGTGCTGCCGACGAACGGCGTTAGCACCCACAGCGCCGAGATTTGGGTGTACTTCGCCCACGCGGGGTCGCCGCCCATCGCCAGACCGACGCCGACGATGGCGCCCGTGACGGTGAACGCCGTCGCGATGGGGTAGCCGGTGAAGACGCCGAACGCGACCAGCACCGCGGCGACCAGCAGTCCCGTGGTCGCCGCTATCGCGGTCAGTTGGACGCCGCCGATGAGTTCGGTCCCGACCGCCTCCGAGACGTTCGCGCCCTGCATCACCGCGCCCAGAAAGCCCAGCAGTCCGACGAAGAAGCCCGCCCGCATCACGGAGATCGCGTTCGCGCCGACCGCCGGCGCGAACGGGGTCGACCCCGACGACCCCGCGCCGATGGCCCACGCCATGAACAGACTCGCGAGTCCCGCGATTACCAGCGTAACGACGCCACCTACGGCCATGTGGTCAGCCTGTGGGCCACGGTAGAATAGTGTACCGGCCTGCGTCTGCCGAATCCGTCCCGCTCGGCGACCTCGACTCGCTCGCCGAGTCCGTCTCGCCCGGAACGCACGTCCCGGCCGACACCGCCGCTCGCCTCAGGGCAACCGCCTCGGCGGTCCCTCGGTTTCGGCCGGCGGTTCGACGCCCTCGGCGGCCTCGACGTTCTCGGTTCGCTTCTCCGTCTCGACGTGCCAGCGGTCGATCTCGTCCTCGTAGGCCGCCAGCTTCTCGCTGACCTCGGCCTTGAGGTCGTCGTCGTTGACGTTGACCTCGAAGACGAACTCGGGTTCGTCGTTGCCGCCGCGGCCCGCCCGCTGGACGTTCGCGCTCACGAGGTCGTTGTCGAAGTAGTAGGGCGCGAGTCGGGTCATCACCTTCTGGTAGACGGTGTCCTCGACCTTCCGGAGCGCCTTCCGACTCGCCGAGTCGGCCGCCCTGGCGACGTAGCTCACCGAGTCCTGCCACTTGTCGACGGCCTCGTCGGTTTCGTCGTCTTCGAGCTTCTCGTAGGACTCGGTTATCTTCTCGCCGGCGGTCTTGAGGTCGTCGTCGGGCGTCTTGCCCTTCTTCTCGCCCTTCCCCTCGCCGGTGTGGGCCTGTTCGGCCGTCTTCTCCGAGACGTCCTCGCCGAGGCGCTCGTGGGACTTCGGTCGCCAGTCGTTCCACTCCTCGTAGGCCTCGCCGGAGGCGCCGGCTTCGCGGAGGGCTTCCGTGATGCGTTCGCCGTGCTCCACGATGTCGCCCCAGCTACCGCGGAGCTTGAATCCGGAAACGCTCTCTTCCATTGATTCGGACCCTAGGCGCCATCTGTTATACAGTTGTCGCCCGTCGTGGTCGTGCGGCGCTCCGCGCGTTCGGGGCCGAGACGGCGGCGCCGTCTCGGCCCCGAACGCCACCCTCATCGCTCGCCGCCGCCTCGGCGCTCACCACTCTCAGCATTCGTCGCGTCGACGACCGTAGGTCAGTCGGGTCGCGGCGTCGTCCAGCCGACGCTTGAGCCGCCCGAGCCAGAGCTGGGGCCGGTGGACGATCGCCATCTCCGCCTCGGAGACCTCGATGCGGTCGCCGTCGAAGGGGTTGGTCCCGCTTGGTCCCTCCTCGTCGTCGGTCGTCATCGAGACGACGGCGGTCATCGAACATCTGCCGCAGGCCTCGGTTCGCTCTCCGTCCATGGGTTGGATTCGCACGGAAGTTGGGCGCCTTCGACCTTAAGGGTTCGTCGGCGCCGAACGGGAGACTGCCGAAGGACGCCCGCCCCGTCCTGCCTCCGTCCGAGGGTATTTCAATCCCTGTGACCTGTGGTCCCACATGGGATACCACGTCATCGACCCGGAGTCGGTCGAACCGACCTCAGACCGGCCGTGCGTCCAGCGCGCGGTCGGCGACGAGGCGGGACTGGAGAACGTCGCGGTCAACCTCTACGAGGTGGCGCCCGGCGAGCAGATTCCGCTGGCGTACCACTACCACGACGACCAGGAGGAGGTCTTCCACGTGCTCGCAGGCGACCTCCACGTCGAGACGCCCGAGGAGGAGTACGTCGTCCCCGAGGGCCACGTGTTCGTGGTCGAACCCGACAGCCCCCAGTTGGCGTTCAACCCCGAGGACGCCGAGGAGACCGTCCGGACGCTGGTGCTGGGCGCGCCGTCGGTCGACGACGTCCACGCCTACGACCCGGACTCCGAGTCATGACCGGCGGGGCAGTCGACCCCGACGAGTCCCTCTCGCCGGCCGACGCGGAGTACCCCGACGTGCCCGACTGGAACGACGAGTACGTCGACCGCGTGAGCAACCGCCTGATGTTCAACTACGATCTGGAGAAGGACTACCGGGTTCGCGGCGAATCGTTCACGCTCTACGGCGAGATGCGCCTCGAATCCCAGAAGCAGTTCCTCCACCGGTCCATCAACTACGCCAACCACGAGAGCCGCGAACACCTCCTCGTCCGGCGGGCCGACTCGGTTTCGCGGGCCGACCTCGAGGCGCTCGTCGAGTTGGGCCACGACCTCGCCGACGAGTGGATCGTCGCGAACGAGGAGCACTACGGCACCGACTTCACCTTCGCGGTCGTCGCCCCCGAGATTCCCGAGGACGTGCGCGAGTTCGTCTCCGGGTTCAAGGACCGCAACCTGCTGAAACTCGGTTACTACGGCCACTACGAGGTGAACCTCCTCGTCACCGCCCCCGACGACGAGGCGGTCGTCGAGAGCGAGAACGCCGACGTGGCCGCCGCGTTCCGGACCTGGGCCGACGTTCCCGAAGCGAGAGAGCCGGCGGGGTTCCTCGCGCGCCTCGTCGATAGACTCCGCGGCTGACGGTCGTGACTCTCCTCTCAGTTCGAATTGCCGACTGACCCGTTGCTACTCGCCGTTCGTTACCGGGAGTTGCTCGGACGTCGCGCGAAAAAGTATCGGTCGTCCGAAGTCGGTCAGTCGTCGCCGGTTTCTTCGCCACCGTCGGCGACGGGCGTGCCGCGCCCGCGCCGGACCCGCTGGATGTTTCGGTAGCCCATCCGGACCAGCGCCAGTGCGATGGCGATGAGCACCAGCGCCAGGATGATCTGGACCACCGCCGACGCGGCGGCGACGCCGGTCATCTGCGTACCGCCGTCCTTGATGAACTTCACGTAGAGATTGTCGTGGAACGCGAGCCAACCCAGGCCGAGGATGGTGATGGTCGTCATCACCGCCATCGGCACGCCGGTCGAGATGAGCTGTTTCGAGTCGTCCCAGTTGGCCAGCCACACCGTCGCGGTCAGCAGCGCCAGCGCCGCCAGTAGCTGGTTCGCGCCGCCGAACAGCTGCCAGAGGGTGAGCCACGACCCGCTGGTGATGAGGATGTACGCCGGGACGCCCTGGACCGCGGCGTTGGCGTAGCGGTTCTTCGCGACCGCGCCGACGCCGTCGGCCGGCGTGCCGACTATCTCCTCGGTCATGTACCGGCCGAGTCGGACCGCGGTGTCGGTCGAGGTCAGCAGGAAGCTAACGAGCACCAGCGCCATGAATGGCGCGCCGAACGACGTCGGGATGCCGAACGACGTCAGGATGATGCCGCCGCCGGTCGCGAACGTCGGCAGCGCCAGTCCGATGCCGCCGCCCACGTCGGGCGCGACCAGCGCGACGGTCGCGAGCGCGACGGTCGCGAGCAGGCCCTCGCCGAGCATACCGCCGTACCCGATGGTCCGGGCGTCGGTTTCCTTGTTCAGTTGCTTGGCGGTCGTCCCCGAGGAAACCAGCGAGTGGAAACCGCTGATGGTCCCGCACGCGATGGTGATGAACAGCAGCGGGAACAGCGGTGTTCCGGTCGCCCCCATGAAGCCCTTGTACGCCGAGAGCTGGATTTCGAGGGGCTGGGACGAGGTGCCGAGCACCGTGCCGACGATGATGGCCAGCAGCGCACCGCCGACGCCCGTGTACAGCAGGAACGACGACAGGTAGTCACGGGGCTGGAGCAGCATCCAGACCGGGAGAGCGCTGGCGAGCGCGCCGTAGAGGATGATGATGGGCACCCACGCCGCGGTGTTCACGCCGAGGCTCGCCGCCGCGGGGAGCCACTCGCCGCCCTGGAACAGGACGATGGTGCCGGCGGGGTACGACGACCCCGCGGCGGCCGGGAACAGCGCGAGCGGGTACTCGATGCCGACGAAGACGCCGGCGAAGACGCCGGCGACGAACACGACGGTCCCCAGCAGGAACGGCAGGTTCAGCTGATAGAGGTAGACGCCGAACACGAACGCGAGCGCGATGTAGACGAGGCTCGCGGTCGCCGCCTGCGGGTAGGCGCTGAACACGATGGCGACCACCAGCGCGAACACCGCCACGACGAGGATGATGGTCAGGAACGCGAACCACAGCAGCATGTTCTTGCCGCGCTCGCCGACGTACTCGCCGATGATGTACCCGATGGACTTGCCCTCGTGTCGCAGACTGCTCGACAGCGACACGAAGTCGTGGACCGACCCCATCAGGGGGTTGCCGATGGCGATCCACAGCAGTGCGGGCGCCCAGCCCCACACGACGCCCGCCGTGATGGGTCCGACGATGGGCGCGCCGCCCGCGATGCTCGAATAGTGATGCCCCAACAGGACCGGCTTCTTCGCCGGAACGTACTCCTGTCCGTCTTCGTACTTGTGCGCTGGCGTCTCGCGCTCGTCGCTCAACTCCACGAATCGCGCGAGGTATCGGGAGTATCCCAGATACCCGGCGCTGAAGAGCGCGAGTACGGCAACTACCAGCCAGATAACTTGTACCATGGTGTGGTACCTCGTTCCAGCTTGACGGACAACAGTGCCTTAAAGATTGTTCTAAACCTCCATCCCAGATGACAACAATGTTCACCGAAACGGCCGCTTAACGCGACCGTCTGCTCTGATTCCGCGGAAAAACAATAACGAATCTTACAGTAACGCGGGCTTGAGTACTTTCTGGCTGTGTCAGGCCCGGACCTCGGACGCGACCGGAATGCCCAGTTCGGCGGCGACCTCCGCGAGGAGGTCGCCTTTCACCTCCTCGACGCGCTGGCCGATTCGCGCGACGATGGGCTGGTCGAACTCGGCCTCGATGTGTCGGATTCGCTCCTGTTCCGTCTCGTATCGCTGGCGGAGGTAGGTCGCGCCGGTCCCCTCCTCGCCCTCGTCGGGCGAGGGCGCGACCTTGTTGACGACCAGGCCACGGACCGCGAGTCCGTGGCCCGAGAGGTCCTCGATGGCCCGACTCGTCTCGCGAATCGAGAGTTCGTCGGGGTTCAACACGAGGAAGAACGCCGCGTCGTTCCGGAGCGTCTCGGCCGCGAACTCGAACATCTCCTTTCGCTCGACCAGGCGGGCGATGATGGGGTCCTCGGCCGCGCGCTTCCGGGCCGAGCGCTCGCCGATGGCCGCCTTCTCGAACAGGTCGATGCTCTTCTCGCGCTTGTGCACGAGGCGGTCGATCCAACTCTGGAGGAACTCCGGTAGCGCGAGGAGTCGCAGGGTGCCGCCGGTCGGCGAGGTGTCGAAGACCACGCGGTCGTACTCCTCGGCGTTCCGCATCACGTCGATGAACCGGTCGAACAGCGCGGCCTCGTACGCGCCGGGGGTGCGGTGGGCGAGTTCTATCTGACGCTCTATCTCGTTGACGATGCCCGGACTCACCTGGTCGCTCATCGTCCGCTTGATGTCGAGCAGGTGGCGCTCGACCTCCTCGTCCGGGTCGATCTCCATCGCGTGGAGGTTTTCGTAACCCTCCACGGGCGCGGGGTCGTCGTCGAACTGCTGGTCGAACACGTCGGAGGTGCTGTGGGCCGGGTCGGTCGAGACGACCAGCGTGTTCAGCCCTTCCCGGGCACACTTCAGGCCGTAGGCGCACGAGACGGTCGTCTTGCCGACGCCGCCCTTGCCGCCGAAGAAGACGAACTTCTCCATGTTAGAAGTGGTACTGTTGGCCCTTGCGTTCGATGAGCGATTCGCGGTCCCACATCCGGCGCTCCCACTGCTCGAACTCGTCGCCGAGGTACGGCAGGAGTTCGGCGGTGTAGTACGAAACCGGACTCGGGATGCCGAACGCGTCGGCGAAGCACGCGAACATGAAGGCGTCGTCGTTGTCCTCGGCCTCCTTCTCGATGAGTTCGTAGGCCGGATGCTCTATCATGCCGTGATAGAGGCCGTGAAGCCACTCTTCGACAACCTCCCGGTACGCCGCGATTCGCTCGACGAGTGTCATCAGTTATCATACAGTCGCCGCGGCGCTTTAAGGCTACCGTCACGAAAACCCCGCGACGACGCGGTTTCGACCGACCGCGCGGCGTCGGGTCCTCCGTCTTCGTCCGCTACAGGTCTTCGGCGAGTCTGTCGAGCGCCCGCCGGAGTTCGCCGCGGCGCTTCCACGCCGCCACGCGGTCGGTCACGCTGGCCAGCGACAGGCCCAGGCTCACCGACGACCGGACCGTCACCCGACTCCCCTCATTCTCCGGGGCAACTGCGACGGTCGTCTCCATCGCGTCGAACGGCCCGGTTTCGCCGCGCTGGCGGTAGACGAGGCCGTCCTCGCGCTCCTCGAAGACCAACTGCATGGTCAGACCGCCCGCGCCGGCGGTGACGACCGCGCCGTCTTCGGTCTCCTCGACGCCCTGCACCTCGAAACTACCCTCGTACTCCACCATCGCCGCGGGCGTGAGCGTGCGCAAGACCGCGGGCGGCGTCGTTCCGAGGAACCGCGACACCTCGACCTCGTGCATCGACCGGGGGTACGCAGGTCGACGGTAAAGGGTTCGGGTCCGAAGCGGCCGGCGACCCCGCGACCGTCGGGGTGCTCGAGGAGTCCCGGACTCACCGGCGCGACTGCGAGAGGCTCCAGACGAACGCCGCGATGAGGGCTATCAAGAGAGCGACGAAGCCGTACACCAGGAGCGTCGGGAGAATCGGCGCCAGCAGTATCGCGATCACGACGAGCAACAGGACGATGACGAGATTCAGTCGCGCGACGACCGCGTCTTCCATACTACCCGCGACGACCGTTGATACAAATCTCTTTCTCTCGGATTCGACCGCGCAGAATCTATTGTCCCGATACGGCTCGCCCGGTGGGACAACTCCGTCGAACCCGAACGGTCGGCCGCGGCTCTCACGCCGCGAGCGCCCGGTGGACGAGCGGCAGCGAGAGCAACACGAACACCCCGACCACGGCCAGCGCGGCGATGAGCAACCGCCGGAGTCGAAGCCCGGCCGGGACCTCCGACCGGAGGTCCGGCCGGGCGGTCCAGACGAACCGGTGGTACGACAGCGCGGTCGTGGCGACGAACGCCGCGGTGGCGAGCGCGAGCGCCTCTCGGAGGCTCGCGCCCAGCGTCAGGAGGTAGCTCGAACCGTAGCTGTAACAGGCCAGAAACCCCAGCGCCGCGACTACCAGGAACGGCACCGGGTCGACCGGCGTCCCCAGCCTGTTCTGCGGGCGCATGGCCACCCGTTGGCGTTGCTCGGACTTCCGTTTGCTGGCCCGCGAACCGGTAACTAATCGAGCCGACAGTTTAAGGCGATGGGGCGGCGATAGCCAGCGATGGCAAACTCGCAGGGCGACCCCCGGGTGCTGTTCGCGATGAACCTCGTCCTCTCGTCGGTGTTCGCCTACGCCGTTGTCTGGGGACTCGCGTTCCTGGAGATGCTGGCGTTCAGTTGGATCACCGTCGCGTCTGTCGCGGTGTTGTTGATGGCGTTGACGTATCTCGTAATCCAGTAGACCCGACTCGGTTTCAGTCGACGCTCGCCGACGCGGACCCACCGTTCGCGGTGGGTCCGCGTCGGCCACGGGTTGCGTTACTGTTCGTCGCAGAATCCGTGATAACACGCGGCTGGGAATTGTACTTTCCTCGACGCGCCCCTACCGAAAGTTTATAATGCTCGGTCGAAAGGGGCGAGTAATGGCGAAATCCGACGTCAGCACCGCGGCCTGTCCCCACTGCGACGCCTCGCTCGACTACCTCAGTCGGGGTTGCGCGGAGTGCGGCCAGCGCGTGCCGTGGGAGTGGACGGAGCCCTGCCTCGTCTGCGATTCCGAGGTCGACTACACCGACGACCGCTGTCCCGACTGCCGAACGCGCCTCTCCGTCTGGGACGGCATCGTCGCGCGCGTCCTGCGCGAAACCCACCACGTCGACTTCCACGTGGCGAAAGACGCCGTCCCCCACCCGAAGTCCGAAGGCTTCGTGCGCCACACCGGCGACCCTCGCGGCCAGTACGCCGACTACCGCCGGCCCGAACTCGACGGCCGGGGTATCCACGTCAAGGAGTACCGCGACCGCTTCCACGTCCACTGGGACAAGGTGGACCCGACCGGGTCGCGGCGGGCCATGTGGAACCACGTCCTCGTCGACGCCCCGCACTGGCTCCTGGTCGGCGGATTCCTGGCGTTCAAGTTCGCGCGCTACCCCGTCGGTCTGGCGGCTTATATCAAGAGATAAGCCCCCGCGTCTCCCGCGTACGAGTAAGCGATGACCATCGAAGACCGCGGGGACGCCAAACTCCTCACCCACGCGCTCGCACAGGACACGCTCTCGAAGATTCGGGACGTCGAAACCGAACAGGTCGGCTTCCGGAAGGGCCTGGTCAAACTCGGCCGCATCTGCGGCTACGAGATCATCGACGGCGCGATGGAGACCGAGTACGTCGAGATAGAGACGCCGCTAACCGAGACCACCGGCGAGTGCGTCAAGGGACTCGACGACGTGGTCATCATCAACGTCCTTCGGGCCGCGACCCCGTTCGTCGAGGGTCTGCTCAAGGCGTTCCCCCGCGCCAAGCAGGGGGTCATCTCGGCCGGCCGCGACGAGGAGGCCGGCATGAACGACGACGGCGAGTTCCCCATCACCATCGACTACGTGAAACTCCCCGAGATGACCGAGGACGACACCGTCATCGTCGCCGACCCGATGCTCGCCACCGGGTCGACGATGTGCGCCGTGATGGACCGCATCACCGAAGAACAGCCGAACCCCGAGCACCTGTTCGTCCTCTCGGCGGTCAGCGCCCCCGACGGACTGCTCCGGGTCGGCGAGCAGTTCCCCGAGGCCGACCTGCTGACGGTCGCCATCGACGACCACCTCAACGACGAGGGGTTCATCGTGCCCGGCCTCGGCGACGCCGGCGACCGCGCGTTCCGGACGAAGTAACGCATCTCGATTCTCGCGCGACCGCTTCCGTACTTCGGCTTTCGAGGTTTCTCGAACGCTGCGCTCGGCCTATCGAGTGCGGTCACGAACGCAGTCCGGCGACGTCGGTGCGCAACTTCTCGGCGTACCGGAGCCGAAGCTCCCGAGCGTCGTCGTCGCCGATCTCGTCGAGTCCGTCGATGTCTCTCGAAATCGGACGGTACCGCCCGAGGTCGAACGTCATGGTCTCGAGGTACTCGGCCACGCGCGGCGAGTCGACACCGCGCGCGATCGCCTCGTTCACGATCCGCTGGAGGTCGCCGAACTCCGGGACCCGGACGTGCTCGGACGTGACCGCCGGGTCGCCGATTTCGACGGGCGTCCGCTCGACTCGCCGAACGAGTCGCGCCACGTCGTCGAGCAGTCGGAGGACCTGGCTGGGGAGCGCCGAGTCGGGCGAGCGCCACTCCACGGTGGGCGACTGCGCCCGGAGGCGGACCGGCGTCAGCACGGCGTCGTCGGGTCGGAAGTGCTCCTCGAACGTCTCGACCGAGACTCCCTGTCCGGTCGCCACCGTCCGGAACTCTTCGTAACGCGCTCGCACGCGCGCCTCCCAGTCGGCGACGGACGTGGCGTACTCCCAGAGGTCGCGGTGGTGGTCCAGTTCGTAGTCGGCGCGGTTGCGGTACACGTGCGTCCGAGCGTCGTTCGCCACCCGCCGTCCTCGGTAGTACGGCGAGGAACTCACCAGCGCCGGGTCGAGCGCCGTGAGGAGGTTCAACTGGCGGACGACGTCGCCCCTGTCGAAGTGAACGTGCGTCCCGGCGCAGTTCTTCGCGGGTTCGAGGCGCTCGCCGAAGATCCGTTCCAGCACTCTCCCGCGTTCGGTGACTATCGGAACCGTCTCCGCCGCGAGCGGCGTGCCCAGCGGGACGAGGTGTTTTCCGTTCTCTTCGGCGACGTCCAGAACCGCACCGAGCGTTTCGCGGAGCGACGACTCTATCGCCGACGTGCGCTCCGCCGGCGGCGTCTGCACTTCGAGCAGCGGAGCGACGAACTCCTGGACGACGCGCTCGTGAGCGTCGACTAGCTCCGCGGCGGCACAGAGGGCGCCGGTTTCGTCGACGACCCAGTACTCCACTTCGAGTCCCATCTTCATACGTAGACACCCGTACTCCGGCCCCGTCGCCGCGCGCGGTTATCGGGGACGGTTTCCGCGACATCGGTCGCCAAGTCTCGGTCCCGCGTCTCAGTCCCGGACGCGGTACCCGTCTCTGTCGAGAGCCTCTTGGACGCGCGCGTCGAACCGCTCTCGGACGTCGGCGTCCACGCCCTCGGGCAACGGGTCGGCTCGTACCAGTTCGACGTCCGTCTCCGCATCCCGCCCGGCGAAACGGTACGTGCGGCCGAACTTCCGGCCGTTGTCGCCGTAGGTCAGGACGACGAGTCGCGGCTCGTCGGCCCGTTCCGCGTCCTCTTGGCCGTCGCTTCCCGACTCGTCGTTTCCGATTCGGTGGATGCTGATCCGATCGAAGGTGATCAGGTCGGTACTCATACCGCCGGTCGCGAGCCGCTGTTCGACCCACTCGCGGTCCCACGTCTCCTCGGCATCGCCGTCGAGGGTTCTGCCTCGGACGGTGTCCGGCGTGATTTCGACTACTTCCCACTTTCCGAGCGCGGCCGACCGCATCTCCGACCCTTTCGCTTTCTCCGCGTCGCCTTTCGACAGTACGTCTCCTTCCTGCAGGAGTTGTCCCTTCCGGACGCGGACGTAGTTCGGACGATTCACCGGGAGGTCGACGAATATCTCGTCCGGCGCCGTCCCGAACGCCGACTTTTCTCCCTGAATCGTCTTGATGACCGTCGTGTACGTCTCGGTCGATTCTGGTTTAGACATTGTCGTTTCCCCAACCGAGGCTCTGTAGGTCGCTTGCTTCCATGAGCGTTCGCCCTGACCACGTCGGCCGAACGGACGGAACTCGTCGCGGTCGGCCTCTCGGCTCTCGATTCCGCCGAGTCGCAGTCGCCCGTCCTCGCGGGGTACTCCCGCTCTCGCCCTACAGCCGAAACAGCCGCGGCAGTCTCGACCCACGGTTGCGCCGCGCCACGACGACGCTCCCCTCGGCGCGCCGCGAAACCTCGTGGGGCGTGTCGCCCACCACGCGACTCCGGATGCGCCCCGTGCGGGTCGCGCCGAGGACGGTCACGTCGTTCGGACTCGACTCGGCGACGACGACGTCCGCGACGCCCCCGACCCTGACGGTCGTCTCGACCGACAGCCCCGGAAATCGCTCGGCGAACTCGCCGAGCATCTCCCGGGCGCGGCCCTCCTCGCCTGGCGAGTCGGCCACCCGCAGGAGGTGGAGGTCCGCGTCGTTCGAAACCGCGATGGCTCGCGCGACCTCCGCCGCCAGGTCGGCGTGGGGACTCTCGGCCACCGGGAACCGGACCGTCTTGACGGTCCCGACGGTCGCGCCGATCTTCTCGACCAGCACGTCGGCGTCGGCGCGACTCACGATGCGGTCGACGTTCGTCCCGAGCACCGCGGCCTCGCGCGAGCGTTCCTGCCAGCCGACGACCAGCGCCTCGCAGTCGCGCTCCTCGATACCGTGGAGGACTCCTCGCCACACCGACGGCGCGACGAACAGGCGGCCGCCGACCGGCACGTCAGTGCCGGCGGCGGCCTCCATCGCACGTTCGAGGATGGCCCGGCGCTCGCCGCCGAACTCCCGGGCGATGACCTCGTCGGTCATTAGCGCGAACGGCGAACTCCGGGGCGTGACGACGACGCCGACCACGAACACCGACCCGTCGCGGGCGCGGGCCACGTCGAGGGCGGTCCGCACCAGTTGCTCGACGTGGTCGGGGTTGCCCACCGCCACCGCAACGCAGGGTCCGTCCTCACCCCCCGCGCGAGACCCGTCCTCGCCCATCGTCGGACCCACGCCGGCCGGCGGCAAAAGCGTTCGCGTGCCGAGGGGTCCACCGGGAGACGGAACGACTCGGAGGGCGGTTTCGAGGGACTCACCCACCGCGCACCCGGGTCCGGCGGCGTGCCCGCTCTAGGAGTAACTCTATATGTCGTGCCTGCACACCTCCCGCCCATGACCGAGGACGACGACCGACCAGAGCGGTGTGACGACTGCGGCGACCCCGTCTCGGACGCGCTGGCGCGGACGCTCCGACTCACCGTCGACCGCTCGCAGATCGACAGCCAGCGGCTCTGCCCCGAGTGCTTCGCCGACTGGATCGACCGCTACGAGGCCGAGATGCAACCCGACCCGCCGGTCATCGAGGACGGCGAGTCCGAGATCATCGTCGACTGACGAACCCCGCGGTTCGGCCGACCCCTCCGTGTCGGGTGGAAAATCGCAGACGGCCCCTCGACCGGACGCGGCGTAGCGCCGGACGAAACCGCCCCTGCGAGTGCAATATAGCCCTCGGTAGGCGTCCCCTTCTCTCGGCTCCTTTCCGCCTCCGGGTTCCGCCGTTTTCGGCGTCTCCACGTCCGCCCGGCGTCAGGACCGGACCCGATGCTCCACATCCGACCGCGACGCTCACCGCCGGACCCGTCTTACTTTTCGGGACGATTCGGACCCCTTCGTTTCCGGTGAAAAACCGACAGGCGAGAGCCGAATCACCGGCGTCGAACGCCCTGGCGAAACCGACCTCTTATCGGTACGAAGGGCTATCGAGCGGTCGGTAGTTACTCCTCGACTCGCTCGTCCGGCGTCTCGCTCGCGTCGCCCGCCGCTCCGTCGCCGCTCTCCTCGCGGTCCTCCTCGCCCGCGGATAGCCCCTCGTCGCCGCGCTCGAGCGCCTTCGGCGCGTCGAAGTGGGTCGAGTAGCCGTCGAACCAGCGGACGAGGCGTTCGAGGCGGTCGACGACGTGGCCGGGTTCGCCGCTCCGGGAGAGTTCGTGGCCCTCGCGCGGGTAGCGCACCAGGCGGGTTTCGACTCCCTGCTTCTTGTAGAGCAGGTAGAGCATCTCGGCGTTGTTCACCGGCACCCGGAAGTCGTCGTCGCTGTGGATGAGGAGGGTCGGCGTCTCGACGTTCCCGGCGCAGGCCGCCGGCGACTGCTCCCAGAGGAACTCCGGGTCCGACAGCGGCGTCGCGTCGAAGTCCCACTCGACCAGTTTGAAGGCGTCGGTCGACCCGTAGAAGCTGTTGAGTTCGTAGACGCCGCGCTGGCTCACCGCGGCCACGAACCGGTCGGTGTGGCCGACTATCCACGTCGTCAGGTAGCCGCCGTAGCTCCCGCCCGTGACGAACGCGTCCTCCTCGTCGACGTAGTCGCGGGCGACGACTTCGTCGACGCCCGCCATCACGTCCTCGTAGGCGACGGTGCCCCACTTGCCCTCGCCGAGCGCCGCGACGAACTCCTCGCCGTAGCCGGTGGACCCGCGGGGGTTCGACCAGAAGACCACGTAGCCGCGGGCCGCGAGCAACTGGAACTCGTGCCACATCGTCCCGCTCGTCGTCCACATCGAGTGGGGGCCGCCGTGGATTTCGACCGCGAGCGGGTAGGTTTCGTCGGGGTCTCGCGGCTCCGCCGCTCGACTGTCCGCGGCGTTCCACGCCGCGCCGTCGAAATCGGGCGGCGTGAGCACCCAACCCTGAATCTCGGCGCCGTCTCCCCCTTCGAAGCGAACCTCCTCGGGTTGCGAAACCGCCCGGTCCTCCAGGTAGTCGGCGTTGACGCGGGTGAGCCGTCGAGTCTCGGCGCCCCGGAGGGTCGTGGCGAACACGTCACCGGGGTGGTCCCACTCCGACCGGACGAACGCCGCGGCGCTTTCACCGACCGACATCCCGTAGACCCCGCCCTCGTCGACGACCGATTCGGGGTCGGCGCTCGCGTCGCCCGGCGCGCGCCAGAGCGTGTACGTCCCCTCGTCGGGCGTCACGAAGAAGAGGTCCTCCTCGTTCGGTCCCCACTGCGGCGGGACCGTCCCCCACGGAGGCGAAACCGACACCGCGAGCGTCCGGTCGAGCACGGCGGTCGGGGTCGTGACCTCGCCGGTTTCGCGGTCCAGCACCTCGATTCCGGTCTGTCTCAGCGTCGCGTGGTCCTCGGGGGTGTAGGCGTAGGCGAGGCGGCCGTCCGACGTCGCGGCCAGCATCGCCGTCCACCCGGTCGTCCGCGTGACGTCCTCCGTTTCACCGGTTTCGAGGTCGTAGGCCACCACGTCGATGACGATGTTGTCGTCGGGGTCGCCGGTCCGCTTGACGCCGTAGTAGAGCGTCTCGGCGTCGCCCCACTCGGGCGTCGAGTGGTCGTAGTCGCCGTCGGTGAGTCGCTCCACCTCGTCTTCCTCGAGGTTGGCCACGTAGACGTGGCTCCTCCGACCGTCGAGATACTGCTGGCCCGCCCGGTAGACCTTCCGGTCGATGACCCGCGGGTCCGGCGGTTCGGGTTCGTACTCCTCGCCGTCGAGCGAGCGGTCCCGGCCCTCCTCGCGGTCCTCAGCGGTGGTGGACTGGGTGAACGCGATTCGGGTGCCGTCGGGCGACCACGCGATTTCGGCGACGCCGCCGACCACGTCCGTCACCTGCCGGGCCTCGCCGCCGCGGGTGGGCATGACCCACAGTTGGGGCCGGTCGTCGTCGGCCCCGCGCGTGCTGACGAACGCGAGGCGGTCGCCCGAGGGACTCCACCGCGGTTGACTGTCGACGCCCTCGCTCACGGTGAACTGCCGGGGTTCGTCGCCGCCGACCGGGACGACGTAGACGGTCGCCTCGTAGGACTCGTCGTCTTTCGGCACCTTCCTGACGAACGCCACCCGCTCGCCGTCCGGCGCGATCTGGGGGTCGCCGACCTGCACGATGTCGTGATAGTCGGTCGCACTGACGGTCTTCATACCCCCGGACTTTCGGCCGACCGGCAATAGTGTTTCGTTCCGAAACAGTTCCGGAGGTGTCCGACTTCGTCGGGGCGCGACCGCCCTCACTCGAACACCACGGGCGCGTCGTTCGCGAACGCGAACGACGCGCGGTCCCCGCGCTCGATGGGCGCTTCCCGGCCCTGGGCCACCACCGACATCGTCAGGCCGTCGCCGACCTCCACGGTGTAGTTGGTGTGGTCGCCCTGAAAGTAGCGTTCGACGACCTCTCCCTCGAACGTCGCGGTCCCGGTTTCCCGGTCGGCACCGCCCTCCCGGCCGACGGCGAGCGAGATGTCTTCCGGCCGAATCGAGACGGTCACGTCGCCCTCGCGAACGTCGCGGGTGGGCGCGAACCGGATGCCCTCGCCGCTCGTTCCGCCGATTTCGACGACGGTCCGGCCGCCATCGGACCGAGCGGTGCCGTCGAGTAAGTTGGTGTCGCCGATGAAGTCGGCGACGAACGGGGTCGCCGGGTTCCGATAGATATCCTCGGGCGTCCCTACCTGTTCGAGTTTCCCCTCGTTCATCACGGCCAGTCGGTCGCTGAGCGTCATCGCGACCTCCTGGTCGTGAGTGACGTAGAAGAACGCCCCCTGGGTCTTCTCGTGGATTTTGCGCAACTCGACCTGCATCTGCTTGCGGAGTTTGCGGTCGAGACTCGACAGCGGTTCGTCCAGCAGGAGCACGCTCGGTTCGTTCACCAACGCGCGTGCGAGCGCGACCCGCTGTTGCTGGCCGCCCGAGAGTTCGTCGGGATTCCGGTCGTCGTAGCCGCCGAGGTCCACCAGTTCGAGGTACCGCGACACCCGCTCTTCGCGCTCGCCGGCGCCCACGCCCGACTTCCTCAGGCCGTAGCCGACGTTCTCGCCCACGGTCATGTGCGGGAACAGCGAGAGGTGCTGGAACACGAGGTTGGTGTCGCGGGCGTCCGGCGGCACGCCGGTCATTCCCCGCCCGTCGAGGAACACCTCTCCCTTCGTCGGCGTCTCGAAGCCGCTTATCATCCGGAGCGTCGTGGTCTTGCCGCAACCGGACGGGCCGACGAGCGAGAAGAACTCTCCGCGCTCAATGGTGAAGTCGATGCCGTCGACCGCGGTCACGTCCCCGAACTCCTTGCGGACGTCCGCGAGTTCTATCAGTGCCTCCCCCTCCGTCGCCGTTCGTCGTTCCCCCTGAGCCGCCATGCCATGCCATACCGCGCCGGTGCACAAAACGGTGGCCGATTGTCGCGGCGCCGGCCGGGATGGATTAACGTCGGTTTCGGTTGTATGTCATACTATCGCACGGTCGACAGGGAAACGCCGCGTTGTCGGTCGAATTTAGTCGGTAGCCCAACCATACGATTACCAATTTTTATTGTCGTCGGCGAAGGGTCTAGTCCCTGGGTGGGGACACCAAATGACACACGAAGCGCGGAACGAAGGAGCGGAGCAGACGAACGAACGGCGCACCGAACTCGCGTCCGGCGATTCGAAACCCACGTCCGGCAATTCAAACTCGACCGGCGCCTCGCGGCGGCGGTTCCTCGGAGCGGTCGGCGCGGCGGGCCTCGCGGGCGCGTCGGTCGTCGGCACGGCGAGCGCACAGACGCCGACGCTCAACATCCTGACGTGGGAGGAGTACGGCGACCCGGCGATCGTCAAGCCGATTGAGGAGCAGGTGGGCGTCAACATCCAGATTACGAAGTCGACCTCGTCGGCGAAGATGTTCTCCTCGTGGAACGCCGGCCAGTACCGCCAGTACGACATCGCCATTCCGAACAACAACTACGTCCCGAAGTTCATGGCGGCCGACCTGGTAGCGCCGGTGCCCCAGGGCGTGGTCCAGCACCAGCAGGCGATGTACGACAAGTTCCGGCAGTTCCAGCAGAACCAATTCACGAGCCAGGGCGACCTCTACGGCGTTCCGATTCGGTTCGGCTGGTACGGTTACTCCTACGACTCTCGGAAACTGTCGCCCGACCACGAGAAGAGCTACGACGCCCTGTTCAACGCGAACTACGAGGGTGCCAACCTGAAGGGCAAGATCGTCATGTACGACAACCACTTCAAGGCGATGAGCGCCACCGCCCTCTACCTCGGCATGCAGGACGCGTTCAAGGGCCAGAAGGTGACCCTCTCGGAGAGCCAGATTCAGAAGGTCAAACAGAAGCTCATCGACCAGAAACCCCTGCTCCAGGGGTACATCGCCGCCGACCCGACGTACATCAAGTCGTTCAAGCAGGGTAACTTCGTCGTCGGGCAGTCGGGCCGCAACGAGGTCATCGAGATGCGAGCGAACGGTACGAACTGGCCGCGGATGGCGACCCCGAAGGAGGGGTCGCTCGCCTGGTTCGAGTCGGCGGTCGTCTCGAAGGCCTCCAGCAACAAGAAGAAGGCTTGGCAGGTCGTCAACCAGTACATCTCGCCCAAGTTGGGCGCGAAGCTCGCCCAGGTCGGCTACTCGCCCAGCGTCAACCCCAAGACCAGCCAGTACCTGAACAAGCGCCAGCAGGACCTGTACGGTTCCATCAAGCCCCAGCGGCTCTCGGAGTTCATCCCGTTCAAGGCGGTCGAAAACGAGCGGCAGTGGATTCAGGCCTGGGAGGAGGTCAAGACGGCCTGAAACCGTGTCCACCGAAACCTCCGGACGCGGCGAGGCGTCCACACGAGAGCGGTTCGTCGGCGCGTTCAACTCGCGAGCGAGCAAACTGGGGATCACGGCCCTGCCGGGGCTGACGTGGCTGTTCCTGCTGTTGCTCGCGCCGCTGACGTTCATGATAGCGGTCAGTTTCGTCAGCGTCGACACGCTGACCTACCAGATCATCTGGGAGCCCACGCTCGAGAACTACCAGGGGCTGTTCTCCGGCACCGGGCCGTTCTGGGAGACGGCGTTCTTCCAGTCGCTGATGCTGTCGTACGGCATCGCGGCGGTCACCACCGTCCTCTGTCTGGTGCTCGCGTTTCCGCTCGCGTACCTGCTGGCCCGCCGGAGCGGCCGGACGTTCAAGATAGTCATCTTCCTCGTCCTGCTGCCGTTCTTCACCATGTACCTGGTGCGGGCGTACTCGTGGTACCTGATGTTCGGCCCGAGCGGCGTGCTCAACCGGACGCTGCTGAAACTCGGAATCGTGGACGGTCCGATCGCGGCGTTCAACTTCGGCGTGCCGGCGATAATCGTCGGGTTGACCCACGCGTACTTCCCGTACATGCTCCTGTCGCTGTACGCCAGCCTCGACGGTCTGGACTTCTCGCTGGTCGAAGCCGCCCGCGACCTAGGCGCGAGTCGTGTCGGCGCGCTCAAGGACGTCATTCTCCCGCTCGCGCTGCCGGGCATCATCAGCGGGAGCCTGTTCGTGTTCGTGCCGAGCCTCGGCGCGTTCATCACGCCGCGGTTCCTCGGCCAGGGGAAGGTGCTGATGATCGGACAACTCATCGAGGAGCGCATCACCTCGCTGTACGCCATCGGATTCGGGAGCGCGGCGTCGATGTTCATCGTGCTCTCCATCGTGGTGGCGTTCGCGCTCGCGTTCCGCTACGTCAGCATCGAGGAACTGGGGGGCGTCTGAGATGGCGACGGAGACCGACACCGAAACCGGAACCGAAGTCGAGTCGGGAAGCGCGTCGGTGTTCGACTACGAGCGCCGCGAGCAGTTGCTGAAGTACGGACTGTACGTGGTCGCGGGCGCGCTCCTCGTGTTCCTGTGGATTCCGCTGGCGGTGATGATGTTCCTGTCGTTCGCGGTGAACGCGAGCACGATATTCCCGTTCAAGGGGTTCACGTCCGCGCACTACGCCGCGACGTTCGCCGACGGCGCGTTGTTGACCGCGGTCTGGCACAGCGTCCAGATAGCGACGCTCGCGGCGGCCGTCGCCACGGTGCTGGGTGTGCTCGCGAGCTTCGCGCTGGCTCGGTACGACTTCCCGCTGAAGGAGACCTACCGAACCTTCGGCATCCTGCCGATGGTGATTCCGGGCGTCGTGCTCGGCATCGCGTTGCTCATCTACTTCCGGACGCTGTTGCCTCAGCTGTTCGGCATCGTCATCGTGCCGGGGTTCTGGACGGTGGTGCTGACCCACAGCGTCTACGGCTTCCCGTTCGTGGTGCTAATGGTGACGGCCCGACTGTACACCTTCGACGAGTCGCTCGAGGAGGCCGCCCGCGACCTGGGCGCCGACCCGTTGACCACGTTCCGGGACGTTACGCTCCCTATCGTCGCGCCCGCCATCGGCGCGGGCTTCCTCTTCGCGTGGATCCGGTCGTTCGAGGACTTCATCCGGGTCTACTTCGTGAAGGGGACGCTCAACGTGCTGACCACGTCGATGTTCTCGATGATAAAGTACGGCACTGCGCCGAAGATGAACGCCATCTCGTCGCTCATCGTGTTCGCCATCGCCGTCGTGCTCGCGGTGGCGATGAACGTCGGCAACGTCACCGGGATGGTCGCCGGTACGGAGGGCGAGGGAGAGTAACCGCGGCGGCGCGGGCGGTCGCCGGCCGCGGTTACGACCGCCTACGGCCACCACCGCCGCCCACCGTTACCGACTTCTTTCGATACGCCGTCGCCTCGATACGGTCGAGTTCCTCGGTGGATACGCGGCGGTCGGCCGACACGCCGACCGCCGAGGCGACGGCCGAGTCGAATCAACCTAAGGGTAGTCCCAATAGCTGTAGCCCTGTGAACAGCATATCGCCGTAGGTGAGCGAGACGACCAGGCCCACGAACAGCGGGACGATGAACGGGATGCCGGGCGACACCCAGACGCGCTCTTCGGTCGCCAGCACGTCCAGACCCTCGCGCAGGCTCTCGGGGGTCGTCCCGTACGCGCCGTGGTCGATGTCGGCGAGGAACCGCGCCGCACCCCACGGGTCGTCGTCGGGGACATCTCCGGCCGGGAGCGTCTCTCCGACGCCGTTTCCGTCGGCCCGCGGTTCGGCGTCGGAGTTCTCGCGCGCTCTCACGTCCCCCTCCGCCTCGGCGACGGCGCGGTCGCGGGCGACCGCGCCGTCGCCCGCCGGATTCGGATTCGCGGGCAGCGACGCGGGGTCCCGGAAGCGGTCGGTGCGCTCGCGCACGTCGGCCAGCGTCAGGCCGCGCCACCGGAGGTACATCCGCAGGGCGTCGAGGTCGACGCCGTTGCGGTCCATCCCGCCGGTCGTCTCCAGCAGGCGACCGTGAGCCCTCGGCACCGCGTCCCACCGAATCGGCTTCCCGACGGCCATCATCGTGGAGAACCGCCCGGCGACCGCGTTGGTCGTGGCGAGGGTCAGCGGATAGAGCGCGCCGACCAGCACCGTGTTCGTCAGGATGGTCAGCGAGAAGACGCCGAGCGGGGTCTGCTGGTACGGGAGGCCCCAGCCCAGTACCTGATAACTCGGGAACACCGGGAACAGCGCGGCGACCACCAGGAACGCCTTGGCGTCGGCGCCGCCGAACGCCCGGAACCACCAGAAGACGACGACCAGCGGCGCGACGAAGCCGAGGCTCACCGTGACCCGGATGGCGAACGGTTCGAAGCCGCCGAACTGGCCGGTCCACGCCCGCCACCCGTCCCACGCCAGCAGGACGAGCGCGAGCGCGGCGAGGGGGTACCACGTCCGGTTCGGAATCCGGCGCGTCTCCACGTCCCGCCAGGCGGCCCATCCGAAGACGGGCACCGCGAGCAAACGTAGAAGGTCGGGGACGGAGGCGTCGATTGGGAGTGCGGGCATGTCGCAGTCTCTCTCCGAGGTTGTCTCGGCTTCCTATATAAATGTAAGAGTAACGGAAGACGAACGCTGGAGACGGGACGACCGACGGCACCGCTGCTACCGAACACTGTCGGCGAAAAAATCGGAGAGTCGTGGCCGAAGGGCGCTCAGATGACGCGGTTCTCACCCATGCCGTAAAACATAGGTTTAACACAGATTCTCGTCTCTATGATGAACATCAGTATGCCAAACAGGACAGAGATGATAGGGGTCAGGGTCACCCCGGAGGAGAAAGAGGAGTTCCAGAAGCATATCGACGAGACCAACGAGTTCGATTCTATTCCACGGATGATGCGTACGCTCGTCAAGGGACACATCAATTCTGACGGCCAACAGGATGTGGCGATTGATGAGGAGGACCTTATCCGGTCAATGGATGTCGCCCTCTCTCCGGTTGTCGAGCGGTTAGAGCGGTTGGAAGAACACATCACTGAGATAGATGCCCAAACATCAGATGACGACGAGATAGACAAGCTGGCAAGGTCGATATATGAGTCACTCCCGGAATATCTTGATGGCGAAGAACTCCCGGACATGGAGGAGTTAGCGCACAGAATTGTGGAGTCCGAACACTCTGTCGCGCATACAGTGTCTACTCCGTCAGTGTGGGCCCAATATTTCGGTGTGGAGCCATCCGAGGCTCGTCGTGCGTGCGCTCTGATGCTGAAGTACTATCCTGATGTGGAGTTCGACACCATCGAGATGGGTGATATAGACGTCGACATGGGTGAGAAGGTGGGGGACATCCGAATTTCGGAGCGACGCTACTACAAGAACCCGGGGTCGGTCTGATGCCGCGACGCTACAAGCCGGTCGATGACTGTCGGTATGAGATTCAGGACTATATCGATGAGTTAGACGCGGGTACTGATGATGACGACGACGACCTGCGTCAGACTGGCAGCACGAGGCGTTACAAGCAGGACCTACGCTGGTACGACCATTGGCTGGATGACCACGGCATCGATTCCGTACTTGATGTGACGCCGGCCGATGCGAGCCGCGTGGGTCGCGCACTGTCCAACGAGTTCAACGGAACCACCCCGAGGTACCGGTGGGACCGTATTAACGCGTTCCATGACTATCTCGTGAATATGGAGTTGGCCGAGTCAAATCCCCTTGCACGGTGGAACGGCTCCAAGGACTCGAAATGGGGAATGACGAAAACGACCCAGCAGGAGCGTGAGTTAGAGGATGGTGAGAGGTACGCTACGTCTCAAGAAGACATCAGGAAAATGGAGAAGAACGTTGGTCGCAACAGGGTGCGTGACCAACTCGTCATCCGAATGATGTGGCAAACGGCTCTGAGGCGAGGCGAGCAGAGTCTACTCACTACTGATATGCTTGACCGTGAAGCACGGGAAATCGAACTGCCCGGGTCTATCACGAAGAATGGAAAACGGCGGGTCGTGGCCTATCAACCGTCGCTAGACGGTCTTCTGAAGGAGTGGTTGGACTACAGCCATCGCGACGAGATGCTCGGCGGAAACGACCATGATTACTTGTTCGTCGGTGAGCGTGGGGCTCGCCTCCATGCTGAGCGTATTAATGAAATCATCATCGACGCCGCTGACCGAGCAGGGATTAACAGGTACCTGTATGCTGACGCGAACGCAGCCATGGATGAGGATGGGAATCCAATCCCGAACCGGTGGCTAATTTCTGCTCATAATGTCAGGCATGGATACGGGACGTACATGATTCACGAAGCTCCAGAAGAAGGCGAGGAAGCCCGTCTGTGGGAGGTCTCCAAGCAGATGGGGCATTCGTCCGTCAAAATCACGGAGGAACGGTATGTCGAGGATGACCCGCGTGCGGGCGTTGGCTACGCTCACTCTCACGGGCCGGACTAATCACTTTCACCACGGTTGGTAAGGACCTTTGCAGTTATAGTCCGCTGTCATATGTATGCAGTCAAAAACGGAATACGACCGTCGAATCGACCAAATCAACGAGGTCCACGAGACCGTGAATGACCTATCCGGCTGGGTCGTCTACATCGTCTCCCATCCTGACTCCGGCCCACACGCGTACACGCTCACCTCGACGTCGCCCACGGTGCCTGACGATGCTCTCGTGCTCTCTGACGACGTTCCTCTCGAACGACTGCCGGACGCAATCCATCATGCTGTAGAGGAGTATCGGGAGGGAGTCGTCCCTGCAACGCTCGTCCGTGACTACATGCTGACGGAAGGTGACCGGTGGGACATCTACAGTGCGATGGGTGGTGCGTGATGGAGTTCACTGAGTTGGTCGAGTGGGCCGAATCGATGCCGGACCGAACCGCGGGTTCGACACCTGACTGGGAGGGTGTTGTTGGGGTTGCTCGTCATCCGCGCACTGGGGAGTGGCGCATCATGTTCCATCAGTCTGCGTTCTCGATAACTGGTGACTCGCTCGCAGAGGTCATCTCCGAGGCCGAGCGTCTTCTCGATTCGTCGTAACAGCGCATTTCTGCACCGTCTTCTAACTTTCATTTCTTTCTAAGGTGGATTTATATGGTCTCAGAGTGGGTAACCGTCTATGGCGACTGTCGACCTACCCAACCACTTGGCCACCGCGATGGACAAACACCTCGAAGACCACCCTCACTTCGACAGTAAAGCTGAGCTAATCGAGGAGTGGGCTCGTCAGACTATCTCCGTCCCCGTTAAGGATTGATGCCCCGGGAACTGCCGTCATTTCGTGAGGAACTGGGGCCACAGGTCGATGAGTTCGATAGACGTTATGCTTCAGGAGAGAGTGAACGAGATGTCATCACGCGCTATGCGTGTTCAGCGTGCGATTGTGAGAGGATGGTGGAGGTCGAGCGTCCGTCTCCATTTGGAATGACTACGTGGCTGCGCTGTTTAGATTGTGACCTGCGATGGCATCGCGTTGATTTGTTCTCGTGACTGGTTCGTCTGTAGACATAGTTTAGCGTACTGAATCTAGTGCATCATCAACACGCTCGTCGTCAGAAGTCGCATCAGTATACCAACATCGACGCTCATCGTCTTGGTCGATGTTGCTGAGAGTCTGCCTCGTTACATTCGGTGTTCGCTTTGCGACTGCATTGTAGCTCTCTCCTCGGTCGATTGCGTCCAGTGCTTCGGCGATGTCGAAGTATCCTGTTTCTCCTTCTGCGTAATCCGGGTCGATGTTGGGCTTTAGATAACCATCATCGCGGGCGAATCCTGCAGGTACTTGGCCGAGCCATTTTCCTTGCTGACGGGCCCGTCGCTGTCCAGATTGGGTGCGTCGGATTAGGGCTCGACGCTCCTCTGCAGCGACCGATGCGATGATGTCGGCGACGAGCCGGCCAGTACCATCCGGCCTGATTTCTCTGACGCTCCCGTTCGTCACGTGGATGGTCGTCTCGCTATCCTCTGCAGCGTCGAAGAACCGCTGGGCGAGTAGGCCCTTCCGGGCAATCCGGGAAACCTCCCAGACAACTACGTCGCTATAGTCACCGTGTTCGATGCCCTCGACGAGCGCGAGGAATTGGTCTCTCTCTGCAGTTGAACCGGATGCTTGGTCTGCGTAGAGGTCGACGTCACCGAGAACGAGGTTGTGTCGGTCGAGCCAATCGACGATGTCGTCCCGCTGGTGCTCATCATCTTGGTCAGCAGTGGACCGGCGGATGTAGACTGCCACAGATTCCAGTTTTTCTGTCATTTCTCTACTCTTAGGTTACATCCAGACCTGCTTATATATTACCCCGACTTGCTTACATCCTGTAAACGGGTGTTCGTCTGTTTTCACCCCCAATTTTCTGTCTCGTGTGATGGCTTACTGTATTGTAGGTAGACTTATCTGGCGGGTGTATCCACTTTGGGCTATGCAGGACCGTCTCGATTCGTATGATAACGATGTTGAGCCGTTCGACGAGGATGAGTTTGAGCAAGCACTACACGACTACTTTGACGGCTTCACGTGGAACGCGAAAGGAGTCATCAAGGGGGATGGCGAGGTTATCCCGATTCCACCGGTGTCTAACTGCGTAACGGCGATTTTCGAGGTTGACGCTGTCGTCCAAGTGGAGAAGATGGCAGATGAACTCGGTGCGAAGCTCATTGAACCGGACCACACCAGACAGTACCCTGACTCCACACTGATTTTCGAGGATAAACAGATTGCACTAGACATCAAAACCGCTCGTAGAAGTGCCAGTTCGGAGAACCGTCTGAAAAGCCCAATGACGCTTGGTAGCTACGCGGGATACTTTAGAAATCCGACCGAGGAGAGTCCATGGACGACGTACCCCTACGGAACTTACGATGACCACTGGATTCTCTGCTTTGCTTATAGATGGGACGATGACAAGAAAAGCCTCGATATGGTCTGGGATATAGAGACCCTCATCGGCCGAAAGTGGGAGTTCGCATCACAGTCCTCCGGGACTGGAACGACAAATGCCATGGGCTCGATGAAGGATATGGAAGCTCTTCGAAACAGAGAACCGGTCTTCGACAGCGAAGAGGACTTCGAAGAATATTGGCGAAACTACGATTGAAATTCCGGTAATTGTTTTACGGTTCGCAACCGCCATGTAGTCAGATGAGTGACCACGAGCAGATGAGGTTCGATGTGTCTGGAGAGGAGACATCATTCTATTCTACGGTTGATGCTGACTTCCCAACCACGCGGTATCAGGGTAGCAAACGGAAACTCTCCAGTTGGATATGGGAGAACTTGGGTCGGGTTGAGTTCGATTCAATGTTGGACCCCTTCGGAGGGACTGGTGCTATTTCTTTTGAGGCAAAGAAGCACGGTAAGCAGGTCTTCTACAACGATTTCCTTCGATTTAACCACCAAATCGGACTCGCACTGATTGAGAACAATGGGGCCCGGCTTACTGACGAGGACGTGAACTGGCTTTTGGAGGAGCACGATTTCGACTACCCATCGCTCGTCCAAGATGAATTCGACGACCTCTACTACACGGATGACGAGAACGAGTGGTTAGACAGGATGCGCGTCAATATCGACAAGCTCGATAATGAGTATAAACGCGCTATTGCCAACTCTGCTGTTTCGCAGGCGGCGCTGGCTAAACGGCCGTACAACCTGTTCCACCGAGCTAATCTGTATATGCGTACTCAAGATGTAGAGCGTTCGTTTGGGAATAAGACAACATGGGAAAAACCATTTGACGAGCACTTCAGGAACGTTGTTGATGAATTCAACGCTGCTGTCTTCGACAATGAGCGGGAGAACGCATCCTATAATGAGGATGTGCTAAACTGGGAAAACCCTCCTGAAGCAGACCTCGTGTACTTAGACCCCCCATACTATGACCGAACAAAACAGAACGGCGAAACACCGTACCGCTTCTACTACCACTTCTTAGAAGGGTGGCTCCAATACGACGACTGGCCGGACCTTATTGACGATAGCGTGAAGACGAAGCGGTTGCAGCGGAACCCGTCCCAGTGGACAGACCCTGACGCAGTATACAACGCATTCGAGAAGACCTTCGAAAAGTTCAGCGATAGCCACATTGCACTCTCCTACAATACAGCCGGTCTACCGACTCCTAAAGAACTGAAGAACATGTTGGAGTACCACAAGTCCAACGTGGTTGTTGAGGCCAAGGAACACCAGTACGCGCTCTCAACGAGCGAGGATAGCGCAGATGAGATAATATTCGTAGCGTACGATTAATTTGCCAGAGTTAGTTAGTGTCGCGGGTGGCGGGGACCTCGGTGTCGAATTAGACCTTACTCACCTCACAATAGATATTAACGCATATCTATCGAGCTACGAGCCCGAGACGCATCCTGCACTAAAGCTCCGACTGACCGACAGTGAGCCAACAATCATGCTATTCTCATCAGGAAAGTACAATATTCATGGCTCAAGTTCGGTCGAAAATCTTCGTCGAGTTGGGGACCAGCTAGTAGAAGAAATCAAAAATGTAACCGGCTTCGACCTGCCGCCCAGTGCGAGCGAAGTTGATGTTCGAAATCTCGTCTTCGTTGACTCCATCAACTCGGGAATAAATCTCGAAGCATTAGTTGAGGCGCTTGGGACAAAACACGCCCAGTACGAACCAGAAGTATTCGGTTCAGTAGATTACCGTCCACCAGACCATCAAGGGCTGTTCAAAATATTCGCTTCAGGGAAAATATCGCTTACCGGTGTCCGAACCACTGAGGGGGTTGCTGAAGCATTTGATGAAATAAAGGCACGTGTGGAACAATCAACAATATAGTGGATTATTTTGGTGACAAGTAAACGAGTTCTCGCGACTATTCGGCTATGTGGGTAGCTACATAGCGGATAGAGTGCTCTGAACGAGGGGTGTTCGGGAAAATATGAGCGAGTTGACCTTCAACTCGATTACGGGTGGATGTTCTCCCACGTCGGCTTCGATAGGTAGGTGGACACGATTATTGTGAGTGTCCAGACCATGATGTACACGACCAGATTACCCTCCGGTGCGATTTGAGTGGCTACTTCATTGGCCATCCAGAGTTGGGACATCAACAGCACTAGTCCTATGGTAGTAAAATAGACCCTATCGAGTGTATCCGTCTCACTCATCGCTCGTCACCTCTGAGTTCGTCGCGAAGGCTGGAATCGAGGATACTATCCTGTAACATAACCCATGCCATGAGACACTTATCGGAGCAGAAGACTGCCTCGTCGCTACTGCTCCAGTATTTGGTTATATCTCTGTCTTCGTCGTCAGCCGGGTGAGAGATACACTCTCGACCGTGGTCGAACACGTGGTCTGGGATAATGGAAACAGTATCTTCAACAACGATGTCTCGCTCGATTCGTAAGGTGAGTGCATCCTCCTCATTGTGGGGCTCGACCTCGTTCGGACAGAATTCACATTTCATCGCTCGTCACCCCGGATACGGTGAATGTCTTCGCTACTGAGACTCGTTATCGCGTCTTCAATGAGTCTCTCGACAGCTAAGTCGTACTCGCGCATATCGTATTCTTTCCAGCCGGTCACCATTTCGTAGATTACGTGTTCGTGTTCGGAGCCGAACGTCCGAATTGCCTCGTCGACGTTATTTCGTTCCATACATTAAAGTTAGAAAAAGAAGGGCTTAGGCGCTGGGTGCGTCGGTTACTCGTCGTCGACCTCGACCTCGTAGCAGAGGGTCTCCCACGTGAGCCCGTGGCCGTCTCCAGTCACACGCTCGCCGTCGATGAGGATATGCCACCCGCGGCGTGCGTCCCCTTTGATGTCGACGTCCCGGTCCTCGTCGAGGGCTTGAAGCACGACCTCGTCGAGCCAGACGGTTTCACTCATCGCTCGTCACCTTCACACCTGCGTACCGGCCACAGTCTTCGTGGAAGCAGCCGTACACGACTAGTTCGGGTAGTCCCGGCCCTTCGCTGAATGTAACTGGATGACCCATCTCGTCGTGGACGACGTAGTATTCGCCATCCGGTAGCGTTCCACAGTTCGGGCAATACGGTGTAGCAGGTTCTATTCGACTCATCGCTCGTCACCTGTGACGAAGTCGACCTCGTCGACCCAGTAGCCGAATAACATACCGTGGTCTACTAACTCCGAGTATACACCACGCTCACGGTTGGGTTCGTAGGTGTGCTCACGCGCTCGGTTGTCTACTTCCTGTTTCGCGTCGTCGAGGTTCTCGTAGACGTTGAGGAGCCTCCGGTTGTCGTCATACTCCTCATACACAGCGTAGACCGTATCCGTGTCTCGATAAGTGATGTTGTTTCGTTCCATATTCTGATATAGTAAAAAGAAGGGCTTAGGCGCTGGGTGCGTGAATAGCGTGGAGAAGCACCGTTCCTACTCCCACACCCTTGGGGCATGGTCGAGCAGGCTCAGAACGCAGGTGCAGCGCTCGTTTATCACTTTGAGTCCTTTCGGCTTAGTCTCTGGCCCGGGACTCCGGTTCGTCGAACGTATCCCGTTCTGACCACCGAGAGTGGTCTGAATGAGGGGGGTGTCCACAAGGGAGACTTTCACCCAGTGGCCCGTAGCGGGTAGCATGACCGACGACGCTGGCGACGGTGACGACGTCATCGACCCCGCTGGACTGGACCCCGAGACTTTGAGGCAGGTCGAGCAGGCTGTTCGGGGCTTTCGAATGTCAGACCCGGACGAACAATACGCAGACCTCTCAGAGTACGAATCTGGTCGGCATGATGCCTACTCGTCCGTCTTGGCGATGCTATCGAAGTGGCTCGACGAGCAAGAGAAGTGAGTCAGTCGTCGTGTCGGCGGAGCAAGTGCAGAATCGCACCAGTCCGGGAGTCTGTGATTGTCTCAGAACACAACGCACAGGAGTAGAAGTCCCCGTCCCACTCAATGAACTCCGGTAGTTTCTCGACGGCCATCTCACTCGACCTCGTAGTGCCAGTGGGTGAGCGAGCGATACTTTTCCCGACCCCATTCGTCGAGCAAGAACCAACAGAGGACGACCATGTAGAGGACCGTCACGACCAGCATCTTGGCGACGTGGACGACTTCATCGTGAGTCATGCCGGTCGTCCCTCCGGTGTGCTCGGGACGCGTGTCAGGTTGAGTATCCACCTCGCTCCACAGATGCAGTCGATGAGTCTCCGTTCAGCCTGCAGGTCTCGGCCACACGAAGGGCAGGCAACGGTCACGCTGACTCACCCAGCTTAACCAGTGACTCAATGCCGACGAGTGCCAGTGAGAGGACGGACAGAGCGAGGACTGCTGCACCTAAGAGTACACCTACGCCGAACAGCGGGTCACTATCACTTGTCACTGACAGGTAAATTCCAGCGTGACACGCGACCGTCGCCACGAATGCGTACGCTCTGATGAATCGGTTCATTGGCTTCCTCCGTCCGGGTCGAGTCGGTCTCGAAGTCGTCGTCGGAGTCGAGTGATTGTCAGGTCCCCATCGACGATTTCGGCTCCACACTCGCCACAGTATTTCTCTACAACGAATACTGAGTGGTCTGAGTCGGACGAACACTGACGTCGCGGTGTCCAGAGTGTCCGTCCAACAATGACCCCAATCCCGATGAATAGGATAGCTCCTACTACTGCGCTCATGCTTCTTCACCTCGGGCAGTCAGAATTATTTGCGCGTACAGCCTATCTATCTCGCGCTCGATGCGTTCTTTCTCGTCCACTAACCGCTGGAACTCGGTGAGCTTGCGTTTAATGTAATCGTCCCTCGACTGGTTGCAGTCGGGGCATTCGTACTCGCCATGCGTCTCGATTAGGAACGCGCCACAGGTCTCGCATCTCTCGTGCGAGACGGTACCTGTGGACGGTGTTTCTTCCATACTAAAGTATGGAGATATTATACTATAGCCGTTCGCCCCGACCGGCGAGAAGTCACCCTACTACGTAGTAGTAGGGTGGGTGCTCACAGCGTAGAATTATTGCAGACTGAATAACGCCGCCGTCTGTCGATTTAGCCTTGTTTCACCCGGAAAGGGGTTATTCACTGTGAATAATTGAGTAGCCGATTGACGCGTGACTGGCTGACACCTGCGAATTCGGCGATTTCGGATTGGGAGTAATCGAGTTCCGAGCAGGCCCGAATGAGGTCGTCTCGGTCTTGCTCCAAGGACTCGATTTTCTCCATACGCTCGGCGACCTCGCGGAGGTCCTTCACGACCCCTTTGGTCTCCCAAAGCTCACGAAACTGCTGCGGGTTCTCCATCAACTCAGTGACTCGGTCGAGACCATCCCATTTCCACGAGATGAACAAGTCGTCAGAGTCGTAATCGTACCGCTCATCAGTGCTGTAGTTGGATAGTTCGAGGAGCTTATCGTTGAGGTCATCCTCGCTCGACTCACCGTAGAAGACTGCCGTATCTTGGTCTGGCTTGTCGATGAACACCACGCTGTCGAGTTTACGGATGTCTGTTCCGATGTCCATTGCCCGGTGGGAGACGATGATTGGTACGATTTTCATCTTACGCAGCCGCCGGAGGAACGGGACGAAATTCTGGAGGTTATGCGCGTTTCCTGCTTTCGACGAGAAGAACGACGACGCCTCATCGAGCACGAGCACGATGTGACCCGGGTTCTCCAGTCGGTAGTCGAGTAGGTCGTTCGGTGACCCCACGAAATCGAGTTCATCGTTCATCTCGACAGCGGAGAGGCTATTCGTGATAGCGCGGACGGGGATGTTGTCGCGTCGGCAGAGACGGGATTTGTACTTAGCGAGCGTGTACGCTAAGTACGACTTCCCTCCTCCTTGACCACCTGTGAAGACGAAGATACGGAACTCATCTCCGTGGATAAGGTTCTCCAGTGTCAGAGCGTCTTGGAACGGGACGTCACTATCATCTCCGCCGACCAACCCGATTGCGTGTTTGACGACAGCCAGATTCCCACTCTGGACGGCCCTACTGAGGCACTCACCCACTTCTGGACGAACGACGTTCACGTAGTGTTCGGTATTATGGTAAGAGACCGCGGGTTTCCCAGTCTCGTAGTGTGGTTTCGAGCCCGGCTCGTAGTGCCGACGATACGATTCCAGATACCGGATGGTGTCAGGTGTGAGGAGACCTGCTTCTTCGAGTGCTGGCAGCTTCTGCCGAGCTAAATCCTCTCGCAGACGCGAGAAGGCGTAGTTATCCAGATTACTCATCTACACCACCCCCCTTCCATTCCTCGGGGACCCCACCGTCGATAGCTTCATCAGCAACTTCCTCGGAGAGGTTCTCACGGTCAGGTTCGGAAGTACCGTCGTCGCTGTCCTTGTTGTCAGGTGTCTCCAACGAGTCGGTGAGCTTCTCGACATCCTCAACGACGCTCCCACGAACGACCTCCGAGTGCTTCGCGACCCGGTCCAGCTTATCGTCCGACATCGCCTTCCAGTACCGTGACTCGATAGCCTGTGAGATTGCGGGGAGCTTCGCGTACAACTGCTGGCCCGCCTGCGCCCACTCGCGCAGTTGCCCCCGGTTAGCTGCGATAGCTTCCTGCGAGGTGGCGACCTCGACGTCAGTCTTCTCACCCATCCATGGTCCGACGACCTCGACACCGTCGACATCGTCGCCGTAGTCGATTTCTCGGACGATAGGGTAGCCGCCAATCTTGTTCCAGTAGATTTTCCCCTCGGTGACGGTCAACTGGGTCTCCCACATCGATTTCGGGATTTTGTGCTTCTCAGCAATCAGTTGCTTATCAATCGTCCCGTCGTCGTTCTTGATGTCCTCTATGTCCGAGACGGGGCGTGCAGCGTCGATTTCTCGGGGATACACCCAGTCAGGGTCGTGCAGCTTATTTGCGAGGTAACTCCCCGCGAACAGCGGCAGCGGCCACCCGATTGACGTCACGATAATCGCGACCTGACCCCAGCGCGGGATGTCGTTCCAGTCAGGGATTGGTAAGTTCAGGAGAACGACCGCTAATACGGTGAGAACCCCGAGCGCAAGTACTGAGAGGAGGAATTTGTACTCCCCGATTAGGTAAACGACTCGGTCAAGATTCGACTCGAAGTGGACTGTTTCAGTCATTTCGCCACCCCCGGGGACTTGGGCTTGTTCTTCTTCCGACGGAACATGAAGAGCGTCGTCACCACCATGAGTGGAATCGGGAGTAGGAACCCGAGGACGACGTCGTACGACCGGTACGGTTTGGGAACAATGTCTGCTTTTTCGTTGAATTTAATGTCATCAATGTATCCGCCAGCAGACACCCACACTTTCTCCTTTCCACCGAATTCCATCGTCTTGACCTGCACGACGTTGTATCCGCTATGTAGCGTCTGAGACGGCACTTTGACTGCACCATCCCCATGCTCAATGGCAACCGGGTCAGTAATACTCACCATCGTAGGGTTCGACGATTTAATGATGAGAGTCGATGTCTCCCCGTTCCCCTCCGCCGCAATGACCTTGATAGGGCCGATTTCCTTGTTTTTGATGTCCCACGAGTTACTGAGTTCCCCCTCGGCGACATGGCCGTCTTTGATTGCCTTCTTCGCGGTTTTGTAGTCTGACGGCTTCTCGCTCGTCGTATTGTTCGTGGAAGTTGACGGCGTCGGAGTTGCCGGACCATCAGATTGCGATAGCTGGGTCTTCAGCCACTCAGACACTATGCCGCGCTGTTTCTTGGTAAGGTCCGTGTTGCCGCCCGCGAGGTACCAGTCGTAAATTGACTTCGCCTCGGGCAGCTTGACGTCCTTATCGCTCTTAGCGTACGCTACGACGGTGTCTACGCTCCAGTCCGCCCCAGACGTGAGTTCGGAGGTCAGCCAGTCGCGGACCTGCTTGGACTCGGCGACATCGAACTCTCCCGAGTGGCTGTTAAACCACGAGAGAAGCTCCTGCGCTCTCGATTTAGTGATGTCCCTACCCTGCGAAGCCCATGTCACTATCTCTTCCTTCGTGACGTTCGTCTTATCAGGGGTCGTAGTCGTTGTCTCGTTCCCTGCTGGTGTCGTGGTCGTTTCATTGCCTGCTCCGGCGACTGGAGTGATAACAGACGACGAAATGAGCAGCACGCAACCGACCACCAGCAACATCTGGCGAGTCACATTCATTTAGTATTCACATTATAACTACGCAAAATTTAGACAGTATAGACGTTGCCCCGAAAAACAGGAACAGAGGGAGTTACGGCAGGTAGAGTTCGATGCCGTCCTTGACGAGGATGAGGACGACAAGGCCCCCGACAATCAGTCCGATGACCCAAATCGGGTTGTCACCCATGAAGTCGAAAAGTCCCTGAACGAGTTGTTTACCCGCGACCGTGTCTTGGTCGACCGTCACGAGCACCTTCTTCATGTCGTCGTTCTGCTCCTTGATGTTCGTGTAGCTCGTGTCCTTATACGTGAACTGCTCAGGCGTCGTGGAGTTCATCGACTCTCCCGTCTTCGTGTTGTTGATGGTCTTGATGGCGAACGGCCCGTCAAGCGTCTTCACACGCGTCTTATCAGCACTCGATTGTGCCGCGAAGTACACTGGCTTCGTCATGTTCGAGGCGTTGTACGTGTAGTTCGCCTTCCAGACGTTGGTACCGTTCTCGTTCGTCGGAGGAGTTGCCCGGGTGAACAGCATTCCCTCGTACGTCGACCCGTTATACGTGATTTTCATCGCGGCAGTTGTGTTCGTCTCATACCCCCGCATCGCCGCGTATGCGACTGTAGACGAGTAGTGGCCGGACGTCGAGTACGAGCCCGTGCTCTGTCGCGCGAGGTCAACCGGGCTCAGGAGGCGCGAGCCGTCGATGTCAGAGGCCGAGACATTCGCGTAGACGGAGTCGACCGTCGCCGCGATATTGTCGCTGACGTAAGTATGGGACTCGTTGATTGCGCTGTAGTGCGAACGCCATTCCTTCCCGTCGTAGACCTCCTGCTTCGTGTTGTAATCCTGTGGGGGCTGAGCAACTAGGCGGAGGGTCTGTTCTCCTTCACTGTTGTACGTACAGTTCGATGTGACGTTATCGATGTACCCTTCATCGTAGGTATTCGTGAAATTTCCCTGATAACACGTCTGGTCACTCGTAGTGGTAGTCTGTATGACGGTCGCGTTCACGACCTTCACCTTGGTCACGTTGACTACAGTACCGTTTTCTAGGGTCGTTGTCCCGTTGGTGAACGTCACGCTATCATAGGACTTGAGGTACGCTCCATACGTATCTGGGTCCTGTATAGAGACGCTGATGTTGTACGTGATGTTCTCGTTCTGTTTGACGGCGTACATCGACCGAATGCGCTCAACGTTGGCGGATTGGATTTTGACGCTGTTGTGCTCCATGCGAGAGTAGTAGTCAGCAACGCGAATCCGGGCGTCACGAATCGACTCAGTCTTCGTTGAGTGATTATCCAGAGACTGAGCCGCCCGAGTCCGGGCTTCGCTCATCGCGATGAATCGCGAATCCTGTACGTAGTTATACCGGGAGGCGAGTTGGTTATTCTCACTGGCGTTGATGCCTGCTGCTTTTGAATGAAGCACTTGCTGCGCCTCGGACTCGGCGAGACCACTCACGTCCGAGTCTTCGAGCAGGTCTCCTGCGACACAATGAGCAAACTGCAACGCCTCAATTTCAATGGAAGCAACGACTTGGACGAAATTATTCTGCGAATCCATGAACTTGCAGTCATCAGCATCCTTAGTCCCCGCTGCAGTTACCGTCCCAACCCCGTAGATGAGAGCCGGGGCAACCGCTGTAGATACGACTAAGAGCACCGCAAGCATTGTGGCGACCCGTTCAATTCTTGATGTCATTCGAATACTGAACGCAGGGTATGACCCCGTTAGACCCGACCTTGTCGGGCGTTCAGTGGTTAGTTGGTTTGCGAGCTATGCGGTTAGTCGTCGAACAGGGTGATGACCTCGAAGATGTCGAGGACCACCAGAAGCCCGAGAAGGCCGGCGATTCCGATAATCACGTCGACGAGCGAGAGGCTGCCAACGACTGTGTCGTTGACGTCTCCACCACTACCTGCGGAGTCGTACATGAGGCCGGCATCCTGCACCGTAGCGTCGCCTTCATACACGAGTTTGTAGTGGTCGTAGGTGTCGTCGACGTTCACCGTCGCGAGCACCGCGCTGGAGCTACTGGCCGACTTTGACGTCGTGCCAATCTGCGTCCAGTTCCCATCAGTCGTGTTGTTAGTCCCGTAGACCGTGAGGTCCACCGAGCCACTACCCGACGCGAGTTCGACGAAGGCATCGTCAGCAATCTTCGTGTCGGAGTTGTCGACAATTTTCGAGCCCGGAGCGTTCAGCGGGTAGGCGTCCTCACTGTCGATGACCCCGTCACCGTCGCTGTCAGGGTCGACAGTGATGGTGATGTTCGCCGTGTCGGTCGCCCCGTGCGAGTCAGTCACTCGGAGCGTGACGTTGTACGTGCCCGAGGATGCAAACGATGTAGACGTCACTTCGCCAGTCGCATCGTACGTGCCGTCATCGTCGAAGTCCCACTCGTACGAGAGCGCGTCACCATCAGGGTCAGTCGAGTCACTAGCGTTGAGTTCGACTGTATCGTTGACAGCTACCTGCGTGTCAGCACCCGCAGCGAAAGGAGCACTGTTGCTTTGGACGAGTTTGATGGATTCAATGTCCGTGGTGCCGTTGACTGCCGTGTTACCTCCGTCATCGATAGCGATAGCGATGCTGGAGTCGGACGACGCTGATACGTCAAGCGTAAACGTACCAGTTGTAGAGACGGACTTGTTAGTGATTTTAGTCCCGTATACTCCGTCATAGACAACGATGTTGGCACTGTCATCGATACCGCTAATGTTGACTTCAACGGTCTCCACCGGCTCACTCGTGGTGAGGTTGCTGGTGGTGTAGCTCTCTCCGTCAGCAATCTGGACCGTGCCGTTCGTGATGGTCGAGTTCGCGCCGAGCGAGGTCTGATTATCGCTGAAATCAGTCGACGTGTCAAGCGTGAACACGACGAGCGTATGCGCGGCGACCGTCGACACGAGTAGTATCGCGACGAGCATGAGCACGCCACCAGTGCGACCAACGCTTGACGTGAGATTACGCCGGTTCATGGCTGATACCCCGCGATGAAGGCGAATCCAACGATTGTTACGAAGTGGAGGAACCACCCGAGTGCGAGCGACCCAGTCACGATGGTACCGAGTGCCGGGACAAGCCCGGTCAGACCAACAATACCGAACGTGGTGTACGCGACGTACGACTGCACGTCGCTGAAGTCGGAGAAGTCGCGGTCGTTAAGCGCATACCCACCGACAAGCATCCCGAGACCGACGAAGGGCGCAAGTGTAATCGACTGTCCGCCAGCCGTGGACAGTGTCGCGCCGAGGTCGAATCCCGACAGACTGAAACTGCCGATTCCGAACGTCTCAACCCCTGCGATGAAGAAAATCATCCCGAGCAGAGGCGTGAGCGCTTCCCGGAAGTTGTAGTTTGTGCTTACCATTCTTGCGTTAATACTACGCAAAAAAGGATGACTATAGTCGTTGTGCAGGGTCAGTCTCGGGGAAGTGGGTCAGCAAACTCGTCGTAGCCGCGACCATACTTAGGATAGACCCGTTTAAGGGCGTTTATCGTCTTAACACGGCCATTTGCATCGGTCCACGGCCACCACTCTCCAACATCGGATTCTTGGGGGTTGTAGGGCATATTACAGTATCTCAGACCGACTGCTAAGGTCTTGGGCGGCTGTAGAATCCGGGAATCGAGGGAGCAGCCCCCGACCCTAGAAGCAATGAAGCGTAAGTGGGACGCGAGTACAGCACGCGCCCCAGTGGAATTCAAGCAAACGGACGAGGGTATCTTGTTAGCGAGCGATGCACCGCGAGTGACAGGCAGGTTTTGTTTCGATGAGCCTGCGCTGTAAGTATCGTTCAATCGACTGCTTAACCGTTGGGTCGGTTCGGGCAAGCGGTCGGATTGGTAAGGAGGGCAACTGGCCGCGACCGGGTGGGTCGGATAGATGTTTCTGGTTGAGTGAGTGAATCTGAAAAGGGGAGTTAGTCGAACTGGACGTCGACGTCTGCCGCGATGAACCACTTCTTCGCCCGTTTCTCGTGGGAGAGGTACCCGAGGTCGACCATCGACCACATCGTGCGTTCACGCGTCATGTTGTCGACGTCGTCATCGTCGAGATGAGCCCGGACGTCGTCAGACGTGATGTAGTCTCGGTTAGCCTCTGAGATGGCCTGCAGCGTGGCGTTCCAGACCTTGTCCCGACCAGTTAGTGCTGTGCTCATTTGAACTCGACGTAGATTCCGACAGTTCCCTTGGGGATGTAGGGCTCTCCCTTCGTGGGTTTGATGTCGGTGAAGGTTTCCCCGTTCTCCCAATCCTTGACCCGCTGCCGGTATTCCTCGTCGATTTCGTTGACTATGTCATCATACGTCTTGATGAAGGTCTCAGTGCTAGCGTCAATCCGTCCTGCGACAAACTGGATGGCGTCGACGACGTCGTCAACGTCATCTGGGTCAGCGTAGACTGACACCCACGCTGGGGGGTAGCCGACTGCCCCTACCGGGTCGCGGGATGCTCCGTTCTGGATTGCTGCTTCAAGCGCTTCTTCCGCAATTTCTTCAGTCGTAATCTGTGCGTCTCCGTCGTTCGCGTCGGTTGCTTCCGTCATGGCTTCATCATATGTGTTGTTGCTGGTAGCATATATACTTTCACCCGATTAGTATGTGTATAATACAGTAGAAAGAGCCGAAACGGAACTTAGACTGGGCTACCCGAGGTCTCCAGTATACACATCCCACCCCTCATCCCGAAGTTCATCTTCTACTTGACTGATGCTGCCAACATCAACTGCCCACGCGTCGGCATCTGCCTTCCACTCCCGGTGAGTGTCATCCCAGTCAAGGTCCTTGATGTCGTCCTTGGCCTCAAACGGTGAGTCGAGCAAGACCTTCCCACCATACTCGTCAACGACCTGCCCTGCGATGATGTCTGAACCCTTCTGACGTCCTTCAGAGTAGCGTTTGAACCCACTCACAAACGAATCTACACGCTGTTCCGTGGCTATGTAGTCGTCGTCGAACGGACCGTCTTCTGGGGGCTGGATTCGAGCCCCCAATCCCCCGCTCCGGTTGGAGATACTCAGCGTGGCTTCCTCCGACTCTGACCTGATACGCAGACCATCGTCGAGACCTCCAGCATGGATGTCCGACTCCACTCGGTCGTCCTGTCCAGTTGCCAGTCGGACGATTGACTCAGCAGGATAACCGTCATCAAACTCGTACTGTGACCCACCGGCCACGATGGAGAACCCACCATCAGCTTCGGTCACAATCCCGACCGGCTGCGTGTCCCCGTCGAGTGTCTCTGCATCGACCACGTACTGGGATTTCACCGGGTTCCCGTCGCCCCCACGCACACTCACTTCCGATTTGGTAAGGTTGAGGTCAGCGAGTACTTCAGCGAGGTCTTGGTGTTCATCAGGAAGTTCAGCAAACTCGTTCTTGACTTCTTCCGTCGAGCCGTCCCCACCAGATGACTGGCCAGTCACAATCTCTGCATCAGACCCCGTCCCGGAAACTCTTCCTAGGTAGTGCCACCCGTCATCGTCGACCAGCCATGAGTAGGGTCCGTGAGGACAACCGCTACAGTAGTCCCCACACAACTGGGGCTTCGTAACGATGGAGCCACCGCCGTGTCCGTTCGAGCGTGCGTCCGAACGCACCGCGTCCCGAGTTTCATCTGAGATACTGTACGAGTCAAGGTCGTCTTGGATTTCGTCGACAGACCGGTCAGGGTCCATCGATTCTTTCTCTTCTGCCATACTGGTAAGAAAATTGTGAGAAATACTGCTTAGGCGTTGGGTGCATCGAGCATGACGACCGCTGGAGTTCACACAAATATATCTACCCGATTGTTCAAGCTGCACATCTGCAGTCTGGTGCTACTACCCTGATAGCGACGTTGCTAAGCACAAATGGGCATCTGAGTATCAGAACTGCAGCAGAAACGAGGGGGGTTCGGCGAGCGGAAAGCGGGGTGGCCGTCAAGCCTCCCGGTCCCACCAAATTGAGTTCCCAAGAGGGTGGTGAGTCGAGTGAGACCTCGAACCCGAGTCCTCGTCCTCGTCCTCGTCGTCTTCGACCGCTCGCTCGTCGTCCGGGTCCGAGCCCGACTTCACGAGCGCGTCGATGCGAGCGTCCACGTCGTCTGGGCGGCCGTGATACATCAGCAGACCTCCCGGGGCGTCTCAACCGGGACGCCGGCCGAGTAGTACACTCCGTCCTGCTCCAGCCATCCGTTACTCACGAGCGCCTCAAGCTGCTCTTCAACGTCAGACTCAGACTCTCGTGGAAGTTCCATCGCGACATCGGACGCTCTGAACGACCCGTGGAAGCGCAGTAGGTCGACTGCCGTCGCGAGGTTTTCTGAGCGGACCTCGTGGGTCATCGTGAACCACCAAACCGAACCTTTGTGGATTCAGTACGCAGGTCGTTGTCTGTACGAACACCTGCAGTCTCACCACATGCGAAATGGGCCACATACCGAAGTTCCCCGTTATTGAGACGACTGAACGTCTTCTTCTCGATTTCAAGTTCGACGCTATCAATAGTCAGCGTCTCAGTCGTATCGTATTCACCGGGGTCTTCGCCGAAGCACGCCCCGAGACGGGCTTCGAACGTCTGCCCATAGTCGTGCTCGTCGACATCTATCCAGCCGGACGACTGCCGCTTGATTTCGTCGACCGTCTGCCAGTCGTGGTACCCATCTTTGAGCTTCTCGGGGTCGGCTGGCTCGCCGTTCAGTTGGGACTGTGTCATCGCTCCCCCTCCCGGATGATGTCTTCGACAAACCGCTCTGTCCGTGGGCCAGCGACGTACCCGTCACCGTCACGCGTCAACCAGCCCTCGTCCTCCATCCCCCGGAGTTCCCGCTGAACTGTACGTCGATGTGCAGGGACTGCTTCGACGACGTCACAGGTCTGGATGTAATCTCGACCAATGACCATCCAGATAGCCTCAGAGCGGGTGATACTACTCTTCGTCATCGCTCGTCACCTCGTTCAGGTGCGTCTGCCGTGCACCCATACGACCAGTCAGCGTACGCCCAGACCTGCTGACCCAGAGCGTGGAAGTCGTGGTCCCTCCACTCGCGGCCACTATGGAACGCCATGTTGACGTCCAGAGACATCAGACATCCACCTCCCAATCACAGTCGTTGCACCGGCACGTCGAGCCCGTCTCCACATCGGATGACCCGCATTCGGGGCAAGCCTGACCACCAGTGACCCGGACGCTCTGAAACAGGCTCATTGTCCATCACCGTAGACCGTATCAAAGCCCTGTTCGTGAACGTAGGCACCCTCTCCTGCTCCGTGACAAATCCGGCCACCGCCACGAATAGTCCCAGTCGTGAACTCATCGTAGACATCACCACACACGGGGCAGATGTCCGTATCTGCTACGTCAGATGATGTAGATGACTGCGCCATTAGTAGAACACCTCGTGCTCGACGAAGTACCAATTAGCACGGCCAGTCTGCTCGACCGACAATGCCCCCATTTCGACCGCGTCGTTCAGAACCTGACGCGCGGCCCAGTCGTTGACGTCGAAATTGGCCTGACGTTTGAGGTCCCACACTGTCACCGCTTCGTGCGCCTGCAGGTGTTCCCGCAGGGCTTCCCACGCGATTTCCGTCTGCGTCTTGTTCGTCGTCGATACCTTCCCGCCGTCAGTTTGGGTTTGTCCCATCATGACTGTGTCATATATGTCATCCCCCTACCCCAAAGGTAAATTCCCAATAGTTTAAGTATGCAAATAACATTTAGATAAATCGAGAGGGTAGATAGAGTTCTCTCGTGACGACGTTGCGTTCAGAAGGAACCGGGCCGAGTCGAGGGTGAGAAAAAGGTGAACTGCAGGTCGGTCAGGCTTCCCGCTCCCACCACACTACGTTCGACAGCGGGTGGGCATGATGAGTGTGAGACCGCCCAGATTGCTCCGTGCTTGATTTTGTCGACGAAGACGGTGACGAGTGCCACCCAGACTCGACAAGGCGGTCGATGGCTTGGAGAGTCGCTTCGTCAGTCATTCCGAGTCACCCGTGTTCGAGAGGTCCACGAGAGAGGACTGGATGTTCAGTTGGTCGTCCACACTAAGCTGTTCGTCCGACATCACGACCGCGACACCCGGTTCGATGCCGACGATGGTTACAGCGTCTCCTGAGCCGAGTCCTGCTTCTTCGGCTTGGTCGGCAGGGATTGTCACAACCGCACTGTCGTAGTCGCCTTCCGTACGTATTTTCGACATTGGTTTTCTCTCCAGAGTTTGACTTAGTCTTACTCTGACACTACTATGGCATTTGATAGTTTATATGCGTATGGTAGAAGCAGTACATCAATGATTCAACAAAGTAGAAAAAAGAGAGAACTCAGACATCGCCGACGGTCATCTCGTCGTAGGCGTCGCGGGCGATGTCGTACATTTCTCCGAGTCGCTCGTCGCCCTCGTCAACGAGGTACAGCTTCTCGGCGACCGTCAACAGTGCCCGGTACGGGGGCTTCCCGGCCACCCCGTACTCGTCGCGGGCCGTCAGGCACAGTTTCAAGAACTGGCCATCGGTGAGGTGGTCGAACGCATCTGACCCGGCGTCTCCACAGTTAATGTATCCCTCGACGACTGCGAGTAGCTTGAGACCTCGCCCCCCAACATCGTGACGGAAACAGTACCATGTACCGTCATCCGAGATGTCGCAGTTGTCGTTGTTCGAAGACCCGTGAGCCGGATGTGGGCCACGGATACGGTGACCCTTATCGTCCCAGTCCGAGCCGCCGACCCCGTTGAGCTTGGCCGGGTGAAGGTTGTAGTAAGGGCTATACTCGGAGTTAGACGAAGTGCCCTCCTCATGGTTCAGCATCTCGTCGACCACGTCGTCGACGGTTCTCTCGGGTTCCTCGTAGTCGACGTAGGTATCTACGATGTCATCGATGACCTGCTGGTTCTCCGCGACCTCCGTAGGCGTGCACTCGACGTGCTGGCCAGTCATCGCGACCACTCGGCCGTGGTCGTAGACCTCGACCTTCGGGATTTCATCTCCGACGAACGGCTCATCGTCTATCTTCTCGACGACCTTGCCGAGACCGTCTGGTAAGGTTCCGACCACAAACACGTGGATGCCCTCACCGGATTGGGAAATCTCAGCGTAGGACCCTGCCTGTTCGATGATTCCGAGGGCGACGGGGTGCACTTTTCCCGTTTCGGGGTCTCGGACGTCGTCAAGGTCAATCAGGGAGACGTCGTTCTCTCCCGGTTCATGGGGGAGCAGGTAGCCAAGACGGAGGTCCCGTGATGCGTCCTCCGGCCAGTCGATGTTCGTGCCCTCATACGGCTCCAGCCAGTGCTGTGCCGTCCCGAAGTCCACGTTCGGGCGCTCATCTGCTTCGAGTTGCGCGCCCCACTTGACTGGGTACGCATGGCCCTGCCACGGTGCCCGGGGTTGCTTGCTCCCCATCCAGCAAATCCACTGCTTGGTCTGCTTCATCAGGGACGGATAGACCACTGTATCCGTCTCGGTGGACTCGTCTAGGTTGATGTCGACGGGCTCGATGGGGTCGACCATTTCCTCGACTTCGTCGAGTGCATCGATAGCGTTCAACGTGAACGCGTAGTGACTCTCGCTCTTCTCCTGCAGGAGACCGTTGTATACCGCGGATTCGACGAGACCTCCAGCCGCCATCCCACTGAGGTCTTCGTGCGTGGCTTCGAGCGCGTCGCACAGTTCCATGTACTCTGGGGGTCGGATGCCGTCGACACGAGTCTTCAGGTCGTCTCGGACACTGTCCCAGTCGACATCCTCGACGTTCATGCCGACTCACCCCCGATGCGACCGACCATGTACGGGACGTATCCGGTAGCCCAGTCGAACGCGTGGTCCATGATGACCAGCCGTTCCTTCGCCCGAGTGAGGGCGACGTACCAAGTCCGGTCCTCGTTCGCTCGGGTTGCTGGAGACGATTGCATTCCCTGCTTGATGCGCTCGGTGACGCCATCGTAGACGACGACGGTGTCAGCCTCGTATCCCTTACTGGCGTGTATCGTGAGAACCTGCACGTCGATGTCGCCCGGCTTGATAGGTTCGTCGTAGTGTTCTCCGGCCCGTTGGATTGCGACTCGGTCATCGTCTTCGACACCAACGAGGTCGCGTGCAGCAACAGGACCGTGAGTGTATACCCCCCACCATTTGGGTTCAACGACCGACGCGATGGTTTCCGCAGTGACGGACGACATACCCTTCAGACGACCTGCGTGCTTCAACAACTCATCCCCAGAGATACCCGCGTGTTGGGCAGAGGAGTGTTTGAGCAGTTCGTAGGCTTCCTCACCTGTGATGTCGACATCAGGGTCAGAGAGGTCGTAGTCGCCCGTCCACGACGTCTCACCCGTGACCTCGATTCCACTGAACTTGGTCAGGGAATTGAACAAGTGGCGACGTTTATCGTTCCGCGCCCAGCCGCCCGCTCCCCCCTGACCTGTGTAGACGACCCCGCCGTGTCGGAGGGCAGCCGCAACACCTTCGGCCATCATCCGCGTCCGTGCCAAGAACAGCACTGACCCGTCTGCGTCGCGCGAGAGGTTGGCTGGCGAACGCGAGTCGTCGACCGGCACATCCCACGTGTCCGAATCTTCGTCATACTCGAACGTGGCAGATTCATGGCGCGAAATCACACCCTCACCGCTGATTTCGATAGAGGGTGACGAGTGCGTCCGTTCGAGTACGGACGTCGCTGCATCCCAGTGGTCGACCGGTACGCGATACGACCGGGGGAGGGTAACCGACGGCAAGTTAATGCGCTCGAAATACCGTGGCGACGACCCTTCGTGCGAATTAACAACCTGACGCGGGTCACCTGCGACCACCGCAATGTCCGCATTTCGGAGCCATTTACGGAGAACGTCATCCATCAACGGGTACACGTCGTGATACTCGTCGGCGACGACGACGGACGGGGACGTTGACTCACCCGGGAGTTCATCAGTCTCCAACGCCGCCTGCAACATCTGATGGTAGTCGTACAGCTTATTCTCGGTCTTGTACGACTCCCATTTCTCCCGAATCTCCATCAGATGTGGATGGTTCGGCCACTCCCTACTCAGGGAGTCATACGCAGGGGACTCGTACGCCTGTGAGAGAGGTTTCTGATTGTGGACCAGCCACTGGAGCACATCCGACGCCGCCTTGCCGGGAGAGCGCGTGTCACCGTCGTACGGTACGTTGTAGGTGGTAAGGTAGAAGTCCCAGAGGTCAGACCCTGTGGCCACCGTTCCTTTTAGAGAGTCTCCGGCAACCCGGTTGGCGGTAGCGTGGCAGGTCGAAATCCACTTCGTCCGACCCGACCGGGGGTTCTCGACCTCATACTCGGTGATGACATCCCACTCGGAGAGTCGTTCGAGAGTGTCCTCAGCGAGGGAGCGACGGTAAGTGACCCAGACCACGTCGTCAAGGTCGACACCGTGTTCCTCGACCAGTCGCGCGACGCGGGCTGCACACGTCGTCGTCTTCCCGGTTCCGGGTGGGCCTTCGATTTTCACGCTTTCGTCGACGTCTGGACCGACGAGGTCGACTTCGTCAAGGGCAACGTCAGTCATTCACCGTCACCCCCGATGAGCGCGTCGTCAGAGTCATCAGCTTCGTCCCCCGGGTCGATGACCTCAGAGGGAGTTGCCCAGTCTGCGTCAATGCGCCACCAAGTAGCGTTCGCCACGTCGTCGTACGAAGTACGACGAACACCTCCTCGGCGGACTCCCATCGACTTGAGTTCCGCAGAGAGGGCACGAGGTTCGATGGCAGCGTTGTCGCAGATGCGCTTGATAACGGTATTCGTGACCTCAACCACGTCAGCATCAGCGCTCTCAATGAATGCTACGTCCTGCTGAAGGGCCTTGACTTCATCTGAGAGAGCCGGTTGCATCTCAATCCGCGACTTCAGTTCCTCGGCGGCGGCCGTACGTGGGCCAGTGTCGACCTGCTCAGTCTTGTTGACCATAACCCACGACTTGACCCACTTCCCGTACTGGTCAACCCGTGCGTCGGCCGCGAACACTCCTGCGCGGTCGAACAGGACCTCCTTCATCAGGTGCTCCTGTTTCCATTCCTTCTTCGTCTCGATGACGTCACCCGTGTCGAAGTGCCACTGATACCGTGCGTCCTCGTGACTGTCCGTGGACCGGAGAACAACGAGTTCATCGACGTGTTCTCGGAGGAACTCGTCGACTGGGACTCGGTTAATGTCGTCGTCGGCCTCGTCGTCGGTCCCGAGTTCTTGCTCGACGTGCGAGTAGATTTCGTTTATTTGAGACTTATTGACCCCGAGAGAATCGGACAATCGGTTCTTCCACTTGTCCTTTGTCATCAGGATTCCCTCAGAGGATTCGACCTCAACCATGAGGCGAACGAAGTCTTCCGCGAGTTCTGACTGCCTGTCCGGGTCATCCGTCTTTTCGATGCCCGGGGCGATTTTCATACCCCAGACAGTCGTGAGGTCCGAACTCTCCGAAACCTCTATACCGTCGTACTCCGTAACTTTAGTTGGATTTTGCCCATCCATTTTCCTAGTCCTCCGAGCCCTCGCTATCTGCGTCGTAACCGTAGAAACGCAAGTGGTCTCCGCAGTCCTCGATAAGGACGTGCTTCGAACCGTTCAGTGCATCATCGTGCATATCTGCTGGAATCGATACTTGCCGTTTTCGCCCCGATACCGTCCGCTTTTCGGCGCGGTTCGGCCGGGAGGTGTTTTGGTCTCGGACCATACTTGCATATATGGTTAACTCAGGGTCGGGGCATAAGCGTTGCCCAGCATTGTACCATGAGCAACATCACCTATTCAGTAGCGTAGAGAAGTAGTGATTCAGTGCTTCAGTGAATTACCGAGAGTCTATCCACAATACCTCGTTCGGGGTCAGGGTTGCTATTGTCACCGGTTCACATGATTTCCGCTCCAGTATATCTAGGGGTATTTACCACCCCCCGGGTGTCAGAGAATATTCGATTATATTTCGAACTTCCTCGCACACCCCCGGGGTGGTAGAAACCCCTAGAATATATGCAACCGCTAATGACGAGTACCGTTGGAACCAATCGTCGGAAGCTTTAGGATGCTTCAAAGGGGTTACACAGATATGACAGTACGGGACGATGCGTGGCACGCGGTTCTCGTCGCGCTGTCGAACCTCGACGACGACGAGCCACTACGTCTTGCTGACCTCGGGTTCTCTGATGAACGAAAACATACGGTGCGGCGGACGATGAACGAGATGGAATCGAAGGGTTGGCTCCAGCGGCCGAACAATCGAAGTGGAGACTGGTACCCGGGACCGATGTTCAACACGATTTGTGGGTAGATGGTAAGGTGGTTCGGCCCCGGGTCAACCGGCTCCCACGCTCGCACGTAGAGTCCACTTCACGCTGCTCTCGATTCTGACGGCGACCACGCTCGACGAGAGACATCGAACACGCTCGTATGGGTCATCCGTCCCACGCTCGGAGAAATTTGGTCTCAGCGGAAACTGAGGGGTGGTGATTCACTGCTTCATCACATTAATACATCAACAGGATGTGGCTCCAGACAGTGGGTGACCGGGCTAACCCCACTCAGGTAATATGAGGTCAGTCCCAGCCTCAGCACTCAATCGGCAATAGCGGGGCTGAGGGGATTGAATTCTAACGCTCCGATGAAAATCGGTGGAAGGTCAACGCCCGAATGTTAAACGGGCGTTTAACGCCGTTGATTAGATGACGCGGTTCTGGAGGTAGTCGAGGTGCTTGGCGTTGTAGACGATCTGGACCTCGTCGGTCGCCGCGCTGCCGATACAGGTGAGGCGAACGTTCTTCTCCTCGACCTCCTCGTCGCTGAGGATTTGCTGCATGTCCATGTCGATTTCGCCATCCGTGACGATGGCCGCGCAGTTCGCGCAGGCGCCGGCGCGGCACGAGAAGGGCCAGTCGTAGCCCTGGGCCTCGGCGGCCTCGAGGATGTACTCGCCCTCGCCCACGTCGAGCGTGCCGTAGTCCTCGTCGCCGAGGTCGGCGTCGGCGGCCTGCTCGAAGAGGTCGTCGTCGTCCATGTCCCAGCCCTGGTCGTCCAGCACTTCGTAGTTGAGGTATTCTACGGTTGGCATCACGTCGTGGTTCGTCCGCGGGAAGGTTAGTAGTTATTGTTTCCAGTCCGTTTTGCCCGGCGTCGAGCGTCGAACCTACTGATAAATCGGGAAAAATCAGGCGGTGGTCTACCGATAGAGCGGAAAGAACTCGAACAGGAGGAACGACGCGAGCGCCGAGATGGTCGGGGTGAGAATCCAGAGCATGATGACCCGACCGGTCGCCGCCGGGTCGAACAGGTCGGCGGTCTGGAGTTGGGAGGGGTCGTCCTCGCCGATTCGCCGGACCTCCTCTTCGGGTTCGGCGGTGAGCGCGTTGACCGACATCTTCGACTCGCCGTCGCCGGAGTCACCGTCTGCGCCGCTCTCGCCGTCGCCGCGGACCGCGGCGGCCGCGGCGTCCCGGACCCGCACGGCGCGGGTCGCCCGACCCCAGCCGAGGCCGATGATGCACATCGTCGCGCTCACTGCCAGACTCGCCGGGATTCCCAGGACCGAGAGGAACGTGATGAGCGACGCCGACACCACTTCCACGATGAGCGCCGCCAGCAGGGGCAGGTCGGTGAGGTCGTTGCCCACCGTGTCGAGGGTGCGCCGCGCGATGGTGAACGCCCCGAGCGCGATGGCGCCGGCCGCCAGCAGGATGCCCTGGTCCATCCCGATCGCGTCGCTCCCGATGAGCGGCGCGACGGCGTTGGCGACGTTGCTCGCGCCCGCCGAGAACGCCATGTAACAGCCGATGGCGACCACGAGGACGCTGCTAACCAGTTCGCGCCGCGTGGTGTTGGTTCCGATGGTCGGGTACGGAAGCGACCCGACGCGGTTGTACTCCAGCAGCGGGCCTTCGGACTGGTCGACGCGGAACCACACGTCCAGGTACGGGTAGAGGTACCGACCGATGACCGCGCAGACCCAGAAGGCGACGATGGGCGCGACCAGCCACCACGAGACGATGCGGCCCATCACGCCCCAGTCGATGTCGCCCGCGGCGACGCCGAGGCCGGCGATGGCGCCGACGGCGGTCATCGACGTGGAGGCCGGCACGCCGAAGAGGTTCGAGACGAGTAGCGCCAGCCCCACGAAGAACAGTACGCCGACGCTCGCGGGGAGCGTGAACAGGGTCGAGGAGACGATGTCGCCGCCCATCGTGGCGACGACGTTCCGACCGACCGTCCAGCCGCCCAACAGTGCGAACCCGGCCATCAGCACCGCCGCGCCGAGTTTCCCGACGACGCGACTGCCGACCGCCGGGCCGAACGCGACGCCCGTCGAGGAACCGCCGATGTTGAACCCGACGAAGACCGCGACCGCGAGACCGACGAGGAGGAGTAGACTTGGCACGTTCGATACAACGTACGAAATCCGTTTAAATGGTGGCGGTTCGCCGACCGCGTAACCGGACGTCACGTGCTAGTTTTCTGTAGAATCGTTCATCAGGGAATCGGTGCGTACCGGAAGACGAGGGACGCGGTCACCGTCGCTGCGGCGGGTACGAAGTTCGGGCGGAGGTTGACGCCAGCGGCTCCGGTCGAACGACTCGACCGCCGGTCGGCAAAATGCACGGACGAGGAAAGGATTATCCCGCCGGAATGAGTGTTCATAGCCATGAAAGTCCTCGTCACGGACCCCATCGCCGACGCAGGGTTAGAACGCATCAGGGAGGCGGGCCACGACGTCGAAACAGCCTACGACGTCGAGGGAGACGCGCTCCTCTCGGCCGTCTCGGACGCCAACGCGCTCGTCGTCCGGTCGGGCACCGAGGTGACCGCCGACGTCTTCGAGGCCGCGCCGGACCTCGTCATCGTGGGTCGGGCGGGCATCGGCGTCGACAACATCGACATCGACGCCGCGACCGAACACGGCGTCATCGTCGCCAACGCGCCCGAAGGCAACGTCCGGGCGGCCGCCGAACACACCGTCGCCATGGCGTTCGCCGCGGCGCGGTCCATCCCGCAGGCCCACACGCGACTCAAGAACGGTGAGTGGGCGAAGGGCGACTATCTCGGCACCGAGGTCAACGGCAAGACCCTCGGCGTCGTCGGACTCGGCCGCGTCGGCCAGGAGGTCGCGAAGAAGCTCGATTCGCTCGGCATGGAACTCGTGGCCTACGACCCCTACATCAGCGAGGACCGGGCCGACCAGCTCGGTGCGGAACTGGTCGACCTCGACGAGTGTCTCGACCGCGCCGACTTCCTGACGGTCCACACCCCGCTCACGCCCGAGACGGAGGACCTCATCAGCGAGGCGGAACTCGCCCAACTGGAGGGCGGCTACGTGGTCAACTGTGCCCGCGGCGGCGTCGTCGACGAGGCGGCGCTCGCCGAGGCCGTCGAAGACGGCGTCCTCGCGGGCGCGGCGGTCGACGTCTTCGCCGACGAACCCGTCTCGGAGGACAACCCGCTGCTCTCGGTCGAGGACGTGGTCGTGACGCCCCACCTCGGCGCGAGCACTTCGGCGGCCCAGGAGAACGTCGCCACCAGCACCGCCGACCAGGTGGTCGCGGCGTTCGAGGAACAGCCGGTCATCAACGCGCTGAACGCGCCCTCCATCGACGAGAGCGCGTTCCCCCGCGTCGAGCCGTACATCGGCCTCGCGGAAACTGCCGGCAAGATTGCCACCCAACTGCTCGACGAGCGCATCGAGTCCATCGAGATCCACTACGAGGGCGACATCGCCGAGGAGGACGTCGAACTCGTCACCGCCAGCGCCCAGAAGGGCGTCTTCCGGCCCCTGGAGTGGCAGGTCAACGCGGTCAACGCCCCGCAGATAGCCGAGGACCGCGGCGTCGAGGTTACCGAGTCCAAGACCCGCCAGACCGAGGACTTCCAGAGCCTCGTGCGCGTCACCGTCCAGAGCGACGACGATTCGGTGAGCGTCGAGGGTACTCTGTTCGCGGGCGACGACCCGCGCATCGTCCGCATCGACGACTACCGGGTCGACGCCATCCCGCACGGCCACATGCTGGTCGCGCGCAACAAGGACGCTCCGGGCGTCATCGGCTTCATCGGCACGGTGCTGGGCGACCACGAGGTCAACATCGCGGGGATGTTCAACGCCCGCGAAACCATCGGCGGCGAGGCGCTGACCGTCTACACGCTCGACGAGCAGGTGCCCGACGACGCCAAGGCGGCCCTGGAGAGCGACGAGCGCATCATCGGCGTCCAGTACATCGAACTTAACGGCGCGGAGTAGGCGGTTCGGCCGACGTCTCGCTTCTTCTCGAACACGCAGACTGGTAGTCGACCGGCGGATTGACTCGATCTCAATAGCTCCGCGGCCGGTTCGGTCGTCTCGGGATCACGAACTGCTCGTCGCCCCTCGCCCGACCGAGGCTCTCGAACGCCGTCAGAAGGTCGTTCGCCGTTTCTACCGCTTTCGCACAGCGCACCTCCAAATCGGGAGGACCCGAAGGTAAACTTGATAGTGCTATACTAAATTTCCTTTTCGGTCGATACGGACGTGCATGGACACTCCAAATTCGGCAAGACCGGTACTGCGGTGATTTCTGTTCGGTGTGAACCGTTGCCGACTCCACGACGATATCTGGAATCGGATGCAGTAGCCCTAGTCGCGGTCGGCAGAAAGCTAGCCTTAATCGACTTTTACTCGTTCTCGACCGTCCACCGTCGACGGTACTGTCCAGTCAGCGCCTAGGCTCAATCTGCATCCATCCGTTTACTTTGAACATCGAATACTCATCGCCAAGAGAAGAGGCGATACCGAGTCTGTACCTCCGACTCTCGGCCAGCCCTTAACGAGTTCAAATCGTGAGTCGTACACTGGGCCTTTGTAATTTCCTTAACCGGCGTAGGGGTAAGGACTCCCCCCATTTCTATCATCCGAGAACAATGTTATATTTATAGAATTTTCATTACTTTAAATACTAATATGGTTAGTAAATAATATATATGACTAGCAAGCACAGAAAATTGCAATGTCGAAAGGAAGAAGAAATTTCCTCCGTCAGGTTGCAGCGACAGGAATCGGAATTGGATCAACGTCACAAGTCGTCGGAGCATCGAAGAAACGACGAGTCAACGTCACACGAGCCCTTCAAACGAACCCGACGATCGAGTCTACAGTCGATTCTAACTCGAAAGAGCTGTCTTACAACTGGGACGCCGGCAAGGACCCAAGTTCGACCGACCTTTTCAACTACTCCTTCGGCGGATCCGAAGTACGGATTCTGGACGTTTTCGAAACGGACACGTACGGCTGGCAAGCGTACGTCGGGCTGTGTGGTTGTTCTGTAACCCGGAACTACAGGATGAAGTCGAGCGAATACCAGCCGCAAACTTGGGAGGAAATCAGCAACATCGGACGAACCACGATGAAATGGGTCAACGGCGACTCGTCGTACGGCCAAATTGACCCCGAAGCAGGTTACCGAGGATTCTTCCCGAAAGGTGGGACGACGCCGACACTCCCTGGCTGGGTGGAACCCGCTTTCAAAACGGCGACCAGTCTTCTCACCGCTGCGGCGACCTCCAACCCGTACACCGGAGCAGCCGCCACAATCGCACTCGGAGCAGAAAGCATTATGGACAAACTAGCGAAAGAAGACGGTCAATCGAATATTAGTGTGGACGGACGAAGCGGGATCGAAGTGACGTTCGACAAGAATCTCTTCGGCCAAGAGCACACCACCGAGTACACGAGCAAGATGGGTCACTACGATCGCGTTCAGACGCGAATGGGAGATCCGAAGGGCGGTGTAGACCTCCATGTTACCAGTGGCTATTCCGGCCGAGGCGAGTCGTGGGAAACAGAGTACGACGTGTATACGTGGGACACGGGCGGTGGCAGTGTTCTGGCATCTGGAACGTCGACATCCCCTACGGGTCGATTTACGGCCGAAGAGAAGGAGCGATACGGCATCGTCAACGTATCCGGTGGACAGGTTGACGACCCGATAGTTAAAACCACTAGCCACTTGAGCACTCGCGTGAAGCGACTGTCCGAGCAAGTTGACGGTGAGCTTACGAGGATCGCGCTCAATCCGCCGACTAAAATCGTCTCTCGAAACAAGACGACCCAGTAACGCCCTCACTCTTCTTCTCGCTACGACTGTGAAAATCCCGAGCGGTGAGATAAAACGCTTCTACCTTGCGCGTGTCCGTGGAGCGTTGGAACACCGATGCTGTTCTCTTCTTGTATCCTCGGTTTGCTGTTCGGAACGATGAACTGAGCGCTGAGACGCGGACTCCGTTCTATTTAGGTGAGACTCTTCGTCGAATTACTGGGTCGTGGGATGTTGCAGTTCTCGAAAAGTTCCGATGATGAACTGATTTTAAGAGTGCCCCTTGAGGTCTTATCCCATACTAACCAATGCTGTCCAACACAAGAGTCTCGAGTCGCGTCCTCTATGTGACGTTGTCTGATGGTCTCTCCGGTAATCGAGGATACCTGTGTCCCGTCAACGTATAAACTGAACGTATGGTTTTTCACCCGTTCGAATTGCTCGGGGTAAATAACCAGTTCTTCGGCGTGTCCATCGGGAGATATTGCACGAAGACGCTCCGATTTCCGAAGGGCCGTATCCCCGTTACCGTCCATAACTTCCACTCTTACCCTTATACTATTTCCGAGAGTATTCACCACCCTAATCATTCTCAGTGGGAGATCCGGTCCGGCAATAGACGAACTACAACCACTCGTCACTAGAACTCCACACGCGGACACCACCTTTAAAAAATCTCTTCTATCCATATCGCCAACATGAGCTGCCAAATAATATAATGTCTTTGTTCTCCCAATGCATAGTCGATACAGTCTACGCCGGACTAACGTTCGAATGAAGGTATATCTCTCGGCCCGTTGAACTCTACGTTGTCTAGGTACGGCCAGGGACGGCTCTCACGTCACGATCGGAGGGGATGATACGAACGTACCACCCAAGACAATCCGGTGGTACTCGAAGGAGCCGCGGGGGAACCGGCGTTGGTCGGGAACGATGCGGATACTGTCGGACATCGTTCAGCAAAAATCCGACGCGCCTGCCGGAAGAGCCGAACTCAAATAGCTCCGCCGCGTTCCTCCGACGTGTCCCACGGTCACGCCGAGGAGTCGAGCGAGCGCCTGTTGACCGGCTACTCCGGCCGCCTCTTGCTCGCGGCGTCGCTCGGCTGGGCCGCGATTCAGGCTGGCCGACTCGTCCTCTCGCCGCTGTTGCCGACCGTGATGCAGAAACTCGCCATCACCGATTTCCAGTCCGGCGTGGCGTTCACCACGCTGTGGGGGCTCTACGCGCTCTGTCAGTACCCGAGCGGTCGCCTCTCAGATCGCCTGACGCGCAAGACCCTGCTGGTGGCCGGCCTCGTCCTGCTCGCGGTCGGCTTCAGCGTCCTCGCGACCGCGCCGGGCTACCCCGTCTTCCTGCTCGGGGCGGCCGTCGTCGGCACCGGCGCGGGGCTCTACCCGACGCCCGCGCGGGCGCTCGTCTCGGACTTGTTCGTCGAGCGTCGCGGGCAGGCGTTCGGCCTCCACACCGCCTCCGGCGACGTGGGCGGGGCCGCTGCGGCCGGCCTCGCGGTCGCGGTCCTGGCGGTCGCCACCTGGCGGGCCGCCTACCTCCCGGTCGTCGCCGTGGTCGTCGGCGTCGCGTTAGCGCTCCACCTCTGGGCCCGCGAGCGCTACACGCTCCCCGAAATCGACAGCGAGGCGGTCGCCGACGGCCTCGCCGACGCGCTCTCGACCGGTCGACGACTCCTCGACCAGCGTCGGCTGCGGTGGTTGCTGTTGGCGTACGCCCTCTACGCGTTCACCTGGCAGAGCGCCGCCGGTTTCCTCCCCACGTTCCTCCAGCGGGCGAAGGACTTCCCGCCGGGACTCGCGGGCGGCGGGTTCGCCGCGCTGTTCGTCGTCGGCGCGCTGGTCAAGCCGGTCGCGGGATCGCTGGGCGACCGGTTCGGGCGCTCGAAGGTCGCCGCGGCCGCGCTCGCGCTCGCGGCCGCGGCGCTGACCGGCGTCCTGCTCGCCTCGGGGACGGTCGCGGTTTCGGTCGGCGTCGTCGTCTTCGCCGCCGGACTGATGGCCTACCCGCCGGTGATGCAAGCGTTCCTCATGGACGCGTTCCCCGAGGGAAGCATGGGCGGCGACCTCGGCGCGACCCGGACCGTCTACATCGGCGTCGGCAGTCTCGGACCGAGCTACGTCGGCTACGTCGCCGGCCGGACCTCCTACGAGACGGCGTTCGCCGGACTGCTCGGCTGTCTCGCGGTCGGCGCGCTGGTCGTGGTCTGGTTGGCGCGAACCGAGTAGGCGGGCGGCGAAAAAGGGCCGGCCGTCAGGGGAGCCACCGCTTCAGCCGGGCGAGCAGGCCGGGCGCGCGCTTGCGTCCGGTCCACTGGAATCCGTCGGTTCCCGTCTCGTCGCGCCGGTCGGCGATTTCCCTGCGGAACGACTCGGTTCGCTCCGAGAGGATTCGCTCGTTGCGGGCGACCACGGCGTCGAGTTGGGCCTCCTTGTGGGCCAACTGGCGTTCGAGACACGACACCTCGTCTTCCAGTTGGGCGCGCTCGGCCAGCAGGTCCTCGTACTTCCGTTCGTATCGTTCGTAGAGCTGTGCGCGACCCTCCTCCAGTTCGGGTCGGAGTCGCTCGCGGGTGTCCTGCGGGCAGACGACCACCACCAGGTCGTCGGCGTCGTCGACCGCTGGTTCTCCGTCTCCCACGTCCTCCACCACGCGTTCGTCCTCCGTTTCGCCTGCGTTCACCCTCCGGGCAGTCGGGTCGTGAGCGTTCTCGGGGGTATCGGTGCTCACGAACGAGTAACACGGGCCGAAACCCCAAAAAGCCGCGCGAGACGGGCGTCTGACGCCGTCAGACGCCCGTCTCGCGCGCGTCCTGCCTTAAGCCACCCGGGCTTTCGTAGTCAAATCGGTGTCGGGCTCTCCAGGCGAAATAGAGGGGTTGGCGACATCGACGACGGCGGCGAGTCGCCGCCGTCGTCGATGTCAGTCGTGCGCGACGTCGCTACTCCGCGGCGGGCGGGCGCGGGCCGAACTCTGCCAGCGCGGCCTCGAACGCCTCGTCGCCCGGTCCCGGAAGCGGTTCGTCGGCGGTCCGGCACTCGCCCGAGACGCCGAGTCGGTCGCAGACCGCGTCCGCGACCGACTCGGCCATCAGCCGGTAGGTCGTGAGCTTTCCGCCGACGATGGTCGAGAACCCGGCGAGGTCGTCGCGAGTCGCGTGGTCCAACAGCGTGTAACTCCGGGTGAGCGCCCGGCCGTCGGCGAACGTCCGCTCGGTCCCGCCGAACAGCGGCCGGACGCCCCAGTAGGCCTCCCGGACCGCGGCGTCCCGGAGGTCGGGTATCATCTCGCTCCCCTCCGCGACCATCCGGTCGACCTCCTCGCGCTCGGTCGGGTAGTCGTCGGGGTCCGAAACCTCCTCGCTCGTCGTGCCGAGGACGACCGAGTCGGGCCGCGGCACGACGATGTCGCCGTCGGCGGTCGGCCGACACCGGTTGTACACCGCGTCGACGCCCTCGAAGTCCACCACGACCATCACGCCCTTCGAGGGTTTCATCGGTACCTCGACGCCGGCGAGCGCGGCGACCTCGCCCGCCCACGCGCCCGCGGCGTTGACGACGTGGTCGGCGTCGATTCGCTCGGTCCCCTCGTCGGTCCGGACGGTCGCGCCCGCGAGTCGACCGTCCTCGGCGTGGAAGTCGACGACCTCGGCCCCCGTGGTGACCGTCGCGCCGTGTTCGCGAGCGTCGACGGCGTTGGCGACCGTCAACTTGTACGCGTCCACGACGCCGTCGGGAACCCGGAGCGCGCGCTCGATCTCGGGCGTCAACCACGGCCGGTCCTCCCGGAGGTCGTCGCCGTCGACCGTCTCGACGTCGATGCCGGCCTCGCGGCAGGCGTCGACCTTGCGCTCGAAGTACTCCTCGGGGTCGCCCGGCAGGTCGAGGAAGTAGCCGCCGGTTTCCCGCACGCACCCCGCCGCGACGTCGCGCAGGATGCGGTTCTCCGCGATGCACTCGGCCGCGCTGTCCGGGTCGGCGACCGCGTAGCGCGCGCCGCTGTGCAGGACCCCGTGGGTGTGACCGGTCGCGCCGCTGGTCAGGTTCCCGCGCTCGACGACCCTGGTTTCGACCCCGCGCATGCTCAGGTCCCGCGCGATACCGACGCCAGTCGCCCCGCCCCCGACGACGAGGACCGTCGTCTCGTCGGTAGTTCGTGTCTCCCCCATCGGACGAGACTCGGGACGCGACCCGCATCGGTCTGTCGGCCGCGCGAAAAACGCGTCGTCCGCGGGCCGCGCCTCGGCGCGGCCCGCGGCTAAAAACTGCGCGAGGACTACTCCGCGAGGTGCTCCAGCACGCCCTCGGTGTCGGCCGGCACGGGTTCGGGGTCGGCGCCCGCCGCGGCCGCGGCGTCGGGGTCCTTCAGCAGGTGGCCCGTGGTCAGACAGACGACCTGCTCGTCGGCGCCTATCTCGCCCGACTTGCGGAGTTTCCGGAGGCCCGCCACGGAGGCCGCGCTCGCGGGTTCGACGCCCACGCCGTCTCGGGCGAGCGCGCGCTGGGCGTCGGTGATCTCTTCGTCCGACACGGCGACTGCGGTGCCGCCGGTTTCGCGGATGCCCGGCAACGCCTTCGGGGCGTTGACCGGATTGCCGATGCGGATGGCGGTCGCGCGGGTTTCGACTTCGTCCCAGCGCCGGACTTCGTCGGCCCCGTTCTCGATGGCCTCGACCATCGGCGCGGCGCCCTCGGCCTGGACGCCGGTCAGCGTGGGAACCTCTTCGGGTTCGAGTTCGCCGGCGGCGACCAGTTCCCGGAACGCCTTGTAGAGCGCGCTGGTGTTGCCGGCGTTGCCGACGGGAAGGACGATGCGGTCGGGGAGGTCACCGGTCTGGTCGTGGAACTGCTCCAGAATCTCGAGGCCGATGGTCTTCTGACCCTCCAGGCGGAAGGGGTTCAGCGAGTTCAGCAGGTAGGCCTCCCCGCGGTCGGCCAGTTCCGAGACGATATCGAGGCAGGCGTCGAAGTTGCCGTCGACCTCCAGGATGCGCGCGCCGTGGAGGCTCGCCTGCGCGACCTTGCCCGCCGCGACCTTGCCCGCGGGCAGGAGGACCAGCACCTCGGTCCCCGCCCGCGCGCCGTAGCACGCCAGCGCCGCGCTCGTGTTACCCGTGCTCGCGCACGCGAGACGACCCACGCCCAACTCCTGGGCGACCCGGACGCCCACGGTCATCCCGCGGTCCTTGAAACTCCCCGTGGGGTTCATCCCCTCGTGTTTCACTCGGAGGTCGGTGACGCCGACTTCGTCCTCGATGGTCGGCACCGAGTAGAGCGGCGTGTCGCCCTCCTCGATGCTCACGCCCTCTTCGAAGGGAAGCGCGGCGGCGTAGCGCCAGACGCCCCGCCGCCCGGTGGCCTCGAAGTCCTCGAAGGTGGGGAGTTCCGCGTACCGCACTTCGAGCAGTCCCGAGCACTCCGGACAGCGGTAGCGGACCTCCTCGAACGGCGCTCCGCTCCAGTCGCACTCGATGCAGGTCAGCCAGACGCCGTCGTCTGCTCCGTCCGGCGGGGACTCGACTCCGGCGTCGGCCAGCGTCAGGTCGGTCATTGGCGGGGGAAGGCGACCGACGCCCAAAAAGGGGTCGGTCGGGGGCAGATTTACCGACGCCCGTCCGTTGTCCGACGACCCGACGAAGTCGCCGCTACTGCCGCGGACGAATCCGGCCTGGACGCCGAGTACTCCGTGGAATCGCTCACACGTCCCTCCCACTCGGTCGTCTTCGGCGTCGGCTCCGGCGTTCTGCCGAGAACGGTCCCCGGTCGTGCGGATTCGGTCGGCGCTTCGCGACCCGACGCGGCAGTCCACAAGACCTTTGACGGCGTTCGGTCGAGAGTCGCAGATGACGACGGATTCGACCCCGGGAACGCCGGCGCGGCGCCTTCGGAGTCGCGGTCGAGACGCGCTGGCCCGGCGGTTCGGCGTCGACGCCCGAGCGCTGGCGGCGCTCCGGATTTCACTCGGACTCCTCCTGATCGCCGACGCGCTCGGGCGGTCGCGCAACCTGGTCGCGTTCTACACCGACGCGGGCGTCCTCCCGCGGGCCGCCCTCCGGGAGAGCTATCCGCTCCTGGCCAGGTTCTCGCTCCACGCGCTCTCGGGCTCCCCGCTGGTGCAGGCGGCGCTGCTGACGGTCGCGGTCGTGTTCGGCCTCGCGCTGCTGTCGGGGTACCGTACCCGGTTGGCGACGGCGGGGTCGCTCGTCCTGCTGGTGTCGCTGCACGCCCGCAACCCGCTCGTGCTCAACGGCGGGGACGCGCTGCTCCGCCGGTTGCTGTTCTGGGGGCTGTTCTTGCCGCTCGGCGAGCGCTGGTCGGCGGACGCGCTCCGGCGTCGCGGCGCCCCGAGCGACGACGCCGCTCCGCGGCGCCGCGTGGCGAGCGTCGCGTCGGCCGCCCTGCTCGTGCAGGTCGTCCTGGTCTACACCGTCAACGCCGGTCTCAAACTCCGCGGCGACCTGTGGCTGCGCGGCGAGGCCGTCCGGTACGTTCTCAGCCTCGACCAGTTCACCGTCCTGCTCGGCGACGTTCTCGCGAACTACCCCACCCTGCTCGGCGTCGTCGACCGGCTCTGGCTCGGCATGCTCGTCTGCTCGGTCCTGCTGATCGCGCTGACCGGCCGCGCGCGGACCGGCTTCGTCGCGCTGTTCGTCGGGACGCACCTCGGGATGGCGCTCACCATGCGGTTGGGGCTCTTCCCGCTGATTTCGGTCGCGGCCTTGCTCGCGTTCCTCCCGTCGTCCGTCTGGGATGTACTGGAGTCGAATTTCGCGAGTCCGAACTCCCGGGGCGGCGAGGACGCGGGCGAGTCGGTGCGGTCGCCGGCCGACTCGCGGCGGTTCGGTCGCCTCGCAACGGTCGTTCCGTCTTCGACGATTACCCGGCCCGGCGTTCCACGCTCGCTCTCCCGGTGGGCGTCCCGGTTGGCCCCGTTGGTCGCGGCGTGTCTGCTCGTCGCCCTGCTGGGCTGGAACGCCGCCGTACTCGTGGACGGTGGTTCGAACGAGGTCGCAAGCGCCGACGACACTCCCTGGGGCATGTTCGCCCCGGAGCCGATGCAGACCGACGGCTGGTACGTGGTTCCGGCCGAACTGGCCTCCGGCGACCGCGTCGACGCCTTCCACCGCCGACCGGTCCGGTGGGACCGCCCGACCGACGTGGCGCGGTCCTACCCCACCGCACGATGGCGAAAGTACCTGACGAACGTTCGCCGGTCGGAGTACGCTGCCCAGCGACGCTCGTTCGCCGGATTCCTCTGCGAGCGCTGGAATCGCAACCGCGACGACGAACTGACCCGACTCGCGGTGTACTTCGTCGCCCAGCCGACCCGACTCGACGGCCCCGAGCCGACCCGGCGGGTCGAACTCGGCCGCTACTCGTGCTCGGACGTCTCGGTATCCGGTTGACGGTCGTGCACGAACTGGCGGTGTCCCCCGCCGTACTCGGTTCCGGTTTCGAACGACGGCCGGCGTCACTGCACGTGCGACGATTCGCTCGAACCCCTCGAAATCGTAAGCCACCGGCTCTCTCTGGTCCGATTCGCGAGTCCCCCGCGCACCGTTCGATGCTACATTTAGTATAGCGAATGCGAGTTTATGGCGGCTCAGGGCTGCACCACCAGCACCTCACCGTCGCGCTCGAACTCGGTACCGAACGGCGCCGAGAGCGCCCGCATCCGGCGTCTGCTCCACTCAGCCGTGCTCGGACTCGTCTGGTGGACCGCCAAGTTCGAGATCTCGGTCGGCAGCAACCGCAGCGACGTGACCCCGTCCTCTTCGACCGACATCTCGAAGAGGAAACTCCGGTCGTTGCGAAGCGTCGAATCGACCGCGTAGTCGTCGACGAAGTCGCCGCAGTCGTACAGAATCACCGACCCGTCTCGGACCTCGACACCCTGGAAGACGTGGGCGCTGTGGCCGTGGACCACGTCGATGCCCTGCTCGACCAGCCAGCGCGCGAGTCGTCGGAATCGCTCGGGCGGTTCCTCGACCATGTTCGGCCCCCAGTGGAGCGACGCGACCAGCAGGTCGGGGTCGCGCTCGCGGGCGCGGGCCAACTGGGCCGCCAGCACCTCGCGCGCCGCGGATTCGTCCCGGAGGTCGAGGTACGCCGTCCCGAGGTTCGCCTCGGTCGCCGCGAACTCCGGGGTGTTGTCGGTCGCCGAGACGAACCCGACCCGGAGGCCGGCGGCCTCCGGGTCGCCAACGTCGACTACCGCCGGTTCGCGGGCGGCCCGGAGGTTCCTTCCCGCGCCCGAGTGGGCGATTCCGGCCTCGTCGAGGCGTCTCACGGTGTCGAGAAGCGCGGTTTCCCCGAAGTCCATCAGGTGGTTGTTCGCCAGGTTCGCCCAGTCGACGCCCGCGCGTTCGAGGGCGGACACCGCCCGGTCGGGGTCGGCCCGGAAGTGAAACGGCCGGTACGTCTCGGTCCACGGGCCGCCCCGCGTCGAGAGACAGCACTCCAGGTTGACGAACAGGCCGTCGAGCGCGCGGAGTCGGTCGAGGACATCGCCCCAGACGGCCGCGGCGGGTCGCCGCCGCTGGCGTTCGTCGACGAGGCGTCCGAGCATCACGTCCCCGGTGAATCCCAGTCGTGTCATCGGCTCACACCCCTCCGTTTCGTTTGGAGATGACTGTGCAAAAGCGCCCGGTCCGGTCGCTCGATTCGCCGGCGGCTCGACCCGCGACCGGCTCCAAAAAGAACTGTCGGCGTCGATCCCTCGGAATTCGCCTGTTCGTCGTCCGGCGGTTCTACTCGCTCTGCGGGTTCGCCTCGTTGTGCATCTCCTCGATGACCTTGTCGAGTTGCGGGTTGCCGCCGCCGGGCTGGGTGCCGAACGAGAACTCGCCCTTGCCGTCGACGGACGCCCCTTCGGTCCACGGCTCGTGGGGGTTCTCGCGCTCTTCGCGGAACGTGGACATGAACGTGTAGTTGAACTCCTGGTTCTCCTTCTCCTGCGGGAAGCTCGCGGGAACCGGGAGCGTCTCGCCCAGGTCCTCCAGCACCGCGTGCCACTGGTTCTGGTGCATCGTGTCGCGGGCGATGAGGTACGCCAGCATGTCCTTCATCCCCTGGTCGTCGGTCATCTCGTACAGCCGCGTCGCCAGCAGGCGCCCCGTCGCCTCGGCCATGATGTTGGCGTACATGTCGGCGGCGAGGTTACCGCTCGCGACCACGAAGTTTCCGCTGAACGGGTTGCCGTTCGCGTCGACCGGCATCGCGTGCAGTCCCGCCGAGAGCGCCTGCCGGGGCTGGCCGCCGCTCATCATCGCGTCGATGACGGCGTCGTTCTCGCGGGCCTCCCGGCGCATCTCCTCGGGCGCGCCCTGGAGGTTCTTCGAGACGGCAGTCGCGAGCATTTCGATGTGGCCCAGTTCCTCGGCCGCGGTTTCCATCAGTAAGTTCCGGTACTCCTGTTGTTCCTTGGGCACGCTGAACGACTGGAACATGTACTGCAGGGCGACGCGCATCTCCCCTTCGACGCCGCCGATAGCCTGCTGGAGCATCTTTGCGAAGTACGGGTCCGGCTCTTCGACTTCGACTTCGTATTGGAGTTCGTTGTCGTGGTAGAACATCTTCGTTTCCCCCGCAGTGCTAGTCAACGACACTCCCGTAAGCAGTTTTGGCTATTGACGTTTATTTACGGCTAGTTAAAAACTGGGTGGTAGTTCGCTCGAAAACGGTCGTATTTGGAAAACGCGTTCTCGTGATGGGCGAACTTTCGGTCGGGATGTGCGTACCTGGCCGACGACCGCCGGCGTCGAGTGCCGTCTCTCGAAGCGTCTACTCCGTTTCGGGTCGAAGGAAAACGACGGCCGTCTTCCGGAAATTGCGCGACGACTACTCGATTAGCTGGGCCAACAGCGCCTTCTGGGTGTGCATCCGGTTCTCGGCCTGCTCCCAGACGACGGCGTTCTCGCTCTCCAGCACATCGCCCGTGATCTCCTCGCCCCGGTGGGCGGGCAGGCAGTGCATCACGACCGCGTCGGGTGCGGCCGCGAGCAGGTCGTCGTTCACCTGGAATCCCTCGAAGTCGGCGAGTTTCGCCTCGCGTTCGTCCTCCTGGCCCATGCTGACCCACACGTCGGTGTAGACCACGTCGGCGCCTTCGACCGCGGCTTCGGGGTCGTTGACGACTTCGGGCGCGGCTCCACAGTCGGCGGCCCGCGCGAGGCAGTCGTCGTCCGGTTCGCGGCCCTCGGGCGTCGCCATCGTCAGGTCGATGCCGGTCATCGCACACCCGACCGCGAACGACTGGGCGACGTTGTTGCCGTCGCCGACCCACGCCGCGGTCACGTCCTCGAAGTCGCCGAACGCCTCGTAGATGGTGAACAGGTCGGCGAGCGTCTGGCACGGGTGGGCGTCGTCCGAGAGGCCGTTGACGACCGGCACCGACGAGTGGGCCGCCATCGCTTCGAGGTTGCCGTGGTCGAAGACCCGGGCCATCACCCCGTCGACGTACCGCGAGAGCGCCCGCGCGGTGTCCGAAACCGGCTCTCCGCGGTCGAGGTGGGTGTTCTCCGGACCGAGGAAGACGGCGTGGCCGCCCAGTTGGGTCATCCCGGTTTCGAAGGAGACTCGGGTGCGGGTGCTCGGCTTCTCGAACAGCATCGCGAGGGTCCTGTTGGGCAGGACCGCGTGCGGTTCGCGGTTGCGGTGGGCGTCCTTGAACTCCTCGGCGGTCGAGAACACTTCGGCGAGCGACTCCTCGTCGAGGTCGTCGACGTCGAGGAAGTGGTCCGGCGGCGATTCGGTGGTCGGTTGCATGGTCGTGGATGTGGCGTGGTGGCTCATTCTTGCAGGTCGGCCGCGACGGATTCGAGCACGCCGACGGCGCGGTCGAACTCGTCGAGGGCGAGGTGTTCGTTCGGCGCGTGGTCCAGGTCGGAGTCGCCGGGGCCGTAGGTCGCCATCGGGCAGTCCCAGGCCTCGGCGTAGAGATTCATGTCGCTGGTTCCGGTCTTGCGTAGTAAGCGAGGGTCGCCCCCCGCTCGTCGAATCGCGACGCGGAACGCGCGGGCCACCTCGGTCCGCGGACTCTCCATCACCGGCGGAATCGGTTCGCGCCAGTCGACGTCGCCGCAGTTGAGCGCGTCCTCGACCGTCTCCCGGATGCCCGCGGCCGTCTCGCCGGGGGGAATCCGGAACTGTGCCTCCACATCGGCGCCGACCGACAGGCCGTCGGCGGCGGTGCCGCCGTCGAACTCGACGGGTTTGGCGGTCACCTGCTCGAAGACGGGCGTCTCGCCGTCGTCACCGTCTCCACTCTCATCGGCTGCGAACGCTCCTTCGACCTCCCGCCACCACGTCATCGCTTTCTGGATCGCGTTGGCGTCCGGCCGCGAGGTGTGGCCCGACGCGGTGCTGGCCGAGTAGGTCCCTGCCAGGAAGCCCCGGTAGCCCAGGGTGACGCCGTCCCAGCCCGAGGGTTCGCCGTTGACCACGGCGTCGGGGGCCTCGCGGTCTTCCACGAGGAACCGGGCGCCGCGCGAGTCGGTTTCCTCGCCGACGACGCCGACGAAACTGACGCCCGTCCGGACGGCCGCGACGGCCATCGCGGCGAGCGGCCCCGTGGCGTCGACGCTCCCGCGGCCCCAGAGGTTCCCCTCGTCGTCGACCCGCACCAGAATCTCGCCGGGCACGGTGTCGACGTGCGACGTGAGCAGCACCGAGTCGTCGGCGGGCGCGCGGACGTTCCCGACTTCGTCTATCCAGACCTCGCGGCCGTGGGCCTCGAAGAACTCGACGAGGCGCTCGGCGGCCGCCCGCTCCTCGCCGGTCGGCGAGGGAATCGAGACGAGGCCCGCGAGCAGTTCGCGGGCCGCCTCGTCGTCGACCACTGCGTCGCCGACCGACGCCGCCGACGAGTCGGCGGCGTCGGTCGTCGCTTCCTCGTCCTGCTCCGTCGCTTCGTTCGCGTTCACGCCTGGGCCTCCGCGAGTACGTCGGTCAGCGCCTCGATGACGTGGTCGGCGTGCTCCTCCGTGACCGTCAGCGGCGGGAGCAGGCGCACGACGGTCCGGCCCGCCGGCAGCGCCAGCACGCCGTGGTTCAGCGCGAGTTCCTTCAGCATCCGGTTGGCGCCGCGCTTGACCTCGACGCCGAGGATGAGCCCCTCGCCGCGAACCGTGCGAATCGGTAACTCTGAACCCCTTAGTTTCGACTGGAGGTGACTCCCGATTTCGGCCGCGTTTCCGGGCAGGTCCTCCTCGACGATGGTCGAGAGCGTCGCCTCCGCGGCGGCGCTCACGACCGGGCCGCCCGAGAACGTCGACCCGTGGGGACCGGACTCCTCGGCGACCCAGTCGGCGCAGACCGTCGCGCCGACCGGGAGGCCGCCGCCGAGTCCCTTCGCGGACGTGAGTACGTCGGGCACCACGTCGCGCTTCTCGCAGGCCCACAGCGCGCCGGTCCGGCCGAGGCCGGTCTGGATCTCGTCGAAGACGAGCGCCGCGCCCGTCTCCTCGGTGACCTCGCGGGCCGCCTGCAGGTAGCCCTCGGGCGCGGGGTTGACCCCGCCCTCGCCCTGGACGGGTTCGAGTAGGACCGCGGCGGTGTCGTCGTCTACGGCCTCCGCGAGGGCGTCCTCGTCGCCGTAGGGGACGAACTCGAAGTCCTGGGCGAGGGGTTCGAACGGCGCCTTGTACTTGGGCTTCCAGGTCGCCGCCAGCGACCCCATCGTCCGGCCGTGGAAGCCCCGCTGGGCCGCGACGACCTTCGAATTCCCGGTGGCGCTCCGGGCGAACTTGATGGCCGCCTCGTTGGCTTCGGTCCCGGAGTTGCAGAGCCAGACGTTGTCGAGGTCGCCCGGCGAAACCGCCGCGAGCTTCTCGTACAGCGCGTCGCGGGCGGAATTCGGATAGCTGGCCTGGACGAAGGTGAGCTTCTCGACCTGTTCCTGGACCGCGTCGACGACCGCGGGATGGGAGTGGCCGACCGCGGCGACGCCGTAGCTCGCGCCGAAGTCGAGGTACTCGTTGCCCGCGTCGTCGTAGAGGTAGACGTCCTCGCCGCGCTCGATGCGGATGGGCTTCTCGGAATAGACGAAGCCGCTCATTTACCGACCACCTCCGTCTCCTCGGCCGACTCGTCGGCGCCGACCGCGCCGGGTTCGAACGTCGTCCCGTGGCCGGTCCGGGCGGCCGTGATGGGGTCGCGGTTGTTCGCGTCGGCGACCGTCACCGAGCGCGCGCCGCCCTCCAGCGCCTCGACGGCGGCCATGACCTTCTTCGTCATGAACCCCTCGGCGGCGTCCTCGACCGCGTCGAGGTCGGCGGGCGTCTCGACCGTCTCGATGAGCGTCTCGACGTCGTCGGGGTCTTCGAGCACGCCCGGCACGTCGGTCAGCACCACGAGGTCGCCGCCGACCGCGGCCGCCACCGCGGCGGCCGCGCGGTCGGCGTCGGCGTTGACCGGCGTGTAGCCGCCCTCTTTCTCCTCGGCGAGCGCGGGCACCGTCACGACCGGCACATAGCCGCCCGCGAACAGCGTCTCCAGCAGGTCGGCGTTGACCGAGGTTATCTTCCCGGAGTGGTCGCCGCGCCGTATCTTCTTGCGGCCGTCCTCGACCACCTTCACGGCCGACTTGCGCGGGCCGGTCAGAAGCTGGCCGTCGACGCCCGACAGGCCGACCGCGTTGACCCCCTGGTTCTGGAGGCCTGCCACGAGGTCGGTGTTGAGTTTGCCCGGAAGGACCATCTCGAACACCTCCATCGTGGTTTCGTCGGTGAACCGCCCGACGACGCCGTCGGGGGTTTCGACGTACTCGGGTTCCTCGCCCAGGCGTTCGAGCGTGTCGTCCACGGCGGTCGACCCGCCGTGGACGACCACTACGTCCTCGCCGTTGGCGGTGAGGTGGGCCACGTCGGCCAGCGCGCCCTCGGGGTCGACGGCGCGCGCGCCGCCGATCTTCACGACGACGGGGGCGTCGGTTTCCTCTTCCTCGACGCCGACGCTTCCGCCATCGGTCCGAAGGCCGTCTTCGGAAACCTCGTCGTTGTCGATGAGCTCGGCGTGGGCGGCCTCCAGTTCCGCCTCGGTGTATTCGCGGGTCATCGTCACGGCGCCCCCACGGGGTGGAGTCCCTGGAACTCCAGTCCGGCCGTCTCCTCGAAGCCGAGCGCGACGTTGGCGGCGTGGACCGCCTGGCCGGCCGACCCCTTCACCATGTTGTCGATGGCCGAGAAGACCACGATGCGCTCGTTCGTCGGGTCGACTTCGAAACCGACCTCGGCGTAGTTCGTCCCGGCGACCGCCTTGGGTTCGGGGTAGCGGTAGACGCCGCTTCCCCCGGCGGCCATCCGGACGAACGGTTCGTCGTCGTAGGCCCCGCGGAACGCGCCCCAGAGGTCGCCGGTCGAAACCGGTTCGTCGGGGAAGACGTGGCAGGTCGCGCTCGCACCGCGGACCATGTCCACGGCGTGGGCGGTGAACGACACCGAGGTGCCGAGTTCCTGCTCGATTTCGGCCTCGTGGCGGTGGCCGGTCGGCGCGTACGGCCGGACGACGCCCGAGCGCTCGGCGTGCGAGGAGGCCTTGCTCGCGCCCGCGCCGCCCTCCGAGGAGCCGACCTTCACGTCCACGACCACGTCGGACTGGCCTTCGAGGATGTCCGCGTCGAAGAGGGGGTACAGCCCCAGCAGCGTCGCGGTGGCGTTACAGCCCCCGGCCGCGATGAGGTCCGCGCCGGGCAGTTCCTCGCGGTGGAGTTCCGGCAGGGCGTAGACCGACTCTTCGAGGTACTCGGGCGCGACGTGGCCGTCGTACCACTCGTCGTACTGCTCCTCGGTTTCCAGGCGGAAGTCCGCCGAGAGGTCGACGACGGTGTCGGCGACGTCGGTGAACTCCTCGACGTGCTCCATCGAGACGCCGTGAGGCGTCGCGGCGAAGAGCAGGTCGACCGATTCGAGGTCGCCGGGTTCGGTGAAGCGCAGGTCGGACCCGCGCATGTTCGGGTGGACCGAGCCGACCGACTTGCCGGCGTACTCGCGGCTGGTCGCGCCTGCGAATTCGACGTTGGGGTGGCCCGCGAGGATGCGCAGGAGTTCCCCGCCGGTGAACCCGCTCGCGCCGACGACGGTCGCGGTGACCGTCTCGGTCGCGTCGACCGCGTCTATCTCTCCTTCGACCGCCATCAGGCGGTCACCTCCACCGTCTGGCCGGCCTGCGATTCGAGCCAGTCGACCACCGCGGCAGGCACGTCGGTTTCGACGGCGTCGTTGAGCGCCTTGAACTCGACCGTGTGGTTGACCTCGTGGACGGTGTAGGAGTCGCCGGTTTCCATCAGGTCGACGCCGAGCAGGCCGCCGCCGACCGCGTCGCTGGCCTCCTTCACGAGTTTCTCAGCCTCGTCGTCGAGTTCGAACGCGGCCGTCTCGCCGCCCTTCGCGGCGTTGGTGAGCCAGTGGTCCGAACTGCGCGTCATCGCCGCCACGGGTTCGCCGTCGGTCGCCAGCACGCGGATGTCGCGGCCGGGCTTCTCGACGAACTCCTGGACGTAGAACACCTTGTGCTCGTAGTGGCCGAGCGTTGCCTTGTGTTCCAGAATCGCCTCGGCGGCGCTCTCCGAATCGATCTTGGCCATCAGCCGCCCCCACGACCCGACGACGGGCTTGAGCACGCAGGGGTAGCCGAACTTCTCGATGGATTCCATCGCCGACTCCTTGGTGAACGCCACGTCGGTGTTGGGCGTGGGCACGCCCGCGGCTTCGAGCGCCAGGCTGTTCTTCACCTTGTCGGCGCACGTCTGGGCCGTCTCGGGCGAGTTGACGACGGGCACGTCGTACGCCTCGCAGAACTGCGTGGCGTAGATGCTCCGACTCGTGGCCAGACAGCGGTCGACTACGAGGTCGCACTCGGTCAGTTCGTCGGGGCCGTCCGACAGCCCGAACTGGTGCTTGCGCACGTCGATCTTCACGACGTCGTGGCCGCGGTCGCGTAGCTCGCCGAGCAGCAGTTTCTCGTCTTTACGGATCCGGGAGTAGAGCAGTCCAATCTGCAATTTACTCCCCCCAGTCCTCTTCGAGCTCCGGGGCTCGGTCGAGGACTGGCGGGTTCTGGTCGACGACTTCGAGTTCCGCGCCGCAGGTCGTGCAATCGACTATCTCTCCGACTTCCGCATCGTCGTGCAGGGTCACGTCGTCCCCGCACTGGACGCATTCGGTCATTGTACTTCTCCCTCTCTCGGCTATCCACTTAAAGACTTCGAACCTGTCAACAAAGCATTATTTTACAAACTAACGTCTAAGCGCCCGGGAATGGCAAATACCGCGTCAAACGAAATCCGGTGTCGGATTTCGACAGGTTATAAATGTGGTCCCGGAGGGGACCGGTGGAAGTTCAATTATATCTGTTCACCTCCTGCCGGAGTCGGTCGGCGGCCGCCGCCAGCGCGCCGCGTCTCGTCTCGAGGGCGTCCTCGTCGTCGGCGACGCCCTCCTCGGCGGCCGAAATCTGGGCGGCGACCGCTTCGGCGGCGGGACCGCCAGCGGAGTCGCGCATCGCCACGCTCTCTTCGGGGTCGAGCGCGTCTTCCACGGCCTCGCGCTCGACGTACGCCGACAGCGAATCGCCCAGCACATCCTCGGCAGCGGCGTCGAGCGCGGCGTAGTCGGCGCCTTCCTCCGCCGCGAGGGCCACCATCTCGTGGGCCTTCCGGAAGGGGACGCCGGCCATCGCGAGCAGGTCGGCGACCCCCGTCGCCGTCGAGAAGCCCTCGCCCGCCGCGTCGGCGAGCGCCGCCTCGTCCCACGACGCCGTGGCGACCGCGCCAGCCGCGACCTCCGCGGCCTCCGACACCGCGTCGACGGTTTCCCAGGCGTGGGGCGTCGCGTTCTGCAGGTCGCGGTTGTACGCGCGGGGCAGGCCCTTCAGCGTCGTCAGCAGGCCGTTCAGCCCCGCGGCGGCGTCCCCGGCGGTCGCCCGGACGAGTTCGAGCGTGTCGGGGTTCTTCTTCTGGGGCATGATCGAGGAGGTCGAGGCGTAGTCGTCCGAGAGTTCGACCAGTCCCTTGTTCGAGAAGACCACGAGGTCCTCCGCGAGGCCCGACACCGTCACCGCCAGGTTCGACAGCGCCGCGACCGACTCGAACAGGAAGTCCCGGGTCGAGGAGGCGTCCATCGAGTTCGTCACGACGCCGTCGAAGCCGAGCAGTTCGGCGGTGCGCTCCCGATTCACGTCGAATGGCGTGCCCGCGAACGCCGCCGCGCCGAGCGGCGAACGGTTCGTCCGGCCGTAGGCGTCGAGCAGGCGCTCGGTGTCGCGGGCGACCGCCTGCTCGTAGGACAGCAGGTAGTGGCCGACGGTCGTGGGCTGTGCGGGCTGGAGGTGGGTGTAACCAGGCATCACCGTCTCGGCGTGCGCGCTCGCCGCCTCGGCGAGTGCACCCCGGAGGACCAGCGTCGCCTCGACGGCGTCGAGTAGGTCCTCGCGCAGGCGGTAGCGGATGCAGGTCGCCACCTCGTCGTTGCGCGACCGGGCGGTGTGCATCTTTCCGCCAACGTCGCCCGCCCGCGAGACGACAGCCGTCTCGATGGCGGCGTGGACATCCTCACCGTCGGGGAGCGCCTCGAAGCCCGCCGCCTCGACGTCGTCCAGCGCGTCGAGGATGGCGGCGGCCTCGTCGTCGCCGACGATGCCCTGTTCTTCGAGCATCACCACGTGCGCGCGGTCGACCGCGAGGTCCGCGGCGAAGATGCGCGCGTCGTCGTCCATCGAGGAGAGGAACTCCCGGGCGGGGCCGCCGCTGAAGCGGTCGCGGCGCACCACGTCCGAGTCGCCCGCGAGTTCGTTCTCCTCGCTCATTCTACTCGTCCTCATGCTGCTCGTCGTCGTCCTCGCCGCCGTCGGCGAGCAGTTCGGCCTTCTTCGCCTCGGCGTTCTCGGAGACTTCGGCGGCCAGGCGCGACTGGAAGCCGTGGTACTTCGCCACGCCGGTCGCGTCGTCCTGGGCGATGTCGCCCACCGACTCGGTGTTGAACGAGGCGGCCGATTCGGAGTAGACCGCGAACTCGCTCTCGCGGCCGACCGGGCGGGCCTGTCCGCCCTCGAACTTGACGGTCACGGTGCCGGTGACCTTCTCCTGGGTCGCGTCGACGAAGCCGTCGAGCGCGTCCACGAGCGGCGCCGACAGCAGGCCCTCGTAGGCCTTCTCGGACCACTGCTGGTCGACCTGCTGTTTGAACGCGCGCTCCTCCTCGGTGAGGACGAGGCCTTCGAGCGCCTCGTGGGCGTTCAGCAGGGTCGTGGCGGCGGGGTGCTCGTAGTTCTCGCGGACCTTCAGGCCGAGCATGCGGTCTTCCATCATGTCGGTGCGGCCCACGCCGTGGCTCCCCGCGAGGTCGTTGAGGTACTCGATGAGTTCGACGCTGCCGTACTCCTCGCCGTCGATGCCGACGGGGACGCCCTCCTCGAAGGCGATTTCGATGGTTTCGACGTCCTTGCCGCCGGGCGTCTCGGTCCACTCGTAGATGTCCTCCGGCGGGACGTAGCCGGGGTCTTCGAGTTCGTCGCCCTCGACCGAGCGACTCCAGAGGTTGGTGTCGATGCTCCAGTCGCCCTCGTTGCCGCCCTCGACGGGGAGGTCCTTCTTCTCGGCGTACTCCATCTCCCAGTTGCGGGTCAGGCCGAGTTCGCGCACGGGCGCGATGACGTCGAGGTCGGAGGCGCGCCAGACCGCCTCGAAGCGGAGTTGGTCGTTGCCCTTGCCGGTGCAACCGTGGGCGACGGCGTCGCAGTCGTGCTCCTCGGCGACTTCGAGGATGGCCTCGGCGATGACCGGGCGCGCGAGCGCGGTGCCCAGCGGGTAGCCCTGGTAGGTCGCGTTGGCCTTCACGGCGTCGAGACACTGGTCGGCGAACGCCTCCTTGGTGTCGACGACGTAGTGTTCGAGGTCGAGCGCCTCGGCGGTTTCCTCGGCCTCGGCGAACTCCTCGTCTGGCTGGCCGACGTCGACGGTGACGCCGATGACCTCGTCGTGGCCGTACTCCTCTTCGAGCAGCGGGACGCATACGGTGGTGTCGAGTCCGCCCGAGAAGGCGAGTGCAACTTTCGAATCTGTGTTGTGGTCTGTCATGTGTTGGATGATGTGTGGGGTCGCGGTGATGTGGTGTCTGGTGACTCCGGGTCAGTTCGCGGACGATACGGGTGACCTCGTCGAGAGCGAAGCCAACGGGTTCGGTGGATTAGGTAATAGTGGGGCTAGAAAAGCCCCGGTCGTCGTCGCGGGAAGAAGAGCGCAGTCGCGCCGCTGGCGGCCTCGGCGGGCGTGCCAGCGATGGCGCGAGGTTGCATCGTTGCTACTGCGTAGTGTGGCTCGCCTATTAATGGCTTTCGTCTATGCAGGGTTTGCCGACCGTGCGTGGGGTTCTCTGTCAGGACGGGGTCGTGTGGAACCGTGCTTAGGGAGCCAACGCACGCTCACCTACGACATGTTCATCGGGAACGACCCGTCGACGGGCGGCCTGTAACGACGTTCGACTTCCGTCCCCCTGACGTTCGGTTCCCCTTCTGACCGGCTCGCGGCCGGTCGCCACTTTCATAGCCGTCTCGTTCGAAACTCGACCGTGTACAGCCTCAACGTCCCCGTTCCGGGCGAAGTCGAACGCCTCGCCGAGGCGCTTCGCCCCCAACTCTTCGGCTTCGACTCGATACGGGAGCGCCACACCCTCCTCTGCAAGCGCCTCGGAGACGCCCCCGCAGGCGGAGTTGCGCGCCTGCGCGAACAGGTCCGGACGGCGCTCGCGGGCGCGCCCGCGTTCGAGGTCCGTCTCGCCGGCATCGACTGCTTCGAGTATCCGACTCGCGGGGAAGGACCGGTCGTCTATCTCGCGGTCGAGAGCCCGGGCCTGTACGCGGTCCACGAGCGACTGCTGGACGAGTTTCCGCCCGTTGAGGAGATGGAGGGCGACGACTACACGCCCCACGTGACGCTGGCTCGCGGTGGCGATGTTGCGGCGGCTCGGCGGCTCGCCGAGCGGGAGGTCGAACCGGTGGCCTGGACTGCCTCGCGGCTGGCACTCTGGGATTCGAAGTACGAGGAGGAAGTCGCTAGCTTCTCTTTGCCGGCCTAAGTAATCCTGCCATCGGTCGTTACATTGCAAGCAGTAATCGGTCTTCTTCGGAGATGAAGCGAACTAGCACTCCACAAATGAGCACCGCAGCCACAACCCTCCCCAGCCGATTCGCTCGTTCGCTGGCGCTCACTCGCTCATCCCTCGCGCGGAATGGTCGGCTCACGAGGGGCCGCGCGCGCGCCGGAGGTAGGTGAAGATTCGAGATACGGACTTCAGGGCATGGCGCGCGCTGGCGCGACTTCATGTCGCGCCATCATCGTGCGAGGGATGAGGACCGCAGGCCGGAGGCCGAGGACCGCAATCGGTTGGGGAGGCGTGTGGCTGTGGCGGTGCGGGTACTCATTCGAATCGTGCGAGCAGGACGCTTCTTCGAACTGAACTCCCTCGCTAGCGTGTGCGAGTAGAACACTCATTCGGACAAACGTCCTCGAATACCGAGTGTGAGTGAGGCCCCTCTCTCCCAGCAACTCTACTCACGACTCTGGAGGGCGACTCGACGTTTACGGGGTCGGCGGCGGGCCGTCCCACGCATCGTTGTCGGAGAAGAAGTTCAGCATCGCGAACTTCAGCTTCTCGGGTCCGATGTCGAGCATCTCCGAGCGCTCCTCGGCGGGGAACGTCTCGCGGACGCTGTACTTGCCCATCTCGCGCCGGCCGTCCTGGGTGTAGCGCTTGTCGACCAGTACGCGGACTCCGAAGTCCTCGGGCGCGCGAATCACCCGACCGAGCGCCTGGCGGGTCTTGCGAATCGTCGGAATCTCGACGGCGTACTCCCACCCGGAGTCGCGGCCAGAGCGGTCGGCGAACGCCTGGTCGTAGGCGTCCTGGACCGCGTCCATCCGGTCGTCCAGATGCGGGTACGGCACGCCGACTACGACCACGGTCCGGGCGTCGTCGCCGTCGAAACTCACGCCCTCCGCGAGCGTGCCCCACAGCGAGGTGAACAGCGCGGCGTCGTCGTCGGCGACGAACCGCTGGCGCAGTTCCTCGACGGAGGTGCCGGGTTCGTCGATGAGGATGGTGGCGTCGAGTTCCCGGTTCAGTCGCTCGTAGTAGCGCTCGGCCTCGGCGTAACTCGGGAAGAACAGCAGGGTGTTGCCCGCGGTGAACTCCACCGCGTCCCGGAGCACGCCCGCGATGACCTCCTGGGTATCGGGGTCGTCGCGCTCGCTCGAGAAGAGCGCCGGCGACTCGACGGCGAAGGTCCGGCGGTTCTCCTCGGGGAACTGGAGTCCGTAGGCCATCGAAACCGGGTCGGTCAGCCCCAGCACGTCCGAGAGCACGTCGAACGGCCGGAGCGTCGCGCTCATCAGCACCGTCGCGTACACCTCCGAGAAGAGGTCTTCGGTGACCTCCCGCGGGATGCAGGTGTACAGTTCCGCCCGGCCGTACACCTCGTCGGTGCCCTCGTCGCGGCGCACCGACACCACGGGGTACTGGCCCAACTCCGTGCCTTCGGCCATGAACGACTGGATGAACTGGGCGGCGTGCAGGGTCTGGCAGTCCTGGCGGGTCGTCGCCTGACCTTCCTTGTATGCCTCCTCGTACTGTTCGTCCAACTCCCGGCCGAGGTGGACCGCGAGTTCGAGTTCGGTGTCGATGCCCTTGCCGGTGTACTCCTGGAGGAACTCAAGGGTGAGGTCGTCGCGCTTGCCCTCGTTCTGGATGGCGACGTCCTCCCAGTTGTCGCCGACCTTCTCGCGGTCGCCGAAGCCGAACGAGTCCTCGTAGACGTTCGCCAGCGCCCGACGGAACGCCGCGATGACGTTGTACGCGGGGTCGCTCCGGGCGTCGTCGGAGTCCTGGAGTTCGTCGAGCGCCGAGTCGAGGGTGTTCTCGGTCAGGGTCCGACTGGCGTGTTCGCGAGCGGTGCCCTCGATGTTGTGGGCCTCGTCGAAGATGGCGATGACGTCGTCGGGGTCGCGGCCGAGCCACCGGAAGAACTGCTCGCGTATCATCGGGTCGAGCAGGTGGTGGTAGTTGCAGACGACGAGGTCGACGCCTTCCATGCCGTCTTTCAGTAGTTCGTAGCCGCAGAGGGTCCGCTCCTCGGCGAAGTCGTAGATGTCGTCGGGCGTGCGGACGTCGTCGTAGAGCCACGAGTAGAACTCGTCGTTGTCGCCGATCAGGTTGTTGTAGTAGTACTCGCAGGTGTTCTGCTCCTCCAGGCTCTCGACGGTTTCCTGGACCGACGAGAGCTCGTCCATCACCGCACTGCGGGCCTCGGCGGCGCGCTCGTCGCCGTCCTGGCTGGCCTCCAGGAGTTCGCGCTGGCGCTCCTCCAACTCCCGGAGGTCGCGCTCCTCGTCGACGAGTTCGTAGGTGTTGTCCCGCAGGACCTGACACTCCTCGAAGCCCACGTCGATGTGACACATCGAACCCTTCCCGCGGAAGACCACCGCCCGAATCGGCTCCTCGCGGGTTATCTGGCGGGCTTCGGTGACGAACTGGCGCATCTGCTGGTGGACGTTGGTCGTGATGACGACCGTCTTGTCCTCCTCGCGGGCGTACTCCAGGGCTGGCACCAGCGACGAGAGCGTCTTGCCGGTCCCGCAGGCCCCCTCGAACAGCACGTCCTGGCCGCGGGCGAAGGCGTTGTAGATGCGGTCCATCGCCTCCCGCTGGTTGTCGTAGGGCGCGTCGTAGGGGAAGAACCGGGTGTACCCGTTCGTCTCTGCCACGGCGTAGGGTTTGCGCGGCTCGACGTTTAAACTCTCGCTCTGGACCGGAAGTGTGTCTGATTAGCAGAACGCGCTGATATCGTCGAAACTCCGATAGCTAGATTGGAAGGCGCGACCCTAAATCGCCGTTCGAGACGAACGAAGAGCAGCTATTCGCTCGTCCGAGACGCGATGAACTGGAAGAGGAGGTAGAATGGCATCCCGTAGATCACTAACATCGCCGTCCCCGAAGCGAGGGTCCGAAACGTATCCGAGGTCGCTGGCGAAACAAGCTCAAGAGTAATCAGAGCGAGTAAGAAGACGACGAGGGTGAGAAGCCGATCCGTTCGATCCATATTCCCCTCCTGATTGGATTATGGATAAACGTACTGATTCGACCGTTCCGTGACGTAGGTGTGTTCCGGAATGACTTCCCGCTGTACTGGTGAAGGCTATCACACCCTGAAGAGTAAACGGTTAGAGACGATGCTACCCCCCGAGTGATTGCTCCGTCTCGGAAGTCCCACGAGTACGAGAACGTGTCCAAAATTATCGCGAGTGTCTCTTTGAGATGGTAACGCTCTCAATGAGATGCAAATCTATCGTTTCACGGCAGTTACTCCGCCGTCTCCTTCTTGCTCCGCCACCGCGTCTCGGGTTCGATGTACACCTTGGAGACGCTCCCGTTGGCGTCCATCATAGCGTCCTCTATCGCGGTAATCTTGTCGTCCATCTCGGCCGTATCGAGGTTCGTGCCGAAGGCGACGTCGGCGGTGAGGATGGCGTCCTCCGGACCGAAGACGACCGTCCGGAAGTCGACGATGTTCACCACATCGTCCCACTCTTCGATTATCTTCCGCAGTTGCTGTTCCTCGGATTTCGGGAGGCTCTCGCCGAGCAGGAGGCGCTTGTTCTCCCACGCCAGCGCCACCGCGAACCCCATCAACATGATGCCGATGAGCAGGGCCGACACCGCGTCGTAGAACGGATTCCCAGTGACGCGCGAGAGGTAGATACCGAACAGGGCGATGCCCGCCCCGACCAGCGCGATGGTGTCCTCGGTGAACGCGGTCAGCGTCGTCACGTTGGTGGTCTTCCTGAACGCCTCCACCAACCCGCTCCAGCCGTGTTGCTGGATGTCCTTCTTCATCCCGGCGTACGCCTTCTTCAGCGCCCAACCCTCGAACACGATGGCGCCGATCAGCACGCCGTAGTTGACCCACACCCCGGGGAACGTGAACCCGAGGAGGGTGGCCGGCCCCTGCTCGGGAACGTGGGGGTGCATGATGGCGTCGTAGCCGTGCTTCGCGCTCTCCCACCCGGCGATGCCGAACAGCAGGACGCTCACCAGAAAGCTGTAGAAGAACTGGGCCTTCCCGTAGCCGAACGGGTGGGACCTGCTGGCCTCCCGACCGCTGTACCGGATGCCGATGAGCAGGAACACCTGGTTGCCGGTGTCGGAAATCGAGTGGTACGTCTCCGAGAGCATCGCCGCGCTGCCGGTGAGCGTGAAGCCGATGAACTTCAGCACGGCTATCGCACCGTTGGCGATGAGCGCGGCGATGACGACCGACTTGCTCTCTGCCATTGGGTGTTCGTTGACGACCTCCGGATATGAAAGTGGTTGGGCGGCGCGGCGACGCGGGGGTCGGCGGTGCCGGGACGCACCGGGTGAGAACACGGACACCGAACGCAACGCTCAGGAAACTGGGGTCCGTCGGTCGAGACATGATCGCCATCGTCTCGGACACGCACAGTCGGTCGGGCCACGAACTGTCGGGACGAACGCTCGACGCCGTCCGGGAGGCCGACCTCGTGGTTCACGCCGGGGACTTCTACACCGAGGCGGCTCTCGACGCCTTCGAAGATGTCGCCGACCGCCTGTTCGCGGTCTACGGCAACAACGCGACGCAGGAGGTCCGCGACCGACTCCCCGCCGAACGAACCTTCGAAGCCGAGGGGCGTCGATTCGTCCTCACCCACGGCGACGACCGGAGCCAGACCGGCCTCTCGCTGCTCGGCCGCCAGGAAGCCGCCGACGTCGTCGTCTTCGGTCACTCCCACCGCCACGCCGTGGTCGACACCGGCGAACTGCTGCTGCTCAATCCCGGCAGCCACGCACAACCGCGCGGCGGCCTGCCGACCCACGTCGAACTCCGCGCCGCGGACGACGGCGGCCTGGCCGGCGAAATTCGCCACCGCGACGGGTCGGTGGTCGAGACGTTCGAGGTGGAGTGACGGAATCGGACCGAAACGGGGAGTAATCGAGAGCGGCGTCCCGGACCGCCGACGGCGGTCGACTGCGGTCCGACCGCGACGGAGGGACGGAATCGGCGGGGGGGAACCGATTCGGGAGGGCGTGGATTCGTCCGGCGGATCGGAGAGAGACCGATTGGGGAGGGAGCCGATTCGAGTGGCGGAATCCGACTCGGGTGGAGGGGGCGAGACGGAGGGGACCGAACCGGCGGGGACGGGAACGACAGATACCGGAACGGAGGGAGGGCCGAACCAGCGGGGACCGCAGTGGGGCGGGACACTTCGACCTACGGTCCAGTGTGTCAAGTACTTCCCGTAAGCTCAAAAACGCATTTTAGTTATCGGCGGTCCCGGTCGACTATCTCGAAAATCGGCTCGTCCGGCGCTCGAACCCGCGAACTCCGCCCGAAGCTCACTCGCCGCGCCGAGTCGCGTACCAGTAGGCGAATCCGAGCGCGAGTACCAGCGCGCCGCCGGCGAAGAACAGCAGGCCGGGCGGTATCGCGCTCGCGGCGGCGCCGCCGGCCTCCCGAACGGTTTCGGTCGAGGCGACCGACATGCCGCCGCCTCCGCCGGAGGGGTCGCCCGCCTCGCTCCCGTTCGCCGCGAAGAACGGCAGGCCGTCGCCGAACGCCAGTTGAATCGCGATACTCAGCAGGCCGAGCGCGCCGAACGCCCCGAGCAGACGTGAGAGCGCCGCCTTCAGGCCGGTCGTCTTCTCCTCGTTGCCCGCGAACACGACCAGCGGTCGGTCGGTCGGGGCGTACACCTTCATCTCGCGACCCTTCTCGGAGTAGATGGTGTCTATCACCTGAATTACGTCGGCGTCCTCGAGTTTGCCGAGGTGGTACTGGGCGTTCTGGAGCGAGGTGTCGACCGCGTCGGCGAGCGCCGACGGCGTGGCGGGGTCCTCGTGGAGCGCCGCGAGGAGTTCGCGGGCCGTCGACGAGGACAGCGCGCCGAGCAGGTCGTCGGCGTCGTCGCTGTCGACGCCGATGACCCTCGGCTCCGCCGTCTGGGGAGCCGTCGCGTCCGAAGTGGAGGGAAGCAGGTCGGCCATGGGTGCGCATAGACACCCCCGGGCTATGAACCTTGTTCTCGTCTGAAGACACGTCCGTCGAAACCAACCCCGTCCCGTCCGGCGTTGTCGGCGAGTCAGGCGGCCGTCTCGGTCGCTCGGGATTTCGGCGCTTCTCGTGAGCTTTCGACGCGGTAACAGAGAGCGCGAGAACGAGCATCCCAGACACCGATGAGGGTACGAAGGCCGCCCTCGGCGGTTGTACTCCCGCCCTCATGCTCTCGTGAAGACCGTACTACCACCGCCCTCGATAACGAGTTCGAGTCCCGGGCCTTTCAGCAGTCCATCTCCGTGCTTTCTCTCGACGCGAACCGTAACCGAGCCGATTTTCTCACCGTCTACCCACGCGTGAATCGTGTATCTCCCCGATTCGTCTAGCAAACGGACCGAGAATTCACTATCGGACGAGACTTCGATCGTCCTACCGTAGTACACCGTCGAGAGTTTTCTCGGCCCGAATCTCAGTCGATGCGACCGGGAGGACCTGTTTCTAATCTTCACGAAACCCGGTTTGACCTCGGAGTCACCGAACGAAAGGCAGCCAGCAAGGGTCACGAACGTTCTAATCTTGAATCCGAACAGGATACTACGCCGGGTGACGTCCATCTAAACTAAGGAACCGTCGAGAAGTATAAATAATCTCGTCGGCGGTGACGGGCGTCGAAACGAATTTGTTCGCCCGACCGAATACGTCCGGTATGATTATGGATTTCGTCTCCAGCAACCCCCTCGTCGCCGGCTTCATCGTCGTCATGCTCGGGTTCGTGCTGTTCATGTACCTGTTCATCCGCCGGACCGTCACCGGCTTCCGCGAGGGCGTCAACAGCGGTCGCCGGTAGCTCTTCGGAGCGGGTCGCGGTCGTCGGCCGCCAGAAGTACTGCCGAACCGTCGGCGGCGAGCGTCGGAGACGCCCGCCGCCGACCGTCGGACTACCGTTCTCTCACTTCAGCGTCGAAACCGCCCGAGCGACTCGTTCGGCCGCCTCGGTCACGTCGGCGCGCTCGACGTCCCAGTGGGTACAGAATCGCGCGACGGTCGGGCCGAACTGCGTGCCGAGGACGCCGGCGTCCTCGCAGGCGTCGAGGAACGCCTCGGCGGAGACGCCCGCGTCCTCGGTGTCAACGAGCAGGATGTTCGTCTCCGGCGTCGCCGGGGTCAACCCCTCGACGTCGGCCAGTCGCTCGGCGAGCGCGCGGGCGTTCTCGTGGTCCTCGGCGAGGCGTTCGACGTTGTCGAGCGCCAGCAGGCCCGGCGCGGCGATTAATCCGGCCTGGCGCATCCCGCCGCCGAACAGTTTCCTGGTCCGGCGCGCGCGGGTGACGAACTCCTCGGTGCCCGCGAGCATCGACCCGACCGGCGCGCCGAGTCCCTTCGAGAGGCAGAACATCACCGAGTCGACGTTCTCGGTCATTCGGCTTACAGGCACGTCGCGGGCCACCGCGGCGTTGCAGACCCGCGCGCCGTCGAGGTGGACCGGTACGTCCAGGTCGCGAGCGGCCTCGGCCGCGGCGTCTATCTTCTCGGGGTCGATTGCGACCCCGCCCTTGCTGTTGTGGGTGTTCTCAAGCGTCAGGAGGCCGGTTCCCGGCCGGTGGAGGTCCTCTTCGACGTAGCCCTCGCTGACCTGATCGGGGGTCGGAATTCCGCGCTCGCCGCCGTCGAGCGTCCGGACCTGCAACTGGGATAACTGGGCCATCCCGCCGAGTTCCCACTTGACGACGTGGCTCTCGCGCTCGGTCAGCACCTCCTGGCCGCGGTCGGTGTGGGTCCGGACCGCTATCTGGTTGCCCATCGTCCCCGAGGGGACGTAGAGGGCGTCCTCCATCCCCACGAGGTTGGCGGCCGCGGCTTCGAGTTCGTTCACCGTCGGGTCCTCGCCGTAGACATCGTCGCCCACCTCGGCGCCGCGGGCGGCCTCGCGCATCTCCTGGCTCGGCGTCGTCACCGTGTCGCTCCGCAGGTCTATCATCGGTGGCTCTTGTGGGGGCCGAGTGAAATATCCTCGCAGTGGCGACGGGACCGACAGACCGAAAGCGGTTTGCCGGCCTCGGCAACAATTGCGGGCATGGATCCGCGTATCCGCGAACACGCCGAGATCGTCGTCGACCACTCGACCGAGGTCGAAGCCGGCGACAACGTCGTCATCAGCGCCCCGCCCGCCGCCCAGGACCTGACCCTCGCGCTCTGCGAAGCGGTCGGCGAGCGCGGCGCCTACCCCCTCCACATCGGCGGCCGGCGCGACGCGACCCGCGCCGCGTTCCTCCAGGCCATCGACCCCGAGCAACTCGACACCGCCGACCACGAACTCGCGCTGGCCGAGGCGGCCGACGTCTGGATTCACGTCCGCGCCCACGACAACATGGCCGACATGAGCGCCGTCTCGGGCGAAACCATGGCGGCCCACCGGAAGGCGTACCTGCCGGTCCAGGACGAAATCCTGGGCATGCGGTGGCTGTTGACCCAGTACCCCGCGCCGGCCAACGCCCAGAAGGCCGAGATGAGCACCGCCGAGTACGAGGACTTCGTCTGGTCGGCGGTGACCAAGGACTGGCAGGCCCAGAAGGAGTTCCAGGCCCAGATGGTCGACCTCCTCGACGCGGGCGAGGAGGTCCGCATCGTCTCGGGCGACGACACCGACCTCCGGATGAGCATCGAGGGGATGAGCACGGTCAACGACCACGCGAAGAACAACCTCCCCGCCGGCGAGGTGTTCACCGCGCCGGTGCCCGACTCCGTGGAGGGGACCGTGCTGTTCGACAAACCGCTCGTTCACGAGGGCAACGAGGTCGAGAACGCCTACCTCGAGTTCGAGGGCGGCGAGGTCGTCGAGTACAGCGCGACCAAGAACGAGGAGGTCCTCGGCAGCATCCTGAACACCGACGACGGCGCGCGTCGACTCGGCGAACTCGGCATCGGGATGAACCGCGACATCGACCGGTTCACCTACAACATGCTGTTCGACGAGAAGATGGGTGACACCGTCCACCTCGCGGTCGGCCGGGCCTACGACGAGTGCGTCCCCGACGACGCCGAACCGAACGAGAGCGCGGTCCACGTCGACATGATCGTCGACATGGCCGAGGAGTCGTTCATCGAGGTCGACGGCGAGATCGTCCAGCGCGACGGGACGTTCCGGTTCGAGGACGGCTTCGAGGGATAGCGTGATTCGGTCGACGCGCGATGCGCGTCGACCGAATCACGGATTAGCGAGCGGCGAAGCCGCGAGCAGCGAGATTCAGAGCGAGCACCAGCGAGCGAGAATCTCGAAGAACCGAGCGAGGAGAAGCACAGCGACGACCCGCGAATAGCGTCATTCGCCGGATGCAGTGCGTCCGGCGAATGACGAAGTAGCGAGCGACGACCCGCGAACCACGAGATTCGGAGCGAGGTTTTCGTAATCATGGTTGGCGTCTCGGCGAGTGACGTCTTCCGGCCCCTACGTCCCGCGAACCGACCGAGTGTCGGAGATTAGAACTGTCTCGACTCGGACCGAGAGACGCCCTTGCTTTTCTAACTTCTTCTGATTTCACGGACTCCCGGAGTCGTTCTTTCGGGCGGTGGCCAAAAGATTTCTCTAAAAGTCTTACACAGAGATTTAAGTGTTTGGGCCGGAGACGGATGTTCCATGACAAAATTATCGTGTCCAGACTGCAGTCGAAGCATCGCGATGCACGAACTCGAAACCCGAACCGTCGCCCAGCGAAACGAGTTCCAGACGAGTTACTGCTGTCCGTTCTGTCGGACCGACATCCCCGACGTCGGCGCGCTCTTCTGAGACGCTGAGTTCGTTCGTCGTTGACTGCGGACGAATTCTTCTGGGGTTCTGCAGAAAGCCATCCAAACCTTAAGCAGTACCTGACGCCAAAATATGACTGAAATAGACGGGCACGATGGGATTCGAACCAGAGCCAGACGTGCTCACTCCGTTGCGCGCGACTGGCAGGATTCGAATCCCCTTTCGCGCCGGTTCACTCCTCGCTCGGCTCACGGCTTCGCCGTTCACGCTTTTGAGGCGCTTCGCGCCTCGCGCTCGTCGCTGCACGGGCACGATGGGATTCGAACCCACGACCGTCGGATTAGAAGTCCGACGCTCTATCCAGACTGAGCTACGTGCCCTCAGAATCCCTTTCGGCCGCCCGTTAAAAAACGATGCGGCTTCACGCCGCGTCCGCGAGACAATCCTCTCCGCCCGCCCGAACACAGGGCTTAAGCGGGCCTCGCCAGTATCCCAATTCAATGAAGGTCATCGGTATCGTGGGGTTGCCCGGCAGCGGCAAGAGCGAGGCCGCCGCCGTCGCCGAGGAGATGGGCATCCCCGTCGTCACGATGGGCGACGTGATTCGACGGGAGTGTCGCGACCGCGGCCTTGACCCCGCGGACCACCACGGCGAAATCGCCCAGAAACTCCGCGAGGAGAACGGACTCGACGCCATCGCCCAGCGTTCGCTACCCGTCATCGAGGAGGCCTTAGAGGAGAACGACACCGTGCTGGTCGACGGCATCCGCGCGGGCGTGGAGGTCCAGCGCTTCGAGGAGGCGTTCGGCGACGCGTTCACGCTGGTCAGCGTCGAAGCGCCCTTCGAACTCCGGGCCGAGCGCGTCGAGTCGCGCGGCCGCGACAACACCGACGACGAGAGCCTGCGCGAACGCGACGAGCGCGAGCGCGGGTTCGGCATGGACGACGCCATCGCCCGCGCGGAGGTCACCGTCGAGAACACCGCCTCGCTGGAGTCGTTCCAGGAGAAGATCCGGGCGCTCGTCGAGGACGGTGTCGCCGGCCTCGAACGGGCGCGAACGTCGGAGAGCGGACCCACCCCGGAGGGTGAGGTATGATCTACAGCGTCGACGTCGAGATTACGGCTCCCGTCTCGGACACCGAACTCACCGACCGGGTGGCCGACGCCGTCACCAACATCTTCCCCGGCGCCGACGTCGAGGAGCGCCGCGGCGAAGTGGTGGCGGAGGTCCACGCGCTCGACCACTTCTCGGAACTGCTCCACCGCCAGGAGATCCTGGACACCGCTCGCGGAGAGTTCTTCGCCGAGCGGCGCGGCGACACCTTCTCGTTCGACCTGAAGAAGCAGGCCGCCTTCGAGGGCGTGGTCAACTTCGCGGTGGGCAACCCCGACGAACTCGGCGACATCCACGTCCGAGTGCGCGTCGAGGACCCCGGCATCGACGAGTTCGTCGACCACATCGCGCCGCCGACCGAGGACGGCAAGCCGATTATGGACGAGGACTCCTGACGAGACACCACGCCCACTTCGAACCGTTCGGCCCTTTTCTGTCGGCTGGCACTACTCGAACGCGGCGCGGCCCGCGTCGTTAACGCACGTTCGTTCCCGGTAGTCGCGAGGGAAACCAAACGACTGCTGGGTTCTCGGTCGCTATCTCGGAGCGTCGTCCCCTCTCTGCGAGATTCGCTGCTTTCCTATCATCGTTCGCCACGACCCGAAGTTGACGATACGAAAAAATTTATCATCTTTTGATTTATGGCTCTAGATAATGAATGGATTATTATCAATTATCTCTGATGATAATCGGTCGAAATCCGTTCGAGGTGAATCGATCGCACTCGGACTGCTCGTCGTCTGTGCGGGCTGTCTCGGTGGATCACCAGTGTCCGGTGACTCGCCGACAGCGTCGGAGAAGCCGCCGACGGTGACTCCGTCGGACGACCGGACGACGGCCGACTACGCGGCCGAAACCTCGACCACCCCTGATTCGGCGGGTACGTCGTCGCTCGGCGCGACGCTCGCGGGCTATCTCCGTACCGACGACCGACGCGCCTACGCGGAGGCTCACGGACTCCGAACTCGCGACGGTCGCGTCGCGGTCGTCGCGGAGTTGCGCGACGACCGCGCGTTTCCCGCCGACTACGACGCCACCGTCACCGCGTCGCACGACGATTTCGCACAGGCGTTCGTCGAACTCGAGGACCTCGTGGCGCTCGCGGCCGACGCGAACGTGAGTCGCGTCCGCGCGCCCGCCCGACCCGCGGCCGACGATGGTAGCACCGACGAAACGGGGGTGAACCCGTGAACGACCGCGACCGCCTCTCGGCGCTCGCGCTCGCGTTGCTCGTGGTCGTCTCGACGATGACCGCGGCCATCCCGGCGAGTGCGCTCTCGGTCGCCAACGACGGCACGACGGGCGACGTCTCCGGGAACGACACCACGACCGCAGTGACGACTGCGACGACCGTCCCCGACAACGAGAGGGCGACGGCTACGACCGCGACGACGAACGAAACTGCCGCGACCACGACCGAGTCCCAGAATCGGGCGGCCGCCGGGAAACCGACGAACCCGAAGCTCTCCTCGGCGGTTTCGGAGGCCGTCTCGGCGTCTACCCCTGACGCCGACGGTCGAACCGGCCCCGAGTTCGTGCGGGTCGTCGTGGAGGCGAAGTCCGGCCGGGGAGACGCCGTCGCCGGACTGGTCGGCGAGAACGGCGGAAACGTGCAGGCGCGCCACGGCGCCCTCGTACAGGCGCGAGTCCCGAAGGCGGCCGTCTCCGCATTCGCGGAGTCGCCGGCCGTCTCGTTCGTCCGGAAGCCCCGCCGCCCGGATACGAACGAAATCGTCGGCGAAGGGCTCTCGAACATGGACGTCGGTGCCGTCCATGACGCGGGCGTCTCCGGGGACGGCGTCACCGTCGCGGTCATCGACACCGGTTTCGACGTGACCAACCCCGAGATAGCCGACCACCTCGTGGACTGGCGGAACTTCAGTTCGCCCGACCCGCGTCGGATGAGCAACCGGTCGGGCGAACACGGCACCGCGACCGCCGAACTAGTCGCCGATACGGCGCCCAACGCCTCGATAATCGCAGTCAAGGTCGGCACCGGCGTCGAATTCTACGAGGCCATCGATTGGCTGGAGGCCAACACCGATACCGACGTGGTCACGATGTCGCTCAGTTGGTACAACGCCGGCCCGCTCGACGGGACGGGGCCGATGAACGACCGCATCAACGCCTCCGTCGCGAACGGAACGACCTGGCTCAGCTCCGCCGGGAACGACGGCGAGGGGAGCCACTGGAACGGGACGTGGCGGGACGCGGACGCCGATGGCTCCCTCGACTTTCGGGACGGGAAGAATCGGATGGAGGTGACCCCGGCCGACGGTAGCGGTTCGGTCAGCGTCTACGTGAGTTGGAACGATTGGCCGAAGAGCCACGAGGACTACGACGTGTACCTCGTCGACGGGAGCGGGTCAATTCTCGACCAGTCGACGAACGTGCAGGACGGCACGGCCGCCCCGACCGAACGCGTTCAGACTTACGTCTCCGACGGCGAGCGCGCCTACCTCCGAATCGAATCGTACGACGCCAACGGCACCGCCGACTTCGACGCCTTCTTCCGGTCCAGCGGCGACCCCGAATTCGCGACCCGCGCCCGGACCGTCACGGTTCCAGCGACCGGTCGGAACGTCATCGCGGTCGGGGCGACCCACTACTCCGACAACGTGTTGGAATCGTTCTCCTCGCGCGGGCCGACCATCGACGGCCGTATCAAGCCCGACGTGGTGGCGCCCGACGGTGTGACGACTTCGGTGTACGATAGCTTCTACGGCACTTCGGCGTCGACGCCGTACACCGCGGGCGTCGTCGCGCTCATGCTGAGCGCCGACGATACCCTCTCGCCCGCGCAGGTGAAGTCGCGGCTTCGCTCGACGGCGGTCCCCCTCCGCGGCGACGAACCGAACAATCTGACCGGCTACGGACTGGTGGACGCCGACGGTGCGGTTCCCGGCGTCACCGAAACGATGCCCGACACCGTCACCTACTCCGGAAACGTCAGTTCGAGCGGTCACGGCGTTGACGACGACACGCTGGGCGTCTATCCGACCTCCGCGGGGACGGTCACCGAACAGACGGTCGGAGCGAACGGGAACTTCTCGCTGACCGTCGCGTCCGCACGCGAAGACTACATCGTCGGCTACTACCAGAACGACCTCGACGACGGGTCGAAGACGCGTCGCGCGCCGAAGGGCCACGACGGCGTGGCCGACTTCGGCATACTCGGCGTGGTCAACGGCACTTCATCGTCCGACCTCGGCGCTCGTTCGCTCCCGACGGGACACGTGCTGAACGTCTCGGTCGTGGACGAGGAGGGCGACCCCATTCCGAACGCCAGCGTCGAAGTTCTCCGGTACGCCGACGCGACCACGGGGTACGTCGACTACGAGGGCCTCCGAACCGCGTCGAACGGTACGGTCGTCACGAACGGGTCGCTCGGAATCGAAGTCGAGGGCCGAGTCCGCGCGGTCGCGCGGGCCCCCGAACACAGTCGATACTCGGGCCAGAATCACACCGCTATCGTCGACGTGACCGGCGACCGGTCGGTCACGATCACGCTGACCGACGAGCGCGTGAACCTCTCGGGTAGCGTCGCGGAAGCCGACGGCGACCCTGCGGCCGACGACGAGATTCGTGCTTATCGACTCTCCGGCGACGGGAGCGCCGGGACTCGCACGAACGCGACCGGCGCGTTCTCCGTCACGGCGACCGAGACGACCGACGATTACGTCGTCGGCTACTATCAGGCGAACGCCAGTCGGCACGACGAGACGTACATGCCCGACGACGGGTCGCCCGACATCTACGCCCTCGACATCGTCAACGGGTCTTCGTCGTCGGACCTCGGGGCGACTCGGCTCCCGCAAGCCCACGACCTGAACGTCACCGTCGTCGACGAGAGCGGTGACGCCGTGCCGTTCGCGAAGGTGACCGTGCAACACCACGTCTCCGAAGGCGACCGATCCGGCTACATCTCCGAAGGCTACTTCACCGAACGCGACGGCCGCATCACGTCCGGGTCGACGACCGGCGTCGAAGTCGCCGGTCCGGTAACGGTGAAAGTCACGCCACCGGACGGCGAGCGGGCGTACGCCGACACGGAGTACGTCCGGAACCTCAACGTGACCGGCGACCGGGAGGTCACCGTCACGCTCCGCTCGTCGGTCAACCTCACCGGAACGGTCTACCATCCCGACGGGAGCGCCTCGGCCGACGACTTCGTTCGAGTCGAGAGCGACGACACGCGGAAGTGGCCCTACGACGAGACCGGCGCGACCGGCGCGTTCGCCATCTCCCGGGCGGTGTCCGGCGTGGCGTACAACCTCACGTACTACCAGGACACGTTCACCGACTCGCCGCATCCGAAGGACGGGACGCCCGACATGTACGTGCTCGACCGCGTGAACGTCACGTCCGACACCGACCTCGGCGGTTACGACCTCCCGGTCGGCCACGAACTCGACGTGCGCGTCGTGAACGAGAGCGGCGTCCCCGTCGAGAACGCGAGCATCGACGTTTCGCACCACAACGACGGCGGGACGGCGCGGTTCATCCGGGTTCCGACGGACGCGGAGGGGTACATGGTCCCGCGCGCGACCGGACGTCGGGGCATGGAGTTCGCCGGCGATCTCACCGTCGAAGTCAGTCGCCCGGCGGGCGACGAACGGTTCGTCAACCGAACGTACGTCCGACGGCTGAACCTGACGAGCGACGCCGAAATCGCGGTGGCGCTCGGCGAACCCGACCAGACGGAACCGTCGCTCTCGGACTTCAGGCTGGTCGCCGACGGACAGGACGTGGACGTGCGTCTGAACACGAGCGAACCGCTCGCGGAACTCAACGTCTCGCTCGGCGGCGACGTGACCGGGAGCCTCTCTCGCGCCGACTTTGCCGAGACGTACCGGTCGGGGACGTTCACCTACGTCGCCGACGTTTCGAGCGGTCGCGACGGCTCTTTCGACGTCACCCTCGACCGCGTGGTGGACGTCGAAGGCACCGAAGCGACCGGCGGCGCACTGTTGACTCTGACCGTCGACACGCGCGGCCCCGACGTCTCGAACTTCGACGCGACCCACCTTTCGAACGGGACCGTGGCCGTCACCTTCGACGCGAACGAGTCGCTGTCGAACGTCGAGGTTTCGCTGACGGGCCCCGAGAGCGCGACGCTGACCGAGGGTGACTTCACCGCGTCGGGAACCACCTACAACGCGACGTACAACTTCACGAGCGACGGCGAGTACGTGGCGACGCTGACGACGGTTACCGACGACAAGGGCAACGACGGTGCGAGCGGCCAGTCGGACACCGCCGTCGTCGACAGTCACGCGCCGAACGTCACGGTCGAGTCGGTCGCCGAGGAGAAAAACGACCGGGCGGTCGCCGACGGCGACTCGGTGACGGTGGCGCTCGCCGTCACCGACGGACTGAGCGGGGTCGAGCGGGTCACGCTGGACGCCTCGGCACTCGGCGGCGGGTCGGTCGCGCTGAGCGATTCGGACGACGACGGCACCTACGAGGGGTCGTTCGTCGTCGACGCGTCGGCGGTTTCCGACGGGACGCGCTCCGTCTTCGCGACCGCCACCGACGCGGCAGGAAACGGGGGCGACTCGTTGCTAGTCCAGGAACTCCTCCTCGACACCCGCGCGCCGAACACCACCGCGACGTTCGCCGGGACCCTGAACGCAAGTGGGTGGTACACCGAAGCGCCCGAACTGACCCTCGACGCGACCGACGCGACGACCGCGGTCGTCGCGTCGGAGTACCGCATCGACGGCGGGTCGTGGCGGACCTACGATGGTCCCGTCGCGCTCTCGGAGGGAACTCACACCGTCGAGTACCGAAGCACCGACGAGGTCGGCAACGTCGAGACGGCCGGGCGGACGACCGCGAAGGTCGACACCGTCGCACCGACGACGGACGTCACGCTGAACGGCACCGAAGGCGATGACGGTTGGTACCGCTCGAACGTCGACGTCGCGCTGGACGCGACCGACGCCACCAGCGGCGTGGCCGCGACGTGGTACCGGATCAACGGCAGCGCCTACACGGGCGGCACGACCGGCTGGCAGTCCTACGGGGAACCGCCGACGGTAACCGAGGACGGCAACTACACCGTCGAGTTCTACAGCGTCGACGCGGCGGGCAACCGGGAAGTCCACGGCACGACCGAGTTCGCCATCGACACCGCGAATCCGACCGTGAACGAACCGGAGTCGGGACTCAACCGCACGGACGAGATTCTCCCCGAACGTCCCGTCGGCGTCGTCGTCAACGCCGCAGACGACCGCGGCGTGGCCGCGGTCGTCGTGAAGCACGCGGTCGGAACGGATTCCGGCACCGAACTCGCGCCAGGTCAACAGAAGAACTGGACCGGTCCGGTTCCGGCGTTCCACCGCCTCGGCAACCACACCTTCAGCGTGGTCGTCCGCGACCGCGCGGGCAACGAGCGGGTGGTCGAGACCGACGAGTACAGCGTCGGCCGAGAGGCGACGCTGCGCGGGACCGCGAACGGTACTCTCGCCGCCAAGGTCGCCGACGCGAACGTCGAGGCGGTCGAGATCGATACCGGCGACGCCGCGACAGAGTCGGCCAACGTCACGGTCGGCACCTCGAAGAAGAACCCCGAAGCGAATCGGTTCGCCCCCGACGGGACGTCGCTGTACTTCCCGCAGATCAACACCACCGTTCCGAACGCCGACATCACGAACGCGACGGTCACCGTGACCGTCGACGAGGCCCGCGTCCACCGGCGGTTCGTCAAACCCCGGTCGGTGAAGTTCTGGGTCGAGGAGACGGCCGGCGACGGCTGGGACCGAGTGGACGCGACGCTGGTAAGCCAGACCGACGACACCTACACCTACCGGATGGACGCACCCCACTTCTCGACGTACGCCATCACGGGCGAGAAGGAGTCGGCCAAGCCGAACGTCACCGCGTTCGGGACGAAGAACGCCACCCCGACCGTCGGCGGCGTCACGCTCGACGCGACGTTCTCCGACGGCTACTCCGGGGTGAGCGCCGAGAACGTCACGCTCCGACTCGACGGTGTGGTCGTGACGCCCGCGAGCGTGACCGACTCGTCGGTGACCTTCCGCGACGACCTCCCGGCGGGCACCTACGACGCCACGCTCGTCGTCTTCGACGACGCGGGCAATCGCCGAGAGGTGACGGAGTCGTTCACCGTCGCCGAGGCGTCGGTCAGCACCGACCCGACCGGCGGTGGCGACTCCGGCGGCGGCGGCGGCGGTGGCGGTGGCGGTGGCAGCGTGCCGCCGCCGTCGGTTCGCGTCGAACTTCGTTCGGTGACCGACGACCACGTCACGGCGAAGGTCACCAGCGCCCGTCGCGGTTCGCCGGGCAAGATTTCGCCGACGAACGGCCTTCGCGGCGGTGCGGTCACGTTCGAGAATCTGGTCGTCACCCCGAAGAGCGTCGACGCTACGGCGCGGTTCTTCGTCGAACTGCGGGCGAGCGCCGACTCCCCGTCGGGCGTCGGCGCGCCCGACGGTGAGACGCTGGGCTACCTCACCGCAACGCCGACCTACGTCACGAACGCCGACCTCGACTCGGTCGGCATGCGGTTCTCCGTCGCCGAGAGCGAAGTTGAGACTCCCGAGAACGTCGCGCTGTACCGCTACGACGCCGGTTCGTGGAACCGCCTCGAAACGACGGCCGTGGGGCGCGAGGACGGGCGGTACGTCCTCCGCGCCGACGCCGCGGGCGTCGGCGCGTTCGCGGTCGGCGTCGAACGACCCGCGTTCGAAGTCGCGGACGCGAACCTGGCGGAGACGAGCGTCGAATCCGGGGAAACGGTCGAGGTCACCGCCACGGTCGAGAACGCCGGCGACGGCAACGGCACCTACGAGGCGAGGCTCACCGTGGACGGCCGAACCGTCGCCACCAAGGAGGTCGCGGTTCCGGCGGGTGAATCGAAGACGGTGACGTTCGCCCGCACGTTCGACGCGGGCCAACACGCGGTCGCGGTCGGCGGTGTCTCGGCGGGAACGCTGTCCGTCGGGGACGGAGCCGCCACGACCACCGGTGGCGCCTCTTCGTCCGGCGACGGTGGCGAAGACGGCGATGTCGGCGGTGACGGGGGCGTCCCCGGACTCGGCGTTGCGACTGCGCTGGTCGCGCTATTCGGCGCACTGTTCGCCGCGGTTCGCCGTTGCGACTGACCGTCGTCGGAACCGTCACCTCGAAAGTATTTCGAGCGCCGGAATCAATCGCGTAATCGAACCGGGGCGTCGAGAACAGTGTGCCAGAAGGCCGCCGCGGACCCGAAAGCGACGCAACGTGGCGGTCCGCCGCGCGATTACGTCGGCACCCACGAACTGACCGACACGCTCGGCTCGGAGGTTCCCGGCGGACAGAGGAGCGTTCCCTGCGCGGTGCCGTCGGCAGGGACGTAGTCCAACGTCACGGACGGGGGCGGTTGCGTGCAGTTGGATTCGACCGTGGCGGAGATGAGCCCCTCGTCGCCCGGGTTGATGAGCCGGACGTGGACCACGACGCTTCCGTTGGCCGTCGTTTCGGTGCCGACGACGCGGACTTCCGGCAGCGTCTTGTTAGGGGGCTGGGTCGCCTGCCACGCGACGTAACCGAACAACAGGATGGTAAACCCGACGCTTATCACCGTCAGCACTTTCTCGGCGGTCGACACCCCCTGCCCCTCTTCGTCCCATTCGTCCTGCTCGCGCCGTTCGTCCCGGTCGCTTCGGTCCCGTCGGTTTCGGTCGTCGCGCTCGTCTCGGTCGTCGCGCCCGTCTCGGTCGTCGCGCCCGTCCCGTTCGCTCATCAGATCACCACCTGCGCGGCGCTGGCCCCGACGGACGTGGGGAACGAGACGACGACGATCATCTGGACCATCACCGCGGGCCTCGTGTCGATGAAGTGGCCGAACGCCGCGAGCAGCGCGGTCCCGACGACCACGGCGACCGCGTAGACGAGAAATGCGTGCCCGACGTTCCAGATGGCGTCACGTCCATGGAGTCGACCCTCCTGGCCGCGCAACTCGAGTTCGTACAGCATCAGGTACGACACGAACACCGAGAGCGCGATGAGCACCAGGCCACGAGTCCATCCCATGTACGCCGCCAGCAACTCGATCTCCTGGGTCGGCGAGAGACCGCCCGCGACGAAGATCGCGCCGGTGGCGTAGATGGCGAGGGTCGACGACAGCGGTCGGTCCTCGGACTGCTTGGTCCCCGCGAACAGTTTATTGGCCAGCGCGGCGCCGAACCCCAGCGGGACGACCTCCATGAGTCTGAGTCTGGCGATGGCCGACAGGGGTTCGTCCAACTCGATGATTCCGAACGTGAGCAACATCGCGTACGCGGCGACGAAGCTCTGCAACACCAGGTCGGCGAAGTCGGTCAGGGTTTCTCGAATGGAGTTGTCGTTCTCCAGGCTCTGGTCGTCCGGCTCTCGAAAACTGACCTTCCGCGTGATGGCCAGTACGACGCCGAGTCCGACGAGGGCGTAGACGAGCAGATGGCCCGTCGGAAGCGTCCACCCCCACCACCACGTCTCCATCGTGTACAGAAACGTCACGCCCACGACCAGCAGCGCACCGGCGATTCCGCGCCCCTGTTCGCGGAGTTCGTCGCCCCAACTCTGTGGCATTCCGATTACGGTGGCGACCCTTTCGCTGTTAAAACCGCCGGCCAGAAAACGCCGAATTTCAGGCGATTGGGCCGATGAGGCGCCCGTTAGCGAATTACGTTATCAGCAGTTGCACCACGACGAACAGCACCAGCACGCCGAGCACGTCGCAGGTGTTGGTCACGACCGGAATCACCACGTCGTCGGGGTCCAACTCGAACCGATAGGCGGCGTAGGTCGCCACGAGCGTCACGCCGATGGCGACCACCGCGAGGGCGGCCCCGCTGGCGAGCGCGACCAGCACGACCGTCGAGAGCGCGAGCTGCGTGCCGCCGACCGCGAGCGTGACGAGCCACGCGCCCGCGCCGACCACCGGGAACACCGTGAGCGCGAGCGCCACCGTCGCGACGGCGTTACCCGCCAGTTCCTCGTCGGTCGGGTCGAACGAGAGCGTCCCGAGGTGGAAGGCGGTCGAGAGTCGGGCGGCGAGGACGCTGCCGAGGTTCCCGGCGGTGCCGATGACGACCGGAACCAGCGTCAACAGCGCGGGATAGCGCAGCAGGGTCGCCTCGAAGCTCCCGAGGACAAGCCCGCTCACGATTTCGACGACCGTCAGCGCGAGCAACACCGGGAGCATCGCCCGCGTGATGGCCCGGACGGTCCACTCCGTCTGCATCTACGCACCTCCGGTCAGCGCCAGCACCAGTCGGACCGCGAGCAGCAGGAACGAGACGCCGAATACGTCGCCCGTGGTGGTCACCAGCGGGCCGACCAGCGTGTCGGGGTTGTGACCGCGCTCGAACCCCGCGAACACGACCGAGACGACCGCGACGGTTAGCGCGCCGCCCGACAGCAGGCCCGCGACCAGCGCGATGGCGAACAGCACCGGGAGCGGCGCGACGGGGTCGCCGAGCCACGAGAGGACGATGTAGGCGACCACCGCGGCGAAGAGGCTGGCGAGGATGCCGTTGCCCAGCGCGGCCGCCACCGCCGCCCGAACGCGCCTGTCGGGTCGCCACGTCGGTTCGACCAGCCCCTGGTGGAGGCCGCTGGAGAGCCGCGCACCGAGCGCGCCGTAGACGTTCCCGCGGGTCGCCAACAGCGCGGGAACGAGCACCAACAACCCCGGCACCGCCCGCAGTTCCGCGCGCATTCCGCTCAACACCACGCCCGCGAACAGCCCGCCGACGACGCTCGCCGTCAGCGCGGGGAGGGCTTCACGGTAGGCCTGTGCGGCGACCTCGCGAACGGACATCTACCGGACGATTGCGGCCCGCGCTCAAAAAACCGGCGTGTCCCGCCCGAGCGCCCTCGTCGGTTCGGTCGAACGCGCTCGCGGCTCCCCGGCCGATTCCCGCGTCCCGAGAATCGGAGGTAGCTCCATTTAGGGGCCCCGGCAAGAACCGTACGTACGATGGCTCTCGACGCCGACGCACTCGACCGACGGACCGTACTGAAACTGACGGGCGCGGCCGCGGTGACGACCGCGCTCGCGGGCTGTTCCGGCGACGGCGGGTCGGCGGGTTCCGACTCGAACGGCGGCGGAGACGGAGAAGACGGCGGAAACGGCGGCGGCGATGGCTCGACAGACTTCGGCGGGTGGTTCGACGGCGTCGGCAACTTCGACGGCGTGGTCGACCGAACCGGCTCCGACGAGGTCACCGTGAAGGTCGGCACGAGGGCCAACGGCGCGGCCTACGGCTTCGGCCCCGCGGCGGTGAAAGTTTCCCCGGGAACCACGGTCGTCTGGAAGTGGACCGGCGACGGTGGCAGCCACAACGTCGTCGCGAAAGGCGGCGGCTTCGAGAGCAAGTACCACACGAAGAGCGGCGCGACGTTCGAACACACCTTCGAGAGCGCCGGAACCTACGAGTACTACTGTCTGCCCCACAAGACGATGGGGATGAAGGGCGCTATCGTCGTCGAGTGACCGCGTCGGCGCGCGCCGACCGCAGGAATCGGAGACGGTCGCGACCGGGCGAGGCGACTATCCGAACGGGCCGCCTCCGCCGCCCATGCCGCCCATCCCGCCACCGCCACCGCCGCCCTGCATCTTCTTCATCATCCGCTCCATGTTGCCCTGACCCATCCCCTGGAACTGCTTGAGGGTCTGGGACATCATCTTGTGCTGTTCGAGCAGTTCGCGGACCCGCTCTTCGTCCGTGCCGCTCCCGCGGGCGATGCGTTCGACCTGGCTCGCGCCGATGGCTCGGGGGTGCTCCATCTCGGCCTCGGTCATCGAGTCCATGATGACCTCGAAGGTCCGCATCCGGTCCTGGGTGACGTCCATCGCGTCGTCTGGCAGTTCGTCCATCAGGCCGCCGCCCAGTCCGGGAATCATGTCCATCACCTGGTCGAGCGGCCCCATGTTGTTCATCGCCTGCATCTGGCGGCGCATGTCCTTCAGGGTGAACTCGCCCTTCAGCATGTCCTCGGGGTCCCAGTCCTCGTCGTCCTCCTGGGTTTCCTGCATCGCGCGCTCGACGCGCTCCTGAAGCTGTTTCAGGTCGCCCATGCCGAGCAGTCGCGAGATGAATCCGGAGGGCTCGAACCGTTCGATGTCCTTGACGGTCTCGCCGGTCCCGAGGAACGCGATGGACGAGTCGGTTTCGTTGACCGCGGTCAGCGCGCCGCCACCCTTCGCCGTCCCGTCGAGTTTCGTGATGACGACGCCGTCGATGCCGATGGAGTCCTCGAACTGGCGGGCCTGGTCCTTCGCGCCCTGGCCGATGGCGGCGTCGAGCACGAGCAGCGAGATGTCGGGTTGGACGGCGTCTTCGATTTCCTCGATCTCGTCGATGAGGTCGTCTTCGAGCGCGTGGCGACCGGCGGTGTCGACGATGTGCACGTCGGCCTCATCGGTCGCTTCGAGGCCGTCGCGGGCGATCTGGACGGGGTCCTCGCCGTCGGGGTCGCCGTAGAAGTCGACCTCGGCACGCTCGGTCATCTCCTTGGCCTGGTCGTAGGCGCCGGGCCGGAAGGTGTCGGTCTGGATGACCGCCGGGCGCAGTCCTTTCTTGGCGAACCACCCCGCCATCTTCGCGGACGTGGTGGTCTTACCGGACCCCTGGAGGCCGGCGAGCAGGATGGTGTGGTCCTCCAGCGGAATCTCGGTGGAGTCGCCGACCAGGTCGACCATCTCCTCGTAGACGATGCGTAGCACGTGGTCGCGCGCCGAGGTGCCCGCGGGCGACTCCTCTTCGAGCGCGCGGGTCTTGATGGACTCCGAGAGGTCCATCACCATGCCGACTTCGACGTCGGCCTGGAGCAGCGACCGCTGTATCTCTTTGACGACCTCCTCCACGTCCTCCTCGGTCACGCGGGTCTGCCCGCTGAGTTTGCCGAGGGTACCGCGGAGGGAGGTTCCCAGATCGTCGAGTACCATTGTTACGGTGAAGTAGGCCGCGTAGTCGTTAAAGGCTTTTTCTCGTACGGCCGCGTGCGAGGTTCGAATCGCGGTTTCGGAAACACCCCCTTCCGAAGCCGCCGTCCCGAACTTCGGCACTAGCCGAACTTCAGTTCGACACGTGTCGGCGTCTCGCCGCCGTTAACGTCCGATTCCGCTCGAACCGGCCGATACACTTATTGTATTCCCTTGGAAAGTCCCGCTCGTCCCCGAATTCAATGCATGGCACGCGACTTAAATAACAAAAATGGCACTGCGGCAGCGAACGGTGAACAGGAGGTGCCCGGCGAGCCCCGGCCGCGAGCGCACTCGGGGTTGGCGGGCGAACTGGCGGCCGACGCCTACAACATCGTCGTGGCGCTGGTCTTCCTCGCGCTCTCCTACTGGCTCCTCTTCCGGAACCTCCCCGTCGAGTGGTTCACGCTCGGGCTGGTCGCGTCGGCCCTCATCGCGGTCAACGTCCTCGTGGCGGTCTACGGCCGCTACTGACCGGCTCACTTCTCCGCGTCCGCTCGACTCCCGACCGTCCTCCCTCCGTATTTCCGCGTCGTCGATTTCTCCCGGCTCCCGTCCGCCGGACCGCTGGATGCTCTCCGCATCGACTCGTCACGCTCGTGAGCATCGGGAAGCCTCGAACGAAAAACGGCAGGGGTAACCGACGCGCGGCGGTCACTCCTCGTCGGCAAGCAGGTCGTCGACGAGCGCCTCGGGGTCGAACTGCTGGATGTCGTCGTAGCCCTGGCCGACGCCCAGGAAGAGGATGGGCTTGCCGGTCACGTGGGCGATGGAGATGGCCGCGCCGCCCTGCGAGTCGGCGTCGGCCTTCGTCAGAACCGCACCGTCGATTTCGGCGGCCTCGTTGAACTGCTTGGCCCGCTGGACCGCGTCCTGGCCCGCGACCGCCTCGTCGACGAAGAGGGTCATGTCGGGGTCGACCACGCGGCCGATCTTCTCCAACTGGTCCATCAGGCCCTCGTTGGTGTGAAGCCGACCCGCGGTGTCGCCCAGTACGACGTCGACGTCGTGGGACTTGGCGTACTCCACGGCGTCGTAGATGACCGCCGCGGGGTCGCCGCCCTGCTCGTGGGTGATGAGCTTCGTGCCGAGGTTGTCGGCGTGTTCCTGGATCTGCTCGTTGGCACCCGCCCGGTAGGTGTCGCCGTTGGCCATCACCGTCGAGAGGCCCTGTTCCTCGAAGTACCGCGAGAGCTTCGCGATGGACGTCGTCTTCCCGACGCCGTTGACGCCGGTGAAGATGATGGTCACCGGCTTGTCGGCCTGTCGGATTCGCTCGTCGAAGTCGAACTGGCCGACCGAGATGACCTGCAACAGCGAGTCGGCAAGCGCCTCCTGGACCACATCGCCGGTTTCGGAGCTGAACGACCGGGTCGCGCCAATGAGGTCCTCGCGGATGTTCTCTAGAATCTCCTTGGCGACGTTCATCTCGACGTCGCTCTCCAGCAGCGCCATCTCCAGTTCCCAGAGCGGGTCTTCGAGGTCCTGTTCCTCGATGACGATCTGACCCTTGGCGAACGAGGTCGCCTTCTTCATGAAGCTCCCGCCGGACGACTCGGAGTCCGACGACGCGTCGTCGGACTCCGGTTCGGGCTCCGTCTCCGGCTCGTCCTGCGTCTCCGTCTCCGGTTCGGGTTCCGATTCGGGTTCGGTCGCCGGTTCGACGCTCGACGTCGCGACCGCGGCGTCGGACGTCTCGGCGGTGTCGGACCCGGTGGTCCCGGCGGTTTCGGCGTCGGTCGCCGCGGCGTCGGCGCTCGCCTCGGTTTCCGCGTCGGCCCCGGATTCGGCCGCCGCGTCCGCTTCGGCCTCGGCCTCGGCTTCCTCCGCTTTCTCCTCGGTCGTCTCCTCGACGTTCTTGCGGAAACTCCCGAGCTTATCCTTCAGACTGTCGAACATCGCCGGTTACTCGTCCTCGTCGTTCTGCCCCTGCTGTCCCTGCATCTGCTGCATCTGCTGTTGCATCTGTTGCTGCTGGAGCTGCTGGGCCTTCTGTTCGAGCTGGGAGCTCTCCTGCTCGAGTTCGCCCACGTCGTCCTGGAGTTCGGAGATGCGCTGGTCGACGTTGTCCTGCTTGCTCTGGAGCGTCTCGACCGCGTCGTCCTGCTCGTGTTCCGCGGCGTAGCCGCCGCCGAGTTCCACGACGAGTTCGTCGATGTCCTGAACCTTCGCACGGATGTGCGCGCCGCCGCCGAGGGGCACCTGGACGACCGAGCCGGTTTCGAGCGCCTCGATGGTGTCGATGGCGTCGCCCATCTCCTGCTTCTCGTTTCGGAGTTCTTCGATTTCGCCTTCGAGTTCCTGCTTCTCCTCGTCGAGCTGCTGGAGCTGCTGGGAGAGCTCCTGAAGTTCGGGGTTGCCGCCGCCACCCATCATCGCGCTTCGACCTCCTCGACCTCGAGCTGGGTACGCTTGAGCCCGTGGCGTCCGCCGAAGTTGGCGTAGGCGTGTTCGCGCGCGACGTTCTCGTTCTCGGCCTCGACGCTGGTTTCGAAGTTCCGCCAGCCGTCCCGGTCCTGGTAGCGACCGCGAACAGTAAACTCACTCATGCGTGAAGGTGGGGTTCCCGGAGGGAAGAATCTTCCTACTCGGAAACGGCGTGACGGAACTCGCGTCGGCGGCTCCCGCTCGCGGCGCGCGTCGACCCGAAACCGTCGACCCACCGGCTCAGTCGCGGAGTTCGTACACCTTCCGCCGGGCGTCGCTCGGGTCCCGATACGCCTCCACCGCCTCGCACCGGACGAGCGCCTCGGCGCCCGCGCGAATCGCGTCCCGCGACAACCCCGCGGCGTCGACCAGTTCAGACTGGGTCCGCGGCCCGCCGTACTCCAGCAGTTTGTAGACCAACTTGGCGCTCGGCGAACACCCCGCGACGCAGTCCAGCGTCTCCTCCGCCGGTTCGGCGCTCATGGTTCGGCGTCGCGCTCGCTCTCGCCCTCCGACCCACGCTCGGCCTCCAGTTCGTCGAACAGCGCCGCCACCCGCGACTCGATTTCGTCCCGAATCGCGCGCACCGCGTCGAGGTCCTTCCCGTCGGGGTCGTCGAGGCCCCAGTCGCGGTTCTCGCCCGACCACGTCGCGGGACAGACGTCCTTGGCCGAACAGCCCATCGTGACGACGTAGTCGCAGTCCTGCAACTCCTCGAAGGTCACCTCTCGCGGGGTCTGCTCCGAGAGGTCGATTCCCTCCTCGGCCATCACCTCGACGACCTCCTCGTGGACGTGGTCGGCGGGGTCGGTGCCACCGGTGACGATGTCGAGCCAGTCGAGGCCGCGCTCGCGCACCTCGCGCTCCGCGAACGCGGTCGCCATCTGGCTTCGCCCCGCGTTCTGGACGCAGACGAACGCGACTCCGACGCGCTCGCTCATCGTTCGACCTCCGCACTCACTGCGCCATCCCCGAGCGCGCCGAGCAGCGCCTCGGCGCGCTCGGTCGCGCCGTAGTAGCGCCACTTGCCCTGCTTGCGCCGCGAGACGAGTCCCGCGTCGGTTAGCTCCGAGAGCGCGTGACTCACCGCGCTGTCGCTCACGTCGAGCAGCGGGGTCAACTCGCAGACGCAGAGGTCCTCCTCGGCGGCCGCGAGCAGTTGGACGATTCGGTACCGGGTGTCGCTCGCCAGCGCCGAGAGCACGCGAACCCGGTCGGGAATCGCGTCGGGGTCGGTTTCGCCGTCGAGCGCCCGCAGGTCGTCGAGGTGGGCTTCGAGGTCGGCGTCGCAGCAGTCGCCGACCTCGTCGGCGACCAGCCGCCGGAGTCGGTCGTTGGCTTGTGCCATTGGAAGAACGGTTGAACAAGTATTCAGATAAACGTTGCGAGTGCCGCCGCGGCGGCACTCGCAACGCTCGAACGGGAGACGGAGGACGAGTGAGCGAGAGACTGAAGATGGAAACGCGAAAGTGACGAAAACGAGGGAAGTGACGAAAACGCGAGAAGGCGAGGCGAGAACTCAGTCGATGTAGCCGAGCGCGTCTTCGATGCGGCCCATCTCGGGACCGGTCGTGTCCTGGCCGACCACGTAGTCGTTCTCGTTGGCGAGCAGGCCCGACCCGACCAGCGGCGCGCCGTAGTTGATGGTGCCGATGTCGGCGGGCACGCCCAGCACGTCCTCCAGCGTGTCGAGTTGGTCGTCGGTCGCCTTCGGGTGACAGAGCACGCCGCGGTTGGTCGCCACCGCGGCGGTGCCGACCGTGCGGACGTCGGCGAGTTCGCCGCGTTCGACCTCCACGTCGAGCGCGTCCTTGACGGCCCGAATCGCCTCCCGGGGCAGGTCGGGGTGGACGTACGCGCCCTGGTCGTTGGCGAGGACGACGTTGCCCGCGGCGTTGATCTTGCCGGGGAGTTCCACCACGGGCGCGTCGATGGCCTCGGCGATGCGGTCGCGCTCGCGGTCGGTCGCGCGGCCGCTCACCAGTAGGCCGTTCTCGTTGCCCACGGCGAGCGCGCCGACCGTCGACGAACCGCCGACCGTGGTTTCGACGGTTTCGACGCCGAGTTCCTCGCCGAGGTCGGCGACGAGGTCGCCTTCGACGTCGGGACGGACGAGGAGATACTCGTCAGTCGCTCGCGCGAAGACGCCGACGTACGACGACCCGAAAAAGGCGGCGCGGAACAAAGCTCTACTCGGCGTGTTCCGCTTCGACTATCGTCTCGCCCTCTTCCTCGAAGCGCGCGGCGCGGACGCGAAGCTTGCTCGGGGGCTTCTTGCGGCCGCGCGACCAGATGGCCTCGTTGATGGAGGGGTCGAGTCGGACCTCTTCGCCCTCTACCTTGAAGTGCTGGGCGAGGTGGTCGCGGACGAGCGACATCGCCTTGTCGGCGCGCTTGTGCTTCGCTTCGGCCTTGGCGTCCCGGAGCGGCACGGTCATGACACGCTCCTCGAAGTCGTTGGCGCTCATTATTCGTCAGTGTCGTTGCGGCGCCAGTTGCGGCGCTTGGGGTTTCGCATCGTCTCGCGGTCGGTCTTCATGATGACCCACGCGGGGACGCGGCTGTTCTGCCGGTCGAGTTTCGAGAGGCGCTTTTTCTTCGCCTTCGACTTCTTGCTCATGGTACCACGTTCTTCCCCGCCGTGGCTTAAAATCGTGTTGCTTTGGGGCCGGCCGCTCGTTCAGCGTCCGAGGGCCGCCTCGCCCGCCGACAGCGCGCTTTCGAACTGCTCGCTCTCGCCCACTTCGACTTCTGCCAGACTCCGCGGGTCGCCGGGGTCGTCGGGCCTATCGCGCAACCGCTTCTGCCACCACCCGACGTCGCGCCACGCTCCGCGCTTGTACCCGACCGACTCGTAGACGCCGACCGGTTCGAAGCCGAACGACTCGTGGAGCGCCACGCTTGCGTCGTTCGGCAGGGCGATGCCGGCGTAGGCGTTCACGAACCCCTGCAACCGGAGGAGCGCGAACAGCGACTCGTAGAGGCCGCGGGCGATCCCCGCCCGCCGGTGGTTCTTGGCGACGTAAACGGAGACGTCCACCGACCACCGGTAGGCCGGCCGCTTGCGGTGCCGACCGGCGTAGGCGTAGCCCGCGACTTCGGAGTCCCTGTCGTCGTCGTCGTTTTCGTCGCCGCCTCCCCGCTCACAGACCAGCCAGGGGTACTCGGGCAGGGTGTCGGCGATTCGCTCGCGCATCTCGGCTTCGGTCGGCGGTTCTTCCTCGAAGGAGATGGCCGAGTCGGTGACCGCCGGCGCGTAGATGTCCCGAATGGTGGGCGCGTCGCGCTCCTCTGCAAGGCGGATTCGGACGCTAGACGGCGACTCGGCGGCGGTCATTCGAGCGCGAACGATTCGAGCGTCGAGTACTCCGGTCCCTCCTCGGTCAGCACGCTCTCGGTCAGGTGGATCTCGGACACCTCGACGGTGCCGACGGTCGGTTCCAGCTCCTCGACGTTGTCCTGGACCAGTTCCTTACCGCCCGCGTGCTCCATCCGGGCGAGCGTGACGTGGGGCGTGAAGTCGTGGTCCTCGGGGTCGAAGCCGAGTCGCGTCACCTCGCGCTCGATGGCCTCGTGGAGGGCGGTCATCTCCTCGGTGCCGTCGGTGACTCCGAGCCAGACGACGCTGATGTAGCTGATGTCCGGGAAGACGCCCAGACCCTCGTAGGTCGCCTCGAAGGGGCCGACGTCGGCCTTGCCGACCGCGCGCCGGACGGCGTTCTTGACCCGCGGAAGTTCGCCGTCGGTCACGTCGCCGAGGAACTTGAGCGTGACGTGGACCTGGCCGGGGTCGGTGAAGTTCAGGCCGGAGGCGTCGGCGAACTCCTCCTGAATAGCCGCGACTTTCTCCGCGAGGTCGTCGGGCAGGTCGACGCTGACGAACAGTCGCATGCGTACGATGTTGACGGGTTCCGGCTTGAAGGTAGGTGGTCGCGCTACGTTGTGAGGTTAATCTCGGTTCGCGTCGGAGCAAGTGGCTGAGACGACTCCGCACTTGCGACGATTAAAGCGCAAATGAAGCTAGCTAATCGCGATACAAATGAGAACCCGCACCGCGACAGCACCGCAGCCACACGCCTCCCCAACCGACTCCCTCGCACGGTCGCACCCTGACGGGTGCGACTTCGCGCGCCGCGGCGGCTGTGAAGAAGCGCGAAACTGGATTTGGTGACGGCGCGCGGAAACGCGGCGCGGAGCGCCGCGTTCGCGCGAGGGACGCCTGAGCGCCCGAAAGGGCGTGAAGGAGTCGGCTGGGGAGGGTGTGGCTTGCGGTGGCGGTGCGGTTGCTCATTTGTATCGTGTGAGTAGCGGTCTGCGCTGCTGTCGTTCTGCCGTCGCGGCCGCGGTCACAGTCGTTGTCGCATTGCGGTTCTCCGGTCGCCGCATCTCACATTCCGTACCGACTGAAAAGCCACGACTCTACCACGCCCGAGAACACCGCGTAGACGAACCGATGGCGCAGGTCTTAACCCCGCTGAATCCCAAATCCGTCCCACATGACCGACCCGAAGGACGAGGACCGTCCCCACCGCTTCTCGGAGGGCGACGGTTTCGACGACCCCTACGAGGAGTTCGACCTCGACCCGCCCGAACTCGACGTCGACCCCGACAAGGTCGACCCCGTCGACTCGCGGGTCGTCGCCGACCTGCTCGACGAGCAGAACGTCTCGAACGACGCCGTCGACGCCGAGGAACTGCTCGACGTGGGGCTGAACTACATGAGCATCAACCGCTACGAGCAGGCCGCCGACACCTTCGAGCGGACCGCCTACTTCGCCGACGAGGGGAGCAAACTCGAACAGGAGGCCTGGGTGAACAAGGGCGCGGCCCACTCCCAACTCGAAGAGTGGGACGAGGCCATCGGCGCGTACCAGGAAGGGCTTCGTATCGACGACGATAGCGAGCACGCCGCCACCGCCGAGACCAACCTCGCCTACGCGCTCTGGGAGTCCGGCCGGAGCGAACAGGCGCTCGAACATGCCGAACGCGCCGTCGAGATAGACGAGCGCTTCGCCGAAGCGTGGTTCAACCGCGGGTTCTTCCTGCTGGAGCGGGGCCTCTCGGAGGACGCGCTCAACAGCATCGACAACGCGATTCGACTCGGCCTGCGCAACGCCCAGGTGCTCGAAGAGAAGGCCCGCGCGCTCGAAGAGGTCGGCGAGTACGACGAGGCCGAGGAGGTCGCCGAGGAGGCCGAACGGATGCGCGAGGCCGCCGAGGAGGAACTCGTCCAACAGCACGGGAATCGATGATACTCAACGAACGCCAGACCGACGAGGGGTTGCTCGTGGCAGTCTGCGACGACGACGTGCTCGGCGAGACGTTCGAGGAGGGCGCCATCTCGCTGACGGTCACCGAGGAGTTCTACGGCGGCGAGTCCGTCGACGAGAGCGCGGTCGCCGACAGCCTCGCCCGGGCGTCGGTCGCAAACATCGTCGGCACCGAGGCGGTCGACCTCGCGGTTCGCGAGGGATTCGTCGACGAGGCGAACGTCCTCGACGTCGAGTCGACGCGCCACGCCCAGTTCCTCCGGATGTAGGCGTCGGGCGAGTTCGAAGCCTGGCTCCGGCTCTCAGTTCTCGCGGTCCGTCTCGTCGCTCTCGGAGCCGTCGCCCTCCCCGAGCATCGGCAGGTTCACGACGATGAGGCTCAGCATCGAGACGCCCACGATTCCGACGCCGACCGGCGCGAGTCCGGTGTCGTAGACGAACGCCGCGACGGCGTGGAACGCCCCGACGAACGCCAGTCCGAGCAGGAGGAGACTCGCGGCGAGTCGGCGTTTCGAGACCATACCGCCCGAAAGGGGCCCAGGCTCTTAACGACGTTCCCGGCCCGCGCCGACCGCGGCCCGCGGTCGGCGCGGGCCTCGCGTTTCGAGGTTCGAGGAGGAATCACCCGGGCGGAGTTACCCGGTCCGTCGCGGCGCTTCAACCTAGCACCTCGACGCGGCGTCTCGGCACGGTGCCGAGGCGCCGCGTAACCACTCGCGGTTACGCGAGGGCGCTCGGACCGAAGGAATGTTCATCCTTCGACTCTTAGGTCGGCCTAATGGGAATTCAGAAATCGGACGCGCTCGACGTCGAGCGCATACGGGAGGACTTCCCCGTGCTCCAGCGGGAGTTCGACGGCCAACAGGTCGTCTACCTCGACAACGCCGCGACGACCCAGACCCCCAAGCGGGTCGTCGAGGCCATCAGCGAGTACTACTACGAGTACAACGCCAACGTCCACCGGGGCATCCACCAGTTGAGCCAGGAGGCCTCCATCGCCTACGAGGAGGCCCACGACACCATCGCCGACTTCGTCGGCGCCGACGGCCGCGAGGAGATGGTGTTCACGAAGAACACCACCGAGGCCGAGAACCTGGTCGCCTACTCGTGGGGCCTGAACGAACTCGGTCCCGGCGACGAGGTCGTCCTCACCGAGATGGAGCACCACGCCTCGCTGGTCACCTGGCAGCAGACGGCCAAGAAGACCGGCGCGGACGTGAAGTACATCCCCGTCACCGACGAGGGCCACCTCGACATGGAGGCCGCGAAGGAACTGATCACCGACGACACGAAACTGGTGAGCGCGGTCCACGTCTCGAACTCGCTGGGCACCGTCAACCCCATCGCCGAACTGGCCGACATCGCCCACGACCACGACGCGCTCATCTTCGGCGACGGCGCGCAGGCGGTGCCGAACCGCCCCGTGGACGTGAAGGACCTCGACGTCGACTTCTACGCCTTCTCTGGCCACAAGATGGCCGGCCCGACCGGCATCGGCGGCCTCTACGGTAAGGAGGAGATTCTCGAGGAGATGGAGCCGTACCTCTACGGCGGCGACATGATTCGGAAGGTCACCTACGAGGAGTCGACCTGGAACGACCTGCCGTGGAAGTTCGAGGCCGGCACGCCCTCCATCGCACAAGGAATCGCGTTCGCCGAGGCCGCAGACTACACCGACGACATCGGACTGGACAAAATCCAGCGCCACGAGGAGGCTCTGACCGAGTACGCCCTCGACCGCCTGGCCGAGTTCGGCGACATCGAAATCTACGGTCCCACCGACCCCACCGAGCGCGGCGGCCTGGTCGGATTCAACCTCGACGGCGTCCACGCCCACGACCTCGCGTCCATCCTCAACGACCACGCGGTCGCCATCCGGGCGGGCGACCACTGCACCCAGCCGCTCCACGACAAACTCGGCGTCGCGGCGTCGGCCCGCGCGTCGTTTTACCTCTACAACACGACCGACGAAATCGACGCGCTCGTCGAGGGTCTGGACGACGCTCGGCAGATTTTCGCCTGAGCGCGTTCTCGGGCGTATCTTCACTTCGTCGTGGTCTTTACCCCGTTCCGTATCGCTGTGAGTTAGACGAGGAGACGGGGCAGCTAGCTACTCCCGATGACGATGAGTAACCGCAAGCCAGCGCACGCCGTGACCCGAATCTGCTTCCGTCGCTTACCACCACTCGACCTCCGACACGCTTTTGACAGTTTCGCCGGTCGGCTCTCCCATGCAAGACGAAGTCCGAGAGCGCGCCCGGACGTACTTCGGAGGAGTTTCGCCGGCCCACGACTGGCAGCACGTCCGGCGGGTCGCCCGCCTCGCCGAGACGCTGGCGGCCGACTGCGACGACCCGGTCGACGAGAACGTGCTGTTCGCGGTGGTCTGGCTCCACGACGTCGGCCGAGGGAAGGAAGACCGCGGCGAAATCGCGGACCACGCCGAGTGGGGCGCGAGCGAGGCGGCCGAGATTCTGGCTGACCTCGGCGCGAACGCCGAAACCATCGAGGCGGTCCGACACTGCATCCGCGCCCACCGCTACTCGAACGACGTCGAACCCCGGACGCTCGAAGCGAAACTCCTCTCGGACGCCGACAACCTGGACGCGCTGGGCGCGGTCGGCGTCGCCCGGTGTTTCGCCTACGGCGGCGAACTCTGCTCGCCGATGCACGACCCCGACCTACCGCCGGCCGCCGACGACTCCGCGGCCGGCGCGACCCAGTTTAACCACATTCACAAGAAGCTACTTGACCTCCCCGACCGGATGTACACCGACGTGGGCCGCGAACTCGCGGCAGGGCGGGCCGAGTACGTCCGCGAGTTCGCCGACCGCTTCGAGCGAGAGGTCGCGGGCGACGCCTGACGAGACGTTCCTGCCGCCGAACAGTTACGACGGTTCGGCCTCTCTTTCGACCCGATGTCCGCGCAAGCGTCTCCCTGGTACGGTTGGCTCCTCGCCGTCGGCGTCCTCCTCGCCCTCGTTGCGACCGTGGCAGTACTGCTGTACCTCTACGTCCGGGCGTTTCGGGGCTGACCGAGCCGGTTTGCGTCGTCATATTATAAACATCTCAACAGAAACGACGTTCGCTTCGCTCGCCGACAGAAGTGTATTTCTGCGAACACCTTTTTGACGGGAACTCCTTCCGTCCTCCATGAAATCGGTACTCCGTAACCCCACCTTCCGTCGGCTGTTCGCCGGCCGCCTCGTCACGAACGCGGGCGACAGCCTCTACTACGTCGCGGCGATGTGGCTGGTGCTCGAACTCGGCGGGTCGTCGTTCTACACCGGACTGGCGGGTGCGCTGGTGCTCGCTCCGCAGGCGCTCCAGTTTCTGGCCGGCCCGCTTGTCGACCGCTGGCAAATCGGCCGGACGCTCGTCGCCTCCCAGATAGTCCAGGCCCTGCTGGTGTTGGTCGTCCCGCTCGCGTGGCTGACCGGCCACCTCACGGTCGGACTCGTGCTGGTCGTGATGCCGGTGCTCTCGCTGGCCAACCAGTTCGTCTATCCGGCCGAGACCGCCGCGCTTCCCCGAATCGTCGACGACGACGAACTCGTCGACGCCAACTCGGCGTTCTCGTTCGCCTACCAGGGTGTCGACCTCGCGTTCAACGCCGCGGGCGGCGTGCTGGTCGCGGTGGTCGGCGCGGTCGCCATTTACGCCATCGACTCGGTGACGTTCGCCGCCGCGGCCGGACTGTTCGCGCTTGCGGGGGTCCCGGAGGCCGACCGCGCCGAGCGAGACGAAGACGCCGCGGCGCTGGCCGACTATCTCGCGAAACTCCGCGAGGGCGTCGACTACGTCCGCGGGACCATCCTCGTCCCCGTGATGGCCGGGTCGGTCGTCGTCAACTTCACCATCGGGGCCGCGATGGCGGTCCTGCCGGCGTTCGCCGAGGCCCGCGGCGGTGCCGAAACCTACGGCCTCCTGCTGGCGGCCGTGACGGGCGGCATCCTGGTCGGGGCGCTGGTCGCCTCGCCGATGAAGCGCTACTCGCTGTTCGCGCTCTCGACGGTCGGGTTCGGAATCGGCGGGTCGCTCTGGCTGGCCGCGCTGGCGAGTCCGTGGACGCTCGGCACCGCCGCGCTGTTCTTCTTCGCGTGGATTCCCGTCGGCGTCACGAACGTCGTCTTCGCGGCGTTCAAGCAGTCGGTCGTCCCGGACGACTTGCTCGGGCGGGTGTCGTCGGTCGGGATGAGCGTCTCGACCGCTGCGGCGCCGTTCGGGTCGTTGCTCGGCGGCGCGGCCGGGGACCTCTGGTCGCCCACCGCCGTGGTCGCCGCCGCAGGTGTCGGGTTCCTGTTCGTGACGGCCTTCTGGTTGGCCCACCCGCTCCTCCGGGGCGTCCCGTCGGTCGAGGAGATCGACCCCGCGAAGTACGGGCTGGCGACCGAGCGGTCGGAGAACGCGGCGACCTGACGCGACGCGCGTCTCCACCGTCGACTCGGCGCGCACGGGTTGATCGCGGCCTCGTGCCGCGACCATCCTGCGCGAGGGATGACTGAGCGTCACGGAGGGACGCGAAGGAATCGGTTGGGGAGGTCTGTGGCCGAGGCGGTTGCGGTGCGGGTACTCGCTTGCATCGTGTGAGTCGCGGTATTGTCGACTGTGTGGTGCTGCCGGCCGTAGCGGTACTGTCGACTGCGTGGTGCTGTTGACCGTGGCGCTGCTGTCTGTCGGTTCCAGTTACATCGGTGATGGTGTCGTCTCTCACGGGACTGAATCAACCCGCTTTATACCGCCGCCGTCCGCACAGCCGCGCATGGTAGATTGGACTCTCGCGGTCGCGATGAGTGCCCACGTCCTGATGGCCGTCCTCTGGACCGGCGGCTACCTCGTCACCGCGATGCTCGTCATCCCGGCGGCGCGGCGCAACGACAACCCCGAGTTCGCGCTCGACGTGCTCGACTCGCTGAAGTGGTTCGCCTTCAGCGGTATCTTGGTGATGGGCGCGTCCGGCGGCGCGGCGCTGTGGCGACTCTACGACAACGAACTCCCGCCGGGCGACCGCGGCACCGCCATCGTCGCCATGATGACGCTGTACGGCCTGTTCGCGCTCACCAGCCTCTGGGCGTGGTGGGAGACGAAGAACGCCCGGAACGCGACCCTCGCGGAACTGCCGACCCGGCTCAAGATGGCGTTCCGGACGAGTTCGCTGGTCGCACTCCTGCTGGTGCTCGACGCCGCACTCATCGGCTACGTCGTCTGAGTTCGTCCCGTCTTTCGTCCGTCTCCGCCGCGTTTCTCGACGGAATCCTTTTACCGAACACTCGCCTAGCCCGAACCAAGATGACCATGGGCTCGGACATGTATCGCCAGCAGATTCTCGATCACTACAAGAACCCCCGCAACTACGGGGAACTGGACGAGAAGACCTACACTCACGCTGGCGAGAACCCGATGTGCGGCGACGAGATCGCCATCGACGTGAAACTCGACGAGGACGAAGAGACCATCGAACGCGTGGCGTTCCGCGGCGACGGTTGCGCCATCAGCCAGGCCAGCGCGAGCATGCTCTCCCAGAAGCTTCGAGGCATGTCGGTCGAGGAGATGGCCGAGATGGACCGCGACGACGTCATCGACATGCTCGGGGTGGACATCAGCCCGATGCGGGTGAAGTGCGCGGTGCTCGCCGAGAAGGTCGTCCAGGACGGCGCGGAGATCTACGAGGGCGAGAAGGAGTTGGATAAGACGACGACCGAAGAGGACGAGGACTGAACGCGGCGAACCGCTTTTCTCTCGGGCCCGCCCTCACCCCGCCAGGTCGTAGTAGTCGCTGAACACCTCGATGGTCGCCTTCGAGAGGCCGAGCAGTATCGGCCCGACGAACAGGCCGACGGCGCCGAAGAGGTAGGCCGCGCCGAACACGCCGAGCAGGACGGTGGCCGAGTGGAGCGACGACTCCTTGTCGACGACCAGCGCCCGAAGGTAGTCGTCGGTGATCGCGACCACGGTCATGCCGTAGACGACCATCAGCACGGCCGCGAGCGGTCGGCTCTGGGACAGCAGGTAGAGGGTCGCCCCGCCCAGCACGGGTGCGACGCCGATTATCGGCACCATCGCCAGAAACATCATCACGACCGTCCAGAAGATCGCGTCCGGAACGCCCGCGACGAACAGGCCGATTCCCGAGACGAACCCCTGGACGACGGCGACGAAGACGTGACCCTTCAGCACCGCCCAGGTGGTCCGCTCGGCCTCGGCGTACAGTTCGTCCTGGACCGAGCGGGGGAGCGGTGTGACGTGTTTCGCCCACCCGACGAACCGCTCGCCGTCCACGAGCAGGTAGTAGAGCAGGAACAACAGCAGGAGGCCGCCGAGGAAGGCGTGGAACCCCGACCGAACCAGCCGCGACGCCCGGTCGCCGACGGCGGCGGTGAACCGGTCGAGAAGCCCCCGAAGCGCGACCCCGATCTGGACGTCGACGCCGAGCGTTCGCCGGAGCAGTCGTTCGAGCGACCGGAACGCCGGGAGTTCCGCGACGCTCGTCGGCACGTCGCCGACCTGTTCGAGTGCGGTCCGGAGGGACAGACCGGTCGGCACGACGACGACCGCGATAGCGAGACAGACGAGCGCGAGCGCCGACGTTCGCGGGCCGACGCGGGGTTCCAGTCGCTCCTGGACCGGGTGGAGGACGAACGCCAGCAGTATCGCCGCGAGGACGTAGCTCAGGAAGGGTCGGACGACGAGCGCCGACAGCGCGACCAGAACGGCCGTGAGCACGACGGCGAAGCCGGTGCGTGCACGCATTCCCTACGAGGCTAGGGAGTGTCGGCGAAAAGGCTGCGGGCCGATGCGTTCCGACTACTCGGGCTTCAGACCGCCGTCCTGGACGCGCATGACCGCCTCGCCGTCGGCGAGGTTCGGCGCGTCGACCAGTCGGACGATGCGCTTGTCGCCCTTCGACTTGCGAAGGTAGATACGGAAGGTGGACTTGTGGCCCAGAATGTTGCCGCCGATGGGCTGGGTCGGGTCGCCGAAGAACGAGTCGGGGTTCGAGGCGACCTGGTTGGTCACCAGCACCGCGACGTTGTGGAGGTTGCCGACCTTGTCGAGGTCGTGGAGGTGTTTGTTGAGTTTCTGCTGGCGCTCGGCGAGTTCACCACGGCCGACGTACTCGGCGCGGAAGTGAGCGGTGAGCGAGTCGACGCAGAGGATGCGGACGGGCCACTCGCTCTCGGCGTGCTCGCTCGCGAGTTCCTGGGCCTTCTCGGCCAGCAGCATCTGGTGGTTGGAGTTGAACGCCTTCGCGACGTGGATCTTGTCGAGGAAGTCCTCGATCAGCAGTTCCATCGCCTCGTCGTCGTCGGGCGTGCCCTCGATCTCGCGCTCGTCCATCGCGGCCTGGAGCGACTCGTGGGGAAGGCCGCGGACCATGTCGTCGATGCGCTCGGGCCGGAACGTGTCCTCACTGTCGACGAAGATGGCGCTGCCGCCGAGGCCGCCGTGTTCGCGGGGAAGCTGGACGTTGACCGCGAGCTGGTGGGTGACCTGGGACTTGCCGGCACCGAACTCGCCGTACACCTCGGTGATCGACTGGGTTTCGACGCCGCCGCCGAGCAGGTCGTCGACTTCGTCGATCTTCCAGCTGAGCTTACCGATCTGCTCGCGGCGTTCGAGCACCGCGGAACCGGTTTCGAAGCCGCCGACGTCGGCGGCCTTCCGGGCGGCCTGGACGATGTCGGCGGCGGTCGACTCGCCGACGTCTGCGGTGTTGGAGAGTTCGCCGGGGCTGGCGACCGCGAGACTGGGATAGGAGTCGAAACCTGCTTCGTGGAGCTTCTCGGCCGTGGCGGGGCCGACGCCTGGGAGTTCTTCGAGGTCTTCGTCTGGCATCGTATTCCTGCCTTGTGCCCCTCCACATATAAATCCCCGTTAACACCAAAGTGAAAGTGAAACTGGCAGACTGAATGGGCCACGGCCGGCCGTCGAGACGAGTATATATACCGGAAAAGTGCGCCGCCGGGGCGAAAATGTCCGCTTAACTGAGTATCTCCGGACGGACCGTCCCGTCGGGTCGGATGTGTCGCGAATCAGATGGATTCTGTAGCTGCTCCCCGACATCGTTCCGAAACCGCCGGACGAAGTCTCTCCGGGCGCGCCCGGATACGCGAAACTTATGGTAGTTACTACGAAACGTCGGGACGAACGTCCATGGACCGCCCGTCTCTCGCCGCAGAAGACGCTCGCTCGGGGTTCGCCCCGTGGGCGGTGACCGGACTCGGCGTGCTCCTCTCGCTCGGCGCGATTTTGAACCTGGTCGAGGACCTCCAGTCGGACGGCATCCTCGCGCCGTCGGTCGTCGCGCTGGCGTTCGGACTCGTGCTCTCGGGGACGGTCGTCTACGCCGGCTACTGGCTCCGCGCGAGCGAACTCCCGGCCGCGAAGGAGTGGCGCGTCTTCTTCTGGTCGGTCGGCGGCCTGGCCACGATGCTCTGCATCCAGGGGTTCACCGTCGCCATCCGACTCGCGGAGGAACACGCCGTCGGCGAGGCCGCGTTCAGCCTGCTGTTCGCGGCCGACGCGGGCGCCATCGTCGGCTTCACGTCCGGCGTCCTCGTCGTCAGGGTCCGCCGAGAGGCGGCCGAGGTCAGGCGGGCCAGGGACGCCGTCTTCTTCCTGAACCGCCTGCTGCGCCACGACATCCTCAACGACCTCTCGGTGGTCCAGAGCCACGCCGCCATCCTCCGGGAACACGTCGACGCCGACGGCGCGGAGTGGCTGGACACTGTAGAGGCCCAGAGCAAGGACGCAACCGACCTGATTCGTTCCTCGCGGACCGTCACCCGGACCGTGCTGAACGAGGCCGACCTCGAACGCGTCGAACTCGCCGACCTCCTCGCGGCCGAACTCGAACGGGTCGGTTCGACGTTCGAGGCGGCGGAGTTCGACGCCGAGGTCCCGGACAACGCCTGCGTGGTCGCGAACGAAGCGCTCTCGCGGGTGTTCGGCAACCTGCTCTCGAACGCCGTCGAACACAACGACAGCGAGACGCCCCGGGTCGACCTCCGGGTCACGGAGGCCGCCGAGACGGTGACGGTCCGCGTCGCCGACAACGGACCGGGAATCCCCGACCCGGACAAGCCCGACGTCTTCGAGGCGGCCGACGGCGGCGACCACGGCTTCGGGCTATTTCTGGCCGACACGCTGGTGTCGTCCTACGGCGGCCGACTCTCGGTGCGCGACAACGACCCGCGGGGCGCCATCTTCGAGGTCGAACTCCCGCGGTGCGTCGAGAACTGAACTCCAGCGGCTCGCGTCGACTCGTCGTCACGGCGTCGAGACGGGGTGTCTCGCCGCCGGGCGAGACTCCGTCGACCGCCGTGAACTCGAAGCGCGCACCGCCGTCGGCGCCGTCCGTGACGCTGCAGTGCCAGCCGTACGCCTCGACCAGTTGAACGACGAACGTCAGCCCTATCCCGATTCCGTCGCGGTCCGTGGTGTGGCCGGCCTCGAAGACGGCCTCGCGCTCGTCTTCGGGGATACCCGGGCCGTCGTCTTCGACGTAGAATCCGTCCGAGAGCGCCCCGACGCGGACCGTCAGCCGGCCGTCGCCGTGCTCCGCCGCGTCTCCGTCGTTCTGGCGAGGGCTCGCGGAGCCGTGTTCTGCCGCGTTCTTAAACAGGTTCTCGAGCAGGTGCCGCAGGTGAATCGGGTCCGCGGTCACCGTCCGCTCGGTTTCGACGACGAGGTCTGCGCCCTCGACCGGCAGGTCGGCCCACGCCTCGGTCGCGACCGCGTCCAGCGAAACCGTCTCGCGGTCGGGCGAACCGCCAGTTCCGCGCGCGGTCACGAGGATGATCTCTATCATCTCCTCGACGCGTTCGAGCGCGGTCTTCACTTCCCCGAACGCGGCGTCGTCGCCCTCGGCGACTCGTTCGAGGTATATCTGGGCGATGGAGAGCGGGTTCTTGAGTTCGTGGGCGACCATCCGGGCGAACGAGTCCTGTCGGTCGTTCTGGCGTTCGAGGGTTCGGTTGTGCCGCTCGACCGCTCGTGCGTGCGTGATGGCGCGCGCGCGTCGTTCACGCCGACACCGAACCCGGCCGCGATTCCGAACGCGGTTCCGAGGGTGAACGACCACCGGGGATAGGCGATAGTCACCCCGGGTTCGAGGTTCAGCAGTTCGATTACGGCCAGCACCACGACGAACCCGGCCAGACACCAGGCGACGATTCGCGGATACGTGTCCGGGTCGATGGCGGTTTCCGACAGTCGAACGCCGCCGTACAGGACGATGAGGCCGGGGACGCCGACGAGCAGGAAATCCACGACCGCCGCCAGCGACGGCCGTCCCGTGGCCACGACGAAAAGTGCGCGCGCGGCCCCGACCGCGACGTAGGCGCCGCCCAGTCCGACGACGAGGCGTCTGCCGCCTGCCGCCCCGACGAGTCGGCGCCAGTGTTCACCGACACCCTCTCCCAGCCTTCGACCATCGTACTCGGACACGGTTCTCGGTGGGCGATACTGAACCGACCTGCGTGTAACTGAGGCTTGTTCGAACAACTCCCTTTAAATGCCGGCCGAAGTCCGTCCCGCCAAGTCGTCCCGAATTCACTCCCAGGGGTGGGCGCCGGGCGTGTCGGGCAACAGCGCGTACCAGTACTCCTTGTCCTTCTCTATCGAGAGTTCGCCGTCCAGGTTGCTCTCGAGTTTGAACTCCGCCTTCGAGTCGCGGTCACTCGTCCCCTTCGGCACCAGCGGGTAGTACGCCCCGCGGCGGAACGAGTACACCCAGTAGGCGAGCTGGTCGTCCTTCCGAAACGCGAACATCGCTCCGAGAAGCCGCGACCCGTAGTCGCGCTCGATGAGGGTGTCGGAGGCGAAGTGGATGCTGGTCACGAGGTCTTCGAAGTCCGAGTCGCAGAACACGATCCACGAGTAGCCGTAGTCGTCGACGAAGTCCTCGGTGCGGGTGCCCGTCTCCTCCTCGCCCACGTCGAGTATCTCGCGGACCTCCTCGACCACCGTCGAGAAGTCGGTGTTGTCGACCTCCGAGAAGAACAGCGCGGCGTCGCCGGTCGGTTCGTAGCCCAACTCCGCTTCCATCGTGATGTGAGCCGTGCTCATCCCGAAGAGGTCCTCGGGGTCGGCCTTCCGCGTGGCGTCGGCCTCCGCGCGGATGCCGAGCACCTCCCGCAGTCCGTCGAACAATCCCATGGGGCCGTCTACGCACCCGGCGACAAAAAGAGGCGGTACCGAAACCCGCCCGCCGACACGCAGACGGTGACCCGGACCGAAGACGCAACCGTGAACGTCGTACTCCACTTCAGCGGCGAACGCGGCGAACAGGACCACGCGGTGTCGAACGTCGAGAACCTGCTCGCGGACGACTCGACCGCGGTCGAGTCGTCCGCGCTCGTGGCGAACGGCGACGGCGTCGCCCTGCTGACAACCGACTCGACCGACCCCGAACGCGTCGAGGCCCTGGCGGAGAACGGCGTCTCGCTACTCGCGTGCCGGAACAGCCTCGACTCCCGGGGCGTGGACGAGTCGGACCTCCTCGACGGTATCGAGACGGTGCCCACGGGCGTGGGCGAACTCGCGAAGTTGCAGGCCGACGGCTACGCGTACGTCAAGATTCCCTGAACCGGGGGCTCGATTGTCCGTGGTGCGAGTCGCGACGCGGCGCGTCGCGACTCGCACCACGGAACTGACACCCGAAAGAACAGCGCACGGTTCGTATTCGGTCGAATCGGCTCGACCGAGCCGATTCGACCCGCGTCCCCGCTCAGGCCGACTCCATCTCGCGTTCGAGGTCGCGCAGGCGCTCGACCCGCGCTTCGGTGCTCGGGTGGGTGCTGAAGATTTTCCCGATGAAGTCGCCCTTCAGGGGGATGATGAAGAACGCGTTCATCTCCGACTTCTCGCGGAGGTCCCGCTTGGGGACCTTGTCCATCCGGCCGTCGATGGTCATCAGCGCCGACGCCAGCGCCGAGGGCTTGCCGGTGATGCTCGCGCCGCCGCGGTCGGCCGCGAACTCGCGGTAGCGGCTGAGCGTCCGGATGAGCAGGAAGCTGACGATCCAGACGACCAGCGAGGCGAGGATGGCGACCCACACCTGCGGGCTGTCGTCGTCGCCGCCGCCGAACCACCAGCCCCACCGGACCACGAGGAACGCGAGGGTCGAGAGGAACGACGCGATGGTCATCACCATCACGTCGCGGTTCTTGACGTGGGCGAGTTCGTGGGCCAGCACGCCCTCCAGTTCGTCGCTGTCGAGGGTGTTGAGCAGGCCGGTCGTCACGCAGACCGCCGAACTCTTCTGGGAGCGCCCGGTGGCGAACGCGTTCGGGACGCGACTGTCCGAGACGGCGACCGTCGGCTTGGGCAGGTCGGCCTGCTGGCTCAGTCGACCGACCATCCGGTGGAGTTCGGGGTACTCCTGTTCGCTGACCTCGTGTGCGCCCATGCTCCACAGCGTAATCCTGTCGCTGAAGAAGAACTGGGCGAGCGAGAACGCGCCCATTATCAGTACGAGGGAGAGTATCTGGACGAACTGCGAGAGGACGCCGATGAACACGATGTACAGCGCGAACAGCAGGAACATCGTCAGCGCCATCCGCCCGCGAAGTCCCCAGTCTGCCTTCCACTTCATGGGCGTCCGTAGGGTCTCAGCCGGTTTAAACGTTCGTCGTGTTTCGCGCCTCGTCGAACCCCGCGCCCCGCCGAATCCGGCCCTCGCGGCGCGGTCGGCCGCCCGGCAATCTATTTGTCGTCTCGCGTTGTCACTTCTCCGTGATGTCACACTCCGCGGCCAGTCCGCTCCGGCGGGTCGGCGTCGCCACCGGCCTCACCGTGCTGGGAATCGTCCTGGGCGTCCTGCTGTCGATTCCGGCTATCGTGGTGTCGCTCGACGCGCTCACGCAGTTCGTCGCCGCGCTCGTCCTCCAGGAACTGGGCTTCGTCGCCGCCGCGCTCGTCTTCCTCCGGGCGACCAGTCACGGGTTCGACTACCTCAACGTCCGCTCGCCGACCGGTCGCGCGCTCGGTTTCGTCGTCGGCGGGACCGTCGCGCTGTTCGTCTTCCGCCTCGTCGCCATCCTGACCGCCCAGGCGCTCGGCCTCCCGCTGGCCGGCAACTCGGTGACGCAACTGGCCGAGGAGGGCTACCTAACCACGCTGCTGGCGCTGGTCCCGCTGTCGATTCTGGTCGTCGGCCCCGCCGAGGAACTGCTGTTTCGCGGCGTCATCCAGCGGTACCTCGACGACGCGATTTCGACGCTACCCGCGATACTCATCTCGAGCGTCCTGTTCGCACTCGTCCACATCCCGACGACCGTCATCGCCACGCCGAACCCGGTGGCGGTGGGCGTGACGCTGGTCATCCTGTTCGGCCTGTCGATTCTGCTGGGCTACCTCTACGTCTGGACCGAGAACCTGGTGGTGCCGATTCTGGTCCACGGCCTCTACGACGCGCTCATCTTCGCGCTGGCGTACTGGGCACTCTCCTCGGGGCTGGTGGAGATGTCCGCCGGAACCGGCTTCTGGTAGCGATTCTCCCGATTTCCGTGGCGTGCCTCGCGGAGTCTTTCCGCGACGCCCACCTTTTACCCCGATGCCCTCGAATCCCGGCGCATGCCAGGAACCGTCGTCGTCACGGGCGGTCTCGGTCGCTCCGGCCGCTGGATAGCCGGCCACCTCGCTGACGAGGGGTGGCGAGTCGTCTGCGTCGACCGGAGCCACCCCGGTTGGGAGGTAGACGCCCGCGAGAACCTCGATTTCCGCGCCGCTGATCTCACGAACCGCGGGGAGGCGCTGGACCTGCTGGCCGACCTCGACCCCGACGCGGTGGTCCACTGGGCCGCCCTCCCCTCGCCGACCCGCCACGCGGGCGGCCGGGTGTTCGAAACCAACGTGCTGGCGGCGTACAACGTCCTCGTGGGCGCGGGCCGTGCTGGCGCCCGAATCGCCTGGGCCTCCAGCGAGAGCGCCTACGGCTTCGCGTTCGCCGAGGAGAAGCGTCTGCCCGCCTACCTCCCGATTCGGGAGGCCCACTCGCTACGACCCGAGGACCCCTACGGCACCTCGAAGGTGGTCGGCGAGGAGGTCGGGAATATGGTCGCGCGCCGGTACGGCGTCCCCGTCGCCTCCGTCCGCCCGTCGTGGATACAGTACCCCGGCGAGTACGCGTGCGTCGACGCCCGCGAGGATCTCGCGGCGGGCGCGGGCAACTTCTGGTCGTACGTCGACGTCCGCGACGTGGCCGGTATCGTCTTGGCCGCGCTGGAAGCCGACTTCTCCGGCCACGAACCGTTCCACGCCGCCGCGGCCGACAACTACCTCGAACGGCCCATTGAGGACGCGCTCCGGGAGTTCTTCGGCGAGGTGCCCGACGACTCGAACGTCTCGGGCGACGACGCGGCGCTGTCGGTGGCGAAGGCCCGCGAGGTGCTCGACTGGGAACCCGAGCACTCGTGGCGCGAGGCGGCCGACGAGGACGTGGCGGGACCGGAACTGGTCCGGAGCGAGTAAGCGAAACCCGAAAGCCTCGCCGGCCTAGGCGAATCGGCCGCGGCCGATTCGCCTAGGCCGGCGAGTTCTCCAGTTTGCCGGGCCACCGAGGATTTCCGCGTTCCGGTCGAACGCCGCGTATGAGCGCTCGAACCGGCGGCGAGCGGACCGTCCTGCTCGGCGCGGGCGTCTTCGGCTTCGGCGCCGGCGCGCTGTTGGACGTCCTGCTCTTCCACCTCGTTCTCCAGTGGCACCACCTGCTCTCGGACTTCTTCACGCCGAACACCCTCTCGGGCCTCCGGACGAACATCTACTACGACGGCCTGTTCTCGCTCGCGATGGTCGGCGTGATGACCGTCGGGATGGCGGTCGTCTGGCGCGAACTGAACGGGTCGGCGGCGTCGCACTCGGCACTCCGTGCGTTCGGGGCGGTTCTCGTCGGCGCGGGCCTGTTCAACGTCTTCGACGGCACCGTCGACCACTACGTGCTGGGCATCCACGACGTGGTCCACGGCACGCAGGCGTTCAACCCGCACTGGGTCGGCGCGAGTCTGTTGCTTCTGGGCGTCGGCATCCTGGTCGCGACGAGGGACTCGTAGTCGGCGGACTCACCTCCTTCGTTCGACGCCGCCGAATTCTCGGCCGTCGCGCAGTTTCGCGGGCGTCTACGCTTCTACAGACTTAAAAGTGAGAACGACCTAGGCTCGTCCATGACAACCGAAGCCCGCGAGTTCTGCCCGAACTGCGGGGACCCCATCGAAACCGACCTCGCGGAGCGCGAGGCGCTCCCTGACGCGGTCGGCAAACGCGGCAAGGAGCGAAAGCTCTGCGACGCGTGCTACTTCGACCGCTTCGACCTCGTGGACGCGCCCGACCGCATCGAGGTCCGCGTCTGCGCCCAGTGCGGCGCCGTCTACCGCGGTAACCGCTGGGTCGACGTCGACGCCCAGGACTACACCGACGTCGCCATCGAGGAGGTCAGCAACGCGCTCGGCGTCCACCTCGACGCCCGCGACGTCTCCTGGCAGGTCGAACCCGAGCAGATCGACCAGAACACCATCCGGATGCACTGTCACTTCTCGGGCATCGTCCGGGACACCTTCGTCGAGGAGGAGGTGATGGTGCCGGTGATGATTTCCAGACAGACCTGCACGCGGTGCGGTCGTATCGCCGGCGACTACTACGCCAGCATCGTCCAGGTCCGGGCGCGGGACCGCGACCCGACCCCCGAGGAGGTCGAGCGCGCCGACGTCATCGCCCACGACATCGTCGCCGATATGGAGGCGACCGGCGACCGCGACGCCTTCGTCACCGAGTCGAAGGAGACCGACGACGGCATCGACATCAAGATCTCGACCTCCAACATCGGCAAGAAGATCGCCGCCAAGATGGTCGAGGAGTTCGGCGGTAGCTACTCCGACTCCGAGACGCTGGTCACCGAGGACGAGGACGGCAACGAGGTCTACCGGGTGACCTACGCAGTCCGCCTGCCGCCGTACGCGCCGGGCGAGATAATCGACCCCGAGGACGGCGACGGCCCCGTCGTCGTCCGGAGCGTCCGCGGCAACCTGAAGGGAACTCGCCTCACCACCGGCGAGCAGTACGAGGCCTCCTTCGAGGAGGGCGACGCGCCCGAGGCGCGCCGCCTGGGCTATCTGGAGGACGCCGAGGAGACCACCCTCGTGACGGTGGAGGACGAGCGCGCGGTGCAGGTCCTCGACCCCGAGACGTACCAGGCCAAGACCATCGCCCGCCCCGACTACATGGACCCCGAGGCCGAGACGGTGCCGGTGCTGAAGAGTCGCGCGGGCCTCCACGTCGTGCCGGACGACGGCGACGGAGACGAATGAGCGAACGCGACGTCCCGCTGGCCGCCGTCGTCCCGAAACCCGACAGCGAAATTCTCGCCGACTCCCTGCGCGCGGAGGGTGTCTACGACGACTCCCGGCGGGTCCGGGAGTACGACGCCGAGTCGGTCGCGCTCCCCGTGACCGAACCGCCCGAGGAAACCGCGGTGCTGTTCGTGGTCGAGCAGGTCGACCCCGAGCGCCGACTGTCGGACCTCGACTCGCACCTCCGCGAGCGCGGGTGGGCCGACGAGGACGTCGAGCGCGCGCCGAAGTCGTGGGCGGTCGTGGGGAGCGTCGTCCTGGTGGCGTTCGACGGCGACCTCGACGCGGCAGAGCGCGAGGAGGTCGGCGAGGCGCTACTCGACCTCCACGGCGAGGCCGACACGGTGCTTTCCCGTGGCGGCGTCTCGGGCGAACACCGCGAACCCGACGTGTCGGTCGTCGCGGGCGCGGGCGACACCGAGACGGTCCACGTCGAACACGGCACCCGGTACGCGCTCGACTTCTCGGAGGTGATGTTCTCGCCGGGCAACAAGACCGAACGCGCCCGGATGGGCGAGGTCGTCGAACCCGGCGAGCGCGTCCTCGACATGTTCGCCGGCATCGGCTACTTCGCGCTTCCGATGGCCCGGGCCGGCGCGGAGGTCACGGCGGTCGAGAAGAACCCGGCGGCGTTCCGCTATCTGATAGAGAACGCGATGCTCAACGACATCGCCGACCGCGTGAACGCCTTCCGGGCCGACTGCCGGGAGGTCGAAATCGACCCGAAGGTCGACCGGGTCGTGATGGGCTACTACGATGCTTCCGAGCCACGCTCGGAAGACAGTCGGGCTTCGTCCGACGCTTCCTACGAGTACCTCGACGCCGCCCTTGACGCGCTGGAACCCGGCGGTGTCGTCCACCTCCACGAAACGACGCCCGAGAAACGCCTCTGGGACCGACCGATTTCGCGGCTTCGCGAGGCTGCGAGCGAGCGCGGGCGGGAAGTCGAGGTGCTCGACCGCCGGAAGGTCAAGAGTCACAGCGAGGGCGTCTGGCACGTCGTGGTGGACGCGCGGGTGGAGTAGTCGGCGGCTTCGACGGTCGCGTCCGTCGGTGTCGGAACGCGCTTCCGACAGAACTCGCGGTCGCTCGGCGAACGGGCGGACTTCCGATTCTTCGCGCCGACCCAAACCGTTATCTCGGTCGAATCACTCGCACGAGATATGGACTCGAAGGTACGACAGAAGCTCATCTCGCTGTTCTTCGTCCTGCTGATGATCAGTTCGGGCGTCGCCTACGCCGCCTCGTTCATCTGACGGCGGAATCTCGACGACTCCCGCGCGAAATCGCGGTCGCGCAGACGAATCTGCGCGACCGACTCGCTTACCTCGGCAGGCTCTCACATACAACCGTGCCAGACGTTCGACTCGCCCGCCCCGACGACGCGCCCGCCATCCTGGCGTTGCACGTCGCGGCGATTCGGGCACGCGCTCCCGACGCCTACGACGAGCGCCAAGTGGCTGCGTGGGCGCGGAAGGACGGCGGCCCGGAGCGATACCCCGTCGAGGAGGACGGCCACTTTCTCGTCGTCGCCGAACGCGACGGCGAAGTCGCCGCGTACGGCGAACTCGTCCCCGGCCAAGCGGAGGTTCGGGCGGTGTACGTCCACCCGGCGGCCCACGGACGCGGGGTGGGTTCTGCCGTCCTCGCCCGCCTCGAAGGCGAGGCCCGGCGTCGGGGACTCGACGAACTCGTCTGCTGGTCGTCGTTGAACGCGACCGGATTCTACGACCGCGCCGGATACCGACGGGTCGCCGAACGCACGATTCGAAAGGAGTTGGACGGTCGGCCGGTCGCGTTCCCTGTGGTCGAGATGCGCAAATCGCTCGACCGCTGACCCGGAGTTCGTCTCAGCGGTCCCGCCTTAGCAGGGCGGAAACCCTTCGAACCTGACGAACAGCTGTTTGCTCTCGGGCGCGAGGTCCTCCCAGCGCACCCGTTTCTGCTCGACGATGTTCCCGGGGTCGAGCGCGTCGTCGGTTAGCACCGCGTAGGCGCCGAGTCGGGGCGGGCTGAGTTCCTCCTCGCCGCCTTCGCCTCCTTCACCTCCTTCGCCCCCCTCGTCGGTGGTCGTCGCGCCTTCCGCGGTGGTTTCGCCGCCCTCCGGAACCGTCGTCGCGGCCGTCCCGGTCGTCGCGCCGCCCTGCGCGCAGAGGTCCGGCAGGGGGTCGGCGCCCGGCCCGCTCGGGGACGCGACGACGATTCGCATCGCGTGGCCGAATATCTCGTGAGGCGCGCAGTGGAGGTCGTAGACGCCCGGTTGGTCGAAGGTGTAGAGCCAGTAGCCGCCGTGCGGGAGCGCGGGCGCGGAGAACGGCGGCACCCCTTCGGGGACTCGCGGCAGGTAGCCGAACTCCGGGTGGTACGCCGTCACCGTGTGGTGGGGCGACGCGTAGCTGAACCGGACGGTGTCGCCGGATTCAATGTACAGCCCCGTCGGGTCGAAGACGAACTCCGGGACCGGCGCGTCGCGCGGCCGAATCTGGAGTTCGACCTCGTGCTGGGGGCGGACCGGCGGTTGGGTTTCGTCCGACAGCGCCGGGAACCCCCACACCGGGTCGACGTTCTCGTCCTGGCGCGCCCGCTCGCGGGCCTCGGCCGCCCGTTTGGACACGGCGCGTTCGGCCGGCGGGTCGGCCGAGCGCGCCTCGCTCGCCCCCCCGAGCGCGGTGAGTGCCGCGCCGGCCCCCAGCGCGCGGAGGACGCTCCTGCGACCGGCGCTCGGCGATGCCGAGCGCCGGTCGCCCGCGTCGTTCGATTCTGCGCCGCCCGCGTCGTCCGGCCCTGGGTCGTCGGTCGCCGCCGACGGAGCGTCCATCCCCGGCGTTCGGTCGGTGTTTCGCGTCGATTCTGCTCGCTCCGCGTCGTCTTTGAAACCCCCCATGGTCCGGGCCGGGGTTCGACGGCATCTCGTATAAAATCACGGCACCGCCCGTCTCTGTCGGCGCGGCGACCGCCGCGAGCGGCGGTCACGGCGCCGACTCGCTCCGAGTTACTCCACGTCCCAGACGTCGGCCATCGGACTCTTCTTGCCCGAGGAGTCGCGGCCGGTCGACCGGTCGCTTCCGCCCGAAACTCCGCCGGTCGCAGTGCCTGACCCCGCTCCCGAGCGGGACCCGCCCGAGGAGCCTCCGGTCGACCCCGAGCGCGACCGGCGGCCGCGGCCGCCGGTCGCGCCGCCCATCGACTCGCTGGCGTCGCGCGGCGAGAACTCCGGGAGGTCGGGGTCGCTCGTCCGGGTGACCTGCTCGGCGAACCACGCCGGAGTGTCGCTCTCGGCGCGCTCGAACAGTTCGAGCAGGCTGGTGTCGGCGAGGTAGGTCGCACCGTAGTCGTCGGGCGCCCGCACCACCCGACCGCAGGCCTGGATGACGGTCCGGAGCGCGGCCCGGTAGTACCATGCCCACTGGCCGGACTCGAGGCGGTGGGCGACCCGTGAGTCGCCCGTGTTGAGGTACGGCGCCTTGCAGAGCACCTGCCAGCGCGCGAGGTCGCCCTTCAGGTCGAGGGCCTCCTCCATCTTGACCGAGAGGAACACCTCCTCGCCGTCGGTCGCCTTCCAGGCTTCGAGTTCGGCGTCGCGGTTCTCGCGGGTGTGCGCCCGGATTCGGTCGCCGACGCCGAAGTCGTCGAGCAGGTCGACGAGTCGCTCCTGAATGGCGTAGGAGTGGGCGTGAATCAGGCCCTTCTCGCCGCGGTGGGCCTGCATGATGCGGACGATGGTCCGGGCGACGGCGGGCAGGGTTTCCTCGCGGTGCTCGTAGGTCATCTTCCCCTGGGTCACGTCGTACAGCGGCCGGTTCTCGACGGGGAAGGTGTGGCCGACCTCGACCAGCGCGACGTTGTCGGGGTTCAGGCCGACCTGCCGGCAGAAGGCGTCCTTGTTCAGGATGGTCGCCGAGAGGAGCGCGAACCTGTTGCCCCGGTCCCAGACGGTGTGGCTGAGGTAGCGCTCGGGGTTCATCGGCTTGATGGTGACCGCGCCGCCCTCGCCGTCGGGTTGGTCGACGACCCAGGTGGTCGCGCTCTCGCTGTCGCGGTAGTCCTCGACGAACCAGTCGAGTTCGCCGATGAGTTCCTGCAGGCGGTCGCGCTCGGCCGCCTCGTGGGGGTCGAGTTCCGGTTTGGCGATGAGGTCGTCCTTCTCGCGCTTGCAGGCGTTCCGGACTCGCTCGGCGTACGTCACCGCCCGGTCGAGGCCGTCGATTTCGGGCACCTTCAGGTCGTCCCAGATGGGGACCGTCCGGGCGTTCAGGTCGATGGCGGCGTACATCTCAGCCCACTCCGCCAGTCCGTGGGCTTCGTCGACGACCACCACGTCCCGCTTGCGGAACACCTCGGAGCCGGCGGTCCGCATGAAGTACGCCAGCGTCATCGCCGCTATCTCGCGGTTGCTCGCGATGGCCCGGTCCGAGAAGTACGGACACCGGTGCTTGACCGAGCAGTCGTAGCCCTTCTCGCGGGCGCAGGGCGCGCGGTTGACCGGCGTGTTCGTCTCGCCCGGCAGGATGCAGGAGTAGTTGCTCTTGCCCCGGATTATCTTGAGGTCGGTCAGCAGGTCGTCCTCGGCCACGTCGTCGAGTTGGGACACCTGCGGGGTGGTGTAGTACGCCCCCGTCGCGTCGCTCGGGTCGGCTTCGTCGACCCGGCGGGCGCAGCCCGCGATGGCCCGCGCGAGCAGCGACTTGCCGCTCCCGGTCGGCGCGCGCACCAGCACCACGTCGTTGCCGTCGTCGAAGGCGTCCCGGATGTCGGCGAGCGCCCGCTTCTGGTTCCCGCGATAGGAGGGCGCGGGAAACTCCTCGAAAATCCGCTCGGGGTTCACTGTCGGGCACGACGACGGGCGGGGGCCTAAAACCACCGGATGCGACGCCCTTCGGTCGGCATCGCCCGAACTCCGACCCGATAGCCGTCTTCGGACTCGCCTCCGCGCCGGAGGCGAGTCCGAAGACGCTCGGCGACTCCCGACGGGTCGCTCACCCGACGAGCAGGGTCACCCCGTAGCCGACGACGAGCGCGCCGACGAACCTGACCGCCCACACGTCGGCGATGCTCTCCCCCGGCGGTCGGTCGGTGAGCCGATTCAACCGCCGGACGAGCCCCGGCGCGACGTAGATGACGTACGCTCCCAGCGCGACCGCGACCACCCCTGCGAGCCCCACCATGGCGGACGAACGACGTTCTCGTACGTAAAACGGTTCGCCGACCCGTCACCACAGATGGCCGACCCGGCCGCCGTCGATTCGACGGCGGCCGGGTCGGCGGGCGCGGCGGCCTCTTCGGAGCGTCTGCTCGTTTCCTGCGCGAGTCGGGCGGCGCGACGCGCCGCCGCCCGACTCGCAGATCAGGCGTCGCCGAGCGCCCGGACGTCCGCCGCCGTGGGGTCCTCCGACAGGCGGTCGATGCAGTCGAAACAGAGGAAGTGTTCGGTGCCGTCGGACTCGAACTCGAGGGTCATCCCGCCCGTCGCCTCCTTCTCCAGCGTCCAGAGGTTGGCGATGCCGCCGGCGATCTTCACCGACTTCCCGCAACCGTCGCAGGATTCCCGGGCCATGAGTAGTCGAAACGCGTGCGAAGACCAAAGCCCTACCGAGAACGCGGTTCCGAGACGGACGAAGTATCGAAACCGTGTCCGGGGAAGGACCGAACGATATATGCCGAACCGAGTGGTAACTGTTGACAAGGTCGCGCCGCGGTGCGACCGGGAACTCAGACATGGCCGAATCGAACTCACCGATAGCGACTGCGACGGCGCTGGGCACGTACTCCTCGGCGGTCTACCAGACGTACCACGACCCCGAGAGCGGCGACGAACTCGTCCACACGGTCCTCGACGCCCTCGAAGCGGCGTCCGGCCGGCCGGCGGCCGACATGAGCGTCCGGCTCTACGACAGCGTCGACCCCGACGCGCTCAACGATATCTTCCGGCCGACTCGCGGCGGCGCGTCTCGGGACGAGGGCCGAGTCCGGTTCACCGTCGGCCGGTACGCGGTGACGGTCGCCGCGAGCGGGCACGTCTTCGTTCGGCCGACGAGCTAGATCTCGTCGGTCGGGTCGTACTGCTCGGCGGTCCTGGCGGCCTCGCCCGCGTACTGCTCGCGGGTTTCGGGGTCGTCGACCGAGCCGAGGTTCTCCGGCGGCGCGTCGAGGGCCGCCGTGGTCGGTCGGTCGTCGCCGAAACTCGTCAACGCCCGCTCCTTGCGGAGGTAGCGCTCGCCGTCGGGCGTCGCGTAGACGAGGATGACGATGTTCTGTTCGTCGTCGGAGTAGGTGCGCTCGACCAGCCACACCCGAACCGTCTCGTCCGAATCGACGTCCGCCTGCGCTTCGAGGTCGGCGTCCGGCGCGATGGCATCGTCCGTCATGGTTCCGACTACGAGGTCCGTCGGGATAAGTGCCGCCCGGAGTTCCGTCATCCGGTACCTTATGCCGTCGCGGTCCGTACCTCGGAGAGTTACGGAGGACACCCTCCCATGAAGGTGAACTGCGAGGGATGCGCCGGCTGTTGCATCGACTGGCGAGCGATAGCGCCCGAGGAGAGCGACCACGAGCGCCGCGGGCCGCGGGTGCCGCTGGACGACGCGTACAACCTCGTCCCGCTGAGCCGCGACGACGCCCGGGCGTTCGTCGACGCCGGCCTCGGCGACGCGCTGACGCCGCGACTGTGGCGCGACGAGGACGGCGTCGAGATAGACGGCGTGCCGGTTTCGGCCATCGGCGGCAAGCCCGCGTTCTTCCTCGGCCTGCGAAAGCCACCCAAGCCGGTCGGCCCGTTCGGGACCGAGCCGACGTGGCTGCCGACCTGCGCGTTCCTCGACCCGACGACCCTCCAGTGTCGCATCCACGGCGAGGACGTCTACCCGACCGAGTGCGACGAGTACCCCGGCCACAACCTCGAACTCGACCAGCAAACCGAGTGCGAGCGGGTCGAGGATGCGTTCGGCGCGGCGGGCGACCGCCTGATCGACGACGAACCGCCGGAGGACCTCTCGGGCCTGCTGCTCGGCCCGCAAGCCATCGGACAGAAGGTGTTCGTCTTCCCCGACCCCGACCGACTCACCGGCGTGGTCGAGCGCGCCGCGAACGACGACCTCACCGCCGACGACCGCGCGCTGTTCGCCGCCGCCGCGGTGGCGGGGACGCCCGGGACGACCACCGTCGACCGCGGGCGCTTCGACGAGGCGCTCGAACGGGTCGGCGAGGCAGATTCGTGGGTCGGCCGCGCCGCCGCCGACTGGGAATCTCGTGCGGACGAGGTCGGGTCGGCCGCCCCCGAACCGACGCTGGCCGAGTCGGTCGAGGAGGCCCGCGGCGCGCCCGAGACGCCTGGCTGGGAGTGAGTTCCACCGCCGAGCAGTCGCCGGCGTCGAGGTAAACGCGCGGTGTCCGCGAGTATCGTCGCGAGAAGCGAATTTCCTCGAGTGTCGCGGTTCGTCGTTCGGTCAAATCGTTACTACGGTCACTTCGCCGACTTTATCTCCTCGAATTTGTCGAGGAGGTCTTCGGCCGAATCGCCGGAGTCGTACTCCACCTTTCCGTGGTAGGTGGTTCGCTCGTCGTCGAAACTGGCGTCGACTTCGCTGTTTTTCCGTTCCCGGCGTTCGTGTTCGTCTTCGTCATAGGCACCCATTGACATGACAACCACACTCATACCTTGGAAAGCGGTGGTAATGAATGTAACGGATAATCACACATCCGTCCGACCGAAAATTCCTGGAAATTTACGGGCAAGGACGCGAGTTCGGGTGGCACGGCTCCGTCGGCCGGGCCCTCGCGTTCGCGCCGCATCGGGTCCTCGGCCACCTGCGCGGCCGTCCGACGGCGTATCGCCGCCCGTCCGGTGCGGCACAACACGTAAATTCCCCGCGTGGCTACGTTCGGACGTGGCAAGCCCGCTCCGCTTTCGCCGCTCCCAGGAGCGGTGGTCAGACGACCGAATCGAGCGCGACCTGCTCGACCCCTTAGACGAGAAGTTCGGCGCGACCCTCCCGGGAACCCACTACGTGGGCCCCTCCGGCTACGAGGCTCGGCGCATCGAGATGGACAACGGCGACCTCGCACTGTTCACCTGGAACGACGACGAGGCGTTCTGGCTCGGCAACACCGAGACGCCGTCGGTGCTCTGGCGCACCGAGAAGTACACCTTCGAGGAGATACCCTACCCGGTGGCCCGGTGGGCCCAGCGCGAACTGCTGGCCGACCTCCGGGTCGAGGCGCCGTGGCTGGCCGACTACGACCACTTCTCGTGGTTCTTCCTCCCGGTCCTGTTCTCGAAGGACGGTCGCCACTCCTCCCGGGAGTTCCTGCGCGAACACGCCGCGGGGTTCCCCGACGCGACCTACGAGGAGGCCCTGGCGTTCTACGAGGAGTTCCTCAGCGCGGGCGCGCTCGACGACCACCGGTACACGATGGCGTCGAAACTCGGCACCAGTCCGCATGTCGACCCCGTGCGGATGGCCTCGGCGATGAGCGAGTTCACCGCCGCGAAGGTGCTGGCCGACGCCGGCTACGACGTCACGCCCGAAATCGAGGTGACGACCGGCCACTCGCTGGACTTCCGCGCGGAGTCGCCGAACGGCGGCGAGTCGCCGCTGGTGGAGGTCACGCGCCCGCGCCCGCCGACGCGTCGGCGGGCGGGGACGCCGGTCGCCGCGGTCCGGGAGACCGCCGAGACGAAGACCTCCGGCCAGTTGAGCGAACACGGCGGCGGCGCGGTGCTGTTCGTCGACTGCTCTGGGTTCCGCGACGACGAGTGGGCCGCCGTGCGGGGCGAGCAACCGGGCGTGCGACACCGCCCGGCCGTGGTCTTCCGCGCTCGACCCTCGGGCCGCGTCGAGGCCTACAGCAAGGGGTCGGTGCCCCTCGAACTGAACGGCGCTGTCGAGTGGATTTAACCGACGAACGAGCAAAGGCGGAGCGACGAATCGCCCGACCGCGACCGCACGCGGTCGCGGCCGGCCGGCCAGTTTTGTGAATTTTCACGGACAACTGTTCCTACTGACTGACCAACCGCCTGCGGGTCGCCGCGAGCGAACGAGCGCAGCGAGTGAGTGAGCAAGCGCACCAGCGACTGCTCAGGGCGCTTCGCGCCCGCACCAGTTTACCGAAGATGCGAGCGAGACGACGGCGATATGCCGTCGTCTCGCTCGCGTGCCTTTTTTGGTCCAAATTTTTTCGAGGAGTGGTAGCCGGAGCGCCACAGGCGCTCACGGCTACCACTCCTCGAAAAAAGGTGGTCTAGAAGGAGACTTGCTCCGGTCCCATGGTCCCGAGCGTCGTCGGGTCACGGTCGCTGTAGCCCTTCCGGCCGATGGCCTTGGCGCTGACCGCGGAGTAGAGCATCTCCTCGGCTTCCCCCGAACCGTGGAGTGTCTCGGATTCGATGCGCTCGAACACGTCCGCGAGCGTCTCGCTACCTTCCGCGAGTTCGATCTCGTAGTCGCCGTACGTGGCGGCGAGTTGGTCGGTGGTCGCGGGGTAGTCGTGGTCGCGCAGGAGTTCGGTCGCTTCTTTCAGACTCATCACCCCAATAGACATCAAAGTTAATGATAAACCTTCCCGCCAAGGGGTACAAGCGAATTTAATGTGTTTAATGGTGATAATCGATAGCGAAGCCCTTTCGGTCCGTCGCTCGTTGAGGGCGGTATGAGCGTCTTCGCCGACCTCCACGTCCACACGACCAACTCCGACGGCGAGATGGAACTGTCGGAGGTGCCCTCGGCCGCCCGCGACGCCGACGTCTCGGTCGTCGCGATCACCGACCACGACAGGCTCCACCCCGAACTCTCGACGCCGGTCGACGTCATCGAAGGGGTGACGGTCGTCCACGGCATCGAACTGCGCGTTCAACCGGACGGCGGCGAGCGCGTCGACCTCCTCGCCTACGGCGTGACCCCGACCCAGGACCTCGTCGACGAACTCGACCGCCTCCAGACCGACCGGGCCGAGCGCGGCCGCAAGATAATCGAGAACGTCGAGGCGCACCTCGGTGTGGACCTCGACCTGGAAGCCCGCGCGGGCATCGGCCGCCCGCACGTCGCGCGAGCGGTCGTCGACCACCCCGAAACCGACTACGACGACGTGGGCGCGGTGTTCGCCGATCTCATCGGTAACGACGGCCCCTGTTACGTCGCCCGGGACGTCACTGGTTTCGAGCGCGGGGTCGAACTCCTCTCGGAGGCCGCCGGCCTGGTCGGTCTCGCCCACCCCTACCGGTACGACGACCCGGAGGCGGCGCTGGAACTCGCCGCCGACCTCGACGCGGTCGAGCGCTACTACCCCTACGACCGCGAAGTCGACACTCGCGTGGTCGAGCGCGCCATCGCCGACTACGACCTCGTGCCGACCGGAGGGACCGACGCCCACGGCCACGAGGTCGGTCGGGCCGGCCTGTCGAAACCGGAGTACCGGCACTTCCGGTCGGCGGTGTCGCTGTGAACGACCCGCAAGCACAGAGTTAAATTCGATGCGGGACGTAGCCCGAGGTATGCGGTGTCACTACTGCAACCGGGATGCGGAGTTCGCCCCCGAGATGGGCGGCGTTCGGGTCGGCCTCTGCGAGACTCACTTCCGCGAGCAGTTCGAGTACCTCGCGGAGACCGACGCGCTGGCGTACCTCCGACAGGCGTTCGACGTCGACCGGCCGAACTAGCCGGACGTACTGGACCGTGTCACCGACGGCGCACGGCGGCTAGTCCGAGTGCGACGGCGACCGCCGCGAGTCCCGCTCCAAGACCGAAACCCGGAACGGCAGACGTCGCCGATTCGTCGGTCGTCGCCTCGGAGCCGTTCGTTTCTTCGGCGGTCGCATCGCCCTCCGTGGTCGGCGAAGCGCCGTCGGTCGGCGTTTCCGTAACGGCGGTTTCGTTTCGCTTCGTCGTCGGCGAGTCGTCGGTACGCTGCGTCTCTCCGGACCGCTCTGACTCCACGACTCTGAGTATCGTCACGTCTACCACCTCCCCGTCTCGGGACTTCGCCAGTTCGAGTTCGTACTCGCCGTGCGTCCGCGAGCCGGGACTCTCGCTCACGTTCACCGAGAGCAGGCGGTCGTCACCGGCGACGTCGACCGCCTCGGCGGCCGTTTCGTCGCTCGTCTCGCCGGTGATGGACCCCATCGCGTTGACGTCGTACCGAAGCGTCACGTTCTCGTCGCGGTCGGCGTCCCGGACGGTCGCGTGCAGGCGGACGTCGCCTCGACTCGCGGTGACCGTGGCGACGCGCGGTCCCTCGAACGCCAGCGAAACCTCGGCCGTCCCGTTTCGACCGCCCCGAATCACGTCGTCAGAGGTGAATTTGACGGGTGGTACTGGGAATGTCACTAAAGTCAGCCAAGCGGTCGCGTTCGCGTCGCCGCCGACCGCGGACACGTGAAAGACGTGTTCGTCCGTGTGGCGGTACTGGAACGTCGCCGGAACGGTCTGCCGGTCCGCGACGTCGACTCGCACGCCGTCGGCGGTCTTCGTTCCGCCGAAGACCGCCGCGAGCTCTGTCGCGTTCATCGTCTCGCTCGTGATTTCGACTGCTTCGGCGTCTCCCCCGACGAACAGTTGGGTCTCGTACGGCCAGTCCCAGACGCCGACGAGTCGGTCGGGGAACTTAGCGCAGGGTTCCGACCGGACGGTCCACTTCGCTTCGGTGATGTTCCCGGCTTTGACGCTCCGTCCGCCTTCGAAGACGATCGGCGTTCCGTCTCCGTCGGCGACGAAGTACGATTTCGCTTCACCGTCGGTAGCGAGGGCGGTCGTGTCGACGACCCCGGTCCCGTTCTCTCTCACCCACACCTGAGCGGCTAACTTCTGGCTGTCGGTCGCCGTGCGAATCTCGTACGACTTCCCGGCGTTCTGCGTCGAATTCCGGATTTCGAATCCGAGGCGTTCGCCGGCGCAGAACGAGTCGCCCGAGGAAATCGGTTCGTCGGTCGAAGGGGCCGTCGTCGCGGAGGCGACTGGGGTCCCGCTCACTGCCGACGCAGGGACGGTGAGCGCGAGACAGTTACAGAGGACGACACAGATGACGATGCGCGTGCGGAGGGCTGTCGCTATCATCGAACTTCGCTTCCCGCAGAAACTGTAAGTAAATTTCGATTAGGCTCGGCCCGCGTCCACGTCGATGGCGTCCACCGGACAGACGTCGACGCAGAGCATGCAATCGATGCACTGGGCCTCGTTGGCCGGATCCGCCTTCTTCTCGCTCTCGGGGTGGTCGGGCGTGTCGACCCACTCGAACACGTCGACCGGGCAGTCCTCGAGACACGCGCCGTCGGCGATGCAGAGGTCGAAGTCGACGGCGACGTGGGTGCCGTGGATGCCGAGTTTCTCTGGTTCGTCGACGGGACCCCACACGTCGTGGCCCTCGTGCGTGTCGACCTTCTCGCGGTTTTCGTGGAATTGCGGATCAATAGCCATCGGAGTTCACCTATCTGTTCCAACGCCGAGAGAGCACTTAAAACGACACTCTCTACTTAAAAGTATCGGCGTTCGAAGAGGTTTAGGCCGGGCTAAAAACGCCGGACGTCAGCGGGGTCCCGTCGCACGCTGGCGATTCTCCGCCGAGCGTTTAAGGTGGTCGTTCGTCGGTACGGTTTTGGAGTCCGGGACGCCCGGGTACGTATGGAGCGAGTCACCATCGACGACGTGGCGTCCTGGATGGGACCGGCGGACGTGAAGCGACCGCTGACCGACGCCCTCGGCGCGACCGACGTGGCGATAAATTACTTCGAACTGGCGCCGGGCGACAGTTTCTCCTTCGGCTATCACGCCCACGGCGACCAGGAGGAGATCTTCTACGTCCAGTCGGGGACGGTGACCTTCGAGACGGAGTCGGGCGAGGCGGAAGTCGAGTCCGGCGAGGTCGTTCGGTTCGCCCCCGGCGAGTACCAGCGGGGGACCAACGAGGGCGACGAGCGCGTCGTCGCCCTCGCGCTCGGCGCACCTCGGGGGACCGACGACCTCGACATGGTCCGTGACTGTCCGGACTGCGACGAGCGCACGTCGAACGACATCCGGGCGATCGACGACCGGGACGCCCTCGTGACGGTCTGCGAGGAGTGCGGCGCGGAAACCGGCCGGTTCGAGTAGGAACTACCTCGTGACGGTCGGGGCGGTGCCGTCCGGCGGACGACACCGCCCCGACCGCGATGGCGCTCACCGTCGCTCGCGGGGTTCGCAGGCGCTCTCGCCGCCACGCCGCCACTGCCACGCCAGACCGACGAGGCCGACGGTCAGCGCCGTCACCAGCGCCTGAATCAGGCCCGCGCCGAAACCCCCGGCCAGCGCGCCGCCGGCGAGCGCCGCACCGCCGACCGCGGAACTCCCGATGCAACAGAGACTCGCCGCCGCGCCGACCCCGAGCAGTCCCCACGGCGGGCCTCGTTGGCTCATACCTCGTCACTCTCGTCGCAGTTCCTTCGAACTTTTGTCGTAACGGATACAGGAATTCGGTTCAGGGAGGGTTTATTCCGAACGACGGACAAGTCGGTCCCGTACCGTGCGCGCCCGTCTCGCCGACCGCCTGCCGTCGTCGACCATCGCCAAGTACTACTGTTACCAGGCGACGGTTTCGTTCGGCTTCTTCTCGCCGATATTCACGCTCTTCCTGCTCGACCGGGGGCTCGACTACACCGCCATCTCGACGCTCTCGATGCTCTACGCCGTGGTCACGGTGGTCGGCGAGGTGCCGACCGGCTACGTCGGCGACCGCATCGGCCGGCGCAACAGCCTGCTCGCGAGTTCGGCGTTCATGACCCTCTCGATTCTGGGCTTCGTCGTCGTCGAGTCGTTCCTCGGACTGGCGGTCCTCTACGTCCTCTGGGCACTCATGATGGTGTTCAAGTCCGGAACGGGCGACGCCTGGCTCTACGACACCCTCGAAGCGGAACTCGACGGCGACCGCTTCGCCCGGGTCCGCGGCCGCGGCGGGTCGGTCAACCGCGCGGTGACCGTCGTCGCGATGCTCGCGGGCGGCGTTCTCTACAGCGTCGACCACGCGCTACCGTTTCTTGCCTCCGGCGTGCTCAACGGCGCGGGCGTCGTCGTCCTGTTGACGCTCCCGGAGAACCGCCAGTACGTCGGCGGAAATGCCGAGAGCGACGGAAACGACGGAAGCGACGAATCGTTCACGGTGTTCGACGCCCTGCCCGTCATCCGGCGGCGGTTCTCGCGGCCGCCGCTCCGGTCGTTCGTCGCCTACGCCGCGCTCTTCTTCGGCGTCGCGACCGTGGCGAACATGTACGTTCAGCCGGTCACCACGCGGTCGCTGGGGTTCCCCGAGGCGTCGTTGGGCGTGCTGTACGCGGCGTTCACGGCCGTGGCGGCGGTCGCGAGCTACTGCGCCGGGCCGGTCGGCGACCGCTTCGGCGTTCGCGGGACGCTCCTCGTCGCGCCGGTGCTCCTCGGTCTGTTCCTGCTCGCACCGCTTGCGTGGCCGCTACTGGCCTTCCCCGCCTTCTTCGCCGTGCGCGGGTCGAACGCGCTCCTCGCGCCGCTGGTTTCCCAGTACGTCAACGACCGCGTCGAGTCGGTCGGCCGGGCGACCGTCCTGAGCGCGGCGTCGATGGCGTACGCGCTGGCGAAACTCCCGTTCTACCTGCTCGCGGGGACGGTCGCCGACGCGATTTCGCCGCTGGTCGCGGTCGGCGTTCTGGGGGCCGCGCTGGTCGTCGGGGTCGCGGCGGTCCGGGTCGTCTCGTCGTCGTTCGGCGCGAGCGGGGCGGACGTGGGCGACGACACGGCCGGCGACGCGCCCGGCGAGGACGCCGCCTCGCGGTGATGCGGCAACGCCCGCGGCACGCCGCGGGCGTTGCCGCCGCGCGTAGACTTTTCCTCGCTCGCGGACACGTTCGAGGCGTGACGACGATTCCCAGCCCCGGCCTCGGCACCTCGGGCAACGACGACCCCGACCGGTGCACCGAGACCGTCCGGACCGCGCTCGAACTCGGCTATCGACACCTCGACACCGCCCAGATGTACGACAACGAGGCGGCCGTCGGCGCCGGAATCCGCGAGAGTGACGTCGACCGCGAGGCGGTGTTCCTCGCCACGAAGGTCCACCCGGACAATCTCGCCCCCGAGGACGTGCGCGCGACCGCCGCGGAGAGTCTCGACCGACTCGGCGTCGAGTCGGTCGACCTGCTGTACGTCCACTGGCCGACGGGCGCCTACGACCCCGAGGAGACGCTTCCGGCGTTCGACCGCCTCCGCGAGGAGGGGACGACCCGAAACGTCGCGGTCAGTAACTTCACGCCCGACCTGCTCGACGAGGCCCGCGAGATTCTGGACGCGCCGGTCGTCGCCAACCAGGTCGAGTGCCATCCCCTGCTCCCGCAGGACGACCTGCTGGCTCACTGCCGGGAACACGACGTGACGCTGGTCGCCTACGCCCCGCTGATGCGCGGCGAAGCGGGCAACGTGCCCGAACTAGTCGACATCGCCGAAGCGCACGACACGACCCCCGAAGCGGTCAGCCTCGCCTGGCTGAACGACCGGGAGGGCGTCGTTCCGATTCCGAAGGCCACCGGCGAGGACCACCTCCGGGCGAACCTCGACGCGCCGACCCTCACCGCCGAGGAGCGCGAGCGAATCGACGCGATAGACCGCCGCGAGCGACTCGTCGACCCCGACGCGGCGGCGTGGAATCGCTGAACGTTCGATTCGAATCGAACGTCCGCCGCCCGATTTAACCGACTCGCGCCCGACTAGCCTGACGATATGGGGCGGGAGCGAATCACCCAACGAGAGGCGGCCGAGACGCTACCGCTGATAACCGAGGGCACGGAGGTCGTCGACGTTGAGGCGATGGACCACAACCGGCGCGACGAGATCGAGACCGAGGTCCGCGAAACCCTCCGGCGACACGACGCCGAGGAACTGCTGGCCCAGGCCGAAACCGCCAACGACGAGGACGTCGACTGGGAGCGGTTCCGCGAGGCGTGGGACGAGGGCGACCCGCCGGGCGCGCTCGAAAAGAAGTTCTCGACGCTCCGCCAGCGGAGCCGACGGGCCTACCCGTCGCTGCTGAAGATCCGCTTCGACGAGGACGAGACCGACATCGACTTCGCGCCCGGCCAGTACGTCACGGTCCGGTACGGCGGCGTGCCGCGGCCCTACTCCATCGCCTCGTCGCCGAACGACGACGCGCTCGAAATCTGCGTCCGGCGCGTCCCCGGCGGCAAACTCACGACGCAACTCTGTAGCGAGGCGGAGGTGGGCGACGACGTGACCCTGCGGGGTCCGAACGGGGAGTTCACGCTCCAGGAACCCTCCGGCCGAGACGTGGTGTTCCTCGCCACCGGAACCGGCGTCGCGCCGTTCCGGAGCATGATCGAGTACACCTTCGAGGAGGGCCGCGACGAGTTCGGCGGCGAACAGCGCGACGTCTGGCTGTTCCTCGGCACCGGGTGGCGGGACGACTTGGCGTACCGCGAGGAGTTCCGAGCGCTCGACGACAAACACGACAACTTCCACTTCGTGCCCACGCTCTCCCGGGAGGAGTACCTCACCGACTGGGCGGGCGAAACCGCCTACGTCCAGCAGACGCTGCTGAAGTACGTCGTCGACGACGCGCTGGCCGACGTCGACCTCACCGACGCGATGGAGCGCATCGCCGGCGAGGAACCGAACTACGACATCGACGCCCGCATCGACCCCGCGAACGCCGAGGTGTACGCATGCGGGACCAACGTGATGGTCGAGGGGCTGACCGCCGTCGTCCGGCGACTCGGCGTGCCCGACGACTACCTGGAGAGCGAAGGGTTCGGATAGCGGCGCCGGTCGCGACCTCCGACGAATCGTCGTCCGCGGCCGCCGTCAGGCGAGTCGCCCGCCCACCAGCGAGAGGTACGCCGCGGCGAACAGGACCGCGTCGTACAGGCCGTGGGCGACCACCGGCGCGAACAGGTTGCCCGTCCAGTCGTACATCGCGCCGAGCGCGACCGAGATGCAGAACAACAGCGCGAGCACGCCCGCCGCTCCCGCCGCGTCGAGTCCGGCGATGAGCGCGTTCGGCAGGTGGACGACCGCGAACAGCACGCTGGCGACCAGTATCGCGCCCCGGCGCGAGAACGACTCGGCGAGGTACTTCTGTATCACGTTGCGGAACAGCAGTTCCTCGGCGGGACCGACGACCAGCACCGACAGGGGGACGAGCACGAGGAGCGCCTCCAGCAGGCCGCGGTCGGCCAGGCCGCCGAGGCCTCGCCCGCCGAGCGAGACGCCGGCCGCGCCCAGCAGGAACCCGCCGACCGCCCGAATCCCCAGCAGGACGAGCGTCCCGACCGCCGCCCACGCGAGGTCGCGCTTGGTCGGCGCCCGCACGTCGAGGTACGCCAACCCGCGACCGGTCACGAGCAGGAAGGCGACGCCCGTCACGACGAACCCGAACTCCGAGAGCGCGATGACCGCCGCGACGCTCCCCGCGAGGTCGAGGACGGCGACGGTCGCGCCGAGACCGACGAGGAGGAAGACCCCGCCGACGATGCTCGCCGTGACGACGAGGGCGACGGCGACGATGACGGCGGCGAGGCGTCGCGCGATAGAACCCATGGCGACCGCTACGGTCGGCGGGAAGAAATAGGTTGTCAGGGAGACACGTATCCGAGGTTACAGCACTTCGAGTTCGTCGCCGACCGAGACGTCGCCCGACTCCACCACGTCGGCGCAGAGGCCGCCGCGGTGCAGCAGTGCCGACACCGCGCCGTCCTCGGTGAGCGATTCGAGGTGGCCGCAGGGTTCGCAGAGTTCGACGCCCTCGCAGACGACCTCGCCGACGCGGAACCGCTCGCCGACGAGGTGGTTCAGCGCGGCGTCCCTGGTGGTTATCTGGCGGCGGTGGCGGCCGTCGCCCATCTCGACGCCCGCCTCGGCCTCGGCGGCCTCTACCGCCTCGGCCTCGATGAGCGTCAGGTCGAAGCTGTCGCCGCCGAACTTGCGGTCGCCGCGCAGTCCCTCGCCGGCGACCGCCTCGACGGAGTCCGTCGGTTCGGTTTCCGCGCCGGATTCGGGCGCGAGGTGGATGGCCTCGACGCGTCCGGTTCCGTTCATATCGAATCGCTCGGAGCGCGGGGACTTAGCTCTCGCGACGGTGTGTCACTCGTTCGTAGCGACGCTCAGACGGTGTCGTACACGTACTCCCGGAATGCGGCCGCAGTGCGGGCCTTCTCCTGCCCGGTTTGTTGGCGCTGGAGGTGGAGCGCCTTCAGATACGACACCGCGTTGATTAGCCGATAGATTTCGCCGCGGCGCTCGAACCCTTCTGGGAGGGGCCGAACCGACTCGTATCCCTCGCGGAACGCTGCGAGGACGGCGTCGCGTTCGGTCGGTTCGGCCTCGCTCTGCAGGGGGAGTGCCGTCCGCCAGTAGTCGTACTCCCCGGGGGCGACCAGCGCGTGTTCCCAGTCGACGACGCAGGTGACTTCGCCGTCCTCCGCGGCGACGTGCTCGGGAAGGTAGTTGCCGTGAGTGAGTACGGGGTCGCCGGCTCCGTCCAGCAGGTCGGGGCGCTCGCGCACGAACGTCAGCGCGGCGTCGGCGACCTCCGAATAGCCGAACGCCGCGAGGTAGTCCCGCCGGTCGGCGAGCAAGTCGCAGACGGTTTCGTGCCACGAGTCGCGAGCGTCGACCGCGAGCGCGTCCCCCGCGTCCCGCGGAAATCCGGTCGCCGCGAACGACCCTGCGGTTTCCGCGTGCAGCGTCGCCAGTCCTGCGCCCATCACCCGGGCGCGTTCTGCGTCGGCGGTCGCTTCTCCAGGTAGCCCGTCACGCCACTCCGCGACGAACCAGTCCTCTCCGACCGCGAGGACTTCGGGGACGGGAACCGAGGTCGTCCGCCCGATCCGAGCGATTACGCGGGCCTCCGCGGCGGGGTCGGCCCGCTGACCCCGGGCGACCTTACAGACCGCGCGCGTCCCGTCTATCGTCACCTCGTAGACTGCGTGAGGCGGAACGGCGTGGAGTCGTCGGACCACCTCGTATTCGTCCGAAATCGATGCGAGCGCGCCGTGAACGTCTCGATTTGCTGTCGTCATAGTTTCGTCGCGTTACGTGCGACGACCGGCCAAAGTGCGGTGCAGGGTCTGCGTTCGTGGTACTCACGCAGGCTTTCGGGACGTGATTCGTCCGTCGGTGCCGCGGCTATGGCCGGAAAGAAGACGCTCTCACGTTCTCCGAACTGATACTTAGTTCTTTATCTATTCGGCCCTTGACGATTAAGTCTCCGCCGTGCGTCCCGACGAACGATGACCGACGTCGTTCTCACGAAACAGAAGGTCGAACCGGGGAAGGAAGAGCGCCTGCGCGAGTGGATGGCCGAGGTTCGCTCGCGTGAGGACGAAGCCCTCGAAACGCTCGCGCAGGAAGGGATGCACACCGAATCGGCGTTCCTCGAACACACCGACGACGGCACGTATCTCGTCTACTTCATGGAAGCCGACGACATGGACGCCGTCTACGATGCCTACCAGAACTCGGATCACGACATCGACCACGAACACCAGTCCGTGATGGCGGAGACGCTCGCCGATTTCGAGAACGTCGGCGACTACGAACCGCTCTATCACCTCGTAAATCACGAACGGCCGGGGACGCCGACGGAGTGAGAGGAAAACCGCGGACGCCGAGTTCGCTTACTCGAACGCCGCAATCCCCGTCAAATCCTGGCCCAGAATCAGCGTGTGGATGTCGTGGGTGCCCTCGTAGGTGTACACCGTCTCCATGTTCGCCATGTGGCGCATCGGCGAGTAGTCGGTGGTGATGCCGTTGCCCCCGAGCATCTCGCGGGCGACCTTCGCCTGGTCGCGAGCCATCCGGACGTTGTTGCGCTTGGCCATCGAGACGTGCTGGGGTCGCAGGTCGCCCCGCTCTTTGAGGTCGGCGAGTCGGTGGGCCAGCAGTTGGGCGGTCGTGATTTCGGTGGCCATCTCGGCGAGTTTCTGCTGCTGGATCTGGAAGCGCGCGATGGGGCCGCCGAACTGGTCGCGCTCGGTGGCGTAGTCGCGGGCCGTCTCGAAGCAGTCCCGCGCCGCTCCGACCGCGCCCCACGCGATACCGTAGCGCGCCTGGGTGAGACACGACAGCGGGCCCTTCATCCCCTCGACGCCCGGCAGAACGTCCTCTTCGTGGACGTAGACGTTGTTCAGGCCGATTTCGCCCGTCACGGAGGCGCGCATCGAGAGCTTCTCGTCTATCTTGTTCGTCGTCACGCCGTCCGTGTCCGTCTCGACGAGGAAGCCCCGGACCGGGTTCTCCTCGGCCGAGCGGTCGCGGGCCCACACGACCGCCACGTCCGAGATGGGGGAGTTGGTGATCCACGTCTTCGAGCCGTTGAGGACGTACTCGTCGCCCTCCTTCTCGGCGTAGGTTTCCATCCCGGAGGGGTTCGAGCCGTGCTCGGGTTCGGTGAGGCCGAAACAGCCCACGAGTTCGCCCTCGCCGAGGCCGGGTAGCCAGCGCTCTTTCTGCTCCTCGGAACCGTAAGCGCGGATGGGGTACATCACGAGCGCGCCCTGGACGCTCGCCATCGAGCGGATGCCCGAGTCGCCGGCCTCCAGTTCCTGCATCAACAGCCCGTAGGCCTTCTCGCTCACGTTCGGCGAGCCGTACCCCTCCAGGTTGGGCGCGTAGAAGCCGAGTTCGCCCATCTCGGGGATGAGGTCGGTGGGAAAGGTGCCGTCCTCGAAGTGGTCGCCGATGTCGGGTTCGACCTGCTCCTCGACGAACCGGCGAGCGGTGTCTCGAATCATCCGCTCTTCCTCGTCGAGGTCCTCCTCCAGCGAGACGTAATCGAGCATGGAAAAACGTGTGGCCCGAACTCTCAAAAACGCTCCCTTTCGTTCGCAAGAATTGCCGGGGGCGCGGACGAACCGCGACCCCGGACGCTCCCGGAAATTTCGGAGCGTCTACCGTCCGCCGCCGTCGGTTCGCCGGGGGTCTACCGCTCGACGTTGTCGTCTCGCTCGACCGCGATGTCGAGGTACGCGTCGGCCTGTTCGGCGTGCGGGCCGCGGTCGACCAGCAGGTCCTGCTCGTCGTACTTGACCAGTCCCATCATCGACAGCTTGGGCAACTGCGAGTGGGCGAGCGACGTGAACACCCGTTCGCGGTGCTCCTCGGAAACTAGGTCGATGGCCTTGCCGGTCTCCCACGCCGCCACCACGTCGGCCAGTTCGTCGAGCGATACCGCCCCGTCCTCCTCGCGGAGGTGGACCAGTACGTACCGACTCCGGCGCGAGGACAGCGCGTCGAACACGTTGTCCTGCGACAGCGGGGGTACGTTCAGGTCCGGTTCGCGGGGCGTGGCGGTCGTCTCGGTGCCCGCGTTTCCGCGCTGGCCGTTGGAAATCTCGTCTTTCATTTTCTCCGTATAGCGGCCGAGCAGGGGTGGGTGTAGTGGTTCATTGGTCATGGGGTTTAAGTACTCTGTCGCCGCGCAAAATCGCGTTCCGGCGTCGACTCGGCTGTGAGTGCCGTCGACCGACGTCTGAGAATCAGGCCTCCGTTCGACCGACGAACCCGCCGCCGTGCTGAACCGACCCGGTCGTAACCTACACCGCCGAGGCCGAGTCGACCTCGGCGGCAGCGTCGTTGCGGACCTCGCGGACGTAGTCGCAGAAGTTCTCGAAGACGACCTTTGCTTCGCAGGCGGCCTCGAAGTTCTCCTCGGTGATGCCGTCGAGGACGCGCTGGAGGCGCTCGTCGCCGAGGTCCTTGCCCTTCGTCACCGTCTCGGCGGTGTCGGTGTCGTACTCGGGGTGGAACTGCAGGCCGAAGACGTGGCCCTTGCGGAAGCCGTGGTTCGAGTAGTCGTTGACGGCGATCTCCTCGGCGCCGGGCGGGAGTTCGGCCACCTCGTCGGAGTGGGTGGTGAAGACGGTGAACCGCCGGCTGACGCCCTCGAACAGCGGCGAGTCGCCGGTGTGTTCGACCTCGCGGTAGCCGATCTCGTACTCGCCCATGTCCCGGACCTCGCCGCCGAGTACGTCGGCGAGCAGTTGGTGGCCCCAGCAGACGCCGAGGCAGGGCAGACCCGCGTCGATGGCTCGCTCGACCCACTCCTTCGTGGGTTCGATCCACTCCTCGTCCCAGTACACCGACGACCGCGACCCGGAAACCACCACGCCGTCGAAGTCGACGGTGTCGGGCAGGCGGCCCTCGGTGGCCTCGAACTCCACGAGGTCGGCGTCGAGTTCCCGCCGGAAGTTCCGCCGGGTGTCCGTCCCGTCGTGGGCGGCGTTGATGAACGCGATTCGCAATCGACTCATTGTCGTCTTCCAGACGCCCTCGGTCAAAAGGACTTGCGCTACCGGGAGTACTGCCGGTATCTCCGACCGCGAGCGACCGGCGGAACGACTGTCGGGTGAGAAACTATTACTTCGGCCGGTTCGACCGTCGACCCGATGGGCGTCGACCGCTGGCTGGAATTCCACTCCCGTACCCCCGTCGACGAGGAACTCGTCCGCCGCGTCTGTGGAGCGTTCGCCTCCCGCGGTGGGGAGTTCCTCGGCGACGAACCTCTCGAAGAGGTCCTCGCCGAACCGCTCGACCGGGACGGTCGGTGGTTCGATTTCCGGTTCGACCGGCATGGGACGTTCCGGTGCGCCGTCTCCGCCTTCCCTGGGTCGCCGCGGCTTCGCGTCCACGTTCCGAACCGTGCGGCGAACCTGACGTTCCTGTCGGTCGTCGAACTGGGTGCGGCGGTCTTCGACGCCGGCGAGTTCGCGTTCGGTCGACTCGCGACCGAGTACGAGCACTTTCCCGGCGACGAACTGACCGCCGAACTGTGGACGTCCTCCTCGCCGGTGCTGTACTACGGTCCGGAACTCGTCGCGGACCTCGGCCGGGAGCGACTTCTGGACGCACCCGGCCTCGCGAGCCGCGCAGAACCCGACGGAAACGTCGTCCTCGCGACCGCTCCGTCCGTCCACGGGTCGGACGTCCCGTTTCGGGAGTACCTCACCGACGAGTACGCGGTCGCTCCCTGCGACACCGGACGGTTGCCCGACGGCGACGTCGACGCCGACCTCCCGGACGACATCTTCGGCCTGCTGTCGCACCTCGACGGGTGGGGTGCCGAGGCCGCCTACGATTCGCTCGCAGGAGAGGGCGAGCGGGCGGTTTCGTGGCTGACGGACCGCCTCTCGGCCGACCGTCCGCGAGTCCGAGCGAGCGCGGCCGCGTCGCTCGCGCTCCTCCGCCGAGGAAAGTCGAGCGGAACCGGACACGCGTCGGTTGGCACCCGGACCGACGACAACCCGAAGTACCGAGCGGCCACCGCCGCGGCGGCGACGCTCGCCGGCGACGGCGGCGAAGCCGGTTCCACCCTGTCGACGCTCCTCTCGGACGCCGACCCGAAGGTGCGGCGGGCGGCCGCCGAATCGCTCGACGCCGACGAAGCCAACGCCCGCGCGTCGGCGCTGTTCGCGATGCTGACCGACGACTCCTCGCCCGCCGTCCGAACCGCCGCGGCGTGTGCGCTCAGGGCCGTCCCGGACGAGGAGGCGATTCGCCGTCTCGGCGTCGCCCTTCGAGACGACTCATCGCCGCTCGTCCGCGCGGCCGCCGCGGACGCGCTCGGCCGTTCGTTCTACGACCTCGACGACGGTGTCCTGGCGACCGTCGCCCGCCGAATCCTCCGGTCGGACTCGGAGCCGCGAGTTCGCGCGGCGGTCCTCTGGATGGCCCGACACGAACTTCCGCTCCCGTTCGTCCTCGACGCGCTCGAAACCGAGTCCGGAGTCGTCCGGGAGACGGCGGTCGACATCGTCGCCGAGGGCGCGGCGACGGTTCGCCGAACGCCGGACCTCCGCGGCGCCGACAACTTTCGCGAGAACGTCCGGACGCACCTCGACCGGGTCGCCGCCCTGCTCGCCGATGGCGACCCGGTCGTCCAGACGACCGCCGTGACGGCTCTCGCGGTCGCGGCGACCGACGACCCCGAGACGGTCGACCGACTGGCGACGCGACTCGCCGAATCGAGCGACCGACCGACTCGCGGTGGCCTCCGGCAGGCGCTGCGACTCGCCTCGGCCGAACGGTCGACCGGGCGGTTCGGCGACTACCTGGGACTCGGAGACGAGTGGCCGCGGGACGTCGGCTACCGGCGGCGCGCCACCACCTGTCGTCACCGGTTCCGGTGAACCGTCACCGCTCGTCAATGCGCTCCTCGTCGGCGAACCACTCGCGGCGAATCTTCGCCCGGTCGGGTTCGCCGGTCGGCCGCCGGGGCAACTGCTCGACGTCCACGATTTCGCGGGGTTCGACCCCCGACGGGATGCGGTCGGCGACGTACTCCCGGAGTTCGCCGGGGTCGGCGTCGCCCACGACGACGGCCCGCAGGCCGTCGGCGTCGGCCACCGCACCGGCCGCGGTCACGTCCTCGTGGGACGCCAGCGCCCGCTCGACGGCGCGGGGGTGGACGCGCCCGTCGGCGTCCTCGAACGCCTCGCCGGCGCGTCCGAGCACGTAGTAGTCGCCGTCCTCCCCCACCGCGAGGTCGCCGGTCGACACCCACCCCGAGAACTCCCGGAGTCCGCCGTCGGCGTCCAGGTAACCGCTCGCGACCACCCGCCCGCGGGCTTCGAACTCCCCGACTTCGCCGTCCTCGACTCGCTCGCCGTCCGCGACCACCCGGACCTCGCAGTCGGGGAAGGGCCGACCGACGAGGTCTGGGTCGAAGTCCGGCCCCGCCTCCGCCCCGCCGCTCTCGGGCGGAACGTAGCAGTTCGCGCCGGTTTCGACGCTCGCGTACACTCGAACCACGGGCGCCTCGTCGGCCAGTGCCTCGCGGGCGTCGACCGGCAACGGGTCGATCGCGCCGAACCACTCTAAACTGTCGAGCGTTGCCGACTCGAAGGCGTCGGACTCGACCAGTTCGCGGTACTCGGTCGCGCCGGCGAGACAGACGGTCGCGCCCTCGCGCTCGACCGCGGCCAGCGCGCTCTCGGCGTCGAAGACCCGCAGGAGCGCGACGCGCCCGCCGACGTACAGCAGCGGGAGCGCCGTCCGGAGCAGGCCGTCGGCGTCCGAGAACGGCAGGAGCGTCGGCGCGCGGTCGTCGCGGCCGAGTCCCCACGCCGCCGCGGCGGTGACGCAGTTCCACTCGACCGCCCGCTCGGACATCGCCACGACGCGCTCGGCCGCGGTCGGGTCGGCGTTCAGCGACTCGCCGGGGCGCTGGGGTTCCTCGTCGTCCTCGCCGACCGCCGACCGGTCGGCCTCCCCCGTGGCGTGGAGGTACAACAGCGGGTCCTCGGGGTCGAGGTCGACTCGCTCGTAGTCCTCGCCGTCGTGGCGCCGCAGGTCGTCGAACTCCTGGGAGCGGTCGTCGGCCACCTCCCGGACCAGGTCGCGCTGGGCGGCCTCGTGGACCACGACTTCTGGCGAGACGGTTTCGAACGGCCCCTCGACGGTCGCGGGGGTCAGTCGGTGAGAGACGGGCGCGAGCACCGCTCCGAGGCGGCGGACGGCGAACAGCAGCGCCAGCACTTCGACCCGGTTGCGCGAGACGACCGCCACGGCGTCGCCCGCCTCGACGCCGAGCGCGGCCAATCGCCGGGCTAACCGCTCGGCCCGGTCGTTCAAGTCGGCGTAGCTCACCCGCTCGCCGGCGGGCGCCGCCCCGGCCTGTCCCCCCGCGGATTCGTCGGCGCCGTCCTCGACGACGGCGGTTCGGTCCCCCCACAGCGCCGCTCGGCGTTCGAGCGAGAGCGTCATGGCGAAACCTTCGCCGCCCCACGCCGTAGGCGTTGTCCCCGCGCGGGCCGACCGGCGAATCGCCGATTCGCCGGTCGGCCCGGCGGTGCTCCGGGGGTGAGTCGCCAGTCCGGTGGTCGATCGTCGGTCCGGAGGTCAGTCGTCGCTCTGTGCTTCGAGGAAGCCGACGAGCGCGTCGTTGACCTCCTTCGAGCGCTCGACGAAGAAGAGGTGCTCGCCCGCGAACTCGACGAGTTCGCCATTCGGGAGTTGGTCGGCGAGCAAGCGACCGTTCTCCGGTGGGTAGACCCGGTCGTCGGTCCCGACCATCACGAGCGCCGGCACCGTAATCTCGTAGAGATGGTCGCTGACGTCGAACGCGTCGGCGGCGTCGAAGTAGGCCCGCTGGACCTCGCGGGTCGCGTCCTCCGCGGCCCGCCAGGCGACGATTCGCTCGACCAGGTCCTCGGTTTCGAGCAGTTCGTCGCCCGCCACCGCGTCGAGCGAGGTGCGAAGCGACTCGGGGTCGTCGCGCCCGGCCCGGAGTCGCTCGCGGACCGCGGGCGGCGTCGGCGTCGCCCGCGGTCCGCCCGGGGAGGTGCCGAGCAGGCTCAACGACCGCGCACGCGAGTAGTCGAGGGCGTACTGCAACGCGACCATCCCGCCCGTTCCCGCGCCGACGACGTGGGCCTTCCGCACCCCGGCGTCGGCGAGGACGGCTTCCAGGTCGGCGGCTTGCTCCTCGATTCTGTAACTGTCCGCTTCGTCCGAGCGCCCGGTTCCGCGGGCCTCGTAGGTCACGACCTCGAACGGGCCGGCCAGCGCGTCGTACTGCCAGGCCCACTGCCAGGCGCCGTAGCACGCGTCCGGGACCAGCGCGACCGTCTCGGCTTCGCCGTCGCGCCCGTCGCCGCCGTCGATCTCGTAGTGGAGGGAGACGCCGTGGTTGTCGGCAGTCGGCATGGCCGTGGGTTGGGCGCGTCGGGGTTTGAGTGGTTCGCTCCCGGCCCGAGACGAGGCGCTCGCCCCGACTCACCGACCGACCGCCGCCCGGGCGGCCCACGCCAGCGCGACGACCCCGACCGCGGCGCTGGCGACTCCCACTGCGGCCGGGCCCGAACCGAAGTCGCGCGCCGCGAGGACGACGCCGAATCCCAGGAGCGCCGCGCCGAGCACGCCGGCGAGCACCGTCGAGTATCGACCCTCCAGTTCTCCCCGATGGTGGAACTCGTAGAGCGCGCCGACGCCGAAGACGACCCCGACGAGTCCGCCGAACCCCGCGAGCGTCGCGTTCCCGCTTACGGTGAGGAAGAGCGCGACTCCGAACCCGAGGAGGGAGACGGCGGCGTCGACGACGGCCTCGTTCCGGCGGTAGTGCGCGGAGGCGTACCGCAGCAGCGCCACGAGGCCGACGACCCCGGTCGTGGCGACCCACCAGAGTTCGGCGTCCGAGGGGTCGTGGTCGGTCGTCGCGTAGAGGTAGCCGTACAGGACCGCGACGCCGACCGCCAGCAGGCCGAATCCGAGGTCGCCCACCGAGCGTTCGGGCATGGGCCTGATCGTTCGACACACGACGTGTCGGGCAAAAAACCTTCCGTCGGGGGTTCTCCGAGTCGGTCCGGCGGGTCAGCGCGTGGTCGTCTCGACGACGTTCAGGTCGCCGTCGACGACGACGCGGAGCGTCTCGTCGCCGGCGTCCACCTCGACGGCGACTCGCCAGGGGTCCTCGGACACCACTTCGGTCCGGGTGTCGGCGGAGACGAACTCCAGTGACCAGACTCGGCGGGTCGAGAGGTCGACGCCGCGCTGGTAGCAGAACGACACCACCGCGGGTTCGAACAGGAGGTGGGCGCCGACCCGGGTGTAGTTGTACGCGCCGCAGTGGTCGCACTCGTAGAGTGTGAGCGCGCTGGTGGCGGCCGGGTCGCCGTACCGGTGGTCCTCGCTCGGAACCATGAGTTCGGGCGGGACCCGGCCGGCGCACCGCGGGCAGATGCGGTTCGACAGCGACGAGAGGTGGTCGCGGATGCGCTGGTCGGCCGCCCGGAGCGTCTCCTCGCGCCGCGCGGGGTCGAGGCTGCTCGGCGGCAGGTGGCAGTGGTAGAACTCCGTCTCGCAGTCGCCGCAGTCGATTCGGAACACGAGGCCGTCGTAGCGCCCCCGGAGCGTCCCGTCGCAGACGTGACACCCGGCGTCGAGGTCGAAGGGGGCCACCGACACGTCCTCGGTGAAGGTGCCGGCGCGTATCGACTGGTAGACCAGGACGCCGGGAAACCGGAGCCGATAGCCGTCCTCGACGCCCTCGACGAAGTGGCCGGTCAGCCGCTTGAGGTGGTAGTTGAACCGGCCGCTCTGGGCGACGTCGGCCCGTCGGCGGAGTTCGGAGAACGACAGCGCGTTCGAGTCCTCGGGTTCGGCGGCGTCGCCGAGCGCCCGGAGTATCTTCAGTCGGGTTTCGTCGGCGAGTAGCGTGAACGCGTCGTCGGGGTCGAGGCCTTCGGACGCCGTCACGTCCAGTTCGTCCGACATGTGTTCACGCTCCTCGACCGTCGGCGCGAGTAAACGTCTTTCGGACGCCGACACGTAAACCCCTCAATTATTTCAAGACGAAAGTTGCAATCGGTAGACGAACGCCACATGTCCGAACGACTCCCCGCCGAACGGTTCGTCGACGTCGTCCGTTCCCACCTCTCGGTCGCGGGTATCGGACTACTCGTCGCGGCCGGGTTCGCCGCGTACTTCGTCCTCGTCGTCCCCGACGAACTCGCGACCCTGCTGGTGGGCGGCGCGGCCGCGCTCGCGCTCGCCTCGTACGCGCCCGTATTCTCGATTCTCGCGGTGTCCTGGCTCCACGACTGAGCCATCGCCGACCGACCCGCGGCGACCGCCGGTCGCGGCAGACCTGTCACCTTTTTGTCGGCGCTTTCCCAAGGTCGGCCGATGGAAGCCATCAAGGACAGCGTCCACGACCACATCCCGGTCGGGGACCTCGCCCGCGACCTGCTGGACGCGCCGGAGTTCCAGCGGTTGCGCCACATCAAGCAACTCGGCACGGTCAGGCTCGTCTACCCCTCCGCGAACCACACCCGGTTCGAGCACAGCCTCGGCGTCTACCACCTCGCCCGCGAGGCGCTCGCCCACCTCGGCGTCGACGGCGAGCGCGCGAAGGCCGTCCGGGCGGCCGCGATGCTCCACGACGTGGGTCACGGTCCCTACGGCCACCAGACCGAGGGCATCATCCAGCGCCGCCTCGGCCGCCACCACGACGAAATCGGCCACCTACTCGCCGGCGACTCGGGTCGCGACGCGACTCGAGTCGCCGGCGAAGGTATTCCCGGCGGGCCGGCGACCGAGGGCGACCCCGCGGGCGACGACTCGCTCGCCACGGTCCTCGAATCCCACGGCCTCGACCCCGACGAGGTCGCCGCGCTGGTCGCGGGCGAGGGCGAACTCGGCGGCCTCGTCGCTGGCGAACTCGACGTCGACCGGGTCGACTACCTCCTCCGGGACGCCCACCACACCGGCGTCCCCTACGGCACCATCGACCCCGAGCGCCTGCTGTCAGCGCTCCGTCTGCGGGACGGTGACCTCGTGCTCGCGGCGGGCAACGTCCCGACCGCCGAGAGCGTGCTGGTCGCCCGCGCGCTGATGAACGCCGCGGTCTACCGCCACCACACCTCCCGCATCGCGGGTGCGATGCTCGAACGCGCCAGCGAGCGCCTGCTCGACGCCGACGCGACCGACCTCGACCCCGAGCGCTTCGCCCGGATGACCGACGCCGAACTGCTGGCGGCGCTCCGGGCGTGCGAGACGACCGCCGAAACCGCCGCCCGCCTCGAACGCCGGGACCTCTACAAGCGGGCGGCGTGGGCCGAACTCGACGCGGTTCCCGAGGCGGTCGTCACCGCCGACCACGAGACGGTCCGGGCGTTCGAACGCGACATCGCCGCCGCCGCGGGCGTCGCGCCCGACCGCGTGCTGGTGGACACACCGGGCGAACCCTCGATTCCCGAGTCCTCAACCAGCGTGGTCGTCGGCGAGGAGGTGCGGCGACTCCCCGAGGAGTCGCCGCTGGTCGAGGGCGTGCTGGCGGCCGGCCGCGCGCAGTGGCGCTTCGGCGTCTACGCGCCCGAGCGGCACACGGATGCAGTAGGTCGAGCGGCCGAGCGCGTGCTGGGCGTGGAGTCGTGACGGCGCGAATCGGGTGAATCCGCCAGTGGGCATAACTGGCCGGCCGGCGAACGTGGACGTATGGTCAGATTATCGACCGGCGTGATACTCGTCGGCGTGGTGTTCCTGTTCATCCCGATTCCCCCGATAGCGACCATCATCGGCGTCCTGCTGATTCTGGCCGGACTGGCGATGCGGTTCCTGGGCGGATCCTGAAGCAGGTCGGCGAGCGTCTGGGCTCCGCGCTACGTCTCGGTCACGTTCTCGAACTCGAAACGCGCGCCGCCCGATTCGCTCTCCGTGACCGAACACGTCCATCCGTAGATGTCGGCCATCTCCCGGACGAACGTCAGCCCCAGGCCCATCCCGCCGCGACCGCCCGCCGTCGTGTATCCGGACCCGAACACCACCTCTCGGTCGTCTTTCGGGATACCGGTCCCGTCGTCCTCGACGTAGAAGCCGGTGGGCAGGTCGCCGACCGTGACGGTGACGTCCGACCCGCCGTGTTCGACCGCGTTCTCGAAGAGGTTGCGGAACAGGTGGCGGACGTACGTCTCGTCGGCCTCTATCGCCCGGTCGACTGCGACCGAGAGGGTCGCACCCGAGGAGTCGGCCTCGTCCCACGTCTCGCGCACCACGTCGGCGAGTTCGACCGACTCGCTCTCGGAGACCGCCTTCCGACCGCGCGTGATGACCAGCATGACGTCGATGATGTGTTCGATGCGGTCGAACGCTTCCGTGATGTACTCGGTCGCCTTCCGGTCGCCGTCCGACGGGAGTTGTTGGCTGTAAATCTGGCCGATGGTGACGGGATTGCGAAGTTCGTGGGCGACCAGCCCCGCGAAACTGTCGAGGCGCTCGTTCTGCTTCTCGAGCCGTCGCTCGCGCTCGTTGCGCTCGGTGATGTCGCGCACCACGACGACCTTGTCCCGGTCGGCGCCCTCCTGCTCTGGGAGGAGCGCGACGGTCGACTCCACCTCGCGCGTCTCCCCGGACGCGGTCTGTATCTTCGACTCGTACGTCTGGCGCCCGGCGAGTCCGCTCCCTAGGTCCTCGTGGATGGTATCCGACATCGCCTCCACGTCCGTATCTCCCGTCGCGAGGAACGCCGAATTCGAGCCGAGCAGTTCCTCGCGCTCGTAGCCGACCAGTTCGGTGTAGGCGTCGTTGACCAGCGTGAAGCGGTTCTCCTCGTCGATGACGAAGATGCCGTCGTTGACCGTCTCGACGATGGTCTGGTAGCGTTCGAGTTCCCGGCTGTACTGTTCGGCCTCCCGTCGGCGCTCCTCTGCGTCCACCGCACGGGTTCTGGCTCTGGCGTCGTGGTATCCCATCCCGAGGCCGGCGACGCTGGCGAGCGCCGGTAGCACGACGAAGGCGCCAACCGGTTCGTCGACGCCGCCCACTATCGACCCGAGCGCGGCGATGCCGAGCATCACCCCGATGGCGCGTAGACACCACGTCCCGACGATGTGGTAGAGGTCCGGCCGAATGTCCGTCGCGGGGAGGCGATAGCCGCCGTAGGCCAGCGCGATACCGCTCCCGCCGACGAGAATCGTCTCGACGACGGTGTCGCCGACCGGCATGTCGACGACCGGCATGGCGACGAACCCGAGGGCAACCGCGACGTGCAGTACTCCGAGTCCGATAACCGTGCGCCGCTCGCCCACGCCGGTGATAATCCGCGTCACGCTCCCCATTGCCTCTTCGAAGACAGTGGGGGGTGATTACGATTGGGATTCGCCTCGGACCAACGACGCGTTATGTAGATTTTCGAGCGATTGTCTGTTCGTCGGAGTTTGCAGACTGGACGATGAATGCCGAAATAAGTCGCCCGTCGAACGTTAAATCAGTAGAACTGCTATTATCGTCGGATGATTTTAACCAGTCATTTTTGTAATATGGTCACGTATCAGTTTCCAGGGAAGTAGATCGGCTTATCCGACAGCGAGAACAGCCCGAACTCCCGTCAGAGGTGATGGAGGAGACGTTCGAGCTTTGGGAAGAGGAGTACACTCTCGACGCTCTCACCGACTTGAGTAGCTCACAAATTCGGTCTCTGACCTACGAGTTCGAAACGGAGGTTCAGATATTATTGACGAAACATCGACCAGGCCGAATAGTTGCAGGTAGTCCTTCACTATCTTATATCTCTGGGAAACCCCCGTACAACCCTCGAGAATGGAAACGCGCCAGGGAGATGATTCGTAACGAGGCACAGAGCGTACGTCTTCGGCTCAAACAAGCGGAAGGCATAGTTTCCGAAGAGGAGGAAAAGGCCAAGCGGGCTTGGATTACGAAACTCGTTGAGGCTTGTCCAAGTCCGAACTTCAATTTTAACCTGTTACAATAATCCCACCGAAAATCCGCCGACTCGCCTACTCGATGTCGATGGCCGGCCGCCCGGGTCGGGCCTGCTTGGTGTCCTCTTCGCTCGTCTCGTCGCCGGGCAGAATCGTCACGTCGGCGTCGAACTCCGACTCCAGCAGCCAGGCGGCGCGGCGAAGCACCTCGACCTCGCGCTTGGGGCGCAGTTGGGCCTTCAGCGACTGGCGGTCGTCCTGGAGCTGTTGGCCGTAGCTCGCGGCGGCGTCGCCCTTGGCGCGAATCTCGTCTTGCTGCATCAGTTCGCCGATGACGTTGTCGCTGTCGGACTCGCGGGCGATTTCGTGGGCCTCGTACTTCCACTCGGGCGCGACCGCGACCGTCACCGACTCGGGGTCCTCGATGCCCGCCACGTCGATTATCTGGCGGACGTCCGAGCGGGTCTCCTCGACTAACTGGCGTTCGAGTTCGACCTCCGAGAGGTCGCCGTCGAAGGTCGGCCACTCGGCCTCGGCCACGAAGCCCTCTTCGCCGAGTTCGTCCCAGAGTTCCTCGCAGACGTGGGGGACGACCGGCGCGAGCAGGCGGACGATGGCCCGCAGGCCGTACTCGACCGTGTCGGCGTGGGGTTCGGTGTACTCGCCGTAGCGTTCGAGCAGGCTCACCAGTTCGCGGAGTTCCCGGAGCGCGGTGTTGAACGTCAGCGTCTCGAAGTCCTCCCGGGCGATGGCGACGGTGCGGTCGATTTCGCGCTCGACGTAGCCCGCGACGTCGTCGTCCTCACCGTCTGGCGCGTCGGCCGCGAAGCCCTCGACGAGGTCGTACAGCCGGGTCAGGAACCGGTGGCTCGACCGGACGCCCTCATCGGTCCAGTTGAAGTCCCGCTCTGGCTGGGCGGCCTGCATGATGAACAGCCGGGCGGTGTCGGCGCCGTACTGGTCGATGATGTTCTGGGGCGAGACGACGTTGCCCTTGCTCTTGGACATCTTGTCGCCCTCCAGCAGCACCATCCCCTGGGTGACCAGTTCGTCGAAGGGTTCGCGCTGTTCGAGCATCTCCATGTCCGCGAGCGCCTTGGTGACGAACCGCGAGTACAGCAGGTGCATCACGGCGTGCTCGATGCCGCCCACGTACTGGTCGACGGGCATCCAGTCGGTGGCCTGCTTGACGTCGAACGGGGCGTCCTCCAGGTCCGGCGAGATGAACCGCAGGAAGTACCACGACGAGTCGACGAACGTGTCCATCGTGTCGGTCGCCCGTTCGGCGGGTCCGCCGCAGTCGGGGCAGGTCGTCTCAACGAAGTCCTCGACAGCGTCGAGCGGGTTGCCCGATGTGTTGACGAACTCCGGCAGTTCGACCGGCAGGTCCTCGTCGGGCACCGTGACCGCTCCGCAGTCGTCGCAGTAGACGATGGGGATGGGCGTCCCCCAGTAGCGCTGGCGGGAGATGCCCCAGTCCCGGAGGCGGTACTGGGTGCTGTCGGCCGCGCTCTCGATGTCCTCGGTGAGTCGCTCGCGGGCCTCGGCGCTGTCGAGGCCGTCGTACTCGCCGCTGTTGACCAGCACGCCGTCCTCGGTGTAAGCGTCCTCGGAGACGTCCGGCACGTCGTCGGTCGACGGCGCGACGACGGGGACGATGTCGGCGCCGACCGACTCGGCGAACGCGTGGTCGCGGTCGTCGTGGCCGGGCACGCCCATCAGCGCGCCGGTGCCCACGTCGGAGAGCACGAAGTCGGCGACGAAGACCGGAACCTCCTCGCCGGTGGCGGGGTTGGTCGCGGTCAGGTCGGTGGCGACGCCCTGAGGTTCGTCGCCCTCGGGGTCGGCGACTTCCTCGACGAAGTGGGCGATTTCGTCGTCCTCGGCCGCCAGTTCCTCGGCGATGTCGTGGTCGGGCGCCAGCGCGAAGAACGAGACGCCGTGGATGGTGTCGAGTCGGGTGGTGAACACCTCGACCGGGCCATGTCCCTCGACATTGAACTCGACCGTCGCGCCGTGCTGGCGGCCGATCCAGTCGCGCTGCATCCCGCGGACGCTGTCGGGCCACCCGTCCAGTTCGTCGAGCGCGTCGACCAGTTCGTCGGCGTAGTCGGTGATGGTGAAGAACCACTGGTCGAGGTCGCGCTGTTCGACGGGGGTGTCGCAGCGCCAGCAGAGTTCCGCCTCGCCCTCGACCTGCTCGTCGGCCAGCACCGTCTCGCAGGACGGACACCAGTTGACCTCCGAGGCCTTGCGCTCGACCAGCCCCTCCTCGAAGAAGCGGTTGAATATCCACTGGTTCCAGCGGTAGTAGTCGGGTTGGCAGGTGGTTATCTCGCGGCTCCAGTCGTAGCCGAAGCCCATCGCCTCCATCTCCTCGCGCATCGAGTCGATGCAGGACATCGTCCACTCCTCGGGGTCGATGTCGCGCTCGATGGCGGCGTTCTCGGCGGGGAGGCCGAACGAGTCCCACCCCATCGGGTGGAGCACCGACTCGCCGCGCATCCGCTTGTAGCGGGCGTAGGCGTCGGTGATGGTGTAGTTGCGGACGTGGCCCATGTGGATGTTCCCGGAGGTGTAGGGAAACATCCCGAGGACGTAGGTGGGGTCCTCGGCGTCGTCGCTGATCTCGAAGACGTCCGCGTCGTCCCACGCTCGCTGCCACTTCGGCTCTATCGCGCTCGGGTCGTATCCGTCGGCTCCGTCCGATTGCATGTGAAGAGAGACTCCGTTAGCGGTCCATTGGAATTCGTCACTAAAGTACTGTCTCATTGGCCGCTGGCGCGGCGGGTCGACCCCGCCCGCGCGACTCCTGTTCCCGCCTTCGCCGACTCCTCATCTCCCCGACGAGAACCGCGGTTGCGGTTTCTCGTCCTGCCTACCGGACCAAGGGTTCGGTACTTGTCCGTGGAGGCCCTCCCTACGGAGGCATGAACGCATTCGACTCGAAGTCCGTCAACAAGCTCAGCATCGTCTCGACGCTCGTGGACGCCGCGATGGCGTTCGCCCGCGGCCGCCCGAAGAGCGGCCTCCTGCTCGTCGGCGCCGCGGCGCTCTCCTCGCGCGTCCCCGGCCTCGGAACGTTCGTCTCGCTGGCGCTCCGAGTGGCTCGGCGGCTTCGGTAGAACGCCCGAACGCTCGGCACCGACTCGCTCGAGTCATCCAATTTTAGACCGCTCACTCGAACCAGAGGTCGCCGAACGACTCGAAGAACGGCGCGTCCGTATCGAGTCGCTCGTATCGCGCCCGGAGGTCGCGAGCGACCGCTTCGACGCTCCCGGCGTGGGCGTCGAAGCGGTCGCGGTAGCGCCGCGCGAGTCGCTTGCCGACGTAGGTCCGGGCGCGCTCGTCGGACTCGAGCGACTCGAAGACGGTGTCGCCGGCGCTCGGCAGGTCGCGCTCGCCGGGCGAGACGACGTGGGCGAGGAGCAACCGGTTCGAGGCCAGGGCTTCGAGGCCGGCGTCGACTGCGTCGCGGTCGGCGAGGAAGTCGCTGCAGACGACCACCAGCGCCTTCGAGCGGATGGTCGCGGCGTAGTCGGCGAGCGCGGTTTCGAAGTCGGCCTCGCCGTCGAGTTCGACCGCGTTGCACCGGTCGACGAGTCCGAGCACCTCGCCGCGGTTCGAGCGCCCGCGGTCGAGGCGCTCTGCGGTCCCGTCGAAGACGGCGAACCGGAACTCGTTGTGTTCCCGGACGGTGAGGTAGGCGAAGCCGAGGCCGAGTTTCGCGGCGTACTCGAACTTGTGGGCGTCGCCGTCGCCGAAGTCCATCGACGCGCTGGCGTCGACCAGTACGTGGACCGTGAAGTTGCGCTCGGCCTCGAACTGCTTGACGTACAGTTCGTCGGTGCGGGCGTAGAGGTTCCAGTCGATGAACCGCGGCTGGTCGCCCGGCGCGTACCGCCGGTAGTCGGCGAACGTCAGCCCCTCGCCCACCGAGTCGGTCGTCCGCTCGCCCTGATTTCGCGAGCGTGCATGCCGGTCCCGGGCGGCGTCGAACCGGTCGAGTTCGGCGAGGAAGTCGGTCGTTATCATCGGTCGTCGAGCAGCGCCGCGACCACGTCGTCGGGGGTCGTCCCCTCGCGCTCGGCCCGGAAGTCGACCACCACGCGGTGGCGGAGGACGGGCGGCGCCATCGCGGCCACGTCGTCGGCGCTGACGTGGGTCCGCCCTTCGATTAGCGCGCGTGCCTTCGCCGCCCTGACGAGCGCCATGCTCGCGCGGGGACTGGCCCCGTACTCCAGGTCGTCGGCGGTCCGCGTGTCCCTGACGAGGCCGACCGCGAGGTCCCGGACGTCGTCGGCCATTGGCACCTTGTGGGCGAGTCGCTGCATCCGGCGGAGTTCGCCGGCCGAAACCTGCTTCTCGACGGGGACGGTCGCGTCGACGTCCCGGGTGTACCGGTCCACGATTTCGCGCTCGGCGTCGGCCGACGGGTAGTCGAGCAGTATCTTCAGCAGGAAGCGGTCGGCCTGGGCCTCCGGGAGCGGGTACGTCCCCTCCTGGTCGATGGGGTTCTGGGTGGCCAGCACGAAGAACGGTTCGGGGAGGTCGTACGTCTCGTTGCCGGCGGTCACCTGGCCCTCCTCCATCGCCTCCAGGAGCGCCGACTGGGTCTTCGGCGTCGCCCGGTTTATCTCGTCGGAGAGCACGAGGTTGGCGAACACCGGCCCCCGCTCGAAGGTGAACGTTCGGCCGGTTTCGGTTTCCCGGACCATCTCGGTGCCGACGACGTCCGAGGGCATCAGGTCGGGGGTGTTCTGGATGCGCGAGAACGAGAGGTCGGTGACCGCCGCGAGGGTGCGCACGAGCAGGGTCTTGCCCAGCCCCGGCGTGCTCTCCAGCAGCGCGTTGCCGTCGCAGAGCAGGCAGGCGAGCACCTGGTCGACGACCGCCTCCTGCCCGACGACTCGCCGTCGAACCTCGGACCGGATCGCTCGTATTCGATTCGTCACGTCGTCGGGGGTCGATAGCTCGTCAGTCATCGGTCGAGTTTCCTCCGAGTTCGCGGGCGTATCGCCGCACGAGCGCGGCGTCTTCGACGCGCTCCGGCGACGCGAACCCCGCCCGCTGTGGGTCGACGGCCGCGTCGTCGCGGCCGTCGCTCGCATCGCCGTCGTAGTTCCACTCGCGCTGGCCGTCGCCGCCGGGACCGGCGCCGACCTCGGCGGTCAGGTTCTCGGACCCGGCCGAGACGTCGGTCGGGTCCCCCAGCACTTCGTCGCCGTCGCGCAGGGTCGCGTCCGAGAGGTTCGCCGCGGCCGAGGCGTGGGTCGCCCCGCCGCCGGCGTTCGACCCGGAACCGCCGACCGGCGAGCCGAGTTCGAGGCCGACGACGGCCGTCTGGACCGACGCCAGGCTCAGGCAGAGCGCGAGGACGACCGTGGCGGCGAGTCGCGTCGCGTTCAGCAGGCCGACGCTGGAGGTCTCCCGCAGGCGTTCGAGGACGTCCTCGTACAGCGCCCGGGCCATCGGGTTCGTCCGGTCGGCGGCCGCGGCGTCGCGGGCGGTTCGGAGCGCCTCCCGGACCTCGGGGTTGGCCGCTTCGAACCGCTCGGCGACGGGCCGCCGGGAGCGCAGGCGAACCTCCGCACCGAAGGCGACCGCGCCCGCGACGACCGCCAGTAGCGTGCCGACGTCCGGAGCGGGGACGCCGAGCGGTTCGAGCGCTCCCGCCGCGACGGCCGCGTCGAACCAGGAACCGCCGACCGCGTCGAGCACGAGCGCGACCGCGAACAGGACGCAGGTCGCGTCGAGGCTGGCGTAGACGAACGTCGCCTTGTAGCTCTCGCGGCGAATCTCGGCGAGCGCGCTCCGGACGTCGTCGACGCTCCCGTCGGCCGCCGAGTCGTTCGTCGCGTCGGTCGGTGTTGGGTCGCTCATCGTCTCATCCCCCCGAGGAGTTCTCCAGTTCCCGGATGCGCTTGCGGAGTCGCTCGTTCTCCGCTTCGAGCGTCCTGATTCGATCGCGGAGTCGCACGATAGTCTGGTTCTTCTCGTCGGCGGTCGCGTTCATCCGGTCGAGGCGGGTCTGAAGCCGCTCGGTCGTCTCGTTGAGCCGGTCGGTGAGCTTCCGGGCCGCGGTGAGGTTGGCTTCGAGTCGCGCTCGCTGGGCTTCGAGCGTGGCTCTGCGCTCTTTCAACTCGGAGACCTTCGCACTGAGGTCCGACACCCGGTCGTTCGCCCGGTCGAGATCGCGCTTCGTCGCCGAGAGACGCGACCGCGTCCGATTGAGCTTCGCCTCGGTCGCCCGGAGTTTCTTCGAGACCTCCCGGATGTCCGAGAGTCGCGTCCGGAGGCTCTCGTTGATCGACCGGAGCGTCCGGTTCCGGGCTTCGAGTCGCTCGTTGCTCCGTTCCAGGTTCGTCTGCAGGCTGTCCGTGCGGTCGTCGAGGCGCTGGTTCTCCGCGTGGAGCCGTTCGACCGACTCCTGGTAGTAGACCGTCGTGCCGACGAGGCCGACGGCCGACAGCCCCACGAGGAGGGCCAGCGCGACGTTGATGGTGGTGCCGATGTAGCTCATGGAATCGCTCCTCGTCCGCGGTATCGCCCGAGTCGCCGGGCGCAGACCTCGCCGACGTAGACGACCAGGCCGGCGAGCAACAGCGCCCAGTCCCACCGGCGTTCGATTCGGCGCCGGTGGGTCGTCTGTTGGGTCACGGCGTCGGCGATGGCGCTCGCCTGGCGGGTGCCGAACGTCTCGCCGCCGGTCCGCTCGACGGCCCGCTTCAGTGCGGGCGAGACGCCGAGCGCGGCGTACTCGGCCCGGTAGTTGACGGCGAACGAACTCCCGAGGACGTCCCGGTATCCCCGCGCGTCGGGGACCGGCCGGGCCTCGTACCGGTCGGCGGCGACCTTCGAGAACGAGATGCCCTCGACGCTCGGGCGCTCCTCGCCCGCGTAGACGAGCCTGGTCGGCCGGCCGACGCGGGTGTCGGGCGCGCTGACGACGCCGGTCGCCTTCCGCTGGGGGTCGCCGACGGCCCAGTTCACCGACCGCGAGAGCAGCAGGGAGGCGGGCCGCGTCCGGAGGCCGCCGAGGCTCCCGTCGGCCCCGTAGGCGGTCACGGCGACGACGCGGCCGAGTCCGAACCGCCACGCCGAGAGCGCGGGCGCGCCGTAACCCGTCGCCGCGAGCAGGTTCGCACCGGCCTTGACGCCGACCTCGTTCGACCCCGGGAGCGACGCGGTGGGGTCGACCCCGCGGGTGACGAAGTGGCCGTCGTCGACGACGACCAGGTGGTCGCCGTCGTACCGCCGGTTCGGCCCGCCGAACTCCACTCGGAGCCGATTCGTCTCGTCGGCGGGGAGGAACGTTCCGCCGGTTCGCTCGGCGATGCCGCGGAGCACCTTCGCGTTGACCGACCCGACCCCGACGGTGACGACGCGGACGTCCCGCGATTCGAGCCGGTCGGCCGCCGCGAACGACGGTTTGGCCGCGTCCCTGCCGTCACTGAGCAGGACGACGGTTCCGCCCCGGTCGCCGAGCAGGTTCGACGCGCCGAGGAGCCCGCGGGCGACGTTGGTGCCGCCGCCGCTCCGGAGGCTTCGTATCTTCCGTTCGAGGTCGGCGCGCGAACCGTCGAGCGCCGTGAGGTTGGCGACCCGGTAGGCCTGGCGGTTGAACGCGACCAGTCCGACCCGGTTCTGCCCGCCGAGTTGGTCGAGCACGTCGAGCGCCAGCGACTTCTGGACGCGCATCCCCGACTTGGCGCTCCCGGACACGTCGACGGCGAGGACGACCTGCGACCGTCGGCCCGTCGACCCGCCGACGCGAACCGGGAGCATCGACGCAATCTGCGACGACCCGTAGCCGCCCTTCTCGTAGGCGTGCTCGCCGCCGACGACCACGAGGCCGCCGCCGTCGATGACGTACTTCTGGAGCGCGCCGACCGACCCGAGGTCCGGCGCGGCGACGTCGTGGACGACGACCGCGTAGTAGTCGCCGAGGTCCTCGGGGACCTCGGCGACGCGCTCGACGTCGTAGAGCCGACGGAGGTACTCCTCCAGCGCGTAGTCGCCGCGACTGACGTACAGCACGCGCGGTCGCTCGACCGCCTGGACCGTCTTGCGGTAGACGTCGTTGGCCGCGTGGACGTCGTCGCCGTTCAGTCGGGCCGTGATTCGGTGCGGGCCGACGGACGAGAAGTTCCGGGTGACCGAGACGGTTCCGTTCTCGGGGACCGGCCGGGAGTCGACCACCGAGCCGTCGACCTCGATGGTCACCGTCGCGCCGGTCGGTGCAGCCCCGCCGTTCGCGCCCTCTCCGCCGCCTCCGGCGGATTCTCCGCTCTCGACGCCGGAGACGCGGACCGCGAACCGGTTCTCGACGCCGACGCTCACCTTCGACGGTCCGAAGACCGCGACGCGACGGTCGGTCCGGTTCGGCGTCAACCGAACCCGGTTGACGGTCGCGTCGACGGACTCGGCGACGTCGGCGGCGCGCGCGAGCGACGCGCCCCCGGTCACCCGCCCGTCCGAGACCACGAGCACGCTCCCGTTCGGCCGGAGGTTCGCGAGCAGTCCGTCGCCGACGCGCGAGCGATTGCCCGCGGCGACCCGAACCCGGTCGACGGCGACGCCCTCCGATTCGATGGCGGCCTCGAGGTCGTCGGCGACCGACGGGTAGACGTCCGTGCTCGCGCTCCGGTCGACCAGCATCGTGACCGTCGGGTCGCCCGGGGTCGTCGCGGTGGTGACCGTCGTCGGGCCGGCCGCGGCGACGACGAGGCAGGCGACGACGACCGTCCGGGTCGCCAACAGCGCGATTCGGGCGCGCCGACCCGCTCCCGCGTCCGGGGTCGCCGCCCGGCCGCCGCCGCGGCGGAGGACGAGCAACCCGAGGACGACCGCGGCGACCGGGAGCGCGGCGAGGACGGCGGGCCGGGCGAACTCGACCGTCGCGTCGAACCCCGGAACGGAAACGCCGGGGACGGCCGCTCGCCGGGCGACCGCTCGGACGAGTTCTAATCGGACGAGTTCTGGTCGCACGAGCGTCGCCGGCACCATCAGAGGTCACCCCGGTAGCGCAGGAATCCCAGTTCGGCCAGCACGACGCACGCCGCGAGTCCGGCGGCGAGCGCGGTCAGTTCCAGCGGGACGGTGCGGGACTCGGACCCGGCCGCGCCGCCCGACCCGTCGTTCGCTCCGCCGCCCGCGGCGAGGGCGGGCGCGGTGACGTTCGACTCGGCGGCGCTCGCCAGCGACGCGCCGTACCGGCGGTCGCCGGACTCGTAGAAGCCAACCCGCCGGAGGACGAGCGACCCCGCCTCCCGGCGCCCCGCCGGCGTCTCGACCGTCGCGTTCGCGCCGAATCGGAGGCGCTCGCCGGTTCGCCGGTTCAGTTCCGCCGGGGGTCGCCGACCGGTGAGTTCGTAGACGACGCGCTTCCAGAACACCGGATACCGGTAGTTGTGCGCGAACGCCTCGTCGCTCGGCGGGTAGCCGTAGTAGAGGACGCGGCCGTTCTCGACGCTCGCGGTGGCGAGCAGCGGCGTGCCGTCGACCGTCCGGAGGAGCGCCCGCCCCGACCGGAGGTCGCCGGTCACGTACGAGGACGGCGCGGGGAACGTCATCCCCTCGGTGAGGGGACCGTCGGCCGGCCGTTCGAGCGTCGGGTTCGTCGCCGTGCCGTTCGGTTCGACGGGGAGGAGTCCCCCGTAATCGACGGCCGAGAGGTTCGGTCGGGCCTGAATCACGACGGCGCCGCCACGCGCCAGCGTCTCGTGGGCGACCCGCCGGGTTCCGTCGAGGAGCCGTCCCGGCGCCACGTCGCCGAAGACGACGACGTCGTAGTCCTTCGACACCGAAGTCGGCGGGCGCTTCACGGTCACGCGCGTGCCGCGGACGACCGAGAGCGCCGTGACGAGCGGGCGGTTCTCCCCGTTGGTCAGGACGAGCACGTTCGTCGTCGGGTCGTCGGGCGCGGCGACGGCGAGTTCGTCGTCGACGGGGAAGGAGTCGCCGGGGGTCAACCGAAGCCGACCGCCGCCCGCCGGGATGGCGAACGTCTCGCGAGCCACGTCGCCCGGCCCGAGCGTCAGCGACCGGGTTTCGCCGGCGAAGGAGACGCGACGTTTCGCCCGCCCGTCGCCGAAGTTCTTCACTCGGACGGAGACGTTCCCGTCGGCGAACGAGTAGTCTATCGCGCCGACGTTGTCGGCGCCGCCGCCGGCGAACTGCCGCGTTCGCACGTCGTGTCCTCGCGCACGGGCGGCCGCGACCGCGCTCCGCCAGCCCTCGTCGGCGAAGTCGCTCAAGACGACGATTCGAGCGTCTTCGCCGGCGATCTGCGTCGCTCGTCGGACGGCGTCTCGAAGCGTCCCGTCGGTTTCGGCGACGGCGAGCGCGTCGAGCGTCGCCTTCGCTTCCGCGGCCGGGACGCGTTTCGCCCGAACGCTCGCCGTCGCGCCGGCGACCACGACGGACGTCTCGGTCGTCACCGCCTTCCTGGCCGCCGAAACCGCCCGGTCGAACCGGGTGGCGCCGCCGGTTTCCGTGGCCATGCTCGCGCTCCGGTCGACGACGAGGACGGTCTCTTCGACCGTCCGTCGCTCGGAGACCGGGACGTACGGCGAGGCGAGCGAGACGGCGAACGCGACTATCGCCAGTAGTTGTAGCGCGAGCAGCGCGTTCCGTCGGAGTCGCCGGAGCGCCGGGTGGCGTCGGCTCTCTTCTCGGTCGCCAAGCAGGAACTCGACGGCGGGAAACGCCACCCTGCTGGGGTTCGGCTTGAGCAGGTAGAGGACCAGGACGGGTATCGCCGCCGCCACCGCGGCGAGGCCGAGCGGGCGGAGGAACGCCGACGAGAGCGCCGCCCCGAGTGCGTCGACGGCGCTCACGGGGCGGGGGACACCTCCGGGCGCTCGCCGGTCGTCGGGTCGGGCGGGCGGCGGGCGGAGAGCGATTGGCTAGGGGTCCGTGTCATCGGTCGACTCGTCGCCCGGACTTCGACGCTGGAGGGTGCCGGGCGCTATCGGATTATCGTTACGACGTTCCTATTAAATACTTTATTATATATTGCGTCCGACGAGTTCCGCGCCGCCGGCCGCTCGGACGAGCGGGTTCCGGACCCGGGCGAGTCCCGCACCGTGAGTCCCTCCGGACTCGGCGCTCCGAAGTCGAAAAAAATCGAGTTCCGCCGGTCACGCCGAGGCGTCTCGCCGACGCTTCACCGCCGCGTCGGCTGGGACCCGTAGCGCGACGTTATCGGTCGTCCGTACTGCGACGGGGCCGACCCCTGCGTCCGCCCGCCGTTCGACGCGGGCGGACTCGCACTCGCGCTCTGGCCCGTCGGATCTGCGACCGCCGGCGCGCCCACGCGCGCCGTGCCTTCGACCGCGCTCTGGTCCTGGAGGTGCGACTGCAGGAAGTAGAGTTGCTTGTCGACCTCCCGCGAGAGTTCGGTGTACAAGTCGGCGGTGTCCTCGTCGTCGTACTCGACCGCGAGTTCGATGTCGCGCCGGAGGTTCGACGCGTGGATGCTCACGCGCTCGACCAGCGCTTCGAGGTACTCGGGACCGGTCGTCGCGTCGGTCGGAATCTCCGGAATCCGGGTGTTGGCCGCGGCCATCCGGGCCGTGCCCGTCGCCTCGCCGCCCAGTGCGGTCGCGCGCTCGGCGATGGTGTCGGCGTGTTCTTCGAGCACCTCGGCTATCTCGTCGAACAGGAGGTGTAGCTGGTAGAAGTTGATGCCCTTGACGTTCCAGTGGGCGTACTTGAGCTGGGTCGTCAAGTCGGTCGTGTCGGCGAGGCTCTGGTTGAGCATCCCGACGACGGTCCGCCGCGTCTCCTCGGGCAGGTCGACGCCGGTCATGAACATCCGCGGCTGTCTCGGTCCGCTCCCTTGCGGTCGTTGTGAACTCATGGTCTCCCCCGTTCGCGCCACGACGACGCCGGACATGAAAATTGTGTTCGGCGGGCGACTGTGTCCGGCGCTCGACCGGTCGCGCTCCTGGCCCGGGCGGTCGATTCGTGCCGCGCGATTCGGGGGTTCGAACCCCCGAATCGCCCGGAGTCGTTTAGTGCGCCAGGACCTTTCGTCCTGAAAGGGGGGTCGAATCGTGGAGCTTCGGAGTCACGACGCGCGGGCGTTCGTACGGGCGGTCCTCCGCGAGGTCCGCGCGGAGAACGTCACGTTCATGGCCGGGAGCATCGCCTACCACGCGTTCGTCTCGCTGATTCCGCTCCTGCTGTTCGCGCTGTTCGTCCTCTCGCTGGTGGACAACGCGACCCTGACCGAGAGCATCGTCTCGGTCACCCAGTCGATGCTCGCGCCGGAAACCCAGGGCCTGCTGATTGAAGCGCTGGCCGACGTGCCGACCCGGGCGGGCGCGTCGCTGGTCGGCGCGGCCGCGTTCCTCTGGGGGACGTTCAAGATATTCCGCGGCCTCGACGTGGCGTTCTCCGAGATATACGACACGGCCAAGGAGAACTCGCTTCGCGAACAGCTCCGGGACGGCGCGGTGGTCCTGTTCGCGCTCGTCCTGGCGGTCGGCGTCGTGGTCGCCGCCGCCGCGGCGTTCGCGCTCGTTCCGAATCTCCCGCTGGCGGGGTTGCTGAACCCGCTGTTGCTCGTCGCGGGGCTCATCCTCGCGTTCTTCCCGGTCTACTACGTCTTCCCGGACGTCGACCTGACCCCGCGGGAGGTCGCTCCCGGACTCCTCTTCGCGACGGTCGGCTGGGCCGTCCTCCAGTGGCTGTTCCAGATTTACGTCGTCTACGCCGGCAGGTACGAGGCCTACGGGGTCGTCGGCGGGGTCCTGGTGCTCGTCACCTGGCTCTACCTGAGCGCGCTGGTCCTCCTGCTCGGCGCGGTGGTCAACGCCGTCCTCGGGGGTCGAACGGGCGACGCGAACGCGCTCGGCGGCCGCGTCGCGGCCGCCGAGCGCGAACGATTCGAGGCCGAGCATCGGGAGTCCCGGAGTCGAACGGTCGAGCATCGAGCAACCGAGCACCGCGGCTCCGGCCTTCGAGCGGTCGAGCGGCGAGAGTCCGAGAGCGACCGCCAGCGGAGCCGCGAGGACACCGCGCACCTCGAAGCCGAGAACGAACGCCTCCGGCGGGAGAACGCCGCGCTGAAGCGGCGACTCCGTCGCCGCCGACTCCCCGTCTGGGAGCGCGTTCGCCGGTGGATGTTCGGCGAGTGACGTCGCCCGGCGGAGCGTCCGAGCGGAACGCCACTCCGCCGCGGCCCCGTCGTATAATGCCCTGCGCCTCGTTCGTCTACGATACATGACGAGGCGCGAGTGGGAGTACGAGACGCTCCGACCGCCGCGGGAAGGCACGAAGAAGGAGTCGGCCGACCCGCAGGAGGCGTTGAACGAACTCGGCCGCGAGGGCTGGGAACTCGCCGCCACCGTCGACTACGACGGCGGCGGGACCAAGTACTTCGTCCTGAAGCGACCCGCGCGGGACGCCGAGTCCGAGGCGACGGAGTCCGAATCGACCGATGAGTGAGAGCGAGCGTCGGGCGGCGGGCGAAAACGGCGGCGACGGCGGGGGCGACGAGAACGGTGACATCAGCACCGCCAACACGCTGCGCGAGCGGGCGGGCGAGAGCCGTCTCAAGCTCTGGCTGTTGCTCAAGACCAGCCGGCTGGTGGTGACCGGCGTGCTCGCCGCCGCCGTCTTCGTCGCCTTCGTCGTCGCGGGCGCGCTCATGCCCTCGTCGTTCCGGTCGATAATCGCGAGCAGTGCCGTCCTCGACTACATCTTCTCGACCATGCTCGGCGCGGTCATCACGGGCACGACGCTCGTCGTGACCATCAACCAGCTCGTCCTCTCCCAGGAGACGGGACCGCTGGGCGACCAGCGCAAGCGGATGAGCGACGCGATGGACTTCCGGACCTACGCCGGAGAACTGATGGGCGAGACGACGCCCTCGGACCCCTCGGCGTTCCTCCAGGGCATCGTCGGCGTCTCCGAGGACCGCGCGAACCACCTGCGGGAGGTGATGGCCGACAGCGACGACGAGGACCTCCGCGACGAGGTCGAGGAGTTCACCGACAGCCTCATCGGCAACGCCCAGACCGTCAAGGACCAACTCGACGGCGCGGAGTTCGGCACCTTCGCCGTGCTGTTCGCCGCGCTCAACTTCAACTACTCGTGGAAGGTGTTCCAGGTCGAGCGCATCACCGACGAGTACGACGACGTCCTCACCGACGAGCAGAAGACCGCGCTCGACGACCTGCGGACCTCGCTGGTGATGTTCGGTCCGGCCCGCGAGCACATCAAGACGCTGTACTTCCAGTGGGCGCTGGTGGACCTCTCGCAGTTGATACTGTACGCCGCGATTCCCGCGCTCGTCGTCTCCGGGACGATGCTCGCGTTCCTCCAGTCGGGGTCGTTCCCGGGCGCCACGCTCGGGGTTTCCAACGTCCTCTGGGTGACCGCCTTCGGGTTCACGGTGACGCTCGTGCCGTTCCTGCTCTTTACGTCCTACGTCCTCCGCATCGCGACGGTCGCGAAGCGGACGCTCGCCATCGGCCCGCTCATCCTCCGGGACTCCCAGCAGTAGGGCCGCGACCGGTTACCGTCCTCGGCCGCCCTCGTCGACGAGTTCGTCGACCGACTCGTTTACCCGGTCGATTCTGGTGGTCTGCTCGCCGAGTTCCGCGGCGATGTCGTCGGTCCGGTCGGCGATCTGGTCGGCGTTGGCCGCGGTCTGGTCGACCATGCTCGCGACCTCCTCGGTGCTGGCGGCCTGCTGGTCGGTCGCGGTGGCGACCTCCTCGACGCCCTGGGTGACCTCCCGGACCGCGTCGGCGATCTCGTCTAAGCTCCCGACCGCCTCGTCGACTGTCTCGATGCCCTCGTCGATTCGGCCGTTGCTCTCCTCCAGGCTCCCGACCGCGGTCCGGGTTTCGCGCTGGATGCGCGACACCTCGTCGTCGATCTCGCTCGCCTGGGTCTGGGACTCCTCGGCCAGCGACTTGATCTCCTCGGCGACCACCGCGAAGCCGGCGCCCGCGTCGCCCGCGCGGGCGGCCTCGATGGACGCGTTGAGCGCGAGCAGGTTGGTCTGGTCGGCGATGTTGTCGATGACCGCGACGATGTCGTCGACCTCGGCGATGCTCTCGCGGATGGAGCGGACGTCCTCGGCCACGCCCTCGGCGGCCTCCCGGATGGCCTCCATCGTCTCGCGGGCCCCCTCGGCGGCGTCCTGTCCCTCGTCGGCCCGGCGACGGGCCTGCTTGCCCGCCGAGGAAACCTGCTCGGTCGAGGACGCGATCTCCTCGACGGCCGCCGAGAGCGTCGAAACCTCCTGGGCGACCTGCGACATCCCGGTCGACTGCTCGCGGGCGAGGTCGGAGATTTCGGTTGTCCGGGACGAGATACCCTGCGAGGACTCGTAGAGTTCGAGCAGCGACTCCTTGACCTCCAACTGGTTCTCGTCCTCGACGTCGCCGGCGACGTCGAGGTCGTCTCTGACCGACTCGGCCTGGGCCTCGAGTTCGTCCTCCATCGCGGCCGCGTCACCGTCGCTTCGCTCACCGCCGTCGTCGGTGCTGGACACCGCGACGGGGTTCCGGTCGCCGATGTCGGCTCGTCGGTCGGCGGCGTTCGGGTTGGTCGTCATCACACCGGATTTCTCCGACGGGGTGATAGATACGGTACCCGACTAGTTGGGGTCGCCGTCCTCGAACAGTTCCTCGAACACCTTCCGCTCGGCCGCGCGGAGGTGCTGGTGGACCGTCGAGCGGGTGACGCCCATCGACGCCGCCAGGTTGTCGCCGGACATCGGCCGCGGCCACTCGAAGTAGCCGCCGAAGTACGCGGTTTCGAGCGCGGCCGATTGGCGTTCGGTGAGTCGCTCGGCGACCGTCGACGCGAACTCCTGTCGGGTCCGGGTCGGCCGCTCGCTCTCGCGGAAGCCGACGAGTTCGATGGTTTCGAACCGCTCGCCCATCGTCTCGTACACCGACCGCGCCGCCGTCTCGTTCGGCAGGTCGAGTTCGACCCGCGTCCGGCCGTCCTCGGCGTCGACGGCCCGCGTGACCGCGCCGTAGTCGGCCATCTCCGCGATGAACGAGTCCTCGACCACGACATCGAAGAGGTGGTCGCCGTCGCGCTCGGTCACCCGGGTCGCGGTGCGGACGCGGTCCTGTTCCTCGGCGGTCGCGACGACCGCCTCCGGATTCGACGTCTCGGCGGTCCAGAGCTGTCGGAGCGTCCCGTCGGTCCGGGACGTCGACCCGACGTACGACAGCCGACAGTCGCCGGCCGCGGCGATTTCGCCGGTCGGGAGGTCGTCGTAGACGTCGAACTCGAGTTCGACGACCCGGTTGGCGGTCAGGATGCGCCCGCTCTCCATGGCGTTGATGGCGTTGGCTATCTCGACCCCCAGCGTCTCCAGGACCACCCGCTCGCGCGCGTCGAACGCGTCGGCCTGGTCGGCGTACACCGCGAGCACGCCGTAGACGGCGTCCTTGTACGCGAGCGGAATCGCGACCATCGAGGAGACGTCGTCGGCGTCGGCCAGCGCCGCCGCGTGGGCGGGCGCGAGGTCGGCGTCGCCCGGGTCGACGGCTATCTGGACCTCGCCGGTCGCGATGGCGGCGACGCAGGGGTCGGTCGCGTCACCGTCGAGGCGGAGTTCCAGCCCCTCGACGTCCGGTCCCTCGCCGGCCCACCGCCGCGCCGTCACGGTTTCGCGCCGGAGGTCGGTCGCGCCGACCCAGGCGAACCGGTAGGGGTCGGCGTCGGCCAGGCGCTCGCAGACGCCCCGCTCTACCTCCTCGCGGGTCCTCCCCTGGACGAGCACCTCCACCACGTCCCGGAACAGGCCGCCGATTCGGTCGAGGACGTGTTCGAGTCGCTCGCGTTCGCGCCGCGTCTGCGCGGCGTTGCGCTCGGCCTCCCGCTCGGCCCGCTTGCGCTCTGTGACGTCGCGGACGACCGAGAGGTGTCGACCCGGCAGGAAGTCGAACGTGGCGACGTACTCGACGATTCGCTCCGTGCCGTTCGGTCGCACGAGCGGGAACGTCCCTTTCAGACCGCCCTCGTGGTCGAAGCTCTCCCAGGCCGCCTCGAAGTCGTAGCCGTCGTCGGCGAACTCCGCGATGGTCCGACCCAGCAAATCCTCGCGCCCCAGGCCGAACAGGTCGCAGGCGGCGGCGTTCACCTCCACGTACTCGCCGTCGTCGTCGGCGACGAGCATGGCGTCGAACGCCTCCTCGAACACCGCCCGGAACCGCTGTTCGCTCTCGGCGAGCGCGCGTCTCCGCTCGCGGCGCTCCAGTTCGTAGCTCACCCACTGGGTCAGAATCTCGACGAACGCGCGTTCGGAGGGGGTGAACGTGCGGTCGCGGGGGTCGGTGTCGGCGAAACAGAGCGTCCCGTAGAGGTCGCCGTCGACGGTCACCTTCCCGCCCAGATAGCAGGCCAGTTCGAACCGCTCGTAGGCGGGGTCGTCGGTCCACCCCTCGGCGGGGGCGTCCCTGACCCCCAGCAGTCCGTCCGACTCGATGGTCTTCCGGCAGTACGCCCGGGAGAGGTCCTCGCTCGCGCCCTCCTGGAGGAGTTCGTGGTCGCCGCGGGCCGACACGACGTCCTGGCGGCCGTTCTCGGCGTCGATGTACGTCAGGAAGCCGAGCGGTAGGCCCACCCGCTCGCAGCCGAGTTCGATGATGCGTTCGAGTTTCGTCTCGAAGTCGGCGTCTCTATCGGTGGTGACGTCGTAGAGCGCGCGCAGCGCCCGCTCGCTCTTGTGAAGTTCGTCGCCGGCGAGGCGGCTCTCGGTCACGTCGGTGTGGCTGGCGACCGCCCGCGCTTCGCCGTCGGTCTCGAACCGACTCGTGCGGAGCTGGAACCATCGCTTTCGGTCGGGACCGTGACACGGGTACTCCAGGGTGAACGACTCGCGCTCGCCGGCGAGCACCGCCTCGATTCCCGCCCTGGCCGCGCTGGCGAACTCGTCGCCGTCGTCGATGGCCTCGAGGTAGTTCACCCCCGCGCTCGCCGACGTCCCGACGCCGTTCTCGGCCGCGAACTCGTCCCACGCCCGGTTGGTGTGGAGGATGGTCCCCGACGCGTCGAGCACGGCGACGCGGTCGGCGAGCGCGTCGAGCGCCCGCTCGTGATTCGGTGCGACCTCGCTCATCCGGGAGTGATTCGGCCGAGAAGTGATAAACCGCACGTCTTCTACGCACGACGCCATACGACCCTCGATAACTCCGCCGAACACCCGAAAGAACGAAGGGCGGTTCGGGTCGCGTCACCGACGGTCTTCCGCGGAGTCGAAGCCGCCGCCCGCTCGGGCCGCGGTGACTTCGAGTTCGAACGACCACTCGGCGACCGCGACCCGCCGGACGGCGGCGGGCGTGGCTCTCCGGGGGTTCGGACCGCGGGCAGAAAAACGGGTCGCCGGTCGGCTCCGGGATTACGCGTTCTGGACCTGCTTCAGCACGTTCGGCGCGTCTTCGAGCGCCTCGTCCAGTTTGCCGGCGTCCGGACCGCCGCCCTGCGCGAAGTCCGGCGGGCCGCCGCCCCCGCCGCCGACCTTCGCGGCGAGGTCGCCGACGACCTCGCCGGCGTTGACGCCGACGCCGTCGGGGACGGCGACGACGAACGTCGCGCCGTCGGCCCCGCTGCCGAGCACGGCGACCTTCCCCTCCTCGACGAGCGCGTTGGCGGTCGCCCGGAGTTCGTCCATGTCGGCGTCGATTCGCTGGACGACCGCGGTGGTGCCGTCGAGTTCGACCTCCTCGCCGCCGGCCGACCCGCTGGCGCGGGCCTCGGCGAGCTGTTCTTTGAGGTCCTCTATCTGCTTGCCGCGGGCCTTCCACTCCTCGAAGAACCGTTCGGCGGTCTCGGGGACTTCCTCGGGCGAGACGTCCAGAATCTCGGCCGCTTCCGCGAGGGAGGCCTCGGTGCGCTGGGTCGCCTCGATGGCCGCGTCGCCGGCGGCGAAGGTGATGCGCTCGACGCCGTCCTGGACGCGCTCGGTGTTCAGGATCTTGATGGTGCCGACGTCGCCGGTCCGCCGGACGTGGGTCCCACCGCAGGCCTGGACGTCCTCGGCGACGTGGATGAGCCGGATGTTCATCCCGGCGGGGATGCCGCCCTGGTAGAGGTCGAAGCCGTACTCCTCCTCGGCCTCGTGACGGTTGGGCCACTCCTGCTGGACCGAGGTGTTCTCCATCACTATCTCGTTGGCGACCAGCTCTATCTCCCGGCGGGTTTCGTCGTCGATGCGCTCGTAGTGGCGCACGTCGATGCGCGAACTGTCGGTGCCCTTCTGGGCGCCGGCCTGCCGGACGTGCTCGCCCAGCACCTGCCGGGCGGCGTGGATGACGATGTGGGTCGCGGTGTGGTGGCGCATCAGCCGACGGCGGCGCTGGGCGTCTATCTGCCCGCGGACGATGTCGCCCTTGTCGAGTTCGCCGTCGGTGCGGTGGAGGATGACGCCGTCGTGGATCTGGACGTCCTCGACCTGCACGCTGGCGTCGTCGCTGGTCAGGGTGCCCCGGTCGGAGGGCTGGCCACCGCCCTCGGGGTAGAACATCGTCTGGTTGAGCACCACGTCGTAGACCTCCTCGCCGTCCTCGTCCTCGCGCTCGAAGACGTCGAGGATGACGGCCTCGAAGTCGGTGCCCAACTGGTCCTCGTAGTACTGGCGCTCGGTCTTCGGGAGGTCGGCGAGGCGGTCGTCCTCCTCCTCCTGCTCCTCGAAGGCCTGGCCGGAGTCGTGGCGGGCGGCGACGACGCTGTAGAAGTCGTCGGGCACGTCGACATCGGCGCCGAACTCGTCGGCGATCTCCTCGACCATGTCGGGTTGGATGCCGTGGGAATCGTACAGTTCGACCAGTTCGTCGGTCGGAATCTTGGTGCCCTCCTCGGCGTGCTCCCTGGCGAGGCGTCGGACCCGTCGACCGCCCTGTTCGAGCGTCTCGCGGTACTTCTCGACCTCGGTCCGGACGATGTCCCGGATGGTGTCGCGGTTCTTGTATCCGAGTCGGTCGGCCTGCATGTCGACGAGTTCGTCGAGGGGCGCGTCGACGCCGACGTTGTCGCAGAGGCGCTTGGTCCGCCGGAGCACCATCCGGGCGAGGTAGCCCGTCCCGACGTTGCTCGGGACGATGCCGTCGCCGAGCATGTACGCGAGGGTGCGACAGTGGTCGGCGATGGCGTAGATGTCTTCGAGGGGTTCGAGCAGATTCTCCAGCCGCGAGGTCGAGACCCCCAACTGGTCGGCGATGTTGTCGCGGGCGGCCTCCATGTCCTCGGCCTCGTCGATGTCCATGTGACCCGCCAACTTCGAGGCGCGGTGGACGAGTTTCTCCTCCTCGTCGGTGTGCTCGACGCCCGCGTTGTCCTTGAGGAAGGCGATCATGTCGGGGTAGACGGCCTCGTAGACGGTCGGAGTCCCCTGGGACATCCACGTCCAGCGTTCGAGGCCGTAGCCGGTGTCGACGATGTAGGTGTCCATCGGCGAGTAGCGGTTGCCGTCCTTGAGTTCGTACTCGCCGTCGGGGTCCTGCTCCATCGACATGAAGACCAGCGTGGCGAGTTCGGCGCCCTTGTAGATGACCTCGATAGCGGGGCCGGCGTTGCCGCCGCCCACCCACGGGTCCTCGATGTAGGTTATCTCCTCGACGTCGGCCCCCATCGACTCGAAGAACTCGTCGCAGTACTGGACCGTCTCGTCCTTCCAGTAGACCTCGCCGGAGTAGGCGTACTCGTCGCCGACCTCCTCGCGGGCGTTGAACGCGTGGTGGGCCATCATCTCGAAGGCCATCGTGTGGCGTCCGGTCTTGCCCACGTTGTCGATGTCCTGCATCCGGATGCAGGGCTGGCTGATGGTCAACGGGTTGGCCGGCGGCGGCGTCTCCCCTGAGGTGACCAGCGGCTGGAAGTCGTAGATGGACGCCTGGGTGAGCAGGACGTCGTCGCGCCAGCGGTTGGCGGCGACCGGGTAGGGGTCGATGCGCTCGTGGCCGTGCTCCTCGAAGAACGAGAGGAACGCCTCGCGCATCTCTTCGAGCGTGTACTCCTCGTCGAAGCCGGGGTCGTCGATGAACTGATACGTCTCGCAGGGCGGTTCCCCGCAGGTTTCCCTGTCGTGGTCGCGCGTCCAGAAGTGGTCGCCGCACTCGGAGCACTCCTTGCGAACGAAGTCGTTCTCCTCGAAATAATCGAGGCGGTACTCCTCTTCGAGTTCACTCATATTGTTCGTAATTCGCCAACGAACGGGTAAAACAGTTCCGCAACGAGGGTTGGGGCCCGGTCGACGGGTTGCCTCCGTCGGCAAACGTTCCCGATGGTTTACCCTGGGTTTTCGGCGATGCCGTCAGCTATTTCCGAACGTGTTGTGACTATCCGAGTCACGGGGCGCAATTCGCGTCTCACGGCGGTCGGCCGACCCGCGGCGGGTCGGCCGACCGGACGACACAGCGAGCGCATCCGAGAAACCATCTCCACCCCATGTTCGATAGCTACGCCCCCGACGAATTCAGCGACGACGAGACGTACGCGACGGAGTTCGACCCGCGGACCCGGCCGGCGTCCCAGGCGGTCGTCGACGCCGTCGCCGAGTACAGAGGCGTCGGGACCACCGACCTCGACCTGCTCCACGAGGCCGTCCACCCCGACGGTCTGGACCGACTGTTCCGGCCGAAACACGACGGGACTTCCCGGGGCGGCGGCCGCGTCGGGTTCGAGTACGCCGACTGTCGCGTCGTCGTCGAGAGCGCCGGCACGATTCGCGTCCGGCCCCTCGACTGAACGAACCCGAACGACTCAGTCGAACGCGAAGTCCTCGAACGTCCGCGTCGCGTAGCGGTACGCCGCGACCGGTCCGACCGCGCCGACCAGGACCGCCAACCCGGCGCCGAGCGCGCGGACGACGCCGACGTTTATCCCGAGTACTCCCTCGAGGAGCGCCGCGAACGCCGGAATCGCGGCGACGACCGCGCCCGCCGTCCCGCCCAGCAGCGAGAGCGAGTAGACGGCGAACGCGCCCTTGCTCGGCATCGGCACCTCGCGACTCCGGAACACCTCGACGCTGTCGAACCGCGGGAACAGCGCGCCGACGCCGACCGCCAGCACCGACCCGGCGACGACCAGGAGGGCGCTGAGTGCCGTGAGCGCGAGCCACCGCGCCGGCGCGAGCGGACTGGCCGCGCCGGTCAGCGCGGTCGCCCCGGCGACGACCGGCACGCCGACCAGCGCCGCCGACAGCACGTGCCCGGCGACGAACTCCCGGCCCTCGACGCCCGACAGGAGCGTCGTCGGAAGGACCGCGCCCTCGTCGCCCAGCGGGTTCAGCACCGTCGCGCCGACCGCCCACGTTCCGTAGAGCGCGACCAGCACCGGGAGCGACGACGGCACGCCCGACTCGAAGGCGGCCCGGAGCGGCGCGTAGAGGAAGAACAGCGGGTAGGAGACGTAGAGTATCTTGATGGGCGCACGCCGGATGCGCCGCCAGGCCGCGAGCGTCACGGTCCGGGTCGGCCGGCCTACCGCCTTCGAGAGCGCGCGCTCGACCAGGCCGGCGCTCGAAGCGTACCCCGCGCTCCCGGCGTTCGCGCGAGTCGAGCGCGTCGCGCGCGAGGGCGAGGCGGTCCGGGACCCCCGCCGTCCTTCGCGCGATTCGACGCCCTCCCTCTCTTCTTTCGTCTCGGCCTGCGCCCGGTCGGCGTACCAGAGCGTCGTCGCCGCCCAGACGCCGACGGCCGCCAGCGTCGGCACCAGCGCGGCCGCCATGGCGGCCGCGCCGAGCGCGTGGACCGGATTCGCCGCGAGGCCCGGCAGTCCGAGCAGGCCGGCGTCGCCGAACCACGCCAGCGGCGTGTCCCGGAGCAACTGCTGGAGGGTCGCGACCGCGTCGTTGAGCGCCTCGGACATCACCGCGAGGAAGTAGAGTCCGAACGCCAGGAAGACCAGCACCGTCTTGTTCCGGGCCAGCCACGGCGTCCGGAGCGTCACCCACTTGATGCCGATGCCGAGGGGAAAGCCCAGCGAGAGCGCGACCGCCAGCAGCGCCGCGACGGTCGCGGGCACCGCGACCAGCGGCGCGACCGACCCGGACCCGACCGCGAGCGCGACCGACACCGCCGCGACCGGAATCGCGGCGACGACACCCATCCGGAGGTACTCCGCGAGCTCGAGGCCGAGCGCGGCGTCTCGGGCCGGGACGGTCGTCAAGATGCCCGCCTCGGCGTCGAGTTCACCCCGCTTGCCCGCGGCCCTGGCGGCCGCCAGGGCCGCGCCGCCGACCCACCCGACGGCGGTCGCGCCCCGCACGAGGTCGAGGACCGGGAACTGGGTCTCCGGGAGCGACGCGCCGAGTCGGTAGGCGAGGTACCCCCCGCCGACGGTCGGCAGGCCGACCCAGAACACCAGCGCGAACCCGAACGCGAGCAGTTTGGTCGAACTGCTCCGGATCTCTCGCAGGTTCCGGACGAACTCGACCCGGGCGATGGCCGCGGCGTGGGTCAGGTTCGGCCGCTTCATCGTCGCGCCCGCTCCGAGAACCCGTCCCGCGACTCCGAGGGGTCCTCGCTGGTCACGTCGAGGAACACCTCTTCGAGCGTGCTCTCCTCGCCCGACTCGGCACGGTGGGTCAGCTCCGCGGGTGAGCCCTCGGCGACGAGGCGGCCGTCGTTCAACACGCCCACGGTGTCGGCCAGTTCCTCGACTACCGGGAGGATGTGCGTCGAGAGGAAGACGGTCATCCCCTCGTCGCTGAACTCCGCGACGAGGTCCCGGACCGTGCGGGCCGCCCGCGGGTCCAGCCCCGAGGTCGGTTCGTCCAGAAAGAGGACGGTCGGTTCGTGGAGCACCGCCTGGATGAGGGCGGTCTTCTGTTTCATCCCCTTCGAGTACGTCGAGATGCGGTCGTCGGCGTCGTCGGCCAGGTCGAATCGGACGAGGAGGTCCTCAATTCGCTCAGTCACTTCGGGGCCGAGGTCCCGGAGGCCGGCGACGTACTCCAGTTGCTCGCGGCCGGTCAGTTCCTCGTGGACGGGCGGTTCCTCGGACAGGTAGCCCAGGTGGGGCACCACCGCGTCGCGGTCGGTGACGGGGTTGCCCCGCACCCACGCCTCGCCCTCGGTCGGCTTGGTCAGCGTCGTCAGCATCCGCATCGTGGTGGTCTTGCCCGCGCCGTTCGGCCCGAGGAAGCCGAACACCTCCCCGCGGGCGACCGAGAACGAGAGGCCGTCGACCGCGGTCACGTCGCCGTACCGCTTGGTCAGCGACTCCGACCGGATGGCGGCCCCGGTGCCGGAATCCGTCGCTCGCTCGCCGTCGACAACCGGAGGGCGGTCGCTCATGCCTCTCGATTCGCGAACGACTGACAAAAGTTCTGGCCTCCGTCGCGGACGCGGCACCCCCGGCGGCCGCGCCTCACGTCGGTCGTATTCGATGCGAGCGGTCGGGTTCCGCGGAGTCGGCCGGGGTCCGAGCGGTCGTCGGCGGCCGAATCAGTCGTCGGCGGCCGACGCGGTCTGTCCTTCCGACCCGTCGGTCGTCCGGGACCGCGCGGTCAGCGGTTCGCCCCCGCACTTCACGCAGGCGTAGTTCCCCTCGACGGTTTCGACGACGGGCGCGTTACACTCGATGCACTTCAGCCGTGCGTCCCTCGCCTGTCGCGGATAGCGTCCCATGGTTCTCTCCTTCCGTCGTAGGACGGACGGCCTCATAAGCGAGGCGGCCGTTCCCGACCGTTTTCATCGATTATCCGGGCGTTTCGGCCCGAGACGCCACTTCAGGCGGTATCGACGGTGTCGACGCGGCGGCGAGTGGGACGTGCGAACGGTTCACTCCGCCGATGCAACCGACGAAACGGTCGATTGCCGCGGGTCAGACTCCCGCTAACGCGGTTAGGCGCCGGGATTCGTTTCCGGCGCGAACGCACCGGCCGGCTTACTCGGCGTGTTCGAGCGACAGCGACGCCAGCAGCGCCTCCAACTGGACCTTCTCGTTGGCGCCCTCGGTAATGCGGTAGTCGACCTCGCCGATCTTGTCCATCAGTCGGACCGCGTCGGCGTCGTCCAGGTCGAAGTCCCAGACCGACCGGTGGAGCTGGTCGATGATGTCGCCGCCCGCCATCCCCTTGTTGGTCAGCAGGTCGTCGAGGACCGAGCGGGCCTTGCTGAAGTCGCCCGCCAGCGCGTGGCGGACCATCTCTTCGATCTCCTCCGGGCGCGCCGTGGAGGTGATGGTGAAGACGGCTTCCTCGTCGACGACCTCGCCCATCACGGCCGCTGCCTGGAGCGCGTTGATGGCCTTGCGCATGTCGCCGTCGGCGGCGTAGACCAGCGCGTCGACGCCGTCCTCGGTCGTCTCGATGCCCTCTTCGGCCGCGACCTTCAGCACCTGCTCGGTGACCGCCTCCTCCGAGAGCGGGCCGAACCGGAACGTCGCGCACCGCGACTGGATGGGGTCGATGATCTTGCTGGAGTAGTTGCACGAGAGCACGAACCGGGTGTTGTTCGAGAACTGCTCCATCGTCCGGCGGAGCGCCGACTGGGCGTCGGAGGTCAGCGAGTCGGCCTCGTCCAGGAAGATGATGCGGTAGTCGTACCCCCCGAACGACGACCGGGCGAAGTTCTTGATGCGATCCCGGACGACGTCGATGCCGCGCTCGTCGGAGGCGTTGAGTTCGAGGAAGTTCTGCTCCCAGTCGTCGCCGTACAGTTGCTTGGCGATTGCCACCGCCGACGTCGTCTTGCCCACGCCCGCCGGTCCGGAGAACAGCAGGTTCGGCAGGTCGTTGCGCTCGACGTACCGCTTCAGTCGGGAGACGATGTCCTCGTGGCCCGCCACGTCGTCCAACGTCTGGGGGCGATACTTCTCGACCCAGATGTCGCCGCGTCCGGGCGTCCCCTCGGGGGCGGCCTCGCCGTCGGCCTCGCTCTCGGCGTCGCTCATGTGAGACACGAGGAACCTGCCGGTCTTAAAGCCCGCGAGAGTCGACTCCCGCGGGCGGCGGAACGAGCGTCGCCCGGGGGTCCGGAGAGGCATCGGGGCGTACCGCGCGAGCGGACGAGGTCCGGTAACGCAGGACGATATCCGGTAACGCGGGTTCTCGGGCGGTACGGAGTGCTTAACGCCGAGGGCCGCCGTAAACGTCTCAATTATTATCCGTCGGGCGGCCGATGTCGGCGGCATGAGACGGAAGTCCGTACTCGCGGTCGCCCTCGCCGCGTTCCTGTTGCTCGCGGCCGTCCCCGCACCCGTCGCGGCCGAAACCCGGACCGGCGGGTCGGTCGTGGTCGGGCAGAACGAGACGGTGAGCGAGGACCTCACCGCCGTCGGCGGGACGGTCGTGATTCGGGGCACCGTCGAAGGCGACCTCACCGCGTTCGCGGGGAACGTCCTCGTCGCCGACACCGCCACAGTCCGGGGGAACGTCGAAACCGCCGCGGGCAACGTCCGAATCGAGGGCAACGTCACCGGCGACGTCGAGGCCGGGACCGGCAACATCGTGGTCGGCGAGTCGGGGACCGTCGGCGGGTCGCTGTCGGCCTCCGCGGGGTACGCCCAACTCGACGGCACCGTCCGGGGCGACGTGCGCGTCGCCGGTGAGCAGTTCCGCATCGGCCCGTCGGCCGTCGTGAACGGCGACGTAATCTACGACGTCGAGACGTTCGACCGGGCGCCCGGGGCACGGATTTCCGGCGCGGTCCGCGAGGACCAGAGCCTCTTCGACGACGGCGGACCCGCACCCGGTCCGACTCCGCCGACGCCCACCGGGACGGGCGTGCTCTTCGGACTGGTCACGAACCTCCTGCTCGGAGCGGCGCTGCTGGTCGTCCTGCCGCGGTTCTCCGCCGACGTCGCGACCCGCGCGACCGACGACCCGCTCCGGTCGGCCGGCGTCGGCCTGCTCGCGTTCGTCGCGGTGCCGATACTGCTCGTGTTGCTCGCCATCACCATCGTCGGCATCCCGCTGTCGCTGGCGGGAGCCATCGTCTACGCGCTCACGCTCTGGGTGGCGGCCGTCTACGGCATGTACGCGGTCGGCGTCTGGGGCCTCTCGCTGGCCGACGGCGAGAGCAAGTGGGTCGCGCTCGTGCTGGGGGTCGCGGCGGTTTCGCTCGTCGGCCTGATTCCGATACTCGGCGCTTTCGTCCAGTTCCTCGTCCTCCTGCTCGGCTTCGGCGCCCTGGCGCGCGCCGCGCGCACACGGTATCGGGGTCGCCGGGCGCCGCGGGGTGAAGTGGGCGCGGAGACTCGGGACGGTTCGGACACGACGCTGTAGCTATCGTCGCCCGGATAGGGCCGGCCCCGTCGCCGCCGTCGCGTCCGGTCGCCGGCGGGAGCGACACCCTTAGGCCCCGCGCGGTCGACACGTCTCGTATGCACGTCATCGTCGAGGTCGTCGGCGAGGGGAGCCACGACCTCGAAGTTCCGGACTCCGAGGAGCCGACCTACGCCGACCTGCTGGCCGAGGTCGAGTTGAGTCCCCACGAGGTTTCGGTGCTGGTCGACGGGCGTCCGGTCCCCGAGGACCGGACGGTCGAGGTCGACCACGTGAAGGTGCTTCGCCTCATCAAGGGCGGGAGCGAGAGTCGGAGCGCCAGCCCGGCGGGCGCGACCGACTCCGAGGACGACGAGCGGTCGGACTCGGACATCTGGACCGGCGACTGGCGGCTGGGCGTCTCGGAAATCGACTTCGAACTGCCGAACGCCGGCACCGGGGCCGACCCCCTCGCGCTCTCGGACCTGGCCGCCGACCCGCGGAACGACGCCGTCGTCTTGTTTCTCCTGCGCGACTACCGCTCGAAGAGCTGTCGCGCGCAGGTCGAGGACGTTGCCGACCGCTACGGCGAGTTCCGGGACCGCGACGCCGCGGCGGTGGCGGTCCTGCCCGAACCCTGCGAGCGCGCCGAGAAGTGGCAGAAGAAGTACCACCTCCCGTTCGGCCTGGTCGCCGACGAGGACAAGACCGTCGGCGAACACTACGGCCAGCCGACCCGGTGGGGGAAACTCGGCGGCCTCCACGACCTGCTGGGCAGGCTTCCCGCGGCGGCGATTCTCGACGCCCGCGGCGAACTCGACGTCTGGGCCGTCCACCGCGGCGACGGACCGGACGACCGCCCCGAGGTCGACGAGGTGCTGGCGATGGTCGACCGACTGTTCGAGCGACGTCCGTCGGACCGACTGCGCGATGCACGCTGAGGTTCGCGAGGCGACGCCCGACGACCGACTCGACGTGCGCCGGGTTCTCGACGCCGCGATGCTGGACGTGCGCGAGGACCTCGCCCACCGCATCGAGTCGGGCGACGTGCTCGTCGCGACGGAACCGGGAGACGTGGACGCCGCCGAGTCGGGGTCGGTTCTGGGCGCGCTGGTACTGGTCCCGCTCGCGTGCGCGCCGCGCGAACGCGGCGCGCACGCGAATGGAATCGAGAACGCCGAGAATGCCGTGGCCGAGAACGAGGCCGAGTCCGACGGCGCGCGCGTGGACGCCGTGGCCGTCCGTCGCGCTCGGCGCGCCCGGGGAATCGGCACCGCGCTCGTCGAGGCGGCCCTCGCGCGCGAGGGCCGCCTCGTCGCCGAGTTCGACCCCCGCGTGGCTCCTTTCTACGAGTCGCTGAACTTCGACGTGCTCGAACTCGACGGCGAGTCCGACCGCCTCCGCGGGACGCGCGATGCCGAGTGACCGCTACCGGTCGGCCCGGACCGCGGTCAGCACTTCGAGTTCGTCGTCCAGTCAGGCTGGAACGCGATTCGCGACGCGGTAGCCGAGGTCTGCGAGCACCTCGGCGACCTCGTCTGCGGGCACGCCGAGCGGTTCGTGGGTTTCCACGACGACGACGCGCGGACGGACTTCGAGGCCGTCTAGCACCGCGAGTTCGCTCCCCTCGCAGTCGAGTTCGAGGACGTCGCAGTCCGGAATCGCGCCGGGGTCGCGCCGGTCGCCGTCCGGCGGACCGAACACCGACTCGGAGTCCTCGCTGACCGGACCCACCGCGGCGTGTTCGAGCGTCACGCGGTCGGCGACCCGATTGACGCGGACCGTGCGTTCGAGCGTCGTCAGCATCTCCCCGTTCGCCTCGAAGGTCGTCACCGACCCCTCGAACCCGGTCGTCCGCGCGGCCACGACCGTGGTGATTCCCCGTCCGCCGCCGACCACGACCACGTCGTCGCCCCGCCCGACTCGGCGGCGGAGCGCCCCGCTCGTGCCGTCTTCGAACTCCGGGAAGTAGTCCCGCCCCTCTTCGGGGTCGGTGGTCGGCACCGCGACGCCGTTGTACGTCTCCGTGCGCGGACGCGGGTCGTCTGCGTCGGTCACACCCCGGCCGACGGTTGGCGCTGGGAAAACGCTTGTCCGGGTGTGGGATGCAGTCGCACCGCTCCGACCGTCTCCGAGTGGGAACACTCATTTCGCCGATGCCCCAACCTCGACCATGGACGAGACGAGACGCAGACGGCTCGCGGTGATCTGGACGGCGTTCGCGGTCGTGATGGCGTACGTGACCTTCGCCGACGGCTTCGCGGTGGGGGTGGGCGACCTGCTCGGGACGCTCGCGGTGCTCCTCGGTCTCGCGCTGGCGTACCTCTACTACGCGAACCCGCGGGGGATGCTCGACTTCGGAAGCGAGGGCTCGGCCGACTAGACCAGCGGTTCGACCAAGTCGCGGCCCGCGTCGAGCAGGGCTTCGACGCGGTCCTCGCTGTCGGCCTCGGCGTAGACGCGCATCTTCGGTTCGGTGCCGCTCGGTCGCACGAGGAGCCAAGAGCCGTCTTCGAGCAGGATCTTGAACCCGTCGGTGGTGTTGACGTCCTCGACGCGCTCACCCGCCACTTCGTCGGGCAGTTCGGATTCGAGGTCCTCCAACACCCGGGCCTTCCCGTCGTCGGGGCAGTCGACGCTGATCTTGTTCTGGTGAATCTCGCCGAACTCCGCGAGCAGGCCGTCGACCCGGTCGTCGAACGACCGCTCGCTCTCGGCGGCCCCGGCGACCAGCGCCATCAGCACGCCGTCCTTCTCGCGATTGTGGCCCCGAATCGAGAAGCCGCCGGACTCCTCGCCGCCGACGAGCGCGTCGCGCTCGCCCATCTCCCGAGCGACCCACTTGTAGCCGACCGCGGTTTCGTAGACCTCCTCGCCGTGGGCCTCGGCGACCCGGTCGACGAGGAAGGTTGTCGAGACGGTCCGGACCGCCGGCCCCGAGTCGTCTTCGAGCAGGTAGTCGTACACCGCCGCGAAGAAGAGGTTCTCGTCGAGGAAGCCCCGCTTGGGGGTCACGACCGCGATTCGGTCGGCGTCGCCGTCGTTGGCGATGCCGAGGTCTGCGTCGCGCTCGCGTACCTCCTCGACGAGGCCCTGAAGGTTCTCCGCGCTCGGTTCGGGGTTGGTCCCGCCGAACTCGGCGTCCTGCTCGCAGCGCCGCCGGTGGACGGTCGCGCCCGCCCGCTCCAGGAGTTCGTCGGTGAAGCCCCGCCCGGAGCCGTGGATGGCGTCGTAGACGACTTCGAGGCCGTCGAGGTCGGCGTCCACGAGGTCGAAGGCGTGTTCGGCGTAGGGTTCGAGGAAGTCGACCTCCTCGACGGTGCCGTGTTCATCCTCGGGAAGCGGGTCGGGGTCGGCGATGCGGGCCATGATCTCGTCGGTAACCTCGGGCAGGGCGGGCGCGGCGTCGTGGGGGAAGAACTTCACGCCGTTGTAGTTCGGCGGGTTGTGGCTCGCGGAGACGACCAGCGCGCCCGCGAGGTCGCGGTCGGCGATGGTCCAGACCGCCAGCGGGGTCGGGCAGTCCCGCGGCGGAATCAGCGCGTCGAAGCCGTTGGCCGCCAGGACTCGACACAGTTCCTCGGCGAACCCGCGCGAGGTTTCGCGGGCGTCGTAGCCGACCGCGACGGTTCCCTCCTCGCGCTCTTCGACCTCCCGGAGGTAGTCGGCCACCGCCTGGCCGACCATCCGGACTCGGGGCGCGGTGAACTCGTCCAACGTCGCTCGCCAGCCGTCGGTCCCGAACGAAATCGGCGTCTCCATACGCACACCGTCGTCGGCCCTCCTTTTTTCTCTGTCGGGTGTTCGCTGAACGGTGACGGTCCTTTCGGCGTTCAACCTCCGTCGGCGATCTGCGGTTTTCGCTTCCTTTGACGGCAGTTCCTTCTCTTGACGGCACTTCCATCGACGGTGATTGCCCTTGGACGACTCTGCGGAAACCGTAACGGCGACGGGACCGCGACCGCACTGCAGACTGCTACTTGCACGATGACTGTGAGTATCCGCACCGCAACTGCAAGCCACGTGCCTCCCCAACCGATTCGCTCACTCCGTTCACGAAGACACCGTCAGAGCGAAGCTCTGACGAGCCTGCACTCGCTTCGCTCGCGCAGACCTCGCGCGAGGATGTCGGCCCCGTGCGGGGCCGACTGTGCGCGCCGGGAGGTCGGTAAAACAGTCCAAACGGGCGGTGAGTACGGGTTTCTTCGAGCGAAACCCAGGTATAGAATTCCTTACAAAAGTCGATTTCCGCAAAGTGTTTTCGACCTCGGCCCCTACAATCTACACAAGATGAACGCAAATCCGAAAGTCGTCGCGCTCGCGGGAAGCATGCGCGACGGCTCCTACACCCGCGTCGCCCTGCGGCACGCCCTCGACGCCGCCGAGGAGCGCGGCGCCGAAACCGAACTCCTCGACGTGCGCGAATACGACCTCCCGGTCTTCGACCCCGACGAACCCGAACCCGAGGACGCGACGCGAATCAAGCGACAGATTCGCGAGGCCGACGCCGTCCTCTGGGGGAGTCCCGTCTACCACGGGTCGTACTCCGCGGCGTTCCGGAACGTCCACGACTACTGCGGTTTCGACGAGTACGAGGACACCACCGTCGGCCTGCTGGCGACCGCCGGCGGCGGGTCGTTCGCCAGCACGCTCGACCACATGCGCGTGACCGCCCGCGGGGTCCACGCCTGGGTCCTGCCCCACCAGGTCGGCATCCGGAGCGCCCGGAACAAAATCGAGGGCGGCGAGTTCGTCGACGAGGACATCGAAGAGCGCGTCCGAACGCTCGGCGAGCAGGCCGTCGAGTACGCCTTCATCCACCCCGACGTGACCGCACCCGACGCCGGCGTGGACGAGGACCAGCAGACCGCCGACGCCGACGACTGAACCGTCCCGCGGGTGGCGGCGGCCGCTCGCCGTGGCACTCGACCCGCCGCGGAGCACACTCACATCGGAATTACGGCGCGCCGTCGGCGGATTCGACCAGTCGCTCCTTCTCGCGGCGGGTCAGCTGTTTTATCTCGTACTCGCGGGACATCGCGGCCGACTTCGACTCGAATCGCTCCGCGTGGACGAGTTCGACCGGCGTGCGTCCCCTGGTGTACTTCGCCCCGTCGCCGCGGTCGTGTTCCTGGACGCGGCGCTCGACGTCGGTGGTGTAGCCCGTATAAAAACTGCCGTCGGCGCATTCGATGACGTAGATCCAGTGGACCGACACGCCTGACAGGCTTCGCGTGGTGGTTATTAGCTCTTGGGTTCCGCCCATTCAGTGTGCTATGCGTTGGCCTCTCTGGCACGCTGACGCGCGACTTCGGCGATTCCGGCGTTCGCCGAACACGAGATGCAGGCTCGAACCCGACCGTGTTCGTCGGCGAACACTCGGGCGAATCGTTCGGACACGTGCGCGCCGCAGTGGTCACACTTTGGCATTGGCTGTCATCTGGCGAGTCTCCCCGCCAGATTGAAAACTTGGTTCCGGAACACCAAAAATGCTTTTCCAAATTCGTTCCTATTTTGGTGAACAGACAGAACATCTTCCGAGATAGCGTTCGGCCGCGTGGCCGAAACGGAGGCGAGATAGCGAGTAACGCCCCATTGTACCCGCGTATTCGGCCGTGTAGATTCGAGAAGTCGGACGGCGACACTCCGAACTCGAATCCCCACCGAGCAATCGGACGTTTCCTCGCCTCGTTGGACTACTCGGAGTCGCCGTCGGCACCCGACCGGGCACCGCCGACGGCCCGGGCCACGAGGCCCGCCTGCGCACCGGCGACGAAGCCCGCGTCGACGTTCACGACCGACAGCACGGTACAGGACTGCAACATCCCCGCGAGCGCGGCCTCGCCCTCGCCGCCGAAGCCGTAGCCCGCCGAAACCGGCAGGCCGATGACGGGGGCGCTCACGAGGCCCGCGACGACCGTCGGGAGCGCACCCTCCCGGCCCGCCGCGACGATGAGCGCGTCGGCCTCGCGGAGGTCCTCCAGTTGGTCGACGATGCGGGTCAGGGCGGCTACGCCGACGTCGTCGACCCGTTCGACGTTCGCGCCCATCTCCGCGGCCACGACGGCCGCCTCGCCCGCGGGCACCGCGTCGCTGGTGCCCGCGGTGACGACGCCGACCGTCGCGTCCACGTCGGGCGTCTCGAAGCCGTCGGCGTGGGCGACGACCGCGCCGGACCGCCCGTGAATCGTCAGTTCCGCGTCGGGGTGTTCGTCGGCCAGTCGCTCGCGGACGGCCGCGCGATGGTCGCCGTCCGTCCGCGTGATCAGCGCGCGCCCCGCGGTCGCGACGGCGGTCGCGGCCAGCGAAGCGACCTCCTCGGGCGTCTTGCCCTCGCCGAGAATCGCCTCCGGAACGCCGCGGCGCGTCTCTCGCGCCGCGTCGAACCGTCCGGCCTCGTCGGTCGCGTATCCGGATAGTTCCGCCTCGGCCGCCGCGACGCTCAGTTCGCCCGCGGCGACAGCCTCCAGTATCTCGCGCATACCCTCTCTCGGCGCTCTCCGTACTCGTATCCTCCGACAGCGGTCGCCCACGCAAAACAACCCTCTTCTATTTATATGTTCCGGCCACGTGCATAGATAACCGGTAACCGAGCGAAACGAAGCGGTTCACCCGAAAATTTGAGAAGCTTTATTAGGAGGGGGAGGAAAGGACAGGGCGTATGGCAGACCTCATCGTCAAAGCCGCTGTCAAGGACGCACTGGACGACAAGAACGTTGCCTCGGACTTCTACGACGCGCTCGACGAGCGAGTCGAGGACCTGCTCGACGACGCCGCCCGCCGCGCCGAGTCCAACGACCGGAAGACCGTCCAGCCCCGCGACCTGTAAACCGGGAAATCGACCGTTCATTTCTTTCGAGCGCCACACCGACCAGAGCCGTCAGCGCCGGCCGAATCGACCGAGTGCGGGGACCCGACGCTCAGAACCGCGTCACGTCGACGCCGTCGTCGGTACCGACGTGAATCTCGTCGGCCAGACCGACGAACAGGCCGTGTTCGACGACGCCCGGCACCGCGGCGAGGTCGGCCGCGAGTTCGGCCGGATTAGCTATCGTCCCGAACTCGCAGTCGACCACGAGGTTCCCGTTGTCGGTCACGACGGGGCCGTCCTTGCGCTCGGCGCGCCGCAGCGTCGGCGTCCCGCCCAGGCCCCGCACGTCGGCCGTGACGGTCGTGTGCGCGTCCGGCAGGACTTCGAGCGGGACGGCGCGGTCGAGCTGTTTCGCGCGCTTGCTCGGGTCGGCGACGACGAGGAACCGGTCGGCCGCGGCGTCGACGATCTTCTCCCGGGCGTGGGCCGCGCCGCCGCCCTTCACGAGGTGCGGCCCCGAGAACTGGTCGGCTCCGTCGATGGCGAGGTCGACGGACTCGACCTCGTCGAGGCCGACGAGCGGGATGCCGACCTCCGTCGCGAGTTCGCGCGACTGGAAGGAGGTCGGCACGCCGCGCACGTCGAGGCCGCGGTCGACCATCTCGCCGACGGCGCGGATCGCGTGGGCCGCCGTACTCCCGGTGCCGAGTCCGACGACCGTCCCGTCCTCGACCGACTCGGCGGCGCTCTCGCCCGCCGCTCGCTTCTGCGCTTCCGTTCCGCCGGTCGACTTCATGCGAGGAGGTGGGTCGCCCGTCGTAAAAAGCCTGGCCGAACTCGGCGCAAGCCCTCGTTTCTCGGCGGAACGGGCGTCAGCGTTTTGGGACGCTCCCCCGTAAGCCGTGTATCATGGCTACCAGCGACCCGACCGCCGACTCCGACGGCGACGCCGACGTCGACCCGCCCGCCGAGGCCGACGCCGACGACTGGGCCGAATCCGCCGGCGAGTCGGCCACCGGCGAGGCGGTGTCGCTCCGGGACGTGCGAAAGACCTACTTCCTCGGCGAACCCGTCCACGCGCTCGACGGCGTGTCGCTGTCGATTCCGACCGGTTCGTACACCGCCGTCATGGGGCCGAGCGGGTCGGGGAAGTCGACGCTGCTCAACCTCATCGGCTGTCTCGACACGCCGACCGAGGGCGACGTGTTCGTCAACGGCCAGGAGGTTTCGGCGATGTCCGACCGCGGGCGCACCCGCGTCCGGGGCGAGGAGATCGGCTTCGTCTTCCAGACGTTCAACCTCATGCCCAAACTCACGGCGGCCGAGAACGTCGCGCTCCCGCTGGTCTTCCAGGGCGTCGGCAAGAGCGAGCGGATGGAGCGCGCCAGAGAACGCCTCGACGAGGTGGGCCTCGCCGACCGGGCCGACCACCGGCCGAACGAACTCTCGGGTGGTCAGCGCCAGCGGGTCGCCATCGCCCGCGCGCTGGCGGCCGACCCGGCCATCATCCTCGCCGACGAACCGACCGGGAACTTAGACCAGGAGACCGGCAGGCAGATAATGGGACTGTTCCAGCGACTCTACGACGAGGGCAACACCATCCTGATGGTGACCCACGAGCGGCCCATCGCCGAGCACGCCCAGCGCGTGGTCCACGTCCTCGACGGCACCATCGAGGACGTCGAGGAGATAGAGTCGCCTCGGCGGGTCGAGGCGGAACTCGACTGAACCGCGGCGCTACTCCACGTTCAGTTCGCCGCCGCCGCGCGGTTGCGTGAACTCCAGTTCGACCTCCAGTTCCGCTTCGCGACCGCCGGCGAACTCGACCTCCACCTCTATCGGTTCGCGGTAGTCGAACGGAATCTCCCACTCCTGAGACGAGAGCGTGATGCTGGTGTCGCTCTCTATCTGGTCGGCCAGGTCCCGCAGGAACGCCGCCGTCGCCTCGCGCGAGAGGTGGACCTCGCGTTCGAAGAAGCCGTCGGTCACCGTTGTCTGTTTGCGCTCGTTGTCGTCGGGCAAGTTCACCCTGTCCCCCATGGAGTCGCCTACGGCGACGTCGGGCATAAACGTCGGCCCGTTACCGGGACGCTACCGCTCGCTACCCGAAGGCTACCGCTTCCGACGCCCGTTACCGACCGGCTACTTTTTGCCCGCGAAACCGTACCCTCGGCGTCGTGTCGCTCATCGACCTGCTGGGGAGCAAGGCGCGGATACAGATAATCCGGGAGCTATCGCGCGAACCGCGGTACGTCTCCGAACTCGCCGACCGTGTCGGCATGGACGGCAAGACCGCGGTCCACCACCTCTCGCGCCTCGAAGAGGCCGGCCTCATCGCCCACTACCGGCGGGGCAACCGGAAGTACTACTACCTCGACCGCACCGTCGAACTCCGGGCCGCCCCGCCGCCCGAGCGGACGTTCGTCCTGCAGACGAACGAGCGCGACGACGACTGGGACCCGACCGAGACCGCCACGGACGACTGAGTCCGAGGGCGCCCGCGGGCGCCCTCGGACGTTCGTAGGGGCCAGGAGTAACCGCCCGGGGCCGCGGCTCCGTGTAGACGAGTTCAATGGAACGCGGTACCCGGCCAACAAATACCACGTAGGTGGCGGTCGTGGAGGCGGTAGGGGGAACTGCAAACGTGTATTTCGACGCGCGTCGGGTCTGTCTGGTCGCGCTGGTCGTCCTCGCGCTCGCCGTCGGCGGCGTCGCCGCGCAGGACGACGACCAAGGAGCGGCGGGGGAATCGGGCGAATCGAGCGAATCGGGAGAACTGCTGTCGGTGACGGGGTGGGCCGCGGTCGGGGCGTTCCTGCTCGGGTCGCTGATACTGCTCGCCAGCGTCGAGGTACTCATCCACGCGCTGGTCCGGACCGCCTCGCGGTTCGGCGTCTCGGCGCTGTTGCTGGCCATCGTGGTTTCGGGCACCGAGGTCGACAACGTCGCGTTCGGCCTCTTCACCGGCTTCGCCGAGATGCAGGACGTGGCGTTCGGACTGGCCATCGGCAACGCCATCTCCATCTTCGGGCTGACGCTGGCGGTGGCGGCGCTGGCCTACCCGTTCGAGGTGTCGGTGCCCGACGACTACCTCGCCATCATGGTCGCCTCGCCGCTCGTGTTGCTCCCGTTCCTCGTCGCCGGCGAGATCGCGCCACTCCACGGCGTGCTCCTCATCGGCGCCTTCCTGGCGGTGTTCGGCTACATCGCCCGGAAGGAACTCGGCGGCGACCGGTCGTACATGCGCTCGACCGAGGTGATGGAGGCCGCCACGAGCGCCGACGGCGCCGAGACGCCGGTCGACGACGACCTCCCGGCCGCGGTGCGTCGGCTCTCGCGGCACGACTGGTTCTGGCCGGTCGTGATGCTCCTCGCGCTCGGGGGCGTCGTCCTCGGCGCGCAGTTTGCTTCGGCGGGGACCGAGGGCATCCTCGAGACGTGGGACCTCCGGGAGACCATCTTCGGGGTCACGCTGGTCACCATCGTGTTCACGCTCGACGACCTGCTGCTGGCCATCGAGCCGGTTCGGCTGGGTTACTACGAGGTCACGGTCGGGGGCATCATCGGGAGTCTCATCTTCTTCGTCACGGCTAACACCGGCATCGTGGCGCTGGTCGGCTCCATCTCGACCAGCCCGCGGGCGCTGTACTTCCACCTGCCCGTGCTCCTGCTGTTCGCCGGGGCGTCGGCCTACCTGTTCCGCCGGGGTCGGCTGACCAGGTTCGCGGGGGCGGGACTGCTCGCGCTCTACGTCGTCTACCTCGTCATCAACGTCGCGTTCTTCGCCGCGCTCCCCGTCGAGGGGTGAACCGGCGACGCCGGACGCGGCCGGTATCTTAAGTATCGCCGTCGACCTAGAGCGGACGACCGCTCCGCTACATCGGGGGACGACCGGACGAAGGGGAGGTCGGGGAACTGGACAGTCGCGCCCGAGCGGGTCCGACGTCATCGGACCCGCTCGGGCCGCCGCGACCGAGGCGTTCGCGCGAGGACCGTACGACACCGAATGGAGTTCACGGAGAGTCTGCGACTGAGCTGGCGAGCCATCCGGAGCCACAAGCTTCGCTCGACGCTGACCACGCTGGGTGTCGTCATCGGCGTCGCGGCGGTCATCACTTTCGTCACGCTGGGCACCAGCCTCCGGGCCGACGTGCTCGGCCAGGTCGGCGCCGACCGCACGCCCAACGTCTACGTCTGGGCCAGCCCCGAGGGCGAGGGCGGCGGCACGCCTGGCGCGGGCGCCCAACCGGTGTTCACCGAGCGCGACGTGTCCGAACTCCGGAACCTCTCGGGGGTGCAGTCGGTCGTTCCGCGGGGCATCGTCCCGACCGCCGGCCTCTCCCACAGTGGCAACACCGTCGCTCAGCGGCAGGTGATAGCGACGGCGCCCGCCTACTTCGACTCGGGGAGCTTCGTCGCCGGCCGAGCGTTCCGGCAGGGCCAGCGCGAGGTCGTGCTGAACGAACAGGCCGCCAAGCTGTTCGACACGCAGGTCGCGGTCGGCGAGAACGTCACGCTCCGACTCGCGTCGGGCGACTCCGTCGAGGCCGAAGTCGTCGGCCTGCTCAACTCCTCGGCGGCCGGCGGCCCCTTCGAGGGACTCGGCTCCCAGCCGCTCGTCTTCGTCCCGACCGACCCGTTCTACCGGACCACCATCGAGAGCCCGACCACCGGCGAGAGCCAGCGCGTCTACCCGACGGTGACGGTGGTCGCCGAGGACTTCGGCGCGGTCGCAGAAACCAAGGAATCCGTCAGAGCCTACCTGACGAACCGCTCGGACGCCGCCCAACTCGCGCCCGACGGCTACGAGTTCTCGGTTTCGACCGACCAGGACCTCGTCGACCAGCTCGAAGAGCTGTTGAACACCCTGACGAGCTTCATCACCGGCATCGCGGTCATCTCGCTCGTCGTCGGCTCCATCGGCATCGCCAACATCATGCTGGTGTCGGTGACCGAGCGCACCAAGGAGATCGGCATTATGAAGGCCGTCGGCGCGCAGAACCGCGACGTGCTCCAGTTGTTCCTGCTGGAGGCGGTGTTGCTCGGCGTACTCGGGTCGATCGTCGGCATTCCGGTGGGCGTCCTCGGCGCGTACGCGGCGGGCCAGTACATCGGCCTCTCGCTCGTACTACCCTACAAGTGGTTCGCCATCGCGGTCGTGGTCGGCGTGCTCGTCGGCGTGCTGGCGGGGCTGTATCCGGCGTGGAACGCCGCGAACACCGACCCCATCGACGCGCTCCGGTACGAGTAACAACACCACCTTTCAGCTCCACCTTTTTTGTCGTCGGGTCGCCGAGCACGCCTCCGGCCTACTCGGCCACCGCTCTCTGCTCGCGGCTCCGCCGCTCGCACGGCTCGTGGGAGCTTCGCTCCCACGGTGCTCGAAAAAATCTGGACCAAAAAAGGACACGCACTGAGGCCGAGTTGCGATGCGACTCGGCCTCAGCGCATCTTCGGACCGTCGGTGCGTGAGCCTTCGGCTCGCTGGCGGAGACGCTGGTGCGGGCGCTTCGCGCCCTGTAGTTCGGCTGTGTAGTAGTGCTCGTCCTCTTCGAAAGACTCGTCTCGTCAGGTGTCGCCAAACCTCTCACAGACCCGGCTTATCCGTCGACAGTGATGCTCTCCCGGTCAGTTTCGACCGGGGCGACCGCGGGCGCGGTCGCCCCGGCCCGCCCACGCCTAAGCTCCCTCAATCGTCTCGTCCCGTCGACCGTTTTCCGCTGAACCGTCTGGAGGGTCCCCGCGAACCGTGCGAACGGCGTCTCCGATTTATCACCCTCGGGCCACTCCTCGAGAAGTGCATGAACCGACGCCAGTTCGGGGCCACGGTCGCCTCCACGACACTCGCGCTCGCGGGCGTCTCCGCGAGTTCGACCACCGCGCTCGCACAGGACGCCGAGTCCGAGCGAGTCGAGGACGTCTCGGCGACGCTCGGCACCGCGACGCTCTCGGCCGACTCGGCGGCGATGACCCGCGATGGCGACGCCGCGGTCATCCGGGCGCGCGGCGGACGCATCGAAACCGAGACGCGAACGCTGTCGGCCGACGGCGTTCGGGTGACCGTCGAACAGGTCGACGACGAGTCGTATCGGATGCTCCGCCGGGGGTTCGCCGACGCGACCAGCGAGGGGTCGGCGACCGACCTGTTCGCGGCGCTCGGGCGCGCCGACGTGCCCGAGGACGCGTCGGCGAAGCTCGAACTCTCGTCGCTCGCGGCCGACGGCCGACCGCTCGCCGACGAAGTGGCGGCCACCGGGACCGTCGGCGGCATCGTCCCCGACGGGGCGGCCGACCTGGCGGCTGGCGAGTCCGTCTCCGGGCTCGGCGCCACACAGTTCCGGACCGTGCGGATCGCTCGCGGCGAAACGACGCTGACCGCCGAGGACGTGACCGCACGGGGCAAAGACGGCGCGCTCGAAGTCACCGCCGCGACGGGCGAAGTGACTGCCGAGTCCAAGTCGGCCTCGTTCGAGGAGCTGACGATGACCGTCGAGCCGCCGACGTCCACCGCTCGGACGAACACCTTCGAGGAACTCGCCGCACACGCCGAGGACGGCTCGCTGTCGCTCTCGTCCGTGGGCGAGGCGCTGTCGGACGTGCGCCTCGGTGACCTGCTACGGACGGCAGAGAACGCCGCCGTCCGGGTCCACTTCGCGAAGGTTTCGAAGGGCGGCTACGCCGTGGAGGACGTCACGTTCACGGGGACGATGACCGGACTGCTGGCGAAACTGGCTCGGAAGCTCTGAACGGGTCCGCCGAGAATCGGCCTCGCCGCGGACTCTTTCCGGCTCCGCGCCGTACCGCGAGCCATGGCACCAACCGCGGTAATCGCAGGCGTGGGACCGGGTCTGGGCGAATCGATCGCCCGGACGTTCGCCGACGAGGGCTGTGAGGTGGGCCTGTTCGCCCGCTCGGGCGACTACGTTTCCGACCTCGCGGACGACCTCCCGACCGACGCGGTGGGCGTCGAGACGGACGTGAGCGACCCGGACGACGTGAAACGGGGGTTCGAGCGCGTTCGGGACGAACTCGGCCCGGTAGACGTGCTGGTCAACCACGCCAGCGGCGGCGCGTGGGAGGGACTGCGGAACCTCTCGGCCGAAGAGTTCGAGCAAGCGTGGCGCGTCGGCGGCTACGGCGCGTTCCTCTGCGCGAAGGAGGCCGTCCCGGACATGCTCGACGGCGACGGCGGCACCGTCATCTTCACCGGCGCGACCTCCGCGATTCGCGGCCGCGAGGGCGCGCTCGGCTTCTCCAGCGCGAAGTTCGCCGCCCGCGGGATGGCCGAGTCGATGGCAAGGGAACTCGGTCCCGAGGGAATCCACGTCGCCCACGTCGTCATCGACGGCCAGATTCTCACCCCGAGCGCCCGCGAGTCGAACCCCGACCGCGACGAGGAGACGTTCCTCGACCCCGACGAAATCGCCGAGAACTACTGGCATCTGGTCGAACAGGACCGGAGCGCGTGGACGCTGGAACTGGACCTGCGGCCGCACACGGAACGGTTCTGAAACCACCTTTTTGCTGCGTCGGGTGGCCGTGAGCGCCTCCGGCGCTCCGGCCACCGCTCCCCGCAAAAATCTGCACCGTGGGAGCTCCGCTCCCGCGAGCTCTCGTTCGTGGTTCGAGAGAGCGAAGCTCTCTCGTCATTGCGGGAGCGCTGCTCCCGCTTGCAATCAGAAATCTCCGATTTCTGATGACATCACGAAAGGCTTCGCCTTTCGAACGACTTCGCTCACGAGAAGACCAAAAAGGACACACGACTGCGCCGAGACGCGAGGCGTCTCGGCGCAGTCGCATCTTCGAATCGCTGGTGCGGGCGCTACACGCCCTGTAATTCGGCTGTATGGCGTCGCTCTTCTCCGGAGAAGTTCGGGTCGGCTACTGGCCGTCGAGCCGATTCAGCACCGCGTCGGGCTCGTAGCGCAGCGAGAGCTGTCGCGAGCGCCCGCGCCCCTCGACGTTGGTGTAGGTCGCGTCGATGATGTCTAGTTGGTCGAGTTTGTTGATGATCTCGGAGTAGCGTGTGTAGCCGAGGTCGGTCTGCTCGTGGAAGGCGTCGTAGACGTCGCCGGCGCGCTCGCCGTCGTGCTCGGCGATGACCCGCAGGAGTTCGATCTCGCTGTCCGAGAGCGCCCGGAGGCTGTGGCTCAGGTGGACGAACTTCGACTTCTGGTAGGCCTGTTCGACGTCCTCGACGCTGACGGTCCGGCTGGCGCGCATCTCGGCGTTCAGCCCCGCCCGGCGCAGCAGGTCGATGCCGACCCGTAGGTCGCCGCTCTCGGCGGTCAACTCGGCCACGCGGTCGAGCACCTCCGCCGAGACCACGCCCTCGTGGAAGCCGCGCTCGACGCGCTCGCGGAGGATGTCGACGATCTCCTCGCGGTCGTACACCGGGAAGTAGACGTCCTCCGGTCGGAAGACGCTCTGGACCCGGCCGTCGAGTTCCTCGATGACGTCGAGGTTCATGTCCGAGGAGACGACGATGACGCCGATCTTCGCGCCGCTGTGGGCCTCGTGGGCCCGCAGCAGCGAATACAGCGTGTCCGAAGCCTCGCCCTCGTAGAAGAGGTAGTTCACGTCGTCGAGCGCGACGACGAGCACCTCGTCCTCCTCGACCAGTTTCTCGGTAATCTGGCGGAACAGTTTCTTGAACGAGATGCCCGACGAGGGCGGCTCGTACTCGAAGATGCCCTCGAAGATGCGCGAGAACACGGAGTAGCGCGTCGAGTCGACCTGACAGTTGACCCGGACGGTCCGCACGTCGGTCTGGGCCGCCAGTTCGCTGAAGAGCTTCTGGACCGCGGTGGTCTTGCCGGTGCCGGGCGGCCCGCGCGAGATGACGTTCAGCGGCCGCGACCCGCGCGCGGCGGGCCGGAGCGCGTACTTGAGACTGCGCATCTGGCTCTCCCGGTGGGCGAACGTCTCTGGGACGTAGTCGATTTCGAAGACGTGCTCGTCTCTGAACACGGATTCGTCCCACGAGAGCATCCCCTCCTCGGGGTCGTCTGCCATCACTTTCACCACGCCGGTCCAGCTACTTAACCTTTCGGCAGTCGAAAATATCGGCCAGCTGAGACTGCTACGGCGGACTCTCGGGCCCTCGCGACCCGGTATTCGGTTTCGGCGAATCTACGCCTGCTGGACGTTCCCCTGGATGTCGTCGCGGCTCATCGACATCCCGTGTTTGTCTCGGGCGTGTTCCTGGGCCACGTCGACGACCTCGTTCTCGTCGTTCGCCCGGACCATGAACTCGCAGCTCTGCTGGGGACATTCGAACTGGTGTGCCATCTGTCTCCCCTCCCCGGGGCGGCTACCGAGACGCCGGCGACCGGGATAACTGCTGTGGCTTTCCGGGTCGGCTCGTCGGCTAAAATTTCTCCAGCAGGCGGTCGTAGAAGCCGCCGTCGGCGTCGTTCGACAGTTTCTCCACGATGAGTTCTGGCGTCGAGCGCGCGAGGTGGCCCTTCACCGGCGAGCGGTTCACCATCAGTTCGCCGTCGACCAGCCCCTCGGCCTCGATGCCGTCGACGGCCACGTCGTAGTCGGCCACGTCCCGAATCTCGGCCGCGAGGTGCGAGACGAACACGCCCGTCACCTCCCGACCTCGCAACTCCTCGAGGATGCCGGCGATTATCTTGGCGCTCGCGCCGGGTTCGGTGATGCTCTCGAGTTCGTCGACCAGCACGAGTCGGTCCTCGCTCCCGCTGGCCAGCCCCGCGAACTCCCGGAGCGTGCTCTCGAACGCCCCCGCGTCCAGCGTCCCCTGGGTCTTCGCGTGGTAGTGGAGTTCGCCGAAGCGCTCCATTCGGACCGACTCGGCGGGCACCGGCATGCCCATGTGGGCCAAGATGGTTATCAGCGCGACCAGGTCGAGCGTCGAGGTCTTTCCGCCGGAGTTGACCCCCGACAGCAACGCCACGTCCGAGACGGCGTAGTCGACCGGCTCCACCTCGGCGAACTCGACGTCGAGCAGCGGCGAGCGCCCGCCCTCGATGGCGAACCCCTCGCCGCCGAACTCGGCCTCGACGCAGTCGAAATCGCGAGCGAACCGCGACACCGCCAGTTCGACGTCGAGTTCGAGCGCGGTCCGCACGAGCTTCTCGGCGTCCTCGCGGCGGTCCGCCAGCTCCGCCGCCAGTTCGCGCTTCCGGCTGGCGGCCCGGCGGTCCTTCGCGGCGTTGAGGTCGTCGCGGAGCCGCGAGATGGCCTGCTCGTCGTGCTCGACGGGGAACGTCGGCTCCTCGGGGAACGCCCGGCGGGCGACCTCGGCCTCGCCCGAATCGAGGTCGAGCGACGCCACGAGGTCCTCGCGGGCGTCGGCGACGGCGGCGGCGTACTGGTCGCTCAGTTCGCGCGAGAGCAGCGAGTCGACGCCCGCGCCGCGCTCGACCAGTGACAGCAGGTCCGACCCCTCGATGGTGACGTCCTCCTCCTCGATGGCCTCCCTGAGGCGGTCGTTGGCGAGACTCTCGGCGGTCGAAACCGCCGCGTCGAGGTCGGCGGTCGCCCGGGTCAGTCGGTCGAGTTCCTCGTCGCCGACGACGGTGCCGTCCGTCTCGACCTGCTCCAGCGCGGCTTCGAGCGCGTCGAGGTCGAGCGGCGGGTCGATGCCGGCCGCACGGTGGACCTCGGCGGCCGCCCGGAGGCTGTCGCGGTTCGCCGCGTAGAAGCCCAGCACGCGCTCGGGGACGACTTCGGCGGGGCGTTCGAGCGCGTCGGGTTCGACCCGCACGTCGCCGTCGACCGTGACTCCGGTGAACTCCTCGTCGAGCGCGACCACCGTCGAGTAGCCCCGCGCGAGGTCGGCCAGGTCGCGGGCGTCCTCGACGATTTCGACGCTGAGTTCGGGGATGGCGTTCTGGGCCGCGGTGTAGCGCTCGGCGTCGGTCGTCGCCAGACAGCGGTCACGGACCATCGCGTCCCGGGACTCGACCAGCGGTTCGACGCCGGCCAGCGCGTCGAGTACCGCCTCGTTCGGTTCGCGCTCGACCGCCCGCGCGGCGAACTCTCGGGCCTCCTCGATGCGCGAGGCGACGCCGCTGGGGTAGAAGGTTTCGAGGCGCTTCTCGCCGTAGGTCGTGACCGTCCGGGCCTTCAGCAGGCCGAGCGCGTCGCGGTAGAGTTCCCGCGCGCGGTCGGTCGCGAGGAAGCCGCCGGGGTCGCCGTGGCGCTCGCGGATGGCGCCGCGCGCGATGGCGGCGGCCCGGCCCTCCGTGATGCCGGGCGCGCTCGCCAGTTCGGCGACGTCGCCGGTCTTCAGCGCGCGCTCGGGGTCGTCCAGTTGCGCGAGCGCCGCCGCCGTCTTCGACCCGACGCCCGGTATCGCCTCCAACTCCATTCGGCGTGGAGTACCGACCGCTGGCTTAAAAACGTTCGCGGAGTGGTACGTCCCTCGAACTTTTTCAGCGGTCGGGTCGAACTCGGGCCCATGCCAGCGCGCGTCGGCGCTCGCGAGTACCACGAGCGGACGAAACACACCCCCGAACGACTCCGGGAGTCGGACTTCTCCCTCGACTTCTCGAACAAGCCGACGCCCTACAAGGCCTACCGGGACCTGCCGGCGGTCGAACTCCCCGACCGGATTCGGCCGCCCCAGGTTCCGACGCTCTCGGCGGTCGCCGACCTGGGACCCGAGTTCCGCGACCGGGGAGCGCGGGAAGGCGTCGAGGTCCGGCGCGTCGACGCGCCGGACCTCGACGCGCTGACCCAGCTCTGCTACTACTCGGCGGGCGTGACGAAGCGAATCCGGCGGGGCGACCGCGACCTCCTCTTCCGGGCGGCGGCCTGCACCGGCGCGCTCTACCACGTCGACCTCTACGTCGTCGCCGGCGACCTTCCGGCGACCGCGGACCTCCCTGCGCTCGACGCGGGGGTCTACCACTTCGACCCGCAGACGCTCTCGCTGGACGTGCTCCGAGAGGGCGACTACCGTGGCGTGCTCGCGGACGTGACCGGCGGCGAAGCGCGCGTCGCCGACGCGCCGCTCACGTTCGTCGCCACATCGACGTGGTGGCGCAACGCCTGGAAGTACCGCGAGCGGACCTACCGCCACGCCTTCTGGGACTCGGGGACGATTCTGGCCAACCTGCTCGCGGTCGCCCACGCGCTGGACCTCCCGGCGAGCGTCGTCGCGGGGTTCGCCGACGAACGGGTCGCCGACCTGCTGGGCGTCGACGTCGACCGCGAGGCGCCGCTCGAACTCGTCCCGGTCGGGGCGGACGACCCCGCACCCGACCCGCGCCCGGTCGACCCCATCGACCCCGCGACCGAACCGCTCTCGGACCGCGAGGAGCGCTACGACCTCATCCCCGCCGCCTACCGCGGGTCGTCGCTGGCCGACGGCGAGGCGGCCGCGGCGTGGCGCGAGCGAGCGGCGAGCGCCGAGGACCGCGTCGAATCGCCGTCGCCGTCGTCGCCCGGCGGCGACGGCGACTCGGCCGGAAACGAATCCGGCGACCGAATCGCGCTCGACCCGGTGGACGACGCCCGGGCTGCCAAGACGCCGCTCGACCGGACGATTCGCCGCCGGGGGTCCTGCCGGGAGTACACCCGCGAGACGCTCAACTTCCGGAAGGTTTCGACGGTGCTCGACCGCGCCGTCTCCGGGTTCCCCGCCGACTTCCGCGACCCGGACGGGCCGGCGCTCCAGTACACCGACTGCTTCCTCGTGGTCCACGATGTCGCAGCGGTGCCGCCCGGCGCGTACCGCTACCGCCCGGAGGCGGGCGAACTCGAACTCCTCCGGGAGGGCGACTTCCGGGAGGAGGCCGCCCACCTCGCACTCGACCAGCGACTCGCCGGCGACGCCGGTTTCTGTGCGTTCTTCCTCGCCGACCTCGACGCAATCGTCGACCGACTCGGCGACCGGGGCTACCGCGCCGCCCAACTGGAGGCGTCGCTGACCGCCGGCAAACTCTACCTGGCGGCCTACGCCCACCGCGACCTCGGCGCGACCGGCCTCACCTTCTACGACGACCGCGCGACCGAGTTCTTCGAACCGCACGCCGACGGCGCGACGCCGATGTTCCTCTGGACGCTCGGCCGGCCGGCGTGACGGCGAGCGCGCGGCGAATCGCCGCACGCTCGCCGGAGGAGTTCGGATTTCCTCGCCGAGCGTCGTAGTCGCCCCACGTTCGGCCCTGCGATTCGACCGGCCGCAACCGTCTTGACGACCGACCGGGTACCTTGGATTACCAACAATTATGGCGAACGGAGCAACGACGTCCAGCGACCTGGGAATCGCGCTGGTCCGACTCGCGGTCGGCGTGGTGATGGTCGTCCACGGGATCGGCAAACTGTTCGGCGTCGGTCCCTCGGCGGCGCCGCTGGGCGAGTTCGGCGGCTTCCTCGGTAGCCTGGGCGTCCCCCTGCCGACGCTGGTCGCGCTCGGCGTCGCACTGGTCGAGACGGTCGGCGGCCTCTTCGTCCTCGCCGGCTTCCTGACCCGCTACGCCGCCGCGCTTTTCGCCGCCGACATGCTTGCCGCGACGCTGCTCGTCCACCTCCCGCGCGGGTTCTCGGTGGCGAACGGCGGCTACGAGTTCACGCTGACGCTCTTTCTCGCCGCGCTCGCGCTGGTGTTCCTTGGGTCGGGGTCGTTCTCGGTCGACCGCGCGGTCCTCGGCCGCGAACCGGTTCCGAGCGCGGTCCGCAGGTGAGTCTGGGCCTCGCGCGGGCGAGTCGGCGCTCACGCGCACGTCGGAACCGCGACTCCGCGCGGTCGGGTCAACGCGCTTTTGCCTCCGCGGACTAATCTCCCGCCATGACCGCTGGTACCGGGACCGTCGAGGAGAAAGCGCAGGCCGTCCGCGACGACCTCGCCGACCGCGAGGGCGTGCTGGTCGCCTTCTCCGGGGGCGTCGATTCGAGCGTGGTCGCGGCGCTGGCCCGCGACGCGCTGGGAGAGGACGCCGTCGCCTGCACCGCCAAGAGCGAGACACTGCCGGAGGCCGAACTCGACGACGCCAGGCGGATCGCCGAGGAGATCAGCATCCGCCACGAGGTCGTGGAGTTCTCCGAACTCGACGACCCGAACTTCGTCGTCAACGACGACGACCGGTGTTACCACTGCCGGACGATGCGCCTCGGGAAGATGTTCGACGCCGCCGAGCGCCTCGGCATCCCGGTCGTCTGCGACGGGACGAACGCGAGCGACGCCGACGGCGGCCACCGCCCCGGCCTCCAGGCGGTCGACGAACTCGACGCCTACTCGCCGCTGTTGGCCCACGATATCGACAAGGACGAGGTCCGGGCCATCGCCGACGACTACGGTCTCTCGGTCGCCGACAAGCCCTCGATGGCGTGTCTCTCCTCGCGCATCCCGACCGGCCTCGAAGTCACCGAGGAGAAACTGACGCGAGTCGAACGCGCCGAACAGTTGGTCCGGCAGTGGGGTTTCTCGCAGTTCCGCGTCCGCGACCACGACGGACTGGCCCGCATCGAGGTCGGCCGCGACGAACTCGACGCGGCGCTGAACCCCGAGTTCGTCGCGGCCGCCCGCGAGCGCCTGACCGAACTCGGCTTCGACCACGTCACGCTGGACCTCCACGGCTATCGGACCGGAAGCGTCAGCCCCGAGGATGACGAAACGGAGCGCGACGCCGGGACCGAAGCCGGCGGTTCGTCGGCGTCGGACGCCGACGAACCGCTCGTCGAGGACGTGTTCGCCGCCGACTACCCGTCGGCGGAGTGAGCGTCGCCGACCATAGCGACCGACCGTCCGGACTCACCGTCGGCGCCCGTTCTCCCCGAAAATCCGCCGAGAGCCGTCGGCAGTTACTGCCGACGGCTCTCGGCCGGATTCGTAGCGAACCTTCTTCCGGTACGGCGCCGTCGCTCGCCGGTCGAGTCCTCGCAGAAATGGCATGGGCGTTCGCACCCAGGGTGGCAGTTTGCTGGCACGCGAACTGCGATTTGTAGCTGCTGGCACGCGAGCTAAGTGGCAGGCGCGAACGCTATCAGTTCGTAGTAGCCACACCCGCTTAGTTATATGCCGATTGTACGCCCGGAAATCCCTCGTTGCCGTCGGCGCGGGCCGAATAATCCCGCCGCAACGGCCGAAGTGGGGTCACCGAGTACCTCCATCCTCCCGAAGGAGGACACAATCGAGGAGTGCCCGTCGCCGGAGGAGTTTCGGCCGCCGGAGGAGAACGTCGCCGTCGAGGAGAATCCGTCGCCGGCGGAGCGCCGCAGTCGGGGACCCAGCCAAAGTCCGACCGGACGTCACCTGTCGGTCCACTTGAGCAGCAACAGCGTCCCCTCGAACAGCACGATCATCGTCACGGTGACGATGATGGGGGCCATCCCGGTCGGGTCGGGCGTGAAGAGGAACGAGATGCCGAGGAACGCACCCCAGAACAGTAGCCGGCGGTCGGCCAGCCACTGACGGGTGGTCAGGCCCATCATGATGGCGAGCATGATGAACAGCGGAATCTGGAAGACCACCGCGAGGTAGCCCATCAGCATCAGGATGAGGTTGAACGTCTTGGTCAGCCCGAACGCCAGGACGGCGACGTCCTCGGTGTAGTAGACGAAGTAGGTGAACACCGCGGGGAGGACGAGGAAGTACGCGAAACTCACGCCGACGAACGCCAGCACAAGGCTCGTCGGCACCGCCGCGAGGTAGTACCGGCGCTCGTGGGGATAGAGGCCGGGTCGCATGAACAGGTACGTCTCGTAGACGAACACGGGGAGCGCGATGACGGCACCCGCGAGACTGGCGGCCTTCAGCTTGGTCAGCACCAGCGCGAGCGGGTGGTAGAGCTTCGGTCGCGCCTGGTCGCCGAGCTGTTCGAGCGGGAGGATGTGGTACCAGAGGCGGTTGATGATCTGCTCGGAGAACAGGAGCGCGAAGGCGGTGACGACGCCGGCGATGACGACGACCACGGCCAACCGCTTTACCATCTCCTCGATGTGGTCGGCCAGCGGCATCTCCTCGTCCTGGATGGGGTCGTCGGGTGCCGCCGGCTCGGGGTCCCGGAACGACTCCGGCGCCTCCTCGGTCGCGGGGGAGATGTTCCCGGCCGTCGCCTCTTCGTCAGCCATTCACCCGAGCTAGGTGCTCGGCCCATTATAGGCTTTCTTCTCTTGGAAAGACGAGAAGATTGATAACCGCGAGACGGCTACCCCATCCAAGGAATGTCCGGTGGAAGTAGCATCGTCGACGAGGATACCGCACGCGCCGTCAACAGCGGTCGCGAGACAGTCGGAGCGATGCTCTCGACGGCCCAGGACCACCTGCGGAAGGTGTTCGTGGTCTTCCTGGTCGGTTTTCTCGCGTCGTTCTACGCGCTCCGGGGCGTGGGTTGGCCCTTCCTGAAGAAGGTCACCACGGCCCAGATGACGGCCTCACTCGCGGCCGACGTGAAGTTCGTCGCGGTGACCCCGTTCGACGTCATCCTGCTCCAGGCGAAGATAGGCGCCATCGCCGGAATCATCCTCGCGCTCCCCGTTCTGCTCTACTACGCGCGCGACTCGTTCCGGCAGCGGTCGTGGTACCCCCGAGGAAAGATCGCCGGGTGGAAACTGGCGCTAATCGGCCTGCTCGCGCTCGTGCTGTTCTTCGCCGGCATCCTCTACGGCTACGCGGTCTTCTTCCCGCTCATGTTCCAGTTCCTCGCCGACAACGCCATCTCGGCGGGGTTCGAGACGCGCTACTCCATCGTCAAGTGGACCGAGTTCATCGCGTTCCTCTCGCTGTCGTTCGGACTCGCGGCCGAACTCCCGCTGGCGATGAGCGGACTGGCGTACACCGGCATCGTCCCCTACGAGACGTTCCGCGACAAGTGGCGATACGCCGTGCTCGGCATCTTCGTCTTCGGCGCGGTCGCGTCGCCGCCCGACCCGTTCACTCAGGTCATGTGGGCCGCGCCGCTGGTCATGCTCTACGCGTTCAGCCTCTACCTGACGAAGATCATCGTCACCCTCAAGCGCGGTAGCGAGCGCCTGAGTTTCCTGGGCGTCATCCGAGACAACTGGATCCGCGTGCTCGGGACGCCCGCGCTGGCGTTCCTCGCCGCGCGACTGTTCCTCACCAGGGTCGGCGTCGCAGGTATCAACGCCCAGATTCCGACCGAGTACGCGAAGTACCGCCTTTCGCCGCTCGGCCAACTGCTCGGACTCCCCGAGACGCAGGCGGTGCTGGCGGTTTCGGGCGCCGTCGCCGCCGTCGCGTTCGTGGCGGCGTTCATCTACTACCTCACCAAGGAACTCGACAAGGTCGCGGCGACGGCCGCCCCTGCCGGCGCGGGGACCGCTCCGGCCAACATCGACCTGAGCACCCTCGACGCGGGCGCGGTCCGGGCCGCCCCGCCCGAGGTCTTCGTCGAGATGGACGAGGCCACGGCGGTCGACCACGCCCGGCAGGCGATGGACGACGACGAACCCGAGAAGGCCCAGGCCATCCTCGACCGCTACGACGAACTCCACCCCGAGGAGGACGAGGACGCCGAGGCGGCCGCCGAAACCGCCGCCGGCGCGGCGGCCGACGGAACCGACGCGGCGAGCGACGACGCCGAGGGCGAGGGAGCCACCTTCCCCCGCGAGTCCGACCAAGCCCCCGAAGGCTCCGGGAACGTCTTCCAGAGCACGGCCGCGGGCATGGCCGACGCCTTCACCGAGGACGAGACCACCGAGGACGACATCGGCGGGTGGTTCTACGACCTGCGGTTCATCTTCGAGAGCCTCACCTCGAAGATGATGTACCTGGTCGGCGTCTTCATGGCCGTCCTCGCGCTCACGTTCGCGTTCCTCTACCGGGGCGGCATCGGCGAGATTCGGGAGGACTTCCTCTCGCGACTCCCTGCGGCGGTCCGCCCCGAGATGGGGGCCGACCAGCAGGTGCTCGGCATCGTCACGCTCCACCCCGTCGAGGCGCTGGTGTTCGAGGTCAAGATATCGACCCTGCTGGCGGCCGTGGCGGTCCTCCCGCTGTTGCTCTACTGGTCCTGGCCCGCGATGAAGGAGCGGGGCATCGCCAGCGGCGACCGCCGCGTCTTCGGCGTGTGGGCCGGCGCGATCACCATCGGCCTCATCGCCGGGAGCGCGCTCGGTTACACGGTCGTCGCCCCGAACATCATCTCGTGGCTCGTCGCCGACGCCCTGCGCGCCGACATGATCATCTCCTACCGGGTCAGCAACTTCTTCTGGCTGGTGTTCTTCACCACGGCCGGCATCGGCCTGCTGGCCGACGTGCCGGTGACGATGTTGCTGTTCGAACGCGGCGGCATCGTCTCGTTCGACGCCATGAAGAGTCGCTGGCGCGAGGTCACCATCGCGGTGTTCGCCATCTCGGGGCTGGTGACTCCCGACAGCCTCTACACGATGTTCCTGCTGGCGGTGCCCATCTCGCTGGCCTACGGCGTCGGCCTCGGCCTGCTGTGGGTCGTGACGCTCGGCGGACGGCGGTAGGACGGACACCCTTTTTCGGTCCAAAGCGGTGTACGACGGCGACGAACAAGGACGACCGAAACGGTAACTCTGACCGCTATAGGGCGCTAGCTACTCCCGACACCAATGAGGGAAGAAGCCCTCGCTCGGCCTCCCTTTCGGTCGGCCTCGGTCGCCCTTCATCCACCGAGGTCCCCACTCCTCCCCGCGCCGCGTGGCGGCGCGCAACCTTCACTCGGTGTCGGGCCTGGTGATTGCTCTTCCTGTTTCGGCCGATGCCACCAGCCAGTGGATGCGCGAGGGGTCGAAGACCCCGAGCGGGGAGGGTCGGGGCGCGGTGCTGTGCGGTTGCGGTACTCAGTTGTGGAGTGCGAGTGGCGGTCGCGATTGCGGACCGGTTCAGAGTCGGATGATGTTCTCTTCGGTGTCGAGAGTAGCTAGCTCCTCTCGTCCGTCGTCTCCGGTATCGCGTTCGACTCGTTCTTCGTCGCCCTCTTTCCAGTCTGGCCCCGTTTCCGACTCTACTCCGCGAACTCGCCCGAAGCGACTGTCGAATAGTTTAAACCACCCAGGCCGATATTATCCGAGTATGAGCAAGATAAGCGTGGAAGTGCCCGACGAACTCCTCGCCGACCTCGACGCCCACGTCGGCGACGACGGTAAGTTCGTCAACCGGAGCGAGGCGATTCGGGCCTCGGTCCGGAAGATGCTCGACGTGCTGGACGAGATAGACGAGCGCCACGGGAGACTCGAAGATGACTGACGGGCGCGTGCGAGATGCCCACCCGCTCCCGGTCGGCCGACTCGCGCTGATCGCGCTGTTCGTCACCGCGCTGGTGACCGCCCAGTTGACCGCCTCGAAACTGCTCGGCTTCGCGCTCCCGGTGAAACTCCCGGTCGTGGGCGCGATGCTCGTGATGCCCGGCGCGGCGCTGGCCTACGCGCTGACGTTCTTCGCCTCGGACTGTCACGCCGAACTCTACGGCCGCGAGGAGACCCACAAGCTGGTCAACGTCGGCTTCGCGATGAACTTCGTGCTGGTCGCGCTGGTGTACTCGACCATCGCCGCGCCGGCCGCGCCGTTCAGTTCGGTCGCCCCCGAGACGTTCGCGCGGGTGCTCGGCGCGAGCGCCAACATCGTCGTCGCCAGTTCGCTGGCCTACCTCGTGAGCCAGAACTGGGACGTGTGGGCGTTCCACCGCATCCGCGCGGCCACCGGCGGCGACCACCTCTGGCTCCGCAACGTCGGGTCGACGGCGACCAGCCAACTGCTCGACACCGTCATCTTCGTCACCGTCGGCTTCGCGCTGATGCCGGCGCTCCGGGGCGGCGACCCCTATGGCGCGAGCGCGCTCCTCGGTCTGATCGTCGGCCAGTACCTCCTGAAACTCCTTATCGCGGTGGCCGACACGCCGTTCGTCTACGCCGTCGTCGGCTACCTCCGGTCGCGCAGGTCGGTCGCGCCCGCGCCCCGCCCGGCCGACTGAGTCGGATTCGGACGCCGGCCGGCGGTCGGCCCACCGCCGGACTCCGACACTTCTTTGACCCCCGCCTCGGTCGCTCGGTGTATGCGAAAGAACATCTTCATGTTGCTCGCAGTTAGCTGTCTCGTCGCCCTCGCCGGGTGCTCCGGCGCACTGTCGGACGCGCCGGGTGGCACCGGCCCCACGCTCGACGACGTCTCGTACCCCGACGGCGTCTCGGAGAACGGCACCGACGCCGCCGCGCTCGCCGACGGCCACCGGGCCGCGCTCGAAAACGAGAGTTTCACGCTCTCGATGGAACTGTCCCAGAACTCCTCGATGGGTAACCGGACGGTCGAGATGGACGCCGCGGTCGGCGCCGACCGCGACGACGTGCGGGCGAACGTCTCGGCGATGCGCCAGCAGGTGTCGATGTACCTCACCAGCGAGAAGCAGTACACGAAGACGACCGTCGACAACCGGTCGATGTACCGGGTCCAGAACCGCACCCCCAAGGGGATGCAGTTCGTCCCGGCGTCGTACACCGGCGCGCGATACGTCGAACAGTTCGCGTCGAACGTGAGCTTCCGACCCACCGGCGTCCGCGAGGTCGACGGGACGAAGCTCATCGTCCTCCGGGCCAACGAGTCGGCCGTGACCGCGCCCGACCGCGTGAACGTCACCGAGTACAACGGGACGCTGCTCGTCGACGAGCAGGGCCTCGTCCACGGCTTCGACGTCCAGGTGACGACCGAACAGGACGGCCAGCGCGCCTCGGTCGGCTTCTCGCTCGGTATCTCGGACGTGGGTGAGACGACGGTCGAAGAGCCGAACTGGCTCGACGAGGCGAAGAACCGGTCCGAGAACTGACGCGACCGTCCCTGGGACTCGACTGCAATCGACCTTCGACGGCCACAACGGTTTTATTCGATTCCTGCGGTGTGCGGAGCATGTACAAACTTCTCGGCGGATTCGCGGCGATACTCGGGCTTCTGGCCACGAGCGCCGGCGGCTGGCTCCTCGTTCGCGGTCCGTTCTTCGGCGGTCCCGCGCCCGGCACCGACCTGATGCTCGCGGCGCTCGGCGCGTTCATGGTCGGCATCGTCCTGTTCGGCTGGGGCGCGGTTCGCTGGGTCGGCGTCGGCGCCCGCATCTGACGGCGGCTCGAAGGCGGCGCGATACCGAACCGCGGAGAGCGAGAACGGAGCGCGAGAAAAGCCCCGCGAGTCCGGACGCCGTCGGCGTCCGGACTCGCGGGCGAAATCGGTTCAGAACGTGCGGGCGAAACCGGGTCGAAGGACTCGCTACTCTCCTTCTTCGGCGATTTTCTCGGCGAACCCGTAGTTGGGCTTCACGTCGGTCACGCGGACCTCCACCGTGTCACCCTCCTCCGTGCCCGGGACGAACAGGGTGTAGCCGTCGACCTTCGCCACGCCGTCGCCCTCGCTTCCGACGTCCGCTATCTCGACCTCCAGGGTGTCGCCTTCGCGGACCGGTCCGGTCAGCCGACCCTTCGCCACGAGGTACAGTTCGGAGGACTCCTCGCGGGAGGCGTCGGGGCTCATGGTGCGGACGTACTCGAACTCGGCCTCGACGTCCTCGCGGAGGGCCGGCAGGTCCTGTCCCTCGAACACCTTCACCGCGAAGTCGCCGCCCGAGTCGAGCACGTCCATCGCCGTCTCGAACGCCTGACGGGCGAGGTGGACTGACCGGGCGTGGTCGAGGTTGTACTCGCCGGTCATGTTCGGGGCCATGTCCGAGAGCACGACGTCGACCGAGTCGCCCGCGATTTCGCGGACCTTCTCCTTCGTCTCCTCGTCAGTCATGTCGCCCCGCACGGTTTCGACGCCGTCGAGCGGGTCGATGCGCTGGAGGTCGACGCCGATGACGGTGCCGTCCTCGCCGACTTCTTGGGCGGCGACCTGGAGCCACCCGCCGGGGGCCGCCCCCAGGTCCACGACCGTCGCGCCCTCGTGGAGGAGGTGCTCCTCGCGATTCAGTTGTTTGAGCTTGTAGGCGGCCCGCGAGCGGTATCCCTCCTGTTTCGATTTGTTGTAGTAGTGGTCTTTCCTTGCCATGATTGCGAAGCTCGGTTACGAGGGGAGGTTGGTCGTCACTGCGGGTAAGCGTGGCGAATGCCCGCGATCAGCCGTCTCGGCGGCCCCACCGGGAGGGCCTCACACCACGTCTCGGAACTCGAAGCGCGCACCGCCCGCCTCGCTCTCGGTCACTCGGCAGTCCCACCCGTACACCGACACGAGCTTTCGGACGAACGCCAACCCGAGGCCGGTCCCCCCGTTCTCCGAGGCCGTGGTGTACCCCGGTTCGAAGATCGTCTCGCGGTCCTCGACCGGGACGCCGCGGCCGTCGTCGGCGACGTAGAACCCGGTGGGGAGTCGCCCGACGGTGACCGAGACGCCGCGTCCGTCGCGCTCGTCTCGGTCATCGTCGGGCCGGGGGCGGTCGGCCCCGTGTTCCACGGCGTTCTCCAGGAGGTTCCGGAAGAGCTGTCGGACGTACGCCTCGTCGGCCCGTATCGTCCGGTCGACGGCGACGTCGAGGGTGGCGTCCGGCGCGTGCACGTCGCCCCACGCCTCCCGGGCGACGGCCGCGAGGTCGACCGCCGTCCGGTCGCCGACCGCTTCCCGACCCCGGGTCAGCACCAGCATCACGTCGATCATCTCCTCGATGCGGTCGAACGCCTCGGTGACGTACTCGACGGCCTCCGAGTCGGACTCGTCCGGCAGTCGTTGGCCGTATATCTGACCGATGGCGACGGGGTTGCGGAGTTCGTGGGCGAGCATGCTGGCGAACGATTCGAGGCGCTCGTTGGACTCCTCGAGTTCCTCGACCGTCTCCTCGAGTCGCCGTTCGCGCTCGACCCGGTCGGTGATGTCGCGCGTCAGGGCCACGTGGGCGGTCGTCCCGTCGGGGAGGTGCAGCGGCGCCGCGTGCGTCTCCATGTGCCGACGCGTTCCCTCCAGGCCGACGATGTCGAACTCCATCGTTCCGCGCTCGCCCCGACAGATTCGCTCGTTGAACTCGCGGAACCGCTCGCGGTGTTCGGGCGCGACGAGGCCGTAGACGGACTCGCCGATCACGTCCGACTCCGCGTCGGCCTCCACCATCTCCAGCCCGGCCGTGTTCATCTGGAGCAACGTCCCGTCGGCGTCGACGGTCTTGATGCACTCGGGGGTGGTTTCGACGAGCGCGCTCAGGTGCTCGGTCCGCTCGCGGAGTTCCCGCTCGCGCTGGCGGCGTTCGAGTTCGTAGTTCACCCACTGACCGAGCAACCGCTGGAAGAGGTGTTCGTTGTCCGAGAACGGCTCGCGGCGCGGCTCCTCGGAGACGAAGAAGAACGTCCGGTCGAGGTCGCCCTTGACCTCGATGTACGTGCCGAGGTACGTCTCGAAGCCGAACTCGCCCCCGACGGTGACGTCGTAACCGTATCCGTCGGGTTTGCCGACGCTCTCGACCGCGTCGGCGTCGGCGGCCGCGGTGTGGTCGGTATCCGGCAGCGGGAGTTCGAGTCCGGGCGCGAAGTGTTCGTGGTCGGCGCTGACGTGTTCGACCTCGAACCGGTCGGCGTCGGGGTCGACTTTGGCCATCGCGCCGAGTTCGAGGCCGAACTGCTCGCAGCCGAGGTCGAACAACTGCTGGAGCTTCTGCTCGAAGTCGAGCGCGGGGTCGGCCGTGATTCGGTAACTCTCGCGCAGGAACCGCTCGCGCTGGCGGCGGTCGACCTCCGCGTCGGTCTGCTCACCGAGCGACCCGAGCAGGCGCTCGACCTCCCGTTCGGACTTCTCGGGGCCGAAGAACTCCCCGGGCGGCGTGTAGTAGACGTTGTGGCTGATCCGCCCGTCGTGGACGAGGAGCGGGTGGGTGCTGATGACGTCGCGGATGACCTCCGAGGGGAACAGGTTCCGGTTATACTGACAGAGCGCGATGCCGTCGGCGTCGTCGAAGAGGTAGTTCGCCTTGGCCTCGCATCTGACGAGTTCCTCGCCCTCGGGGTCTTCGCGTAGGACGGTGCTCATCTCGCCGGCCATGCGGAGCCCCTCGTACTCTTCGGTGGCCTCCTCGATGGCGGCGTCGATGAACTCGACGGTCTCGTCGGCGTCGAACGTCTCGTTTCGGAGGTAGGTTTCCCGCTCGTCGTGGATGGACAACTGCCCCGATTCGAGGGCGGCGTCCACGTCGACGCCGTGGTCGCGCATCGCCTCCTCGACGTCCTCCCGGGAGTTCTCGCCGGCGACGTAGAGGCACCGCTCGCCGCGTTCGAGTCCCTGGCGAACGAACGGAGCGACGGCGGCGAACTGCTCTTTCCGGGAGTCGTAGACGAGTGCGAAGTGGCCGTTCGCGTGGTCGTGGTTCTCGATTGGTTCGGCCGGACCGCGGAACGCCCGACTCGACCGGAGCGCCTCGACTGCGGACTCGACGTACTCGACGTCGTCCGTCTCTGCGGTGGGGGACGCGCGTTCACTCACCGATGCCACCCCCTGCCGACGCGCGACGGCCCTCCCACAATCCGCAGTTTCCTCGTTTCATCGTACCCGTAGTCAGCGTCTCGCCGCGGATAAGGGTGTGCACTCACCAGCCGTCCGACGTGAGTCGCCGGCCGTCCAAGAGAGCGGTTTACAGGCTTCGCTTGTCCGTCCCGACGCTCGGCGTTTCCCGGGGGTAGGCCGACGTTACAGTCACCTTGATTCCGCACCCACGCACGCGCGCCTGAACGGGTCTTTTTTATGCTGGGGGTTCGTACCTGCCGTCAAGATGTTTAAGGCCATCGTGAGTGCCGACACGCTCAAGGAGACTATCGACTCGGTGGGCGTGCTCGTCGACGAATGTAAGATTCACCTCGAAGAGGACGAACTTCTCATCCGGGCCGTCGACCCCGCGAACGTGGGGATGGTAGACCTGAATCTCTCCGCGGAGGCGTTCGAATCCTACGAGGCTGACGGCGGTATCATCGGCGTCAACCTCGACCGACTCAAGGAGATCGCCGGCATGGCCAACGGCGACCAGCCCGTCCAACTCGAACTCGACGAGGAGACGCGCAAGCTTCACATCCAGATCGACGGACTGGCCTATACGCTGGCGCTCATCGACCCCGACTCCATCCGCCAGGAACCCGACATCCCGGACCTCGACCTCCCCGCCGAGATCGTCGTCGAGGGCAAGGACATCGACCGGGCGGTCAAGGCCGCCGACATGGTCAGCGACCATATCGCGCTGTCGGTCAGCGAGAGCGACGAGACGTTCGTCGTCGAGGCCGAGGGCGACACCGACGACGTGCGCCTCGAACTCGACCGCGACGACCTCATCGACCTCCAGGCCGGCGACGCCCGCTCGCTGTTCAGCCTCGACTACCTGAAGGACATGGACAAGGCTATCCCGAGCGACGCCGAGGTCCGCGTCGAACTCGGCGAGGAGTTCCCGGTCAAACTCCACTTCGACATCGCCGAGGGGCAGGGCAACGTCACCTTCATGCTCGCACCGCGCATCCAGAGCGACTGACTGCCAGAGCGACTGTCCGGGTCGGCGTTCCGTCGCCTCGACGCTCTTCGTCGTCTCGACGCTTTTCGCTCCTCGTCTCTTCTCGACCGCGTTCGAACCGATTCCCCGTCACCCCGTCTCCAGCAGTTCCCGGAAGTGCTCGCGCTCGGGGTGGTCGTCCTCCACCCAGTCTTCGAGCGAGGAGTCCTCCCAGTGGCGGACCGTCCTGGTCCGGGCGTCGTAGTCGATGAGCGGCGTCTCGGCGATCCTCGGAAGGTGGTTGTGGTGGAGTTCGATGCGGACGAACTCGTGGTGTTCGGACGGGTTCCGATTCGTCCTGCCGTCCCACTCGCGCTCCCACTCGACCACCTGGGCGGCGAGTTCGTCCAGTCCGACGGTGTTGCTCACGTCCTCCCGCTCCAGACAGTAGAAGACGTACCGTCGGCGTCTGTTCGCCAGCAGTGCAAACACCTCGTCGATAGAGAGTTCCCCCGGTTTCATAGTTATCTTCTTTATTTCCCGGGACGTACCGGGTAAACCATCGTCAGACGTTTACAAGCTGGATTACATTATCGCCCTACAAAAATTGAATGGCTAATTCGGGGGACGGCGGAACCTGGGTTGACGCCGACTCCCGAATTCGTCGAGGGTCGTCCGTGATAGACTCCGGCGATTATTGCGACGGAAACCCGTAGTCGAGTGTTCGTCCGGGGACCGGTGGTCGGGTCGCAACCGGCTCCGCTGTCGTCCCGGCTACAGACTCCGGTCGATGACGGCCTTTGCGGCCTCGGCCTTCTCCTTCCAGCCGTACCCCGCCTCGTAGACGTGGCGCTTGCGGTTGACCAGCTCCTCGGGCGTGGCCTCCTCGAAGCCCCCGCGGGTCCACGTGCCGGTGTCGTGGAGCCACTCGACGACGCGCTCTCTGGTTTCCTCCCACGAGAGGCCGACCATCTCGTACCACGCGATCATGGCGAAGACGGCGTTGTCGTGGGCGCCGGGGACCGACCCCTTCCGGGCGACGGTCTGGATGGGTTCGACGGTGGGGTCGGTGACGTGTTCCTTGTACTGCTCGGCGGTCAGGAGTTCGAGTTGTCCGCCGTCGGTTTCCACGACGCGCTGTTCGTGGCGCAGGCGGTCCAGCGCGGCCTGGTGGAGTTTGCCCCAGCGGCCGTGGGCGGCGTCGCGCAGGGCGTCCTCGCCCAGCGGGCCGCCCGAGAGCATCGCCACGACGTCGACGTACGCCTTCTCGATGTCGGCCCACTGCTCGCCTTCGAAGCGGCAGTCCGGGCCGTGAAGGTTGCTCGTCGTCCGGCAGTCGGGGCAGGGGTAGTCGAACCGCGGCACACTCGCCTCGTATACTCAGGAGGTACATAGCTTGCGGGGATTCTTCGTCGGAGTGAGTCGCGTTTCGTCGTCGGTACGAGGGCGGTTTTGAACGTTTCAGGCCGTGTACGCCGCGTCTAAGACGCGGTAACGGAGAACACTTCGAAAGCACTGTAGGTTTGCGTTGGCCGAACACGGTGACGGCGACGACTACGGCAAACGAGACGTTCTCGAAACCCCCGTTCGCTACGAGATGTAACAACAGCCGAGGCAGTGACTACTTCGAAAGCCCCCGCCCGCTCGCGGTCGCTCACCGACATATCCGCGGCACGGCTCCGCCGTGCCGCACATAGGGGTCGCTGAGACGACCACGTCCTCCGGACGCGAGCGGGCGGCCCCTTTCACCCTCCCGAACCACACCCTCCCCAACCGATTCCTTCGTGCCCTGCGGGCACTCAGTCATCCCTCGCGCGAAGAAGGCGCGGCTCAAGCCGCGAGCCGCGCCAGCACGCGCCGGGGGTGGGCGCGAAGATTCGACACGGAAACAGTTTCGGCAGGCGCATCTTGGGTAAGGTGTCGCTCGGTGCGGCCAACCACCGGGTGGGACTGAAAGGGGCCGGGCGCTCGCGGGCCGCAGGCCCCTGGTCGTCTGCGCGGGCAACTATTCGGCGAGCACCGGAGGTGCGAGCCGAATATCCCGTCGCAGCGACCGCGAGCGCCCGGGGGCTTTCTGGCTGTTCATCGCAGCGGTTTCCTCCATCACCTCTCGATTTCCGGCGACAGAACGTCCGGGGGCTTTCGAGGCGGTCACGTCTGTCGAAGTGCTGGTGTCTGCCAAGCTCTCCCCGATTTTTACGAACGAGCGACTTTTCAAGCCGATGCGCCTACGGTCGGGATAGAGTGAAACTTCACGTCCGGTACGAGGGCGACGACGACCCCGACAAGTGCACCGCGAGGAAACTGGCGCGGTTCGACCTCGCGGAACTGCACCGCTCGGCCCGCGCGACGCCCTACGGCATCGTCCTGAACCCGCACGCCGAGCGGGCGCTCTCGCCGGCCGACCGTGCCGAGACAGACACCCTCGTGGCGCTCGACTGCTCGTGGGAGACCGCCGAGCGCGCGCTGTTCGAGATGCCGGGCGTCCACCGCGCGCTCCCGTTCCTCGTCGCGGCCAACCCCGTCAACTACGGCAAGCCGTTCAAACTCAACACCGTCGAGGCGTTCGCGGCCGCCCTGACGATTCTCGGCGAGCGCGAGCAGGCCGAGGAGATCCTCGCGAAGTTCCGGTGGGGCGAGACGTTCCTTGAACTCAACGCCGAACCCCTCCGGCGCTACGCCGACTGCGAGGACTCCTCGGAGGTCGTCACGGTCCAGCAGGAGTACCTCGACGCCGGCAACGAAGCGTAGCCGCCCCGTAGCTACCGCCCGGCGGGCGCGGTCGTCGCGTTCCGGTGCTCCGGGGCGAGGACCGCGACCACGGTCCCGTTCTCGTCGAGGTCGGCGAGGGTCGCCGACGCGAGGTTCGATTCGGCGCCGTCCCCGCCTTCGCCCTCCTTCTCGACCCCATTCTCGTCTTCGTTCTCGTCCCCGCTCGCCCCATCGAGGGGCGTCCAGCCGTCGGGGCCGAACCGCCACAGCGACGGTGCCTCCCCGGACGGTGCCCCGCTCGGCTCGCTGCCCGTCTCGCCAGCGGTTCCGGCCCGGTCCCGATAGTCGACCGAGAGCCGAAGGTGTGCGCTCTCGCCGGTCGGCGTCGCGACGAACGGCCCGCCGACGATTCGGCGGCCGGCGGGGAGCGGCGGCGTCGCGTCGGCCGCGTCGAGTGCCACGTCCCGGAGGTCGAACGAGAGGGTTTCGCCGCCGAGTTCGACCCGCTCGCCGACCACGGTCGAACCGCCGGTCGCGTAGAGCGGCCAGCCGACTCCGCCGCCGAGCGCGACGTCGACGAGGTCGACGCCGCGCGAATCGTTGACGAGGACGCCGACCGAGTCCTCGGCGCCGACGGTCGGTGCCGCGACCGTGACGTTTCGGACGACCGCCCGGTCGGCGCGGGACAGCGCCACGCCCGCGAAGCCGTTGGCCGCCGCGGTCACGTCGGCGACCGTCGCGTTCGCCGAGTCGAAGACGCCGACGCCGTACCGGCGGTTCCGGCTGACGTTCGCGCCCGTCACGGTCGCGCGGTTCGAGCGCTCGACCGTGACGCCCGCGATGTTGTCGACGATTGCGCCGCCGACCACCCGTGCGCCGTCGGCGTTCCGCAGGAACACGCCCGTGTTGCTTCCGCGGGCGGTCGCGTCGACCAGCGTCGCGTTTGGCGCGCGCTCGACGAAGAAGCCGTCGCCGAGGTTGCCGACCGCCGAGACGTTCCGGAACGTCGCGTCTCGGACGCCGACGGCCGCGACGCCCGCGCCCCAGCCGGTGGTCCGGAGGTTCCGGACGGTGACGTTCGAGAGCATCTTCGGCCCCTGGACCAGGACGCCGACGACGCCCGGACTGTCGCCGCCCGCGACGGTGTGGCCCCGGCCGCGGAGCGTCACGTCGTCGGCCGCGATGGAGATGCAGGCGCCCAGCCCCGACGAAGGCCTCGTCGCCGACCTGTTGTCAATGCGGCCGGTCAACATGTACTCGCCGGATTCGGTGATGTCGGTGCAGGACGATATCTCGGTCGGACCGGCCCGGTCCGAACGCTGGACTCGCTCGGCGTCGGCAGCGAGCGCCGCGCCACCGACCGGCGCGAACGCGCTCACCGCGAGCAGGACCGCCGCGAGCGCGACCGCGAAGACGCTGCTTCGGCGCATGGAGCGGGGACGCCGCCGAGCCGATTATAGCTTGTCGCCCGCCGGCGCTCGGACCGACTCGGTAAGGTTTAAACGCGACCGCGCCAAACTCGCCCGTATGGCTAGTTTCGAGAAGGCGGAAGCGCGTACCCTCGACAAGATGATCTGCATGCGGTGCAACGCCCGCAACCCCAAGGGCGCCGACAAGTGCCGTAAGTGCGGGTACAAGAAGCTCCGCCCGAAGAGCAAGGAACCGCGCAACGCGTAATCGCCCGCTCGATTTTCGCGTTCTCCGTTCGTCTAGTCGCATCTCCGCCCGGTCACGCCTCCTTCCGCGAGTATCGAGACGCGCCGAGCTGTCGCTCGGCGCGTCTCGAAGAACGAGCGAAATGACGACCCGCGAGTAGCTTCTTTCCGCTCGGCCGCGAAGACCCGGCATGGAGGATTCCGACCGAATCGTCGCCGCCGACGACCGCGAGTGGGAGTCGACCGAACGCGGCGACCACGAGTTCCGCCGGGTGCGACTCGGCGCGGCCGCCGGCGGCGAGCGACTGGGATGTAGCCTCTACGAGGTCCCGCCCGGCAAGAAGGTGTGGCCCTACCACTACCACATCGGGAACGAGGAGGCCGCTTACATCCTCTCGGGTGAGGTAACGCTCCGGACGCCCGAGGGCGAGACGACGGTACCGCCCGGTGGCTACGTCGCTCTGCCCGCGGGCGAGGACAGCGCCCACCAGTTCCGAAACGACGGCGACGAACCGCTCCGCTTCCTCGCGATTTCGGAGATGAACGACCCCGACGTGCTGGGCTACCCCGACTCGGGGAAGGTCGGCGTCTACGCCGGGTCGCCGCCCGGCGGCGACCCGGCCGACCGCGTCCTCTCGGGGTTCTTCCCCGAGGACGCCGACGTGGACTTCTGGGAGGGCGAGGCCGACGAGGAGTGAGGGGATTTTCGCGCCCGTAATCGCCGCCGCATCGGGAAGAGCCAAGGGACTCGGCCGCCACGTTCCGGTGTGAACGTCACGGTCATCGACTACGGCGTCGGCAACCTCCGGAGCCTCCGTCGCGGCCTCGAACGCGCGGGCGCGAGCGTCGAGGTGAGCGACGACCCCGACGAGATCGCGGCGGCCGAGGCCGTCGTGCTGCCCGGCGTCGGCGCGTTCGAAGAGTGCATGCGCAACTCCGAACCGTTCCACGACGCGCTCGTCGACGCTGCCGAAGACACCCCGATACTCGGCGTCTGCGTCGGTCTGCAACTGCTCTACACCGAGAGCGAGGAGGGCGCGCCCGACGGCGAAACCGTCACGGGCCTCGACCTGATACCCGGCCGGGTCGTCCGGCTCTCGGGCGACGACGTCAAGGTTCCGCACATGGGCTGGAACGAACTCACCGTCGAGCGCGACCACCCGCTCGCCGACGGCATCGCCGACGGCGACTACGCCTACTTCGTCCACTCCTACCGCGCGGCGACGGACGACAGCGCGGTCTGCGCCTGCGACTACGGCGGGTCGTTCGCGGCCGTCGCCGCGAACGACGCCGGTAACGTGATGGGAACGCAGTTCCACCCCGAGAAGAGCGGCGACCTGGGTCTGCGCATTCTGCGGAACTTCGTCGAGTACGCCGAGGCGTACGAGGCCGACGAATCGACCGAGTCGCCCGCGACCGCCGACTGAGAACGGAACGCGACTCTCGTCTCTTTACTCGTCCGGATATTTCGGTTCGCGCCGTTCGGCCCGCTCTAGCGACCGCTCGATTACTTCCCGGACATCGCCGTGGAAGTCCTCGCCGTGGCCCGCGTACATGTTCTCGACGCTTTCGGGCAGTCGGTCGAGGATTGTCCGGATGCTCTCGATTTCTCGCTCCCGGGACTGGCCCTCCATGTCGGTCCGGCCGAAACTGCCGTCGTCGAACGCGCCGTCGCTGTAGACCACGACGTCGCCGCTGAAGATGGTGGAGTCGGAGACGAACGCGAGGTGGTCGTCTGCGTGGCCCGGCGAGTACACCGCCTCGAACCTCTCGTCGCCGATTTCGACCTCGTCGCCGTCGTCGAGTTTCTCGGTCCGGCGCGGGTGGTCGCCGTAGCAGTAGAGGTCCGCGTCGAAGGCGTCGAGCACCGCGTCGAGTTCGGCCACGTGGTCGCCGTGCTGGTGGGTGAGAACCACGGCGTCCACGTCGTCGACGTGTTCCTTCACGGCGTCGACGACCCCCGGCATGGCCCCGGCGTCGACGAGGACGTTCCGATCGCCGGTCGCGAGGAAGACGTTGGCCGTGAACGTCTCCGCGTCGGCGGTGACGTTGTACACCTGCATGCCGGGCTTTTCGCCCGCACCCCTCAAAAGACTGATGGGCGGCGGGGGACTTTAGTGAACGGCGACCCTACTATTCGATAGCCATGGGATTTGGGAGCTACGACGAGTCCGAACAAGAGGACCAGAACTACGACGTGGACGACGACAGCGGCGTCGCCACGGAGGAGAACTCCCACGAGGGGAAAGTCGACTTCGAGATCGGCGCGTCGAACGACGAACTGCTCGACCGCCTCAAAGACATCAAGGACGACGAAGAGGCCTGAGCCGTGAAGCCCGGCGTTCGCGCGCTGGGCGTCGCGGAATCCTACCGCGGCCGCCGTAGCACGCTCGCCGGGACCGTCGTCAGGGCGAGTCGCGTGGTCGACGGGTTCGCCTACGACACCGCCACCGTCGGCGGCACCGACGCCACCGACACCGTCGTTTCGATTTTTCGGAAACTCGACCGAGAGGACGTGCGCTACCTGCTACTGGCGGGTATCGCGCTCTCGTGGTACAACGTCGTGGACCTCCACCGAGTCGCGGAGGCGACCGACCGCCCCGCGATTTCGGTGACCTTCGAGGAGAGTCCGGGCCTCCGGGGCGCCCTCGAAGCCGAGTTCGAGGGCGACGCCCTCGACCGGCGACTCGAACTCCTCGACGCCCAACCCCCAAGAGAGCGACTCTCGGTCAACGACCAGGCGGTCTTCGTCCGGTCGGTCGGCGTCGACCCGGGAGAGGCCCGCGACGCGGTCCGGGCGTTCACGCCCGAGGGCGGGCGACCCGAACCGGTTCGGGTCGCCCGCATGGCGGCCCGCGCGGCCGACGAACTCCGGCGGGACGGAGACGAGTGAGTTCCGGGAACGGTACGCGAACCCCTCGACGCGCCGACAGTCGCTGGCCGGACGACAGAGGCGCTCGGTGACACCAACTACCAGGGACGGCCGGTGACAGGTTCCACTGGAAGCGCCCGACGACATAGACCTCCGGAAGCGCTCGGTTTCACAGACCACCGTGGGCGGGACTGAAAGGGGCCGGGCGCTCGCGTCCGAAGGATGTGGTCGCCTGCGCGGGCAACTATTTCGGCCGCGGCACCGCCGCGGCCGAAATATCCCGTCGCAGCGACCGCGAGCGCCCGGGGGCTTTCGGGGCTATCTTCTTTGCTGTCGTCGCAGTCGTTCGCGGTGAGTGGGCGGGTTTTCGAGATTGCCTTCTTCGCTGTCGTCGCAGTCGTCAAGGCGAGTTGGCAGAGGCTTTCGAGGTAGTCACTGCTCCCGTCGTCACGCTGGTCGCTGGCGAACGACTAGAGCCGGTTTCGTCGCGTCGACGGAAGGCCGCCGACTCTTAATACCCCAACGCCGTGTCACCGAACATGGGAGAAATGGACGGCCTCGAAGTCACCGAGTGCACGCGCTGTCCCGAACTGGTAGACAGTAGAAGCCAGATCGTCAACGGCACCGGTCCCGCGGACGCCGACGTGCTGTTCGTCGGCGAGGGTCCCGGCGAGAAGGAGGACGAGCAGGGCGAACCGTTCGTCGGTCGGAGCGGGACGATTCTCGACGAGAAACTCGAAGAGCGCGGCCTCTCCCGGGAGGACGTGCGCATCACCAACTGCGTGCGGTGCCGGCCGCCGGAGAACCGCGACCCGACCAAGCAGGAACTCGAGAACTGCCGGGGATACCTCGAATCCGAAATCGAGCAGGTTGACCCCAGCGTGGTCGTCACGCTCGGAAAGGTGCCCAGCGAACACCTGCTCGACCGGAGCGTGGCGGTCACGAAGGAGGCGGGGTCGGTCGAGCAGGCCGAACTCGGCGGGTCGGTCCGGGACGTGCTCGTCTGCGTCCACCCCGCGGCGACCCTCTACGACCGGAGCCAGGAGGACACCCTCGACGCCGCCCTCGACAAGGCCGCCGGGATGGCCGGCGGGTCGGGCGGACAGTCCCAACTCGGCGACTACTGACCCGACTCCCCGGCCGCGAGACGCCGGTACGCCGCGCATAACGAAGTCCCCGCCCGTCCGATATCCTCCATGGTACCGCCGACCCAGAGTTGGATAGCGGGTGCGAACCTCGCGAAAATCGCCGCGGCCGTCGCCGTTCCCCTCGTTCTCGCACTGCTGGTATATCTCGACGCGCGTCGACGCGGCCCGGACCGCCGGCCCCGGGACCGCCGGACGCACGACCGGCGGGCGTCCGACCGCTCGACCGCGGCGCTGGCGTGGGGCGTGACGACGTTCCTCGCCGGCGTCGGGTCGCCGCTGGTCGCGTGCTGTTACGCGGTGGTTCGACTCCGGTAGCGTTCCGTCTGCCCGCCCGGTAGCGTTCGGCGCTCGACCCTCAGCGGTCCAGCGCCGCCCACCGGAACCGGTCGTCGAACGCCAGTGCCGACCCGTGGCGGTCGGCCGGGTCGGCCGCCAGCGCCGTCGTCAGCACGTCGTCGGTTGCGGTCGAGAGCGCGGGATTTCGCTCGCTCGGCGGCCGCGGGTCGGCCCGCGGCACCGCGCCCGTTAGTAGGTGGTAGGCGAGCGCCCCGACGCGGTAGATGTCGGTCGCAGGGCCGACTCCGTCGGCCCCCGCGACCGAATCTCCGTCGCGCTCTCGCTGTTCCGGCGGGGCGTACCCCGGCATCGGGTCGCCGAGCGCGTCGCCCAGGAACCACCCGGCGACGGCGGCGTTCGCGCCGTCGCCGGGCGCGGGGAGCAGGATGGTGCTCGGCGCGAGTCGTCCGTGAACGACCCCCTCGCCGTGGGCTCGATGGAGCGCTCGGGCGGCCGCCGAGGCGGCCTCGACCCTCGCCTCGCGGGCCAGCGGCCACGCGTCGCCCAGCGACCCGCCGGAGGCGTAGGGCGTCTCGAACCACGGCACGGGGTCGGTGCCGTAGTCCCGAATCGGCAGGACGCCCCGGCCGTCGAGGTTGGCCCACCGCTCGACGCCCGCGACGAACGCCTCGCGGGTGTCGGCGTCGGCCGACTCGACCAGTCGGGTTTCGGCGACCACCGCCGGTCCGTCGGGCGTCTCGACGCGCTTGCGGTACGTTTCGGTTTCGCCGCGTTCGCCGACGCGGTCGAGGAGGCCGAGTTCGTAGTCGGGTTCCGCGCTCCGCCTCGCCCGCCGATAGCCGGCCGCCAGCAGTCCGGTGCCGAGCAGGCCGAGCGCCACCAGCCCCGGCCCCGAGGTGGCGTACCGCCGGGTGGTCGCGACCGGCGCAGTGGCCAGCGGCGAGGGCCGGTCGACGGCACACAGCGTCCCGCTACGGAGTCCCGCATACAGCGTCCCGTCGGTGACCTCGGCCCAGAACACCTGCCGCTGGCCTTCCGCGCTCGACTCGGTTCCTCGTGCCTCTTGGGACGTCGTCTCCGACTCCGTCCCCGTCTCCGGTCCTCCGAACGGGGGTCCGAACCGCCAGCGCTCCTCGCCGGAGTCGGCGTCGAGGACGGCGACGCTCGACTCGTCGATGACGTAGACCAGGCCGTCACGCACGCCGCCCCAGTACCGGTGGAGTCGCTGCCCGGAGTCGAACCGCCAGCGCTCGGTGCCGGAGTCGGCGTCGACGGCGTGGACACGTCGGCCCGTGATGCCGTAGAGCACGCCGTCGCGGAGTTCGAGCGCCCGCCCGCGGGCCGAGTCGGGCGTCTCGTTCGCGTCCAGCGTCTCGTAGGGGTCGAACGTCCACCGTTCGCCGCCGTCGGCGGCGTTCAGCGCGAACAGGCGGTCCTCCCAGACGTACACCGTGGCGTCGGTGACGGTTCCGACGAACCCGTGGGCGTGCAGTCCCTCGCCGAGCGACGTCCGCCAGCGTTCGGCCCCCGACGCGGCGTCGAGCGCGAGCATCTCGGTCCGGCCCCAGACGTACAGTGCGTCACCGCGGCATTCGACCGGCCGGAATCCGTTCTCGCCCAGTTCCGCCAGCCAGCGTCGCTCGCCGCCCGCCCGGTCGAGCGCCAGGACGCCGCCGTGGGCCGAGAGGTACACCGCGTCGCCGGCGACGACCTGCGGCGACGCCGCTCCGACCTCCTCCGGCAGTTCCTTCGTCCAGAGGGTCCCGCCGTCGGTCAGGTCGACGGCGTGGACCGCGGATTTCGCCTCGTTGGACCCCCGCTCGACGCTCGCGAGATACAGCGTCCCGCCGGCGAGCGAGTAACTGTTCCCGCCGTACGTTCGCTTCTCGAACCGCCAGCGCTCCTCGCCGCTCCGAACGTCGTAGGCCCGCAGGCCGTCCTGCCAGTTGGCGAGCACCGCGTCGCCGGCGATTTCGGGGACCGACGGGTAGCCCCGTAGCTCGTTCTTCCACCGGACGCTCCCGTCGGCGGTCGAGAGCCCGTACAGCCAGAACCGCGGTTCGTCGTCTGACGACTCGTGGTTACGGACGATGCAGACGGTCGTTCCGCCGGCTTCCACCGTCGGGTAGACGCTGTTCCGGCCGCTCGTGTGATTGAACCGCCACCGAATCGAGTGGTCGGCGTCGACGCCCGGGACCTCGAACGCGGGCGTCGGCGCGACGCCGACACTCGCACTCGCACCCATCCCTGCGGCAAGGTCGGCGGCGCCCGAGCGTCGGGCGACCGACCCGCCGCCGAGGAAACCGCCGAGGAAGGCGCGGCGACCGATTTCGCGGGGACACATACCGGGAAAAAGCGCACCCGCCGGTATTCAGCGTTGGGGTGTCGACACGAACGAGATTCCCTGAGAGTCCCTGCCCGCTCGTCACGTGATACAACCACCGCAGCGAACGCGAACACCTCGAAAGCCCCCGCCCGCTCGCCACAAAACGTAACGATAGCGGCGAACGAGACTGTCTCGAAAGCCCCCGCCCGCTCGCGGTCGTCTCACCGACATATCCGGCTCGCGGCTTCGCCGCTCGCCGAATAGGGGTCGGTGAGACGACTGAAGTGAACGCGAGCGGGCGGCCCCTTTCAGTCCCACCCCGCCGGTCGGTTCACCGGGCGTTTTCGGTGGAAGGCGTCGCCGGTCGTGGCTGGTGGTTCGTGTAATTGAGCGCTTCCGGTCGGCCGATTGGCCGGCCGTTTCCGGTGGAAGGCGTCGCCGAGCGCTTCCGGAAGACCGGTCGGTCGGCGCTCGCAGGTCGAAAGACGGCGTCGAAACGCGACGGAGAGAAAGAGAACGTCAGGGGCGCTCGGTGTCCACGCCGAGCCACTTCCGGCTGTCGGCGAGGTCGCGGAGCGCGTCGAAGACGCTCTTGCCCTGGTGCTCGCCCGGCCGCAGGCGGGCGCGGACCCGCGAGGACAGCAGTTCGACGGTCACGACGATGAGGACCACGAGGATGAGCCCCGCCGCCGCGAAGTTGGGCTTGCCGGTGCCGAGTTTGAGCTGGATGTACATCCCGAGGCCGCCGACGCTCGTCACGCCAAGGCTGATGGCGATGCGGGTGTTGATTTCGAGGACGTACAGCGTCCACGCGATGAACGAGTTCGACACCTGGCTCAGCATGCCGAACAGCACCTCCTGAGGCCGCGACGCCCCCGTCGAGCGAATCGCCTCGATGGGGCCGTCGTCGATCTCTTCGAGTTCGTCGGTGAACAGCCGTCCGAGGTTCCCGATGGTGTCGGTGGCGATGGCCAGCACGCCGCTGACCGGCGAGATGCCGAACACCGGGATGAAGATGAGCACCCAGATGAGCGCCGGCACCGCCCGAATCGCGCTCATCGTGCCGCGGAAGACGAAGTTGAACGGGAATGGCGTCACGCGCTCGGAGCCCAGGATGCCGAAGATGAGCGCGAGCGGGAAGCCGAGCACCGTCCCGGTGAAGCCGACGATGACGGTCGCGAGCGCCGCCGGGATGAGGACGACGCCGCTGCCGACCGGCGCCTCCGCGATGGCGGTGACGACGGTCCAGGGCTTGGTGAACGTCACCCAGATGGCGCGCAGACCGCCGATACCGTTGGCCCGGGTGTACGACGTGAGGTCGACGAACGTCGGCGCGAGGAAGTGCGAGACGAACGCGACCCACTCGTCGGCCTGCCGGACCAGCGTCGCCAGGGTGAACCCCAGGTAGGTCAGGCCGGCCGCGGTCGCGCCGAGGACCGCCAGCACGCCGACGACGCCGAGGAGCCGTCGAATCCGCTGTTCGCGCTCGATGCGCTGCTTGACGTCGGCGATGTCTGCGCTCATCGCCCTGCCTCCGTGAGGTGTTCGACGCCGCGGTCATCGTCGCCGTCGCCGGCGCCGTAGTATATCTCGTCGACCACGTCCATCGTGAGGTCGTCCTTTCCGCCGTCGAAGACGACCCGCCCGTCGCGCAGGCCGATGAAGCGGTCGCCGTACTCGCGGGCGATGTTCACCTGGTGGAGGCTGACGATGGACGTGAGGTCGCGCTCGTCGGCCGCCCGCTTCAGGTAGTGCATCACGTCCTGGGCGGCCTTCGGGTCGAGGCTGGCGACGGGTTCGTCGGCCAGCAGGAGTTCGGGGTCCTGGGTGAGCGCCCGGGCGATGCCGACCCGCTGTTGCTGGCCGCCGGACATGCTCCCGGCGCGCTGGTCGGCCTCGTGGAGGAGGCCGACGGTGTCGAGCGCCCGGAGCGCCATCTCCTTGTCGGCCTCGTCGTAGTTGGTGAGCGCGCTGTCGAGGGTGGCGGTGCGGTTGAGCGCGCCGGTGAGCGCGTTCCGGTAGGCGCTCATGCTCTCGACGAGGTAGTGCATCTGGAACACCATCGACACGTCGCTCCGGGTGCCGGCGACGACCTCGTCGCCGATGGACAGCGTCCCCTCCGAGGGCGACGTCAGTCCGTTGAGGATGCGAAGCAGCGTCGACTTCCCGGCCCCCGACGGACCGAGCAGGACGACGAACTCCCCGTCCGGAATCTCGAACGAGACGTCGTCGAGGGCGACCGTGTCGGTCCCGTAGACCTTCGTCACGCCTTCCGATGAGATGTCTGCCATTTGTGCTTGGAAAGTTTCCCTGACGGGACGGTCAAAAGCCTACCTCTACTCGCCGGTCGTCGTTCCGCTCGAGAAGATGTCCTGGCCGTAGCCGAGTTCGTTGGCCACCTGGACGACGGGGTCGTACGTCTTGGCGTCGGCCTTTCGGACGTCGTCGAACCAGAGGTCGTCGTCGGGGTCGTCGCTCTTCTCGTCGGTGTCGGCCTTGCCGTCCTTGCCGAGGTACAGCGACTTGTCGGCCTTGGTGAACGCCTCGGTGATCTTGGTCTTCTCCTCGTCGCTGAGTGTCGGCGAAACCAGGATGGGCGCGCGCGGGATGCCCTTGTCGCGGGCGACCTCCTTCACGAAGTCCTTGTACTCGCGGTCGTCGTTGAGCGTGATGAAGTAGCCGACGCCGGCGGCGTCGACCTGCTCGCTCTTGAGCGCCTGGAGCGCCTCGAAGTGGCCCGACCACGACGGTTCGAAGTCGGCGCCCTTCGGACTCCCCGGTTCGTCGGGAATCGAGAGGCCGGCCTTCTTCAGCATCCCGAGGGGGTAGAGCGACCCGCTGGCGCTCAGCGGGTCGGCGAACGCGATCTTCTTGCCCTTCAGGTCGGTGAGTTTCGAGATGTCCGACCCCTTCCGCGTGACGATGACGCTGGAGTAAGTCCAGGCCCCGTAGCCGTGGCGCTGGAGGATGACCTCGGCCTTGCCGGAGTCGACGCCGAGCGCGGCGGCGAACGGGCCGGTTTCGGCGACGTCGGCGGTGCCGCTGTTGAGCGCTTCGAGCGTGGCGGCGTAGTCCTTCGCGTACTGCATCTCCGCCTTCTTCACGTCGAGGTAGCTCTCGAAGCGCTCCTTGATGGGGGTGTACTGGGCCCGCATCTGGTCCTGGGGTTCGGTGGGTGACATCAGGAACTTGACTTTGTTGTCTCCGTACGGTTGGTTCCCGGAGAAGTTCCCGATACAACCGGCGGTCAGACCGAGTGCGCCCGCCGCGGCCGCGGATTTGAGGAAGGTTCGTCGGTTTTCCATGACCGAATCGGTTAAACGCTTCGACAGCTTCCCGTTAAACCTTCCTATTTTCTCTATATGTCTCTCCGTCCGATAGGTGTGCGTCGGGTCGGCACGCCGAAGACTCGCACGGGGTCGACTACGTGCGGAGTCGACCCTGCACCGGTCGATGCGGTATCGCCGGGCGGTCGCGACCGCCCGGCGACCCGACGCCGCCTCCCGGCGCTCCGGACCGACTCAGCTGTACTTCGAGAACAGTGGGAACGAGGCGTCGAACGCCGTCGTCGTCGGGATGGTGCGGTCGCCGTTCACGTTGTTCGAGCTATCCGTGATCTCGTCGGCGCTCAACCGCAGGTCCGTCCCGAGCGCGTTCGCCAGGTCGTTGAGCGTCGCACGCGCGGCGTCGGTGGCTCTGGAACTCCCGAGCAGCACGACGGCGCCACCGTCGGCGAGGAAGCCGCCGATGGCGTCGACCTCGCTCGACGCGTAGCACTCGGTCGGCGCGGTGACGACGAGCGCCCGGGCGCCCGAGAGCTTCGCGCTCGTGATGTCGTTGACCTGCTCGAAGCCGATGTCCTGGCCTTCGAGGTAGCGCTGGTAGTAGGCGGCGTCCTCGCTCGACAGCGCGAACTCGGCCCCGAACTGGCCGTGACCGCCGTCGATGAGCACGTCGCCCGACGAAGCGTCGCCGAGGTAGTCGAGGAGGTTCGTCGCGAGGACGAAGTTCTCGTAGCCGGAGGTGTCGACGGCGAAGCCCTCGGCCGACTCGTAGCTCTCGTCGACGAACGGCGACCCGACGAGGCCGACGCCGGCCGACTCGTCCACGCCGACCAGCGGAATCCGGTCGTAGCCGACGCTCCCGCCGGTCTGGGTCGCGGTCGATTCGGCGTACACCGGGACGCGCGAGTCGGCGATGGCGCCCGCCGCGGTCCGGACGCTCGACGCGTGCGGGAAGAAGAGGTCGTCCACGTCGCGGTCGCGGATCTCGCTGGAGGCGTCCGGGTCGCTCCGGCCCCAGACGCCCGTGCCGTTCGCGCGGGCGGTCGCCTCGACGGCCCGGAACGCGTCGTGTTTCGTCAGGCCCGACCCGTAGACCCGGGCGTATCCCCGCTCGACGGCCCGCCGGTTGTAGAGTTCGTCGCGGTTCCCGTCGCCGTCGGCGTCGTAGTAGACGTAGCCGAGCAGGCGGTCGTACGCGTCGTAGGCGCCTTCCTCGGGGTCGGTTTCGACGGTAACGGTCGCGCCGTCGAGTTCCCGGGTCGCGAAGTCGGTGGCGTTCGCGCCCCAGTCGCCGAGGTAGCTTAGACTCTCGATGCCCTCCCACTCCTGGACGCGCTCGGCGTCCCTGTTCTGCTTCTTCTCGGGCGTGTCGATGCCGAGGACGCGCACCGACTCGCTCGTCCCGTCGTCGAAGTCGACGTCGAAGGTGTCGCCGTCGGTGACGTTCGCGACGGTTCCGGTCTTGGGTCCGTCGAAACCACTGCCGCCGCCGAGTCCGGGCCGGTTCGAGAAGTAGCCGAAGTTCGACTCGTTGAAGTTGCCCGTGAGCACGTCGTAGTTGGCCCCGGTGTTGTTCGAAGCGTCGACCACCTCGTCGTCGTTGTACCGGAACGACCGCTGGAGGTAGCCGGCAACGTCGTTCAGGTTTTCGGTTTCGTCGTAGTCGCTGTAGTCCGACTGGCCGTGGAGGAACACCACGCCGCCGTTCTCCACGTAGTCGAACAGCGAGTTCAACTCGGAGGTCGTGAACGTCTCGCTCGGCGAGGTGATTACCGCGGCGTCGGCCGACGGGAGGTCGGCGACGAGCGAGGACGTCGCGTTCACCGCGTAGCCGTTCTCCTCGGCGTAGGACTCGAACGCCGAGAACTTCGAGAGGCCGTAGTACTGGCCGTGACCCTCGTCCCAGAGCACGGTGCCCGACCCGCCGAGTTTCTCGTCCCAGACGTTCAGGACGAACTCCTCGTTGCCGTACGTCCAGTCGGCGTCGCCGTCGTTGACGAGCATCGCGCCGAACCCCACGACGTTGCCGTCCACCGCGACCACCGGGACGTCGGTGGCGTCGTCGTAGGCGTAGGCGTTCCCGTCGCCGTCGGCGTCCGTGTTCGTCGCCGTGCTCTCGGCCCACACGGCGACGACCGACGAGTCGGTCAGCGCGCCGTAGTTCGAATCCAGCAGGCTGGTCGCCGACGCGAATTCGAGGTCGGCGACCCCGCTCGATTCCCCGCAGTCGGCGCCGACCGCGGCGCGCGCGGTACCTGCGAGTTCGTCGACCCCTTCGACCGCCGTCACGCTCGCGGCGGTGGAGGCCGCGGTGAGTTCGAGGAAGGTGCGTCGTTGCATTGTCGCACTCACTCGTTCGGCACGGTAATTATTAAGGCTAAGTATTTGGAAACAATTGGGGATGGTTGCGAAACATTCCCGCGGGTTCCGGAACCGTTCGCGCTGACGATGAAGGTGCGGTCGACGGCGAAGGTTCGGCCGCGGGCCGACGGCGGCGCGTCGAATCGACCGCGAGGGGTCACTCGGCGTCGTCGGCCGACGCGTCGAGCCACTCGCGGGCCCACGACTCTATCTCCTCGAAGACGGGACAGAGCGACCCGCCCTTCTCGGTGAGCGAGTAGTAGGTGGCGACCGGCGAGTCGGGTTCGAGGCGGCGCTCGACGAAGCCGGTTTCCTGGAGGTCGTCGAGGACGCGCGAGAGGGTGCGGGAACTCGCGCCGGTCGAGCGCTTGAGTTCGTTGAACCGCTTCTCGCCGTCCTGGAGGTCGTGGAGCACGACGAGTCGCCACTTCGAGCCGAGTTGGTCGAGCGAGTCGATGACGAAGCAGGTCTCCTCGCTGTAGCCGTCGTCCTCGTCGGGCAGGGACATCGGTGTTACCTGATTACCCCCTCGCCAGCGAACGCCTAAAGCGGTTCGGGTGCGAACCTGCTAACGTCGTGTTACCGCCGGCGCGGTCGAGTCGACTCGACCGCGCCGACACGCTACGCGATACGCAACTCCGCACGTTCCGTCCATGACCGACCGAGTATCCGGCGTCCACCACGTCACGGCGATCGCGAGCGACCCCCAGCGCAACGTCGAGTTCTACACCGACGTCCTCGGCCTGCGACTGGTGAAAAAGACCGTCAACTTCGACGACAAGTACACCTACCACCTCTACTACGGCGACGAGCGCGGGACGCCCGGCACCATCCTGACGTTCTTCCCGTTCGACGGGGCCGCCCAGGGCCGGGTCGGCGCGGGCCAGGTCGGCGCGACGGCGTTCGCGATTCCGCCGGGGTCGGCCGACTACTGGGTCGACCGCCTCGAATCGAAGGGCGTCTCGGTCGGCGATTCCCGCGAGCGGTTCGGCGAGACGGTCGTCCCCTTCGAGGACCACGACGGCCAACCGCTCGAACTGGTCGAGTCGGCGTCCAAATCCGACGGAATCGACCCGTGGGACGACAGCCCGGTCCCGGTCGAGCGCGCGATTCGGGGCTTCCACGGCGTCACGCTGAACTCGACCGACTTCGGGGCGACCGCGACCGTCCTCGAGACGATGGGCTACGAGCGCGAGGGCATCTCCGACGACGGGACCGACGGCCGCACGCGCTTCCGCGCGGCGGGTGACCGCGCGAGCGTCGTCGACCTCGTCGACGCCGCCGACGAACAGCGCGGCCGGCAGGGCTACGGCACCGTCCATCACGTCGCGTTCCGGACGCCCGACGACGAGTCCCAGGCGGCCTGGCGCGACCGCCTCGGCGACGCCGGCCTGTTCGTCACGCCGGTCAAGGACCGTCAGTACTTCCGGTCGGTCTACTTCCGGGAACCCGGCAGCGTCCTCTTCGAAATCGCGACCGACCCGCCGGGGTTCACCCGCGACGAAACCGTCGAGGCGCTGGGCACCGACCTGAAACTCCCGCCGTGGCTCGAAAACGACCGCGAGGCCATCGAGTCCCGACTGCCCGAGATTCACGTCTCCGAGCGCTCGCGCTCGGAGACGCGAGCGGACGGCGGCGGGCCGGCCGGTCATGACGACTCGACCGCGGAGGCCGACCGATGAGCGCCCAAGGCGACGACCCCCACGGCGACCAGCCGCTGGAGACCGCGGGCGCGCCGCTCGACGCGGCGCGCGCCGCGGTCGTGCTGGTCCACGGGCGGGGCGCGACCGCTCGGGGGATGCTCGGACTCGCCGACGAACTCGCCGTCGACCCCGAAGCGGAGGGTATCGCCCTGCTCGCCCCGCAGGCCCAGCGGGGCACCTGGTACCCCCAGTCGTTCCTGGCCGACCTCGACGCCAACGAACCCTGGCTGTCGTCGGCGCTCGCGAAGGTCGGCGACGCCATCCAGACCGCGGTCGACACCGGCGTCGACCGCGAGCGGACGATGCTGGTCGGCTTCTCGCAGGGCGCGTGTCTCTCCTCGGAGTTCCTGGCGCGCAACGCCCGCCGCTACGGCGGTCTGGGGGTGCTCTCGGGCGGCCTCATCGGCCCGGAGGGGACTCCGCGGGACTACGACGGGTCGCTGGACGGGACGCCCATCTTCCTCGGGTGTAGCGACCGCGACCCCCACGTCCCCGCCGAGCGCGTCAGCGAAACCACCGAGGTCTTCGAGGAACTCGGCGGCGCGGTCGACGAGCGCATCTACGAGGGGATGGGCCACACTGTCAACCAGGACGAACTCGCGGCCGTCTCCGAGATGGTCGCCGACCTGACCGAGTAGCGCCCGCCCGCGGTCGGCCGGGGGCCGTCTCTTCTCCCCAAGGGAAAGCGACTTGCCCGCGTCGCACCCAGGTCTACACATGAGCACGACTACGAGCGCGCGCGAGCGCGAATCCGCCGAGGCGTCGGTCGTCGTCGTCGACTACGGACTCGGGAACCTCCGGAGCGTCACCCGCGGCCTCGAACGCGCGGGTGCGAGCGTCGAAATCAGCGACGACCCCGAGGCGTTCGGCGAGGCCGACGGCGTGGTTCTCCCGGGCGTCGGCGCGTTCCGCGAGGGCGTCGAGAACGCCGGGCCGTACCGCGAGGCGCTGGCCGACGTCGCCGAGTCGGGGACGCCGCTGTTCGGCATCTGTCTCGGGATGCAGATGCTGCTGACCTCCAGCGAGGAGGCCAACCGAGCAGGTGCGAGCGAAGTTCGCGGCCTCGACCTGATTCCGGGGACGAACGTCCGGTTCGCCGACGACGTGACGGTGCCCCACATGGGCTGGAACGAACTGTCGGTCGAACGCGACCACCCGCTGGTCGAGGACGTCGACGGCGAACACGCCTACTTCGTCCACTCCTACTACGCCGTCCCCGACGACCAGAACGCGGTCGTGGCCGCGACCGACTACGGCGAGCGGTTCCCGGCGGTCGTCGCCGACGAGGCGGGCACCGTCTTCGGCACCCAGTTCCACCCCGAGAAGAGCGGCGAAACCGGACTCCGCATCCTCCGGAACTTCGTCGGCCTCTGCGCCGAGTGACCGGGTCACTGCGGATGCGCTCTCGGGCGACCTCACGAACGAGTGGCAGCGCGGCCGCAACTGCGGCCGCGCCGCCGCTCGTCCGCTGACGGGGCCGAATTCCGTCTTTTTGCCTCCGGAAACGACGTTTCGTTTAGCGAGAGTGACGGTCCTATTTCCCCGAACCGGAGTTAATTTCTACTTTCACTGCTACATAATAGTTAAGTAGATATCGTGAGTAATTGTAGACGGCACCGCGCCACGAGAGGTAATTAGTTACAATGAACGCACGCACGCTCGAAGGTCACGCCCGTCAGGACGCCGAACCCGCATTCACCGCGCCGATCACCGGTCCGATTACGGCCGACACGCCGATCACCGGTCCCATCACGGGCGACGCACCGATTACCGGTCCCATCACGGGCGACGCACCGATTACCGGTCCCATCACGGGCGACGCACCGATTACCGGTCCCATCACGGGCGACGCACCGATTACCGGTCCCATTACGACGTCGCCTATCACCGAACCCATCACGGCCGGCGCGCCCATCACGGCGTCGCCGATTACGGGTCCGATAACCGCCGACGCGCCGATTACCCGAGGCGTATAATCCGAGGACCACGGGCGAGACCCCGACGACCGTCCGACGGGTCGCCGAACGTCGCGCCGCCCTCGAACCGAGACGCGCCGTCCATTTTTAGAGAAACTCTCGCACGTCGGAGTACCACATGTCGTGGTGGTCCACGGCGTCCACGCGCTCGGCGATGGCGACTGCGATGACGTGCCAGCAGAGGTCGGTGGGGTCGTCGGGGTCGAGATTGTACTCGCTGTCCCGACAGCCACAGCCCATCCCCTCCACGACGTACTCGTCGTCGTAGCCGACCACCACGGTGAAGTCGCGGTACTCCTTGACCCGGCGCTCCGAGACGGCCTCGATGGCCTGCGCGCCCCGGTCGTCGTGGACCGCCAGGATGCGGTTCGTCACGGCCGGCGTGAGTCGCCCGGCGTCGGCGAGGTCGGCCTGCCACTGCTCGACCCCGTTCACGGGTACACCTCCGGGGTCGGCGGGGAGGCGTCGCGCTCGATGGCGTCGGCCGGGAACACGGGCGAGGAGTTTGGACGGCGGGACTAAACGGTTTCCGGTGTCGCCACGGTGACCGGTCGACGGAACCGGCGCTCCCGCGCGGCGCGACGGCTTCGTTCGTCACTACCGCTCGGCACCGTCACCGCCAGTCGCGGTCGCCGGTGTCGCGCCGCGCGATTCGTTCGGCCGACTCGCGGTCCATCTCCTCGCGCTGGTCGTGTTCGCTCCGCACCAGCGCGTACAGCGCGAGCGGAGCGACGACCGCGAACAGGAGGAACAGCACGAACACCGCACCGAATTCCGCCATCAGCCCAGGAAGATGTCGACGATGTCGCTCGACCCGGAGGTTGTGTCCCGGTAGAGTTCGGAGTACCCGCAGTTCGTGCAGGTGACGACCTTGAAGCTGTTCGTCTGGATGTCGAACATCTTCGAGAGGCCGCCGCCGGTCGTCGAAATCTTGCCGACGTCGGTGCCGGTGTGGCCGCACTTCGGGCAACCGCGGTCGTCTGAGTCGGAGACCATACGCCGTATCGTTAGCTATCCATCATGAGTCTTCTGTCTGCGCTCGGCCGACCGCCAGGTGTCTCACCCGAACCGAAACGCGAGCAGGACGAGTATCGTCGACTGCACCGCGACGTTCACCAGCACGAACTCGGCGCGGTTGCCCGGACGCGCGTTCCCGCGCGCTCTCATCTCCCGGATGTGTACGCTCTGGGCGCCGAGGACGAAGACTGCCTTTCCGATTCCGGTGGCGAGCCAGAACTTCCCGTGGAACCAGATGCAGAGCACGCCCAGGACGCCGAACGCGAGGTTGGTGAACGCGACCTCCTTCTGGAACGGGTTGCCCGCCGGCCAGCCGATGGAGGCGGCGACCTCGTCCGACCGGAAGTAGTGACCCAGGAACGCCCACAACCCCTGGAACCCGGCGGTGAACGCGAGAAAGCTAACCAGCGCCGACTCCACGAGCGGCCGCTCCAGGAACACCACCTGCGCGCCAGTCGCGACGAGCGCGGCGAGCGCGAACACCACCGGGTAGGCGGCGACGATTCGGTCCACCAGCCCCTGTTCGGTCGCGGGCGACGAGTCGCCCGCGACCTCCTCGCTCTCCGATGCCATTGTCCCGAGCGGTCGCGTCGCGGTCGGTGCGACGGTGTGGGGTCGACTCGCACGCGCATAAAACTCGCGCCGGCCGACGTGCGACGTCGGCACCGCCGACACGGAGCGCCGACCGGCGGCGACCCGACGGCGTAAAAAGGCGGGAGTTCCGACTACGGGTATGAACGTCCGGGAAGGCGCGGTCGAGGTCGAGGTCCCCGAACAGGACGGGGAGGGAGTCGGCGACGAGGTGTTCTTCAACCCCGTCCAGGAACTGAACCGCGACCTCACGGTCGCGGTCCTGCGGGCCTACCGCGACCGGGAACCGCGCGCCGAGTCGTACCTCGACGCGATGGCCGCCAGCGGAATCCGGGGCGTCCGCGCCGCCGCCGAGGGCTGGGACGTGACGATGGCCGACATCGACCCCGACGCGGTCGCCCTGTGCGAGCGCAACCTCGAACGCAACGATTTGGAGGGCGAGGTCGTCCGCCGCGACGCCAACGCGCTCATGCACGACGGCGTCTTCGACGTGGTGGACGTCGACCCGTTCGGCACGCCGATTACCTTCGCCGACGCCGCGTTCGCCAACGCCCGCGACCTGGTCTGCGTCACCGCGACCGACACCGCGCCGCTGTGCGGCGCGCACTTCCACAGCGGGGTCCGCAAGTACGGCGCAGTCCCGCGAAACACCGACTACCACGCCGAGATGGGCGTCCGCGTCCTACTGTCGGCGCTGGCGCGCACCGCGGCCCGCTACGACGCCGGCGTGACCCCCATCCTGACCCACGCGACCAACCACTACGTCCGGACGTACCTCGAACTCGACCACAGCGCCACCGACGCCAACGCCGCCGTCGACGAACTCGGCCACGTCTACCACTGCGAGGACTGCCTCTACCGGGAGGCCGACGAAGGGCTGATCGCCGACCCGCTCGACGTCTGCCCGGAGTGTGCGAGCGAGCGCGTCCTGGCGTCCGGGCCGTTGTGGCTCGGCCCGACCCACGACGCCGATTTCGTCGCGGCGGTCCGCGACGAAATCGACCCCGAGATGGGCACCGCGACCCGGGCGGAGCGACTGCTCGACGCGCTCGAAGGCGAACTCCACGAGCCGACCCACTACGACCAGCATCGCCTCTGCAAGGAGTGGACCCGGTCGGCGTCGGGTATGGACGAGTTTCTGGACCGCCTGCGCGACGCCGGCTTCGAGGCCTCGCGCGCCCACTACGGCGGCACCACGTTCAAGACGCCCGCGACGGTGCGAGAGATACGCGAGGCGACACGACCGGCGTGACAGTGACGCGACCGACGTAACTCCGCGGGTTCGCGGGCCAAGACCCCGATACGTTGCCCGTGAATATTTGTATCTCGTCGGCGAAACAAGTCCCGTGCCTAGTCGAATCGGAAGCGCCGTCACCGTCGGACGGTCGGTCATCGAAGAGGCTCGCGAGCAGGAGATAACCTTCCTCGCGGCGAGCATCGCGTACTACGCGTTCGTCTCGCTCATCCCTCTGCTGTTGCTGGCGTTTATCGTCGTCTCGTTCGTGGCGGGCGAGCAGTTCGCGAGGCAGGTCATCAGGCAGGTGTCCGGCCTGCTGACCGCGACCGGCGAACAGCAGTTGCGGGAGTTCATCCTCAACCCGGCCAACCAGGGCGGTACCACGGTCATCGGCCTGGTCGTGCTCGCGTGGTCCTCGCTGAAGGTGTTCCGTGGACTGGACGAGGCGTTCTCGGCCATCTACGCCACCGAGAGCGGCACCGGGCTGATGGACGAACTCAAGGACGGACTCCTCGTCCTGGCCGCCATCGGCGCCGCCGTCGTCGTCGTGGTGCTGGCGGGCGTGGCGACCGCGCTGTTTCCGAACTTCCCGTTCGTCGGCCTCGTCTCGACGCTGATACAACTGGTCGCGCTGGTTCCCGTCTTCCTCCCGCTGTACGTCGTCTTCCCCGACGCCGACGTGGGAGTCCGGGAGGCGCTCCCCGGCGCGGTCGTCGCGACGGTCGGCTGGACGGTGCTGCAGGTGCTGTTCCGTATCTACGCGCAGTTCAGTTCGACCGGTCCCTCGCAGTTCCTCGGCACCGCGCTGTTGCTGGTGACGTGGCTGTACTTCGGGAGCATCGTCCTCCTGCTGGGGACGGTGGTGAACGTGGTCTTCGCCGAGCGAGGGAGCTACGCCGAGCGGACGAAGGACGACGAACAGGCGCGCATAGAACGAAAACAGGAGATACTGGCTCAATACATGACTGACGACGAATCCGCTCCCGACATCGTGGATCTCCGCGACGAACTCCGGGAGTTACGGGCGGACGTGGAATCGTTCGAGGAGGACATCGAATCGCGCACGGTCGAGAAGCCGGAGGTGGAGTCCGAACTGAAGAGCTACGTGCGAAAGCAGATGCGCCGGGGTCACGCCCGCGGCTGGGGGCCGTACCTCGTGTTGCTGTACGGCACCGTGATGACCCTCGGGGCGTTCTTCTGGCTCGAAAGCGGGTGGGCCATCGGCGCGATGCTGGTCATCTGGCTGTCGACGCTCGGCCTCTACACCCTGATGGTGATGCTCGGCTTCGGCATCAGCGCCGCGAGCCTCCCCGGTCGCATCAGCGACCGGGTGTCGAACCTCCGGTCGTAGCCGACCGCCTCCGGTCGTAGTCGACTCGTCCGGCGACGGTTCGTCGGTCGGCGGCGGTTTCGGTATTCGGTCGCGGCGAACGCGCTCAGTCGTAGCGTATATCCTCCCGGCGACGCAACTCCCCGACAATGAACGGACGGGGTTTCGGTATCGCGCAGGCGCTCGAACAACTGTTACCGCCGCTCGTCAGGGAGGCGTTCACGGTCCTCACCCAACTGGGCGACGCGTGGTTCATCTTCACCGCGGTCGCGCTCCTCTACTGGTTCGGCGAGCGCGAGGAGGGCGCGTTCGCGCTCGGGGCGGTGCTGGGGGCGCTGGCGCTGACCGTCGCGCTCAAGGGACTGTTCGAACTCCCGCGGCCGCCCGCCGGCATCCGAGTCGGTCACGCGAGCGGCTACGGCTTCCCGAGCGGCCACGCCATCGGCGCGACTGTGCTCTGGGGCGTGCTCGTCGAGGCGCTCGAACACCGGAACCGTCGGTGGCGCGCTATCGCCGCCGCGGCCGTCGTCGCGGTCGTCCTCACCTCGCGGGTCGTCATCGGGGTCCACTACTTCGTCGACGTGGCGGTCGGCGCCCTCATCGGCCTGGCATACCTCGGGGGACTGCTCCACTGGGGCGACTGGCGGCCCCGCCGCGCGTTCGCCGCGGCGGGCGTGTTCGCGCTCGCGGCGCTGGCGACCGCCGGCCTCTCCCCCGACGCGGTGGCGACGCTCGCGGGCGTCGTCGGCGCCGGCGCGACGTGGCTGACGTTCGACGGACCGCCGCGGACGCCGGTCAACGCGCCCGCCGCGTTCGCTGGACTGCTGGCGCTCGCCGCGGTCGGCTACGTCGGCAACGAACTCGAACTGTCGCTGCTCGCGGTGTTCGGTTTGAACATGGTCGTCCCCGCGGGAATCCTGTTGCTCCCGGTCGCGGTCGACCGTGCGCGAGAGATGGGGTCGGGGACGCCGATCCGATAGAAGACGACGGAGAGAAAAGCGGCGAGGCCGTGATCGGTGGCCGACTCAGAACTTCTCGAGGTACTTATCTTTCTCCCACGAGGAGACGTGGGTCTTGTAGTCGGCGTAGTCGGCGCGCTTGGCCTGGACGAACTTCTCGGTGACGTGTTCGCCCAGCGCCTCCTGGACGACCTCGTCGGCTTCGAGTTCGTCGAGCGCGCTGTCGAGGCTGCCGGGGAGCGTGGTGATGCCGTACTCGTCGAGTTTGGCGTCGTCGAACTCGTAGATGTCCTCGCGAACCGGTTCGCCAGGGTCGGCGTCGTTCTCGATGCCTTCGAGTCCGGCCTTGATGACGACGGCGAGGGCGAGGTAGGGGTTCGACGACGGGTCGGGGCTCCGAATCTCGAACCGGGAACTCGCGCCCGCGGCGTCGGGCACGCGGATGAGCGCGGTGCGGTTGACGTCGCTCCAGGCGACGTACACCGGGGCCTCGTAGCCGGGCACCAGGCGCTTGTAGGAGTTGACCGTCGGGTTCGTGACCGCGGTGAACGCCTGGGCGTGGTTCAGGACCCCGCCCATGAACTTGTAGGCGGTTTCGCTCAGGTTGAACTCGTCGTCCTCGTCGGCGAAGGCGTTGCCCTCGTCGTCGAAGAGGCTGATGTGGGAGTGCATGCCCGACCCGTTGATGGCGCTGATAGGCTTGGGCATGAACGTCGCGTGGATGCCGTTCTGCTCGGCGACCGCTCGGACGACCGCCCGGAACGTGGCGATGTTGTCGGCCGCGGTGAGCGCGTCGTCGTACTTGAAGTTGATCTCGTGCTGGCCGTCGGCGACCTCGTGGTGGCTGGCCTCGATCTCGAAGCCCATCTTCTCCAGCGTGAAGATGATCTCCCGACGGACGTCGCTGGCGAGGTCCTTGGGCGCGAGATCGAAGTAGCCGCCCGAGTCGTGGGGCTTGGTGGTCGCGCGCCCCTCCTCGTCCTTCTCGAAGAGGAAGAACTCGGGTTCGGGACCGATACTGACGGTGTAGCCCATCTGCTCGGCCTCGTCGAGGACGCGCTTCAGCACCTGGCGGGGGCCGCCCGCGAACGGCGTGCCGTCGGTGTTGACCACGTCGCAGATGAGTCGCGCGCTCGCGGAGTCGCCGTTCGACCGCCACGGCAGCACCGCGAACGTCTCGGGGTCGGGTTCGAGGCGCATGTCGCTCTCCTGAATCCGGACGAAGCCCTCGATGGACGAACCGTCGAACCAGATGCCCTCCTCGAACGCCTTCTCGACCTGGGAGGCCGGAACGCTCACGTTCTTGACCGTCCCCGTGATGTCAGTGAACTGGAGGCGAACGAAGTCGACGTTCTCCTCTTCGATACGGCGTAGTACGTCCCGCTCGGCCTCGCTCAAGCCGGAATCTTTGCTAGCAGCAATTTGTCCATCCGTCATCTTTGTCGTCAGTCTGCACGAGTACGTCCACTACTAAAACGTTACTGGTCGGCGCAATTCTGGGTTTCAGCCGAGAGAATTGGATGTTCGTAAAATTCTAATGGGTGGGGCGAGATGGTGGACGTAATGACGTACGAAAATCTCGATGCGAAGTTGGTGAACGCGCTGTTAGACGACGGCCGAGCGAGCCTCCGGAGTCTCGCGGAGGAACTCGACGTGTCGGTGACGACGGTTTCGAACCACCTCAAAGATTTGGAAGAGGAGGGAATCATCGACGGTTACACCCCGAAAGTCGACTACGACGCGCTCGGTTACGACGTGACCGCCATCGTCCAGTTGAAGGTCGAGGGCAACGCTCTGGCCGACGTGACCGAGCGACTGCGGAACGCCGACCGGATGATAAGCGTCTACGAGGTGACCGGCGACTACGACATCATCGCCGTCGGGAAGTTCGCCGACACCGACGGGATGAACCGCCAGATCAAGGAACTGCTCAACGACCCCGACATCAAGGAGAGCAACACCAGCGTCGTGCTCAACGCCGCCAGCGAGCACGAGCAGTTCGAACTCGAAATCACCGACGCCTGAGTCGGCGGCGGACGCGACGTTGCGTTGCGGGTCGGCCGGCGGCGAGAGCGACGGCCGTCCCGAACGTGGTGATACTTCTCTGCCGAGGAAAAGCACCCCAACGTTAACAGGTTCGTCTGACGTACGTCAGACGGTGGGCGGTCGTCACGGAGGTCTCAGATACGCATGGATAGTTCGACCAACGACGTGAACGGGGACCTGTCGCCGGACGACGTCTTCGAGCTACTGGCGTCGCGACACTGCCGGTACGCGCTGTACGAACTCTGCGAGCACGAACGGCTCGCCGTCGACGACCTCGCCCGTCGGGTCGCGGCCCGGGCGTCCGACGACCCCGCCGGCCCCGACGAGGAGTCCGTCGAGCGGGTCGAGGTTCGACTCCACCACGCTCATCTCCCGAAACTCGAAACGCGCGGTATCGTCGAGCGCGCGGGCGACGACGTGGCCGTCGCCCGCGCCGTCGGGGACGTAGAACCCTTCGTTCGGCGGGCGCGGAAGTACGAGGAAGGACAGTAGCCACGACAGCGTGTGGCGGTCGAGCGACACCGACGAGGACGTAACCCGGAGCGACGTCGCGTCGCCACTGGCGCACTGGGTCGAAAGAAACGAAGCTCGTTTTCGGAAGTCGGTGCGGTTCGCGGGGGTCGGTTGGCGAGTGAGAGGCGTGCGGCCTCCTTCGCATCGGCTACGTCGAGCGAAACTCGACGGCCTATGAAAATCGGTTTCTGACCGATTTTACATAGCGCCGCCCATGCCACCCATACCGCCCATGCCGCCCATGCCGCCGCCCATTCCGCCGCCGGGTGCGCCTCCCGCGTCGCCGCCGTCGTCGCCGTCGACCTGACCGCCCTTCAGGTCGCCCGCGGCGATGACGTCGTCGATGCGCAGGAGCATGACGGCCGCCTCGGTGGCCGACTCGATGGCCTGGGTCTTCACGCGGAGGGGCTCGACGACGCCGTCCTGCTCCATGTCGACGACTTCGCCGGTGTAGGCGTCGAGGCCGGAGTTGAACTCGCCACCGTCGTGCTTGCTGCGGAGGTCGACGAGGCTGTCGATGGGGTCCAGACCGGCGTTCTCCGCGAGGGTGCGCGGGATGACTTCCAGCGTGTCGGCGAACGCCTCGACCGCGAGCTGTTCGCGGCCGCCGACGGAGTCGGCGTAGTCGCGCAGTTCGAGCGCGAGTTCGGTTTCGGGCGCGCCGCCGCCGGGCACGACCTTGCCGTCTTCGAGGGTGACGCGAACCACGCCGAGGCTGTCGTCGATGGCACGCTCGACTTCGTCAACGACGTGTTCGGTGCCGCCGCGCAGGATGAGGCTGACGGACTTGGCTTCCTCGACGTCCTCGACGAAGATGCGCTGGTCGCCGCCGACGTCCTTCTGGGCGACGGAGCCGGCGAAGCCGAGGTCCTCCTCCTCGATGTCGTCGACGTTGCTCACGAGGGTCGCGCCGGTGGCACGGGCCAGCTTGTCCATGTCGTCGGACTTCGCGCGCCGGACCGCGATGATGCCCGCTTCCGCGAGGAAGTGCTGGGCCATGTCGTCGATGCCGCCGTCGACGAAGACGACGTCGGCGCCGACCGCCTCGAGCTTGTCGACCATCTCGCGGAGCTGCTGTTCCTCCTGGTCGAGGAACTGCTGGAGCTGGTCGGGGTCGGTGACGTTGACCTCGGCGTCGATCTCGGTTTCCTTGATCTCGAGCGCCGAGTCAACGAGCGCGATGTTGGCGTCCTCGGCGAAGTAGGGCATGTTCTCGTGGACGCGCTCTTTGTCCACGATGACGCCCTCGACCAGTTCGGACTGGTCGATGGAACCGCCGACGACCGTCTCGATCTTGACGTTACCGGTGTCGATGCCCTCCTCGTCGGCGACGCTCTGGACGGCGCGGACGACGAGTTCCGAGAGCAGGTCCTTGGCGTTCTCCGCGCCCTTGCCGGTCATCGCCGTCGAGGCGATCTTCTCGAGATACTCGGTGTCGTCGGCGTCGACGTCGATGGCCTTCTCCTCCAGAAGTTCCTTGGCCTTCTCGGAGGCCTGGCGGTACCCCTGGGCGAGCGTGGTCGCGTGGATGTCCTGTTCGAGGAGGTCCTCGGCCTTCTCGAGGAGTTCACCGGCAACGACGACCGCGGTGGTCGTCCCGTCGCCGACCTCGTTCTCCTGCGTCTCGGAGACTTCCACGACCATGTTGGCCGCGGGGTGCTCGATGTCCATCTCCTTCAGGATGGTGACGCCGTCGTTCGTGACGACGACCTCGCCCGTCGAGTCGACGAGCATCTTGTCCATCCCCTTGGGACCGAGCGTGGTACGAACGGCCTCCGCGACCGCCGTCCCGGCGGTGATGTTCATCGACTGTGCGTCCTTTCCGGAGGTGCGCTGGCTGTCCTCGGAAAGTACGATCATCGGCTGGTTGCCCATTCGCTGTGCCATATTCACCTGAATGATTGATTGCTATTCTACATAAATCTTTCCCTCTGGAGTACGAGAACCCGCCGCACGGCGGTGTGATAGCACCATGAGAACTCTTCGCACGGAGATTTTTATAGGAGGGGCGTCAAAGAGGCGTCGCGAGGAAGTGACGGCTGATTCCGGACGTACCACTTAGTGTGATAGACGGGAACGAGACGCCTTTCGTACGACGTATAGAAAACGGACGGCGATGGCCGAATCCCACTGGCTCAACAACAGCCGATCTTGACCCACTGGCAGTGTCCGACCCAGCAGTTCGGACACTCTATCTGCTCCTCGATTCTCGACCAGTTATCGTATCCGCAACAGGCGACGCACGTCGTACAGTAGCGGTAACCCGAACAGTGGTCCATCGTACCGACAGAATCGTCTGCGACGATCTCGTTAAGAGGTTGACCTTGGAACTGGTTTTCGTACTCGTAGACGATCGAACTGCCGTCCTCTCTGTGAAGAACCGCCCTTGGCTCGTAGTCGGAGAGGGGAAGGTTGATCTCCAGCCTCTGCCCGTCAAACACCTTGTGGAAATTCAACTGCTCTATCTCTCCGTTGACTCGTAGTCGCGTTATACCACCTGGTTTCGAATCGTCTTCCAACCGATGCGCAGGGAAATCTTCGATTGATCGCCGGGAAAGATGCCCTTCAGCAACTAGCGTTTCGAACAGCGGGGAATTGATGACGCCGTCCAGTTTCTGAAGAGCGGAACTGACGTCGACGTCAACGGTTTCGACGCTGGTCGAACTCTGAGACACGTTCTCTGCCGACGCTGTTCCTGCTAGGCCAACTGTAGCGGTCAGTCCAGCAGCAACGCCCCGCAGTATGTTTCGCCGCTTCGGTGAAGTCTGGCCAACTTGTGTGCGTTCTCTTTCTTCTGTCATTCGCACACACATGTAGGAAGTAAGCTATGATAAAATTTTGTACTAGTTAGAAAATATACTTATGCGAATTCTTGGGTATATTATCGCGCCCACTTCGTCTCATTAGATTTATATCATGAGTGCGCACTAATACAGATACAGCGAAATGGCGATAGAATTCTCACTGAATCGTGTTACCGATTGGCGAACGTGGTTGAGTTTAGGCAGTCTCGCATTCGGAGTCTGTATCTTCGTCGTGCTTCTCGGTTCATCGCTTCCCCACACGATACTGGGGTTCTCGACCCCCGGAATCCTCCAGTCCGTCGTTCGGTGGGGGTTCTATACCTCGATCGCTTTCTTCTTCGTCTCTTTCGCTTGCTTGCTCCGACGTCAACGATAACGAGGAAGTATACGAACTTCCGTTTGGAGACGTAACCCCGAACGGGGTAGGAGTGGCGGAAAGTCACCAAATCTAACACTGTGACTCCGCGCCCGCGATAGAGCGGTCTACGAGTCTACGAGTTCGGGATACTGATGGACGCTATCTCGTACCGAACAAGCACGGTAGTCGAACGTAGAAGCAACGCAGAACCAGTCACAAGTGAGAATTTCCATTGCTGGCTGAAAGGCCCGTAATGGAACGGTTTTCGACTCTACCCGGTGAACTGGTGGAACTCCATCCCCTGGCGCTTCATCTCGTTGCGCTTGCGTTCGAGGAACGAGTAGACCGACCCGTGGGGCGCGCCGTCCAGAATCATCTCGGCGGCGCTCCGGACCACGTCGACCTGCGTGGGATTGCCGATGATGCCCATCGTGGTGCCGTAGATGACGACGTCGGCGCCGGTGAGTTCCTCCATGAGTTGGCGGGTCCGGCCGTTCTCGCCGATGAGTCGGCCCTTCTGGCGTTCGAGGTCGTTCTTGTTCCGGGCGGCCGCGTCGATATCGATGATGTCGAACATCATCATGTCGTCGTCGAGCAGCGCGAGCGCGTCCTCGGGGGCGAACCCCCGACCGATGGCCTTCACGATTTCGGGTCCCTTGAGTCCCCGGATGGGGTCGCCGGTCTTCTCGACCTCCACGGACCCGTTCTCGGAGTCGATGTCGAGTCGCACCTCCGCGCGACTCTCGATCTCGCGCATCGTTTCACCCCCTTCCCCGATGAGAACGCCGATCCGGTCCTGCGGAATCTTCACGTGTTGCATGGCAGTACGTATTGGCTGTGGCCGTTTTAACTCTTCGTCCGCGCCGTCTGGGTGTGAATGGCAGTGGAACGGGGCGGTGGTTTCGTGGCTCCTTCGGGACTATCTCGGACGAAGGCAGTCGGAAACTTGACGGCGACTCGAATGTGACGAGAACCCCCAGAAAGCCCTCGTACGCTACCCTCCCGCGGCTCGCTGCGCTCCTCGGCCGTGCCTACGGCACGGCCTGCGGTGCTTAACTTCGCCGGGGTTCGGGTAGCGCACTCGCCCTTTCAATCCTCCAGGACCGCAACCGCCAGCCACACGCCTCCCCAGCCGATTCCCTCGTTCCCTTCGGTCACTCGCTCATCCACCGTCGGAGCTTCGCTCCGACGAGCCTGCACTTGCTTTGCTCGTGCAGACCTCGCGCATGAGGGCGCGGCATGAAGCACCGTCAGACCGAAGGTCTGGCGAGCCTGCGTTCGCCGCGCTCACGCAGACCGCGCCAGCGCGCGTCAGGTAGAAAGTGGAGATTCGCACGTTTTCACAACCGGATGGCGCGCGGACCCCGAATCCGAAGGATTCGGCTTCTCGTGCGAGGGGCGAGTATCGCAGGCCACGAGCGAGAGCGAGTGGCCGAGAAACGCAGTCGGCTGGGGAGGGTCAAGGCACTCATTTGTGACGTGTTAGAGGCGGTAGAGGCGGTAGAGGCGAAGGCGGTCGCTGAGAATGCAGTCGCGGAAGAAGCAACCCCGCTAAATTCTACCGAAGCTATCGCTCTCTGTCCTACTCCTGGCCGACCTCACTTATCGGGGTCAGAGTTCTCCCGGACCCAGTCCTCCAACTCCTCGCCCGTAACCTCCATCCCCTGGCGCTGGAAGAACGAGGCGACGTTCGCGCAGTCCCGCGTCAGGAACTCGTCGCTGTTGGGGTGGTGGATGGTTACGGCCTGCCCGAGGTCAATGATGACGAGTTCGCCGTCGTGGACGATGATGTTGTACTCGCTCAGGTCGCCGTGGACCAGTCCGGCGTCGTAGAGCCGTCGCATGTACTCGCGGACGACCTCGAAGGCCGTTTCGGGATTTTCGAGGTGGGCGTCGTCGAGCGTGGGCGCGCGGTCGCCGTCACTCCCGAGGAACTCCATCACGAGGACGTTGCGCTGGACCGCGATGGGTTCGGGCACCCGGACGCCGGCTTTCGCCGCGCGCTTGAGGTTGGCGTACTCCTTGCGGGTCCACGCCAGCACGACGCGCTTCTTGTTCCCCCCGAGTTCCTCGAACCGGGGGTCGCCCACGAGGTACTCGCGCATGTCTCGGAAGTCCGAGGCGTTGATGCGGTAGATCTTCACCGCGACTTCGCCGCGCTCCTCTGAACCGAGCGCGCTGTAGACGGTCGCTTCCTTCCCCGAGGAGAGGGGACCGCCGAACGCCTGGACGTAGCCGTCCTGGACGAGTTTGTACAGCGCCGCGAGCGTCGCGTCGTCGAACACCGACTGTTCGACCTTGAACTGCTCGGTGTCCACGAGTCGCTCGCGGAACTGGTTGAACTCGCGGTCGCGCTTGCGCGCGATGCGGTCGGCCTCGGTGTCGGTTACGTCTATCTCTTCCCACTCGTCGCCGACGCCCTCGGCGTTGTCGGGGTCGAGCAGGCTGTACTCCTCGGACATCTATCTCGCTATTGCGCCCCCAGCGGTAAAAGGAGTCGGTCGGCGGCGGCGAAGCGAATCGCCGAAACAATCGGTCGGCGGTTGGCGGTCGGCGTCTCAGTACGACTCGCGGTGCAGAATCTCGTCGACGCTCCGGCGGGGCAGTCGCTCGGGTTCCTCGCCGCCGCTCGGCCCGACCGCGATGAGCATCACGGGCACCTTGTCGGCGGGCAGGTCGAGGAACTCCGCGATTCCCTCGGCGTCGAAGCCGATCATCGGCGTCGCCTTCAGCCCGCGCGCGTGCGCGGACAACAACAGGTTCTCCGCGGCGAGGCTGGCGTTCCGGATGCCGTAGTCTCGGCCCATCCGCTCGTCCTCGTACATCTCGACGGTTTGAGCCTTCGTCTGCTCGGCGGACGCCTCGTCCATGCGACCCGCCGCCTCCCACTCGTCGAAGACGCGGTCGGCGGTTTCGGCTTCGGTGTGGCCCACCACGAGTATCGCGGTGCCGGCCTCCCGGATGTGGTCCTGGCCGTAGGCCAACTCGACGACTTCCTCCAGTCGGTCGTCGTCCTGGACGGCGACGAACTCCCACGGCTGGAGGTTGTACGACGACGGTGCGAGTGCCGCGTCGCGAATCAGTTCTTCGAGCGTCTCGTCGTCGAGCGCCTGGGCGTCGGGGTCGAAGTTGTGGCCCGACCGCCGGGTCCGGATGGCCTCGATGGCCGCCGGAAGTTCCTCGTCGTGCGCCACGTCCTGCTCGTCGAACTCCAGTTCTGGTGCCATTATTTCTGGATAGGGGCTCCGACTTTAATGCCCGCACGGAACCGCGCGGTCTTGCCGATTGGGGTGTGGTGTCGTGACCGGGGCGTAACCGACCGACGCGACGGTTACCGACGTATTTGAAATCTAAAATCTACGGTGACCGTCCCGCGAGAGACGAGACTACTCCGCGGCCAGCGCGGCGCTCCCTGACGGGAACGCTGCGCGACGCGAACGCTCCGCGAACTATAGGCCGAGCGATTGTCTCTCTGAACGGTAACGCGCTCCTCGACCGACCGCCGACCAGCGAGCCACAGGCTCGCGCATATTCTTCTGTACCGCGAGCGAACGAAGTGAGCGAGCGGGCCGAGGAACCGTCGAGGAGGACGCCTCCGGCGTGCGACGAGGCGGTGACGCCGTGTCTGCGTGAGCGAAGCGAACGCAGGCTCGTCAGAGCGAAGCTCTGACGGTGCTTTTGGTCCAGCTTTTGTCAGGCAGGAAACGCCGCGAAGCGGCGTTTCCGACCGCAGCAAAAGGTGGTCTTATTGGATGTGACCTTCCTGACGGAGCTGGTCGGCGTCCTGCTTGTCGTAGCGCCACGTGATGTCGGCCTTCTCGTCCTGCCAGTCCCACGGTTCGACCAGCACGACGTCGTCCTCGCGAATCCAGATGCGCTTTTGCATCTTGCCGGGGATGCGGGCGGTCCGCTCGACGCCGTCGGCGCATCGTACTTTCACGCGGTTCGCCCCGAGCATGTTGGTGACGGTGGCGAAGACCTCGTCGTCGTCGGGCATGCGGAGGTTCTTCCGCCGTCCGCCGTCGTTGTCGCTCATGTCTGCGGTTTGGTGACCCTGAGGTTTAAATATGCCGTCGTTCGTCCGTCACGTCCCGGGAGCAAGGGTGTTTAAGTCGCACCCGAACCGAACCCGTCGTATGCTCGGGAAACTCGGTGCGAAAGGAATCGTCGGCGTGCTCCTCCTGCTCGGAGGAATCGCGGTCATCGCGATACAGAACCTCCTCATCGCGGCCGGCATCGGTCTGGTCGTCGTCGGGTTCGTCCTCGTGGCGTGGGGCCTCATCTCCGGATTCATGTCGAGTTTCGGCCTCGGCGGGATGATGGGCGGCGGCGGCTTCGAGTGAGTCGGCCGACCGAACGCTCTCGACCCGTACCGACGACTGCCGTGTTCTGACGGAGACGGTCGGTGCCGGTCGAGACGGTGGAGAAAGAACTTCGGGGCGGGCGTCGGAATCGACCGCCGGTCTACCGGGAAGTGCGACTTCGGGGAGACGGCTCAGTTCTGCGCTTCCAGTTCCTTCAGTTTCTCGCGGCCCGGGGCGACCAGTTCGTCGAGGTACGACGCCAGCGCCGACTTGGCGTCGGCGGGGTGGAGTTCGCCGCCCTCCAGGTCGTCGGCCAGCGACTCGTAGTCGTCGTACTCCAGGTTCCCGCCGTACTTCTCGGGGCGCTCGACGACGACGCGCTCGAACCGCGGGAAGACGTGGTACCGGAAGATTTCGAGGACGGGGTTCTCCAGGTCGCCCTCGGGGTCGCGGGTCGGCGGGCAGAACGCCGAGTTGACCTTCTCCTCGATGTCCTCGGTGGAGTCCTCCATCGAGATGGTGACGCCCGAACTGCTCGACATCTTGCCCTCGCCGGTGCCGATGTCGGCGAGGATGGGCGTGTGGAGGCACGGCCGGGCGTCGTAGCCGATTTCCGGCAGTTCCTCGCGCATCAGCATGTGGACCTTCCGCTGGTCCATCCCGCCCACGGCGAGGTCGAGGTCGAGGTATTCGATGTCGAGCGCCTGCATCAGGGGGTAGACGATGTGGCTGACCTTCGCGGTTTCGCCGCCCTGCAACTCGGCCATCGCGCGCTGGGCGCGGTTGAGCGTCGTGCCGAGTTCGAGTTTGTGGAGGTCGAGCGCGTAGTCCTCCTCCAACTGGTACTCGGAACCGTAGACGAACTCGGTCTGGGACTCGTCGAGGCCGTAGGCGAGGAACTGCTGGCGCATCTTCTCGGCGGTTTCCTCTATCTCCTCGAAGCTCCCCTTCCCGTTGAGGTAGGCGTGGACGTCGGCCAGCAGGACGACGACCTCCATCCCCGCGTCCTGGAGGTCGATGAGCTTGTTTGCAGTGAGCATGTGCCCGATGTGGAGCACGCCGGAGGGCTCGTAGCCGACGTAGACCCGTTTGCCTTCGGGGTCGTCGGCCAGCGCCTCCACCTCCTCGTCGGTGACGGCCTCCTCGACGTTCCGCGTGATGAGTTCGTAGGCGTCCATACGCGGTGAGTGTCCCGCGTTCGGCTTGAGGCTTCCGACACTGTGACGCCGGCTCTCGTGGCAGTTCTCCGCGCACCACCGCAAGGAATTTAGGTGGACTTTCGCGGCGAACACCGGGAAGCCCGTGCTCGCTGATTCAGCGACCACGCTTTTGCCGCTGGACAGCGTGAACACCGGGTATGGAAGACGAATACGAGGCCACGATCGACGGGAGCTTCGAGTACGGCGACGAGGAAGGGTACGTGAAAGAGAGCGGAACGGTCGGCGTCGAGTCCGACAGCGCGGTCCACATCCACCTCAAGGCCGACGAGCGCGACGAAGGAATCCACGCGCGAGCGACGCTCACTCCCGAGGTGGCCCGGGCGGTCGGCGAACGCCTGATCGAACACGCCGACCGAATCGAGGAGTGAGTCGCTACCGCTCGACCTACGGGGAATCGAAACGGGCCGGACAGCGCCGACGCCGGCGTCGGCGCTATCCGAGTTGGACGCTACCCGGTCGAGCGCTACCCGCTCTGACCGCTCGCGCCCGACGACCCGTACTTGGTTTCGGCGCGGTGTTCGCTGATTAGCTGGTCCAACTGGGCCTCCTTCCGGGCCTTGCGGCGCTCCTCGGCCCGGTCCTCCCAGTCGTCGATGACCGCCTCGACCTCGCGGTCGCGCGCGACCGCGAGGTCGTCGACCTCCTGAATCGTCACGTCGTCGGCCGGGCCGACCGGAATCTCGCGCTCGAACAGCACCTCGTCGGCGATGTCCGAGATGCCGCCGTCGCGCGTGAGGACGACCCGGGGTTCGACCTCCGCGAGGCGCTCGGCGGTCGACCGGCCCGCGCCGGAGGCGTCCCGGAGCAACACCACGTCGTCGGTCGCCAGGCCGAAGCTCTCGTGGGCCGCCTCGATGGCCTCGTTGGTGAACTTCGCGACGGGCTTGACCGGGACGAGCCCCTGCTTCTTCTCGGCCACGTCGCTGAAGTTCGAGTGGTCGAGCTTCCAGAGTTCCTTCAATCGCGCGAGTTTGCCTTCGAGTTCCTCGATTTCGTCGTCGCGCTCGTCGAGTTGGCGCTCCAGTCTGTCGTTCTGCCGTTCGAGGCGGGTGACCGCCCGGCGCTCGCGGGCCTCGCGGCGCTCCTCGCGGCGGGCGTCGGTGAGTTCGCCCTCGAGTTCCTCGATGCGGTCGTCCTTCTCCGCGACCGTCTCGTTGAGGTCCGAGACGTGGGATTCGAGTCGCTCGACCTGCGACTCCAGTTGCTTGATGCGCTTTTCCTCGGCGGTGAGTTCCCGGGGTGTGTGCTCGGTTTCCTCCTCCTCGACCGGTTCGTCCTCGGTCAGCGCGTCGAGGGCGACCTCGACGCTCTCGCCGCCCGCGACCACGCGCGCGGTGACCTCTCCGCGGTCGATGCTCGGGGGAACCTTCGCGGCGATGCGCTCGAACTGTTCCTCGCGGTCGTCGAAGGCGTAGAGCGCCGCCGCCATCGCGTCGCGCTCGTGGTCGTTGTCGTAGTCGTGGTCGCGGGTCCGGTGTTGCTTCTCGTCGACCGGGAGGTCCGACGCCGGCTCCCACCCGGCGGCGTCGAAGCTCCGCCGGATCTTCTCGACGGTTTCGGGCATCGGCTCGACGTCGGCCGCGACCACGACGGGCCGGCCGCGCTCGATTATCCACTCGATGATCTCGGCGGTGTCGGCGGTGCGGGTGCTCAGCACGTCGAGGAGCGTGCCGTCGAGGTCGACCACCGCGACGGCCGTCGTCGTGCCCGGGTCGATGCCCACCAGCACGTGGTCGCGGCGCTTGGCCAGCGGTTCGAACTCGATACCGTCGCGGCGCTGTCGCTCGATTTCGACCCGAACGTCGCCCGACCGCCGGTTCGAAACCGGGATGTCGCCGGGCGGGGCCTCGACCGTGAAGACGGCGTTCGAGAGGCCGCCGTACTTCTCGGTCGTCTCGCGCTCGAACGCCAGACCGGCCTTCTCCAGGTCGCTCTCGATTTCGCGGGCCTTCTTGCGCACCGCGCCGTGGATGCGCCGGGTGAACCGGTCCTCGCTCCACCCGCCCTTGCCGGTCGAGCGCCCCCGCGAAACCTTCACCGTGGTCGTGTTCTCGAAGGCCGAAACCTCGTAGCCGACGTTGGCGGCCGCCAGCCTGGCGGCCGCCTCGGCCTCCTTCATCGGCTTCTTGCCGTACGGGACGCCGTGGCGCGAGGCGACCCGCGAGAGCGGTTCGGGTCGCTCGGCGCCGGTCACCTGGACCAGTCGCGTCCGGTCGGGGAGTTCCCGGAGGAAGTGGACCAGCGCGTCCTTGTCGGGCGCGAGTTCGTACATGTTGTCGGTCGCCAGGAAGGCGGGCTCCTCTCGCTCGACGAGTCGCCGGAGTTTCCGGTGGCTCACCACGTCGCGGTCGACGTTCTCGCCGTCGAAGGCGACCAGCGCGTAGGAGGGCGAGTCGCCGCGGACGTCCCCGCTCTGAACGTCCACGCCGAAGACGAGCGTATCGAGGGCACTCGTGCGCGCGTTCACGGCCGGGGGTATGCGGCGGGAAGATATAAATCCGGCGCGGGATGCGGATTTCGGCCGCTTCGCGCGGCTTCTCCGCGACCGTTCGAAAGAAGAGTGATGAGCGAACCGGCGTTCTTCGGCGTACCGTCGCCGACCCGGCCGATTCACCTATCGCCAACTCGGTCGACCTACGCGACGGCGACCGGAGTCGCCGTCGCGTGCGTGATGGGTGCTCGCGCGTCGTGTTTCCCGTCCTTTCCGTGACCGTCCTCCTCATCCTTCTCGTGCCCGCGCTTCTTCCCGAAGTCGCTCGGCTCGAGGTCGGCGTTCAGCACCGAGTGGGCGAAGTACACCCGGTCGTAGGCGGTCGAGTCGTACTCGCCGTATATCTCGACCGCACCGTGCCCGCCGGCGAGGCGCTTCAACTCCGAGATGTCGAAGCGGACCCTCACCGTGTCGCCGTCGAGTTCGACCGACTCGGCCGCGACGCGCGGCGCCTCCGGCGCGCGCGTCGCGTAGAAGCTATCCGCGACGGTGGCGTTGGCCCCGGCGGGCGCGTCGAGCGTGACGGTCGCGGTGCCCGCGCGGACCGACACCGACTCGGGTTCGACCACCGCGTCGACCCGGCGGATACGGTCCTCGTCCTCGGGCGAGACGGGGGTGTTGTCCCGTACGTACTCCAGCAGCGCGGTGCCGTAGAGCATGTGAGACTGGCTGACTCGCGGCGCGTCTTCGAGCACCGACCCGTCCCATCCGGCCATGTAGGAGTTGACCGTGACGGTGTAGTTCGCCTCGGGGTCCAGCGGTTCGCCGTTGACCCACGCGTCCCGAATCCGTGTCGCGTTCTCGTGGCCGACCCACTCGTAGGTGACGCCGCTGACCTGCAACTGCGACTCCGGCCCGTAGCGCTGGCCGGTTTCGCTCTCGAGCGTCACGACCTGGCTGGCGAGCAGTCGCTTCAACTCCGCGCCGGTCAACTCGACCGTGACGAGGGTGTTCCGGAATGGGAGGATGTTGTACACATCACCGACGGTGACGTTGCCCGGCCCGTAGACGGCGTTCGAGCGGATGCCGCCCGCGTTGGTTATCGCCACGTCGGCGCCGGTCTGGGCCCGGAACGAGTCGCCGATCATGTTGCCCAGCGCCGTCTCGTCGTGGTAGTTCGAGGCGAACCGGGCGTCGAGCGCGACCGTCGTGCGCCCGATTACCTCGTTCAGGGTCCGTTCGCGGGCCCGCGTGACGATGCGGGCGACCGTCTCGTTCTTCGGCACGCTCTCGGTGACGTTCAACAGGCGGCCGTTCCACCCGACGACCTCGCCGTCCCGGACCGTGAGGTTGAGTTCGGCGACGTGTTCGGCCCGCGCCTCCGCCTCCATGATGACCGCGCCGCCGGTTTCCTGCGGCGGGTACTCGATTTCGTCGTCGCCGACCACGATGGCGTCGACGTTCTCGGTGGTGTTGGCGAGGTTCTTCGCCACGGGGACGCCCAGGTGGGCCGCGACGACGACCACGTCGACGTTCCGCTCCTGCTTGAGCATCGTGGCGTACCTGCTCGCCACGTCGGAGTAGTTGCGGAGTTCGTAGCCCTGCTCGGCGAAGTCGACCGCCGTCTTGGACTTGATCTTCTCGTCTGCCACGCCCACGATGCCGACCTTCACGCCCTGACGTTCGACGACGGTGTACGGCTTCGTGCCCGGAATCGGTTCGCCGGTCTTGGCGTCTACGATGTTGGCCATCAGCCAGGGGAACTCCGAGGCCTCGCTGAAGTTCGCCACCGCGTCGAAGCCGTAGTCGAGGTCGTGGTTGCCGACGACCTCGGCGGCGGGGTCGAGGACGTTCAGCGCCTTCACCGGCACCCGCCACCGGCTGAGCGGCGAGAGCGCGTAGGGACTCACCTCGTCGCCGCCGCCGACCACGACGGTCGGGTTGCCGTGGGCCGCCCGGCGCCGGTTTATCAGGTGGACCATCCGCGGGAGCGTGCCGTTCTCGGCCATCGCGGTCTGGACGTCGTTGTACGAGAGGACGGTGAGCGTCGTCGCGCCGGTGGTGTTGTTCGACGGAGCCACCGCCGCGGCCGGACCGGCCGCGGCGGTTCCGGTTCTACTCTGTGCGTCGATTTCGGTACTGTTCTGCGCGTCGATTCCGCTCGCCACCGCGGGCGGAACCGCCCCCGCGGCGACGACGAGCAGTACGAACGAGAGTGCGATTGCTGACCTTCGCATGCGCGCATACGATGGTAGTGATAACGAATAAAACCAGCTAATTTTACGAAATAGGGGAAAGAATATCACGGGAGTCGTCCGACCGCTCCGGCGCACCGCGATTGTTTCGGCGTATCGTCGATTGCTCCGTCGTACTGTCGATTGCGATGCGCACCGCCGCCCGTTCCCCGTTGACTACCGCGGCCGCCAATCCGTCGAATCGGCGGCCTGGTTCGGGAAGCAGACGGCGCCGGCCCGAAAACCGGGTGGTCACTCTGTGATTCGACCGTTCGTCCACCTGTTCGGGACGAACTACCCCATACTGACACTTAACCCGGAGAAGATATTGCGAACGGTGCCCTATCAGGGGCGTATGTCGGACGTAGTTACGAAATCCGCCGACGCACAGCCACGGGAGTACAGCGGCGTGACGTTCGAACTGCTGGCGGTCGGCGACGAGTCGATGGTGACGAAGATGCTCTACGAGGCGGGCGACGAAGTCCGACTCCACAGCCACCCCAACGAGCAGAGCGGCTACGTGGTTTCGGGTCGGTACAGACTCGTCGTCGAGGGCGAGGAGACGATTCTGGAATCGGGCGACAGCTACGTCGTCCCGAAGGACGTCGAACACGAACTCGAAGCGCTCGAATCGGGGGAGGTCGTCGACGTGTTCGTGCCGCCCCGCGAGGAGTACCTCTAGAGAGGTCGGTACCGCGATTTCCTCGTTCGGTCGAACGTCCACGACTGCCGCGACGTTACCGCGAGGCGCGATGCGAAGCGAACGTCACGCTCGAACGAAGTTCGCCGATAGGTTGAATGCGTGTCACGTCGCTCGCGGGATATGGAGATTCGAACCGGAGCGAGCGCGCTCGTTCGATTCGTCCTCGCTTGGCTCTCCCTCGTCGTCCTCCTCCTTCCGGCGGCAACCGCACTGCTGTTCGTTCCCACGAGTCTCCACGGGTATCCCGCCATCGCCGACTCGACGGTCGAGGCGACGGGGGCAGTCGTCGTCTTGGTCGCCCTGCTGCCCGGTGCGGTCGTGGTGATACGGGGGTCTTCCCTCGGACGCCTCTGGGCGTTCGCGGTCGTAGCCCTCGTCTCGTACTGGGTCGGTGTCAGGCTGATAGACGCCGTCGCGTGGCCGTCCGGCTTCGGGGCGTATCCGGGTTTGTTGAGCGCGAGCGTACTGCTGGTGTGTCTTCTCGCCTACCTTATCGCTGACTTCCTCGTCTACCGGAAAGTGGCGCAGTCGCTCGACGTACCGTAGCGGCCGACTCGGATACCGTCACGTTCCGTCCGCGAGTCGGTCGGAGCGACAACTACGCGGCTACTTCCGGAGGGAGAGTCCGTCCCGCGAACGCCCGTCAGTCGTCGGGGTACGGCACCTCGAAGACGTCGCCGTCGTCCGGCAGGAGCAGTTCGCCGTCGAACGCCTCGGCGGCCTGCTCGCGGTGGGCAGAGACGTCGCGGCCGTACCGCGAGGAGACGTGGACGAGCGCGAGGCGCTTCGCGCCGGCGCGCTCGGCGATCTCGCCGGCCTGCCTGGCGGTCGAGTGGAGGGTGTCCGCCGCCCGGTCCTCGGCGTCGTCGGTGAAGGTGGCGTCGTGGACGAGGAGGTCGGCGGCCTCGGCGGCCTCGGCGACCGAGGCCGCCGGACGGGTGTCGCCGGTGTAGACGAACGTCCGGCCGGGCCGGGGGTCGCCGACCACCTGCTCGGGGCGGACGACCGTCCCGTCGTCGAGTTCGACCGGTTCGCCCTCGTGGAGGCGCGAGAACTTCGGCCCGACCGGGACGCCCAGTTCCTCGGCGTGCTCGCGGTCGAAGCGGCCCTTCCGGTCGTCCTCGACCACGGCGTAGCCGACCGAGGTAGCGTCGTGGCTGGTCCGGAACACCCGGACCTCGTACTCCTCGCGGTCGACCGCGACCCCGCCGGGTTCGACCTCCGAAACCCGGACGGGAAACGACGGCTGGTGGCCCGCCGCGTGGACGAGGCTCTCGATTTCCTCGCCGGTTCCGTTCGGCGCGTGGATGGTCAGCGGTTCCTCGCGGTCGTTGAACCCCATCGTCTGGACCAGGCCCGGCAGGCCGAGCACGTGGTCGCCGTGGAGGTGGGTGACGAAGACGTCCGAGAGGCCGAAGCCGGTGCGAAAGCGCATCATCTGGCGCTGGGTGCCCTCGCCGACGTCGAACAGCATGCGGTCGCCCTCGCGTTCGAGCAGTATCGCGCTTGGATTCCGCTCGGTGGTCGGAATCGCCCCGCTGGTCCCCAGAAAGGTAGTGCGCATCGTCATGATGTGCGGTGGTCGGGCCGCGAGGGGTAAACTCGCTTCGAATCGCTCCGCCGCGTACGTCGCGTTACGACCGCGGAAACGTCGGGTTACGGCCGAAAACGCGCCAGGTGATTCCCGAGACTCGACGGACGAGACACCGGATAGTCCGGGCCTAAAGGTCTGTATCTGAGTGTTACGCGTGTAAACGGTCGGCCCCGTTTATTCGCGGCGTCCCCGTTCCTGTTTCCTGCGGTTAGGGGGTTACAAATGACACGAGATAGAAGGACCATTAGCGCCGTGTTCATGGCCGTTTTGCTGGTGCTAGCGAGCGGTACAGCCGTATCGTTCGCAGTGACGGACCAGACGCAATCGGCGACGAACGCGGTTGGCAGTGGGACGACCACCGAAGCGGTCGAAACGACGACCGCGGAGGAGGTCGCGGATACCACGACTGAGGAAGAGAACGGTGGCGCCGCAGAGACGACCACCGCAGAAGGACAGCAGACCGCAGAAGTGACGTTCCAGAACCAGTCCTCCGACGGCGAAACCATCACCATCGAGTCGGTGACGCTTCCGGAGGGCGGGTTCGTGGCGATTCACGACTCGTCGCTCCTCGAAGGCGACGCGGTCGGGAGCGTGCTCGGCAACTCCGTCTACCTCGAAGCCGGGACGCACGAGAACGTGACCATCAAACTCGCTCGCCCGATCGACGAAACCCAGACGCTCATCGCGATGCCGCACCTCGACACGAACGACAACGAGGTCTACGACTTCGTGACGTCCGCCGGTAACGTCGACGGGCCGTACACCGCGGACGGCGAGGCCGTCACCGATTCGGCCACCGTGAGCGTCGGCGAGGAGACGACGACCGAGGAAGAGAACGGTGGCGCCGAGGAGACGACCACCGAAGCGGTCGAAACGACGACCGAAGCGGTCGAAACCACCACCGAGGAAGATAACGGTGGTGCCGTGGAGACGACGACCGAGGAAGTCGAAACGACCACGGAGGAGGTCGAAACGACGACCGAGGAAGTCGAGACCACCACCGAGGAAGACGACGGTGACGCCGAGGAGACGACCACCGAAGCGGTCGAAACCACCACCGAGGCGGGAGAGGAGACGACGACCGAAGCACCCGCCGGCCAGCAGCGGTTCGTCTTCAAGATCGAGAACATGGAGATCGACCGGTGGTCGTTCGTGATCGGCGACTCCGAGACGCCCGACCGGACCGAAACCGTCAGCAACATCACGGTTTCGGACCGCCGGGTCACCATCAACCTGACTCGGATTCTCCAGCAGCAGGGTGACCTCAGCGAGCAGCAGTTCACCACCCAGAACCCCGAGAAGGTCGAGGAGCAGGTCGAGGAGAACCTCACCGGCGACCTCCAGACGATCCGCTTCGTCATCAAGAACGTCGACATCGAGAACGTGACGTTCGTCGTCACCGCTCCGGCCAACGTCGACGTGCCGCAGCCGCCGCAGATGCCGCCGGAGGAAACGACGACCGAGGAAGTCGAGACCACCACCGAAGCGGTCGAAACGACGACCGAACAGCAGGACGGTGACGGTGCCGTGGAAACGACGACCGAGGAAGTCGAGACGACGACCGAGGAAGTCGAGACGACCACGGAAGAGGTCGAGACGACCACCAAAGCGGTCGAAACGACGACCGAGGAAGTCGAGACGACCACCGAGGAAGAGGAGAACGGTGACGGTGGCGTCGAAACCACGACTGCGGCCGAAACGACGACCGAAGCGGTCGAGACGACGACCGCAGCCGAGACGACCACCGAAGACGGCGCCGGCGCGGCCGAGATGAACTCGTTCCGCGTTTCGAGCCTCGACGCGCCCGCGAACGCCACTGCCGGTGACAACATCACCGTCACCGCGGTCGTCAGCAACCCCAACGACCAGGAATCCACCCAGGAGGTGGCCTTCCGACTCGAAGGGACCGTCCTCGCCCGCCAGTCCGTGACGCTCGGCGCGGGCGAGCAGACGAACGTGAGCTTCGAGATAGAAACCGCCGCGGTGCCGCCGGGACAGTACATCCACGGCGTCTACACCCGCAACTTCGGTGAACTCGGAGTCATCTCCATCGAGAGCGCGACCCAGGAGACGACCACGGCCGAAGGCGCGGAAACCACCACGGCGGAAGACGCGGAGACGACCACGGAGGTCGTCGAAACCGAGACGCCCACGGGCAACGAGACGACCGAAGCGCCCGTGACCACGACCGCGGAAGCCTGACGACGGCGACCGCGACGGACTCGGGAACTCATTTTTCGGACTCGGCCCCGTCGAGCCGACGGTGTGCCGAGAGCAGATGCGACCGACGACGATACTTTATTAACACCGCCAGCGCTCGAACCGAGCGTGACGAAACGACATGCCGCTGTCCTCCTGACGGCGATGCTACTACTCGCCGGGTGTACCGGCGGAACCGGAAGCACAGCGACGACGAGCGCGGGGCCGGCGACCACCGCCGAGGCGACCGAAACCGGAACCGAAACCGCGACCGCCGGGACGGCGTCGGCCGGAGCGACGACCGCCGGCGAATCCGCCGCCGTCCGAACTGACGGTCGCGCCACCGTAGAGTTCTACGTGAGCGACGAGCGCAACGCGATGGGCGACTTCGAACACCTGAACGTCACCGTCACGGAGGTCGGCCTCAAAGCCGCCGGCGAAGGCGACGCCTCGTGGACGACCTTCGACGTCGACGACCGGACCGTCGACCTCACCGAACTGGCCGGCGCGAACGCCAGCCACCTCGGCGCGCTCGACGCCGCCAACGGCACCTATCAGACGGTGTTCGTCCACGTCAGCGAGGTGAACGGCACGCTGACCGGCGGCGAGTCGGTGAACGTCAAACTCCCGAGCAGTAAACTCCAGATTCACGAGGAGTTCTCCCTCGGCGCGAACCAGTCGGTCGATTACGTCTTCGACATCTCGGTGTTCGCGGCTGGCAAGAGCGGCAAGTACATCCTCAAGCCGGTCGTGAGCGAGTCGGGCACCGACGTCGCCGTCGACCCGGTCGGCGAGAAGAAAGGGAAGGACAGCAAGGAAAAGAGCCAGAAGGGGAAGCAAGAGAAGGGCGATGACCGCTCGGACGAGGGGACCGACGCCGCGCTGAACGCCTCGTTCGTCGGGAACGTCACCCGCGGCGGGAACGCGACGCTCGCGGTCGCACAGAACGGGACCGCGGTGGCGAACGCGACGGTTTCGGTGAACGGCGAGTCCGTCGGCGAGACGGACGCCGACGGACGACTCACGTTCGCGGTCCCCGACGCGGCCGAACTCGAAGTCGAAGTCGAAACCGACGACGAGTCGGTCGAACTGAAACTGCGCCTCGGCGACGAGGGCGGCGACTGACGCCGCGACGACCGGACACGAACCCGGAATTCGGACCCGACGATTCGAACCCCGAATCCGGTCCGGACCGACCGATTCTTACGCGCCCGATACCTAGGCGGAGGTGATGGACGCGCCGCTGTGGACCGACACGTACGCGCCCGACCTTGCCGACCTCCCCCAGGAGGAGGTCCGCGAGTACCTCGGGAAGGCCGTCGAGGAGCCGATCAACCTCGTCCTCTACGGCCCGTCCGGGGCGGGCAAGACGGCCGCCGTCCGGGCGCTCGCCCGGGAGGCCCACGACAACCCCGACGCCGACCTGGTGGAGATAAACGTCGCCGACTTCTTCGGCATGACGAAGAAGGAGATCGCATCGGACCCGCGCTTCTCGTCGTTCATCGACAGCAAGCGCAAGCGCAACTCCTCGAAGGCCGACCTCATCAACCACGTCCTCAAGGAGTCGGCGAGCTACTCGCCGGTTTCGGGGTCGTACAAGACGGTCGTGCTGGACAACGCCGAGGCCATTCGCGAGGACTTCCAGCAGGCGCTCCGCCGGGTGATGGAGCGCCACCACGAGGCGACACAGTTCGTCATCACGACCCGCCAGCCCACGAAGCTCATCCCGCCTATCAAGTCGCGGTGTTTCCCGGTGGCGATGCGCGCGCCGACCGTCCCCGAGATCGTCGAAGTGTTAGAGGGCGTCGTCGAGGCCGAGGGCATCGAGTACGACGACCGCGGCCTGGAGTACGTCGCGGGCTACGCCGGCGGCGACCTCCGGAAGGCCCTGCTGGGCGCCCAGACCACCGCCGAAGAGGCGGGCGAACTCACGATGAACGCCGCCTACGAGGTGCTGGGCGAGGTCGGCGTCGACGCCCAGATTCACGAGATGCTGGACGCCGCCGAAGCCGGCGAGTTCTCTGACGCCCGCAAGACGCTCGACGACCTGCTCGTCGACGAGGGCTACAGCGGCGAGGAGGTGCTCGCCGAGATTCTCGACGTGGCTCACTCGGGCCGGTACTCCGGCGACGAACTGGCGGAGTTGACGCGCCTGGCGGGCGAAATCGACATGGACCTCGCAGAGGGGTCGAGCGACCGGATTCACCTCGGTCACCTGCTCGCGGAACTGGGCGCCTGAGTTTTGGATGTGTGTTCGTTTCTCGTAAGCGACAGCACCGCGTACCGCTTCGATAGCACCGCAGACTGCTACCCCTTCGACTACAACCGGACTTCAACTGCAACCGCACCGCGGACCGCGACTCGCACAAATCACACGAGTAGCCGCCCCACGAGCGCGCGCCGTGACCAATGGACGTATCGCGTTCCTTCACGCCCAGCACGGCGCGCGGGGTCGCGGCACGAGGCCGCGACCAACCCGTACGAGGGATGAGCGAACGCAGTTAGCGAATCGGCTGGAGAGATCGTGGTTCCGGTCACTCATTTACATCGTGCGAGTCGCGGTCGCCGTTGCGGTAGCGGTTCTTTTAGTTATCGTACCGTCTCTATCCCGAGATACTTCACGCGCCCACACCTACCCCACCGTATGCCTTCACTTTCACACACCTACCTGGAGAACCGATTCCGCGTCCAGCCAGACGACGCCAACAACTACGAGACGCTCCACGGCGGCGAACTCATGAAGTGGATGGACGAACTCGGCGCGATGTCGGCCATGCGGTTCGCCGGCGAGACGTGCGTCACCGCCGGCGTCTCGGACACCAGTTTCCACCGGCCGGTACCGGTCGGCGATGTCGCCCTCGTCGACGCGTACGTCTACCGGGCCGGAAAGACCAGCGCCACCGTCCGCCTGCGGGCGTGGCGCGAGGACCCCCGGACCGGCGAAACCGAGCGCACCACGGGGTCGTCGTTCACCTTCGTCGCCGTCGACGAGGACGGTGCGCCCGTTTCGGTCCCCGAACTCGCGGTCGAAACCGACGAAGAACGACGTCTGCGCGAGGAAGCGCTGGAAGCCGAGAGCTGAACGACGCTTAGTCGAGCGCCGCCGTCTCGGAATCGTCGAGTACGACCACGTGGCGCACCAGCGACCGGTGGACCCGGCGGTCGAACTCCGCCTCCACCTCCCACCCCGCGTCGCGAGCCTCGTCGGCCCACGAGCGGTCGCCGACGACCACTGCGCGGTCGGCCACGCGGCGGGCCTCCGCGAGCGCGCCCGAGACGAGGTCGTCCAGCCCGAGGTTCGCTATCTTCGACTGGCGGCCGTAGGGCGCGTCGAACACCACCGCGTCGATGGAACCGTCCCGGAACGGGAGGTGTGTGGCGTCGCCCTGGAGCGTCGCCCATTCGCCGGTCGTTCGTTCGTCCGAGTCGAGGTAGCGGCCGAGGTTCTCGGCCGCGCCGCGGGCCATCTTCGACTGGGCGTCGGCGCCGTAGACGGTCGCGCCGACCAGTCCCGCCTCGATGAGCACCCCGCCGGTGCCGCACATCGGGTCGAGCAGGGTCGCGCCGGGTCGCGCGCCCGCCAGGTTCGCGAGCGCGCGGGCCAGCAGGGGGTCCATCCCGCCGGGCTGGAAGAACGGCCGGTCGGTCGGCTTTCGTGACCCGTAGTCCCGCAGGCTCTCGACTTCGAGCCAGCCCAACAGGCAGACGTCGTCGCTGAACAGCGCCCGGAGTTCGTGGTCGGGGTCGTCCAGGTCGACCGCGAACCCCGCGTCGACGAGGACCTGTCCGAGTTCCCGTTCGGCGCGCTGGGTGTCGATGCCGGCGGTTTCGCGCACGTCGCGGGCGCGGACGGCGACGGTGCCCTCGCGAGAGAGGTCGGCGGCTTTCAGCAGGGCGCGGGCCGACGCGAGGCTGGCGTCGGTCCGGCCGAGGAGTTCACTGGCCCGGCGGGTGTAGGCGAGGTTCGCCACCCGGTCGGTGACGGCGGTCGTGGTCGCGAGTCCGGGCGCGACGACCTCGACGCCGGTCGCGGCGCTCGCCGCCTCCGCGGCGGCGAAGCGGTCGTCCTCCCCTCCGAGTTCCAGCGCGTACACGCCCTAGGGGATTCGGCGGTGGCTCTTGGGGGTTTCGTCTCCGGGTCGGCCGGGACTCGGACGCGAAGTCCTCGCGGGCCTCAGAACTCGGCGGCCCGCGTCGGACGAACGCGACGCCGATCCATCTCGCCGGTTCACCTTTCCCGGGCTGAATTTCCCGGTCGGTGAAACCAGCGTGCACCGCGGGTCGGCGAGGCGAAAAACGAAGTGAGAGGCCGTATCGACCCTGATATAAGTGAAACTCTGGGAGACGGTCCACGGAGAACATAAAAACCGACTGAGGTACGTATCAGCAAAGAGTACCAACCTTTATAAACCTTAAATACGTCCTTTAAGTCGTACATGACTGACCCAAAGGAGACCATCAACATTGAAAACGTGGTCGCCTCCACCGGCATCGGGCAGGAACTCGACCTCCAGAGCGTGGCGATGGACCTGGAGGGGGCCGACTACGACCCCGAACAGTTCCCCGGTCTGGTCTACCGCACCCAGAACCCCAAGTCGGCCGCGCTCATCTTCCGCTCGGGCAAGATCGTCTGCACCGGCGCCAAGAGCACCGCCGACGTCCACGAGAGCCTCGAAATCGTCTTCGACAAGCTTCGAGAGCTCCAGATCAACGTGAACGAGGACCCCGAGATCGTCGTCCAGAACATCGTCACCTCCGCCGACCTCGGGCGCAACCTCAACCTCAACGCCATCGCCATCGGTCTCGGCCTGGAGAACATCGAGTACGAACCCGAGCAGTTCCCCGGTCTGGTCTACCGCCTCGACGAACCCGAGGTCGTCGCGCTCCTGTTCGGTTCGGGCAAACTCGTCATCACCGGCGGCAAGAAGCCCGAGGACGCCGAGCAGGCGGTCGACAAGATCGTCTCGCGGCTCGAAGAACTCGGTCTGCTCGAATAACGCGATCCGGCGATTCGAAGCGGTCGCAACGCAGAAACGGTCGCAGTGCGGTGCGGTCACGGCGGTCCGGAGCGGTCCTCGCCGGTTCGATTCGATCCGAACCGGCAAACACAAACCCCGGCGGTCGCATTTTTCGGTATGGTTTCGGTCACGGCGCTCGTCGGCACGTTCGTGCTGGCGGTGCTGTTCTACGGCGTCACCGCCCACATCGCCGCGCGCTACGTCCTCGGCGAGGTGCCGATCTCGCGGGCGTTCGTCGTCGGCGTCGTGCCCGCGATAATCTCGTTCGCGCTCCAGGCGTACCATCCGGCGGTTGTCATCCCGCTGGCGGTCGTGGCCGACTTCTTCGCCGTCCGGGGGGTCTACCGGCTCAAGTATCTGACCAGCGGACTGGTCACGGCCGCCCACTTCACCGTGAGCGCGCTGCTCGGCATCGCCATCTACAATCTGGTGGCTTTGCTCTCTACAGCACCGACGTAACATCGGGGTGCATTTGCTGTGAACTGTGACGGTAGGACGACAGCACTGCAGACCGCCTCCCGCACATTATAACTGAACGACTGCACACTGCTACGGAAGGCCGACAGCACCGCGGACAGTTACTTGCACGGTACAAATGAGTAACCGCACCGCCCCGCGACAGCCACACGCCTCCCCAGCCGATTCCCTCACTCGCTGACGCTCGTTCGGTCATCCCTCGCGCGAGTTCGTCGCCGCACGAGGCGGCGACCGCGCGCCGTGCCAGCTGTGGAGACATGCGGAACTGTCCTTCGGGCATGGCGCGCTAGCGCGGCCCTGCGGTTGCGGTGCGGTACTCAGTTGTCTCGTGTGAGTAGCGGCCGCAGTGGCGGTGCTAGGCGGGGGTATCCTAGTGCACCGTCTCACCGTCATCGTGCTCAGGAGTTTCTCTCCTCCTACGCGTCATACGTACGATGACCTCCGAAAAACACACGCCTGGCCGTCACTCCACGAGTCGCTCGATTTCCGTCACCAGAATCCCGCTCGCGCCCACGCCCTTCAGGTCGTTGATAGTTTCGAACACGTCGCGTTCGTCGACGACGGCGTGGACCGCGACCATCTCCTCGCCTCCCTGCTTCTCCTCGATGTCCATCACGGTCGGCCCGCCCAGCCCCGGAATCACGTCCCGGACCGCCTCCAGTCGGTCGGCGGGAGCGTTCATCATCAGGTAGCGCTTCCCGTCAGCGGAGAGCACCGACCGGAGCGCCATCACGACCTGTTCGACCTTCTCGTCGTCGGCGACGTCCTCGCGGGCGAACAGGCGGACGGAACTCGACAACACCTCGTCGACGACGGCGAGGCGGTTGACCTTCAACGTCGTCCCGGTCGAGGTGATGTCGATGATGGCGTCGGCCATCTCGACGTGCGGGGTGAGTTCGGTCGCGCCGCTGACCTCCACGATGTCGGGGTCGACGCCCTGTTCGGCGAAGTACCGGCGGGCGACGTTCGGGAACTCGGTGGCCACCGTCTTCCCCGCGAGGTCCTCGACGGTTTCGATGCCGCCGTCCTCGGGGGCCGCCAGCACGAGGCGACACCGGCCGAACTCGAGGTCCAGTAAGTCGACCACGTCGCCGGGTTCGGCCTCCCGCATCTGGTCGAGGCCGGTGATGCCGACGTCGGCCGCGCCGTCGCTGACGTACTCGGGGATGTCGGCGGCGCGCGCGAACAGCAGCGTCACCTCGGGGTCGACCGTGTCGGCGTACAACTTCCGGTCGGCGCCGTCGACGGCGTGGAGGCCGGCGTGTTCGAGCAGTTCCATCGACGGGTCGTGCAGTCGGCCCTTGTTCGGGACGGCGATTCGCATGGTTCGGTGGGGATTCGGGTTCGCGGGGGAACTACCTTTCCATCCCGCAGTTCTCGCCGGCGGGCCGGCCCCTCTTCCGTTTCGTCCGGGTCGCTCCGGCTACGGCGCCCACCGGCGCTCGGCCGTCGCTGCCCAGTCGGGCCAGTCTTGGCGTTCGAACCACTCGCCGCCGTCGCCCGAGATGGCACGGGCGTCGTCGACCGAGTAGACCGCCCCGTCCTCGTGGACGAGGCCGTTCAGCCGCCCCATCTTCCGGGGTTTGTTGATGTATGCCGGCTTGAGCATGAGTTGCCAAAAGAAGTCGCCGTCGACGTCGCTGTCGGCGATGATATCGGCGACCGACGAGTAGTTCGGCAGGAACTTGTTCGGCGGTTCCGGCCGGCGCGAGCGCTGCCACTCCGTCAGCCAGATGGGTTTGCCCGCGTCGGCCGCGACCCGCTCGGCCTCCCGGAGTTTGCGCTCCATGTCGGCGGCCGTCTTCGGCAGGTTGTAGTGGAACTGGTAGACATCGAGTTCGGGGTCGGCGTACTGGCGGTTGTACTTGAAGTCCTTGCAGCCCATCGTCAGCGGGACCGTAGAATCGACGCCGCGGGCGGCCCGGAGCATCGCCCGGCAGAACTCGACGCGGGGTTTCAGGTCGCCCGGTTCGTTCATAATCTCGAGCGCGAGGAGGGCGTCGCGTCCGCCGTACCGCTTCGTGAACCACTCGACGAACTTCCGGGGGCCGTCCCACAGCGACTCGTTCTCGACGACCTTCAGGCTCGGCGACTTCACCGCGAAGGCGGTCATCACGTCGTCGTCGGCGAAGTTCTTCGGGACGGGTTCGGCCCCGATGCTCTCGAAGAGGACGGGGAGGATCTGGAGGTCCCGGTCGGCGGCGGTCGAGAGCAGGTGGTCGAACGCGCGGCGGAACTTCCCGGGGTGGTCGCGCCAGAACTCCCAGCCCACGACGACGCGGAGCGCGTCAAGGTTCAGGTCGGCCGCGTACGAGAGGTCGCGTTCGATCTCCGCGCGGTCGTACTCGGTCCAGACCTGGTAGTGGTTGTACGCGCGGGCGGGCCAGTAGATGGCCCCCCGGAGGCCCGATAGCTCGTTGCCGTTCGGGGACCCGCCGCCCGCGGCCACGGAATCGGTCGCGACCGAGGATGCCGAGACGGTCGCAGCCGCCGCGCCTGCCATCTTTAGGTAGGAGCGCCGGTCGAGCAACGATTCTCGCGTGCCAGTGTCGCGTGCCATGAGATTCAAAGAAGAGGGCTAATTTAAATCATTTGCTGTTCTCCCGGAGTATATTCATCGACCGTGAAGGTATCGCCGCGCTCGGACGAAACGAACCGACGGGCTTCTCGCCGATTCCCGAACCCACTTTTCCGCGGTCCGCGAACGCCGAGCCATGCGCTACGACTTCGAGTGCATCGCGTGCGGCGCCCGCGTCGACCCCGAAGACCGACCCGCCGAGTGCCCCGACTGCGGTGGCCCGCTCGAAGTCGCGTTCGACGCGGGTGCGCTTCCAGACGCCCTCCCCGAGAGCGACCGCACCGACCTCTGGCGCTACGCCAGCTTCCTCCCGGCCGAGGAAGTCTCGCCGGTCCCGATGGGCGAGGGCTGGACGCCCCTCGCCGACGCTCCCGCGCTCGCGGCCGCGAGCGCGGGAGCGTCGGCGGACGAACGAGAATCCGGCCTCGAAGTCCTCCTCAAGAACGAGACGACCAACCCCACGTGGTCGTGGAAGGACCGCCTCGCGACCGTCGTCGTCCCCCGGGCGGTCGCCGACGGCGCGGACCGCATCGCGACCGCGACCTCCGGCAACCACGGGAGCGCCGTGGCCGCCTACGCGGCCCGTGCGGGGGTCGAGCGCGTCCTCGCGTTCGTCTCGCCGTCGAGCGAGGCGCCCCACCACCGCCAGATGCGGGCCTACGGGGCCGAGTCGATTCACCTGTCCGACTACGCGCCCCGCAAGCGCCTCCTCGGGGAACTCGCCGACCGCGGCTGGTTCGTCGCCTACGACCTCGACGGTCAGTACACCGGCCAGCCCTACGTCTACGAGGGCTACAAGACCATCGCGTTCGAACTGGTCGAGCAACTCGGCGAGGTGCCCGACGCGGTGGTCGTCCCGGTCGGCGCGGGCGACGGCTTCTACGGCGTCTGGAAGGGGTTCCGGGAACTCCGCGGCCTCGGCATCACCGACGCGGTGCCGAAGATGGTCAGCGCCGAGTCCGCGGAGCGCCATCCGCTCGCGGCCGCCGTCGCGGCCGGCACGGAGTCGGTCGGCCGCGACGACGGGCCGGAACCGCTGAGCACGTCGACGATGGGGACGACCTCGGGCGACCACGCGCTCGCGGCGGTCCGGGAGTCGGGCGGGGCGGCCTACGCCGCCCCGCGGGCGGCCGTCGAGGCCGCGATTCGGACCTGCGGTCAGGACGGTCACTTCCTCGAACCCGCGTCGGCGCTCGCGCCCGCGGTGGTCGAGCAGGCCGTCACCGACGGCCTGCTCGACGCCGACGAGACGGTCGTCTGCGTCGCCACCGGGGCGGGCGTCGCGTGGCCCGAGAAGACCGCTGACGCGGTCGGAGACGCCCCGACGGTCGACCCCGACCTCGACGCCGTGGCGGACGCGGTCCCCTTTTCCCTGGACTGACTCGACGGGGATGTGAGCGCGCGGCGCTCGCGGTTCGTCAGGATTCGAGTTCCGGCCGTCCTGAACCCGATGGATTGACACGCCCGCCGCCGAAACGTCGGGACATGACTACCCTGCGAATCGCGGGCGGGACGGTGCTCCGACCGGACCTCTCGGTCGAGGAAGCTGACGTGCTGATAGACCGGGACGAGGGGACGATTCTCGACGTCGGCGACACCGACGAGGGCGACGAGACGCTCGACGCCGAAGACGGCCTCGTGATACCGGGGCTCGTCAACGCCCACTGCCACGCCGCGATGACGCTCCTGCGGGGCTACGCCGACGACAAGCCGCTGGATGCGTGGCTTCAAGAGGACGTCTGGCCAGTCGAGGGAGCGTTCACCCCCGAGGACGTGCGGGCGGGCACCGACCTCGCCCTGCTGGAGATGATTCGGTCGGGCACCACCGCGTTCGCCGACATGTACTTCCACGTCCCGGAGGTCGTCGCGGCGGTCGAGGAGGCGGGCCTGCGCGCCCGCGTCGGCCACGGCGTCGTCACGGTCGGCAAGGACGAGGAGGCCGCCCGCGAGGACTTCCGGACGAGTCTCGACACGGCCCGGGAGTTCGACGGCGCGGCCGGCGGCCGGGTGAAGACGGCCGTGATGCCCCACAGCCTCACGACCGTCGACGAGGACCTCCTCCGGGAGTTCGTGGCGAAGGCCCGCGAGGCGGGCGTCCCGCTCCACTACCACGCCAACGAAACCGAGGGCGAGGTCGACCCCATCGTCGAGGAACGGGGCGAACGCCCCATCGAGTACGCCCGCGACTGCGACATGACCGGCCCCGACGACTTCCTGGCCCACGGCGTCCACCTCGACGAGAGCGAAATCGGGGTGCTGGCCGACTCGGGCACCGCGGTCGTCCACTGCCCGGCCTCGAACATGAAACTCGCCAGCGGGATGGCGCCCGTCCAGGCGATGCGCGAGGCGGGCGTGACCGTCGCGCTCGGCACCGACGGCGCGGCCTCGAACAACGACCTCGACCTCTTCGACGAGATGCGCGACGCCGCGATGGTCGGCAAACTCGCGGCCGACGACGCCAGCGCGGTCCCCGCGAAGGCGGTCGTGGGGATGGCGACGACGGGGAGCGCCGACGCGCTCGGCTTCGACTCGGGCCGCATCGAGGCGGGCGCGAACGCCGACCTCGCGGTGCTGGACCTCGACGCCGCCCACTTGACGCCGCGCCACGACCTCGTGAGCCACCTCGCCTACGCGGCCCGCGGGTCGGACGTGCGCCACACCGTCTGCGACGGGCGGGTGCTGATGCGCGACCGGGAAGTGCTGACCCTCGACGCCGACGCCGTGCGTGCCGCGGCCGAGGAGCGCGCGGCCGCCGCGGTCAAGCGCGCGGAGTAAGTATTCGACCTTCGACTCGCCGCACAGACGTATCGGATTTCTTCACCGCAACCGTCGGAACAGAGAGAAGAAACGCGACGTTTCCGCCTCGCCGCAGAAGAAATGTCGCGTTAAACTATCATCGTTGAACGCTCTCCATGCTTTTTGAACTTTCTAAGCAGATATGAGAGCTTCGTGTACTGTCGGTGAACCGTGCGAACCGAACGAACGGCGAGCGGGGTTTATCCTGTCGAGATTCGAGGAGACGAGTGCATGAAATCGAACAATCGACTCGTCGCGGTCGCGCTCGCCGGCGTCCTAATCCTGTCGGCGTTCGCGTCCGCGGGCACTGCCGCGCTCGGAACCGCCGCAAATACGTCGGCCAACCAGCCGCTATCGGTTTCGGTCGACGACGCGGGCAACGAGGGTGCGACGGTGACGGTCACGCAGAACGGCTCGGCCGTCGCCAACGCCTCCGTGTCCGTGGCGCCCGCCGGCAACGTCTCCTACGCGGGGACGGGCGAGTACGCGACCGACGAGGACGGCACCGTCTCGCTCCCCGAACCCGAGGATAACGTGACGGTCGTCGTCACCACCGAGAAGGAGAACCTGACCGCCCAGACCACCGCGACGCTGACCGTCGCGGCCGAAGAGGAGTCGAAGTCGTTCGGCCAACTGGTTTCGGCGTTCGTCCACGACATGCTCGAAGCCGGCAGCGAGGGCGGCCCGCTCGGCCAACTCGTCTCTGACTTCGTGACCGCGAACAACCCCGGTTCGGAGCACAAGCCTGACCACGCGGGCAAGCCCGCCGACGCAGGGAAGCCCGACCACGCCGGCAAGAGTGGCGACGCGGGCAAACCCGACCACGCCGGGAAGGACGGCAAGAAGGGCGACGCCGACGCCGAGCAGAACGCCACCGCCGAGGGCGACGGCCACGGCAAGCCCGACCACGCCGGCAAGAACGACGACGGCGAGCAGGGTGACGACGAGAAGGACGGCGGAAAGGACGACGGTAAGAAGGGCAACGGCAAGGCCAAGGGCCGCTGAGGTCCGAAATCCGGCGGACACGGTCTTCGCTCCGACCGCGCTCCGTTCGGTCGCCCGGGTCCCCGCGTTTCGTAACTCGCCCGGGGCCAATGGGCCGCCCTCCGGTCGCCGACCGTCTACGTTCGGCGACCTTCGACACTACTCGCTGACGCTCGTTTTCGCTCCTCCGCACGCTTCAGTCCGGCGGGAAGCCGGACCCAGCAGGACTCCGACGGCGGGCCGTCGACGTCCGGCTTCGGTAGCGTTTTGGGTCCGGTCCCCTCTCGTTTAGCCATGGCAGATTATCCGACCATCTCCGAGCAGGTCGAGGACGTGGCGTCCGCCCGCGAGGAGGGCCACCGGAAGATGGACTGGGCACGAGAGCACATGCCGATACTGACCGCGGTGCAGGCCGAGTTCGAGGAGGACCAGCCCCTCGACGGCCAGCGCATCGGCATGGCGATGCACGTTGAGGCCAAGACCGCCGTGCTCGTCGAGACGCTCGCGGAGGGCGGCGCGGAGGTCGCGGTGACTGGGTGCAACCCGCTGTCGACCCACGACGACGTGAGCGCCGCGCTCGACGAACACCCCAACATCACCTCCTACGCCAAACGCGAGGTCGACGACGAGGAGTACTACGCCGCCATCGAGGCGGTCATCGACCTCGAACCCACCATCACCGTCGACGACGGGATGGACCTCGTCGCGGCCATCCACGAGGACTACCCCGAACTCATCGACTCCATCGTCGGCGGCTGTGAGGAGACGACCACCGGCGTCCACCGCCTGCGCGCGATGGACGCCGACGGCGAACTGAAGTACCCCGTCTTCGCCGTCAACGACACGCCGATGAAGCGGCTGTTCGACAACGTCCACGGCACCGGCGAGTCCTCGCTGGCCAACATCGCCATGACGACGAACCTCTCGTGGGCGGGTAAGACCGTCGTCGTCGCGGGCTACGGTTACTGCGGGAAGGGCGTCGCGAAGAAGGCGGCCGGCCAGAACGCCAACGTCGTCGTCACCGAGGTCGAACCCCGGCGCGCGCTGGAGGCCCACATGGAGGGCTACGACGTGATGCCGATGGACGAGGCCGCCGAAGTCGGCGACGTGTTCCTGACGACGACGGGCAACCGGGACGTCGTCACCCGCGAGCACTTCGAGAAGATGGACGACGGCGTGGTGCTGGCGAACGCCGGCCACTTCGACATCGAGATCGACCTGGACGCCCTCTCGGACCTGGCGACCAGTCAGCGCGAGGCCCGCGACGGCGTCGAGGAGTACCGCCTCGAAGACGGCACTCGCATCAACGTCCTCGCGGAGGGTCGGCTCGTAAACCTCGCTTCGCCCATCGCGCTCGGCCACCCGGTCGAGGTGATGGACCAGAGCTTCGGCGTCCAGGCCGCCAGCGTGCGCGAACTGGTCGAGAACGGTGACGCCTACGACGCGGGCGTCCACGACGTGCCCGACGAACTCGACCGGGAGATCGCCGAGATAAAGCTGGAGGCCGAGGGCATCGAGATAGACGAGTTGACGCCCGAGCAGGAAGAGTACATGGGTAGCTGGCAGCACGGGACGTAAGCGGTACTCGTCGGTCGGCCCGAAGAGCGGGCGCACGTTCGATTCGGTTTCGACGCTAGCCGCGATTACTCGCCGTTCGACAGCAACCTCGACGCGCCCTTCACTATCGTTCCGAGATACGCGATTCCCCCGAGGATTCCTCCGATCGCGAGCAACGGTTGCGAACTGTCGTCCGCGGGGAGACGGCTACTGATGACCGGACGTGCGCACCGCGTACGTCCGGTCGCTAACACTTTCCTTCCGGAGCACCTACTCCGCCACCATGACGCTCGAATACGACCACGTTCCCAGCGACGAGGCCCGACGGTTCCTCGACGCGGTCTGCGACTACTACGACGTCGACGCTCGCTCGGCGTACACCGAACTCCCCGACCCCGCCAGCCGCGTCCACTACCTGACCGCGGGCGAGGGGCCACCGCTCCTGCTTCTGCACGGACTCAGTACGACTTCCGCCTCGTGGCTCCCGATGTTCGACGCGTTGACCGACCGCTTCACCGTCTACGCACCCGACCGGCCGGGCCGAGGCCTCTCGACCGCGGTCGATTACCGCGAAACCGGGTTCCGGGAGTTCGGCGCCGAGTACGTGGCCGACTTCCTCGATTCGGTCGGCGTCGAGGAAACCGCGGTGATGGGCAACTCGCTGGGCGGCTTTCAGTCCTTCGCGCTCGCGCTCGACCACCCCGAGCGGGTGGACCGGCTCTGCGCCATCGGCGCGCCGGCCGGCCTCTCGCGGTCGATTCCGACGCTGTTCAAGGTTCTCGATCTGCCGGTGGTCGGCGACTGGCTGTTCGACTACTTGAAGGCCGAGTCGGTCGCCGACGCCCGGCGGGGCTACCGACAGATGAACGTCGAGGACGACTCTGCGCTCCCGGACGCCTTCTTCCGGCCGGGGCTCGTCACCGAGGACCTGCCCGGCCAGCGCGAGAGCCTTCGGTCGCTGATGGAGACGCTGGGTACCGTCCGAGGGATGCGCCCGCAGTTCGACCTGCGCGAGCAGGTCGAGGCGATGGAGACGTCGACCCGGTTCGTCTGGGGTACGGAGGATTACTTCTGGTCGCCGTCGGTGGGTCGCCCCGTCGCCGGCGCGATGGCGAACGCCGACTTCGTGACGCTGCGCGACCACGGTCACACGCCGTGGCTCGAACCGGGCGACGCGGCGACGGAGGCCGCGGTGAGTTTCTTGGCGGCCGACATGCGCGAGTGAAAGCCGCCCAACGCCGCTAGTCGACGCCGCGGACCACGTAGGCGTACTTGAGTATCGCCACGAAGATGCCGCCGCCGATGACGTTACCGAGCGTGGCGAGCGCGAGGAACCCGACGTAGTTCGCCAGCGTTATCGACGGCGACACCAGCGTGCCCGCCAGCACTTCGACGTTGCCGGCGATGGAGTGTGGCAGGTGGGCGATACCGATGCCGGTCGCCACCAACCAGACGACGACGATGCGCGAGATGCTCTCCTGGGCGGCGGTGAGTAGCCACGAGAGCAATCCCATCAGCCAGCCCGCGACCACGCTCCCCGCGAGCAGTACTCCCGGTTCGTGGTGGACGAGCGGCGTCGCAATCTCGGCGAACACCGAGCGCTCGACCGCGCCGTACGCCGGCGCGAAGTTCACCATCGCGACGGTGAACGCGATACCGCCGACGATGTTCCCGGCGTAGACGAGCCCCCAGAGCCGACCCAGCTGTGCGAGCGTGGCTCGCCGGTCGAGCACGGGCAGGACCGCGAGCGTCGTGTACTCGGTGAACAGCGCCGCCCGGCTTCCGATGACGAAGATAAAGCCGATAGCGTAGGCGTTCGCGACGAGCAGTTCGGTCGCCGGCGTCCCCCACGACCCGCCGACGACCGTCAGCACGACGCCCATGAACAGCGGGCCGAACCCGATGTCCAGTCCCGCCGACAGCCCCGAGAGGAACAGGCCGCTGGTGGGGCGTTCGAGTTCGGTCACGCCCATCGTTATCTCTCCGGCGAGGATGGCCTCCGAAGATTTCTGCTCGTCGGACGACGGGGTCGTTTCGCGGTTCTCGTCCGGGACGTTCGACGACACGGAACACGACACGGCCGGAAGACGAAAAAGCCGACTGGCCGGCCGAGCGAGGTCTTGACCGACGGCGACAGTGAAGGTCCCGCGCCTCGTGGGTCGGACATGGCACGCCGGAACGTCGCTTCGGGCACCGAGTGGGAGTCGAAAGTCGGCTACTCGCGGGCGGTTCGCGTCGGGCGCGTCGTCGAAGTGTCGGGGACGACCGCGACCGACGAGGACGGCGAACTCGTCGGCGCGGGCGACCCCTACGCCCAGGCGAAACGGGCGCTCGAAAACGTCGAGTCGGCGCTCGGAGAAGCGGGGGGGAGCGTCGAGGACGTGGTCCGCACCCGGATGTACGTCACCGACATCGCGAACCACTGGGAGGCGGTCGGTCGCGCCCACGGCGAGGTGTTCGGGGACGTTCGGCCCGCGACGAGCATGGTCGAAGTGTCGGCTCTCATCGACCCGGAGATGCTCGTGGAAGTCGAGGCGACCGCCCGTCTGCCGGAAGTCGAGAATAAGGCGGGGACCGAGTCGGCGTGACCGCCGCCCGGTTTCACTTACACCGCGCTTGCGAGGGACTTAACACGGGGAAGGAGACACTACCCAACATGACCGACGCGACGGGATTCCGGGGGACGCGGTGATGTCGAACGCCAAGGGCGACCGCCGGGAGCGCGAACTCGTCAATAGACTCGACGAGGAGGGGTTCGCCGTGATGCGCGCGCCCGCAAGCGGGAGCGCCACCGAGCGCGAACTGCCGGACGTGCTCGCGGGCGACGGCGACGTCTTCTACGCCATCGAGGCGAAGTCGAGTTCGGGCGACCCCATCTACCTCACCGGCGAGGAGGTCGAGGCGCTGGTGTACTTCAGCCAGAACTTCGGCGCCAAGCCCAAGATAGCGGTCCGGTTCGACCGCGAGGACTGGTACTTCTTCCATCCCGCCGACGTCCACCAGACCGACGGCGGCAACTATCGCGTCAAGAAGGAGAAGGCGCTGGAGGACGGCGAGAAGATGGGGGCCCTGAGAGGCGACGACGCGACCGACGACGATTCCGACCACGGGGTCAGGGACGTGCTAGTCGCCGTCGAGCAGGGCGTGCTGTCCGTCGACGAGGCGGCCGCGATGCTCGAATAGCGAGAAGGAGTTCTACCGCTTCTACTGCGCGTTCCCGGCGACCGCGAAGTCGCTGAGTTCGGCCTGGTCGTCGTCGACCTCGTCCCGGCGGGCGAGTCGCCCGCGCGGGAACGAGTACCGGCGCAGGTGGTGGGGTTTGAGGTCGTCGCCGCGGATGCCGGCGGGAATCGGATACATCACCTCGACCACCACGTCGTCGGGTCGGTAGCGCCGGTTGTTCGGGTACTCGGCGACGGTGCAGTCCCGGTCGAGGATCTCGACCTGGTCGGCCCGCCGCATCGTCGTCTCGGCGACCACGAGGAGGTCGCCCGTCTCGCGGTCGATGACCGTCTCGCCGGGTTCGAGCGCGCACTCTGTACAGAGGTGCGGGCCGCGGTCGGTTTCGTCGACGAAGATCTCGTCGCCGCAGTTGAGACACTCGACGGCCTGCTTGCCCGGCGGCGGGACGAGGCCCTCGTTGACCTCCATCGCGACGCGCCGGAGGTGTTTGCACCGGACGCCCCGGAAGTTGTGGTCCGGGCAGGTACAGCGCCCGCCGGGGAGGTCCACGCTGTAGACGTGGCCGCTCTGGCCCTCGACCTCGTAGATGCCGCCACCGAGCGGCGTGACTGCCATTCGCTCCATCCGGGCGCGCTGTGCGCGGATGTCCAAGTCGGCCATCCGGCCCGTCGGAGCGAGCGGTGCTCGCGTTCGTTCGGAAGCTGTTGTGTTTGCCATGGCTTCCCTCTAATTGGTGCGGCGACCGCGCGACGAAAATCTGCGTCTCCACCCCGCCACTCGTCGAAATACGGTCGATTCCGCGTACTAATTCGTAGGTGCCGGACGACCCTAAGTGTTACATCTGTCAGCGCGGGAGGACAGGGGTAAGGCGGGCTTAGAGCCCTAGAAACGCCGGAATAGGGTCGGCGATTTCGGGATTTTCTCACAACGTTTCACGTGCAGGATAGAAACCGAATCTTACCGCGAATGGCGACGTTCGATTCCTCGAAAAACGGGTTCGACTGCCGCGAGGGCTGGTATCTTTGCCGACTGCGGCACCGCCAGTAGTTCTCCCGCGAGCGCAGCGAGCGGGCCGAGGAACCGTCGAAGCGGCGGCCTTTGGCCGCCGCAGAGGCGGTGACGAAGCGCTTTTGGTCCAGATTTTGCCAGCGAAGGAACGCGGCAAAGCCGCGTTCCTGAGCACAGCAAAAGGTGGAGGAGAAAGGTGGTTTCGAAGCCCTTTTAGCCACACCGGCGGAAACCCCGGCCATGGACCACGAGACGCGCCGCGAAATCGCGGTCTCGACCGCCGCCGTCGGAGTGTTCGTCGCGCTGCTGATGGGGGTCGGCGTGACGTACGGGAACGGCGGACTGACGGAGACGGGAGCGCTGGCGGTCGTGGGCGTCATCGTCCTCTTCGTGTTGCTGATGACCGGCATCGGCTTCTGGATGTCCCGGCAGTACTAGTTCGAACGTCTCGCGCGGTTCCTCTCGACTTCAGAGCGCTCTAGTGGTGGCGATGCTGTACACGGCGGTTCTACCCCTCGAATCGGCTGCGCTCGGAGGGAATCTGCCGGAGTTCCCTCGTTGCGTCGATTCAACCGTGCTCTGCTCTGCAACACCCGCTCACTTCGGCTGGATGTTCCTGTTCACCTGGAACACGTTCTCGGGGTCGTACTTCTCTTTGATGTCGACGAGTCGGTCGTAGTTGTCCCGGTACGTCGCCTCGATGCGTTCCTCGCTTTCGTCGGCGGTCTGGAAGTTGATGTAGTTGCCGCCGGTCGAGAAGGGACGGAACTGCTCCCACGCATCGCGGACCCAATCACGGTACTGCTCCCCGTTGGGGTCGTCCGGCTCCCACATACCGGCCGCTCCGTACGCGAACCGGGCGTCGCGATTGTTTACGGCCCCGTCGTCCGGGTCGCGCTCGTTGAGCGCTCCGCCGATGTGGGCGAAGACTATCTGTCCACCCGGGATGGGGTTCTCTGCGGCTAGTTCTTGGACCGTCGACAGGAGGTCGTCGCTCAACTTCGCGGTGAACTCGGTCTTCCAGTAGTAGTGATTCCCCTTCGGTTGGGTCGCGTCGAGGTAGGATTGCTGTTGAGTGTAGGGCTGTTCCCGAAGCAGGTCCACGACGGGACCTTCTAGCGCCCGAATCGGGGCGAGCACCTCGGCGGTATCGCCCAGGTCACCGCTGTAGCAGACGGTCATGGCGCAGATTCGCTCGCCGTGCCACTCCTCTGGGACGAAGGGTGCATGCGGGGCTCGACGGATGATAAGGAACACCGCGAGTTCCCTGGGCGCTTCGACGGTGAACTCCCGATAGGCGTCGAGGATCTCGTCCGCCCGCTCGAAGGGCCAGGCGATGAGTCCGCCGTAGACGGTCGGCCCGACATCGTGCAACTGGAACGTGAACGAGGTTACGACGCCGAAGTTGTGGCCGGCGCCGCGGACCGCCCAGAAGAGGTCCTCGTTCTCCTCCCGATTGGCGCGCCGGACCCGCCCGTCGGCGGTGACGATCTCGACCTCCAGCAGGTTGTCGACCGTCCAGCCGAATCGGCGGGTCAGGTAGCCGAAGCCACCGCCAAGGGTCAGGCCGGCCAACCCGGTTTCGGAGACGAAGCCTCCCGGCACGGCCAGACCGTGGAGTTGCGTTTCACGGTCCAAATCGCCGAGGAGACAGCCGGCTTGGGCTATCGCGACCTGCTCTTCGGGATCGACGATGACCCCGCGGAGTCGGGACATGTCGATGGTCAGGCCGTCGTCGGCCAGCGCCGTGCCCGCGATGTTGTGGCCGCCGCCCTTCACCGAGAGCAGGAGGTCGTTATCGCGGGCGAAGTTCACCGCGGCCACGACGTCCGCCGTCCCCGTCGGTCGGACAACGAGCGCGGGCGTTTTCTCGATCATGCCGTTCCAGATGCGCGTCGCCTCCTCGAACTCCTCGTCTTCGGGAGAGAGTAGCCGGCCGCGCAGGCGCTGGCGAAGTGCCTCGACGGTTTCCTCTGCCAGTGCGGCGGTAGTCCCGCCTCTGGTGGTGATGGTTGCTTGGGTCATGGTGTAAAGGGAACACTGCGTGCTATACGCTAGCACAAACCAAAAAGATATTCGGCGATTCCTTGCCAAGAGGCCGCTCTCTAACCGCTGTTCGAGGACGAACCGAAGACGTACCGAGAAACAGTTCGTGAAAAGGAACGGGGTATCCCCAGTGCACGTTCCGGAGTGATTACGCCGTTCCCGATAGTCGTCCGCAGGTCGCTGGTGGCAACGAAAACACGCGACCTGCGTCTCCCGACGGTTACGCGGACGATTCCGAATGAGGCCGTGCTACTGACCACCGGCGAACCCCGCTCAGCTCTCGGCTTCGCGCCAGTCGTGGACGCTCTCGGCGTCGGCCAGCGCCTCCTCGTAGTAGGCCAGCGGGTGCGAAATCGTCTCGCAGCGGTCGTCCTTGTTCACGCAGTCGCCGTAGGCCTGCATCGTCTCGCAGGTCGGCGGGAGGTACTGAGCGCCGCTATCGTCGGCCACCCGGGCGACCCGGTACTCCAGACTGGTCGCGCCCTGGCTCTCGCCGGTGAGTTCCGCGATGTCGTCGGCGTCGGCGCCGACGCTGGCGAGGAACGCGGTCAGCGAGAACGCCGAGTGGGGCGGCAGAGTTTCGCCCTCGCGCGCTCGCTCGACGAGCGCCGACACGCACGGCGGGAACAGTTCGGGCGCGAGCACGTCGATGTTGCGCGAGACGTCGACCTCCGAGAACGACTCCTCGAGTTCGCCGAGTTCGTCGGCGAGTTCCGCCTGAATCTCCTCGGGCACCTGAGTCGGGAGGCCGTCGGCGACTTGACGCCGGACCGCCTCCCGGAGCAGCGCGTGGAGTTCGTCCTCCGAGAGGGCCACTTGGCCGTCCGAGAGCTGTCGGGCGGCCAGCCGCCACTCGTCGCCGGTGAATCCCGAGGCCAGCGGCAGGTACTCGGTGACCGCCATCCGGTAGCCGTCCTGGTGGGACTCGACGGCGTCGGCGAGGTCGACCTCCGAGAGCAGGTACTCCAGGGTGACCGTCCCGCTGTCGGCGCTCCGGAGGTCGCCGTCGTCGGACACCTCGAAGTCGTCGGTGAACCGCTCGTAGGCCGTCTCGGCTTCGGCGCTCGCGTACTTCTCGACCGCGCCGGGCGTGTCGAGCATCGACACCAGCACCCGCGCCACCGGGTAGGAGAGGAGTTCGGTCTGGACGCCGGGGTGACGGGCGTCCTCGGGCGGTTCGACCGTCCCGTCGAGCAGCGCCCGGCGCACGCGCTCGACGCCGCGCTCGACCGCCGGATGGCGCGTCCCGTCGACCCGCTCGCCCGCGATGACCGCCGAGAGGTCTATCTCGGCCTCTCTGACCGCCTCCCGTGCGGCTTCGAGGAAGGGGTAGTCGGCGTGGAGCGGTTTCATACCTCCCCCATTCCGACCGAGTCGGATAAACGCCCCGGTCCGCGCAGTCGGCGTCGCTCCGGGGTGGCCGGCGCCGGCGTCGGTCGTCCCGCGGCCGAACGCTTCAGCCAGCGGGAACGAATCCGGCCGTCGTCCGGGGGTTTATCAACGAGCGCGACGTATCTCGAAACGAATGGGTGCGACCGACCCGCCCGCAGACGGTCCCTCGCCGGAGCGACTCGCCTCGGTGTTTCGAGTGTACGAAACCCGCCGCGACGGCGAGCAGATAGTGTACTACGGCGAACCGACCGTGCCCCGGGAACGGCTCATGGAAACCGTGTGGCCGCTGTTCCGCGAGTACGGTTACGAGGTGAATCTCTCCAGTCGAACCGGCGAGTACGTGCTGGTCGCCGAACCCGCCGAGACGGGCATCGACGGCTTCCCGTGGACGAACGTCGTACTGTTGTTGCTCACTGTCATCTCGACGCTCTACGCGGGGGCGGCGTGGTACCACATCGACGTCGCGCAGAATCCGGCGGCCGCGCTCCGGGCCTGGCCGTTCACCGCGGCGGTGCTCGGGGTGCTGTTGACTCACGAACTCGGCCACTACGTGATGACCCGCTACCACGGCGTCGAGGCGTCGCTTCCGTACTTCATCCCGATGCCGACGCTCATCGGGACGATGGGCGCGGTCATCCGGATGAAGGGCCAGATGCCCGACCGCGAGGCGCTGTTCGACATCGGCGTCGCCGGCCCGCTCGCGGGGCTGGTCGCCACCGTCGTCGTCACCGCCGTCGGACTGACGATGGAACCGGTGACCGTCTCTCAGGAGTTCTTAGCCAGCGCCAACACCATCGAGGTCGAGTTCGGCTACCCGCCGCTGTTGCACATCATCGCGGCCGCGGTCGGCGAACCGCTCACCTACGATACCCCGACGAAGTCGGTCAACCCGGTGGTCATCGGCGGCTGGGTCGGGATGTTCATCACCTTCCTGAACCTCATCCCGGTCGGCCAACTCGACGGCGGCCACATCGTCCGGGCGATGGTGGGCGAACAGCAGGAACGGGTCGCCGCGCTGGTGCCCGTCGCGCTGTTCGGCCTCGCGGCCTACGTCTTCTACGTCAAGCAGGTGTCGAACGCCTCGGTGCTGTGGGTGTTCTGGGGGCTGCTCGCGACCTGGGTCGCCTACGTCGGCCCGGCCAAGCCGATAGACGACCGTCGGTTGGACGTGCGCCGGAAGCTGGTGGGACTCCTGACGTTCCTGCTCGGCGCGCTGTGTTTCACGCCGGTGCCAATCGAAATCATCACCTGAGATTCGTCGCCTGAAATCGGTCGTCTCGCTCTTCGTCCGTACTCTCACGCCCCGTGAGTGTACCCGCGGTCCGCCAGCGCCTCGCCGTCCATCTCGACGCCCGATTCGGTGACCTCGCCGACCACCGATATCGGCGTCGGCGAGTCCGACCTCGCGGCCGCGAGGTCGGACTCGGGGAGCGTGAATACGAGTTCGAAATCCTCGCCGAAGAAGACGGAGAGTTCCCGAATCTCGTCCTCCCCGCCGTCACTATCCTCGACTACCGCCCGGACCGCCTCGTCGACCGGGAGCGCGTCGAACTCCACGGAGAAACCGCAGTCGCTCGCCTCCGCGAGTTGGTGGAGCGACCGCGCGAGGCCGTCGGAGGAGTCCATCATCGCGGTGGCGCGAGGTGCAAGCGCGCGCCCGGCGGCCACCCGCGGTTCGAACCGGAACAGTTCGTTGGCGCGTTCGACGTCGCCGCGGTCGAACAGTTCGACCGCGGCCGCGCTCCGACCGAGCGTCCCCGTCACGCAGACGACCTCGCCCGCGCTCGCGCCCGAGCGCAACACCGGGTCGTCGGTCCGGCCGAGCGCCGTGGTCGCGGCGGTGAACTCCCGGCTCTGGTCTAGGTCGCCGCCGACGTATTCCGCGCCGACCGCCTCGCAGACGTCGCTGGCGCCCGAGACGAACGCGTCGAGTTCGTCGGGGTCGAATTCGGTCGCGGCGTACACCGCCACCGCGGCGGTCGCTCGCGCGCCCATGGCCGCCACGTCCGACAGCGACGCGCCGACCGCCCGCCAGCCCGCGGTGTAGCGGGTCGTCCCGTCGGGGAAGTCGGTCGTCTCGTGGAGCATGTCGGTCGTCAGCACCTGCCCGTCCACGACCGCGGCGTCGTCGCCGGCGCTCGGCAGTCGGTCGGCGATGGCCGCCAAGGCCGCCCGCTCGTCCATGCACTTCGATTGCGTCCCGGCGGAGAAAAGTGTCCTGTCTTTGCTGCGAGACATCGGGTTCGGTGGGACGTGTGTCGTATGGGGGTCGTACCCGCGCGCCACGTGGGACGTTCAACCTTCGAAACCGCCGGTGAACCAAACCACAGGAGCGCCCGGAAGATCAACCGGCAGGGCGGGACTTTCGAGGCGGTCACGTTTCCAGTTACTGCTGCAATTCGTCGCGAGTGTTCGCTGGCTTCCGGTTTCAGAATTCGAAGTGGGAGCTACAGGGTGCCCGTAATAACTAGTCTCCCTAGCCATCGTTCCGAACCGTTCTTCGGTGGCTTCAAGCCCCAATCCCCCGTCGGTCGAACCGATGGACGTAGACCTCGGGGAAGCGCGGTCCGTAGCGGTCGGATTCGGTGCCGCCGTCGTCGTCCTGCTGGGCCTCTACTCGCTGGTCGGACTGGACGACGTGGCGGCGGCGCTGACCCACGCCGACCTGCCTCTCGTCGCGGCCGTCTGTGTCGTCGCGGTCGGATGGCTCCTCGCGTGGAGTCTCGCGCTCCGGACGGTGCTGTCGGTCATCGCGGTCACGGTGTCGGTCCCCCGGGCATTCCTGCTCTTCTCGGGCGCGACGTTCGCCAACAACATCACGCCGTTCGGGCAGGCGGGCGGCGAACCGTTCAGCGCCCTGCTCGTCTCCCGGACGACGGGCACCGAGTACGAGAACGGCCTCGCGGCGGTCGCCAGCGTCGACACCCTGAACTTCGTCCCGTCGGTTTCGTTCGCGCTCGTCGGCGTGGGCTACTACACCGCGAAGTTCACCGTCGGCGACCGCGTCGAGTTCGCGGCCGTCTCGCTGGTCGCGCTGGCGCTCGCGGTCCCCGCCGCGGCCTACCTCGCCTGGCGGAACCGCGACCGGGCGGCCGACCTCGCGGTCGGCGTCGTCGGCCGCGTCGGCGGTACGCTCGGGCGCGTGCTCCCCCGAGTCGACCCGCCCGAGGAGGCCACGATCCGGCGACGCATCTCGGGCTTCTTCGCGGCGCTCGAACGGGTCGCGGGCGACCGTCACCAGCTCGCGCTCGCGCTGGCGTTCTCTGCGTTCGGGTGGTTGCTGTTGTCCGTCTCGCTATGGCTATCGTTGCTCGCGCTCGGCCACCAGGTCCCGTTCGCCGCCGCGCTGTTCGTCGTCCCGCTGGCGAGTGTCGCGGGAGTCACGCCCCTGCCGGGCGGCCTCGGCGGCGTCGAGGCCGCACTCGTCGTGCTCATCGTTCCTGTGACGGGCGTCGACGCCCAGACCGCGGCCGCGGCCGCGCTCATCCACCGCGGGGCGACCTACTGGCTGCCCGTCCTGATCGGCGGGAGCGCCACCGCGATGCTCGAAGCCGACAACGCCTACGGCGTCGGCGAGTGAGCGCGCGGGGCGGGGCCGCGAGGAATCCGGCGGACGCGTCGGCTTGTAACGATGGCTTTAAACGCCGCGGAACGGAATTCGTGGGTATGACGACGCTCTACGACGTTCCCGCGGACGACCTCATCGAGGCGGTCGCCGCGAAGCTCGAGGACCGAATCGACGAACCCGACTGGGCCACGTTCACCAAGACCGGCACGCAGCGCGAACTCCCGCCCGAGCAGGAGAACTTCTGGTACCTCCGAACGGCCAGCGTGCTCCGCAAGGTCGCCACCAACGGGCCGGTCGGCGTCGAGCGCCTCGCCACCGAGTACGGCGGCAAGAAGGACGGCTCGAACCGCTACCAGGTCGCGCCCGAGCACCGCCGCAACGGCAGCCGGAAGATCATCCGGACGATGCTCCAGCAGCTCGAAGACGAGGACCTCGTCGACACCGAGGGCGGCGCGGGCCGCATCGTGACCGGCGAAGGTCGCAGCCTGCTCGACGACACCGCGGGCGAGGTCATGGAGGACCTCGACCGCCCCGAACTCGAACGCTACGCCTGAGCGCTCCGCCGCTTTTTCGCGCCGTCGAACCCCGACTCCGATAGCGCCGCCGACGTTCGACGACCCCCGCGCGCCGGCCGCCCTCCGTAATCATTTTTGGCCGTGCGCGTTAACGAACGAGTAGTATGAGCGACAGCCCCGACGACGAACGACTCGAAGAACTCCGCAAGCAGAAGATGCAGGAGATGCAGGAGCAGGGCGAACAGGAGGAGGCCCAACAGCAGGCCCAGCAGCAGGCCGACGCCCAGAAGCAGGCGCTGCTCCGCAAGTACCTCACCGACGGCGCGCGCAAGCGGCTCAACTCCGTCCGAATGAGCAAGCCCGACTTCGCCGACCGCGTCGAACAGCAGATTCTGGCGCTGGCCCAGAGCGGCCGGGTCAACGGCCAGATAGACGAGGACAAGATGAAAGAGCTCCTCCGCGAACTGAAGCCCGACTCGAAGAGCTTCAACATCCGGCGGCGCTGAGATGGAACTCGGACTCCTCTACAGCGGCGGGAAGGACTCGACGCTGGCGGCACTCCTGCTCGACGACTTCTACGACGTGACGCTGGTCACCGCCCGGTTCGGCGTCACCGACGCGTGGGAGCACGCCCGCGAGACGGCGGAGGCGACCGGCTTCGACTTCGACACCGTCGACCTGGACGAAGCCGTGGCCGAGGAGGTCGTCGACCGAATGCGCGAAGACGGCTACCCGCGCAACGGCATCCAGCGAGTCCACCAGCACGCGCTCGAATCGGTGGCCGACATGGGGTTCGACGCGGTCGCCGACGGCACCCGGCGCGACGACCGGGTGCCCTCCATCTCGCGGGCGCAGGCCCAGAGCCTCGAAGACCGCCACGACGTCGACTACATCGTCCCGCTGGCCGGGTTCGGCCGCGCGGCGGTCGACCGGCTTGTCGGCGCGAAACTGTCGGTGACGACTGGCCCGAGCGAGGAGATACCGAAGGCCGACTACGAGGACGAACTCCGGACGCTACTGGCCGACGAACACGGCGAGGCGGCCGTCGCCGAGGTGTTCCCCGACCACACCCAGACCTACGTGACCGGCTTTCGCTGACCCGACTCCGACGACCGACTCCCCACGGTTTCCGGCGGTCGGATGTCGACCGCCGCAGGGAGCCTCGCCCGAACGGAAGCTTTCAAGCGCGCGCTCGCCCAATCCGAGCACATGTACGACCGAATCAAGGGCTTCCGGGACTTCTACCCCCCGGAGATGAGCGCGCGCCGCGAGATGTTCGACACGCTCGAAGAAACCGCGCACCGGTACGGCTTCCGGGAGATCGGGACGCCCGCGCTCGAACGCACGCAGATGTACGTCGACAAGAGCGGCGAGGGCATCGTCGACGAACTCTATGCATTCGAGGACCAGGGCGGCCGCGAGGTCGCGATGACGCCCGAACTGACCCCGACGGTCGCCCGGATGGTTGTGGCGAAACAGCAGGAGCTCACCAAACCCATCAAGTGGGTTTCGACCCGGCCGTTCTGGCGGTACGAGGAACCCCAGCAGGGCAGGTACCGCGAATTCTACCAGCTCAACGCCGACATCTTCGGTTCTTCGGACCCCAGCGCCGACGCCGAAATTCTCGCCTACGCCGCGGACGCGCTGACGGGACTCGGACTCACCGCCGACGACTTCGAGTTCCGGGTCAGCCACCGCGACATCCTCGGCGGCCTGCTCGAATCGTTCGACGCCGACGTGGACGCTCGAGCGGCGATCCGCGCGGTCGACAAGAGCGAGAAGGTCGACGAAGCCGAATACCACGGCCTGCTCAACGACGCCGGCCTCTCCTACGACCAGGCCGAGCAGTTCGACGCGCTGCTCGACAAGAGCGAGGAAGATCTGGACGACCTCATCGAGTTCGCGGGCACCGACCGCGTCGAGGCGGCGGTCACGAACCTCCAGGACGTCCTGGCGGCGACCGCCGACTTCGGCGCGCGGGAGTACTGCGAACTCTCGCTCCGGACCGCGCGCGGCCTCGACTACTACACCGGGGTCGTCTTCGAGTGCTTCGACTCGACCGGCGAGGTCAAGCGGTCGGTGTTCGGCGGTGGTCGTTACGACGACCTCATCGAGAGCTTCGGCGGTCAGCCGACGCCCGCCGTCGGCGTCGCGCCGGGGGTCGCGCCGCTCTCGCTGCTCTGTCAGCGCGCGGGCGTCTGGCCCGAGGAGGAGGCGACGACCGACTACTACGTCCTGCAGGTCGGCGACACCCGCGACGTCGCGTCCGAAATCACCCGCGAGCTACGCGAGCGCGGCTTCGTCGTCGAAACGGACGTCTCGGGGCGGAGCTTCAGCGCACAGCTCGACTACGCCGACTCCGTCAACGCCGAGACGGTTGTCATCGTCGGCGAGCAGGACCTCGCCGACGGGAACGTGACGATCAAGGACATGGCCTCCGGCGACCAGACCCAGGTGCCTGTCGACGATTTCCCGCCCGAAGACGAGCACCGGCCGACCTACGAGGACTTCGAGTAGTTGCGAGATTGAATCTTTTTGTCGGCGTCCCTCGTAGCGCCGACCATGAACCAGCGTTCGTTGCAGTTCGAGAAGAGTCGACTGCTCTTGGTCCTGACCGTCCTGACGTTCGGGCTGACGGCGTTCGCGGCGGTGCTGGGCCTGGAGTTCCTCGTCCCGAGCATCTTCGTCCTCGGCTTCTTCATCGCCGTCCCGCTGGTCGCGCTCATCGGAGAGAAGTTGCCGATAGTCGAGAGCGAGAACGAGAGCGACGGCGCCCGGGCCGACCAAACGCCCGCGTCGGACGAACCGGTGGCGAGGCTCCGCTCGCGCTACGCCGACGGCGAACTGACCCACGACGAGTTCGAGCGCCGCCTCGAACGACTGCTGGAAACCGAGAACGTCGAGGCGGCCGGTTCGAGGGAGCGGGCGTTCGACCGCAAGTGACGCGTCTCCCGGGTCGTCCGAAGAGTGGCGAACAGACGGCACGAACGAGACGCGGGCGGAGACGCTCGGTCTCCGCCCGCGTCTCGAAGAGCGAATCGCGGAGGGACGTACCGTGCAATCGCGGAACCCTCCGCGGCGAGTGCTACGTCACGGGGCGGGTTGGCCGCGGCTTCGTACTTGAACGTTCGGCAGTGTCTCCGGTGTCGCATTGGTATCCGTGGTTGCGGTCGAGACGTTCCGGTGGACGCGCCTTCCGCCAAACTAAGTACCTCCGCCGCCGACACCGAGTTGAGCACCATGCGAGCGTTCCGGGTCGCGTACGACGGTCGCCCCTATCACGGCTTCCAGCGCCAACCCGACGTGCCGACGGTCGAGGGACGTATCTTCACCGCGCTCGGGCGTCTCGGCGTCGCCGACGGAAAGCCCGAGGGCTACGCCGCGGCGGGCCGGACCGACGCCGGCGTCTCGGCGGTCGCTCAGACCGTCGCTTTCGCGTGTCCCGACTGGCTCACGCCCCGGGCGTTCAACAGCGAACTCCCGGCGTCGATTCGGGCGTGGGCCGGCGCCGACGCGCCCGCGGGCTTCCACGCGACTCACCACGCCGAGTATCGAGAGTACGTCTACCACCTGTACGCGCCCGACGCAGACCTCGAACGTGCGGAATCGGCGCTCGCAGAACTCCGCGGCGAGAACGACTTCCGGAACCTCACGTCGGACGACGAGAACACCGTACGGGAGCTACGCGGCGAGGTGTCGCGGGACAGCGACTACCTGGTGTTCCGCCTTCGAGCCGGCGGGTTCGCCCGCGAGATGGTCCGCAGGGTCGTCTCGCTCGTCCACGCGGTGGCGTCCGGCGACGCCGAGTTGGGGAAGGTCGCGCGCGTTCTCGGCCCCGAACCGGTTACCGGGCCCGAAGGAGTCGCGCCCGCGCCGGCGGCGCCGCTCGTGCTGGTGGACGTGGAGTATCCGGAACTGGAGTTCTCGGTCGACGACGCGGCCACCGAGAGCGCGCGAGAAGTGTTCGAGTCACTCTGGGAGGAGCGGGCGACCGGCGCGCGCGTAGCGGACGAAGTGCTCCAGCGAGTCGAGTGAACGCGAGCGGAGTGTGAGCGGGGGATGCCGGCTGAGACGGCCGTCTCAGTACCCCTGCAGGCCGATATCCCCGAACGCGGAGTAGGTAGTGACGCCCGCGGAGTGCGGCAGTTCGTACGTCGGCGCTTCGAGTAGCAACCAGGCGTACACCCGCTCGCCTTGAATCGGGTCGCCGCTCACGTACTGCGCGGGGTGGTAGAACGCGAGTTCCGCGTCCATGTTCTCGACCCTGGTCGCCTCTCCGATTTCGCCGGCCCGCTTGCGGACCACCACCATCTCCTTCGTCTCGTCGAGCGGAATCGAGACGGTTTCGGAGCCGTTCGGGTTCGAGAACTGGACGACCGAGTGCTCGTTGCCCTGGAGGTAGAACTCCGACTCCGGCGTCGTCCACTCTTGGCCGTCGAAGACCCTGGTTCGGACGCCGTTCGCGGTGCCGGGCGTCACGTCTATCGCCCACGCGGAGACGTAGAACTGGACGGGACCGTCGTTCTTGCGCTCGCGCTCGAACATGAACTCCGTCACGTACCCGGGTCCCTGGCGCTGCCACACCGGCCTGAAGACGCCGTCTCCGTAGAACTCGTAGGAGATGTGGTAGTTGTACGGGCCGAACCGGTGCCCGGAGTGGAAGTCGACCGCGTTCGGTAGCGCTCCAGTGTGGAAGTGCGTCCGGAACCGGAACCCCTCGGGACGCCGGCCGGTCTTGGGATACGACGTGAGGCTCAGCACGCCCGGTCCGCCGAACGACTGGCTGTGGATGTCCCAGTAGAGGAGTTCGCCGCTGAACACAGGTTCGTCGTTCGGGAACAGCCACTCCGCCGTGCTTCGGCCGTTCCGCCGCGGCAGGTCGTAGCCGGTGAAGGTGACGTACGGTGCGACCTTCGCGAACACCGGCTTGCCGTTGAATCCGGCCGCGACCTCGGCGCCCTGGGTGGTCGGCGGCGTCCACTCGACGTTCCATCCCGCTCGGTCGATAGTCCGGGAAACTTGCTCGATGTTGTGGTACCCCCGTACACCGGTGATCTGCGGCCGCTTATCTTCGGGAATCTCGGGAATCCGTCCGAGTCGCGTCCCGCCGTTGGGCGTGATCGACCGCGCGATCTCCTGCGCCGGGTGTTCGACGAACCGGTCGACGACGGTGACGTCAAGTAGCTTCGGGTCGTCCGGATTCCGCACGTCGAGGAACGCGCTCAGGACCGAGAGCTTCCCGTCGTCTTTGAAGAAGTACGCGGTGGGCGTGACCGCCCCGTGGGGGTAGTCAGCGTATCCGGTGATACTCTCGGCGACCTTGACCAGCGGGTACCACTCCCGGTTCGCGAGGTGCTGCCAGACCCGTTCTTTGGACAGCACGAACTCGTGGCGGCGTCGGCCCGGTTGACCGCCGAAGCTCCGCTCCCACGTGACGTCCTCCGGTTCAGTGAGCTGTAGAGCGACCAACTCGTCGGTTCGACGGTCGACCAGACCGTAGGCGACCTGCCGGTCGTTCGCCGTGACGTCGAACGTCCCGGACGCGACGGTTCCTTCGGCGCTCATGTCGGTGGTCCCCTGGACGCTGATCGAATCCAGGTGGTTGGTCAGCGGGTCGTAGGCCTCGAACGCCCCGATCCAGTCGCGAGCGACCTCGTTCACGCGAGCGTCGGAGAGCAACACCTCCAACGACTTGCGCTTGCGGTACGACCACAGCGCCTTGTAGTCGTAGTCAGAGACGTCTCGCGTTCCGATTCGTCGCGCGTTCGTTATCCGTTTGCCCGGTTCCGGCGCGTTCTGCGACCTGCGTTCGGTTGCGACTGCACGGTCCCCGACGGTCGCCGTGGCGACCGCACCCGTGCAGAGTCCCGCCAGGAGTCGTCGCCGGCTGATTCCCCGAATCGCGTCCGTGCGATTTTCTCGCCCCATGGTAACGATACCCAACACCGTCTGCTGGTAGTTAACAATGGTCTAAGGTATCGCGTCGGTATCGTGGATGCGATTACCGGACCGCGCGATAAGAACAAGAGTTTGACAAGACGAAACTAAGGGTGTAGCGGAAATCGGAGTCGTTCGGCGCTACTCCCAGCCCTCGGGCCAGATGCCCGCCGCGCGCAACCCCTCCTCGTAGTTGCCCGCCTGCAGGTTCCCGGCGACCTTCTCGGCGCTCTGGCGGGGCACCTCGTCGGTCGCGGCGAGTTCCCGGACGAGCAGGGCGGTCAGTATCGCGTGCTCCCGTATATTTCGGTCGTCGACCTTGTCGCGGGTGTCGGCGTGGGTGTGGCCCCATCCGCGGCCCCGCTCGCCGCTCTCGCTGTGGAGTTGGAGCGCCGGCACGCCGCGCTTCAAGAACGGCCAGTGGTCGCTGAACGGGTGGACCTGGTCGCGCACGTCTATCGGCTGGTTCGCCTCGTCGGCGACCGTCTTGACCACCTCCCGAATCGTCTCCGAGCCGTGAGTGTGCGCCCGCAGGTCCCGGAACCGCCCCGCGCCGTCGACGTTGACGACGGCGCGGACGGAATCGAGGTCGAGGCGCTCGGCCAGCGCCTCCGCGCCGAGCAGGCCGATCTCCTCGCAGCCGACGCCCGCGACCCTGACCGTCGTGTCGAGGTCGATGTCGGCGAGCAACTGCGCCGCGGCGACGACGGTCGTGATGCCACAGCCGTTGTCGAGCGCGCCCTCGGCGATGTCGTGGGCGTCGTGGTGGCCGACGACGACGATCTCGTCGTCGGTGTCGGGTCCCAGAAGGGCGTGGGCGTTGTGGCCCGTCCCGCGGTCGGTGTCGGCCTCCACGCGGAGCGCGGCGCGAGCGCCGCGCTCCGCGTACTCGGTGAGCCAGTCGCCCGTCTCCATGCTGACGCCGACGCCCGGAATCGCGGCCTCCGCGTCGAACTCGAGCGCCCCCGTCGGCGGGAGTTGGCCGGGCTTGTGGTTCCGGAAGACGAACGCCGCCGCGCCCGCCGCGGCGGCGTGGCCGAACTTCTCCATCCGGTGGACGAACCGCGACCCGCGCGGGGTGGTCGTCGAGGCGACGACGATTTTGCCCGACACGTCGTGTTCGTCGATTTCCTCGGGCGTGCCGTGGCCCGCGTCGACGAGTTCGCCCCGGACCTCGCCCGACGGCGAGTACGGCAACGCGATGGTTTCGAACGAGCGCTCGACGGGGTCGGTGACGGCCAGTTCGGCGTCGCCCCGCGTCCAGCGGCGCATCTCGAACGACTCGACGGTCGCCTCACGGGCGCCCGCCCGCTCGAACCCCTCCGCGACCAGTTCGGCCGCCCGGCGCTCGCCGGGGTGGCCGCCCATCCGGTCGCCGATCTCGGTCAGTCGGGTGATGAACTCCCAGGGGTAGTCGTCGATCCACGCCGCGCCGAGCGCGCGGTCCACGTCGGTCATGGCACGAGATGGGGCGAGCGAGGGAAAAAAGGTGGGGACAGAGATGAGGTTGTGCACGAACGGGAAGGCGAGAACTGGTCACTCGTGACGAACTGCGACGACGCACTAAACGAAACCGCCTCGAAAGCCCCCGCCCGCTCGCGGTCGCTCTGGAGGATATTCACGCTTCGCGCCTGCGGCGCTCGGCGAGAATAGTCGCCTCCAGAGACGACCAAGCGATGCGCGAGCGGCCGGCCCCTTTCAGTCCTACCCGGCGGTCAGTTTCACCGAGCGTCTGCAGAGGTTCGTTTCCCTTTCCGTTCTGCCGGCTTACCGCACCTTCGTGCCCTACCGACCCCGCCCGCTACCGGAACCGCCGACCGAATGACAAAGGCTTACAGGTTGGCTTTCCTAACGGAGTGGTATGAGTTCGGTTCCCGAACGTTCTGATATCGACGCCGAATACAAGTGGGATTTGGAGAGCATCTACACGGACGACGACGACTGGGAGGAGGCCTACGAGGCGGTCCAGGACCGACTCGACGACCTCGCGGCCTACGAGGGCCGACTCACCGAAGACGGCGAGACCCTACTGTCGGCGCTCGAACTTAGCGACGAGATATCCAGGGAGGTCGAGATGGTCGCCTCCTACGCCCGGATGCGCAAGGACGAGAACACCGCCGACCAGCACTATCAGGCGCTCACCTCCCGCGCGATGGCCCTGGCCTCCGAGGCCAACAGCGCGAGCAGTTTCTTCGACCCCGAAATCCAGTCGCTCTCCGAGGAGGAACTCGACCGGATGATAGAGGAGACCGACGGCCTGGAGGCCTACGACCACTACCTCCACGACGTGCTCCGGATGGCCGAACACACCCGGTCGGCCGAGGTCGAGAACGTGCTCGCCGAACTCGGCGAGGTCACCGGCGCGGCCGGCGACATCTACAACATGCTGATGAACTCCGACATGGAGTACGGGACCGTCGAGCGCCCCGACGGCGACGCGGTCGAGATCACCCAGAACAACCTCACGACCCTGCTGAAGGACCCCGACCGCGAGTTCCGCGAGCGCGTCCACGAGACGTTCTACGACCAGATCTCCGACATGCGCAACACCATCGGCACCGCCTACAAGAACAGCGTGAAGGCGGACGTGCGCCTCGCCAGCATCCACGGCTACGACTCGGCCCGCGAGGCGGCGATGGACGGCCCCAACGTCCCGACCGCGGTGTACGACAATCTGCTCGACACCGTCCGGGACAACCTCGACAAACTCCACCGCCACGCCGAACTCAAGCGCCGGGCGCTCGGCGTCGACGAACTCCAGATGTGGGACCTCTACATGCCCATGACCGAGAGCGAGACGCCCGACGTCGAGTACGAGCAGGCGACCGAGTACGTCGTCGACGCCCTCGACGCGCTCGGCGAGGACTACCAGTCCCGGGTCGCGGAGGGCCTCGAATCCCGCTGGGTCGACGTCTACGAGACGCAGAATAAGCGTTCGGGCGCGTACTCCGGCGGTACCTACGACACTCAGCCGTTCATCCTGATGAACTACCAGGACGACATCTCCTCGATGTTCACCCTCGCTCACGAACTGGGCCACTCGCTGCACTCCCAGTTGACGAGCGAAACCCAGCCCTACGTCTACGGGCGCTACGAGATCTTCGTCGCGGAGGTCGCAAGCACCGTCAACGAGACGCTGCTGACCCACCACCTGCTCGAGACCGTCGAGGACCCCGAGTTCCGCCGCCACGTCCTCAACGAGTACCTCGAGCGGTTCCGCTCGACGCTCTACCGCCAAACGATGTTCGCCGACTTCGAGTACCAGGCTCACCAGGTCGTCGAGGACGGCGAGGCGCTGACCCCCGGCCGGGCCGACGAGATCTACGGCGACCTCAAGCGCGAGTTCTACGAACCCGCGGTGGTCGACAACCGAATCGAGCGCGAGTGGATGCGCATCCCGCACTTCTACCGGGCGTACTACGTCTACCAGTACAGCACCGGCATCAGCGCGGCGGTCGCACTGGCCGACAAGATTCTCGAGGAGGGCGAACCCGCCGCCGAACAGTACCTGGAGTTCCTCCGGAGCGGTTCGCGGGGCTACCCGCTCGAACTGCTGGAGACCGCGGGCGTCGACATGGGTTCGCCCGAACCCATCCAGCGCGCGCTCGACGTGTACGACGACCACCTCGACGAGATGGAGACGCTGCTGGACTGATCGGGTCGCTGTTCGACTGCTCGGCCCGCTACCGAACCGCTCGGGTCGCAGATGCAGTGTGCACCGTCCTCGCGGCCGCGGCCGCGAGGACGGCGAACGCCCGTTTCCGCCCCGAGCGAAAACGCCACCAACGGCGGAGATATCCTCCGTGTCCGCCGATTCCGTGTACGTGTTTCTTTCGAGAGAACGACCGAGACCCAAAGGCACTTTTAAGCTGGTCCCCAATGGGGACACAGCAAGGATGTCGCGCAGCCCACCGCTCCCCGACCAACCGACGCTCGAGCTCGACCCCGAAATGACAGAGGGTGAACGGCTCGCGGCGCTTCGAAAGCACTTCGCGGAGATCGTCGAGGTCAACGACACGCTGGAAGACCGCCTCGGCGACGCGCGCGAACGCCGCGACGACCTCCGCGAGGAGGTCGACCACCTCGAACGCGAGAACGAGACCCTCAAGACCACCTCGCTGTACGTCGCCACCGCCGAGGAGGTGACCGACGACGGCATCATCATCAAACAGCACGGCAACAACCAGGAGGTGCTGACGGAGGTGTCCCCGCGCCTGCGCGACGAGATAGAGTCGGGCGACCGCGTGGCGGTCAACGACTCGTTCACCGTCCAGACCATCCTCGAAGCCGAGAAGGACGCCCGCGCCCAGGCGATGGAGGTCGAAGAGAACCCCGAGGTGTCTTACGAGGACATCGGCGGCCTCGAAGAGCAGGTCCGGGAGGTCCGCGAGGCCGTCGAGCAACCGCTGGAGAACCCCGAGCAGTTCGCAGCAGTCGGCATCGAGCCGCCGAGCGGCGTGTTGCTCCACGGCCCGCCGGGCACCGGCAAGACGATGCTCGCGAAGGCCGTCGCCAACCAGACCGACGCCACCTTCATCAAGATGGCCGGTTCCGAGCTGGTCCAGAAGTTCATCGGCGAGGGCGCGAAACTCGTCCGCGACCTCTTCGAACTGGCGAGCCAGCGCGAACCCGCCATCATCTTCATCGACGAGATCGACGCCGTGGCGAGCAAGCGCACCGATTCGAAGACGTCGGGCGACGCGGAGGTCCAGCGGACGATGATGCAGTTGCTTTCGGAGATGGACGGCTTCGAGGACCGCGGGGAGATCCGCATCATCGCGGCGACCAACCGCTTCGACATGCTCGACCGCGCCATCCTCCGGCCCGGTCGCTTCGACCGCCTCATCGAGGTGCCCGACCCCGAGCGCGAGGCCCGCCGGAAGATTCTGTCCATCCACACCTGCGACATGAACGTCTCCGACGACGTCGACTTCGACAAACTCGCGAAGGAGACCGACGGCTTCTCCGGCGCGGAGATAGAGAGCCTGACGACCGAGGCGGGGATGTTCGCCATCCGCGACGGCCGCACGGAGGTCCGGGGCGAGGACTTCGAGGACGCCCTCGAAAAACTGCAGTCCGACGACGACGACGCCGGCAGCATCGTCACGCCGGGGTCGCTACCCAGTTACGCCTACTGACGGACCCGACGGCGACTCGGCGACCCACGAACTCTTTTCGAGAAACGAGATTTCGGATTCGACGACTGCAATCTTCGGTGACGGTCAGTCGTCGTCGACCACGACCTCGACCGGCGCTTCCTCGGCCGTCGCGCGCCGCTGTTCGCCCTGGCGCTCGTGCCAGAGCAGCGCGCCGGCGACGAGGAGGACGATCCACGAGCGCCAGTTGGCGAGGTTGAGCGTGTAGCCGATGCCGAACGGCTTCTCCACCAGCATCCCCTCGTCGGGTTTCCAGTACGACGAGAGCATGCGTCCGATGCTCGGTCGCTCGAAGTTGTACGGAACGCCGAACAGCGAACCGGTGCTAGGTCTGTCTGCCATGGGTAACGTGTACGGCGGACGGGAATAAAGTGCTTTGGCTCTCGGGGCTGTGGCAGTGGGCGTTTCGGGGGTTCCAGGTCGATGAGTTCGTGATGAGCGCGAAGAAGGCGCGAGCCGAAGTCGTGCCGCGAGAGCGAAGCTCCCGCAGACGCCAGCGCACGCCGACGAACCGAAGTCGGTACCGAGAAACCCCTCGGTGAAAGGCACTAACCGAGTCCGACGCGGAATTACTGGTACCGCCCGCGGCCTTCGATTTCTCGCAGGCGCTCCAGCACTTCGTCGTCGCCCGACTCGGCGTAGGCGTCCTCGAACGCCCGACGGAGTTCGTCGGCGTCGTCCGACGTGCCCGCGAGGCTCTGGTCGAAGACGTGGAGGTCCATCGCGTAGTCCTCCGCGTCGTCGGTGTAGTACCCCAGGCCGAAGTCAATGAGGTACGTGCGCTCGGAGTCGACTCTGACGTTCCGGGTCGTCGGGTCGCCGTGGACGAACCCCGCGCCGTGGATGGCCGCGAGGTGGCGCGCCACCTCGCGGCCCCGCGTGTCGGTCAGTCGGTCCCGGAGGTCGGCCTCGCCGACGCGCTCGAAGACCAGCGTCCCCTCGCTGGTGTCGACGTCGAACACCACCGGCGTGGGCACTCCCTGGCGGCGCGCGTCGCTGGTGAGTCGCGCCTCGAGCACGGTCCGGTCCCGGCGGAGCCGCGCGTCGAGGTCGGGGTGGCGGTAACTCTTGGGCAGGCGGCGCTTGGTCACGCGCGACTCGCCGATAGTGACGGTGGCTTCCGCGCCCTTCACTTCCGTCTCGTCCTCGCGCTCGACGGTCACCGACTCCGCGTCGGTTCTCCACGTGACGTTCACCTGGTCAGGCCGGAAGTCCGGGTTCACCGCCGACTCCTCAACGTCGAGCGCGTCGCCCGCCCGGACCATCTCCGCGCCAAGCACGGCGATCATCCCGGCGTTGTCCCGGAGGAACCGTGCGTCGGGCGCGTAGAAGTCGGCGCCCCGCTGGTCGCACATCTCCGCGAGCATCTCCCGAAGGCGGGCGTTCTGCCCGACGCCGCCGCCGAGGACGAGTTCGTCGCTCCCCGTGAGCGACAGCGCGCGCTCGGCGACCTCCGTCAGCATGGCGAAGACGTTCTCTTGCAGGGCGAAACAGACGTCCTCGGTCGGGGTGCCGGCGTCGTAGGCCTGCTTGGCGGCGCTCATGATGCCCGAGAAGGAGAAGTCCATCCCCTTGACCACGTAGGGCAGGTCGGTGTACTCGCCGTCCTTCGCGGCCTCCTCGACCTTCGGGCCGCCGGGGTGGGACCACCCGACGTGCCGGGTGAACTTGTCGATGGCGTTGCCGACGCCGGTGTCCATCGTCTCGCCGAGCACGCGGTACCGGCCGTTGCGGTAGCCCAGCACGTGGGCGTTCGCGCCGCTGGCGTTCAGACAGACCGGCGAGTCGAACCCCGACTGCTGGCGGCCGATTTCGAGGTGGGCCACCATGTGGTTGACCCCGACCAGCGGCACGTCGAGCGTCTGGGCCAGCGCGCGGGCGGCAGTACCGACGGTCCGGAGACACGGCCCGAGACCGGGACCGCGGGAGAAGGCGACGGCGTCGATTTCGCCCTCGGCTTCGGCCAGCGCGGTTTCGACGACCCGCGGGACGGCCTCGCCCATGTGCTCGGCCGCCTCGCGCGGATGAATGCCGCCGCTCTCGGGCTGGTAGGCGTCGGTTTCGATAAAAACCGAGTCGGAGTCGCTCGGGTCGTTCTCGTCGTCGTAAACGGCCGCGCTGGCCGCCCACGCTGTGCCCTCGATGCCGAGGACGCGCATTCCTACTTCCACTCGGTGTAACCGCAACGGCCGCAGTGGAGGCGGTCGTCGTGGTCGGCGAGGAACGAGTCGCCACAGCGCGTGCAGGTTTCCTTGTCGGTGGTGCCGTCGTCGTTGTAGTACTCGTTGCGCGCCATTATTCGGCCTCCTCGGCTTCGGCCTCGGCCTCGGACTCGTTGTCCGCGGCGATCTTGTTACGCTCGAGCATGTACTCCTGCTCGACGTCGCGGGCGGCCTCGGGGCTGTCGTAGACCTTCGCGTAACCCACCGTCTTGCGCATGCCGAACTTGGTGTTCATCTCGTGGACGACGACCTCGCTCGAGTCCTTGTCGAGTTTCGCCGCGAGGCTGTCGCGGACCGACAGACGCGAGGGGGTCGATTCGTCGTGAACTATCTGGAACCGCACTTCGGACCGGTGGAGCATGGGATTTTGCTCCTCCGAGAGGATTTCGACTTCCATGTGTATCACTCAGTTACTCTCTAATTCTGCCCGTAGCGTGTAAAAGGATTTCGAACGACCTTTTGCCGCACTCGGAAGTTCGCCTGTGGCGAACTTCCTCGCTGGCAGAACGTCGATGAAAAGCACCGTCAGAGCTTCGCTCTGACGAGCCTGCGTTCACTTCGCTCACGCAGACACGTCGTCACCGCCTCGTCGGACGCCTCCGGCGTCCTCCTCGACGGTTCCTCGGCCCGCTCGGTTCGAGGCGCGAAGCGCCTCGCGTCGCTCGCGGTAGAAATTGGTTCTACTCTCCGCACGGCACCGCCACCGCAACACCCCTCTCACTCGGCTTCGAGAATTTCGAAGGCCGCCTCGGCGTCACCTTCCATCCGGGTCAGGAGGTCACGCATCCGGGCCTTCGTCTCGTCTGTGACGCTCGCGTGGACCATACCCTCGCCGGGTTGGCCGTAGACGACGCTCGCGCCCGTGGGCGCGGCGACGACGGCGGGCAGGGTCACGAGGTCCTCCTCGCCGTCGACGACGATGACGGTCGGCTCGGGCGCGCTCAGGGCGTCCCGGAGCGCCGCCAGCAGGTCACGGGTCAGGACCGCCGCCGGGTTCTCGACCCGAACTCGGCGAGCGCGCTCGCCGAGTTCGGCGACAGCGTCGGCGACGTCGTCGTCGACCGCCTCGCGCTCGGTGAGGCCGTCGACCACCGCCACGTCGGGCGTGATACCCGCGGCTTCGAGGTGGTAGGTCACGACGTCGCCGACCGCGACCAGCGGTTCGCCCAGTTCCGGGCGCAGTCGCTCGACGTCGGTGCGTATCGGCCCCATCGGCTCCTTGAGTTCGCCGCGGAGTTCGGCCGGCAGGGTGAGGAGGGCGTCCGACACGGTTCCCTCGCTCAGCGGACCTTCAGCGCGTACCGGCCGGGCTGGGTCACTTCCATCTCCTTGGCGATCTCGCTCTTGTCCGGGTGGGAGATGATGACGAAGCCGCTCCAGTCCTCGGTGAGGCTGGTCGACCCGCAGATGGGGCAGGTGTCGGCGTCGGCTTCGGCCACGGCGTGGCACTCGCGGCACGCGAGACGGTTACTCGCCATGCTCACTCACCGGTGGTGGCCTGGCGCTTCTCGCGGTCCTCTTTCAGCCAGCCGTGCTTGCCCAGACCGGGCTGTTTGGCCGTCAGGCCGATCTTGCTCTCGCGCGGGTTGCGCTCGTCGATGCTCTTGGTGACGATGCGCGCTCGGACCGAGTCGCCGACGCCGAGCGTCCGGTTGGACTCCCGGGAGGCGAGCATCTGGCCCTCCTCGTCGTAGGCGAGGTACTCGTCGGAGATTTGGGAGACGTGGAGCAGGCCGTCGACCGGCCCGATGCCCACGAACGCGCCGAAGTTGACCACTTCGACGATCTCGCCGTCCACGACCTCCTGCATCTTCGGGTCGTACGTGACGGCGTCGAAGTCGGCCTCGTAGTAGACGCCCGGCCGGTTGGGAAGCACCGCCCCGTCGCCGATGTCGTGTACGTTCACGACGCTGACGACGCTCCCGACGTCCTCGTCCATCCGCCCTTCGAGTTTGTCCTGCAGCAGCTTCTTCACCAGTTGCGGCGATACGTCCGCGAGGTGCTCTGGGGGCACCTCGACCGTATCCTTGAGTCTGACCCGTTTGTACATGCTATGGTTGACTGATTGCGAGTTTGTTCCGGCCCCTTATATGAATTACCGACGCGCCCACCTCGAGCAGGCGCGCCTTGAGGGGTCCGTCGTTCGTGACGACGTAGTCGAACTCGGGTGCGAGTTCGACCAGCGCGTCGTCGGCGTACGATGCTTCGTGGTCCACGAGCCGACAGCGGTCGTCGGCGAGGTCGGCTCCGACGCTCGCGGCGACCGCCTCCGCGCTCGCGCCCGACGAGAGCTTCTCCAGTTCGTCGCGGACGGCGCGTGGCACCGCGCACTCGTAGTCGCCGAGCAGCCGCGATAGCTCCTCGAAGACCCGCACGTCGGATTCGACGGGCATCATGAGTGCGCTGGTGTCCATGGCGACGGCCGCGACCATCGGCTGCTACTCCCGCAGGGTGCCGACGCCGATCAGCCGCCAGCGCGCACCGATGCGGCGGTTGATGGCGATCTTCGACCCGACGGGCGCGCAGACCGGCCGCTTGAGCGCGACCTCGCACTCGCCCTGGCGAGCGCTCGTCACCGAACCGACGGTCGTCGCGGTGCCGATGGTGAGCATCAGCGGTTCGCCGGTCGATATCTCGTCGACGTCCTCGTTGTCGACGCCGACGAGGCGTTCGAGCAGGTCGACCTCCATCGTGAACTGGCGCCACGTCGGCGGGAGGCTGCCGGGCGACCCGGCGACCTGTCCCGCGAGCGCGTCACCCTTCGTGATGCTGGGGTCGAGTCCGGTGCCGACGCCGAGCAGGCCGCCCGGCGTCACCTCGTCGACCATGTCGCCGCCCGCCTGGAGCGAACGCACGTCGGTCTGGATGGGCTCCCAGCGGGTTTCGCCGCCCTCCTCGACCTCGCGACCGGGGCGGAGTTCGAGGTCGTCGCCCTCGGTGAGTCGACCTTCGACCAGACTGCCGCCGATGACGCCGCCCATCAGTCCCTCCCAGGTCGTCCCCGGGCGGTTGATGTCGAAACTGCGAGCGACGTGCATCCGAGCGTCGGCGTCCGGGTCGCGCTCGGGCGTCGGAATCTCGCGCTCGACGGCGTCGATGAGGAGGTCGATGTTGACCTCCTGCTGGGCGGAGATGGGGACGACCGGCGCGTCCTCGGCGACGGTCCCCTCGACGAACTCCTGTATCTCCTGGTAGTTATCTTGGGCCCGGTCGCGGTCGACCAGGTCGATCTTGTTCTGTGCGATGACGATGTTGTCGATGCCGATGATGTCCAGCGCCATCAGGTGCTCTTCGGTCTGGGCCTGCGGGACGGGGTCGGTGGCGCTGACGACCAGCACCGCGCCGTCCATGATGGCCGCGCCCGACAGCATCGTCGCCATCAGGGTCTCGTGACCGGGCGCGTCCACGAACGACACCGTCCGAAGCACGTCGCTCTCGGTGCCGTCGGGGCAGGTTTCCTCGACCGTGTAGCACTCCGGTTCGTCCATACCGGGGCACTTGCGGAACGTGGCGTCGGCGTAGCCAAGTCGGATGGAGATGCCACGTTTCATCTCCTCGGAGTGCTGGTCTGTCCACTCGCCGGAAAGCGCCTGCACGAGCGTCGTCTTTCCGTGGTCTACGTGGCCGACCAGCCCGATGTTCACCTCCGGTTGGGCGTTGTTTCCTGTCAAAGTTGACCTCCTGGAGTAATTCTACTGGAAGATTCGGCCCGAACGACTGATAAACCTACTGTTCTCGCTCGCCGCTTCGCACTCCGAATCGGCGACGAACGCGGTCCCCGCTAGGCATCGTCTGACTCGGCTCTCGCGGTCGCGGCCGTCCGTCGGCGTCGGCGAGCATCCCCGGTTCGCCCTCGGACGTTCCGGTTTACCCTCGGTACGGCGGCTGACGAGTCTGATTCGGTCCATTATATACTTGACAACTCATCTACACAACCGAGATTAAGCGAACACTTTAGCTCCTCCGGATAACAACTGTCTCACATGAGCGGAACGAGTGAACCGAACCCCGACCTCGCCGACGCCGACGAGGTCACGCTCCAGGAGTGCGAGGACTGCGTCGCCCCGGCCGAGGCGTTCTCGGTCATCGCGAACGAGACGCGACTGTCGATTCTGGAGGCGCTGTGGGCGGCCCCCGAGCGCCCCGTCAGCTTCTCGGAACTCCGACGCGCGGTGGGGATGCGCGACAGCGCGCAGTTCAACTACCACCTGAAACAGCTCACCGACCACTTCGTGGTCCAGACCGACGACGGCTACGATTTCCGACAGGCCGGCAAGAAGGTCGTCCGCGCCATCCTGGCGGGGTCGTTCAACGAACACCCCGAGATGGAGCCGTTCGACGTGACGGGCACCTGCGCGGCCTGCGACGGGACCCTGCGCGCGAGCTACGAGGATGAGCGACTCGTCATCGACTGCACCGAGTGCGGCAAGAACCACGGCTGCTACCCGTTCCCGCCGGGCGGCCTCAACGACCGCACGAACGACGAAATCGCCGACGCGTTCAACCAGCGCGTCCGTCACCTCCACTGCCTGGCCGCCGACGGCGTCTGCCCGGAGTGCAACGGCCGGATGACCACCACGGTCACCCGTGACACCGAGAACTTCCTGGGCCTCGAAGTCCGGGTCGACCACCGCTGCGAGCAGTGTCGCCACCAGCTCTACTCTGCGGTGGGCCTGTCGCTACTCGACCAGTCGGACGTGGTGACGTTCCACCGCGACCACGGCATCGACGTCTGTACCCGGCCCTACTGGGACCTGGAGTGGTGCGTGAGCGACGAGCACACCACGGTCGTCTCGGAGGGCCCCTGGGAGATTCTGGTCGAGATTCCGCTCGACGACGAGGTGCTGTCGGTGACCCTCGACGGGAACCTCGACGTGGTGGAACTCGAACGCGAGAGCCGGTCGGCGTCCTCCAGCAGCGCGAAGGCCATCTGAGACTCACCCTTCTCCGCCGCCGTCCCGGCTCTCTCTTCGGAGCCCTCCGAGGTCCGCCTCGTTCGCGCTTCGTCTTACTCGTGCTCGACTTCGTTCACGTTCCGTCTTCACCGAGTCCAGTTTCACGCGGGTTCTCCGCGAGTTCCGTCTCCTCGCCCGGCGCTCGCCCCCGAATGGACAACCGCTTTACAGAACCCGATTCCGGTAACTCGCCGTGCAGGAGTGTATTTCAGATTACAACTTTATCCCCGCCGCCCCTACTCGTAGGCGAGGAGAAAGAGATGAAGTACGACAACCACGGTACGGCCGCATCGGTCGGTCGAACGACCCGGGGCGAGGGCCTCGTCGCGGCGCTGGTCGCCCGCCTCGCGCTTCCGATCACCGTGCTATCGCTGGTCGCCGCGGCGCTACTGGCCGCCGCGACGCTCGCCACCGCGGCGGCCGTCGTGCCGACGACCGTCCCGGTCCTGCTGGTCGGATGGGTCGCGTCCGTCGGTCTGGCGTTCGCGCTCCCACTGGCGGTGGTCCGCGGCGTCGTCGCGGCGCTCGAACGGTTCGACTGAACGGTGCCTTTTGTCGGATGGCGTCGAAAATCCTTATTCGCGTCCGGCCGCCCAGAGCAGGAGGGGAGTTACCATGTGCCACCCGAGGGACGACTGGGAACGAACCGCGAGCAGAGCGACCGACGAGGCGAACGTCGACGACGAAACCGACGACGGACGACCCGCGCTGCCGGCGCGCGCGAAGGACCGCCTCGTCGCCGGGGCGAGAGCGCTCGTCTCCGGGCGGAGCGACGCCGCCACAGACACGGACGAGGCGGGCGAGAGACGAGAACGCCCGATCCTCGACGCCGATCCGACCGAGGCGGACCTGCGCACCGAGCGCGAAGACGACTCGGACGACGAGGACGCCGAGTCGGAGAAGGGCGAGGTCGTTCCGGCCGACGACTGACCGGCGACCACTACTGACCGACCGCGACCGACCCGCCCGCCGAACGGCGAACTTTTCTTCCCGGCGCGCTCAGTGACGGCCGTGCGCGAGTTCCCCTTCGAGTTGGCCCTGTGCGCCCACCTCGAAGCCCGCGGCGACGCCGTCGTCGCCAGGCAGATCGGCGGCGGCGTCCGTGACCCCGGCAATCGGATTCTCGACGTACTCCGAGTCGAACCCGGCCCGGAGATGGACGCCCGGGCGGCCCTGACCGCCGAGACGATTCCCCCGGCCGCCGTCGAGAGCGACGCGGGCGTCGGGCGCGCCCGACGCCCGCGTGAGGTGTTCGACTGCCACCCCGAGCGGGCCGAACGACTCGCCGAGCGCGCGGTCGAGGTCGGCTTCTTCGAGCGCGAACTCGACGGCCGCATTCGGCAGGTCGCCCGCTACCCCGACGACTGGTTCGGCCGCCTCGTCGGCGTTGAGAACAAACCCGACCTCGGCGACCCCGGCGACCTCGAAGTGCAACTCCGCAAGGACGTCAGTCTCGCGGTCGTCGACGAGGTGGTGCTCGCCACCGAGAGTTACGTGACCGGCGCCCACCTCAACCGCATCCCCGAGGAGGTCGGCGTCTGGCGCTTCGACCCCGAAACCGGCGAGCGCGAGGTGGTCCGCGAGGCCCGGCCGCTCCCGACCGACGAGGCCGGCGTCGAACTCCTCGAAACCCACACCGGCCGGACCGACGTCGCCGTGGTCTCGGCCGCCGAGAAGGCCCGCCAGCGCCGCCGGATGGCCGAACGCGCGTACGGCAAGGGCTGGCGGACCTACGACTTTCCGGCGTGCGCGGAGGCCGAGAGCACAACCCGCGAAGGGAGCGAGGGCCTGCCTTTCTGCCGGTGGAAGGGGAGTCTCGTGAATCCCGTCGAGTGCGGCCCTGACTGCCCCGGCCACGACCCCGCCGACCCGCCGGAGTTCGACGCCGTGGCGGCCCGAGACGGCCGGACGCCGTGGGTCGCCGACCCCGACGGCCGGGCGCGAAAGCAGTCGGGCTTGGACAAGTTCTGGTAGCGAGGAGCGTGTTTTCAGGTGCGATAGCCGACCGAATCACCAGCCGGAAGCGCTCGGTGAACTAGTCCACCGGAAGCGCTTTGCGACACGAACAACCGCAAACGCTCGGCCGACCAACCGGCAGGGTGGTTCTCGTGAGCGAAGCGAACGAGAGCTCGTCGGACCGGAGGTCCGACGGTGGACTGAAAGGGGCCGCCCGCTCGCGTTCACGTGGTCGCCTGGGCGGGCACTATTCTCGCCGAGCGGCAGCGAGGCGTGAATATCCCGGCCAGCGACCGCGAGCGGGCGGGGGCTTTCGAAGTGCTTCCCTCTGCTGTCGCTGTCGCGGCTCGGAGCGAGTGGTCGGAGGCTTTCGAGGAAGTTCCGCTCAACGAGCGAAACAAGACTATTTCCACGAGAGCATCGAACGCCCGCACATGTACGACCGAATCCTGGTGCCGACCGACGGGAGCGAACAGCGTCCGGTCGTCGAACACGCCCTCGACCTCGCCGAACTGACCGGTGCGACCGTCCACGCGCTCTACGTCGTGGACAGGAAGGCCCTCGACTACCAGCCGTCGAAGGAGGGCCGCGAGGAGGCCCGCGAGCGCCGGCGCCAGGAGGGCGGCGAAGCCACCGACGATATCGCTCGGCAAGGGGCCGAGCGGAGCGTCGAAGTCGTCACCGCCGTCGAGGAGGGCGACCCCGCGGGCGTCATCGGCGAGTACGCCGACGAGCGGGACGTCGACCTGCTCGTGATGGGGACCCAGGGCCGGTCGGGCGTCGACCGCTACGTCCTCGGGAGCGTCACCGAGCGAGTGGTCCGCGCGAGCGACGTGCCGGTGTTGACGGTGAACCTCGCGCGCCAGGGTCGGGCGGTCCGGGACGACGAGTCCGCCCGCGAGCGCGCCCGGCGTGCGCTCGAAGACGAGGGCCGCGCCGTTGCCGAATTCCCCGAAGAACCGTACCGCGAGAGCAACACCTGGCTCGTCCGGGCGCGGACCGAGGGCGGCGAGGCGTTCAACGTCCACATCGACGCCAACACGGGCGAGGCGCGCCTCGCCAGGATTCGCCGGTAGCGGCCGCTCCGCCGAGAATTTCGCTCGCTCGCGGTTCCGAATTCACTCCACGACCTCTACCACGGGGTCGTCGGCTACCATCTGGGCGAGGACGACCCTCGGCACGGTCGGACCGCGATCGGTCGAGTCGGAGTCGGTCGACCCGCGGGCGGTCGAATCACTGGCGGGCGACCGCGACTCGGCCGTCCGGTCGAGCACCTCGTCGGCAACCTCGCGGGCCGTCTCGCGGAGGTCGGCGTCGTCGACCATGTTGACGACCGGGACCGCGGTCGCGTCGGCCGGCACGCCCTTCAGGCCGCCCGCCTCGTGGGCGAGGACGGCGGCGACGTCCTCGGGCCGAATCGGGTCGCCCAACTCGCGGCCCGTGAGTTCGGCGACCACCTCGGGCCGGTGGACGTGCTCGGCCGAGAGGCGCTCGCCGACGACCTTCGCGCTGGCGATGGGAACCACCGTGTCGGCCGCCGCGGGGACCTGCGGTTCGCGCTCGTCGGGCGCCTTCAGCCAGCGGGTGCGCGCCCCGTCGGCCTTCACGAGCACCGGCCCGGCGTGGGCGTCGGCGAGCGCCGCGACCGTCTCGGGGTCGTAGCCGCGGTAGCGGTCCGGGCGCTCGCGCTCGGGCACGAGGCCGAGCGGCCAACTATCGGCATCGGCGTCCGACAGCGCCGAAACCGGTTCGTCGGTGACGGCGAGGTCGGCGACCTCGCCGTCGAAGATGGGGATGCGGACCGTCGCCGTCACCACCGCGCGCGAGAGGCGGTCGGCCAGCGCGTAGAGGGTCGTCTTCTTCCCGCCCGCGCCGACCATGCAGGTCAACTCGCGAGCGTCGAGCGCGTCGGCGAGGTCCTTCGTCATCGGGTTTCCTCCGAGGCCGGACGGTCGGCGATGCCGACCGTCCAGCCCGGCTCTCGCTCGTAGAGCCTCGCCATCCGGCCGACGAACGCGAGTTTCAGCGCCATCGCGGCCGCCGTCGCCGCGGCGGCCGCCCGCGGTTTCCGGCGGACCGCCGCGTACAGCGCGTAGGCGAAGACGGGAACGTTGAGGACGTTCAACCAGTTGGCCAGGCCGGCGTCGGCGCCCCGCAACCACAGTTGCTCGCCGCGGACGCCCTTCGTCATCCACCCTTCCTCGGCGCCGTCGGGCCCCGACGCGTCGGCCTCACGGGCCGGGAAGAGCACCGGGTTGACCAACACGAACGCCACCGTCGCGCCGAGGAGCGCCCAGTTCCGCCGGTAGAGCGCGTAGACGAGCAGCGGTCCGGTCGGCACGCGCGACCACCCGCTGGCGGGGTTGGCGTGGCGGTCCCAGAAGAACTCCGACTCGGCGAACCGTCGCCTGAGCGTCGTCGTTGCCATGGCTTCGGCTACGACGCCGACCCCCATTAGCTCACCCGCCAGGAGTTGGTCTTACACCGAGGCGGTGACCTGAGCCATTCCGTAGTCAGCGGTGGTGCTGGACTCCTTGAGAATCTCACCGTCTTTCATAATATTGATGCTTAGCTTCTTGCCCGCGCCTTTGTCCTTCTTCTGGGCGTTCGCCGAGACGATGGAAGGAGAACCCTTCACTTCGAGCGTCTTCGGTCCGGTCCCCTGGACCGACCTAGAGCTTCCGTCGCCGGAAATCGACCCCTGCCACTCGCCGTCGTAGACGACCTCGACCGAGAGCTTCGCACCCCCGGATTGACTGCCACTCGATTCCGAGTTGTACTCGGAGGCGGTGACTTGCGCGAGTCCGTACTCGGCTTCGGTGGAACTCTCTTCGAGGATTTCTCCATCTCTCAAAATCTTGACGGTCAGATCTTTCCCTGCACCTTTGTCCTTCTTCTGGGCGTTCGCTGAAATGATGGAGGGGTTCCCTTTCACTTCAACTGTTTTCGGTCCGGTTCCCTGAATCGACTTCGAACTGCCGTCGGCGGAAATCGACCCCTGCCATTCGCCGTCGTAGACGACCTTGACTGCGAACGTTCCCTTCGACGATTTAGCGGGTTCGGTCGTCTCGCCGCCGCTCGTCGTCGCGTCACCGTCCTCGTTCGCCGTCGTCGTATCCGCGTTCTCGACCGTCGTCGCGTCACTGCTACCGTCGTCGGTCGTCGTGTCGCCGCCGCCCGAACAGCCTGAGAGTGTAAGTGAGAGAGTCGTTCCGCTAGCCATCAGAAACCGACGTCGACTGAATGGACTTTCATCCATGCATATATGTCTACTCGCAGACCTATATTTATGATTTGATTTCTGACTGTCCGTCCGGACGACAGCTCGCCGCCGTCGTTCGATGCTAAACATTCAAAAGTGATACCGTCGATATTCGAATCCATGTTACCGTCCTCTCGGCGGCGATTCGCCGCCGTCGCGACGCTACTGTGTTGCCTCTCGGTGATGACGCCCGCCGCGGCCGTCGCGCCGACCGGAACGGCCGAAAACGGCGCGACCGCTCCGAACGCCGCCACTGCGCCGGGCGTCCATCCGGAGTCGAGTCCGGCGACCCTCCAGAACGCGACCGGTCCCTGCACGGGCGTCATCAAATCGCCCGCGAATGGGATGACGGTCGTCAGCGTCCAGGGGTACAAGTTCGGCAAAAACGGCGGCAAGCGCCCGGCGAAACTGGTCGGCGTCGGCCCGCGCGGGAACGTCGAGTGGGTCCACCACAGCGCCGCGAAGTACGACGTGGTCTGGGGGTACGACGTCGACCCGATGGCCAACGGCAACGTGTTCGTCACCGCGACCGTGAAGGGCCACAAAACGGTCGTCTACGAACTCAACCCCCGAACCCAGGAGCGGGTCTGGTCGAAGATGTTCGACGTCGCCGACACCCACGACGCCGACCTCATCAACAACGGCACCGCCATCGCGGTGGCGAACATGCGCAACTACCACCCGAGTAACCAGACCAACGACGACCGGGTGTTCGTCTACAACCGCACGACCCAGAACATCACGTGGCAGTGGCGCTTCGACGACCACTACGACCCGAAGAACCTGGAGGAGAACTACACCCACGACTGGACCCACCTCAACGACGTCGACAAGGTGGGCGAGGACCGCTTCCTCCTCTCGCCCCGCAACTTCGACCAGGCCATCGTGGTCGACCGCTCGTCGAACGAGATCGTGATGAAACTCGGCGAGGACGGGAAGAAGAACATCCTCAACCAGCAGCACAACCCCGACTTCCTCCGGAGCGAGAACGGCACGCCGACCATCCTGGTCGCCGACAGCGAGAACGGCCGCATCGTCGAGTACGCGAATCCGGACGGCGTCTCCGCGAGCGAAGCGAGTGGAGGCTCGTCAGACGAGTCTGACGGCGACCTGAAGAACGGGCAGGGCTGGAACCCCGTCTGGACGCTCAAGGGCGACCTGAAGTGGCCCCGCGACGCCGACCGCCTGCCCAACGGCAACACGCTCGTCTCCGACTCCAGCCACAACCGCGTGGTCGAGGTCACGCCGAAGGGCGACATCGTCTGGGAGTTCTACGCGCCGTGGCTGGTCTACGACGCCGCCCGGGTGACTGACCCGAACGAGAGCGGCGGCCCGACCATGCGCGACATCAACGCCTCCGGCACCTACAAGGTCGGAAGCGGTGCGGGACTCCACAAGAACGACTCGAAACTGTCCGCCTGCCACGCCGCGCTCCAGAACGCGAGCGGGAGGGTCGGCGACCAGGGCCTGACGACGAACGAAACCGACGAGGGCGCGATGCAGGACGCGGGGTCCGAGACGACCGACGCGTCTGACACGACCGCCCACGGCGACCCCGGCGCGTCGGTTCCGGGCTTCGGCGTCCCCGCGGCGCTCGCGGCGCTGGTCGCCGCGGCACTGCTGGCCCGGCGGGACTGAAGACAATCGATTTTCCTCCCGCGTTCGCCGCGGGAACCGTCGGCCGTGACTACAGCCGATACCGCTCGCCGTCGACGGCGAGCGGTTCCTCGAAGGCCTCCTCGACGGGGTAGTAATGAGCGAGGTGGACCAGTCGGGTTTCGGCGGCGTCGAGGTCATCGGCGAGCGCGAGCGCTCCCTCTCGCGTCATGTGCTTCGTACCGAAGGTCCGGGGGACGCCGTCGGGACCGTGGTGGTCGCCGCCCGCGGGGTGGTACTCGCAGAGGTCGGCGGGGACGATGGCGTCGGCCAGCAGGAGGTCGGCGTCGGCCAGGGCTTCGCGCGAGCGGTCCGGAATCCCGTAACTCGTATCGCCGGTCATGGAGAGCTTCGCGCCCGTCTCGGGGTCGCGGACGACGACGCCGTAGCACACCAGCGGCGGGTGGTCGACCGGCACGAGCGTCACCTCGAACCCGCAGGCCGCGAACGTCTCGTGTGGTGCGCGGCCGTGGACGGTCACCCGGTCGAGGTAGTCGTACTTGTGCCGGACGGTGTCTGCGACGCTCTCGCCGGTCGCGGGGTCCGTCTCGTCGGCCGCGTGGACCGGCAGGTCGTCGAGCAGTCGGTAGACGTTTCCGAGGCCGTCCAAGTGGTCGAAGTGAATGTGGGTCACTATCGCCTCGTCGGGCAGGGCGACGTCGCGGTGGAGGAACTGGTGGCGGAAGTCGGGGCTGGCGTCGACCAGCAGGCACTCGCCGGTGCGGTCGTTGCGGACGTGGACCGAAAAGCGGGTGCGCTCGACGCCGCGCTCTCTGGCTTCCTCGCAGGTGTCGCAGTCGCAGCCCGGCGTCGGGGTGCCCGTGGTATCGCCGGTGCCGAGGAGGGTGACCTGCATCTGTCGAAGCGGTAGGGACTCGGGATAGAAAGCTTTCGGGGACGGGAACAGCGGGCGCCGGTCGCAATCGACCGGCGCCTGCGAGCAAGTCTAAGGCGGCCCCGACCGAACGGGACGCGGGGGAGAACGATGGCACGACGAGGCGAGACGATAGCGAATCCGGCGACCGGCGAGCGAATCGAGTTTCGAGCGACCGCCAGCGACACCGACGGCGAGGCGGTGCGGTTCGACTACTACCTCGAACCGGGCGGCTTCGCGACCGGCAAGCGCGCCCACGTCCATCCCCGACAGGAGGAGCGACTGTCGGTCGAGTCGGGGGCGCTCGGGGTTCGCATCGACGGCGACGAGTGGACCGCGACTCCGGGAACGAAGTTCTCCGTCCTCCCCGGGACGGCCCACACCGTGTGGAACGCCGGCGACACGGAGATGCACGCGGTGGTGGAACTCCGCCCCGCGCTCGACGCCGAGGCGTTCTTCGAGACGACGTTCGGCCTAGCCCGCGACGGGAAGACGACGAAGAACGGGAACCCGGGACTCCTCCAGTTCGCGGTGCTCGCCGACGCGTTCGGCGATAAGTTCCGGTTCGCGGCCGTCCCGGCCCCGCTCCAGCGGGCGCTAGCTACGGCGTTGGCTCCCGCGGGCCGACTTGCGGGCTACCGGTCGCGGTATCCGAGGTACGGCGAGAGTCCGGCGTCGTCCCGTCCGGACGCCCGGACCGACGGCGACGGGCGCCGGTGACCTCTGAGTCGGCCGCCCTGACTCGGCTCGACCCGCCTCGACTTGGCTCGACCCGCGCTACTCCGGCACGGCCGACCGTTCGCTCGCGTGCGTCGGCCGGTCGAGGAGCGCTGCGAGTCGGTCGTCGAACTCCGGCTTGCGCTCGTGGAACGCCCCGTGTTTGGCCCCGGGAATCGAGGCGAGTTCCGCGTCGGGGATTCCGGCCACGGTTTCCGCGAGGATGGGTTCGGGGAAGTAGGGGTCGGCCGCACCGCCGAACACCAGCGTCGGCGAATCGACGTCGCCGAGTCGGTCGGTGACGTCGAACGCCTCGATGGCTTCGAGCGAGATTCGAACGTCGTCGGGGTCGGCCGGCCGGGGGAGCGCGAACCGGCCGACCGACAGGAGCAACGGCGGGTACGACAACGCCCTGTAGTCGGTGAACGACGCCGCCGCGAGTTCGGCCCGGATTCTGGCCCAGTCGCGGTCGCGGGTGTACTCCAGGAACCGCTCGACGGCCTCCAGCCCCGGCCCGGCCATCCGACAACCGGAGTTGGCGAGCGCGAGGCGCTCGACCAGTTCGGGGTGGCGGAGACACAACTCCAGTCCCACGAACCCGCCCATCGAGATTCCGAGGACATCGGCCGCACCGAGTCGCTCGTCGAGCGCGCGGGCGTAGTCGTCGGCCATGTCGGCGATGGTGGTCCCGTCGGCCAGTCCGCGCGGTCGGCTCAGCACGTAGACGGTGTGGTCGTCGAGGAACCGCGAGAAGTACGCCCGGGCGAACCACCCGGCCGCGACGGGGTACTCGCCGTCGAACATCGCGTCGTCGACGCCGGGGACGACGACGAGCGTTCGCGGACCGTCGCCGACGCGGACGTACGGGAATCGGTCGAGCAGGTGGCCGGTCTCCGGAAATCGCATATCGCCCGTCCGGTCTGCGAGTAGGATGGTTTTACGGCCGCGAGAACGTCCCGCGAAGGACCGGCGGCGCTCAGTGGTCGTGGTCGTGGCTGTGGCCGCCGTCGGCGCTCGCGCTGCCGGAGATGTCGCCGCCCGCGACCAGCGCGTCGTGGTCGCCCTCTATCATGTCCATGTCCTTCAGGTGGTCGCGCTCCTCGAAGTCCTTGATGGCGTCGAAGAAGTCCTGCTGGGTCAGCGCGGTCCGGCCCTCGGTCAGGGCGTCGAGCACCGCCTCCCGGAGCACCATCCGGAGGTCGCTGCCGGTCAGCCCCTCGGTTTCGGCGGCCAGCGCGTCGGGGTCGAAGTCCGAGATGTCCATCGGCCGGGTGATGAGCCTGAGGATGTCCGAGCGCATCGGCTCGTCGGGCTTGGGGAAGTTGACGATCTCGTCGAAGCGCCGCCACGCCGCCGCGTCTAGCTGGTCGGGGTGGTTGGTCGCGCCGATGAGCAACACGTCGTCCTGGATGAGGCTGATGTTGTCGATGCTCTTGAGGAGGGTGTTGACCGCGCGCTTGATGGCGGCGTGCTCGTCGCTCGCGCGGGTCTTGGCCACGAAGTCGAACTCGTCCATGAACAGGATGCAGGGCGAGAGTCGCTTCGCGACCTCGAACACCTTCTCGACGTTCTTGGCGGTCTCGCCGAGGTACTGGCTGGTGATCATCGACAGCTTGACCTCGACGAACGGGAGGTCCAGGTCGTAGGCCAGCGCTCGCGCGGTCGAGGTCTTGCCGGTGCCCGGCGGGCCGACGAACAGCAGTTTGCCGATTTCGCGCAGGCCGATCTGCGCGAGGTACTCGCGGTGCTCGATGGCCTTGACGATCTTGTGGATCTCGGCCTCCTGGTCGTGGGTCAGCACCAGGTCGTCGAGGGTGGTTTCTATCTCCTCGGGCGCCCGGATGTCGACGAGGTCGAGCATCTCCTCTTCCTCCTCGTCGGCGAAGTACTCCGCGAGGAGGCCGTCTATCCAGGCGCGGTCGGCCTGGATGGGCCGGTTGGCGTCGCGGGCGGCCTCATAGTCGGCGCCGTCGACCTCGTCCTCGAAGGCGTAGGCGAGCACCGGGTTGTGGACGATTCGGTCCTCGCCGCGCTGGACGAACCACTCCTCGGCCATGTCCGGCTGGGCGAGTTCGAGCGACCCCGAGAACTCGTCGCGGTCGGTGAACATCAGCCCCGAGATGGCGCTCCAGGGGTCGTCGATTCCGGTCGCTCGCCGGGCGGTTTCGACGGACGGCCGGATGGGCCGCTCGATGCCCGGCGGCCCGTCCGGACCGTCGCCGCGACCCGAGGCGTCGCCGCCCGCGCCGTCGGGCCAGAACACCTGCCGGTAGCGCGGGAGCAGGTCGTTCTCGTCCAGTTCTCGATTGTCGTTGTACAGACTCGCGGTCAGCAGAAATTCGACGACGTCCAGGGCCGCGTCGCTCATTCTCACGAGAATTGAGCCCAGAGCGGCTTAAGCGCGTCGAAGCAGTTCCCGCGGGCCACCAAGCCGGCGGCCCGTCTCGACTTCACCGCGCTCGGATTTCGTTCGGCGGCGTCGCCGGACTACGACGCGGTCGAGTTCGTCCCGTCGTTCACGTACACCACGACGCTACTGACGGTGCACCCGCTGTCGTGGCTGAACCGCTGGACCTCGTGGCGCTCGTAGCCGTCCATGTACTGCTGGATGTCGGCGGCGTTCTCGTAGTCGTCCGAGCAGGTGGTCGAGTTGCCGAACGTGATGACGACCGGCGGCGCGTTGTCGCCCCGGACCACGTCGCCGACCAGTTGGGAGCGGCTGACGCTGTCGGTTTCCGCGCCGTAGGCCTCCATGTACCACGCGAACGGCAGGCGCGCGAACCACCCGGTCCCGGCCGGCGGAATCTCGTGCGAGTCGGGGTTGGGCGCGTGGAACCCGCCGCCGTCGGGTTCGCTACCGTAGTACAGCACGTCGATGCCCTGGTTCGACCGGACCACCCGCCGAATCTCGTGGAGGAGCGGCTTCATCTCCGAGGAGGACTGGGCGTACTGGACGAGTTCGTTGTCGTCGCTCTGGGGGTTGATGTACGTCGTGTCGGCGACCGTCGCGCCGACCTGCGCGGCCATCACCACCAGTAACAGCGCCGCCGCGGTCGCCGAGAGCGCGTCGCCGTCGGCGAGGCTCTCCAGTCCGAGTCGTCCGATGAACGCGAGGCCGACCGCCGCCGGGACGACCAGCGGCATTATCATGTGAATCGTCTCCCAGGGGAACGGGTTGTCCACGATGACGGGGTAGCCGAGGATGCTCGCCGCGCCCCAGTAGGTGGCGAACGACACCACGTCGCTGGGGTGTTCGCCGGTGTAGCGGTCGAGGACGAATCCGACGAGCGCCAGCGCGAGCAGGATGATGGCGCCGGCTTCGAGGACCGCCATCAGCGGCTTGAACGCCGAGAGGTACGACCCCTCGTTGCCGCCGCCCCACTGGCCCACGAAGTCGTGCCACGACCCGAGGGTCGCGTGTCCGACCACCGCGGGCAGCAGCGTCGGATCGCCGAGCGCCTCGTAGAGTCCCGGAACGCCGACGTCGACGTACGGACTGGGCGGCGACGGCTCGGTCATCAGGTCGGTGTTCCGCGGCGCGTAGAAGAACACGACGATGGCGAAGAACTCCACGACCGCGAGCGCGAAGTGGAGTCCCCAATTCCAGACGCCCCGAGCGGTCCGCTCGACGCGCTCCCAGACGGCCGCGAACAGGCCGCGCTCGTCCGCGCGGTCGCGGAGCAGTCGGTAGTCCCAGAGCAGGACCGCCGCGCCCGCCCACGTGACCGGGTAGACGAGCGAGTTCTCCTTGGTCGTGAACGCCAGCGCGAACGCCGCGGTGCCGGCGTAGAGGTAGGCGGGACGCCGGTCGTCGTAGGCCCGGACGAAGAACGCGAACGCGACCAGCATGAAGCCCGCCAGCAGCACGTCGTTGCGGTAGAACCGCGAGTAGTAGAGCAGGAGCGGGTTGAACGCCAGCACGAGGGCGAGCGCGACCGTCTCGGACGCGCGCAGTCGCTCGCGGAGCAACAGCGCGGTCAGCGGAAGCAGACCGCCGAAGAGCGCCGGAACGAGTCGCATGACGAAGTCGGACGCCCCGAACAGGCCGAAGAGGTGGCCGTTCACGATGGTGAGGAACGGTCCGTGGACGATGGGTCGGTACTCGTAGACGCCGTTCACCATGAACCGGTAGGCCCAGTAGGCGACGCGGGCCTCGTCCTGGTGGGCGACGCGGTAGCCGAGCGCGAAGAAGCGCGCGGCCAGCGCGAGGACGGTGATGGCGCCGACTATCAGGACGGTCCGGTTGGCGTAGCCGGTCAGCGTCTCGCGGGCCGACTCCGCCGACAGCGACGATTTCGTTTCCGATGCCATGCTCAGCGCGGACTCCGTTCGGCGTACGGTCGACTCCCGGTGCGGGTGGAGGGTCGCATTACCCTGAATAGCCGTGTGTTCGAACTAATAGTTTCTGGAGAAACTCTTCGCCGCGTGCCTTCGGTTCTACGGACATTTATAGGCGTCCGGCCCCGAACAACGTGCATGGCAGACGATACCACTCCAGTCATCGCGAAGGCCGTCCGAACGCCCCAGGGCAAGGAGGACGGCGTGTTCGCGGACGTGCGTAGCGAGGACCTCTCGGTTCCGCTCATAAACACCATCCTGGAGGAAACCGGCCTCTCCGGCGAGGACATTGACGACCTGATGTGGGGCGTCGCCCAGCAGCGCGAGGAGCAGGACAACAACGTCGCGCGGGTCATCGCGCTCCTCTCGGACCTCGGCGAGAGCGTCCCCGCCGCTTCCATCAACCGCTGGTGCGCCTCCTCGATGCAGGCCATCATCAGCGCGAGCGACGCGATTCGCGCCGGCCAGCGCACCGCCATCATCGCCGGCGGCGTCGAGAACATGAGCCGAACCCCGATGAGCCAGGGGTACGGCAACGTCCACCCCCGGATGTCCGAACTCTACAACGTCGGCGAACTCTCGATGGGGATGACCGCCGAGAAGGTCGCCGAGGAGTACGGCATCTCGCGCGAACAGCAGGACGAGTACGCGCTCGAGAGCCAGCGCCGCGCCGCCGAGGCCACCGACTCCGGACGGTTCGACGACGAAATCGTCCCCATCGAAACCGACGAGGGCCTGGTCGAGGAGGACGAGGGCATCCGCCGTGATACCAGCATGGAAGCCCTCGCGGGGCTTCCGACGGTGTTCCGGAGCGACGGGACGGTCACGCCGGGCAACGCCTCCCAGATCTCCGACGGCGCGTCCGCGACCCTCGTCACGAGCGAGGCGTTCGCCGAGAACCACGACCTCGAAATCATGGCCTACGTCGGCGACAACAACGTCGCAGGCGTCGACCCCACCGTGATGGGCATCGGTCCGGTGCCGGCGACCCGCGGCCTGCTCGAACGCACCGGCGAGTCCATCGACGAGTTCGACCTGGTGGAACTCAACGAGGCGTTCGCCAGCCAGACCGTCTACTCCCGGGACGAACTCGGCGTCGACCCCGAGAAGTTCAACGTCAACGGCGGCGCCATCGCGCTCGGCCACCCGCTGGGCGCGTCGGGTGCGCGCCTGCCCGTGACGCTCGTCCACGAGATGGAGAAGCGCGACGCGGAGAAGGGCCTGGCGACGCTCTGCGTCGGCTTCGGCCAAGGCGCGGCCATCACGTTCGAGCGGAAGTAACTCGCCGCGAGCAGCGAGGCGCGGAAGGTTGCCGAAGGGAACTGCCCGGGCCTCGAAGATGCGAGCGGGCCGAGGAACCGTCGAGGAGGACGCCGAAGGCGTCCGACGAGGCGGTAACGACGTGCTTTTCGTCGACGTTTTTCGAGCGAGGAGACCGGGACCGGTACGGTCCCGGCTCGAACCGAGCGTAGAAAAAGGTCGTCGCGTCAGGGCGCGGCCATCACGTTCGAGCGGAAGTAACCGGGATTCGAACCGCCGAATCGCGAGCGGACGACCCGCGTCAAATTTTTAGAAACCTAACCTTTCTCGTCGGCCGCGTTCGCCCGCTCGGCGAACGCGGCCGTTGCGACGTTCCGTACGAGAGGTAATCCCCGCTACTCGCCGAGAACGCCGGCCTACTCTGCGAACTATCACACTCGCTTTTCTCCCCGTTCGGCGACTCGCCCGTGGGGTTTCCGATGAGCGACGAAGACGCAGAGAAACGAACAGAGCGAGAACGCACGGACGAACGAGAGCGGGCGGAGGCCGAGGACCGCGCGGACGATTCGGCGCAACCGGTCGACGACGTGGCCGAACCGATCGACGTGACGGATTCGGACGGCGTACGCGACCGGGCCAACACCTCGCGACGGCGAATCCTCCAGGGTGTCGCGGCGGGGTCGCTGGCCGGCGTCACCGGTTTCGGTAGCGCCCAAGACACGACTACCGAACAGGAGACGACCGCCGGCCAGGAGACGACGACCCAGGCCGGCGGCCAGCGCCAGAGCTTCTTCGAGCGCGGCACCGAAGTCGGCGTCCAGATGGTCGCCGACGGCCAGTTGACCGCGCCGACCGACTTCGCGGTCGCGCAGGGCCAGAACCAGCGCCAGTACGTCACCGACCAGACCGGCCAGGTGTACGTCATCACCCAGAACGGACTCCGCGACGAACCGTTCATGGACATCACCGACCGGATGGTTGAACTCGGCCGGTTCTACGGTCTGTACGCCGACGCCCAGCAGAACTACGACGAGCGCGGGTTGCTCGGTATCGACTTCCACCCGAACTTCCAGGAGAATCGGCGGTTCTACCTCCACTACAGCGCGCCGCCGACCGACGAACTCCGGACCATCAACTGGGACCACATCGAGGTCGTCTCGGAGTTCCAGGCGACCGAGGACTTCTCGTCGGGGAATCCGGACTCCGAGCGCCAACTGCTCCGGATTCCGTCGCCGCAGTACAACCACGACGCTGGCCCGATGGCGTTCGGCCCCGACGGCTACCTCTACGTCCCGATGGGCGACGGCGGCGGCGCGAACGACAACATGTACGGCCACGTCCCCGACTGGTACGAGGCCAACACGGGCGGCAACGGCCAGGACATCGTTCACAACCTGCTGGGCGACGTGCTCCGCATCGACGTGGATAGTCAGGGCCAGAACACGCCCTACGGCATCCCCGAGGACAACCCGTTCGCCGGGGAGGCGCCGGGCCGCGACGAGATATACGCCTACGGGTTCCGCAACCCGTTCGGTATCTCGTTCGACAGCCAGGGGAACATGTTCGTCGCCGACGCCGGCCAGAACCTCTGGGAGGAGGCGAACGTGGTCGAGCGCGGGGGCAACTACGGCTGGAACGTCAAGGAGGGTACCCACTGCTTCAGCACGGAACGGCCCAGCACTCCGGGCGCCATCACCGACTGTCCCTCGAACGCGCCCGACCAGCCCTACGGCGGCGAACCGCTTCGCGACCCCATCGTGGAGTTCCCCCACGAGTACCGGGGTAACCCCGTCGGTATCACCGTCATCGGGGGTCACCGCTACGAGCAGCCGACCATCTCCGGCCTCCAGGGTAAGTACGTCTTCGGCGCGTGGACCGAAGACCCGCTCCGGGAGGAACCCGCCGGGCGAATCCTGGCGGCGGCGCCCCCGCAGGGCTTCGACGGCGGGGGGCAGACGACGGGACAAACCGCGACCGAAGCCGGTAGGACGACCCCCGGAGGCGGTGGGACGACAGCCGAAGGCGGCGAGACGACGGTCCAGGAGGCCGCCCTTCAGGACGAGACGACCACCGCAAACGGAACCGCGACGGTCGAACCTGCCGAGGGGGAGAACGTCGAGAAGGCACCCGCGGAAACCGGCACGCCGGGCGAAACCACGACCGCCGGCGGTCAGGAGAACGTCCCGCCCGAGGGCCCGCAGGTCGTCCCGCGCGACCGACTCTGGGACATGGAGGAGCTCGTCATCCGCGGCGGGTTCGACTGGTTCGTCCGGATGTTCGGCCGCGGCGCCGACGGCGAGATCTACGTCCTCGTGAACAAGCGCGGCGTCCCCGAGGGCGACACCGGCGCGGTGCTGAAACTGGTGCCGCCGGGCCAGGGCGACGGAAGCGGTGCGGGCCAGCAGACGACGACCAGCCAAACGACCACGGGGACCGCCGGAACCCAGACCGGAGGCGACACCGGCGAAGGAGGAACGACGACCGACGCGGCCGGCGACCGGTCGCCCGCGCTCGACGACGACCTCGAAAAGGTCGCCGAGGACAGGTAGTTCGACCGCTCGTCGGCCAGCGCGGCGACCGTAGTCGCCGCGCTGGCCGGCCGGGCGCTCCCGGCTCCGATTCGCACCCCTACACGTCCAGTTCGTCGAACGGGGTCTGCGGCGGGGGCGAGGAGGCGTTGAGTTCCCACTCGACGCCGTAGCGGTCGGTGACGAACACGGCGTCCGATTTCTCCTCGTATTCGCAGTCGAGGTCGGCCGCCCGGTCGCGGACGGCGTCCCTGTCGTCGGGGTCGAGGGCGAGCGCGATGTGGTCCAGTAGCGCGGAACGAAGTTCCGCGGAGTGTCGAGCGGCGGAGCCGCGAGACGGCTGCCCCTCCTCGGCGTCTTTCTCGCCTTCGGGTTCGAACAGCGCCAGCGCGAACTCGTCGCGGCCGAGAAACGACATGCCGGGTTCGACGCCCCTGGCGGTCGCGTCTTCCCAGTCGAGGTCGTCCGGGACCTTCCCGAACGTCCCCTCGTAGGTTCCCTCGCGGAACAGCACGTCCAGGTCGAACAGTTCGCGGTAGAACGCCTCGGCTTCGGCGAGGTTCGGGATTCTCAACACGACGTGGTGGAGGCCGTGGATGGGCATGGCCGGTGGTTCGGTGGAGACGTAGTTAACGGTGGTCGGTGGCGCGGTCGTCGACCCGGTACCGTCGGCGTGACCGGCGTTCGGTTCCGTGGTATCGACCGCGCGGGACTCCGACCGACGAACGCCCACCAGATGTATCCGACTGGCGCGTCTCGTTGTTCGGACGGAACAACGGTCCCGCCGAGTGCCCGAACCACGCCCCGACGACGGAGGGCCGGTGGCACGGGACGCGTGCGATTCGCTCCGATTTTACGCCGTTCGTGCGACCGGCACGCGGAACACTCCGCACGGGTACACGTGTTCCGCAACAGCGACCACACCACCTATGACACATACCGGTAACGACCGCCGTCACGGCCGCGACGACGTGGCCTCCGTGGGAGACGACCGTGCGCCGGTACTCGACGTGTTGCAGTTGGCACTCGACGCCGAGGACGCCGACACCGAGAACTACTACCTCAGAGAGGCGCTCCAACTCCTCCACATCGAGGACCGGAAGGAGGTGACGAGACTGACGAATCGAGCGCTGGACGCCGAGGGCACCGACGAGGCCGACTTCTTCGTGCGCGAGGCGCTCGAACTCCTGCGCATCGAGAACAGAGTCGAATCGGCCACGAGGACGAATGTGAATGCGAACGCGAGCGCGAACACGAACGCGGACGAGAAGGCGGAGTGAACCGGGAGAACCCTCGCCTGGCAGGGTTCTCCCGGACGGTAACCGACGAGGCGAACCGATTGCGGACCGACTAATTTCGTATTATAGACCACCGACTAATCGCGGATTCATCACCGGTTCTCTGGACCGTTCGACGCTCCTCCGTGGCGCCTCGACTACCGCGCTCGCCGCTCGCCCGTCGCTCTTCGCCCGACACTCCTCGCCCGTCGCTCCTCACCTGTCGCTCTTCACCCGTCGCCCTGCATCTCGCCGAACATCTCGCGGAGTTCCGGCACGTCGACGGCGTCGAAGCCGAACTCGTCGCCGTCCGGCCGCGAGAGCACGTAGTCGAACTCCTCGCCGTCGTCGATGCGGATACCGTCGGGGTCGCCGACCAGCGGCCCCTCGCCGGAAGTGGTGCCCGGGTCCTGGGTCATGTCTTTCCGTTCGACGCGGTGGTCCTTAGTCTCGAAGGCCGAACGGCGGCGCGGAAAAAGTGGGTTCGTCCGGAACTCAGTCGTCGGCGCTCGCCGCACCCGAGCCGTCCGAGAGCTTCGCGTCCGGCACCGTTCCGTCCTCGTTCCAGCCCCGGACCGCGTAGTACTCGTCGAGCGCCTCCTCGATGCCGGGGATGTCGTAGGGCAGGCGGTCGGCGTCGCGGGCGATGCCGCGCTGGTTGTTGAAGTGGCGCTCCATCTCGACCACGCGTTCGCCCATCTCCAGCAACTCCTCGAAGTCCGCGCCGAACAGCGCCTCGTAGCGCTCGGGGCTCATGAAGTCCCGCGAGAACTTACAGACCACGCCCGCGTCGTTGAGCGCCATCAGGTTCTCGCGCTCGACGAGTCGCTCGGGCTTGCCCTCCAGCCCCTCGGGGTCCATCGCCTCGTCCTGGGGGACCAGCGGGTACTCGACCGAGTAGAAGGTCGCGTACATGTGGTCGCCGCCGCGGTTGGCCACGGCGTACGAGAGCCCCTGGCCGTGGAGCACGCGGCCTTCGTGGGCGGCGAAGTCCATGCCCTTGACGGTGAAGTTCTCGACGCCCAGTTCCTCGTGGGCGCGGTCGATGCCCTCCGCCAGCAGGTCGCCGACGCCCTCGCGGTGGGCGATCTTCTCGACGGTTTCGAGGATGAGTTCCTCGTCGCCGAACGCGTCCTCGCTGGCGAGGTACGCGGAAACCGTGTTGCCGGCCGAGATGGTGTCCAGGCCGTAGCGGTCGCACAACTCGTTGGACTTCATCACGTCGACGATGTCGTCGATGCCAGCGTTGGACCCGAACGCCATCGCCGTCTCGAACTCGGGGCCTTCGGTTTCGACGCCCGCTTCCTCGTCCCTGGTCGGAAGCTTGCACGCGAACGCGCAGGCCGAGCAGGTGCCCTTCTTGTACTTCTTCTCCTCGACGGAGTCGCCGTTGATGCCGTCGGCGCCCTCGAACGACTGCTCGGAGAAGTAGTACGAGGGCAGGCCGTCTATCTCGTTGGCCATGTCCATCACCGCCACCGTCCCCTGGCGTTTCATGATGTGGTCGGTGGTGGCGGCCTCGCGGTGGATCTCCATCTGGGTCGCGGGAACCTCGACCTCGGGCCGGGAGTCGCCCTCGAAGGTGACCGCCTTGACGTTCTTGGCGCCCAGCACCGCGCCGAGGCCGCCGCGGCCGAACGCCCGCTCCTCGGTGGTCATGATGGAGGCGAACCGGACCCGGTTCTCGCCGGCCGGCCCGATGCAGGCGACGTGCTCGGAACTCAGCCCCCGAGTCTCCTCGACGTACTCGCAGGTTTCGGGCACCGTCGCGCCTTCGAGGTCGCCGACCTCCTCGAACTCGACGCCCTCGTCGGTGACGTGGAGCACCACCAGGTCGTCGCTCTCTCCGCGAACCTCGACCGCGGAGTAGCCGGTGTCGGCGAAGTTCCGGGACATGAATCCGCCGGCGTTCGACGACAGCAGGCCGCCCGTCAGCGGCGAGACGCCGGTGGCGTTCATCCGACCGGTGAAACTCATGTTCGACATCTGCATCGGCCCGGTCGTGAAGAAGAGGCGGTTGTCGGGGCCGAGCGGGTCGGCGTCGAACGGAATCCGGTCGTGAGCTAGTTTCGTGCCGACGCCCCGGCCCCCGACGAACGACGCCAGCACGTCGTCGATGTCCTCGGTGGTCGTCTCGCGCTCGCCCACGTCGATGGTAAGCAGCGGGCCCTCGCTGTGGAGCATATGTGCAATCGTTGGGGATTGTATGCTATAAAATGGTGAGGTCCGACAGCGAGCCTGGTCGGGAATTCTCGAGCGTAACGTCGATGTAGTTGTCACGATGGTTGCGACTGCGAGGAGTCCCTCGATGTTCTCCGCGTGGGGGTTCGGGTGAGTTGCAACGTCCAACTACAGGGCGGATTCTGTGACCGCCACTCGCACGACTCATATGAGCAACCGCACCGCCACCGCACCGCGACGCCCACACGCCTCCCCAGCCGACTCCCTCACGCCTTCGGCGTTCGGTCATCCCTCGCGCGGAGACGGCGCGACACGGGGTCGCGCCAGCGCGCGCCGTTAACCAAGGAAAGTTTCGTGCAGCCTCACGGCCGACATGGCGCGCGCAGTCGCCGCTTCATGCGGCGACATCTTCGTGCGAGGGACGACCGAGCGCCCCGGAGGGGCGCGACGGAGTTGGCTGGGGAGGCGTGTGGCCTGCGGTGGCGGTGCGGTTGCGATTACTCACTTGCATCGTGCGAGTAGCGGTCGCAGAAGCGATTGGTGTTACCGTCGCGGTTGCGGTCTACTCGCCGTCGTGGGAGCGCAGTTCGCCGTTCCGTCTCCGGAGGAAAGAAAAGGAACCGCCCGCCCTACCTCACTCCGAGGGCCAGCGTTCGATGTACACCGTCTCGTCGGTGTAGAACCGAATCATATCGTCGCCCTGGGCGTGGAGGTCGCCGAAGAACGACCCCTTGCGCCCGCCAAAGTGGAAGAACGCCATCGGCGCGGCCGTGCCGACGTTGACCCCGAGGTTGCCCGCCTCGACCTCGTGGCGGAACCGCCGGGCCTCGCCGCCGCGCTCGGTGAACAGGCTGGCGGCGTTACCGTACTCGCTGCGGTTCACTATCGAGAGGGCGTCGTCGAAGTCCTCGGCCCGAATCAGCGCGAGCACCGGCCCGAAGATCTCCTCGCAGGCGACGGTCGCCTCCGGGTCGACGTCGCCGAACACCGTCGGCCCGAGGAAGTTGCCCGCCCCGGAGAAGTCGCGCTCGCGGCCGTCGAGCAGCAGCGTCGCGTCCTCCTCGACGCCGACCTCGACGTAGTCGAGCACGGCGTCGGCGTGTTCGGCGGTGATGAGCGGCCCCATCTCGGTGCCGTCTTCGAGTCCGGAACCGACTTCGAGGTCGGCCGCCGCCTCGACGACTCGGTCGGCGAACTCGTCGTAGATGGCGTCTTCGACCACCGCGACCGGGTTGGCGAGACACCGCTGGCCGGAGTTGGCGAACGCCGAGGAGACGGTCTGTTCGACCGCGAAGTCGAGGTTCGCCGACTCCGAAACCACGACGTGGTTCTTCGCGCCGCCCTGGGCCTGGACGCGTTTGCCGTGTTTCGCGGCGGTTTCGTAGACGTGTCTCGCGACGGGCGTGGACCCGACGAACGACGCGCCCACCACGTCGTCGTGGGCGAGCAGGCCGTTCACGGTGTCCGGACCGCCGTGGACCAGACTGACGACGCCGTCGGGGAAGCCCGCCGCCTCGACGAGTTCGAGGATTCGAACGGCCGTCAGCGGCGTGCGCTCGCTGGGTTTGAGCACGAAGGCGTTGCCGGTCGCCACCGCGTACGGCAGGAACCACAGCGGTATCATCCCGGGGAAGTTGAACGGCGTTATCGCCGCGAACACGCCCAGCGGCTGGCGGACCGCCGTCTCGTCGATGTCGGGCGCGGCGTTCTGGACGTGGCCGGCCTGCATCATCGAGGGGATGCCGCAGGCCACCTCGACGTTCTCGATGCCCCGCCGGAGTTCGCCCTTCGCCTCCGCGAACGTCTTGCCGTGTTCGCTCACCAGCACCTCCGCGAGGTCGTCCTGGTTCTCCTCCAGCAGTCGTTTGAGTTCGAACAGCGGCTGGATTCGCTCCTCGACGGGCTTTCGCGACCACGTCTCGAACGCCTCGTCGGCGGCTCGGACGGCCTCGTCGACGTCGGACTCGTCGCTGAAGGGGGTGACCGCGATGGTTTCGTTGGTCGCCGGATTCACCACGTCGGCCTCGTCGTTCCCGGCGGGGTCGCGCCACTCGCCCGCGGCGTAGTTACGCGCTCGCTCGACCGGCGAAATCGGTGTGAGGTCGGTCACGGCTCACTCCACCCTCGTCTCCCGGATGTCGATGTCGCGCTCGCGGAGTTCGTCGACGAAATCCTCGGGGGCGAGCAGTTCCTCGGGGGGTTTCGCGCCGGTGTCGAGCGCCTCCCCGCGACCGACCACTTCGGCCGCGATGCCCATCGGGACGCCGGTCCAGACGGCGGTGGCCTTCAGGCCCCAGTCGTCGAGTCGGGACTCGACGACGACTTCGTACCGGTAGTGGGCGTCCGCGCCGTCCTCTTCGCCGGTCACGTCGACGCGGAACGACTTCCACTCCTCGACCGCGCCGGGTTTGGGCTGGCGGTCGAGGTGCCAGTCGAGGAACTCCCGGGGGCTGAACGTCGCGCCCTCGAACTCGATCTCCTCCTCGCTCGTGAGGTTCAGGCCGATGAGCACGTCGCAGATATCGACGAGGTCGGGCGAGAACGCCACCCGGAAGTCGACCGTCTCGACGCCCTCGAAGGTGTATGGCATCGTCGCCAGTTCGGAGTGGATGCTGTGGAACCCCTCGACTTCGCCGACGGGGTCGGGCATGGTGTACGTCTCGCGGCCCGAGAGCGGTTCTAGCTCCTCGTACTCGCCGCCCTCCCAGACGATGGGGTTCATCGTGAGTTCGTCCAGGATGGTCTTCGCCGAGTAGGCGAACCCCTCGCCGCCGCCCTTCGCGCCGGTTCGGATGTGGACCGCGTCGACCCGGTCGAGGTGGCTCGCGCCCCACGCGGCCGCGACGTTCGTCAGGCCGGGACTCGCGCCGATGCCGAGGACGGCGGTCAGGTCCGCCTTGTCGAACGCCTCGTCCAGTTCGAGTTGGTCCTGTGTCTTGTGGTAGAGGCCGCCCAGGTCGAGGTAGTGGGCGTCGGCTTCCAGGCAGGCCTCCATCACGTCGAGGTTGAACGCGTAGGGGAGCGCGTTCGCCACCACGTCGGCGTCCGCGAGTACTTCCACGAGCGCGTCGTGGTCGGTCACGTCGACCCTCGCGGTGTCGACGTCGCCGGGGAGTTCGTCGGCGAACTCCTCGGCGGCGTCGACGTCGGCATCGGCGATGAGCAGGTCGTCTACCGCGTCGTTCGTCGCCAGTTCCCAGGAGGTGGCCCGGCCCATCGCGCCGCAGCCACCGAGTGCAGCTACCTTCATCTCAGTAATCCTTGTAGTTCATCATGACCGCCTTCGTCTGGGTCATCGCTTCGAGGTGCCACTTGCTGCCGTACCGGCCGCCCGACCCGCTCTCGCCGTAGCCGCCGAACGGGAGCAGTCGCTCCCAGTAGTTGTTGGTCTCGTTGACGAACACGCCGCCCGCCTTGAGCCGATTCGCCGCGTCGTGCGCCCGCTCGAGCGAGTCGGTGAAGATGGCGGCCTGGAGGCCGTACCGCGACCGGTTGGCCACCTCGATGGCCTCCTCGTAGCTGTCGACGGAGATGACGGGCGTCACCGGCCCGAACGTCTCCTCGCGGGCGATGTCCATCTCCTCGGTCACGCCGTCGACGACCGCCGGGTCGAAGAACAGTCCGTCGGTGCCGCCGCCAGTCAGCAGTTTCCCGCCCTGCTCGACCGCGGCGTCGACGTGGTCCTTGACCTTCCGCTGGATGCGCTCGGACACCATCGGGCCGACGTCGGTCCCCTCCTCGAAGGGGTCGCCGAGTTCGAGCGCCTCGGTCTTCTCGACCACCGCGTCGACGAGTTCGTCGTGGACGCCTTCGGTGGCGATGACGCGCTCGGTGCCGCAGCAGACCTGGCCGGCGTTCCAGTTGCTCCCCATCACGATGCTCTCGGCGGCGTGGTCGACGTCGGCGTCGTCGAGTACGAGGATGGGGTCCTTGCCGCCCATCTCCAGCAGGCACTGGGCGTTTCGGTCGGCCGCGGTCCTGGCGATCTGCTGGCCGACCTCCGTGCTCCCGGTGAACGCGATGAGCCGGATATCCTGGTGTTCGACCAGCGACTGGCCGGTTTCGCCCGCGCCCGTGACGAGGTTGAACGCCCCGTCCGGGAGACTCGACTGGTCGAACGCCTTCGCGATGTGGTAGGCGGTCAGCGGCGTCTCCTCGGCGGGCTTGAACACCACGGGGTTCGCGGTGGCGATGGCCGAGTAGATGGAGCCACCCGGCACCTCCAGCGGGAAGTTCCACGGGCTGATGACCGCACAGGGGCCGTAGGGTTCGCGCTGGGTGTAGGCGAACCGGCCCCGGAACTCCGAGGGAACCACGTCGCCGAACAGCCGGATGGCGTCGTGGGCGTAGTCGTCGCTCGACTCGATGACGTACTCGGTTTCTTCGTAGGACTCGTGGAGCGGTTTCCCCTCCTCTCGGGTGATGAGCTCGGCGATCTCGTCCTCGTGCTCCTCGAAGTAGTCGGTCACCTCGTCGAGCACCGCCGCGCGTTCGAACGCGGTCATCTCCTGGAGTTCGCGCTCGGCGCGCCGCGCGGCTTCGACCGCCTTCCGTACGTCCTGGGCGGACGCATCGGGGACGGTGTCGATGACCTCGCCGTCGACGGGCGATTCGACCTCGATGCCCTCGCCGGACTCGGCGTCGACCCATTCGCCGTCTATGTAGAGCTGTCTCATGCGTGAGTCACTCTATCGAATGGGCACCGGAGCCAAAAATCTTTCTGAGAAAACGCGCATAAGTCGGAAAGACTTCGTCTATCGTGGCGAAGGGTCGAAGTCGTCCCGGACCGCTCGGCGTTTCGTCACGCAACGCACCGGGCCCGGGGCGTGACACCCGGACCGGAGACGGACCGAACGGATTCAGAGTTCGGGGCCGTCGAGCGCCAGGTGGACGGACTTGCTCTGGGTGTACTCCGAGAGCGCTTCTTTGCCGCACTCCCGGCCGATGCCGGACTGCTTGAACCCGCCGAACGGGGTGCCGGGGACGGTGCCGAAGTACTGGTTCACCCAGATGCTCCCCGCCTCGATATCCGCGGCCGCGCGGTGGGCCCGCGAGGCGTCGGTCGTGAACACGCCGGCCGTGAGACCGTAGTCGACGTCGTTGGCGATGTCGACGGCCTCGTCGTAGGTCGAGAAGGTGGTGACGAACTGGACCGGCCCGAACACCTCCTCCCGGGCGATGCGCATCTCCGGGTCGACGTCGCCGAAAACCGTCGGTTCGACGTAGTAGCCGTCGGCGAGTTCCTCGTCGTCGGGCCGACCGCCGCCGGCGAGCACCGTCGCGCCCTCCTCCTTGCCGAGTTCGACGTACTCCTCGACTTTCTCGCGGTGGGCCTCGTAGCAGAGCGGCCCCTGGTTCGCGTCCCGCAGGGGGTCGCCGACCGTCCGGGACTCGACGGCGTCGAGGTAGTGGTCGAGGAACTCGTCTTCGACGTCCTCGTGGACCAGCAGGCGAGTGCCCGAGTCGCAGGACTGCCCGTTGTTGTAGAGGCCGGCGACCGCGGCGGTTTCGGCGGCGGACTCGACGTCGGCGTCGGGGAACACCACGAACGGGTTCTTGCCGCCGAGTTCGAGCGTGACCGGCGTCACGTCGTCGGCCGCCGCCCGCATGACCTCGCTGCCGACCGGGACGGAACCGGTGAACGACACCTTTCGGATTCCCCGGTGGCCCGAGACGGCCGCCCCGGCCTCCTCGCCGAAGCCGGGGACGACGTTCAGCACGCCGTCCGGCAGGATACCCTCGGCGAGCTGTGCCGCCCGAATCACCGCCAGCGGCGCCTGCTCGGCGGGTTTGGTCACCGACGTGTTGCCCGCCGCGAGCGCCGCGCCGACCTTCCAGCCCATCAGGAGCACCGGGTAGTTCCACGGGAGTATCTGGCCGGTCACGCCGTAGGGTTCCCGGCGGACGTACGCGAACGAGTCGTCGCCGACTTCGGGAACCGACCCCTCTTCGCCCGCCGCCGCCGCGGCGTAGTACTCGAAGAAGTCGATGCCGGTTTCGACGTCCGCCCGCGCGGCGTACAGCGGTTTTCCGACTTCGAGGGTCTCCAGGAGCGCGAGTTCGTCGAGGTGGTCCCGGAGGACGGCCGTCCACTCCCGGATGGCGTCGCCGCGCTCCATCGCCGTCGTCTCGCCCCACTCGCCCTCGTACGCGTCCGTCGCGGCCGCCACCGCGTCGTCGACGTCCGCCTCGCGGCCCCGCGCGACGTCGGCGATGGGTCGCCCGACGGCGGGGTCCTCGGGGGCGAACGTCTCGCCGTCCGCCGCCGCGGCGGTTTCGCCGCCGACCACGACGCCGAACTCGACGTCGCGGGTCGCCTCTTCGATGGCCGATTCGTGATTCGCTGCCAGTGAGTCGTCGTATTCTGTCATCTGAAAACTGGTGTCGTTCGATAACTGCGTCCGAAACGATTCGAAGTCGGTTCCTCGGTCACCGGGTCAGCACGACCGCATTGTCCGCCGTCCAGCCGACCGTCACCGTGCGGCCGGTCGAGAGGTACTCGCCGCGGTCGGTTATCTGCATGTCGACGGTCAGCGGCTGGCCGTTCTCCAGGGTCACCTCGAACTTCCCGAGGTTGCCCTTGTATATCTCGTCGACCACCTCCGCCTCGAAGGCGTTGTCGAGCCCCTCGGCCTCCGCGCCGAGGCGTATCTTCTCCGGTCGGACCGCGAACGAAACCTCGCCGTCGGCCTCGGGTTCGCGGGGGACGCGGAACTCGAATCCGTTCGACTCGACGACCGGGCCGTCGGCCGTCTCGGCGTACGAGCCCCGGACGAGGTTCGTCTCGCCGATGAAGTCCGCGACGAACTCCGTCTCCGGTTCCTCGTAGATCTCGGTCGCGGTGCCGAGCTGTTCGAGGTGACCGTCGTTCATCACCGCGATCTCGTCGCTCATCGTCAGCGCCTCCTCCTGGTCGTGGGTCACGTAGACGAAGGTGGTTCCCAGCTCCTCCTGGAGGTTCTTCAGTTCGACCTGCATGTTCTTGCGGAGCTTCAGGTCGAGCGCCCCGAGCGGTTCGTCGAGCAGCAGGACGGTCGGCTCCGTCACCAGCGCCCGCGCGAGCGCGACCCGCTGTTGCTGGCCGCCGGAGAGTTCGCTGATGTCCCGGTCCTGGTAGCCCGGCAGTTCGACGAGTTCGAGCGCTTCGGCGACGCGGGCGTCTATCTCCTCGCTGCCGGTTCGACTGACCAGTCGCCTGAGCGCGCCGCCGACGCCGCCCCGTCGGGAGGACCTCGTCTCGGCGGCGGTGCCGCCGTCGGTCGCGGTGCCGCCGTCGGTCGCCCGGTTCTTCGGGAGGCCCTGCATCTGGAGTCCGAACGCGACGTTCTCGCCCACCGTCATGTGCGGGAACAGCGCGTAGGACTGGAACACCATGCTGGTGTCGCGCTCGAACGGCGGGACGTCGTTGACCCGCTCGCCCCGGATGTACACGCCGCCCTCCGACGGCGTCTCGAACCCGTCGATGCACCGCAGCAGCGTCGTCTTGCCGCAACCCGACGGGCCGAGCAGCGTGAGGAACTTCCCCGACTCGATGTCGATGCTCACGTCGTCGACGGCGATTACGTCGCCGAAGCGCTTGGTGATTCCGTCGAGCCGAACGTCGTAACTCGTCATGCTATCAGGCGTTCTGTATCTCGGTCCACGCGCGACTGTATAGCTGGGTCGCCTGCCCGATGTTCTGGATGTACTCGAGTTGGTTCATCGTCTTCTGGCTCGGGTAGATGCTCTTGTTGTTGAGGATGTCCTCGCTGATGTGCTTCTCTGCGGTTTCGTTCGGACTGCCGTAGTAGGTCCAGTTGGTGATGCGAGCACCTATCTTGGCGTTCAGGTAGTAGTTGATGAACGCGTGGGCGGCGTTCGGGTGCTTGGCCTTCTTGGTGATGGCGCCGTTGTCCACCCAGATGACTCCGCCCTCCTTGGGCACCGTGTAGCCGATGGGCGAGGAGCCGTTCTTGTGCGTCTCCCAGTACGCCTGGAACACGCCGCCGGACCACCCGTGGACCGGGCTGGCCTGCTTGTTGATGAGGTTGGTGGTGAAGTTCGAGGAGTCGTAGGTCTTCAGGAGGCTCTTCTGCTTGACGAGCATCTCCTTCGCCTCCTCGATTTTGGCCTCGTCCTTCGTGTTGAGCGAGTAACCGAGTCGCTTCAGGGCCGCCCCGATGGTTTCGCGCATGTCGTTGAGCATCGTCATCTGGCCCTTCCACTGCTGGTTCCACATCGCGTCCCAGGAGTTGATGCTCACGTCGCCGCCGAGCATCTCCTTGTTGTACCCGATGCCCGAAGTTCCCCACTGGTAGGGCGCGGAGTACGTCCCGGGGTCGGGGTCGTACGGCGTGTCGGTGAACTTCTTGCTGAGGTTGCCGTAGTTGGGAATCTTCTTCTTGTCCAGCTTCTGAATCATCCCCTGTTTCACCAGGACGTTGATCATGTAGTCGCTGGGGAAGATGAGGTCGTACTGCGCGGTTCCGCCGGCCTTGAGCTTGTTGAACATCTCCTCGTTGGAGGCGTAGTTCGAGACGTTGACCTTCACGCCGTAGGCCTTCTCGAAGTCCTGGACCGTCCCGTCCGGCCAGTAGTCGCCCCACTGGAAGATGTTGAGCTGATTCTCGAGCTTGTAGTCGAGTTCCTTCAGGTTGTACTTCTGACGCGGGTCGCTGCTGGCCGCGGTGGTCGTGCCGTCGGACGCCGCCGTGGTCGTCCCGCCGGCGGTCGTCGAGGTCGTGGTGTTCTGCCCGCCCTCGCCGCCGTTGCCGCCGGTACAACCCGCGAGTCCGGTCAGCCCGACCGCCGCGAGCGAACCCGTCGTCTTGAGGAACCTTCGCCTGTCGCCCCGAGTCTTATCTTGCTTGACCATCTTTGTCACACCGACTCTTTTCGGCTAAATGCGCGTGTATAACATAAAGATTGTGGATATTGAGGGTGGTACTCCGAAATTTTTTCTACCAGATGGGCCCCTCGAACCACTGCGCGACGGCCACGATTCCCATCGTGACCACGATGATGAGCGCCGCCACGACGTTGACGCCGGGCGTGATGCCCTGACGCACCATCGAGAAGAAGAATATCGGGAGCGTGTTCTGGTTGCCGATGATGAAGAAGGTGACCACGAAGTCGTCGAAGCTCATCGCGAACGCGAGCAGCGCGCCGGCCATGATGCCGGGTTTCAACAGCGGCAGCGTGACGTGCCGGAACGTCTCTAGTTCGTTCGCTCCGAGGTCCTTGGCGGCCTCCTCCAGCGTCCGGTCGAAGCTCTGGAGTCGCGCGAGGACGACGATGGCCACGAAACTGATGTCGAACGCGATGTGACCGATGGCGGCGGTGTGGAGGCCGAGTGTCATCCCGACGATGTTGAAGAACAGCAGCAGCGAGATGCCCATCACGATGCTCGGGATGATGATGGGCATGTAGACGACGCCCGTGAACAACGCCTTGCCGGGGAACTCGTAGCGGTCGAGCGCGAACGCCAGCATCGTTCCGAAGACGACGCTGACGACCACGGTGACGAGCGCTATCTCGACGGAGTGGACCAACGCCGACCAGGCCGCATCGGGGTTGACGCGCGCGACGGTTTCGCCCGCCAGCAGCGCCTCGTACCACTCCGTCGTGAACCCCTGCCAGACGAGGGCGTACCGCGAGTCGTTGAACGACAACGCGATGAGCACCACGATGGGGACGTAGAGGAAGAGGTAGACGAGCGCCGTCTCGGCCGCCAGGAGCGCGCCGCTCCGGGCGAACACCCGCGAGCGCAACCGCGCAAACGGACTCCGGTTCGATTCGGTGCTCACGCCAGATCAGCGCTCCCGTACCGCTGATAGATGGCGATGGCCAACAGCATGATTCCCATCAGCGTGAACGACCCGGCCGCGCCGAGCGGCCAGTTGCCCGCGGCGCCGAACTGGTTGGCGATGAAGTTACCGATCATCTGGCTGTCGGTCCCCCCGAGCAGGTCGGGGATGACGTACGCGCCGGTGCTCGGGATGAATACCAGTAGGCTCCCGGCGACGACGCCCGGCATCGACAGCGGGAACACCACGCGACGGAACGCCTGGAACCGCGTCGCGCCGAGGTCCATGGCGGCCTCCCGCAGCGTGAAGTCTATCTCCTCGATGCTCGCGTACACGGGGAGTATCATGAACGGAATCCAGATGTACACCAACCCGACCAGAACCGCGAACCGGGAGTTCATCAGCGACTGACCCGCCTGGAACCACGGGAGAAAGCCCAGAGCGTTCGTGAGCACGCTGTTGCCCGACAGCAGTATCTGTATCGCGTAGATTCGAACGAGGAACGAGGCCCAGAACGGGAGGATTATCAGCACCAGTAGCAGGTCCTGGTACTCCTCGGGCGCGACGCGGCCCACGTAGTAGGCGACGGGATAACCGACGACGAACGCCACCAGCGTCGCCACCAGGCCGAACCCGATGCTCTTCAGCGTCAACTGGACGTAGGGCGTGGGTTCGCCCGCGGCGAGTTCGATCCCGAAGGGCAACACCGCCTCGACGACCCACGCGACCGTGAACCAGATCGCCTCAAAGACCGACGCGTCGTCGGGAACGAAGAAGAGCCGGTACTGCTGGAGGCCCAGGTACTCCGGGGCGACGAGCACTTCGCCGAACGCCCCGCGTTGCCCGAAGCTGTAGTAGAACATCACGGCCAGGGGAACGAGGAAGAACAGGAACAGCCAGACCGCGCTGGGGGTGACGTTCACCAACAGGCCGGTCCAGCGGTTTCGGCGTATCCGCCCGAGGAGCGCGGACCTCGGCTCTCCCCGCTCTCGCGTGTTGTGTTCGCTTGCCATGCGTTTCCGTACCGTGTCATCACGGCCCCACAAAATAAGTTTTGTTCTATCTCGGTAGTGAGCCGATGATTTCTCGTGAGATACTCGCTGGTTCGGACAAAGTTTTTGTCCCGGCGGTCGTAGGTACGCGGTAGATGGGTCCCGGGAACGTCGAAGTCGGACTCTGTCAGTACGAACTCGGGAGTGCGACGTCGCTCGACGCGCTCCTGGACCGGACCGAGTCGCTGTTCGACCGGGCGGGCCGGGCGGACCTGTACGTCCTCCCCGAACTGTTCGTGAGCGACTGCCTCCGGACCGACGGCGACGCGGTCGCGACCCTCGGCCCGGACGGTCGGGACCGACTCCACGCGTTCCTGGCCGACGCGGCGGCCGACAGAGACGCCGTCGTCGTCGGCGGGTCGTACAACATCGTCGAGCGCGGCGAGACGTACAATCGGTGTCCCGTCGCGGTTCCCGGTCGGGACGTCCGGACTTACGACAAGGCCAACCTCATCCCCGAGGAGCGGCGGGCGGGCAAGCGTCCAGGCGACGGTCCGCTTCCGGTCGTCGAGTACGGGGACGTCGGCTTCGGCGTCGCGGTCTGCTACGACGTCGAGTTCCCGGCGGCTGTCCGGAGCCTCGCGGCCCGCGGGGCGGAGGTCGTGGCGGTCCCGTCGTGGACCGCGACCGAAGCGGGTTACCAGCGCGTCAGCCGGTGTGCGGCCGCCAGAGCCGTCGAGAACCAGTTGTACGTGGCGCAGGTCAGCGTCGTGGGCGCGCGCTCGGACGGCGACCTGACCGGAACGGGACGCTCGGCGGTGTTCGCACCCTGCGACGACGTGGTGGGACCCCACGGGACCCGGCTCTCGCTCCCCCGGGACGAGGGGACCGCGGCGACCTGTTCGGTCGACGTCGACGCCCTCCGGACCTCGCGGGAGGAAGCCGCGGTGCGACCGTTCGCGGACGGGAGTCGGAGCGAGGCGGACGAGAGTGGGACGTGATACCGTGAGAGAAAACATAACGAATACGAACGCTGGAAAACAAATGACCGACATGACCCTCGACGACATCGACGTGAAAATACTCAAGATACTCCAGGCCGACGGCCGGACGGCGCTGTCCGAGATCGCCCGCCGGCTCGACATGGGGAGCGCCACCATCCACGAGCGGGTGAACTCGCTCGAGGCCGAGGGGTACATCCGGGACTACCGGGCGGTGCTCGACCCCGAACTGCTGGGACTCGACGACGTGGCGTTCATCAGGATACACACCGAGGCGGGTCACTTCTCGGAGGTCGCCGAACGGCTCGCGGAGGAGTCGGCTATCCAGGAGATTCACGAACTCACCGGCGAGGCCGACCTGCTGCTGAAGGTCCGGGTGGGCGACCGGTCGGACCTCACGGACCTGCTGAGTCGCATCGGCACCTACGAGGGCGTCATCTCCACGGCGACCGACGTGGCGCTCCGGAGCGTCAAAGAAGAACAGCGGCTCAACCTCCCCGAATGACCGACGGCTGGGACCTCTCGCCGTCGGTACGCTCGGAGGTTGGCTGCCTGGAGAGCGCGCTCGTTCACGAACCCGGTCCCGAATTCAGCACCGTGGTCGACCCCGACGCGTGGAACTGGGACGGCCTTCCCAGACAGGAGTCGGCGGCGGCCGAACACGAGGCGCTCGTCGAGGAACTGGAGGACAGCGGCGTGACCGTCTACCGACTCGGCGACGCCTGCGAGAACCTCGCGGAGTCGCTGTTCGTCCGGGACGTGGGGTTCGCCGTCGAGGGTGGTCTCGTGGTCGGGAAGATGGTCGAGGAGACGCGCCACGGCGAGGAGCGGCGCATCACCGAGCGCGGCGTCGAACTCGGCATCCCCATCTATCACACGGTCCACGGGCCGGGCGGGTTCGAAGCCGGCAACATGGTGTGGATCGACGACGAGACGGTGGCCATCGGCCGCTCGCGGACGGCCAACACCGAGGGCATCCGGCAGGTCCGAACCGTGCTGGAAACCTACGACATCGAGGTGGTGGAGGTGCCCATCTTCGGCAGCACCGACAGCACGGGACAGACCCACCTCGCGCTCGTGTTCGGGATGGTCGCGCCCGATCTCGCGCTCGTCTACCCCCAGGCCGTCCCGTCGAGTTTTCTTCAGGTGCTCCACGACCGGGGAATCGAGACCGTCGAGGTGCCGATGCGCGAACAGCGAAACCGGGCGACCAGCACCATCGTCGTCGAACCGGGTCGGGTGTTGCTGCCGTCGGGCAACCCCCGCGTCCGAGGCGCGCTGCGGGACCGCGACATCGACGTGGTCGAACTCGACGTCCGGGAAATTCGCAAGACGGGCGGCGGTCTCAAGGGGCTCGTACTCCCGCTTTCGCGCTCGTAGCCGCGACACTTACTCGTCTCTCTGGGTTTTCCCAGAACATTTTCGTATTTCTGGCCTTTCCACCAAAGATTTATTGGGTCATGCTCCGTCGTGTGAGACGATGAGTCTCGGTGACAAAGAGCAAGATACGGACCACGCGGAGCGACTGCGGGAGCGGACGCCGGCCAGCGAGCAGTTCCACCAGCGGGCGGCGAGCGTCACGCCCCTCGGCGTCGAGTCGAACGTCAGGGCGTTCGACCCGTACCCGTTCTACGTCGACCGCGCCGACGGATCGTACCTCTACGACGTCGACGACAACGAGTACCTCGACTTCCTGCTGGCGCTCGGTCCCGTCATCCTCGGCCACGGCCACCCCGAAGTGCGCGAGGCCGTCAAGGAGCAGGTCGACACCTGCGACCTGACCGCCACGCCTCAGCCGGTGGCGATAGAGTTCATGGAGAAGGTCGCGGAGATGACCCCCAGCATCGAGAAGGTTCGACTGGCCAACAGCGGGAGCGAGGCGACCATGCACGCGATGCGGGTCGCCCGCTCGTACACGGGCCGGGACAAGATAGCCAAGCCCGAGGGTGGGTACGCCGGCGCGCACGACTACGCGCTCCAGAGCGTCTACGCTAGCGAGGAGGCGCTCGGCCCGGCCGACGCGCCCAACACGGTTTCGTACGGCACCGGCATCCCGGACGCGGTGAGCGAGACGGTCGTCGCGTTCCCCTTCAACGACAAGGAGGCGACCGAACGCATCCTCCGTGAGCAGGCTGACGACGTCGCGGCGGTCATCATCGAACCGGTGATGTTCTCCTGCGGCTGTCTCAAGCCCCGCGACGGCTACCACGAGTTCCTCCGCGACCTGACCGAGGAACTCGGCATCGTCCTCATCTGGGACGAGGTGATGACCGGCTTCCGACTCGGTCCCCAGAGCGCCCAGGGCCGGTTCGGCGTCACGCCCGACATGACGACGTTCGCGAAGGCGGCGGGCGGCGGCTACCAGATGGCCGGCTTCGGCGGCAAGGCCGAGATAATGGAGGAGATAATCCCGCCGAAAAAAGAAGAAGCCTCGAAGTGGAACTCCTCGGCGTTCCACGGCGGCACGTACAACGGCCACCCGGTGTCGGCCGCGGCCGGCCTGAAGACCCTCGAGATACTCGACGAACGCGACGTGTACGAGCACATCGACCGACTGGGCGACAAGTTGTTCGACGGCCTCCAAGAGGTCGCCGACGACGTCGGTATCGACGCCAACGTCCAGCACGTCGGCTCGATGGGCCAGGTGTACATGACCGACGAGGACATCCACTTCTACCGCGACTCCTGGAAGGCCAACGAGGAGCAGTTCGCCGACTGGTGGCTCGAAGCCGCCGCCGACGGGGTGCTGTTCGGGAACCCGATGCAGGGCGAGCGTTTCTTCACCACCTACACCCACACCGACGAGGAGATCGAGCACGCGCTCGAGGTGGCGGAGGACGCCTTCCGCGCGGTGAACCACCGGTACGAGTAGACCATGACCGAGCAGGAGCGACCCGGCGGCGACGCGGCCGAGAAGTACGACGAGTACGTCATGCCCATCGCGAAGGGGTACGACCCGTTCACGGTCGAGCGAGCGTCGGGAACCACGATGGAGACGACCGACGGAGAGCGGTACCTCGACTGCTTCTCGGGTATCTCGGTGACCAACGCCGGGCACAACAACCCCGAGGTGGTCGCGGCCGCCAAGGATCAACTCGACGACCTCGTCCACACGTGTTCGTACCTCTATCGCAACCGGCCGGTGGCCGACCTCGCCGAGCGCATCGCCGAGATAACGCCCGGCGACTTGCAGAAGACGTTCTTCTGCAACTCCGGCACCGAGGCGGTCGAGGGCGCGATAAAACTCGCGCGGAAACATACCGGGAGCAAAGAGGTCGTCGCCCTGGAGATGTCGTTCCACGGCCGGACGCTCGGCAGCCTCGCGCTCACCGGCAACAAAGCGTACAAGGACGGGATGGCCCCGACCATCAACGACGTGGTCCACGCGCCCGCGCCCTACCGATATCGGTCGCCGTACTGCGACCTCCCCGAGGCGGAGTTCGCCGAGGCGGCCGCCGCGGAACTCGAACGGGTCATTGCCACCCAGACGTCCGACGACGTCGCGGCCGTCGTGGTCGAACCCGTGATGGGCGAGGGCGGTATCGTCGTCCCGCCGGAAGGCTACCTCGAACGCGTGCGGGACATCGCCTACGACCACGGCGCGCTCCTGGTGCTCGACGAGGTCCAGACCGGTTACGGCCGGACCGGGACGATGTTCGCGTGCGAGCAGTTCGACGTGAAGCCGGACATCCTCACGCAGGCGAAGGGCATCGCCGACGGCCTGCCGCTCGGGGCGTTCACCGCGCCCGCCGAGGTCGCCGACAGCTTCGAGGCGGGCGACCACCTCTCGACGTTCGGCGGCAATCCGGTCTGCTGCGCCGCCGCGCTCGCGAACATCGACGCCCTGGAGGACGGCATCGTCGACAACGCCGCCGAACAGGGCGCGTGGCTCGGCGACCGCCTCGCCGAACTCGAAGACCGGTACGACCTCGTGGGCGAGACGCGCGGCCTCGGGCTGATGTACGGCGTCGAACTGGTCGGCCCGATGGCCGACGAGGAGACCGACGCGAGCGACCGCGACGCCGGTACCGCGGAGGGTGAACCCGCGAAGAAGGTCGCCGACGCGGTCAAGGACCACGCCCGCGAGGAACACGGCGTGCTCGTCGGGGTCGGCGGTTTCTACAAGAACGTGATTCGGTTCCAGCCGCCGCTGACCATCACCTACGAGGAACTCGAACGGGCGGTCGACGCGCTCGAAGATGGCATTCGGGCGATCGAGTCGCGATGACCGACGCGGATGCGACCGCCGCGGCCAGACCGGACTCCCCGGTCGGGGAAGCCTACGACGCGATAGTCGTCGGCGGCGGCGTCGTCGGCTGCGCCGTCGCGCGGGAACTGGCCGCCGACCGGGACGTGCTGGTCGTCGAGCGCGGGCGGGTCGCCGCGGAAGCGACGGCGCTCGCGGCGGGCGAGGTGACGATGTCGCCGTCGTACAGCGACGAACCGTCGATAGCCGACCACGCCAACGAGTTCTTCCGGGAGTACGACGGCACCGGCGACTTCTCGTACGCCGAGCGCGAGAGCCTCGAACTCGTCCCGTCGGAGCGCGAGGGCGAGGCCCGCCGGCGGGTCGAGCGACTCGACGGCGAGGGCGTCTCCGTCTCGTTCCTCGACCCGGACGCGGTCGAGGACCGTCACCCCCGGTTCGACTGCTCGGCGTTCGCGGGCGCGGTGCGCCACGACGACACCGGATTCGTCGACCCCTACACCTTCGCGGTGACGCTGAAGGACGACGCCGAGGACCGCGGCGCGACCGTGCTGACCGACACTGAAGTGACCGGGTTACGGGTCGACGACGGTCGAATCGCCGGCGTCCGAACCGACGCCGGGGACTTCGACGCGCCGCACGTCGTGGTCGCCGCCGGCTGGCGGACCGAGCGTTTCCTCCGCGAGCGCGTCCGGCTCCCCGTGCGACCCTACCGGACCCAGTGCGTCGTCCTCGACCCCGGCGACGCACTGGCGGCCGATTTCCCGATGGGCTGGGTCCCCGGCGAGCACGTCTACTTCCGACCCGAGCACAACGGCGACCTGCTGGTCGGCGGCTGGTCGTTCGCCGAGGACGACCCCGAATCTGCGAGCGGGAGCGAAGACGAGGCGTTCCGCGACCACGTCGCGCAACTCGTCCCGTCGTTCCTCCGTCGGTTCGACCGCGCCCGCTTCGTCAACGGGTGGGCGGGCGTCGACGGTGCGACGCCCGACACCCGCCCGATAATCGACCGCCCGGAAGCGGGTCCGGAGGGGCTCGTCGTCGCCACGGGGTTCCACGGCCGGGGCGTGATGACCGCGCCGGTCGCGGCGACGGCGGTTCGAGCGCTGGTCGACGGTGAGCCGGCGCCGTTCCCGCTGGACGCCTTCGCGCTCGACCGCTTCGAATCGCGGTCGCCCGACTTCGAGTTCCGGAGCATCAGCGCGGGCGACTAAGCAGCGGCCGTTTCGACCGGCCGTCGCCCGGGTTCCCGATCGCACGCCGAACGTTCACGCTACGCTGAAATCTCGAACCATGTCAAAACCGAATAGCGATACGAACCGGAACCGCACCCGTACGAACGAGAACCACCGCGACGCTGCCGGCGACCCGGAGGCCGAGTCGGTGAGCCGATCGGTGGTCGAGACGGTCGCCGAACTCGAAGACACGGACCCGCTAAAACTCCCGCCCCTCGCGCGCTTCGTCGACCCGGACGCACTGGACCGTCTCTTTGGACCGTCGTTCGACGGGACTCGACGCGAAGTCGTCGGTCGAGTCGAGTTCGACTACGCCGGCTACCGGATTCGGGTGGAGGCCGACGGGACGGTCGCCGTCCGGCCCGTCGCGGGTCGCGACGGGTGACGTTGGGGCGACTCAGGCGTGCGGATGACAGCGGTTGATGGCCTCCCGGACCGCCTCGGTCCGGCCGAGGAAGGTGATGTGGTCGCCGTCCTGCAGGGTGAAATCCTCGTTGGGGACCTCGCTGTTGCCGTCGCGGCCCACCAGTGCGATGAGGACGCCGTTCGGGAGTTCGTCGTCGAGTTCCTCGATGGTCTTGCCCACAAGGTCCTCGGCGGTCACCTCTATCTCCTGGACGTCGCCGGTCCGGCCGAGTTCGGTCATCCAGTTCGAGAGCGCGGGCCGCTCGATGACGTTGTCGATGGCCCACGCCGTCGCCATCGAGGCGTCGATGGTCCGAACCCCGAGGTCCTCGAAGGCGTCGACGTTGTCCGGGTTGTTCGCCCGGGCGATGATGGTGTCGACGTCGAACTTCGACTCGGCCAACTGGGCGACCAGCAGGTTCACGTCGTCGTCGCCGGTCGCGGCCACGACGATTTTGGCGTTGTCGGCGCCCGCCTTCCGCAGGACTTCGGTGTCGGTCCCGTCGCCCTTCCGGACGGTGAAGCCCGCGTCGCGGGTGAGCTTCACCATCTCGGTTTCCTTCTCGACCAGTACCACGTTCTCGCCGCGGTCTTCGAGGCGCTCGGCGAGCGCGCGGCCCACCTTCCCGCCTCCGATGACGATTACACGCATGGGTATCACTTCCAGGTACTCCGCGATGTGACGGGCGAACCCGCCTTCGAACACGACGGTCGTGAGGATGACCAGGAAGACGGTCCCCACGAGCACGTTCGCCGCTTCGGGGAAGTCGGCCTGCAACTGCACCGCGAACAGCGTGGCGACCGACGCCGGGATGATTCCGCGCGGCCCGACCGCGCTGATGAACAACCGCTCGTTGAAGGTGTAGCGGTCGCCCCGAGTCGCGATGAGCACGCCGAGCGGTCGAATCAGGAGCGCCACCGCGACCACAACGACGATGCCGCCGATGCCCAACGCGAGCAGGTCCTCGAACCGGAGCAGCGCCGCCAGCGCGATGAAGACGAACGACAGCACCAGCAGGGTGATGTCGCCCTTGAACGCGGTGATCTCATCCTCGTAGGGCAGGTCGCCGTTGCCGAGCAGGATGCCGGCGGTCGCGACCGCCGCGATGCCCGACTCCGAGGCGAGCGCGTTGGCGAAGCCGTAGGAGATGAGCGCGCCCGCGAGGGTGATGAGTCGAGCGTTCTGGGGTGCGTTGTCCGGCGAGAGGTCGACGTGGTGCAGCAGGTACCAGACGACGCCCGCGACCGCCATGCCGATGACGACGCCGATACCGAGTCGGCGTGAGAAGTCGGTGATGACGAAGTTGAGCGTCGGGTTCGGCGTCTGAACCACTTCGAACGCGACGACCGCCAGGATGGCGGCGGTCACGTCGTTCACGACGCCCTCGGTTTCGAGGGCTGCCTCGACCCGGTCGCGGACCGGGACGACCTCCAGGATGGGCGTGATGACCGTCGGGCCGGTGGCGACCAGCAGCGACCCGACGAGCACCGAGACGTCCCACGGCTGGTCGAGGGCGTACCGCACCGTCACCGCGGTGCCGACTAACGCTATCAGCGCCCCGACGGTGACGAGTCGTAACGTCGCCGCCGGCGCTTCCCTGAGTTTCTCGGCGGTGAGGTGGAACGCACCCTCGAAGACGATGATGGCGACCGAGAGGCCGACGATGGCCCCCAGCGCGCCGCCGAAGGAGTTCGGGCGGATGAGCGGGTCGACGTACGGGAGCCAGCGGCCGATGCCCTCGGGGCCGAACAGGATGCCCGCGAGGATGAGAAACAGCACGCTCGGCACCTGGAACCGGTCGGCGAGCACCTGCGCGGCGACGCCCAGGCCGATAATCGCGGCTACGAGCGTGACGAGCTCCGCTCCACCGCTTCCCGCTGCGCTCATGTTCCGTGTTCCTCCACGTGCGTTTGCATGGGGCTGGGGGATTTAAAACCGGTCGGTTGCTGGCCGGCGGTCGGGGCAGGAGTTGCCTCTTTGCGGTCCGAGCGACGACGACCGCCGCATCGCGACGACCGGCGTCACTCGGACCGCCACTCTCGGACCCACCGCTCGACCGTGCCGGCGGGCGCGCCGGCCGTGAGGTCGTCAGGTCGCGGGAACGACGTGAACACCTTCTCCGGTCGGTCGAGACGGCTGCTCGCGCGCCTGGTCGTCCCGCTGACGCAGGCGACCACCTCGCCGTCCAGCGTGACCAGCGGGCCGCCGCTGTTGCCATTGTCGGCCGGGACGGTCGAGAGCACCCAGTCGACGGACTCGCGGTAGCCCGCGAACCGGCCGAGGCTGATGACCCAGTCGCCCAACCGCGCGGGGTGACCGACCGTTACGACCGGCTGGTCGGCGTCGAGGGCGTCGACCGACCCGAGCGAGAGCGCCGGGACGTCGGGCAGGTCGGCCCGGAGCAGCGCCACGTCGGGGCGGAGGTCCCGGTGGTAGCCGACTCGGGTCGCGGTCGCGGTTTGCCCGTCGTAGGTTTCGACCTCGAAGGTATCGCCGCCCCGGACGACGTGGGAGTTCGTGACCACGTACCCCTCGTCGACGACCCACCCGGTGCCGCCGCGGTTTCCGCGCCGGAGTTTCACCACCGACCGCTGGGTTTCGGCGCCGGTCTTTCGGGCGCGCTCGCGGACGCTCGCCGAGAAGTCGCCGCCCGACGACCCCTGCGACGCGCTCTCGCCGGTCGGCCGAGACGCCCCGGAGTTCGACGAACTCCGGGACGTCTCGGGCGCGGGTTCGCCCTCGCGGATTCGCACGGGGAGGTCGGTGGTACACCCGGCCGCGAATCCGAGGAGTCCGGTCGCGCCGGCCGCGAGGAACCGCCGTCGAGTCGATTCGTCCGGCATCGTTCGAGCGGGGTACGACCGGTCGGATAAGGGTGCCGGCCGTCGGCTGACAGGTCGACTGACGGCCGCCGAATCGTTCTGCGCGACCGGGCGATACTTGTAGGGGTGCGAGAGAGGAGAGGAAGATGCGCGTCGACCGGACGTTCACGCTCGCACACCTCCCCGACGTCGAAGGGGTATCCGACGAAATCGACGCGAGAGTTGGGTGACGGCGTCAGAAGGCGGGTCCCGTCAGGCAGCCTCGTACTCGCGCTCGTATATCTCGTCTATGTCGTCGGCGAACCGCTCCAGGATGTTCCGGCGCTTCTTCTTCATCGTCGGGGTCAACAGGTCGTTGTCCTCGGTGAACTCCTCGGGCACGACCCGGAACTGCTTGATGCGCTCGTAGGACTCGAAGCGCTCGTTCACCGCCTCGACCTCCGCCTCCAGCCACTCGCGGACGCGGTCGTTCCGGCAGAGTTCGCGGTCGTCGTCGGGCAGGTCGATACCCTCCCGGTCGGCCCGGCGGCGCACCTCCTCGAAGTTAGGGACGAGGAGCGCCGAGACGAACTTGTGGCCGTCGCCGATGACGACGCACTGCTCGACCACCTCGCTGGCGGCGAAGGCGTCCTCGATGGGTCCGGGCGGGACGTTCTTGCCCGTCGACAGTACCAGCAGTTCCTTGGCGCGCTCGCGGAAGCGGATGTAGCCGTCCGGCCGAATCTCGACGATGTCGCCCGTGCGGAACCACGGGTCGCCCCCGTCGTCGGCCTCGACGAACGCGTTCTCGGTCGCCTCCGGCATGTTCCAGTAGCCGGCGGTGACGTTCGGCCCGCGCACGAGGAGTTCGCCCACATCGCCCTCGGCGTCGGCGAAGGTTTCCTGGGAGACCATCGACTCGTCGACCCGCACCTCCTCGTCCTCGACCGGCGGGCCGATGGTGCCGACCTTCGGCTCTTCGATGGGGTTGACCGAGACGACCGGCGCGGTTTCGGTGAGGCCGTAGCCCTCCAGGATGGGCATCCCCATGCCGTGGTAGAGCGCACAGAGGTCGGGCGAGAGGCTACCGCCCCCGCTGATGAGGAAGTCGATGTTGCCGCCGAGTCCCTCACGAACCTTCCGGAAGACGAGTCTGTCGGCGACCGCGCATTTGGCCCGGAGCGCGGGGCCGGGCGAGTCGGCTTCGAAGTACTCCCGGCCGACCTCGGTCGCCCAGTTGAACAACCGCTCCCTGGCGGGCGAGGATTCGGCCTGCTCGCGGATGGCGTCGTACATGCGCTCGTACACCCGGGGGACGCTGGTGCCGGTGGTCGGCCGCACCTTCCCGAAGTCCTCCTGGAGCGTCTCGGGGCTCTCGGCGTACGCGACCGTCGCGCCGGCCGCGAACATCAGGAAGTGTCCCGCGAGTCGCTCGAGCACGTGGGCCAGCGGCAGGAACGAGACGGTCCGGGAGTGCTCGTCGATGACCGGCAGGCCGCCTTTGTCCGGCCGGGGACCGAACCGCCGGTAACACTGGTTGACGTTCGCCCGGAAGTTCGCGTGGGTGAGTTCGACGCCCTTCGGCCTGCCGGTCGTCCCGGAGGTGTAGATGAGCGTCGCCAGGTCCTCGGGGTCGCGGGAGTCGAGCCACGACTCGTAGGACTCGTCGTCGTAGGCCTCGCTCCCGCGCTCGTACAGTTCACCCAGCGTCAGCACGTCGAAGGGGGCCTCGGGTTCCTCGGCGAGTTCGTCCATCACGACGGCGAACTCCAGGTCGAGGCCGTCGGCCACCGACAGTACCCGGTCGAGCAGTTCGGCGTTCTCGACGACCACGCCGTCGGCGTCGGGGTCGCCTAGCAGGTACTCGACCTGACTCGGCGACGACCCGCGGTAGACGGTGGTGACGACGCCGCCGGCCGCCAGCACGCCGAAGTCGCACTGGGCCCACTCCATCCGGGTGTCGGCGAAGATGCCGACGCGGTCGCCCGCGCCGACGCCCAGTTCGCGGAACCCGGCCGCCAGCGAGCGCACGACGTCGCGCATCTCGGCGTAGGCGATGGCCCGGAACTCGCCGTCGGGGGCCGCGGCGACGGCACTCCCGGCGAGCGAGCGGTCGTACACGCCGCCCTTGTACTGCTGGGCCGGGCGGTTCGCGTGCCGGGCCGCGCTCTCCTCGAACATTCGGGGCACCGTCGACCGGCCGATGACCGGGTCGTCGTAGGCCCGCTCCGCGTCACGCCACTCCATACCACCGAATGAGGGTCCCGCGGCATTAAGCTACTGTAGAACGCCGCGGCGGTTCATCCGCGTTTATCGCGGCCGCGGAGGTTCGTCCGCGTTCCTCGAACACGTTCATTGAAAGCGTTCATCGAAACGCGACCGAGCGACCCGGCGGCGCGATGCGCCGCCGGGTCGCTCGACATCTGGCTATCCGGACCGCTCGGCCGTCGGCCTACCCGGACCGCTCTCCGCCCTGCTACTCCGACTGCTCCGCCGCCGAGTCGACAGCTTCCTCGGCTTCGAACTCGTCGGATTCGACCACCTCGTCGCGGGTGACCTCGCGGCCGAGTTCCGACGACAGCGCAATGCCGTCGGCGACGGCCATCGCCTCCAAGGCGAGTTCCGCGGTCGGCGTCGGTTCGGCCCGGCCCAGCAGTTCCTCGACCCAGTGGTAGAGCGGGTCGGCCGTGATACCGGCCTCGTAGGCCGCCTCTCCGCGCTCGCCGTCGAGGTACTGCCGCCGGAAGAGGTACTCCTCCAGGTCGGGGCTCGCGCGCATCTCGACGTCGGCTATCGTCGTGAAGAACTCGAAGGGGTCGAGGCGGACGCCGCCCCGCGTGCCGACGAGCGCGCTCCCCTCCTCGTCGAGGTAGCGCGACCAACTGGCGCGGACCGACAGCACCGTCCCGTCCTCGAAGGTGACGAAGCCGACGCCCACGTCCTCGACGTCGAAGCCGCTCTCCTCGACCCGGCGGCGGTACTCCTCGCCGGCCGGGTCGCCGGGTCGGTAGCGGTCGCCGGTCGTGTCGAAGGTCGCCCCGCGCACGCGCTCGACGGTCGGCGACCCCAGCAGGTAGAGCAGTTGACCGACCGTGTAGCTCCCGAGGTCGTAGACCGCGCCGCCGCCCGCGCTCTCCTCGCGGACGAACGCCGGCGTGCCGTAGCCGTCCACGTAGGGTGTCCCGCGTTGGCGCGCACCCAGCGCGATCTCCTCGGGGTCGTCGCCGAACGCCCACCCTCGGGACCTGGCGGCGACGCCGTGATAGATGTCGCCGAGTTCGCCCGCCTCGACGAGCGCCTTCGCCGCGCGGGTTTCCTTGGTGTAGAGCAACTGGTTCTGGACCGCGAGGCGGTTGCCGGTGCGCTCGGCGGCCTCGTACATCCCCCGGGCGGCCGCGTACCCGTCGGCCATCGGCTTCTCGCAGAAGACGTCGGTGCCGGCCTCCAGCGCGTCGACCGCGATGGACTCGTGGAGGCTCGCGTGGACGCAGAGGTTCACCGCGTCGAGGTCGGCCTCGTCGAGCATCGACCGGTGGTCGGCGTAGCTCTCGGCGCCCTCGACCTCGGCGAGCGCCCGCGCCTTCGGCACGTCGACGTCCGCGACCGCGACGATGTCCGCGCCCGGTATCTTCTCGTATCGTGCGGCGTGGTTCTGTCCTCTGTTTCCTGCACCTACGATGCCGATTCTGACAGTCTCGCTTACCTTGTCCCCCATTCGAGAATCGAGAATACGTGTCGGTACGGGCGGGTAAATCGCTGACGGTCGCGGGTCGTTCGACCGCGAGTCCGCCGTTTCGGAAACCTGCCGACGAAACCTATTTACCGCGGACGGTAGAACCCGAAACCGTACTCGGGGTTCCGTCCCGTCCTTTCTCCGCTCACCCATCGGTTCGCCACCCACCGGGGGCGTCCGCCGATGGCACTGCTCTGAGACGCGCCGTGCCGCAGGTGGCCCCGTCCCCAGCGAACGCTGGGTACCTCGACGGACGGCCGGCGCCCCCGGAGAACCCATGACACCTAAAACAGACCTCCCTGACACGGACCGCGAGGATGCGACGGACCCACAGATCGACGACTTCCCGGACGCGATAGCCGACGGTGCGGTGGTGCTGCTGGCCGGCACGGTCGACCCGGCGACCAGCGGCCTCTGCTTGCGCGCGTTATCACAGTGCGACGACGGCGACGGGACCGCGGTCGTCGTCACGACGACCGAAGGCGCGGCCGAGACCGTCCGGAGGTATCGGCGTGCGTATCCGCCTGAAGGCACCCCGGAACTCAGACTCGTGGACGCGGCGTCCCAGCAGTACGTCTCCGCGCTCTACCGGGACGTCCCGACGGTATCGCTCCCGAGAGCCGACGACCTCGAACGCCTCGTGCTCGCGCTGTCGGACCTGACCGACGCGAGCGTCCCGTCGGCCGGTCGCCGCCACCTCGTCGTCCGGTCGCTCGGTCCCCTCCTGGAATCGACGCCCGCGAGTCGGGTGTCGACGGTGCTGGAGCGAATTGCGGGGCTCCGCACCGAGAGCGGACTCGCCCTCTTCGGGTTCGACTACACGGCCCACGACGAGGCGACGCTGAACGAACTCGCCGCCGCCGTCGACGCCATCGTCTGGGCCACCCGGCGGCGCGACGGCGAGATTCGACTGAAACTCCAGTCGACCCAGTCGCTCCTGCACTCCGAGGGGTCGTCCGGGCGGTCGGTCGACCGGCGCGGGTCCGAAGATACTTGGTCGGAGAGCCAGAAGTAGTGACAACGACGCCGCCCGATGAGGCCATCACGGCTGAGGGCTTCGGCAGGAGAGCCGCGAGCCGTCCCGCTCGCGGTTTCCTTCTGCTCTTTTGCCTTTCCGGATAGACCGCACGGACAGCCGTCGGCTTCCTGCGAGCGACGCTTTCTCCCCGACGACCGCCGCGGAACGCCTACTCCTCGCGGTAGTCGAGATACGCCAGCACGCCGCGAGTGTTGAGTTTCTCCTCCTCGGCCGCCTTCCGTTCGCCCCACGTGTCTATCATCTGGGTCTCGTCGGCGAAGAACGAGACGACCGCCTCGTCGTCGCCCAGTTCCTCGCGCTTGGCCTCGACGCGCTCGACCCACCCCGACAGCACCGTGACGTACTCGTCCATCGCGCCCGGTTCGTTCTCGCGCGGACCGAAGTGGGTGTACAGCAACACCTCGGGGTCCAGGTCGCGAATCATCTCGGCGTCCTCGATGCACCGTTCGAGGTCGAAGTTCGACGGCGGCGAGGTCTGGCGGATCATCTCCTCGGAGGGGACCCAGATGCCCGCGGCGTCCCCGGCGACCAGCGCGTCGTCGTCGGTGTCGTGGAAGACGACCTGGTGGGGCGCGTGGCCCGGCGCGTAGTGAACGTCGAGGTTGTGGTCGCCGAGGTCGATGCTGTCGCCGTCGGTGAGTTCGACGATGCGGTCCTCGGGGACGGGTTCGGGTTCGACGTAGTACTCCCACTGGTCGCCGACCGCCGCCTTGGTCCCCTCGACCAGCCGGGAGGGGTCGACCAGGTGGGGCGCGCCGATTTCGTGGACGTAGACGTCGGCGTTCGGGCAGGCCTCCGCGAGGAAGCCCGCGCCGCCGGCGTGGTCGAGGTGGACGTGCGTGGGCGCGATGACCTCCACGTCCTCCCGCGCGATGTCGAGTTCGTCAAGCGCGTCGAAGATGTAGTCGACGTGGGTGCCGATGCCGGTTTCGACCACGGCCGGGCGCTCGGCGTCGTAGATGTAGACCGCGCCGTACTCGTCGGTGTCGTACATCCCGGTGTCGAGGTAGTAGAGGTCCGAGCAGTCGCCCTGCGTGACCTCGGCCAAGTCGCCTGCGTGCATATCCCGTGGGTGGTCGGGCCGGGAGAAAAGTGGTTCGTTCGGGGAAATCTACCTCGTCGGTTTCGTCGGTTCTCCGTCGCAGGTTCCATAAAACACTTGCCACGACGGCGCATCCGGCGGGTATGAACCGACGATTGGTCCTCGCCAGCGGCCTCCTCCTCGCGCTCGCGCTCCTCGCCGGCTGTTCGTCCGTCGGGTCGCTGGAGATGCGACCCGTGAACGAGACGGAACTCGCCCGCTACGCGAGCCATTCCGTCGCTCCGTCCGAGGCCGCGAAACCGAGGGCGGCCGACGCCATCGTGCGGAGCGCCATCGAGAACGGGTCGGCGACCGGCGAGGGGAGAAGGCCATCCGTCGACGTCGAGCAGATATACCGGTACGACGGCCGCTTCTACGAACTGTCTTCGGAGGTCACGGGAACCCGGCAGGCCGTCCACGTGAGCTACGAGATCGACTACAACGCGACCGAGTCGACTGCGAGCGGGCGCGCGGTCGAGTACGAGCGCCTGCCGGCCCCCGACCGGCGCGCGCTCGACGACCTGTTACCGCCGCGCTCCGACCGCCGGACCGAGGGGTACGACTTCGGCGTCGGCGTGACCCACACGCCCGCGGAGTTCGAGGCGTCCGTGCTCGCGTCCGACTCGGAGTACGACGCCGTCGTCTACGAGGGCGAGCGATACCTCGTCGACGCCGCCCGAACCCGGAACGTGACCATCGAGCGCTATCGGTACACCGCCACCGAGGTCGCCGAAAGCGCGGCGGCGTTCGGCGACCGACTGAAGCAGACCTATCTGTTCGAACTGACGGGACTCACCGACGCCGAACGGAAGGTCGTGAAGAGCGCGACGAACGACACCTACTACGCCGAGAGCGACGACGACGAGGCGTTTCGCTCGGTGGTCGAGCGATTCCGGCGACACAAGGCGTACAAGGAGGACGAGTACTCGGGGAGGTGGATCGTCGACTACCGAGGTCAGTCGTACTGGGTGACGCTGCGGTACGACGGATTCGTCGGCTGAGCCGCTTTCGCCGGGTCGACGCGGCGGGCCGCGGGAGCCGCGTCGCTCGGTCGCCGCCGGCCGATTCGCCCGCCCGACACGCCTTGCCAGTGGCTGTCCCACGAACGATACGATTTTTTGCCGGGAGCGGGATGTGGAGAGTAGGAATGCTCGACCGGAACTACATTCGAGACCATCCGGAGGCGGTCCGCGAGGGACTCAGGAAGCGCGGAACCGACGACGTGGACCTCGACGGAATCCTGGAGATGGACGACGAGTGGCGGCAACTCAAGGCGCGGGGCGACGACCTGCGCCACGAGCGAAACGAGGTAAGCCAGCAGATCGGCGAACTCAAACAGGCCGGGAAGGACGAGGAGGCCCAGGAGGCCATCGAGCGCTCGGGCGCGCTCAAGGACGAGATAGAGGAGGTCGAGGAGCGCGCGGCCGAACTGGAGTCGAAACTCGAAGCTATCCTCCTCGAAGTGCCCCAGGTCCCCCACGAGAGCGTCCCCGAGGGCGACGACGAGGACGACAACGTCGAACTCCGCCGGGAGGGCTTCGACGACCTCCGAGAACTGCCCGCGGCGGTGACGCCCCACTACGAACTCGGCGAGGAACTCGACATCATCGACGAGCGCCGAGCGGCCAAGACCACCGGGAGCGGCTACTACTTCCTCAAGGGCGAGGGCTGTCGGCTCGAACACGCCCTGATGCAGTTCATGATGGACGTCCACCGCGAGCAGGGCTACCAGGAGATATTCCCGCCCATCCCCATCGACAGCGAGTCGATGACCGGGACGGGCCAACTGCCGAAGTTCGCCGAGGACGCCTACAAGATCGAAGACGAGGACCTCTGGCTCTGTCCCACCGCGGAGGTGCCGGTGACCAACATGTACGCCGACGACATCCTCCTGAAGGAGGACCTCCCGCTGAAGCACCAGGCCTACACGCCGAACTTCCGGCGCGAGGCGGGCGAGCACGGCACCGAAACCCGGGGCATCGTCCGGGTCCACCAGTTCAACAAGGTCGAGATGGTCAACTTCGTCGAACCCGAGACGAGCTACGACCGCCTCGACGCGCTGCTCGACGAAGCCGAGGAGGTCCTTCGGCGACTCGAACTCCCCTACCGCGTCCTCGAACTCTGCACGGGCGACCTCGGGTTCAAGGCCGCCAAGCAGATCGACCTCGAAGTGTGGGCGCCCGGCGACGACATGGACGACGGTCCCGAGGAGGGCGGCCGCTGGCTCGAAGTCTCGACCGCCTCGAACTTCGAGGACTTCCAGGCCCGGCGCGCGGGCCTGCGCTACCGCCCCGAGCGCCACGAGTCGGCCGAGTACCTCCACACGCTCAACGCCTCGGGACTGGCGCTGCCCCGCGTGATGGTCGCCGTTCTGGAGTACTACCAGAACGACGACGGCACCGTCACGGTTCCCGAGGCGCTGCGGCCCTACATGGGCGGCAAAGAGCGCATCGAGGGCCACGAGAAGGTCGGCGAGAGCGCGCTCGGGTCGGGCGAGAAGGAGTAGCTTCGGCCCTCTCTCACCAGAGAAGCGCACCGATCAGGTCGAAGAGGAGCCACGGAACCACGACCGCGACGACGAGGGCGAGTCCAGCGAGTAGACAAAGAAAGGCGGTCCATTCGCCGACGACTCGCAGTTGCTCTCTCGACGCGACTCGGCGGGCCGCCACTGCGACTCCGAGTCCGACGAGCGCGACAACGACGAGTGCGAGGAGCGGGTCGACCGTTCCCGTGGACACGAACCGGCCGTATCTTTCGACCCACTCCGCGAGCGTGGCGGCCACGACGATCAGCGCCAGCCCGTAGATTTCGACGAACAACACGTAGACGCCGACGAACCGCCAGTCGAGCGTCGATTCGACCCGAGTCCCACCCACGTCCTCGGTGAACGCGACGAACTGCCGCCGAACCGTCGGGAAGGCCAACAGAATCGGGAGCGAAACCGCCGCGACGAGCACACCGCCGACGAACACGACGAACAGCACGACGAGGAAGAACAGCGTGAGCTTCAGGACCCCGAGCCCACTCGACTGCATGACGGAACACATGTCATATCAGGAATTTATAACTGATGGCCGGCGACCGGTGCGTTCGGGCCGAAGCGGACGGATTCGGCGGTTCCGGAGACCGACGGTCGTCCGCTAAATCCGCTTCGCTCCTACCGACCGTCCGAGCGCTCGCACAGCGTACTCGAAGGCAACCCGACCGCGTCGTTCGGGTACAGCGTCCGGACGGTCAGGCTCCCCCCGTTCGTGACGAGAACGGCGAGCGCCCACCACGACGGGTCGACCGACTCGGACAGCGACCACTCGCGTTCGACGCTCCCGCCGTCCGTGAGCGACGCCGAAATCGTGTACGTGCCCGGCGTCGCGGTGACGTGCGGCTGGATGGTGAGCGGCAACGAGGTCCGGTACTCCCGGCTCAGTACCGTCGCTCCGTCGCCGTCGGCGACGGTCACGTCGACCGTGCGGCCACCCTTCTCCGGCTGGTCGTAGTCGGGCGGCGAGTCGAAGTCGTAGAGCTGAAACCGCGCCGCGGGCGCGTCGGTTCCGTCCGTGCCGGACGCCGCCACGACCGGTTCTCGACACCGATAGGCGTTGAACGGAATCCGCCGGTGGACGTTCGGGCCGACGAAGTGGGCGACGCTCGACGCGTTCCGAGTCGCAGTGCTCGGCGAGCCGTCCGGGTCGTAGTACCGTGCCGACCCGCGGCATGTCGACAGCAAGTAGTAGCCGCGTTCGGTGGCGTGGGCGACGGCGACTCGGGCCGGTTCGACGGCGATGTCTATGGCGGGGTGCGAACCGGCGAACCCGCCGACGAGTTCGTTGTACACGTACCGCCGTTCGTGGGTTTCGACGAACGACCGGGCGGCCGTGCGGCCGGATACGCCACTCGGGGTAGGGAGCGACTTTGTCTCTGTGATCGTCGTCACGTTCGGCGACGGCGTCGGCTCCGGCGTCGTCTCTCGGACGGAGCGAGGCGTGGTCGAGCAACCGGCCAGCGCGCCGACACCGCAGGCCAGCGCCGCGACGATTCGGCGGCGTCTCATGGTCGTTCGGTCGGGCGAAGCGCAGGGCGGTCGTCGGGTCGTCCGGAGGGCATCGGTAACCGGCGGTAAGGTGTCAGTGCGGTAGCGTATGTTTTCCGGTCCGTCTCCGTCTCCGTCTCGCGAGAATCGCACAACCCCGTTTTACGTGCTGACCCCGTAGCCCGCACATGGGAGAGACGTTCGTCGTCGTCGGCGGCGACGCGGCCGGGATGAGCGCGGCGAGCAAGGCCAAGCGAGACGACCCCGACCGCGAGGTGGTCGTCTTCGAGAAGGGCGAGTGGGTGTCCTACGGCGCGTGCGGCCTGCCCTACTACGTCAAGGGCGACGTCGCGGAACTGGCGGACCTCGTCGCCGTCACGCCCGAGGAGTTCCGCGAAGAGCGCGACATCGACCTCCGGACCCGGAGCGAAGTCGTCTCCATCGACACCGCGGCGCGGACGGTGACCGTCAGCACCGACGAGGGAACCTACGAACAGGCGTACGACGACCTCCTCGTCGCGACCGGCGCGCGGGCGGTCGTCCCGCCCATCGACGGCGTCGACGCCGACGGCGCGTTCACGTTCCACGACATGGACACCGCCCGCGCCGTCCGCAACTACGTCGCGGGCGGCGGTCCGGTCGGGGGAGACGGTCCTGTCGAGGGAGACGCATCTCCGGGCCGCGGCAGTGCCGCGGCCCGGGAAACCGCCGCCGACGACGGCTACGGCACCGAGGCGGGCGAGTACCTCCGAGACGAGCGCCCCGAGTCGGTCGCCATCATCGGCGGCGGCTACGTCGGCCTGGAGATGGCCGAGGCGTTCGACGCCCGCGGCCTGGACGTGACCGTCTTCGAGATGCTGCCCCACGTCCTCGCGCCGTTCGGCGAGGCCGTGGCGGAGGTGGTCGAGGACCATCTCCGCGAGCAGGGCGTCGACCTCCACCTCGACGCGGTGGTCGACGAGATCGCGACCGACGAGGCGGGTCGCGTCGCGGGCCTCCGTGCGGCGGGCGAGTCCCACGACGCCGAACTGGTGTTGCTCGCGACGGGGGTCGAACCGAACGCCGAACTCGCCGAATCGGCGGACATCGAGACGGGCGAAACCGGCGCCATCGTAACCGATGAATACGGCCGGACGAGCGCCGAGGACGTCTTCGCGGCGGGCGACTGCGCGGAGGCCCACAACGCGGTCACCGACGCGGCCGACTGGGTGCCGCTGGCGCTCACCGCGAACCGCGCCGGGCGCGCCGTCGGCCGGACCGTCGCGGACGACCCCACCGAGGTCGGCGACGTCGTCGGCACGGCGGCGGTGAAGGTGTTCGACCTCGAAGTCGCCCGGACGGGCGTCCTCGACCCCGAGGTTGCGGCGGAGGCCGGCTACGACCCCGTCTCGAAGGTAATCACCGAGGAGTCGCGCGCCGACTACTACCCCGGCGGCAAGCCCATCACCGTCGAGATGGTCGGCGACCGCGAGACGGGTCGCCTGCTCGGCGCGAGCATGGTCGGCGAGGAGGGCGTCGCCAAGCGCATCGACACCGTCGCGACCGCCCTCCACGCAGGGATGACCGTCGAAGCGGTCCAGAACCTCGACCTCTCGTACACGCCGCCGTTCGGTCCGGTGTGGGACTCGGTGCTCACCGCCGCGAAGGTGCTCGCCGGGGAACTGGAGTGAGAGCGGTCGCTTAGTGCGTGTAGGTTCGAATCCGGACGATTCGACCGTCTTCGAGGTCGAAGACGTCGGCGAACGAGAACAGCGGTTCGCCCCCGGAGTCGAGCAGTCGTCCCTCGACGGCGACGGCACCGCCGTCGCCGTCGATTTCGTCGCCGTCGGTCCCGCCTGCTCCGCTGCTGCCTGCGCCCGCGAACACGCGCCGGACCTCGTGGGACGTGTCCTTCTGCGGCCGGTCGTCGCGCATAAATCCGACCAGCGTCTCGCGACCCTCGATGGTGCGGTCGGGGCGCTCGTGGACCACGTCGGGCGCGAAGCAGTCGGCGAACGTCTCGAAGTCCTTCGCGTCGATGGCGTCGTAGTAGGCCCGCACGGTCTCTTCGCTCATGGTTCGGCGCACGGCGGCGGGCCACCTGAGCGTGGCGGTGCGCTCTCACTCGCGCTTCCGTCCTCGGTGGTTTCGGCGGCGGGCCGACGCCGCGGCGCGGCGTCGGCCCGCCCGCGTCCGCTCGGACCGCTCAGACCAGCGCGCCCGACTTCAGCACGGCGATGAGGCCGGTCAGCGTGACGACGCTGGCGAGGGTGCTGGCGAAGATGGCGGTGCTGATGTACTCGGGCCCGGAGAGGCCGTCGACCGGGTCGTCGTACTCGATGGCGAGGATGAGCGGGGTGACCGCGGCGGGCATCCCGCATTCGAGGACGAACACCCGCGCGACCGCCGAGTTGTTGGCGGCGAGGCCGAGGACGACTGCCACGGCGACCCCGACCAGCGGCGCGACGACCAGTTTGAGTCCGTTCGAGACGCCGACCCGCGACAGCCCCGCGCCCTGGCGAGTGTTGGCCAACTGGATGCCGAGCACGAGCAGCATCACGGGGATGGCGGAGTCGCCGACCAGTTTCAGCGTCTCCATCGCGGCGGTGTCGGTCGCCGGGACGACGCCGAACCAGCGGGCGAGGCCGGCGGCCAGGACGGCGTACACAAGCGGCAGGCGGAACACCTCCGCGACCGAGGCGCGGAAGTCGGTGTCCTCGCCGCGGGACGCGAGGTAGACCCCGACGGTGTACATCAGCACCGACTGGCCCGCGATGAACAGCACGGCTGTCGAGCGCCCCACCACGGGGAACGCGAACGCCGACAGCGGGATGCCGTAGTTGCCCGCGTTGGGGAACGCAGAGGAGAGCACCAGCGCGCCCAGCACCGGTTCGTCCTCGCCGAGCAGGCGGCCGACGCCCTCCGCCACCCCGGCCATCGCGACGGTGAAGAGGCCGACGCCGACGAGCAGTTTCGCCGCCACCGCCCCGGACAGCGACGAGGTGGCGAGGCTGTGGAACACCAGCGCGGGCGTCAGCACGTAGATGGTGACGGTCCCCAGCGCTTCGACCTCGATCTCGCGGGCTCGGCCGAGGGCGTAGCCGACCGCCGCGACGGTGAGGACGGGGAGGATGGCCGTCGTCAGCGCCGAGAGGAGTGACACGTCTCGAACGGTATCGGTTCGCGGTTACAAACGTGTCGAAGGCGGCCAGCCTGTGGTGGTTTTTCTTCGGGCGTTGTTCACGGTCGACCGAGTCGTTTCGACGTGATGGAAAATTGGAACGTAGTCGCGAGTCGTTACGCTTCGATAGCACTTCGGCCAAAACCGAACTTCGACTGCAACCGCACCGCAGACCGCTACTTCTTCGACTACGACCGGATTTGACCTGCAACCGTACCGCAGACCGTTACTCCTTCGACCACGACCGAAATTCGACTGCAACCGCACCGCAGACCGCCACTCACACGACTCAAATGAGTAGTGCACCGCCACCGCAGGCCACACCCCTCCCCAGCCGACTCCTTCGCTCCTTGCAGTCGCTCAGTCGTCCCTCGCGCGAGGCACCGTCGGACCGTCGGTCCGACGGGCCTACACGCGCCACGGCAGAAGGGAAGATTCGAAACGTCGTCCTTTGGTCACGGCGCGCGCTGTCGGCTTCTGCGCGAACGCAGTGAGCGCAGGCTCGGGAGAGCGAAGCTCTCCCGGCGCCTCGTGAGCCGACAATTCGCGCGAGGTCTGCGCGAGCGGAGCGAGTGCAGGCTCGGAGGACGCGGTTTGTCCTCCGGTGGATGACTGAGTGAGCGCCAGCGAACGAGGGAATCGGCTGGGGAGGCGTGTGGCTGCAGTTTCATTTGTATCGTGCAAGCGGGACACTTCGATCACCCAATCACCGAATTAGTCTTCAATCACTAAGTTACCGAATCGCCCGCAGACCCACTCTCGTCCGTACCGGCACTTGCGGCTGTTAATCGTCGAACTCAGTCGAGAATCAGAACGGACGGACGTCCTACTCCGGCGGACGCAAATCGCGTCCGAACTCGTCGAAGACGTCCAGGTCGTCCGGGAGTTCGTACTCGATCTTCCGGGCCTCCTTGTCGGTTTCGACCTCCGCGTCCAGCGGTTCGGCGACGTCCTCCCACCCGGGCTTTATCTTGACGCTCTTGGCGGGCGACCCGACGGCGATGTGGTGGGCGGGCACGTCGTTCTGGACGACCGACTTCGCGCCGACCACCGAGTTCTCACCGAGTTTCACGCCCGCCCGGACCATCGTGTCGTAGGTCAGGCGCACGTCGTCCTCGATGACGGTGTGGTAGTTCTCGATGGCGGTCTGGTCGATTACGTCGTGGTCGTGGCTGTAGACGTGGGCGTCGTCGGAGATGGACACCCGGTCGCCGATGGTGAGTTTTCCGCGGTCGTCCAGATGGACGTCGTCGTGGATGACCGTGTTGTCCCCGACCTCGATGTTGTGGCCGTAGGTAAACGAGATGCCCTTGAAGAACCGGCAGTTGTCCCCGCAGTCGGCGAAGAGGTGGTCGGCGAGCATCCGGCGGAAGCGCAGGGCGAACTCGACGTTGTCGGCCATCGGCGTGGCGTCGAACTGCCGCCAGAGCCACTGGAGGTGCTTCGAGCGCCGGAACTTCTCCTCGTTCTTCTCGGCGTAGTACTCGCTCTCCAGCGTGGCGTTGCAGGGGTCGTAGCTCTGGAGGCGCACGCGCTCGGCGGGCGAAACCGACTCGCCGGCCTGCCAGCGGTCGTAGGCGTCGCGGTCGCCGTGGAGGTCGACCAGCACCTCCTCGACCACTTCGCACGTCCGCTCGGGTTCGTCCGGGCCCGCGTTCGACAGGCGCTCGTCGACCTCGCCGAGGAACGCTTCGAGTCCGGCCTCCATCTCGTCCGGGAGAGTTACGTGTCGTTTGGTCATACAGGGGGCCTCCGTCGCCTCGTTATCGAATCCTTCTCGTTCTGTCTTGATGGGGGTTTTGGTTGCGGCGGTACGCGTCGATAGCCGAAACCGGACGCGACGATAGACGAAGGCGAACGCGTCGAACGCCGAAAATCACCGCCGTTGGCACCCGAGCGGTCGCACAAAACTTATCTCATCGCTGTCGAATCTCCGCTCGTGACACTCCGTTCCCGTCTCGGCGTCCTCCAACTCCCGGTCGCCGGCGTCGGCGTCGCGCTCCTCGGCTCCGCCGTCGTCCGGTATGCAACGCTTCCGCCGTCGCCGCCCGGCAGCGACGGCTTCGTCGAGGGGCTGGCGTTGCTGTTCCTCTACGTCGTCGCGCTGGTCGGACTCACGACCACCGCGCTCGGACTCGCCATCCCGCCCGGCGATAACGTCGGCGTCCGGTTCTCCCGCCGACAGCGGGGCCTGTTCGTCGCGTCGGCCGCGGCCGCGGTCGGGAGCGTCCTCGCGCCGCTGTTCGCCCTGCCGGTGCTGGCCGCGCCGGGGGTGTCGCCGGACGCGTCGGTGAGCGCGGTCGTGTGGCTCTGGCTCGGCCTGCTGGCCGCGGCGGTGCTCGCGCTCGCGGCCGGCCTGGGCTGGCGCGCGCTCGAAGCGGTCGCCGACCGCTTCGAGCGCGCCTCGTAGGAGCAGTGGAAATCCGCGTAGAAGAGTCGATTCGGCTTCGCGAGTGAGGACGCTCAGGCCAAGAAGACGTGGCGCGGCCGGTCGGCCAGCACGTCCCGGCCCCACGAGACGGTGTCGCTGAAGGCGTCGCTCCGGAAGAAGCCCATCGCGTCCTCCTTCGACTCCCACTGGCTGGCGATGAACATGTCGTTCTCCTCCTCGCGGTTGACCAGCAGGTCGGTATCGACGTGGCCCTCGGTGTCGGCGAGCACGCCGCCGACGGTTTCGAACTTCTCGACGAAGTCCTCGCGGTGTTCGGGCTTGGTGGTGTAGAACATCCCCATCGTGCCGAAGCCGCTCTCTTCGCCCGCTCTGGCGACGATTCCGGGGAGGTCCGCGAGGAAGCCGCCGGCGGTGTCGGCGGCGCTCTGGGTCTCCCAGATGCTCACGACGGCCGCCCGGCCGTCTTCGGGGTCGGTTTCACTCTGGTAGACGGCGGTCTTGACGTGGGTGTCGTAGTGGTCGAAGTTCTTCCGCAGGCCCGAAACCTCCTCGAACAGTTCCTCGGGGTCGGCTTCGGAGTACAGCACCATCGCGTACACGTCCTCACCGTGGGGCTGACCGGCGTAGATGTCGAGGTCTTCGAGTTCGCCGCGGATGCTCCCCGAGTCGGAGTCGTCGTCCGCGCCGTGTCCCGACTCTCCGTGGTGACCACCCGAGTCGCCGTGATGGCCGCCGGAGCCGTGGTGGCTCCCCTCGCCCTCGCCGTGGGCGTGGTGACTCTCGGACTCGCCGTGGGGGTGGCCGCCCGCTCCGCCCGCCTCGGCGGGCACCGTCTCGCCGGCCATGAACGCCGGAAGGTCCTCGGGCGGGAACCGCCGGCCGAAGTAGAACGTGCCGAACTCGGCGTACTTCGAACTGCTCTCGTCGAACCGGAGTTCGTACAGCAGTTCCTTGATATCGGTCGGGTCGTCGCCGAACAGGTCGACGCCCCACTCGAAGTCGTCCATCCCGATGGAGCCGGTGATTATCTGCTTGACCTTGCCGGCGTAGGTCTTGCCGATCTCGCCGTGGGTGTCGAGCATGTCGGCGCGCTCGTCGAACGGCAGGTCGTACCAGTTCTGGTCCGGCTGGCGGCGCTTGTTCATCGGGTAGAAGCAGACGAACTCGGCGTCCGGGATCTGGGGGTAGAGCTTGCTCTCGGCGTACCGGGCCAGCCCGGTGTCCTCTATCTCCGAGGGTTCCTTGGTCATCTCCTCGGAGTTGTAGCCGCCGACCTCCGTCACCGAGACGTACGAGCCGGTGCGCTCGGTGAACTCCGCGAACGCGGTGTCCTCGAAGGCCCGCTCGGCCGTGTCGAGTTGCGAGACCTCCGGCCGGAAGTGCAGGACGAGCAGGTCGGCCTTGTGGCCCAAGACGGTGAAGACTGCCGAGGAGCCGTCCTCGGCGTCGGTCACGTCCTCGTGCGCCCGGAGGAATCCCGTCCCCTCTCCGAGCGCGCGCTCCCGAACTCGCTCGGGGGCGTCGCGCCACGCGTCCCAGTCCACGGTCCGGAAGTCGTGTAGCGCGTACCAGCCTTCGTTCGTCGCCGGTGGCTTTCTCGTCATGGTTCGTCCTCGGTACCGACGGCCTAAGGAGTTTTTGAGTCGCACTCGCGGGTTCCAGCCTCCGGACCGACCCGGTCGTTCGCGGCGGGCGTCCCCCCGACCGAAAGTCTTTCAAAACCGCGATTTAAATACCCCACCAATGCGGAAGAGCGGCCCGCCGAAAGGGCTCATCTCGTACCTCGTGCTCGAACTGCTCGACGAGAAGCCGCGATACGGGTACGAGATACTCAAGGAGATACGCGAGATAAGCGGCGGGCACTGGGAGCCCTCCTACGGGTCGGTCTACCCGATTCTCTACAAGTTCGAGGAGAAGGGCTGGGCCGAGCGCATCGAGCGCGCGGACGAACCCGACCGCAAGTACTTCGAACTCACCGACGCGGGCCGCGAGGAACTCGCCGAGAAGCGCCGCGAGAGCGGCGGGAAGGCCCGCGACTTCGCCGACGTCATCCTGGGTTTCTACCACGTCTTCGCGGCGTTCGCCACCGACGACCGCTTCGAGGTCGAGGACCGCGACGACGAGTGGCGCTTCGACGAGGAGTTCAGCGCCTGGATCGTCGAACAGCTAATTCGCCACTACGAGCGCGACTTCGGCGACTTCGAGCGCGTTCCGGACACGCCGGAGGAGTTCTACGAGCGGATGGGACTCGACGGCGAGGAGTGAGCCGTTCGGTTCGCCCGCGAGGAGCAGGGGGGAGCGACTACGCGTCGGAGGTGTCGGCGTCCACGTTCCGGAACTCGAAGCGCACGCCGCCCGCTTCGCTTTCGGTCACGCCGCAACTCCAGCCGTAGGTGTCGGCGAGTTCGCGGACGAACGCCAGTCCGAGTCCGGTCCCACCGCCGTTCGAGGCGGTCGTGTAGCCCGCTTCGAACACGTCCTCGCGGTCTGACTCGGGGATGCCGACCCCGTCGTCCTCGACGTAGAAGCCGTCCGGCAGGTCGCCGACCGTGACGGTGACGTCCGACCCGCCGTGTTCGACGGAGTTTTCGAACAGATTCCGGAACAGGTGGCGGACGTAGGTTTCGTCGGTCGGTATCGCGCACCCGACCCCGACGTCGAGGGTCGCGTCGGGGGTATCCACGTCGTCCCAGGCCTCTCGAGCGGCGTCGGCGAGTCGGACCGACGAACACTCGTCGATCGCCTCGCGGTCGCGGGTCAGCACCAGCATCACGTCGATGATGTTCTCGATGCGGTCGAACGCATCCGTGACGTGCTCGACGGCCGTTGAGTCGGCCTCGTCCGGCAACTGCTGGCCGTAAATCTGGCCAATGGTGACGGGGTTGCGCAGTTCGTGGGCGAGCATGCTCGCGAACGATTCGAGGCGCTCGTTCTTGGATTCGAGTTGCTCCTCTCGGTTTGAGCGTTCGAGTTCGTACTGCACCCACTGGCCCATCAGGTGGTGGAACGTCCGCTCGGCCTCCGAGAACCCTCGTTCGCGCGGCTCCGTCGAGACGAAAAAGAGCGTCCGGTCGGGGCCATCGTCGAGTTCGAGGCGGGTCCCGAGGTATGCTTTCACGCCGAACTCCTCGTACGCCAGCGTCCCCTGGAAGCCGCTGTCGAGCGGGTCGGTGATGCCCTTCACGTCGGTTTCGTCGACGAAGACGCGACAGTACGTCTCCGAGAGCGCGACCTGTGCGCCCGGCACCAGGTGCTCGTGGTCGCCGCTGATGGTCTCGACCTCGAAGTGGTCGGACTCCGGGTCGATTCGGGCCAGTCCGCCGAGTTCGAGGTCGAAGCGCTCGCAGCCGAGTTCGAACAGCGCCTGGAGTTTCTCCTCGAACGTCCGGTCGGCGTCGGCCGTGATCTCGTACAGGGCCCGCTGGTGGCGCTCGCGCTGACGGCGTTCGAGTTCGTACTTCACCCACTGGCCCAACAGTCGGTTGAACGACCGCTCCTCGTCGGAGAACGGTTCGCTACGGGACTGCGAGGAGACGAAGAAGAACGTCCGGTCGAAGTCGCCGTCGACCTCGACGTAGGTGCCGAGGTACGCTTTCAGCCCGAACTTTCGGTTGACGGTGACGTCGTCGTACCCGTCCGCCCGCGGGTCGGAGACGCTCGCCGGCCCCTTCGCCTCGGTGGCGGCGGTGCAGTAGGTTTCCGACAGCGGGAGTTCGAATCCCGGCTCGAAGTGCTCGTGGTCGCCGCTGGTGTACTCGATTTCGAAGCGGTCGGTTTCCGGGTCGACCGTGGCCATCGCGCCGAGTTCGAGGTCGAAGCGCTCGCAGCCGAGTTCGAACAGCGCCTGAAGCTTCTCCTCGAACGTGCGGTCCGGACTGGCCGTGATTTCGTTCTGCTTGCGCAGGTACCGCTGGCGCTCCTTCAACTCCGTCTTCACTTCGGTCCGCTCCCGGAGCGTCCCCATCATCCGGTCGACCTCCCGGGCCGCGTCGTCGGGACCGAAGTACTCCTCCGGCGGCGTGTAGTAGACGTTGTGGTACACCGTGCTGTCGGCGATGAGGTGCGGGTGGGTCCGGACGACGTCGCGGACGACTTCCGGGGGAAACCGCTCGCGGTTGTACTGACAGAGGACGGCGTAGTCCTCGCCGGAGTAGACGGTGTTGAGTATCGCCTCGTACTCGGTCAGTTCGTCGAGGCTCGCGTCGCCGTCCAGCGCCCACGTCATCTCCGCCGCCGCCCTGACGCCCGCGTACCCCTCTTCGTCCTTCGCTCGCCGGAGGGTATCCTCCCAGAACTCGACCATCGCGCCCCTGTCGAAGTCACCGGTTCTGAGGTACGTGTCCGCCTTCGTATGGATGGAGAGCTGTCCGGAATCGATGGCGGCGTCCACGTCGACGCCGCGGTTTCGCATCGCCGCCAGCACCGCCTCTTCGGAGTTCTCGTCTGCGACGTAGAGGCATCGCTCGCCGCGTTCGAGTCCCTGTTCGATGAACGGCACGGCCGCCGCGAACTGCTCGCGCCGGTCGGTGTAGATGGACGCGAGATGGTCGTTCGCCACCTCGTCGTCGTGGTCGTGGTGTTGGGGAGGTTCGACCGGTCCGCGGAGCGCGGGACTCCAGCGTAGTCCCTCGATTCCGCTCTGTACCCGCGACGCGTCGGACCGCTCCTCGGGGTCGGTCCCTTGGCTCATTGCCCTCGATAGAGTTCAGGGAGTCAAAAAGTTGGTGCTGTGCGTGCGACTATCTCAATCAACGACATTTCAACGAGTATATAAACGTTTTCCGACGAAGGCCGGGTCCCCGAACCCGCTCACCCGGACAACAACTGCGGCCCGAACACCATCAGCAACAGGCTCACCAGCATCACGAGGCCGATGGTCGTCGTGACCATCGTCGTGAGTTCGCGGCCCTGGTTCGTCGGGAGCCGCGAGACGATGGCCTCCGTGCTCATCCGGAGGATGTGGCCGCCGTCGAGCGGGAACGCCGGGATGCAATTGAAGAACCCGAGGTTGAGGTTGACCCACCCGGTCCAGAACAGAACGTTGGCGAACAGGAACAGCCCCCAGTCGCCGAGGAACGACAGCGGCCCGCCCGCGGCGGTGTAGAAGCCGCCGTTCCACGCCACGAAGCCGGCGAAGTTGTACGTGGTCTGGAGCGAGACGCTGGCAAACGGCAACAACAGGACGCCGAGCATGCCCGAGAGGAACGAGGCCACGGGGCCGAGGCTCCCGCCAGCGAAGTTACCAAACTGCCCGCCCAACAGCGAGAGGTACTGCGCGGCCGGGTAGAGTTGGACGCCGAAACTGCTGAGGGTGATGCCGCTGGTCCCCTGCATGACGTAGACGCCCATGATGGCCTCGCCGTTGGCGTTCTGGCCGAGCGTCACGTCGTAGGTCCGGGGCGTGCCGTTGACGTAGGCCTCGACGGTGACCGTCTGTTCCGGCCGACGTCGGTCGAGCGTGGCGCTCAGGTCCGACGAGTTGGTGATGCGCTCGCCGTCTATCTCGGTCACGACCACCGTCCCCGAGGTCGGCAGGCCCGCCTTCGCGCTCGGGCCGCTCGACTGGACGGTCACGAGCGCGCCGACGGGTCCGGTCGCGGTCGTTCCGTTCTCGGTCCGGAGCGTCGCCACCTTCCGGTCGGCGACGGCGTCGTAGAAGCCCTCTTCGGTGTGGACGTTCGTCCCGTTGACGGCGGCGATGGTGTCGCCCTTGTCGAGCGTGCCGGCGAACGGCGAGTTCGTGTAGATGCCGGCGATCAGCAACGAGCGCCGAATGCTCGCGGTTCCGCCGCCCGCCAGTTCGACCGAAACCGTCCGGCCCTCGACGGTCGAGAGCGTCCGACCGAGGTCCTCGTTGCTCTCGACCGCCTGCCCGTTCACCGCGACGATGCGGTCGCCGGCCTGGAGCTTTCCGTCGGCGGCCGACCCCGGCATGACGCCCCCGACGGCCGCGCCGGGCGCGACCGCGATGGAACCGACGACGGGACCGAAGAGTAGCAAGAACGAAACCAGCACAATCGCGAAGTTGTTCGTCACGCCCGCGGCGAACATCCGGCTCTGGCTCCCGCGGTCGGCCTCCCGCCTGCTCTCTTCGTCCGGTTCGACGAACGCGCCGACCGGGAGGATGGCGAGCGCCGCGATGCCCATCGACTCGATCTCGATGTCCTCGACCCTGCACATGATGGCGTGACCACCTTCGTGGACGACGAGGCCGACGAGCAGGCCGAACATGATTTCGGGCGCGACCGACAGCGGGAGGAACTGGTTGACGCCGGGGATGACTAGGACGTTACGCGGCTGGGTGGCGACCGACGGCGCGGGGGGATTCTGGATGACCGAAACCGCCTGAACCACGAGCAGGAGGAACGTCCCGACCATCACGACGAGCGCGATGCCGAGGCCGAAGTTCCCCCACGCCCGCCAGAAGCGCTTCGGGCGCGCGAGCAAGTTCAACAGCTGCTTGCCGCGCTTGGTGTGAATCGTCAGAATCGGCCCCTGGGTTCCGACGTACGCCGGAAGCAGCCCCTGTGAGTCGAGATACAGCGCTCCGAGCCAGTACAGCGCGATCCCGACGAGTACCCACACGAGGGTGTCGTTCATCGCACGGAAAAAAGGACGCGGCGGTCAAATGCGTTTGGGAACGCCGTCGACGCTACTTGGACGAGGAGGACTGCGACCCGGACGGGGAGTCTGCGGTCTGCCAGTCCTCTTCGAGGTTCTGCTGCTCAGAGCCCTTCTTCTTCTGGCGCTGGCGGATCTTTCGGGCGGCGGCGACGCCCGCGGCGGTGCCACCGAGGACGGCGAACCGGCGGCCGTACTTTCGGATGCGGCTCTTGCCGCCGGACTGAGAGCTTCCCGACTGGGACTGCTGGTCGCTCGACTGCGACTGCGAACTCTCGGACTGGGACTGCTGCTGACCGCTCGATTGCTTGTCGGTCGACTGGTGACTGCTCGACGTGCCCGACGAGCCCTGCGACGATTCGATCTGTTTCGGTTCCGCTGCCTCGACGCGCTTGAGCGCCGGTTTCTCCAAGTTGAGTTCGATCAGGGACATAAGTATCTCCTATCTATCGGACCGACTGTACCGCGTCGGCCGACTTCAACGTAAATTAACGGCGACGAGTCACTTTGTTATGCAGTCGTTACGACTCCGTAGGAACAGCCTAACCCCGCCGTCGGAGCCGGGTTAGCACGAACTCGCGGTCGAGTTTCGCGAGGAACGGGCCGAGTTTCGGTCCCTGCTCGTCGTCGAAAAAGAGCCGGTAACCGACCGAGAAGAACTCGCCGATGTCGATGTCGTGACGCTTCGCGGTTTCGTATATCTCGCCCTGTATCTCGTCGGGGTCGTCGTGGGTTTCGACGAAGTCGGCGAGTTCGTCGAGCGCGGCCTCGGTTTCGGCGTCGAGGTCCACGGCGGGCATCTCGGTCCGCTTCAGGTCGTAGTCGAACTCGTTTTCGGTCCGGCGGGCCCACTCGCGGGCGCGCTTGACTCGGCCCAGCGCCATCTCGACGGCCCACTCCGGCGCGTCGTCGGCGACGTGGCCCTCCCGGCGGGCGATTTCCTCTCGAAGCTCGGGGTCGTCGGTCATCCCGAGCACGGCTGCGAAGGTGTAGGGTAGTCGCACTCGCTCGCGGAAGGTGTCGGTGATGACGTCGCCGAGTCGGGCGCGGCGGTCGGGGTCGGTGACGGGGACGCTGTCGCGCTCGCGGTCCGAAATTGGCTCGCCGTCGGCGTCGAATCGGGCGGCCACGGAGGGGCGAATCACCGGCGGGTACGACGCGTCGGCTATCTCGACTTCCTTCTCCTCGGCCTCGCGCTCGTCGTAGAACGTCGCCTCCAGTTCGTCGAAGTCGTCGACGAGGAAGTCGAGGTGCTCGACGTTGAAGTCCCGGGCCTTGCTGGGGTTCTTGGTGAAGAAGTACCGCAACACCTCCGGCTCTATCGTCTCCAGAACGTCCTGAACCATCACGACGTGACCTGACGACGAGGAGAATGGCTCGCCGTCGAGGGTGAACCACTCGTAGGCCATCGGGACCGGCGGATCGATTCCGAGCACGTTCCGGGCCACGTCCGACCCGCTGGGCCACGAGCCCTCGGCGTGGTCCTTGCCGAACGGCTCGTGGTCGACGCCGAGCACCTGCCACTGGGCGGGCCACTCGAAGCGCCACGGGAGTTTGCCCTCTCGAAGCGAGGCGGTGCCCTCGTGGCCGCAGCCGTCGATGGTCTGGTCGCCGGCCTCCATGTCGGTGCAGACGTACTCGACGGTGGTTTCTTCGGGAGATTCGCCGAGGTTCACGGCCGTCACCGTCTCGGTTATCTTGCCGCACTCCTCGCAGACGGGGTTGAACGGGACGTAGTCCTCGTCGACCTTGTCCTGGTAGTGGGCGAGCACCTCGCGGGCCGTCTCGCGGTTCTCCAGCAGGTAGTGGGTCGCGTCCTCGAACTCGCCCGACTCGTAGAGGTCGGTGTTCGAGACCATCTCGACCGGGATGCCGAGCAGTTCGGCGCTCCGCTGGATGAGGTTCGCGAAGTGGTCGCCGTAGGAGTCACAGCATCCGAAGGGGTCCGGAATCGCGGTGTAGGGCTTGCCGAGGTTCCGCCCGAGCGCGCCGGCGTTCACGTCCCCGAGGTCCACGACCTCGCCGTCGAGGTCGGCGAGCTTTCGCGGGAGGCCCCGCAGGGGGTCGCGGTCGTCGGCGGTGAACACCTGTCGGACCTCGTGGCCCCGGTCGCGCAGAGCTTCGGCCACGAAGTAGCCCCGGACGATCTCGTTCATGTTGCCGAGGTGCGGGACCCCGGAGGGCGAGATGCCGCCCTTGATGACGATGGGGTCGTCGGGGTCGCGGTCGGGGTCCTCGCGCACGCGGTCAAGCACCTTCTCGGCGACCGATTCGGCCCAGAAGGCGTGGGGCTGGGGTCCCTGGAGCACGTAGGGGTCGTCGTCGGGGTGCATCGCCCGGTCTTCCGCGTCGTCGCTCATCGCTCGTCGCTCACCCAGTAGGTCATCTGGTCGTCGGTGCCCTCGGGGATGATGTCGGTGCCGTCGTGCTCGCCGAATCGGACCGCGTCGGCGACCCGCTCGGGTTCGGTGCCGTCGAGGACGATGGTTCGGACGCCCGATCGCTCGATGAGTTTGGCCGCCAGCAGGTCGACCGGCGCGGAACTGCCGGCGGTCATCTCGATGCCGGCGATGACGTCGACCAGTTCGCCGGCGTCGAGTTCGTCGAATTTCTGAGCGTCGGCGTTCTCGTTGGGGTCGTCGCTGAACACGCCGTTGACGCTGGTCGCGTACACGAGCAAGTCGGCGTTGACGTACTCCGCGAGGGCGGCGCTGACGGCGTCGGTGGTCTGGCCGGGGGTCACCCCGCCCATCACGGTGATGTCGCCGCGGTGCATCGCGCGGCCGGCCGCCTCGTAGTCCTTGGGCGGACTGGGCGCGGCCTGCTCGGAGAGCGCGGCGATGAGAAGCCGGGCGTTCAGCCGCGTCACGTCGATGCCGATGTCGTCGAGTTCGATCTCGTTCGCGCCGAGGTCGCGGGCCGCGCCGATGTACTCGCGGGCGACACCGCCCCCGCCGACGACGGTTCCGACGGTGCACCCTTCGGCGGCGAGGTCCTCGATGACGTTCGCGTGCGCCTGCACCCGCTCGGACCCGAGGTCGGGCGCGAGCACGCTCCCGCCGATGGAGACGACTACTTTCATTCTGTCGCCGAGTAGCCCGGACGCGGCCTTAAGGGTTGCCAACTGCCGGGCGCGCTCGGGTCACCGAAGCCTACTTGCGCGCCCCGGCCCATGGTTCGGCTATGTACGTGCTGGGCGTCGTCGGCCCCGACTCGGCGTCTCGGGCGGTCGCCGACAGGCTGGCTTCCCGACTCGGCGAAACCGCTCGCGTCGCGGAGGTCGAGCGCCGCGAAACTGACGTCGGCGCGGGCGAAACACCCGCGAGCGCGAAGTACCGGCTCTCCGAAAACGAGTGGTCGGCCTCCGGCGACGGCCGGACGCTGACGAGCGTGCTCGAAGACCTCGCACCCGACCACGACTACGCGTTGCTGGTCGGATTCCCGGATGCCGACGTGCCGACTGTGACCCTCGACGGCGCCGAGTGCCGGGGCGAGACGCTCGTGAAAGCCGTGGAAGCGAGCGACGTCGACCCCGAGGAGGTCCTCGCGAAACTCGAGGCTATCGAACCCTACGAGACGCTAGAGTCGCTGGTCGCCCGCGCGAAGGACTCGGAGGCCGCGCCGTACTCGGGCGCCATCGCCACCTTCACCGGCCGGGTACGCGCGAAGGAGGACCCCGAGGACGAATCGACCGAGTTCTTGGAGTTCGAGAAGTACGAGGGGGTCGCCGAGGAGCGAATGGCCGCCATCGCCGCCGAACTCGAGGAGCGCGAGGGCGTCTTCGAGGTGGTGATGCACCATCGGACGGGCGTCATCGAGTACGGCGAGGACATCGTGTTCGTGGTCGTGCTGGCGGGCCACCGCGAGGAGGCGTTCCGGACGGTCGAGGACGGCATCAATCGGCTGAAGGACGAGGTGCCGATCTTCAAGAAGGAGGTCACGACCGACGAGCAGTTCTGGGTCCACGAGCGGTCGTAGGTCGCTCCCGGTCGGTGGCGCAGGTGGTTTCGACCGACCCGGCGACCGCGCGCGCCGTCTCGAACTGCCCGCGATTTCCGGTTCGAATTCCGCCGGAGCGCCGCACGACCGTGTCGATTGTCATCCATCCGCAAGACGATGGACGACAGTCTCGAAGGAAGTGAAACGAAGTCCCAGAGGGACTTTTGAACTATCTAAGGCGCGAAGAAAACGTCGTAAAAAGTGGCTTTCACCTCATTTTCCGCCCACGTGTTTTCCGATTGAGGTGAACGCTCGGAAAACGACACTAATCATCTGCCCTTTATAACACCCCTCCGGTCAAAGCGGGGAGTGAGGCATGAGCGCAACCACGAAGCCCTCCGAAGCCCCCGAACCGCAGTCGAAGGAACAGCGGCTCAAGGCGTTCCTCGCGCGTGAAGCCGCCGACGGCGAGATGTACTTCAAGAGCAAGTTCATCGCCGACGAAGTCGGTCTCTCCGCCAAGGAGATCGGCGCCCTGATGGTCAAGCTCAAGGACTCCGCCGTCGACCTGGAGATCGAGAAGTGGTCGTACACGAGCGCGACGACCTGGCGGGTCTGTTCCGCGTAACGTCGCCCGCGTAGCGTCCAGAACGCGTACCACGCCGTCCGGTGGTCCCCGGATGGTCCCTTCCGTTTCCGTTCATATTCCCCTTTTCGCGCAGGTAACGACGACCGGCGACGGGCACCGTCGCCGGTCGTCCCCATTTGCATAACCGGTCGTCCGCATCCGTACGACCGATTGCGATTCTCCGACCGTCGCCCGACCACTCGCGGCCCGAACCGCGCTACTTTTTTCTGGCCGCGCCCTCTTGTTCGGGCATGAAGCGACGCGCGTATCTGGGGTCCCTGGCCGCCCTCGCCGGTGCCGCTGGCTGTCTGAAGCCCGCGCGGAGTCAATCGGCCACCACCACGACCGAGGCCACCCAGTTCCGCATCCAGACGGTGACGATGGAACTGGAGATTCCGTGGGGCGTCGCGTTCGGCCCCGACGGCGACCTCTACGTCACCGAGCGTCCCGGCCGGATACAGCGCGTCACGCGGGAGAACTACCGCAAGGAGTTGCTGGCCGACCTCACCGACGTCGTCGCCCACCGGGGCGAGGGCGGCTTGCTGGGCCTGGCGTTCCACCCCGAAAAGTCGGACCTCGCGTACACCTACCAGACCTACGAGTCGGCCGACGGCCTCAGAAACCGGGTGGTCCGACACCGCGTCTCGGAGGACTTCGCCCGCGAGTCGGTGGTGTTCGATGGCATCCCCGGCGCGTACAACCACGACGGCGGCCGCATCGCGTTCGGTCCCGACGGCGCGCTCTACGTCACGACCGGCGACGCCGGCCACGGGAGCCAGGCCCAGGACCGCGACTCGCTGGCCGGGAAGGTGTTGCGACTCACGCCCGACGGGAAGCCGCATCCGGACAACCCCTTCGGGACTGCGGTGTACACCTACGGCCACCGGAACCCGCAGGGGTTAGCGTGGCGCAACGGAACCCTGTACGCCACCGAACACGGGCCCGACGAGGCCGACGAAATCAACGTCCTCCGGGCGGGCGAGAACTACGGCTGGCCGAAGGTGACCGGAGCGAGCGACCGCAAGCGGTTCACCGACCCCCTGACGTCCTACACGCCGACCGTCGCGCCCGGCGGTGCGACGTTCTACGACGGCCCTATCGGCGACTGGCGGGGAGACTTCTTCTTCGGGACGCTGGCGGGCCAGCACCTCCGCCGGGTGCGAATCGACGACCGGGGGAACGTGGTCGAACAGCAGCGCCTGCTGGACGGGAAGTACGGCCGTCTCCGGACCGCCTTCGCCGGCCCGGGCGGCGACCTCTATCTCACGACGAGCAACCGCGACGGACGGGGGACCCCCGCGCCCCAGGACGACCGCATCCTGCGGATTCGGCCGGCCTGAGCGTTCTCACGTGGACCCGGTCGAGTGTTCTCTCGCGGATTCCGCCGAGTGTTCTCTCGCGATTCGCTCATCGCCTGCGCACGAGGCCGAGCGCGCCGTCCGCGAACAGTCCCAGGACCGAGAGGACCGCCGCGGCCAGCGTCAGCAGTTCGGGCAACTTCACCCACGCCGGGAAGACGAACGCGGCGTAGGCCTCGGCCTGTTTGAGGAGGCTCTCGACGCCCCCCGTGCCGACGTAGCGACTCTGGAGTTGGGACCCGGGGACGGTTTCGTGGTCCTCCTCCGGAACCGAGAGGCGGTCGGCGGTGTAGGGCATCATCACGCCCTCGTACTCCCAGACGACCTCGCCGCGTCCGTTTATCTCCACGATTCGGTTGTTGAAGGTGTCGACGATGAGCGTGTTGCCGTTCGGCAGGCGGTCGGCGTCCCGCGGCCAGTGGAGCAGGCCCCGACCGCCGTACTGCCAGACGACCTCCTCCGTCTGGGGGTCGAGTTCGACCACGCGGTCGTTCTCGCTGTCGGCGACCAGTAGCGTCCCGTTCCGGAGCATGTAGGGGTTGTGTTGGCGGTGGAGCACGCCGTGGTCGCCGGGCGCGCCGGTGACGTTCACGATTCGCTTCGTCTCGCGGTCGACCTCGATCACCGCGTCGAAGTTCCGGATCGAGAGCTGGAAGTTCCCGTTGGCCAGTTCGTCGATGTCGTTGACGTGCGTCCAGTCGGCCTCGCCGCCGGGGTTCGTGGGGCCGCCGTACCGCTCGCGGAACGCGGTCCCCGCGCCGAGATGTCGCTCGGCGTGCCACTCCCAGGTGATGTCGCCCGAGCGGTTCACGACGAACGCCCGGTCGTTGCCCATGTCCACGACCGCGGTCTTCCCGCCGTCGAGTCGGTCGACGTCGTGAACCTCGTGGTGGGTAATCTTCTCGTCGAACCACGAGTACTCCCAGACGACTTGCTTCGTCTCGGGGTCGAGTTCCTGGACCTTCGCCTCGATGCAGTGGTCGGACCGCTGGTCCAAGTGTTCGGCGGGGCACTCGGCCGGCGGAAGCTTCGTCGTCACCGCGACGAGGCGGTTGCCGTTCGCCAACTCCTCGACGTCGAACACCCGCGAGTCCTCGGGCGCGTACTCCCAGACGACATCGCCGTCATCGTTCACTACCACCGCCCGCCCGTCGGTGCCGTAGCTCTGCACGCCGATGAGGGTGTGGCCCTCGTACGGACCGCCCGCGGCCGAGGACGCCGAGAGCCCGCGGTCGGCCGCCAGTCCTTGCGCGCCGAACGCCACCCCGAGCAGCAACGCCACCCATGCCAGATACCGCATCCGCCTCCGTCGCTTCATGCGGTGGAGTGTCGGCCGACGGGGTTAAGCCCTGACGGTCCGCCGTCAGAAGACCAAAGTACCATGAGAACGTATGGCACGATATGGGCGTCTGGGGTTGGATCGTCCTGTACGTGCTGCTGTTCTCGCTCGTCCAGTTGCTCCTCTACCGGTACCTGCGGAGCGACGACGACGCGCCGCTGTTCCGCTCGACGCCGCCGAACGCCGACCGGGTCGCGCTCGAAGAGGTCACGGAGTTCGACGAGCGCCGGACCGACGACCCGGGGACGCTGGTCTGTCCGAACTGCGGCGAGGAGAACGAGACGGGGTACACGTACTGCCGAAGCTGCGTCAGGCCGATAACCGCGCGGTGAGTCCCGACGCTTCCGGTTCCGCCGACCGGACTCCGCCGCCCGCGCCGGTGTGAAAGTCATTTCTCGCTCCGCCCCGGAGGTGTCGGTATGCCGCGCGCAGTCGCCATCAACGTCGGGGCCAACACCAACGCCCCCGGCGTTCGAGGCCCCATCTACCCGGACGGAAGCTTCGAGTTCGTTCCGATTCCCGAGGACGCGCCGACCGGCGTCGCGGTGCCGACGTACGCCGACCTCGGTCTAGAGACCGAACTCCCCGCGGGCGCGGCCGAGACGCCGGTCCACCTCGACCCCGAGTTCGCCGAGTACCCCCAGTGCGACGGCTACACCTACGGCGACCCCTACGGCGTGAAGGCCCGGCCCCTGCTAGAACTAGAGGCGGGTGACTACGCGCTCTTCTACGCGACGCTCACGACCCGCGGCGACCCCGAGGAGGAGTGGATCGCCCCCGACTGGGGCGCCTACATCGTGGGGCAGTTCCGCCTCGCCCGCGACCCCGTCTCCGGCGAGGCGTACGCCGACCTGCCCGCGGACGAGCGCGAAGCGTTCGCCAGTAACGCCCACGTCAAGCGCGAGGAGTTCGACGCCGCGGTGTTGCTGGTCGGCGACGAGGCCGAGTCGGGACTGTACGAGACGGCGGTGCCGCTGAGTTCGCCCGAGCGCGGGTCGACAGCTAACGCGGTCGTCACGGAACTGTCGAGCGACTCGGGCAAGGGACCGTGGTGGCGCCGGCCCATGAAGTTCGGCGAGGCGGAGACGGCCGAACTACTCGAACGCGCCGAGATTCGGTGACGGGCGCTCACCCGTCCGTGATGAACGGGTTGAGCATCGGCATCCGACTCACGATGGTCGGGACCCTGATCACGTACGCGAGCACGATGGTCAGCGGTGCGAACGCCAGCGTCGCGGTCACGCTGATCACCATCGGCAGGGCGTCGGGCGGGACGGTGACTCCGCCGCCCCGTGTGTAGACGAGCATGACCAGGCCTATGGCGAGCAGCGTCGGAACGCCCACGTAGAGCAGGAACCGCGAGAGCTTCGCTAGTTGGTCCTGGAGGTACACCGTCTGGAGGTACTCCCGGGCGACGTTGTACGTCTGGAGGAGGTCTCCGAGGTCGTCGACCGCCGCGGCGGCGCGGTCGGGGAGCGCGCCGCCGTGTTCGTACTGGATTCGCTTCGCGCCGTGTAGCTGCCACGCGGTGCGGTAGTAGAGCATCGTGACCAGCGGGCGGAAGGTCCCGAACTTCTCCTCGGCGAGGACGGTGTCGACCATCGCCACGTCTTCGGTCACCGCCTCGGCGTACTCCCGGGCGTCTTCGCGCAACCTCGGGTCGGTCGCTTCGACTCCGACGCTCTCGATGACCCGCGCTCGCTCGTCTATCGCCGCCAGAATCGTCCGCACGAACTCGAAGGGGTCTATCGGGTTGTTCCTCACGCCGGCCAGTCGCTGGACGTCCCGACGGAACTCCGCGATTCCCTCGTTGCGCTCGCGGAGTACGTGGGGTTTGCCGAACTCCCGGGAGAGGACGAGTTGGTTGATGGTGATGAGCGTGAAGTTGCCGCCGATGAGCACGCTCAACAGGAGGACGACGCTGTCCTCGTTCCGGAAGGTGACCAGGCCCGTCGACCCGGCCCCGAGAAACGAGACGAGGACGCCGAGCAGGACGATGGCCGTGATCACGCCGCGGTTCGCCTCGAAGAAGAACCAGCGGCCGAACGCGGTCCGCGCCGGAAGCCTCGTCTCGAACCGGTCGCGCGGAACGTCTTCCTCCGGCAGGTCGTCCCGTGCACCCTCCTCCTTCTGCATGGTCGTGGGTCGGTCGGAGCGACCATAATCGTGTTCGCCGAGGCGAGGAGTCTGCGCTCGTCCGTCGGCCGAATCGTCGCGTGGACCGAACTACCAGGTTTCGGAGGTGACGTTCTCCGTCCGGCTTCGAACTCCGCGCCACATCTCGGCTCGCAAACGTTTATCCGTCGTCGGTAGGAGTCGCGACCATGTATCAGTACGAGGCCGTCGAACGGGTGATGCGGGAGAACGGGGGGTACGCGACGCTGAAACACCTGTATCAGCGCGCCCCGCGCGTCGACGGAAGCGAGTGGGGGACCAAGACGCCGAACGCCAGCATCCGTCGAATCGTACAGAACCGCGACCGGTTCTTCAAGATTCGCCCCGGCCTCTGGGCATTGAGCGACTGCCGGGACGAGTTGCCCGAACACGTCTACACCGAATCCGTCCCGGCGAAGGAGCGAGAGCAGTACGACCACTGGTACTTCCAGGGCCTGCTGGCGGAGGCCGGAAACGCGCGGCGCGTCGAGACGTGGGTGCCCTCCCAGGACAAGAACAGGGCGTTTCTGGACCGGAGGTTGGACGACGTGCGGAGTCTGGGGAACTTTCCCGAGTTCGGCTATCCGGAGTTACTGCGGCGCGCCCGCACGGTCGACGTTCTGTGGTTCAACGACCGGCGGATGCCCGACAGCCTCTTCGAGGTTGAGTTCTCCACCGACTTCCAGAACTCGCTGCACAAGTTCTTGGACCTTCAGGACTACCACGCCAACTTCGTCATCGTCGCCGACGAAACCCGAAAGGGTCAGTTCGAAAAACGCATCGACCAGACCGGCTTCGAACCGATTCGCGACCGCGTCGACTTCTTCACCTTCGAGGACGTGTCCGATCTTCACTCTGCGATGAACGAGACGGACGTCCTGCACCGCCTCTCGTGAATTGACGCCGCGCTCTCGGTGGGTGAAATTACGAACGGGAGATACGGAGAGATGCGCCGACCGGGAGTCGAACCCGGGCTATGAGCTTGGGAAGGCAACCATGTCAAACGTGCGAAATTTCCTGTCACACACCCCGCAAACCCTCATCCATCCAGCATAATTTCACACGCAACCTTCACCCCAACGCGTCTCCGTCTGGCATTCTCGTTCGCTGGCGGTTCCGAGCTCCTCGGCTCGTAGTACTATCTGCTATTTTATAAAGACCCACACCGTGAACTCCCAGCTTATTCGCTTAGCCCGAGTTCAGTTACAGTGAGAAAATCAGGATTAGAACCACGGTTATTCAACAAAAACCAGAATTTCCTATCATCGGGACGCACAGTCTTGGTGTACACTGCTCATCCAGAGAAATAATAGATTTGAGTAAATTGGGGAGAACAGGTACTGTGACGGATGACACCAGCATCCAAAGGAAATTACGCTCTGAGTTTCTACTATGAAATACCGGTTGGATAAGCTCCCAACTTATCCACGGGGGTCGGAAATGATTGGGGATCTCGTCCCTAAGAACCTGTTTCAATCCAGATCTGAGACAGGACTCATATCCTCCTCGTCGGAAGCGGGTTGTGCTTCGATGGCGGCGGTTGCTGTGATTCCGAGAAGATCAGTGAGGTCCCCCTCGAACTCCCGTGTCTGGTCAGAAGCTCCTCTCTTGGCATGTGCTGCCTCATGAAGCAGCAGTCCTACAAAACCTGGTTTACTGTCTAAGACATTCCGCTTGACTACGATGCGCCGCTCCTGAGGCTCCCAAAGTCCTTGTGCCTTCCATCCGGAGTCAAGGCTTCGCATGGTTTCAGAGATCCGGACCTCGTCGATCTTGTCCTCTAACTGGACGAGTGAGAGCACTTTGTCCTTGAGCTCCCAGACCTGTGCTTCTTGCTCTGTGAGATCGGTTTCGTCTACCCATTCGAACTCGAAGCTGTCCTGCCATTCGTCCTGGAAGACATCGACATCTCGTATTTCTCCTCCTTCAATATCTGAAGTAGAGTGAAGCTCCCTTCTAGTACTGTCGGGAACTGTTACAATCCGTTTGCCGTCGCCTCGTGCCCGGTCTACCAGGTCTTTGAGCTGGCCCTGTTCTTCTGCGGTAACGAACATGGCCTCGTCACGTGCGTTCAGTACCTTTGCTGCGTGGACCTGGACCGGTTTCCATGAGAGCTCATCATGGTTGGTTCCTTCCTGGACTTTTTCGAGGTCGTCCACCAATCGTTCCGCAACGTCGCCCGACTCACAGTCTTGGAGAATCCTTTTGACACGGGAGGTGTAGGCTGTTCTTCCGACGTTCGAGCGTTCACGGTTCAACGCGTCCCGGATCTTCTTCATAGTATTTGTGATGTTGTAGCTGAACAGGAAGTCTTGCTCCGTAGCCACCTTCAAACCGGTTACGTAGATCTGGGCTTCATCGGTTGCTGGCTCGTAGATCTCTCCGAACCGTGTCTTCTCCAGTAGTTTTGCGTCAGTATAGGTCAGGAAGTTCTGCTTCGCTTCCTCGATATCCTGTTTGGTGCAGCCGTCAAGGATTACTTCGGTTCCGTCAAGATCCGGATGCTCGGTCTTCCGTATCACTGCGTGAAGCGTTTCCACATCGTCGAACCCGGCCTTCGAAGCCTGTTCGACACTAAACGAAATGTACGGGGAGTGAACGGTGACATCGACGTCCTGACGGTAGAGAACTGCTAATGCGTCTTTGAGTCCGACGCCGAACTTTCCGATCACCTTGTCGGGATTGTTCAGCTTCTCTTCGTCCTCTCCCTGTGTCAAGTCTTGGTGGGTAAGCCCACGTCCGTAGTCACGGATATGCCACCGGCCCTGTTTGTCCTCGAAGATCTCCGGTTCCTCTGTGTTTGACAACGCGCTCTCGTCCAAGGCGTTAGCGATTAGCTCCCGTATTCCGTCGCTGGCCTCCCAGGCCTCCAGCAACTCTTCCTCCATGTTGAGGTCGAACTCTTTCGGCCACTCACCGCTCATCGGATCCGCCCCCACAGAGTTCCTATTGGGTTATGGGTCTCTTCGGAGATATGGTGCAGTTCTCTTGTCATACAACCGGTTATTTCTCAGTACATTTGAATATAGGTTACTCTCTATAAAATGGAGATATCTGTTGCTATTGGCGTACCATCTCGATCTGTTTGAGAGAAGGTTACAATGTCACCGACTGTAGGAATAGAAGTCACGTCGTCCGGTTCAAATGAGATTTTGTTACCTTCTTCCCCTTCTTCGTATTGAGTGATGGAACGGGGGGATCCTGCGCCATCGTGGTGGTTCAGTTTGCAGATGAAGCCGTATTCATTTTCAGTATCTTGGTCGATCCGGGTCAGGTGTCCGTGCATTGCCTGACGCTGCGCTCTCTCCCAGTTCATCAATATTTCATGTAGGGCATACCAAGATAGAATCCCGATGCTGATTAAATCTGGACGAATCCTATCTCCTGATGGTCCGTGCTCCACATCGTTTCGTTTGCTACGACATTCATGTATCGCGTAGTCATGGGTTACTTCATGATAGTCTGAGCCCAGATTCGGCTTCACAATCAGCTCAAACCAATGGAATAGGGTCGAGATATCGTCTTGCAGGTTGTTGTTCTCATTGAAAAGCTTCTGCTCATAGTCGAAGTCCTTAGCGATATCGAGGAGAATTCGACGGAGATGCCGGTTGATATCGTTAATCCGATCCGGGTTGTCAAACAGTTCCTGAGTATTGTCTTCCATTGTCTCGATTTCGCGCTCTATATCACCGACTAAATCTAGCTTGTCTCCTGTAATCCCTTGTTTCAGAACAGTTTCCCTGACCTCTCTTATAATTGATTTACACCTATCAGTTTGAATCTGGAGTTTGTTCGAATAGAACGTTTCTCCAAGATCTGCGGCCCCCATCTTACATCCCCTCCCGAAGGAGTTCCTCAATCCGAACCGCGATGTTGTGGTTTACACGGCCTTGGTTTAGCTGTTCAATTTTGGCTAATTCAGAGACAACCTCGTCTACTGAGTTGTGGTTCCGGAAATCAGGGACCTGGATATCGTTTAGAACAGATATTGAGAGATGAGGGATGGTTGTGCCTGTTGCAAGTGAGTTCAGCAGATCGCCACCCACAGGAGTGTTGAAGAACCCTTGGAAGGCCCGAGCCAAGGACTCGGATTCAAAGCGGACAACAACCCAGTTTGAGTGAGGGACAACCTCTCTTTCTGGGACATATGCGATATCTATGGTTCCTGCTGCACTAATCAACAGGTCTGTTGGACCTGCAGTAGCGGCATCTTCGATTTCGTTTTCATCGATAAATCGGCGTGATTCAGATTCACCGGTAACATCCGAAATTTTCAGATACTGGATGTCCCCTTCAGGAGTTACCTGCTCTGATGACAATCTGACCCCTCGACGGAATCCTGAACTGATTGAATTGAGAGATACAAAATCAGAGTATATCTCGTTTAGCCTGCTGTGAACCTCTTGCTGGGAAATAACCTTGCTTGGGATTAATACCTTATCCGGAATCTCAGATACCGGGAGCTCCAACCGCTGTTGGATATCTGGCTCAAAGTTCTCTATGTTTGAATCTTTTAGCCGATCTAATACTAAGAACTCGGTTGTATCCGAAACCTCTGGCTCTCGGTTCCTGATCTGGATGACCGCTAGATCTGAACGAACTGAGTCATAGAACGAACCATTCTCAACCTCAATGATTGACTCAATACAGTACTCTTTCTTGAGTTTGTCTCGGAGTCTTGCTGAATGATTACGCGATAGTATGCCAAGAGGGACTATCGCGGTGAGTAAACCATCTTCTTTGAGATAGTTTAGAGAGGAGTCGAGGAAGACATCTTCAATATTGGCGTTTTCCCAGTTGCTTAGTTCTTCGATAAGTTCCTCTTCTGAGAGCTTCAGTCCGATCGGCGGATCAAGTACAACGTGGTCAAATTCGGAGTGGAACGAGTCATCTCTCCAGGCAGTCTTTATACCATCTGCAACCTTGATCGAGATATCGGACTTTGTTAAGGTGTTGAGCGAGCTCGCAGTTTGAGCGATTTTCTGGTTGAGTTCGATCCCTTGGCTGTCAGCTTCAGGATTTGCCTGGGCAATTTCTCGCAGTATATTTCCCCAGCCCATAGCGGGGTCAAGTATCCGATCATCTGAGCTAATATCCAACTGTTCCGAGATATATTTAGCAGAAGGGATAGGCGTCCCATGTGAGGATTGGTCCTTAAGGAGAGACGGAATCTGAGCGACAAACTCTGATATTACTGTGTCGTCCGTTTGGCGTATGCTATATCCGTTGAGAACTCCTTGAATGATCCGAGATTGATCTAAGCTGTTCTCAGAAGCGGAGTTGTAAAACGGATACTTCTCCCGGATGTTCTGATCTATCTCGTCAATCTGTTGAATGAAACGTTGTTCCCATGCCGTTATCTCCTGCTGGTGTTCTTCAGCGATTGCTATACGCTGAGTTTCTCGAAGGAAATCTGCTATAGAGATCTCTTCCCCCAATTCTTCTTTACACAGACGGTTTGATTGTTCGTAACAGAAACGGAGTTCAGTATTAGTCTTGAACCCTCGCCGGTCTTCTAAATCGGCAGGACTTTGCGGCGGGGTTCCAGAGCTTATCTGAAGTTTGAAACCATCTACATTATACTCCTTGTAGATATAGTTGATATCGCCGGTTAAGAAGCCCAGAAAAGGAGGATTGGCTTGAGACTGGTAATGCCTTAATCGGTCAAATGCTTTCCACTGGCTCTTTTTATTGGAATGGGTCTTCGCTTCCGCAATCAATAACGGATTGTCGTCTTCATCGAAAACAGCAATATCTGGCCGGGAATCCGTACTAAGCCTATAATCTGATTGCACATTATCAGCATCGTATACCGTGGTGAATTCCTCAAATAACTCTGCAATCAGATCGGCTTCGTCCATGGTTTCACAACCTTCTCTGAGATTAATAAATTTTCTCTATAGACATGAGGAGTCGCGAATTCCCTTTCTTCAGGTACCTACTGTATTTTGGATAGCCAGAAGAAGTCAATCTAGTTGGTCAAGCTGTCTCAGTTTCTCCAGGACGCCTTCTTCTTCGAGTTCGGCCAACCGTTCGAGAACTTCCTGTTTTTCCTCTTTCTGGGTTTCTTGTTCGAGGTTGAGTGGTCGTCCGCAGTTCCGGCACTCTGTATGCACGTCCTGGTTCTCGGTTCCGCAAAACGAGCATGGAGTCATGGAGTCTTGGTCTTCCTCGACGTCGAGTCCGTATTCGTCTCTGATGGCTTTGTTGACGTCGTCGTTGTTCAAATGGACGTAGACCTTCGCACGATCTGAACCGGGTTTCCAGCCGGCGAACTTGTTCAACTGTTCGTAGCCCATGAAGGTCGCCACCTCGGTCAAACGAGTATGCCGTAAATTGTATGGTCGACGTTTGTTCTCCGGAATACTGGCGCGTTCACACGCATCCTGGAAACGCCTGAGGAAACTGGCGTACTTCCAACGGTCCTGTTTATCAGGTTGGTAGACACACTGGGAGTCAGAATGTTTCCGGGGCATTTTCCCGCATTTTTTGCATTGTTGCTGCTGTGTCTTCACCCATAACGGAACACCGGGGTCGTCTATATTCCCTAGTTCACCGCCAAGCGGATGCTGACTAATCCATTCACGCAAGGGTCTACCGCTTCTTACGAGTTGGTTAGTCCTGTCTGGAGTTCCTTTGATTCCTTCGAGGAAGATGAAGTCGCCTTTCTCGTTACTGGTAAAGTCACCGATGTTACGGGTAAGAAGTTCTCCGGGTCTTGCCGCGGTCTCGTATAGAACCATTGTGAAGGCGCGGTCACGACTGTTGATGAAGCCCTGGAACAACTGTTTCAATTCTTTTTTGGTGAATAGGTCGTCCCGGGAAACCGTGGAGGTCTTGCTGGTTGAGGCCTTGAAGAAGTCTACTTTCTCCGGGTGTTCGTTTCCACCGTTCTCGATTTTGTAGAACTTCTTTACTGTGGCTCGCATCGTATGCTTCGTGGAGTCGGCGTAGTCACTCCGGTTCAACGAGGCGATCACCTTCTTAAGTTCCTGTTCTGTTGCATTCTCTAGTTGGAAGTCTTGGGGTGAGAAGTTGAGCACCAGTGATTTCAACGCGGTGATCAAACGGCTTTGACGTACTTCGCTTAGGCCTTCTGCGGCGCATTCATCGATAAACCGGTGTATAGCGTCGACGTTCTCCCTTGAGAGTTCCGTGTCTTCCAGGTTTTGAAGCTGTTTGGGTACGTTAACGTATTTTTTAGTAGACATAATCTAGTTCACCTCTAAGGTTTGAAGGAAGGAGAGGTGACACCCGGTTTCAAATGGATTAGGTGTTCTGAAAGAGCTTTGAACCTTCCGTTAACTGTCCGGGTACTCGGTGTTTCTCTTGGCCGTTTCAGGCCTCAGTGCGGTTGGAGGACGAGGCACCCTCCTGGGGTGGTTCGGATGGGGCTTGCTCCAGTCCGTTTAGTGTTCCACGATCCCTCTCCTTCCTTCGTTTGAGTTTCCAAGCGAAGTATAGTGTTCAATATTTAAATACCTTCTATCCTCAAAACCAATGTTATGGAGTTCTCAACACGGTCACTGCATCATCTAATCCACGACCAAACCAGTAAACGGGTATCTAAATCAGCGGCTGATAAACTGGCAAAGACTCTCGAGAGATTTGCTGGCGACATCGCTGAGGAGGCCATTGCGGTTGCCCAGGAAGACGGCTACCAAACCGTGAAGAGAAAACACGTTCGGCGAGCACTCAACAGCTAATACCGTGTTCCTTGAGGCGTATCACGCTCACCAGTTATTTATTAGTGTAGCAAGACAGCTTACCTATGCCAAGCTTCGATCCGAAGACCAAATACAATCTTATTTCTAAAGAATTCCGGATAAAGGAGTTCAGCGACTACTCGGAAGAGTTCGTAGCCCGACCGCCATACCAGAGAAAGAACGTCTGGTCACCTCAAAAGCAGAAGGACCTGCTTGACAGTATATTCCGACGATACTACATTCCGAGAATCGTTCTCCGAGAAGTCCGACTCGATGATGACAGCACAGTCTACGAAGTCATCGACGGACAACAAAGAATTACCACCGCCCAGAAATTCATCGATAACGAGCTCAAGCTGCCGGATACACTAGAGGACGTACACGAAGATCTTCCCGGCTCAACCTACTCGGAACTCTCCTCTGATCTCCGACGGTTTGTCGACAAACTGGTCTATGACGCCGACATAGTCCAAGATATCGATGATCCACGTAACCCGGAACACCTCCGGATCGCAACCGAGATTTTCTGGCGGCTTCAACAGGGTGAAACACTCAACTACATGGAGGTCGCCCATTCCCGGCTCTCCAGTACAGCACGGAACTTCGTCGTGAAATACGCGGACGACCAACGGTTCAACTACGATGCCTATAAGCCTATCAGCAGTAACCCAGACAAGCATTCGTTCTTCGAGGTTCTTGAACGGGACAACAGCCGGATGCAGCACCTGGCTCTTCTCACACGGTTCTTGATACTCGAAGAAAACGGTAGGCCTACCGACATCAAGGAAACCGAGGTGAAAGACTTTATTGATGAACACTTGGAGGAAGACGGAATCTCCGACTGGTCCTTCGACGACAAAACAGAGGCAGAGAATGTCATCCAGACCATGAACATCTTCTACGACATCTTCAAAGACGATCCGATGGTGAGCGACGGCTCCGGAATGCAGGAATTCAAAACAGAGTACTTTACCATCTCAGTATGGCTGCTAATTCGTCACCTCAACAAATACTACGTCCTCGACGAAGACACCAAGCAAGCCATCCATGACTTCGTAGTCCAATTCCACGAACGCTGGAAAGACCGAGATGACGACGATCAAGATATCATCATGTTCTCCGACAACCGTCAACAGAGCGGCGGTGAAATCGAAGTCCGAGACCGGATCATCCGCCAGGCATTCTTCGAATACATCCAAGACGAAGAAGTCGAGCTGACTGCTGTAGATGATCGCCGAAGCTTCAACGAGGCCGAGCGAATCAAGATATACCGACAGGACAACGGTCTCTGCCAAGAATGCCTGAACGAGGACAAACCAGAGAAAGAAGCAGAAGTCTCATGGGAGGACTACGAAGCCGACCACGTAATCCCACATTCAAAAGGAGGCAACACGGATATCGAAAACGCCCAGCTGCTCTGCCAGCACCACAACCGAGTCAAAGGCAACACCAAAATCTAACAACAGGATTTTCCCGGCTGTTTCCACGATAACTGCGGTGTGAAGGACTGGTAACTCGCGCAGCCCTCGGAGTCTACTTCGGATACTTCCCACGTAGCTAACCTTGACTCAGCAACTGAACTAAGCCACTAATTGAGTCGACCATGTTTCAGATACATCTATCTTGTCTGATGGATTGGCAAGCGAGTTACCAGCTACTATGTTCCGATTTCCGGAATATCCGTAACATCCCTCGGCTTTGGATGCAGAACACTGGGAATAGATGGAAGAACCGTAATTCACCGGCATTCCTATTTCTATCATTACTCAGGAGAGCTCAAGGCGTCTATACCAGGCTTTTGACCTGGCTTCAGTTGCAAACCTGTTGATACTGGACTGGGAAGAGGTGAGTCCTTGTTGCGGTTGTATACAGGGTTCAGAATATCTGGCCCCGGTTCTGTTCGAGGTCCTTGACCTCACGAAGCACGACGTGTTCGGTGTCCAGGCCTGCTTCATCGATTCGAGTTTCCAGTCCTTCGCGGACCCGAGGATTTCGGCAGAATACCCAGACCGCGTCAAATCCTTTCTCTAAATGCTTCTCAACGTGTTCCTGTTCACGGCTGGTGTTTTCCATCGCGATCTCGATTGCGACCTCGGTCTTACCGTTGGATGCGTAGACGTCGGCACCAAACAGTTCACGTTTTGCTGTCCAGTCCGCGTCCCCAAACGCTTTCTTTACCTGGTATTGCCAGTACCTGTGGACGATTCCGCCACGTCCTTTGTGAGAAGGGTCGCATTCGAGTTGGTCTTCGACATACGTGTTTCCGCGTTCGGTAAGCTCGAGAAGTTTCCGGGAGCCTGACCCGGTTTGAACCAACTCTTCCTTGACAACACCTTTGTCAATCAGCTCGGTTTTCGCGTTGTGGCCTATTCGACGGCTGGCAAGCTGGTCGTACCTCTGGGTCAACGGTACGAACGGGTACTCGACAGCGTCTTCGAGTAGTTGCTCGGCTTCAGCTGAGAGAGATACGGATTGGTTGGGATCGTCGATGATCTCATCCGTACGGGCTTGAGAGCCAGTTAGTTCTTGGAAGTCTGTTGGTCGCTGTCGAGGTGTCGATGATAGCTCGGTCCAGAGCTTGGCTTGGTTCCTTTGGAGTTCGGTATCAGTGACCTCCTTGTCGAGTTCGAACCTTTCAAGAATAATCTGGGCTGGGTTACTGTTTCCTGTCTGGATTACTGCTTCACCAACGTCGAGGTCTTGAGCTACATCTGCTTGGCGTTCAGTGAGGTTCATCGAATCTGCAACTGCTCTAAACTGCTTCTGGTCGCCGGTTGAGAGCAGGACCTTCGTGTACGTGTTGGCCTTGATCGAGTCGGTCAGCTTTGACGCTTCTTGGTCTGCCACGATTAGTCCTTCTCCGAACTCTCTCATCTTGGCCGTCAGCTCGTCGACAGCCGGGATACCTGCGGCGTCCTGCCGCTCCTTGTAGACACTGAAAACCTGCTTCCCTTCATCAAGCGCAAACACATGGTTGAGACCGCTTGAACGGTGTGTCTGAGCCAACCGGTACTCATAGACCCAGGCCAACAAAGTTTCCATCAAGAAGTTCTGTGTATCACGGCTTAAACCGTCAAACTCGAAAACCACATTTCGGGAAAGCAAGTCTTCGAGATCAAAGCCTTGGCTACAGTCGAAGATGGTGCCGGCTCCAAGATTCATCGCCTCCACACGGTTTAAAATCGTGTCCCGGTAGTTCGAGGTCTTCCGCATGTAGTTGATAGAATCAGAGACCAAGAACTGCTCCAGCTCATGCAAACTCGGATACGGAGGAGAGTTCTCCTCGAAAAGTCCGTACAACCGGTAGAGCTCGATAATCGATTTCAGCAAGTGGTTCTTCGATCCAGAGAGCAACGAGGTCGCATGACCGAAGATCTCGCTGAATACCTGCGCCCACCGCCGGGGCTTAACCCCGGGTGGCGGAACCAACGGGTTAAGCTTGAGCTCGGTCCACGGCAACACCAACAGGCTCTCTTCTTCTATTGAGGCAAGGTGGCGGTAGTCCTGCTTCAAGTCGAAACTCCAGAACGGTACGTCCAGTTGCGACAGAAGGTTGTAGAATAAACTTGTTTTTCCTGCACCTGATTGTCCGACCGCCAATAGATGCTTGGTCAAGTCAGTTTGTGAAAATTGGAAAATCTGATCGGCAGAAGTTCGACCCAATTCAATATCTCCAGCACTAGACTGAGAATTGAAAGGGTGCTGAAATTGTTGGACTGACCTACTCAGTATAGCTTTCGAGGCGGCCTCTTGAAGATACTCGTTCTGGGAAAACTCAGCAGCTAAAACCAGCTTTCGTACCTCGTTCTCTTCAAGAACACCATGCTGCTTGGCAAAATCGAAAAGTTTCCTGCGGTTCACAAAACCAATATAGCGGGTTTTGAACTCAATAGCACTTGGAGAGACCGGACTTCAGTTGAGACCTTTATGCTGCTGCCCCGCCGTAGAACGCTTCCGCCTGTGCAACAATTGGGTCCACTAAGTTCTCGTGCTTGTACAGGCTAAGACCATTGTTTCGAAGTACAGCCTTTACTTCTGTCTTAATCTCGGCACGGATCTTCTCCCGGTTCGTCCAGTCAAGTTCGACGCTGTCCTTCAGGTTCTGCTTGAGTTCTCGGGCGATAGTTTTCAAAGTCTCCTCATCGATTTCCGAGTCAGTGTTCGAGGAGATTGCATAGAAGAAGGCAAACTCTTTATCACCTAATCCGAGTTCATCCTGTCGATCATCGCTTTCCTGAATCTGCTCAGCATAGTTCCTCAGCTCGTCGATTACCTGTTGGGTAGAGAGAAACCCTTCGTTGTAGTCTTCTATGGTATCTTGGAGTTCTTCCTCGAAGGACTCGTACTTCGCTAGGTTGCCTTTCTTCCGTGTGCTGATCTCGTTCTCCAGTAGTTGACGAAGCATCTTGACCTGAAGATTCTCGAACTCCACCTCTTCTACATCCTCGAGGAAATCATCGCTGAGAACCGGTTTCTCCTCCTCCCACTTGTCGAAGCCGGTTACCTCTACTAGGTCTTCAATACCGACACCTTCCGCGACTAACTCCTTCATCGCGGAATCAAGATCCCCCATCTCATCCGGATTACCGGAGTTCTCGATACTGTTTATTGCTCCGAGCACAGCCTCAAAGAACGCGACATCTGCTCGGATATCGCTTGCTGCAGAATTCGGTGTGACTAGTGCGTGAGCCTTCTTCAGCTCCTTCATCGACTCTCTGAACTGCTCCTCTCGTTCCTCTGTAATCAGAACTTCATTTTGTGCCTTGTAGAGCATCTGCTTCCGCTCTAGCTCTCCAAGGTGCGGCCAGTCATCATAATCGACTTCAGCGAAGTAGTCGGCGACCTCCTGATGCTTCTGCTTCATCACTTTGATAGCTTCTTCGATGTCCAGCATCGCATCGTTCCGGACCTCAGAGGTATATTTGTCAAGGGCTTTCTTCAACCGGTTGCTGATACCGATGTAGTCAACGATCAGGCCGCCGGGCTTGTCTTTGTACACACGATTGACCCTGCCGATTGCCTGAAGCAGGTTATGGTTCTTCATCGGCTTATCTATGTATAGAGTGTGGAGATGCGGAGCATCGAACCCGGTCAACCACTTGTCACAGACCACCGCTATCTTGAACGGGTCGTCCTCGTCCTTAAACCGACGCTTTAGCTTCTCGTTCGGTATCGGATCGTCGATAAAGTCTTCAGCACCAGAGATCACAACACGTGTTTCCGGTGCCTCTGGAATCTCTCTGATCTTCCGGCATAGGTTGACTGCGGCTTGGCGGCTGATCGCAACCACCATTCCTTTTCCTTCTATTTCCCGGTTGTTGAAGTGTTCAACCAGGTCCTCCGCAATCATCTCCGTCCGTTCCTCGCTGTTTTCGATAACCCGGCGGAGCTGTGTCCACTTCCTCTTCATCTCCTGCTTCAGGTCATCCGACTTAGACTCCATCAGTTCGTTAAACCGGTCCTCGATCTCGGGATCGTTAATCTGGAGCTTGGTCAACCGGCTTTCATAGTAAATCGGGACCGTGGACCCGTCCTTCTCCGACTCCTTGATAGTATATTGGCTAATGTAACCGCCGAACGTATTGGTAGTTGACCGGTCTTCCTTCTCTATCGGTGTAGCAGTAAACCCGAGGTGTGACGCATTAGGAAGCCCATCACGTACATTGGTTGCTAAACTTTTGTACTGTGTGCGGTGGGCCTCATCCGCAACCACGATAATATTCTCCCTGTCGTTCACCTCAGGATACTGGACCTCGTCATCCGTAGTCTGGAACTTCTGAATCGTCGCGAAGATAATGCCTCCTGCCTCTCTATCCAGTCTATCCCTGAGTTCCACCCGGTTGTCGCTGTCCGCCCACTCAGCTTTCAAACCGTGCTTCTTGAACTCCTTGTGAAGCTGGTCATCGAGGTCGTTCCGGTCAGTTAGGAATACTAAGGTCGGGTTCTCCATCTCGCTCTGCTGCCGAATCTTCTTCGCATAGAAAACCATCGACAGCGACTTTCCGGAGCCTTGTGTATGCCAGACCAGCCCAATACGATCTTCATCAGGGTTCGGAACAACCTTTTTGCTGCTTTCTACAGCATTGTTCACCGCATAGAACTGATGGTAGGCAGCCAGCTTCTTTCCAAGCTTGCCATCCTCATCAGCGTACACAACGAAGTTCTGAATCAGATCGAGAAGTCTTTCCTTGTCGAATGCTCCTCGAATCAAGACCTCTGACGGAGGTAGCTCGTTCGTAGCATCCTTTTCTTCATCTATGTACCGCCAAGGCGAAAACCACTCCCAGCCCGCGCTGAGGCAGCCGAGCTTGGCATTGTTCATATCCATAATGCCGATAAGCTCGTTGTAGTGGAACAGGTCTGGAATATCATTTACGTACCTATCGGTGACCTGTTTATACGCGTTACCCATCGATGCATTCGGGTTCGTTGGATCCTTCATTTCCAGAACGCCGATAGGCAAGCCGTTCACAAAGACGAGGACATCCGGTTTCCTCTGAGGTCCTTCACCAATCTGGATAGTAACTTGGTTAGCAACCAGAAAGTCATTTCTCTTCGGTTCCTCAAAGTTGAATACGTTGACGAAGTCTCCCCGAGTTTCACCGTCAACCTCGTACTCAACCTGAATACCGTTCACCAGCTTCTCGTGAAAGTCCTTGTTGTTCTTTAGAAGCTTCGGGGAGTTAAAACCGAGCAGCTGGGAGATCGCGTCCTCAATAGCCTCATCAGGCAGAGATGGATTGAACTCGCTGAGTTTTTGTTCAAGACGGTCACGGAGTACTACATCCGAAAGCGACTCACGTTCCGGGTCATCGCTGTGAGGTCCAAGCTCAGAACCTGGTTTATATTCGTAGCCAATATCCTGAAAAACCTGTAATGCTGGCTTCTCCGCCAACGTCATCTCATTCATAGACACGCGATGTTAAACCTCGTTATTAACTTCTAAATCCTCGATATTTATGTCATTTACCCTGACCTCACCAGACATCAGCTTCGGAAGTAGAGTTTCTCGTAGGTTCTCTAGGTTTCTGTTTTCAACCCGTCTATTAATGATGGTCTTAAAGATTGGCTCTATCTCTTTGGAAGTACTCTCTAATTCGTTTCTTGGCGGTACTATGACTTTTGCTTCTTTAAGGTCGCTTCTTTTAATGTGTCCCATTGTAGTCTTTTTAGCCTCGGCTATCTCTCGAAATCTCTGGATATGATAGTTAATCCACTCGTAAAAGAACCAACGAGGATAGTCTTCAGATGTTACTTTAAACAAGTGCTGATTAAGGAATGCCTTGTCCTCCGTCCACAGGTCTAAAACGAGACTAGCCGACCAGGAGAAAATAACCCTACCGTCTTCGATAATATATTCGTTAGGACATATAGATTCATTAACTCGGTCACTATCTTCGGTTACACCATTTCTCAGTTCCTTAATCTTTATCACCGGAAGGTTGTTCTCATCCTCTTCTGATTCAAACTGTTGCCAAGCTTTGCCGTTCAAAAAGTCCGCAATATCCTCCAAAGATTTCTTCTCCCACTTAGACGGTATCTTGTTCTCGAGGTCTTCGTCGTATTCCATCTCACCCTCATATTCGTCGAAACTTACGAATCGCCTTTTGAATAGGGTTTGAGACATCTCTTCTAGAAGTTCAGTAATCTCATTATTGGTTTCGATTCTACGATCTATATTCTCAAGTATAGCTGCGATCTTTCTTTGTTCGTTTAGAGGCGGTACTGCGATTGTCTCCTCGTAGAAGTCATTTCTATTTAGGCCAGGAACTGCCGACCCGCTTTTAAGACGGTCTAGGTCAAAGTCAAGCAGATTGTAGTACAAGAATCTAAGATTAATAGATGCTGTCTGAAGAGAATCGCGGTTTATATAGTAGGCAGTGTCAATAACGTTGAAATCTTCATCACTCCATTCGATTCCTAAATTCACGCCCTTCCTCCCGACAATGATGCCCGGTGCTTCGATGTGGTAATCCGAGTGCCACCCTGAGCGGCCATTGGAACCGAAGACCGGATAGGGGCCGTCTTCCCTTTCTTTTTTCGGTAGAGATGAACCATACTCTAATTCCAAGAGGTCGCCTAAGAGGACGGTTTTCCAGTTATTTGGTTTTTCAACCCCTTGTCGCCGCAGAATATAGGGCTTGCTGCGGCTATCTTTATCCTCTTCAAGATCGGAGAGGGTGCGTTGTTCTGAGGTCAAAATCCTACCTCCTGAAGACTTTTTTCAATTTTCTCTTGAAGCTCATTCGACTTTTGGAAGTTTTCCCGAAGTTCAGCTGAAAGTCTTTCCATTTTCTTTTCGAAAGGCTGTTCGTCATCCTCACTAGTTTTTACACCAACATATCTACTTGGTGTGACGGTATAACGGTTATCTGATATATTATCAATTTTGGAGACTTTACAAAATCCTTTCTCATCTTCGTACTCCTCAACTTGGTCTTCGCCTCTGTAAGCTCTGACCGTGTTCGCGATTTTTTGAATGTGCTCACTATCAAGCCGGTTTTGGGTGCGGTCAACACTCTCATAAAGATCTCTTGCGTCAACAAAAAGCGTTTCACCACTTCTATCCCGATATTTATCCTCTTTTTTCCCTTTACTGAGAATGAAGATGCAGGCAGGGATACTGGTAGTGTAGAAGAGTTCATTCGGAAGTGCAATCACTGCATCGAGAAGATCGTCTTCTATAATCTCTTTTCTAATGTCTCCCTCTGAATTCTGAGAAGACATTGCGCCGTTTGCCATGACTGTTGCTGCCATCCCTGTGTCGTTGAGATGGTGTATCATGTGTTGGATGAATGCGTAGTTGGCGTTGTTGGATGGGGGCATCCCGTATTTGAACCGGGGGTCATCATCTGCTATCGAGTCCTTACCCCACTCACTCATATTGAACGGCGGGTTCGTGATGATGTAGTCTGCTTCTAAACCTTTATGTTGGTCGTTGAGGATGCTATCTCCCTGTTTGATGTTTCCGTCTATACCCCTGAGATAGAGGTTCATCTTGGAGATTTGGAGAGTGTTTTCCTTCACTTCTTGGCCGTAGATGGAGATTTTGTCGGTGTCTCCGCCGTGACTTTCTATGAATTTCTGGCTCTGGACGAACATTCCACCTGAGCCACTGAAGGGGTCGAAGATCCGGCCTTCGTAGGGCTCTAAGATTTCGACCATGAGTTCAACTACGCTTTTCGGCGTGTAGAACTCACCGCCTTTCTGGCCGCCTTCCATTGCGAATTGCTTGATGAAGTATTCGTAGATACGGCCGAAGATGTCCTCATCTTGTTCGCCGTTCTCCCCCTCCATATCGATATCTGCGAAGAGGTTGATCAATCCCTCTAAGGCGTCGGAGGAGTTGCTGGAGAGTGAAGATCGGGAGTAACCCTTGGGGAGAATTCCTTTGAGGCGAGGGTTTTCGTCTTCGATTGCACGCATTGCGTCGTCAATCTTTTTCCCGATCTGGGGGTCGGTTGCATTGTTGACGAAGTACTGCCAGCGAGTTTCTTCAGGAAGGTAGAAGACGTTTTCTCGCTTGTACTCGTCTTTGTCAGTTAGTATGTATTCGCGTTCCTTCTCATCTTCAGTGTAGTATCGGGAGTCGGGGTCACGGGTTTTCTCTCCGAGCTCTTTTCGTCGATCTTCGAAGGAGTCGGACATGCTCTTGAGGAACAGCAGTCCGAGAGCGAAGTCCTTGTATTCGGAGGGGTCAACAGGTCCTCGTAGTTTTTCAGCGGTTTCCCAGAGTTTCTTTTCAAGCTCGCCGTTAGAATCTCCCGCAATAGCCATACCCAGTAATGCTAAGGAAACTCTGTTAAGGGTTACGCTACCCGGTGAAAAGAACACTACGTTTCGTCAATGGAGTTCTGCAATCTGTTTTCGGAGATGCTCTGCCGACTTCTCAGCGATTTCATCGTGTATGGTTCCGCTGATAATGGTTTTCCCTGTTGCGAAGATGAGGTTTACCACTTCCAGATCTGGTGGTCGGTAGATTACACCCGGGAACTGTTCTGGCTCGTACTCCATGTTCTCTAGGCCGAGATGTATGGAGAGAGCCTCCAACTGGACAGATGTTTCCAGGTCTTCTAAGTAGACTGCGTTCTTCTGCTCAAAAGAAGGATCGCTAAAGTTGACGCCAATGGATTTTAACGCATCGAGTAGTCCTTGATTGGCTTGAAACAAGCTGTCTCTGCTGTCAGTTCCACGAATCTGATATGTTCCGGTACGGTAGAGAGTGAGAGCGGGTCCTTCTGGCATTAGTCGGAGTGTCACCATCGAATCGCTTTGTCGGTTCACATCGATACTGTAGCTTTCTCCCAGGGCCTGTATCACAGAGTCTAGATCAAGCTCTCGACCGAGATCACCGCTCCCCATCGTACTCACAACATGCATCGATATTTCCTTGTCTACTTTCAGAGGGTATTACTCTTGTAGCTTGTTCCAGAGTTCGTGGGCATCGTTCTGTATCTCGTTGACTGTTTGTTTGAAGCCGGAACGGGTGTTTAATGGCTGGCAGTCTTGGATGTTTGGCTGGTTCTGGTAGTAAGTTTCGTACCCTGTCTTCTTGTTCCTTGGCAAAGAAGGGAGCGGGTTCTTCCTCGAGAGTCATATTTGGGTATTGCATTGGAATGCTTTGTTGACGAGCTCAGAATCATCCTCATGTTTAACCCGGCTGATTGAAGATTCCATTTTTCCTTTATTCAGGCTTGTATCTCGTGTTTTTTCATCAATTCTCGAAGACTCTCGGTTTCGCCCTCCCAGTACTCTTCTTCGTCCGGATTATCTGCGTCAACCAAGTGTTGGACTCGGTTTTCCACCACGCCTCTTCCGAGTTCTTTTGCATCAGGGACATTGTTTCCTTGGTCTAGAAGCTGTGATGCCTGTTCTAAGCCGTCGTCCAACACGTATTCCGGTACATCAGTAGAGAGGTGTGTCAAGGCGTAGGTTGCGGCGTTAAAGGTTTCGTAGAGTGACGGTTTCTCTAAGTCTTCGACCTCCTCATACAGTGCGTTTACTAGGTCTGCGGTCGGATTCTCAAAGTATCGGTCTATGCCTAAGTCGTGAAGCACCAGTAACGCCTCATCTTGGTTCAACAACCGTTCTTCTTGGGCTTCTTTCAACCGGTTCTCCACGGTGTCCGCACCTTCAATCATTGAGTCAACGGCATGGTAGGCTAACTGCGGTTTGAACCGCTCACTGTGGGTCTGCTCATAGCTTTGTTCTGAGATGAACCCGGTCATCCCGTTGCTACAAATCAGGCGTTCAGCGCCGATACTGTACTTCAAACCATGGTAGCCTGAGTGACCGCTCCGCGCGTGAAGCTGTAACGCAACCTCATCACCTTCCCGCGGCTCAACAACGTCGCCTAGCCCGATCTTCGCCGTCATCTTATGGCTGTTCGGTGAAAGCGAGACACGTCCCTCCGGCTCAACATGGTGATGCTCTAACCGGCGGCCGACCGTATCCAGTATCTCACCGTACTGAATCACGTTGTAGAAGTCTTCAAACGCAGATACTTCACCGGAGAGTTCGCCAGTATCGGTCCAGAGGCTGTCTCTCCACGGCACCTTTTTCCATTCATCGAGCTCCTCGTTTCGGGCGTAGACGTCGTGGCGTTCAACCTGTGGTAGTTGGTCTGCGGTTTCGTATAGTTGGTCTAAGTCGTCGAAAGTATAGGTCTGTTCTCGCATTCTGTGCATCGCCTTTCTACCAGAGGAAGTAGGGGTGAAGAGAGTAGTAGCCGGGGGGATACCCTGTTTCGTATGAATTCAAAAAGAACAGGAGATAGGGTTTTAATCGTCTACTTTGGCAAGATCCTGTTCTGTGATTTTGCGTGCACCATTTTGCGTCGCTCGTCGTCCGGCCTGAAGCAGTTGTTCGAAGGCTTGTCGGCAATCCCCTGTATTGTCCGCGACCTGTTCTGCGATAGCTTCAATCACTTCGCTGTTGACTGTCCCGGATTTGAACGCCTGTTCCACGACGTCCTGAAGGATTTCTTCGAGTTGGCCAGCAGTGTAGGGTTCAAACTCGATTGTTCGGCAGTTGAGCCGGCTCCAGCTCCGTGAGTCGAGCAAGAGTTCATCTGGTGGAAGATTGGATATCATGATTAGTCCAAGTTTATTCTCGGTTTGCTGGCTCAGCATGTAGAGGTCGTACGCAACCTCGGTCTTGTCCTGCAACTGATCAAACTCATCAAGCGATACGGCGACACTCCGGTTTTTCTGAAGCCATTCACGGAGTTTGGAGAGCAGTTCGTCGACCGGTTTGCCTTTCCGCGGTGCTGGATATCCGAGCTGAATCAGCAGTTCGGTGAGTAACGCAGGACGAGTAGAGTACTGCCAACAGTTGATCTGGATAGTTTTCACGCTCGTTTCACGGTCAAGTGCGCCGAACACATGGTTGACACATACGGTTTTACCGGTTCCAGGCGTCCCGTAGACAAGCAGGGTTTCAGGGGTATTGCGTTTAATCAGTGGGCGGACCCCATCACGGATTGCATGGATTTCCTTATCACGACCTGTGGGCTGGAGGCTGGCTTCACCGTTTAGGTAGCGTTCTGAATAGATGATGCCGCTGCTAGTAGAGGTGTTGTCGAACATTCGTAGTTCACGCTCACCACCGTTGTCTGTCAGTGAGTATTCAAAAACTGAATCCGGGATACTGTTTCGTATGTGGAGGAGTGTACTGGTTTTCGAATGGATACACCGCTAATAGTATTCTCGGGATAATCACCACTCTAAGATGTAGTAATCCTCCGGGTCATGCTTTTCCCCAACTGAAGGCCAGTGTCCGAAAATCCGTGTGAGTCCCGCCCTCCAAATATAAGCCTATGACCGATATTATCGATACCGCTGGTCCGTTGTCCCGTACGTACCTTCCCGCCCAACTCATTGATAGAGAACCGGAACAGGAAACACTGTCAGAGGCATTCGCGGCTGACACCGAAACACGACTCCAGCACCTCCATCTCTACGGACCCCGTGGAGCCGGGAAAACCCACTTGGTCAAACAATTTCTCACGACGTTTCCATCAACCGTGACCACCTGCTACGTCTCCGGACGACCACACGACACCCAGTACAAAGCCTTAGAGCGACTGCTCCAACAGTTGACCGGTGAATCCGTCGGGACCGGCCACCATGTCGCTGATCTCCAGCGCCGGATTGAACAGACGCTGACCTTGGAGACTGTGATCGTTCTTGACGAAGTTGACTTCCTTCTCTTGAATGATGGCGATGATCTGCTCTACTTCTTGACCCGGTTGGAGAACACCGCAGTCATAACGGTTTCAGCCAACCACCGGAGTCTACAGCCGGAGTTAGATGATCGGACCTACAGCTCATTTCGGCCCCAGATTCTCAGCCTTAACCCATACACCGTCAGTCAGGTCCAGCAGATACTCGGCGACCGTGCACGCCGCGCACTCCAACCCGAGTCAGTGGAACGAACCGCGCTCTCCCGGATTGCATCAACCACCTCGAACATCGCAATTGGGTTATGCTGGCTACGAGCCGCCGCAGAAGCAACCGATGATACAGTTACACGCGATCTCATAGACGAGGTTCAATCCGCGGGCTATGCAAAGTACGTTACTGAGCTACTGGACGACTTCACACCCCACCATAGACGGCTCTACGAAACCATCGATCTACTCAGCCAAGACTGGGACCCGGTGGTCTCAGGAACCGTATATGAAGCCTATCGGAGACGATGTATCGATGCCGATGTCACACCGTTAAGTGAGCGACGTATCAGCGACTTCCTAGTCCATCTTGAATTCCTCGGACTGATCGAGGCCACCTACCACTACGGCGGTAACAAAGGCAAAACACGGGAAATCCGGCTTGTTGACTGGAGCGGCGACCCACCATCTAAAGACACATCATCGGAAGAAGACTGAGAGATCAGTATCCTCAAGCTCGGCAAGCTCTCGGTGAAGGCGACGTCGCTCTCGTTCTAGTTGTTCACGGTCACTCCAGTGGAGCTGGCGCTGTTCATGCAGTTGTTGCTCAAGCTCTCTTACCCGGCGTTTCTGGCTGAGGATACGATCCATCGGAATAGACGGGCGTTGCAACCGATTTAGCCGGGTTTGTTCGTCTTGAAGACCGATTTCAAGCTGATCTATGGTTTGTTCGTGGATCTCAGTTCGGTGCTGAAGCAAGGTCTCAACCTGGTCGAGCTCAGTTTCTATCCGGTTCTGTTCTTGTCTCTCTGATTCCATCAAAAGTGCTTCCAAATCCGGTTCACCAAACACGAAATCCGGGTCGATAGAGCCACGACTGGTCTCAGGACGTGATTCAGCTAGAAGGTCCTCATACTCAGGATACCGCATACCCTGTTCCCCCACATCCAGATTAATGGATGTTTGGAGGCTTATCTGGGTTCTGCGTCGCCTTGGTTCAGTAGTTCACGGTACTGTTCAGCGGCCTCCCGGTAGAACCCTGGAAGCGACTGCACTTCGTCCTCTGACCATGACGATACTTCTGCGAGAAGTGCTTCGGCTTCCGCCAGTTCATTCATCGACACCTGTGGCTACCACCCTTTTGGAACTCCTCGAACGGGAGAGCTAAGTGAATACGTGAAGACCTGGCTACACTTGAGACTCTCCGGTTCATTCCTTACTGGAAGTCGTCGATCCCGGACTGATCCATCAAGGCAGTCATCGCGTATTCGACCCGCTGAACCTGGATCTCGTACAGACACATCTTGGTGTAGTCATTTTCCGTGTCTTGGACAGCTTCTTGCTTCAGGAATCGTTCTGCTTCACCGACCGACCGGAAAAACAGGTCTGTTTCAGCACCGTCCGTCCGGTAGAGTGTGTCTCCACTCTCCGGGTTGAACCAGCAGTACACTGAGTCTCTTCGTTGGTCGAGAAGTGGTTCATAGTCGCCGTCTACTTCCACTCTGTTTGAGTAGTTCAGTAGGTCCGCTATCTCCCGAATATGCCATCACCCGACTGTTGGAAAGCTTCAAATTCGGTTTCAATTACGTAGGTTAGTTCGTAGCCGCCGTCCGGAAACAGTTTGTCGTCACCGGGCGACGTATCTACCCTGTATCCGCCGACGGTTTTGAGTTGTTCAGTGCTGAAATGGACGTATTCCCATCGACCAAAGGTATTCGGGCTTCTTACACGGCCATAGTACAGGTTTTCCTCTGTTTTCTCGTAGGCTTCCCACCGACAGTTTGGCAACAGAAGTGCTTCCCAGACCGCCAGCGGCTCCTCATCATAATCTACTACCATCGCAATTCACCGGTATCTCAACTAATAGAGAACAGCACTCAAACAGGTTAGCGAACACCAAGCTTCAGATGGAGACAGAATAACGGAGAACGTATTGCTTCCACTTCAATCCATAGTTTTAGCAGGTACGTAGAGTCTGAAGCCGTTTTCGCCGTCCGAGTTCTCAGGGAAGAAGCCGTACCAGCTTTCGCCAACTCTTCGTTCCCAGCCTTTGCTCTGCTGAAACCGTTCCGATGATGAACGTGCAAGCCACGTCTCAAGGGTGCCGTGTTGAGTAGTAGATTTCACAAGGAAGTATCCTTGTTTTGGGAGAATCACCGATGTTTCTGTACAGTTTTCCGCATCGTAGAGCTTAATCGACGGATCGAATCCAGTTTCGTCTCCACCGCTAGGATCCCACCACACCTCTAAATCTGCGTTCTGCCGGGGAAGTTGACCATTCTCCTTGACCTGGAAAAACAGGTCTGATGACGGAATATCGTTCTCCTGGAACTGTTTTTCGGACTGTCTTCTGAAAACAGGGTGATGAGCGTCAAATAAGACAAACTGGAACAGATCACCATCGTATCGACCAGAAAGATCAGGTATTTCGTTCCCTTCTAAGCCAAGTAATGCGGGAATGAATCTGAAGAAGGGTGAGCGATTATTCTTGACTAGTTTCTGATTTCTGAATACGTAATCCTCTTTTCTGTAAACCCTGATCGCGGTAGACTCCTTGGAGACCTCGACTACCAGTTCTGATCCACTTTCAACATCAAATCCAAGTTTATCATTGTCTGGCTTCGGCCACTCCTTGGGAAATCTAATGAAGTGATCGCCGTCCATCACTCTCAACTCATAGGATTGGGGATGATCAGATGAGACACCTTCTGGTAGCTTAGTTACCTGTATGTGAGAAATCTGTTCTCCGACTGCCTCCTCTTCATTAAGAACAACAAACATGTCGTCTCCTTCTTGGCATTTAAGTACCTCCTCCGCATTAAAGGGAAGACTCACTCCTAGTCCCTCTGGATCATTTTTCTCCGATTTAATCTTTGAATCGCAAGTATAGAGGTCTACCCTGTTTTTCTCCATGATTCGTTCACCCTGTTCTTCAAGGAAAGGTTGTTGAAAAACTATTTTCGGCGGCGGCCATTTAGTTGTTCTGCGGAGTTGGTCGAAGAAGACCAAAATGCCCTGTCCGCCTTAGAAGGGCTGAAACCAAGATTACGGGGGAGTTACGGCTAAAAATGAAACGACAGATAGTACGGGTAGTGACGACGCTATCCATGGCAGCAGTATTGATAGTAAATTTCGTCCAACCAGCCGCTGCGATCCACGGAATTGTCGGTTGTGACGGGCAATCAACGTTAGAACCGATTTACCTGCTAATCCACCAAGTAGTGGTGCTGATATTCAGCGTCGGCGGGCTGCTTGCTGCGGCCGCCCTCGTGTATGCGGGCGTGATGATGATCTGGGGGTCGGAGGATGCGAAGCGGATAGCAATTCAGCGGGTGCAACGAGTGTTGACGGGTATTGGATTAGTCTGGACTGGGCCGTTCATTATCGCTTTCCTGCTTATTCCAGTCAATGTCTGTACAGGAGGTGTCTAACCGGTGTCTCGGAAACTATCCGTCGCCAGTCTCGGTTTCCTCGTGTTCCTCCCGGATGCTTTCTTAACCCAAACCGGGACTAGTTCCGATAGGGGCGTTCTCAACCTGTTGTTCTCTCCGTTTCGGGCGCTAGCTGAAGCGATGATCGATGTCTTAGTTGACGTCATGTTGCATACAGCGACGATCCATCCCAATCCTCCAGTCACGACGATTCACCAACTGACATTGATGGTGGCTCTACCTGGCGCAGTGTTGATTGTTGTAATCGCTGGGATATCCGAGATCACCACCGATTTAGGTGTCTCGTTCGGGAATGCCCGTGAAATCTTGCCACGGCTCGTCATCGGTATGGGTTTTGCGGCGATCGCCTTGCCCGTCTTGGAAATTCCAGTGGGGATTGCTGACGCACTTGTAGAGGCATTCCGACCACGGGATCCTATCGTGGTCGAACAGTTGGCAGGGTTAACCACTGGCCTTGTACTCGTATGGGTGATAAACGCGTTTGCGTTAGCTACATTAGCAATACTATTTGTATTTAGAAATGTATATCTGCTTTTTATAGCGGCGGTTTCACCGTTAGTGGCAATAGCTTGGGCTCTGCCAGCCACGCGGGCGTACGCCCGGTCATTCATTTCGGTCTGGTTTGCCTTGCTTGCTACTGGCCCTGCTGACGCTCTTGTCCTCCGTTTTAGCCTCGCACTGTTGGAAGGATCCGGAACACTGGGGCTCCAACCGGTATCGAACTGGATTCTGGGAGTCGCCTCATTTGCTCTCATGTTGTATATTCCGTATCAGTTGCTTGCGGTTTCACAGGGACTTATCGGCGGTCGAGATCTCGCAGGCAGCATTCGGGGGACATGGAGACGGAGGTGGCCGCCCGGTGGTTCGGGTGGTTCCGGTGGTCCCAGTGACGGGGAGTTGCGTCGACAACGGCGTGACCGGCGGCGGCGCGACCGTGATCGAGGAGGGAGGTGGTGACCGATGCGGAAACGAATGCCCAGCGGGTTTGACCGGTCGCCTAGGTACTTCGGTTGGTTCACGTGGAAAGATCTGCTCCGATTCGGACTCCCGGTTACACTGCTATCTTGGCTATCGACAGGCCAATCAAGCTTGACGATGCTTGGAGCCGGTTTCGTCGGCGTGATTCTTGGGTTGGTATGGGCAGCGGTGTATCCTTATGGGCAACCGTTTGAGGTCTACCTGTACCATCGGATCCGATGGATCGTTTTCGGGGGTGAAAAATAATGACCCGGTCTATCGACACCCCGGAAATTGAGGTCCGGCGGCCATACCTCATCGTTGACCATCGTGCTGTCATGGCCGTTCTGGAGGTGTCGCCGGTGAATCTTGACCTGAAAACCGATCGGGACCACGAAGTGCTCCATCAGGTCTTCCAAACGGTTCTGGACACCATCTCGTATCCCCTCTACATCTATTCGCGGCAGACACCGGCAGACCTAGACGACTACGTCGACATGGTCAAGAGCAACCCCGGCCATTCCGAGCTCCGATCTGAGTACACAGAGTATTGTCAACGGATTGCTGTGGACGGCTTCGTCCGAACGGACCACTTCGTCGTTATTCGAGTAGTTGGTGGGAAGTACGAAAATACAGGAAAAGAGCTGTACCGCCGACTTCAGGAGGTAAAATCGGCGTTCGCTGGAAGCGAGTTTGAGGTCTCGCAGATCACAGGAGATGCTCTCCACCAGTTCGCAAGCCAGGTAATCAACCCTGCTCCGGAGCCGTCAGAACACTACTGTGCGACCGCAAACCACGACTTCGATGAGTACCGGAAGTTAGTGTACATCGACGAGTACCCCTCGGAGATCGAGTTCGGCTGGCCGCGTTACCTCCTTCGGGTTGACGGCCTCGTTGATGTTCTACAGGTGGTTCAACCGGTGAACGTGGATAAAGCGGTTCGGAAGCTCCGGCGTCACTCCGAGACGTTGGATGCCGAGATCGCCGCCTTTCTTGCTCAAGGTCATAAAGGAGTCAACGAGCTTGAACGAGCGCTCGACGACGCTGAATGGTTCCTTGATCTGCTGGCGCGACAGGACTGTAACCCGCTCAAGTACGGTGCCTACGTCACAGCACACGGCCCAACCTCCGAGGAGACGGACGCAACCTTCGACCGGGTGACAACCCAACTTGGCGCACTTCAACTTAGGTTTCAGGAGCCTGGATTCCGGAACGACCACGCCTACTATACAGACTCCCCATTCTACGATGATCGGCTTAACGAGACGCTGTTGATGCCTTCAGTATCGGCAGCAACGGGACTGCCATTTGGCACCCAGCCGTTCAGCGGTACGACCGGCGTGCTGTATGGGGTTGACGCGGCAGATAGGACTCCTATACTGGTTAACCGGTTTGGCTGGGATTCCCACTCGATGGCCGTAATGGGCACCCTCGGGTCAGGGAAGAGTTATTTGGCTCATCTGGAGCTACTGCGGTCAATACTGGTCTATCCCGATATCCAGATTATCGTGGTTGATCCGAAGAAGGAGTACCGTCAGACGGTCGAAGCACTCGGCGGTGACCACCGGTTCGTTGTCCACGGGAAAGAGTACTCGTTCGATAAGCAGGTCGTGGGCTTCGAAGTCGAGGAACGGGGAGAGTTTGAGAACGTGGCGGCGTTGGTCGATCTTGTCCGTCAAATCTACTCTGCGACCTCGCAAAACCAGCAGCGAACCATCGTGTTAATCGATGAAGCCCGGCTTCTTCTCAAGGACGATGCGGGACGTCACGTCCTGAATCAGTTCGTGCTTGAAGCCCGAGACATCAATGTCGCTGTCCATTTAGTGACCCAGAGTTGGTCTCATTTCGCCGATTCCGCCGAGGGAAGTAATATCCTCAATCATGTTCCCGGCAAACTCTTCTTCCGTCACGAGGATGCACCGGACTCCCCTATCTTGTCTCGACAAGAGGAATTGGATATCCAGGGGTTGCGAAGCGGGGAAGAGGCCAGCTACAGTGAGGCATATCTGCACGTCTCAAACGCCGTCCACACCAAGCTCCAAATTGGGTCGACCGCACTGGAACACCGGATTTTCGACAGCGAGCCGAAACAGCACGAACAATTGGAGGCGGTAGAATGACACTGCTTACTGCAGCGTATACAGAAGTGGATGAGGATCAAGCAGCGGACTTAGCAGCTCCATCGAAACAATTCTACACGGTTGAGGTACAACCACCAGCGACCGGTGATATTCCTACAACGGTCGAAGGGTTTGTCCGTGGAATGCTTGAGATACAGACACGTCTTCTAGTGAAAAACACATCTCCGATTGTCGTATACGAGATTCAGCGTCCTAGACGTGACCGGTTATGGTTGCAGTTCTGTGTCCCGACTAAACGACTTGGTAGAAAGGTGCGGGCGCACCTCTCGAACGAGGTTCCGGGTATCGGATTTACTGAGGGTGTCACTAGGTTGCCTGTGGTACCGGGCGACTCAATCGGCGGCGGGATACTAACGACAGGACGAAAGGACAGGTTCCCGCTCCGGACGGAGTTCGAAGCCACGCCACCGATTAACGGACTGATCTCGACGCTTCACAGTGACTCGATGCGAGACACTCGATTTGTTGTCCAAATCTTGTTTAAGCCCGTTGCGGGAGAACCAGTCCGGGAGTGGCTGCGGAAACGCCGAAGTCACAAGACTATGGATTTCCTCCGGAAGGAGCAAGAGAAACTGTGGGGAAGCCGGTCGGCGACACCGCGGGAGCGGAAGCAGGCTGACCTTGTCGAACGGAAGATGGATCAGCGACGGTTCTGGGTGTCGATACGGTTCGCTGTGATCGGTGCTGGAGAGTTTACTGCGAGTCGGGTCAAGGAGATTGCTGGCTCGTTTAACGTCTATGAAAGCTTGGAGAGCAACCAATATATCGACACGGTCACTATCCGGGGATTGCGACAAAAGCGGTTCCTTGAGTTCTATCGAGCGCTTGGCAGTCGGACATTCGGCGGGTACAGTCTTCGATTCCAGGCCTCGATTGAGGAGTTAGCGGGGCTGGTCTCGATACCGGATATCAACGATCAAGAGAACATCCAGTATGCGCAGCTATGACCGCTGAACCAAGACCGGAAGTGGTCCGGCGTGCCGTGAAGCAGAACACGACTTACGTGGGTAGTAAGATGTCGCGATACAGCGTTGAAGAACACGTCGGCGTTGACGACACCGATCGGATGCTGCACACCGCGGTGACAGGTCCGACCGGCCAAGGTAAGACAAACCTCCTGCTGTGGATTGCGTTACAGGATGTGTATAAAACCGGGTTTACATTTCTCAACCCTAAGGGCAGAGTGATTGACAAGCTGCTTGGCAAACTCCCGGAGGATCGGCTTGACGACATCGTCTACATCAACCCGAATGAAGACCGTGTTCCCGGAATCAACCTGTTGAAGCCTGAGGTCACGGATGAGATGACCCAGGCTGAGCGGAACCACCAGCAGAAGATTATCGTCAGCAGTGTCATGGGCATGTTCCGGCGGTTGACCGACGAATGGGGTGAGCGGTGGCCCCGGAACCTGCGAAGCCTTCTCTCGGCGCACGTCGCCTTGAACATCCATCACGGCGAGCACAACACCTTGATGGATCTCTACCAGTGTGTTATCGACACTAGGGAACTCTCAGATCTCATCGATAGGACGTCCGACACGGTCACACGCGAACAACTCGAAGATTTGAAGCAGCTAAGTCGGAGACAACGAGAACCATTAAAGCGGCGGCTCTCCGATCTCGTTGAGAACGAGACGGTTAGAAACATCATCACGCAACGAGACAGCGATATCTCGTTCCGGGACGCACTCGCCGACCAACAGATCATCTTGGTCGATGCCCAAGACGGCCAGATCGGTAACTGGGCCGCCAGCATCATCGGCAGCGTCGTCCTGACACAGCTCTGGAGCGCCACCGCAGCAAGAAGCTCACTACCCGCTGAGGACCGTCCACCCTACCACATCCTGATCGACGAAATCCAGGAGTTCGTTAGTGAAGCAGACCATATCCGGCGAATGCTCTCACAGTGCCGGGAGTTCAACGTCTCAATCACCGCGGCAACACAGTACCTTGATGATCTCGACACTGCGATGCAGCGAGCACTGTTGAACAACACGTTGACAAAGGTTGTCTTCACACCTGGCGCGTCCGAGGACTTGAACACGTTTACGACGATCATGAATGGGCTCTCGAAGGACGATCTCAGCAATCTAGGGAAGTACCGGCCAGCTGTTCAACTTCCGGCAGAGAAAACACTGCCACCCGCAAAGGTGGTCGATACGTACCCGCCGTGGAGCGTCGACCCGAGCACCGTCGAGGAACGGAAAGAAAAGCTCCTCAAACAGAATGAAACTTCAACGGGTCAACCCATATTAGAAGTAGATCTAGGGGATGGAGCGAACGCCGGGGGCAAAAAACACAAGGAACTCCTCACTACGGCCAAAGAACAGCTAGAAGAACGCGGTTTTAAGGTCAATCTTCTGAACCAAGGTACGGGTGATGACAAACCGGATGGTCATGTCCACCTTTCTGCTAGTGAGATTGCGCATCTGGAAGCAGAACGTGCCACCCTCTCCAAACCGGCGAAAGTCCTCCGGAATCTGCAGCGAGCGGTCGACCACGGCCGAGAATGCATCTTCGTTGTCGAAGAAGGAAATGCGAGGAAGCTACAGCAGATTGTCGCTGATCCCGTCAACCGACACGGTACCCAGTTCGAAGACGAGCAGGGACGGTTCAGCTACTATACCGGCGACGGCGGAGAGTCCTTTACCGAGATTGATCGAGTGGCGGATGCTGAGTACCGGATCTTGGAAATTTCCGAAGATGGGGCCTCCCTCTACGATGAGGCCGATTCCGAATTAGTGGATTCTGATGGGCCCGAGATGACGGATGATGCGCTACGAAACATCGACCGAACTATTCTAACCTGTATCAGGGAAGATAAGGACGATACACACAAGATTACGTCGGCAACTGGCCTCCCGACCCACAAAGTTAACTACAGCTTTGACAAGCTCGAACGCTTCGGACTGATTCAGGTGAGCGACCCGGTGACGGTGGAGCGCGTCACGGGCGGGCAGAAACGCGTCTTCGACGTGAAACCCGTTTCACTCACGCCGGACGGCGAGAATTTTGAATCCGGTTAGAACCGTCGCCGATTGGGTACGAACGCAGGTCTGAATCAGCTTTGAATCGCCAGCGACTATATGCTGTCTACGACTTATGACCCGGTAGAGTCGGTGGGCGACCTCGGTTTCTAATCCCATTTGTTTACGGTTTCTTGTCGGTCTTCGACTGGTGCTTGGTCGTATCGGACCGCCATCTCCTTGGAGCGTTGCCGGAGTTGTTGTTGGACTGCGGCGGGTCCTTGGTCCCGGCTCATCTGTGTTCCGACGCTGTGCCGAATGCTGTACCAGGAGATGTCCCTGTTTTTCGTTGGGATTCCTGCTTTTTCGCAGAGTTTCTGGAGTAGTCGGTTGAGTGCTTCTGAGCCGTAGGGGTTGCTGTACCGGGTTAACCAGAGTGCGTCCGTATCGCGGTATTTGCTGTAGTTTTCGCGTTCGGACAGCCATTTCCGTAGTATGTTGGCGGTTCGGTCGCTCATTGCGACGTGCCAGTTCTCGTGGTTCTTGGTTGACTCCTCTTTCGGGATTCGGAAGAGGTTGTTTTCGAGGTCGAGCCAACTCGTCTTTGCGCGGCCGACTTCCTTCGGTCGGAACCCGGCGTCCATCGAGGCGTAGACTATTGAGGTGTACTTCCAGCCGTTCGCTTTCTTCCAGTCGTCTTTGGTTACCTTGTCTTTGGGTTTCTCGAAGCGTTGTGCGAGGTAGGCCTTCCATTGGTCGCGTTCTCGTGGTTCGACGCTGTTGTAGTGGGGTATCGAGCCGTGTTTGAGGACGGCTTGTTTGATCTTCCGTCGTTCATCCTCGGTGAGGAAGTCTCTGACTTGGTGTGTCTGTGAGCCGCCGTTGGTGAACTTGATTTCTGGTTCCCAGTCGATCCCCCGACCCTTCTCGTGGTTCAGGTATTTGAACAGGGTTTTGATGGCCTTCTGGATGCCTGCTTTGTAGGTCTCCGAGTGATCTTCGTACACCAGTTCTTTGGTGTAGGTGTCTGCGTGGTCGGTTGTTGCGTGTAATGTGTACCCGTCTTCATGGTCCCAGAGCCAGCGAAGGAACCGGTCGGTCTTGTATGCGCGTTGCCGGGCTGTATCATAGGCGTACCCCTCGGCTTTCTCCGGATCTTTACCCAGATGGCACAGCCACTTGATGAGCTGGACACGATGATCACGATAGTCCTCCAGCTGTCTCTGGTTTAAGTAGTGTTCCGTAGATTCAGGGATGACAACGATGTCTTCGATTTGGTCACGACTATGCACCATGAGCTTTCACCTCCCGGGTCACGAAAAACGTGGTCGGGCTGTCTCTAGCTCTAGTAAGCCTGAAACGTTTTAAAACCACGGGACGGCGTCGGGGCCGATTCTGACCACCCGGATTGTAAGCTTCGATTCGGGTCATGTGGGTTTTCCTGAGAACCCGGAAAACCAGCAGGAGAAGCCTTGAGAACTGCGCCGACCGGGAGTCGAACCCGGGCTATGAGCTTGGGAAGCTCATGTCCTACCACTAGACCACCGGCGCTCTATCCTGCGTTTCTATTCGGCCACACTTGAACGTAGCGCTTCAGCCCATCCCTTCGAACGCGAGAGGGCGACCGTTCGTCCAGAAATCGCGGCCTGCCACCCCTCTTTTAGTCGCGGCCGCTCGAATGACGACCCATGATAGACCTCCGACTGTCCGAATCCGAACTCGACGCTCACCGGGAACACATCGTCCGGTTCATCCGGGACACCGCCGAGTCGGCCGGCACCGACCGGGCGGTCCTGGGCCTCTCGGGCGGCATCGACAGCACGCTCACCGCCCACCTCGCCGTCGAAGCCCTGGGCGCGGAGAACCTCCACGGCCTCGTGATGCCCGGCGCGGTGAGCCGCGAGGACAACATGAGCGACGCTGAGTGGGTCGCCCAGGAGCTGGAGATGTCCTTCGACGTCTTCGAGATCAACCCCATCGTGGACCGCTTCCTCGACGCCTACCCAGCGGCGGAGGGCGACCGGATGGCGGTCGGCAACCTCCGCGCGCGTTCGCGGGGCGTCATGAACTACCTCGTCGCCAACCACGAGGGCTCGATGGTGCTGGGCACCGGCAACAAGAGCGAGGCGCTGGTGGGCTACTTCACCAAGTACGGCGACGGCGCGGTCGACTGCCACCCCCTCGGCAACCTCTACAAACAGCAGGTCCGCCAACTCGCCAAACACGTCGGCGTCCCGGACGAACTGGTCGACAAGCCCGCGACCGCGGGGCTGTGGGCCGGCCAGACCGACGAGGACGAGATGGGCATCGCCTACGACGCGCTCGACGCGGTGCTCGCACTCCACGTCGAGGGGCCGCTCTCGGAGTCGGCAACGCTTCGGGAACTTCCGGAGGTTTCCGAGGAACAGCTCCGGCGCGTCCGTGAGATGGTCGCCCGGAGCGAGCACAAGCGCCACGTGCCGCCCTCGCCGGAACCGCTAGAATAGCCTGAGACTTCTATCGTCGGCCTACTTGATGCCCTTCGAATTGGAAGGTGAAGATTGGAACTTTGGCATTCCAGCTCTTCAGAGCGGCCTGCTTGCACGATTCAACTGAGAACCGCACCGCCACCGCACCGCGACGGCCACACGCCTCCCCAGCCGATTCGCTCACTCGCTTTGCTCGTTCGCTCATCCCTCGCACGGAGATGGCGCGGCTCCAAACCGCGGAGCCGCGCCAGCGCGCGCCATGCCGGCTGTGAAGATACGAGAAAGGTCCCTGATTCCCTCCTCGAACTACTCCCCGCGCTCCTCCGCAATCGCGTTCGCGTGGCGTTCCACCAGTCTCCCGAACGCCTCGGCCTCCCTCGCTTCCTGCTCGCTCGCACCACTTCGGTCGCGCATCCTGCTCTTCACGACCCGGAGCGTCTCCGGGTCGTTCTCGGCGAGTTCGTCGGCCACCGCCCGCGGGTCGTCGGTCACGCGCGAGACGAGTCCCATCCGGAGCGCCTCCTCGGCGTCGACGGTGCGTCCGGAGAGCGCTAAGTCCAGCGCCTCGCCCTCGCCGAGCACCCGCGGCAGGCGGACGGTCCCGCCCCACGCGCCGAACAGGCCGAGTTTCACGCCCGGTTCCGCGAAGGTCGCCTCGGGCGTGGCGACCCGAAGGTCGCAGGCCAGCGCGAGTTCGACCCCGCCGCCGCGTGCCGCGCCGTCGACGCCCGCGACCACGACGCTGTCGGCGCTCTCGATGCTGTTCGCGACGCGCTGGCCCTGCTCGGCGAACGCCTCGGCCGCCTCGCGGTCGAGGCCCGAGACCACGTCTAAATCCGCGCCGGCGCAGAAGGCCGGCCCCTCCCCGCGCAGGTAGACGACCGACGCGTCGGTTTCGGTAATCGCACGTTCGAGCGCGTCGAGTCCCTCGACCGTGAGCGCGTTGCGTCGGTCGGGTCGTGCGAGCGTGACGATGCGCAAGTCCTCACCGCCGTCGCTACCGTCGCCCGCTCCGCCGCCGTCGGCGCCGCAGTCGTCGACTCGTATCATGCTGGCACCTCGGAGGCGGTTTCCAAAGGTCTTTGGCAGTTCCGTCGTAAGGTTCGCTCGATGGAAGCGGCCGTCCGGGCACGCGAAGCGGGACGAGAGGCGGTGCGGGACGTCACGCCGAAACCGCTGCGCGACCGAATACACGCGTTGTTGGACGAATCGTCGATGTTACCCGGCGTCTTGACGCTGTCGTCCGCGCGCGTCGCCGACGGCGAGGGGACACGGAGCGACGGCGTGGCGAACCGCGCCGCGGGAGTACAGCTTATCTACGAGGGACTGCGACTCACCCGGTCGCTCGCCGTCGACGCGCCGTGGGACCGCGAACCCCCCTACGACGACGCGAATCTCGGCATCCTGGCGGCCGACGCGATGGTCGCCCGCGGCTTCTACCTGCTGGCTCGGACCGAAGCGGCCGACAAGGCCGTCGAAACCGTCAAATCGTTCGGCCGGGACCGGACCGACGCGCAGGCGGGCCGCGACGCGCCCGCTCGCGCGCTCGAAGCCGACGTGTTCGAACTCGCGATCGTGGCGGGCGCGACCGCGGTCGACCGCGAACCGCCGGAGGTCCTGCTGTCCTACGCCGCCGACCTCGCGGCCGACGACGACCCCGACCCGCCCGAGGAGGTTTCGGAGGCCGTCACCGAGGCGATGACCGATTTCTCGCCGCGGACCTCGCTCGGCCGCGGACCGCGGCCGTCGGCGACCGACCCCTGACGGGAAATTTCCGCCGCGCCGTGCCCCAGAATCGCACACCGGCGGCCGGGAATCGAAAGCCCTAAAGAGGATACCGGGCATAGCAAAAGATGCGCGCCTGGGTAGCTTAGCGGTAAAGCGCGTCCTTGGTAAGGACGAGAGCCCGGGTTCAAATCCCGGCCTAGGCTTTTCTCGCGGAACTACGCCCGACCAGTACCTACCGAACCAGCTTCTCCACTCAGTCCTCGGGGACGACAAGCGGCTCGTCGTCGGGGACAGCGAGGTCCAGGAGCGGGTCGTTCTCGTACACGGCGGCGCCCTCCATCCGACTGAGCACGAACCCGTCGTGGCGGCTCTCGACGGTGGCCTCGATCGTCCCATGCGGAGAGACGATGTCCGCGACCGCCTGGCCGGCCGAGATTCGGTCGCCCTCGGACACCCGGTAGCGAACGATTCCGGCGGCGTCGGCGTGCGGGTGGACGAGTCGCTTGAGCGGCCCGTCGGCCGGGAGCGAGAACGACGCCTCGGTCTGCATCGGTTCCGCCACCATCCCGAGCGAGTGACACACGTTGTGGAGGCCGGCGACCGCGGCCCGACGGGCGTCCTCCTCGACAACGTACCGGCCGCCGAGTTCGGGCGTGAACGCCGGGATGCCGTCCCGACCGACCGCCGCGCCGGTCAGGGTGCCCTGTAGCGACCGGCGGCGAATCTCCTCGCGACCGAACTGTCGGACGACGGGGAGCCCGAACGCCTCGACGAGCGCGGTGATGCGGTCGCTGAGGTCGCTCGCCGCCGACTCGTCGCGGTTCTCGCCGTACGGAACCCGGGGCTGAATCGTGTAGGGGTAGGTCGCGACCCAGGACGTGTGGAGGTCCACGAGCGCGTCGGCGGTGTCGGCGATGCGCTCGTAGAGCCGTTCGTCGACGACCTGCTGGACGCGCGGCGGGCGCGCCGACTCCGGGTCGACGCTCTCGAAGTGGCGGTTCGGGTCGTCGTCGTGGTAGTAGGAGGTGCGAGCGTTCGTCCGGAGGCCGGCCGGGTTCGCAACCGGGACGCAGACGACCGTGCCCCGGCGCAGGTCGCCGCGAACGTGGGCCGCGAAGTCCTGGGCCGCCGCCATCCCCGTCGTCTCGTCGCCGTGTACCGCGCCCGTCACCCAGACCGTCGGACCGGACTCCTCGCCGTCGACGACGACGACCGGGAGTCGATCGGCCCCGCCCGTCGGAAGGTCGGTGACCGACAGGTAGCCGGCGTCGGACTCGCCCGGACTCGTCTCCGCCGTTCCGACCTTCATCGGCGGTCGCTCCTCGTTCGGTACGCGTCGTTCGGACTCGCTGATGTGGTTTGCATGGGTTTCGTCGTGAACTACCGCGAATCGTAAGCTGTCTTTGAATCCTGAACTCTCCGCGAATCGTGACGTTCGTCTTCCGCGTCTGCGTCGGCGTGCTCGCTCATCTGACCCACGACCCCTCGTAGACGAGTTCGCCGTCGTGACGGACTGAGGTGTCGACCCTGCACAGCGACCGGGAGACGTAGTTCGAGGCCGCCACTTCGAACGTCCCGCGGTCGTTCTCGACCGTCAGGCGGAGTTCGTTCTCGGCCGACGCCGACGAGGGGTCGTCGGCCGTCACCGACGCCTCGCAGACCGACTCCCGGCGCAGCGTTCCGTGCGGGAGGTCGACCGTCTGCCGGTGGGTCTTCGCAACCCTGGCCTCGCCGGAGACGTGTTCCCGGGTCGTCTCCCAGGCGGTCGTCCCCGAGACGCGCTCGGGGTCGGGCGAGAGGGCGTCGTCCGGCGGCGCCATCGGGACCGTATCGTCGAAGGCGACCCGTTCCAGGCGACCGCCGGGGAACGTGACGGTCGATGGCTCGTCGGGGCTCGACAGGAGCGTGAACGGGCCGGCGTCGGCCGACTGGAGGAGGTCGGGGAAACGCGCCGACTCGACGGCGACCCGAATCCGGTGGCCCGCCTCGAAGACGTGCGACTTCGGTTCGAGCGGAACGTCGAACCGGTGCTCTTCGCCGGGGGTCGCCGGCTCCGGGTCGGCGAACCCGTCGCGGTAGACGCCCCGTATCGCTCCCTTCGTCACGACGGTTCCTCGACCGCCAGGTTCGACGTCGACGACCCGGACCGCGACGGTCGGGTCTTCGGTGGTCGGTTCGACGCGGAGCGACGCCGCGCCGGTCCCCGTCAGTTCGACCGGTCGGTCGAGCGGTTCCGAGTCGAACGTCAAGGCGCGGGCGTCGTCGTCGTTCGTGGCGAGCGGCGCGATGGCGACGCCGTAGGGGTCGGTGCTGGCCAGTCCGACGGTCGGGTCGCACCGACAGGTCGCGGCGACCGACTCGCCGTCGTAGGCGTCCGGGGCCGAGAGCCCTCCCGGCGCGAGCGCGAGCGAGACGGCGTCTTCGGCCGACGACGGACCTGTCGACGATGCACCTGCCGACGACTGACCCGAGGACGACACGCCCGTCGGCGCGTCGTCCTCGGGTTCGCCGAGCGTCGGCCAGCGGTCGAACCCTCGCCAGCGCCCGTCGGCGGTCCCGCCGCCGTCGAGTTCGGTCCAGGCCCGTACTTTCGGGACGTCGAGGGCGCCGGTTTCGGCGTCGGTCAGGAAGTGGTCGAACCACGACCGGACCTGCCGCCGGAAGTCGACGGCCGACTCGCGGCCGCGGTGGGGCATCCGGTGGCGCCACGGTCCGAGCAGTAGTCTGGTGGGCGCGTCGATTCGGTCGACGTACCGGAGCGTGTCCTCGGTGTAGGGGTCGCGCCAGCCGTCGACGGCCAGCACCGGGACGTCGATGCGCTCGACGGGGATGTTCTTGTCGTCCCAGTACGCCTCGTGGGGCTCGTGGTCGAGGAACTGGAAGAGCCAGGGGTCGCGGTCGTCGAGGCGGTCGAGGCGCTCCCGCCAGGCGTCGAACGCGTCGTCCCCGGCGTCGGGATTGGACGGCGGCTTGGCGTCGAGCGCCTGCATCAGGGTGAGCCAGTCCATCCCGATGGTCAGGAACTCGAACAGGCCGCCGTAGGTGTAGGCGTTCCTGAACCCCTGGAAGGGCGTGTGAATCGGGACGATGGCCTCCAGGGCGTCCGGGCGCTGTGCGGCGGCGTCGAGCGCGGTGATGCCGCCGTAGGACTTGCCGAACATCCCGATTCGGCCGGTGGTCCACTCCCGGTCGGCGAGCCACTCGACGATTTCGGCGGGTTCGGTCCCCTCCCGGCGCGTGAACGGTTCCTCGATAAATCCGGTCGACGCGCCGGTGCCGACCATGTCGGCCACCACGACCTCGTAGCCCGCGGCGGCGAGGTAGCGGTTGAGTGGGTCGTAGGCCCCGTAGGTGATGCCGTCCTGGTGGTGGTAGGGAACGTACATCAGCACCGCCGGCGAGGCCCCCGAACCGTCGACCGGTTCGTACCGGGTCGCGGCGACCGTCTCGCCGCCGACGGGAATCCGGACGTCTTCGTGCCGCCTGACGTCGCTTTGCTCAGCCATCCTCGCGCCCCTCAGACATCGTCGAGTAGTTCCCCGGCCGGATGTTCTGGGTCGACGCGGTGGCACTTCGCCCGGTGGTCGTCGCCCACCATCCGCGGCGCCTCCCCCGCACAGGGCGACGGCAGGAGGTCGCGGACGCTGTCGACGGCCTCGTCCCGCCGACCCTCCGCGACCAGGAGCGCGACGTCCGCGAGCGACCGCGCGACGTCGCCCGGGAGGTCCTCGACCTCGCCGGGCAGGTTCACCTCGAGCAGGCGGTCGGCGACCGCCTCGGCGTCGGTCGTCTCGCCGTCGCTTTCGAGGCGGTCGCGGATCGCGTCGGGATTCATCTCGTCGGCTTCGAGGCGCGACCGGAACGTGAACGCCCGCCGGAACGCCGCCTGGCTCCCCGGCCAGTCCTCGGGCGGGATGATCGCCGGACACCGGGTGTGGAACCGACAGCCGTCGGGCGGGTCGATGGGCGACGGGACGGTGCCCCGGAGGACGATTCGGTCGGTCCGCTGTCCCGGGTCGATGCGCGGCACCGACGACAACAGCGACTTCGTGTAGGGGTGCTCGGGCGCTTCGAACAGTTCGTCGACCGGCGCCTGCTCGACTATCTGGCCGAGGTACATCACCGCGACGCGGTCGGCGATGTGGCGGACCACGCTCAGGTCGTGGGCGATGAAGACGATGGAGAGCCCGAACTCCTCCTGGAGGCGGTCGAGGCGGTTGAGCACCTGGGCCTGGACCGACACGTCGAGCGCGCTCACCGGTTCGTCGGCGACCACCAGGTCCGGTTCCACGGTCAGCGCCCGGGCGAGTCCGATGCGCTGCTGCTGGCCGCCCGAGAACTGGTTCGGATAGCGTTCGAGGTGTTCGCCCTTGAGGCCGACGCGCTCGAGCAACTCGCGGGCGCGCTCGGTCCGCTCGCGCTTGCTCGACCCGATTCCGTGGACCTTCATCGGCGTGCGGAGGATGTCCCCGATGGTCTGTCGCGGGTTCAGCGACGCCGAGGGGTCCTGGAAGATCATCTGGATGTCCTCGCGGTACGACCGCATCTCGCCCGACGAGAGGTCGGTGATGTCCTCGCCCTTGAACCGTATCGTGCCCGCCGTCGGCTCCTGGAGCTTCGTGATGGTCTGGCCCAGCGTCGTCTTCCCGCATCCCGACTCGCCGACGAGCGCGAGCGTCTCGCCCTCCTCGACGGTGAGGCTGGTCCCGTCGACGGCGTGGACCTTCCCCGCCGACCCGAACAGATTGTCGAGGAACCCGTCCTCCACCGAGAAGTACTTCTTCAGGTCCCGAACTTCGAGCAGCGGGGTCGTCTCGCCCGATTGCGCCGTGGTGGCGTCGGCGTCGGCACCGGCACCGGCGTCGCCGCCCGCGCCGACCGACCGTTCGCGGCTCATAGTCGTTCCCCCTCCGGTCCCCGGCGGAGACAGGCGGCGACGTGGCCGTCGCCGTCGTCGCCCACCGGTCTGAACTCGGGGTCCCGCTCGAAGCACTCGGGTTTCGCCTCCGGACACCGGGGCGCGAAGTGGCACGCATAGGGGATGTCGATCAGCGACGGGACGCTCCCGGGAATCGGGGTCAACTCGTCGCGCGGGTCGTCGATTCGGGGCGTGCTCGCTATCAGCCCCTGGGTGTAGGGGTGCTGAGGGTCGGCGAACAGTTCCTCGGTATCGGCGCGCTCGACGATTTCGCCGGCGTACATGACGTTCACTCTGTCGCAGGTTTCGGCCACGACCGAGAGGTCGTGGGTGATGAGCAGGATGGCGGTGTCGAACTCGTCCTGTAGCTGTTCGAGTTCCCGGAGTATCTGGGCCTGGATGGTGACGTCGAGCGCGGTCGTGGGTTCGTCGGCCACCAGCAGGTCGGGTTCGCACGACAGCGCCATGGCGATCATCGCGCGCTGGCGCATCCCGCCCGAGAACTGGTGGGGGTAGTCGGTCGCCCGACTGTCGGGTTCGGGGATGCCGACCGTCTCCAGCAGTTCGACCGCGCGCCGCCAGGCCCGACTGTTCTCGGTCGCGCCGAGGAGCTTTCGGCGAATCTCGGTCGGGAGAGACGCTCCGCCCTCGACGTCCTGGTGGAGCCGAATCGTCTCGGCGATCTGTTCGCCCACCCGAATCGTGGGGTTCAGGCTGTTCATCGGGTCCTGGAAGATGCGCGAGATGCGGTCGCCCCGGACCTCGGCCATCTCGGCCTCGTCCATCTCCAGTATCGACTCGCCCTCGAGGCGAACGTCGCCGTCGGCGATGCGCCCGGGTTCGTCGACGATGCGCTGGACGCTGTCTGCGAGCACCGACTTCCCGCTGCCGCTCTCGCCGACGAGGCCGACGATCTCGCCGTTCTCGATGGTCATGTCGACGCCGTCGACCGCCTCGACGACCCCGCGGTCGGTCGGGAACTCCGTCCGGAGTCCCTCGATTTCGAGCAGCGTCATCGGTCCGAAACCTCCTCGGAGATGTCGAAGATGTCGCGCAGTCCGTCGCCGAGCAGGTTGAACCCGAGGACGGTTATCGCGATGGCGATTCCCGGCGCGATGCTGATCCAGGGCGCACGGGTGATGAAGTCGCGCCCGGAGTTGAGCAGGATGCCCCAGGTGGGCGTCGTGGGCCGGACGCCCAGGCCGATGAACGACAGCGACGCCGACGCGATTATCGCCAGCGGAATCATGATGGTCGCCTGGACGATGAGCGGCGCGATGGCGTTCGGCAGGACCTCGCGGGTCATGATCCTGACGTCGTGCATCCCGACCGACCGCGCCGCGAGGACGTACTCCTGTTCGCGGATGGAGAGCACCTCCCCGCGTATCAGCCGGGCGAAGTCGTCGATGTACGCGATGCCGATGGCCAGCACCACGTTGACGAAGCCCCGACCGCCGGTGAACGCGATGATGCCGACCGCCAGTATCAGTTCGGGGAACGCCCACTGGAAGTCGACCAGCCGCATCAGCAGGTTGTCGACCCACTTCCCGTAGTAGGCGGCGATGAGGCCGATGGCGGTGCCGAAGACGAACGCGACGAGCATCGTCGCCGCCGCGACCGCGAGCGAGAGCCGCGACCCCAAGATGATGCGCGAGAGGATGTCGTGGCCGTACGAGTCGGTCCCGAGCACGTGGAGCACCCGCTCGGTCCCGGCGTCGGAGTCGAAGTTCCCGACCGAGTGTGTCATCGGCTCCTTCATCGGCATAAATATCTTCTCGGGGTCGTGGGGCGCCAGGTACGGCGCGAACACCGCCATGAGGACGAACGCGGCGACGACGACGATGCCGAACAGCGCCTTCTTGTCCCCCAGCAGTCCCTTGGCGAGTCGCTGGAACGTCGACTCGTACTCGGGAATCTCGGCTCCCTCGGTCCGGTACTCGGGCGGGATGCGGTCGGGATTCGCCGCCTCCTCGACGTCGAAGTCGACTCGCCCGACCGGCCGGTCGTCGCTCACTGTCCCTCACCTCCGTACCGGATGCGCGGGTCGATGAACGTGTAGGTGACGTCGACCAGGAGGTTCGCGAACACCAGGATCACCGACGTGAGCACGATGACGACCTGCGTCAGGGGGTAGTTGCGGGTGAGTATCGAGTCCACCAGGAGGCGTCCGATTCCCTGAATCGCGAACACGATTTCGACGGTCACGGTGCCGACGATGATGACCGCGATCTGGATGCCGGCGACCGTCACCACCGGTATCATCGCGTTCTGGAAGGCGTGCTTCCAGAGTCGGACCTTCGAGGAGACGCCCTTGGCCTTCGCGGTCTTCATGTACGGTTGGCCGAGCACTTCGAGCAGCGACGACCGCGTCATCCGCATGATTATCGCGGCGTACGGCAGTCCGACTGCGATACCCGGCAGGATGAGGTGCGTGAACCACGGGACGACGCCCTTTCCGATGGGGACGTAGCCGTATACCGGCAACACCGACAACCACACCCCGAACGCCACGGCCAGCAGGATGCCGATGAAGAACGCCGGCATCGACAGGCCGAGGAAGGCCGTCACCGTCGCGCCGTAGTCGAGCGGTTGGTCCTTGTACAGCGCGCTGATGAGTCCAGTCGGAATCGCGACCGCAAGGCCGATGACGATGCCGACGAGTCCGATAGAGAACGTCCGGAGCGCGGCGTTCGAGACGATGGTTTCGATCTGTTTGCCGCTGGTCAGGCTCTGTCCGAAGTCGAAGGTGACGAGCGCGACCATCCAGTCGGCGTACTGGACCAGCAGCGGTCGGTTCAGGCCGAGTTTCTGTCTGAGTTCGGCCACCGCCTCGGGGGAGGCGTTCTGTCCGAGTATCGTCTGTGCGGGACCGCCGGGCAGCGCGCGCGTCGCGAAGAACACGATGGTCGCGACCGCCCAGACGATGAACAGCGCGTAGAGCGTCCGTTTGGCGATGTATCTGCGCATGTTACGTGCGTGAAAGTGGAGTCGCTCGCCGTTGTGCCGGCGCTCGGGCTACCCCAACGGCGACGCGACGGCGAGAGAGCGCGTAGTCCATGTGTTGATTCGGCTGGAAATTCGGTCGTTCAGTTCGAGAGATACACCTTCGTGAAGTCGCGGCGGGTCGGATGGGGCGTGTACCCCTTGACCGACTTCGCGGCCGCCTGCCACGGGATGTAGTGGTGGGTGAACGCGGCGGGCGCGTCCTTCATGATCTGGTCCTCGGCCTTCTGGTAGACGTTGGCGCGCTTCTTCGGGTCGGTGGTGCGCCGGGCCTTCTCGAGCAACTTGTCGACTTTCTGGTTCGAGTAGCCCATCCTGTTGAACACGCCGCCCTTGTCGGGAGATTTGAAGAAGTTGTACAGCGAGGTGTCGGTCGCGACGTCGATGTCGCTCCCCCAGGGGGTGACGTCGTAGTACTGACTGCCGGGCTTGGCCTTGAGGCGTTCGAGGTACGTCGACATGTCGTAGGCGTTGACCTTGACGTCGAAGTACTGGCCGAGTTGCTGAGAGAGCGCCCGACCCCGGCGCACGCCGGCCTTCCAGACCATGATCTTCAGCTCCGACCCCATCGCGCCGCTCTCCTTGATGAGCCGTTTGCCCTCCTTCTCGTTTGCCTTCTGGTAGTCGGGTTTCTTCTGCTGGGACCGGAACGCCCGGCCGTGAACCGGCCCGATGGGGCCGACGGCCTTCTCGTGGTTGCCGAGGAACGCGGCGTTGATGTACTGCTTGCGGTCGATGACCTTCGCGACGCCCCGGCGGAGCTTCGGGTTGTCCTTCCAGGGTTTCTTCGCGAGGTTGAAGTACAGACCCTCCCAGCCGCCCGCCGGACCTTGCATGACGTTGACGCCGCGCGCCGATTTGACGGTGTCCACGTTCTGGAACGGGACCTTGTTCGTGTACTTGATGTCGCCCGACCGAAGCGCGTTGACGAGCGTCGACGGCGAGGGAATCGGTTTGATCGTGACCCGGTCGAGGTAGGGCAGCGACGTGCCCTGATCGTCGGTTTCCCAGTACTTGTCGAAGCTCTCGAGGACCAGCGACGACCCGACGCTGTGCTTGGCGACTTCGAAGGGGCCGGAGCCGACGGGCTCGACCTGGTACTTCTTCCCGAGTTTTTCGACGGCCTTCTTCGGCATTATCTGGGCCGCGCCGCCCGACGCGGTCAGGAACTTCAGGAACGGCGCGAACCGGTGTTTCAGGTTGAGTTCGACCGTGTATTTGTCCCGGACGACGACCCCGCCCTTCTCGATGGGTTTGAGCGCCGAGAGCTTCGACTGGACCTGGCTCCCCTTGGCGTTCCGCCCGCGTTTGATGGAGTACTTCACGTCCTGGGCGGTGACCTCACCGTACCCCTTCTGGAACTGCATCCCCTTCCGGAGCGTGAACACGTACTGGGTCCCCTTATTGACGGTCCAGTCCTTGGCCGCTTCACCCTTTATCTTGAACTTGGGCGTGGTCCGCAACAGCCCGTTGAACACGTTCATCGACGCGTGTTCGTAGCCCTCGGTGCTGTTGAGCACCGGGTCGAGGTTCGGAATCTCGCTGATGTTCCACCCGGCGGTCAGTTGCCCGCCGCTCTTCTGACTCTGGACGCCGCCCTTCTCCTCGGCGGTTCCGCCCGACTGGCTCGACGACTTCGACTCGGTTTGCTGGCCCTGTCCGGCGCATCCGGCCAGCGCGGCCGTCGCCCCCGCGCCGAACAGCTTCATGGTCGTGCGCCGGTCGACGACCGGCCCGCTCAGTTCTTCGTCGGATATCGGTTTGTCTGTCATAGCTCTGATCTAGCCCTCTGTTTGCCATACGCGAACTGATGACACGCTACAGACTGTCTCGCTTGGAGCCAATAAAGGTAATGGTTAATGTAGTGGGGGCATTCAGAAATCGTTTACAGAATTCGCCGGTCAACGGTTTCTGGAGATGGCGGAGACGATACTGCTCCGCCGGTCGCGGTCTAAATGTATCCCCGGTCGGACGGAATCGGTCCGAGCGAGGACCCCCGGTCGTCGGTCCTCGGAGCGTCTCCGGCTTCTCGCCGTGCGTCACGATGGCGCAAGGCCGGCGTCGTCGTGATGCACACAGAGATGACCGGCCCGGAACGTCGCTGACGGCCCGGTTCGAGCCGGCGGGGCGTACGCCGGGCGACGTTCCGAAATCCCTTCGAGAACCAATTCGAGGTCCGGCGCGCGACCGACCGACGGCCGTCGGTCGGTCACGGCCCGGAGTCCCGACGTCGGCTCGGCCGAGTTCGACCTTCGCCGCCTCCGCTCACTGCGCGTCTTCCGAAACCACGTCGACGCCCCTGAACTCGAAGCGCGCGCCGCCCGCCTCGCTCTCGGTTATCTCGCAGTCCCAGCCGTAGGCGTCGACGAGTTGTCCCACGAAGGTGAGGCCGAGACCGATGCCGGCCTCGTCGGTCGAGTAGCCCGCCTCGAACACCGTCCCGCGAACGTCCTCCGGAATGCCTCTTCCGTCGTCCTCGACGTAGAAGCCGGCCGCGTCCGGGAGGTCGCCGATGCGTATCGTCACCGTCGGGTCGCCGCGCTCCGCGCCGTTCTCGTCGTTCCGACCGAGGCCCGCGACGCCGTGTTCCACAGCGTTCCGGAACAGGTTCTCGAGCAGGTGCTGGACGTGGTTCCGCTGGGCCCGAATCACGCGGTCGGTTTCGACTTCGAGGACCGCCGCCCCTACGTCGAGGTTCGCCCACGCGTCGGCGGCCACGTCGGCCAGCGCCACGCGTCCGTCGGCGCCGACGGGTTCGACGCCGCGGGCCAGCACCAGGAGGACGTCGATTATCTCGTTGATGCGCCGGAGCGCGTCGCCCACCTGTTCGAACGCGTCGGGATCGCCGTTCTTCGCGTTTTCGAGGTAGACGTGGGCGATGTTCAGCGGATTCCGGAGTTCGTGGGCGAGCATGCTGGCGAACGATTCGAGGCGCTCGTTCTGGCGCTCCAACTCCGCCTCGCGGCGTTTCCGTTCGCCGATGTCCCGGAAGTACACCGACAGTCCCGTCTCGGAGGGGTACGCCCGCACCTCGAACCAGGTTTCGAGCGGCGCGAAGTACTCCTCGAACGCGACCGACGTCTGGGTTTCGACGGCCTGACGGTATCGGGTTTCGAACTCCGTCCCGACCGCGTCGGGGTAGACCTCCCAGATGTTCCTGCCGAGCAGTTCCCCGGCGTCGTTGCCCAGCAGTTCCTCGGCCCGGGCGTTGACGTAGCTGAACTCCCAGTCGGTGTCGAGTCCGAAGAACGCGTCGGTCACCCGGTCGAAGACGTCGTCCAGTTCGGTTTCGAGTTCGTCGCGTTCGCGTTCGAGTTCCCGCTGGTACCGCTTGACGTCGGTGATGTCCTTGGCGGCCGTGATGACCTGTTCGACCCCGTCGTCGGGGGCTTCGACCGGCGTCGCGTTCACGAGGAACCACCGCGACTCGGCGTCCGGCGCGTCGATTCGAATCTCCGCGTCCGACACCGCCGACCCGGTTTCGAGGACGCGCGCGAACGGGTAGCGGTCGGGCGTCAGGGGGTCGCCGTCGGCGTCGTACACGTCGACTCCGGCCGTCTCGCCCTCCTCGACGCCGAGCGCGTCGAGGAGTTCGTCGGCGCGGTCGTTGCGCTGGAGCACCTCGCCGTCGGCGGTTCGGATGGCGAGCGCGACCGGACTCGCCTCGAAGATCTCGTCGCGGCGCTCCTCCTCCCGGCGCAACTGCCGTTCGACATCCTTCCGCTCGGCTAGCTCGCGTATCACGCCGGTGAACAGCCGCTCGCCGTCGGCGTCGACGTCGGCGTCGATGCCGGAATCGGAGTTCTGGACGTGGAACGACACCGAGAGCGGAACTTCAGTCCCGTCGGCCCTGAGGCCGTGGAGTTCGATATCCCGCCAGTCGAGGGTGGACTCGCCGGTTTCGAGGTACCGCGCGAACGCTTCGGCGTGCGGGCGGCGGAACCGTTCGGGCATCAGTCGGGTCAGCGGTCGGCCCACCAGGTCCGAGGGAGCGTGGCCGAACACCGACTCGACGGCGGGGTTGGCGTACACGATACGGCCTTCCTCGTCCACCGTGACGACTGCGTCGGTCGATTGCCGAACCAGCCGTCGAAAGAAGTCGTCGTCCGGTCGGTCCGCGCGCGGCCCGGGGTCGCTCTCCCCCGGCGGGTCGTCGACCGGCAACTCGGGGTCGCCCGAACCGTTCATCGTGCTCCTCGACGTCCGAAACAGCCGATTTCGGCGGGTCGTCGGTTCCGCCGTCGGCTTCGGTCCAGGCCAGAGTCGGCGGTCATTCATCCGTGGATAGGATACGGGCCGTTAACAGCTACCGCCTTTACTTTCCATGGCGTTTAAACCGGCACTCCCCCCGAACTTCGGGGAACGAACGGTTCTCGCCCCCGGTTGAACGGTACGTTCCGGGCGCGGAACGCACTGCAACGGTCGGAACGACCTGCCCCACTCACGTACCCCGAGTGGTATCTATCGAGGTAAGCCCCGTTGGGGACGAAGGATTCGCAAGATGTCTGATGAACCTACTGTACTGGTGGTCGACGACAACCGACCGCTGGCCGACGGATTCGCCAAGATACTCGAAGACGAGTACGAGGTGCTGACCGCCTACGGCGGTGAGGAAGCCCTGAACCTGCTCGACGACTCCATAGATGCGGTTCTGCTGGACCGCCGGCTGCCCGACATCCCGGGCGACGACGTCCTCCGGGAGATTCGCACCGGCGACTACGACTGCCGGGTCGCGGTCGTCTCCGCGGCCGACCCGAACTCCGATTTGGACTGCGAGGCGTATCTGACCAAGCCCGTCTGGGGGTCGGACGTGCTTCGGGACACCGTCACCGACCTGCTCGACGAGGACGGCCGGTCGACCGACGGCGGCAACCGCACTCAGACCGTGTGAGCCCCCGCGAGCGCCGGCGTTCGAGCAACGCGTTCCTTCGGCGCGTCGCTCCTGGGGGATGCGCCGCTGATGGGGGACGCACCGCACCGAATCCTTTTGCTCCTTCCCGCGGTAGGTGTTGGCATGCGACTAGTTATCGTCGGTGCGGGACGCGTCGGGTTCCGGACCGCCCGCATCCTGCAGGAGGAGGGACACGAGGCCGTCATCGTCGAGAACGACCCGGAGAAGGCCGACCGCGCTCGGGACGAGGGGTTCCTGGTCATCGAGGGTGACGGGGCGAGCGAGGAGGTGCTCGAACAGGCCGACCTCCAAACCGTCGACGCGGTCGGCGGACTGACCGGCGACCTGAACGTCAACTTCGCGGCGTGCATGATCGGCAAACACTACGGCTGTCGCACTGTCCTGCGCATCGACGAGGACTACCGCGAGGACATCTACCACAAGTTCGCGGACGACGTCGACGACGTGGTCTACCCCGAGCGACTCGGTGCGGCCGGAGCCAAGACCGCGCTGCTCGGCGGCGACTTCAACGTCATCGCCGACCTCACGGCGGGCCTGCAACTGACGACGCTCAAGGTCGCCGAGGACGCCCCGATAGTCGGCGAACGGGTTTCGGACCTCGAACTCCCCGAAGAGGCTCGCGTGTACGCTCACGGCCGCGACCGCGAGCGCATGACCATTCCGCTGCCCGGCACGACCGTCGAGGCGAACGACCGCCTGGCCATCATCGCCAGGCGGGAGGCGCTCGAGCGGGTCCGCACGGGGCTCCAGGGCGGAACCGCCGAAGCCGGCGACTGAGGCGTCTCGGTCGGCGACCGCCGGCCGGAAACCGCGGCCTCGCCTCGTCGAAGCCGGCGAACGAAGTACGTAAAGGAGTGAAGTACGTCGGCGCCGAGGCACCGCCTCGGCGCCGATTTGGGGGGACTACCGACTCGCGCGAAAAACGGGAGGGCAGGATTCGGGTAGCGCGGGGTTGGGGCGGGCATCCGAGACGAGAACTTTCGTGGGAGGGTTGGTGACACGGTGGCGAGAGGCCAGCTCGCCGCCAGGGCCTCCGGCTCCGTCGGAATGCCCGACCGGGAGACTGCTGCACGCGATGCGCCCGAGCCGTCGGGCGCGTTCCTTTCTTTGGCGGATTCGGACTTTGTTATGGGCTATCTGTGGGCCTGTAGGCGGCGTCTGTCCGGCTCCCGAAATACTCGGAAATCCTTCAGACTCCGCCTGAATCGGCGGTAAGTGGTAGTTACCGCCGGCGTCGCCGCTCTCGAGCGTCGGAAAGGGGGAGAGGGTGGGAGGTGTGCGTGTGTGTGGTGGTGTGCCGGGCGCGCGTGTGGGAGGATGGGGGGAGAGAGACCGCGTGCGCGCCCAGTCGGGGGTCTGGACGGCATGAACTTAAAACTGCGTCAGACGGTCGGCCGACGGCGGCGGGGCCGCCGGTCGTCCCCGGTCGGTGTTTCCGGGTCGAACAGTTTCAAGGACTGGCGCGACGAGTCTCGCGTATGCACGGAACCGGCGTGCCGCTGATCACGCCCTTCGACGAGGACGGCGACGTGGACGAATCGCGCCTGCGGGAACTTCTCGCGTGGGTCCAGGAGCGCGGCGTGGACTTCCTGGTCCCCTGCGGGTCGAACAGCGAGGCCGAACTGATGAGCGTCGAGGAGCGCGCCCGCGTCACCGAAATCGCCGTCGAGGAGGCCGACGTTCCGGTTCTCGCCGGTACTGGTCACCCCGGACTCCGCGAGACGCTCCGCCAGACCGAACTCGCGGCCGAGGCCGGCGCCGACGCCGCGCTCGTCATCACGCCGTTCTACTTCGGCCACGACGAGGCGACCCTGGAGGCGTACTACCGCGAGGTCGCGGACGAGAGCCCGATTCCTGTCCACCTCTACAGCGCGCCCGCCTACACCGGCGTGAAACTCTCGCCCGAGGCCGTCGGTCGCCTCGCCGACCACGGGAACGTCGCGGGGATGAAGGACTCGTCGGGCGACCTGACGACCCTCCAGCGCGAACGCACGCGCACGGAGAACGAGAACTTCGACCTGCTCGTCGGCAGCGGGAGCGTCTACGCCCACGCCCTGGCCTCGGGCGCCGACGGCGGCGTGCTCGCGCTGGCGAACGTCGCGCCCAGGCGCGCGAGCGAGATACACCGGCTCCACGAGACGGCCGACGACGAGCAGGCCCGCCAGTTGAACACCCTACTGGTCGAACTCAACCACGCCATCACCGCGAAGTACGGTGTCCCAGGCCTGAAGGCCGCGATGCGCGAACGCGGCGCGCCGGCGGGCTACCCCCGCAAACCCCACCGCGACGTCGCCGAGGACGCGAAGGACGAACTCGCGCGACTGGTCGAGTCGGCCTCGCCCTGAAACCTCGTTTTCGGTTTTACGGCTTAGAGGCGCTGACGGGCAGTTTCTCCCTCCGTTCGACCGCCGCTGTACTTGTAACTTCGACTCCGACCGTGTCGGTGACCGCCACCGCACTGCAGACCGCTACTCGCACGAATCGAATGAGTACCGCACCGCTAACCGCACAGCACCGCCACCGCGCCCCGTACCTCCCCGCTCGGGGTCTTCGACCCCTCGCGCATCCCCGGGTCGGTGGCACCGGGCGAAACCGGGCGACCCTCCGTTACTGCTCCCGTATTCCGCCTGCGGTCTACGCCGCACCCTCGATTTCGCCGTGCCGACCGCCGCGCATCCTGTCGACGCCGACGAAGGCTATCGAGAAGCCGCCGCCGGTCATCGCCACGAGCACGGCGGCGGACGCGTTCGAACCGCCGAATCCGCCACCGACGGCCCCGAGCGGCAGACTCAGTCCGAGGAGCACGTCGCCCAGCCCGACGAGCCGATACCAGCCTGCGCGCTCGGATACCGAGTTCTCGGACCCGCCGAGGACGTAGAGGCCGCCCGCGGCGACCATCGCGCTCAGTTGGGCGACCTGCGGAAGTCCGGCGTGTCCGAACTTCTCGACGACCGGCCCGTCGCCGAGCACCACCACCAGCGCCGCCGTCGCGAGCAGGAGAACGACGCCGCCTCGGAAGTGCCACCGTCTGTTCACGCCTGCGCTTCGGAGCACCACCGCAAAAGTGTTGGGTATCTCACGTCTCTCGCGGGCTCGCCCGCGTCGCGGTCGCCTTGAACGACGCGACCACGTCGGACCCCGCTTTCAAGTCCAGTTTCTCGACGCTCGCCGTCGTGACCAACGCCACGAGCGGAACGTCTGCACCCACGTCGACGACGACCCGGGCGACCGCCTCGCCGCGGTCGACCGCGACGACTTCCCCGGCGAAGCGGTTCCGGGCGCTGGTCGCCTCCCCGGCGGGTGCGTCGGCCGGGTCGTTGAGCGTCACCGCGTCCGCGCGCACGGCGACCTCCACGTCCACGTCGGCGGCAGTCTCGTCGTTCCCGCCGTCCCCGCCGGCCGCGACGACCAGCGCGCGGAGTCGCCCGGCGTCGGTTTCGACGACGCCGAGTTCGCCCTCGCGCGTGACGACTCGGCCGGGCAGAACCGTCTCCTCGACCTCCGCAGTGCCGGTGAACTCCGCCCGAAGTCGGTCGAAGCGCGCGAGCAGTTCCCGGGCCTCGTCGGTGAGTTCGCTCCCGCCGCCGCCGGACCCGCCGCGGCGCCGGACCACGAGCGGTCCGAAGGTGTCCTCGAGGTCGGTGAGTCGGCCGTGCGACCGGGAGTACGACCGACCGAGCGCGTCGGCGGCGCGATTGAGCGAGCCGTGTTCGTCCACCGCTCGCAGGAGGGTGGCGTCGTCGGCGTCGAACCGGACCCCGCCGGCCCGGAGGTGGGCGTCGAATCCCGCGTCCATGCCCGCCTCTGGAACGCGGCGGAGGATAACCGTTATGTCACGTGCGACTGAACGGGGTTATGTCCATGACGGAACAACGCACGCGACGGCGGTTCCTGACGACGGCGGGGGCCGTCGGAATCGCCGGGCTGGCGGGCTGTACGGGCGGCGAGGGGTCGAACCAGGGGACGACAACCGACTCGGGCGGGTCGGGAACGACCGGGTCCGGCGGCGGAACGACCGCCGAAACCACCTCGGCGAGCGCCGACCTCGCCGACTCGGCGACCATCTTCCACGCCGGGAGCCTCGCGCCGCCGTTCAGCGCGGCCGAGCCGAAGTTCGAAAAGAAGTACGGCGTCGAGGTCGACCGCGAGGCCAAGGGGTCGGTCGCGTCCACCAAGAAGATCACCCGGCAGCGTCGGAAAGCCGACGTGCTCGGAGTCTCCGACTTCCGGCTCATCCGAGACTCGGTACTCCCGAAGTTCGGCGACTGGTACGGCATCTTCGCCACCAACGCGATGACCGTCCAGTACCGCGAGGATTCGCCGGGCGCGGGCGACATCGGGACGGACAACTGGTGGGAGGTGCTGAGCCGGGACGGCGTCACCGTCGGCCACAGCGACCCGGCCATCGACCCCGGCGGCTATCGCGCCGTGATGTCGATACAACTCGGCAAGGAGCAGTTCGAGGGCGAGCGCCTCTACGACGAACAGACCTTCCAGAAGATTCGGGACAACATGACGGTGCCGACCGGCACCGAAACCAAACTCGAAGGCCAACTCGAGTCCGGAAAACTGGACTACGCCATCTACTACCGGTCCATCTCCTCGCAGTCGGGCCTGCCGTACGTCGACCTCCAGCCCCAGGTCGACCTCTCGAAGTTCTCCCAGAAGTACGCCGAGCACTACGCGAAGGCGAAAGTCGAGGCGGGCGACACCACCTACACCGGCGCACCTATCGCCTACGGCATCACGGTGCCGAGCGTGGCCGAGGCGCCCGGCCTCGGCGCCCGCTGGGTCGAGTACATGATAACCGAACCCGGCCGGAAGATTCTGAAGGAGAAGGGCCTCATCCCGAAGCAACCCGCCGTGGTCACCGAGAGCGGGGACGTTCCCCGGCGGGTCGCCCGGCACGCGGAAGCAAAGACTTCAGTGGGTCCGCTGAAACTCTGATACCGTGAGCGCCGACACCGAAACCGGCGGCGAACGCGGAACTGCGGCGGAGTCCGGACGGCGTGCGGGGACGCGAGCGGTGACCGCTCGCGTCCCCGCCGGGGCGACCGTCCTGGCGGTGGTGACCGTTCAGGTCGCCGCGTTCGCGGCCGCGGTCGCCGCCGGTCGGCCGACGCTCTACGCCGGGTTCGCGGTGCTGTCGGCGCTCGCGCTCGCGGTCGTCCGCGAGCGCGGCGCGTTCGGCGCGCTGGCGGCCACGCTCGGCACCGTTTTGCTGGTCGCGCTCGGTCTACCGCTGGCGCTCCTGGTCGCCCGCCAGGACCCCGCGCTGGTAGCCGAAATGGCCGCCGACCCGGCGGTCAGGCAGGCGCTGTACCTCTCGGTGTACGCGCCCCTGCTGGCGGCGCTGGCCAGCGTCGCGTTCAGCGTCCCGCTGGCGTGGGTGCTGGCCCGGGGCTTCCCGGGCCGGGCGCTCGTCGAGAGCCTGGTCGACCTCCCGCTGGTGGTGCCCCACAGCGTCGCCGGACTCGCGATTCTGTTCGGCTTCGGCAAGGGCGGGGCCTTCCCGCAACTGAAGATACTCGGGACGATGCTCGGGATGGTGCTGGCGATGACGTTCGTCTCGGCGCCGTTCGCGGTCAACGCCGCCCGCGAGGCGTTCGAGTCGGTCGACACCCGGGTCGAGTGGGCCGCCCGGACCCTCGGCGCCAGCGAGTTCGAGACGTTCCGGCGGGTGACCGCGCCGCTGGCCTGGCGCGGGATGCTGACCGGCGGCGTCCTGGCGTGGGCGCGGGCGGTTTCGGAGTTCGGCGCGGTCGCCATCGTCGCCTACAGCGTCGACTTCTTCTTCCTGCCGAAGGGCGAGAGCGTCACGGGCCAGCACGCCCCCGTCTTCATCTACAACACCTACCTCTCGTCGGGCCTCGAAGAGAGCGGCGCGGTCGCCACCCTGCTGCTCGCGCTCTCGGCGGCCATCTTCGTGGTCGTCCGTACGCTGGCCTACGACGACGGAGGGTGGCCATGAGCCTCGAAATTGACGTCCGGGCCGGCTTCACCGCCGAGGGTGCCGACCGCTTCGAGGTGCTCGCCGACCTCGAAATCCCCGCCGGCGAGACGCTCGTGATTCTCGGCCCCAGCGGGTCGGGCAAGAGCCTCCTGCTCGAAACCGTCGCGGGGTTCCACGACCACGAGGGGTCGGTTTCGCTCGGCGGCCGCGACCTCACCGACCTGCCGCCCGAGGACCGCGGCCTCGGCTTCGTCTTCCAGGACTACGCGCTGTTCCCGCACCTCTCGGTCCGGGAGAACGTCGCGTTCGGCGGTCGCTACCACGACATCCGCGACCCCGACGCCCTGCTCGCGGAGTTCGGCGTCGCCGACCTCGCCGAGCGCTACCCGCCGACGCTCTCGGGCGGCGAGCGCCAGCGGGTCGCGCTGGCGCGGGCGCTCGCGGTCGGTCCCGACGCCTTCCTGCTCGACGAACCGCTCTCGGCGCTCGACGTGCCGACCCGGGCGGAACTTCGGGAACTGCTGGCCGACGTCATGGCCGACGAGACGGCGGTTTACGTCACCCACAACCGGACGACGGCCCGGGTGCTCGCAGACCGCATCGCGGTCATCCGGGACGGCCGAATCGTCCAGACCGGCACGCCCGACGAGTTGTTCGAGCGCCCCGACTCGCCGTTCGTCGCCCGGTTCACCGGCGCGAACTGCCTCGCCCTCGACGGCGGCGCCCTCAGGGTGCCCGGCGGCCGACTCGTAGTCGGCGATGGCGAACATCTCGCGATTCGACCGGAACACGTCGAACTCCGACCGAGGGACGCGCCGTCGGCCTCGCCGACCGGCGAGGCCGACACCGACGAATCCGGCGGGGGAGACGCCGGGTCCGTCGCCGCCAGCGCCGACGGACCCGGCGACGGCGACTTCGAGTTCGTCGCGCCCGTCGAGCGCGTCCTCAGGGAGGACGGCCGGTGTCGCGTGGTGCTCGACGTCGCGGGCCAGCGCCTCGACGCCTACGCGCCGACCGGGCCCGCCGGCGACAGCGTCGGCGTCGTACTCCCGCGTGAGCGGACGACGCTGCTGGCGGAGTAACCGACGCGGCTCCGTTCTCGGTCGACCGCCCCGATTATCAGTTCGTTCACCCGCGCGTAAGCTACTTGGTAGGTCCCTCGAAAGCGCCCGCCATGGCACGCGTACAGCAACTTCGGGTGGTGACGAGATGAGTCTGCTCGCCGGCACGCTCGGCAAGGTCGCAGCCGTCCTCGCGGCGGGGATGGTGCTCACGACGGTCGGCCTCGGCGCGGCGCTCACGACCGGAACGCTGACGACCGAACCGCCGTCGGTCGAGTCCATCGAGAACGAGTGGGGCGAAATCTCGAAGGAGGAGAGCGAGATCCGCACGACGGTCGTCGTGAACAACCCCAACCGGGTCGGCCTCCCCGGCCTGGCGGGCGTCTCCTACGACGTGCGGATGAACGACGTGACGGTCGCCAGCGGGTCAAGCGGCGGCCTGCGGCTCGCGCCCGGCCGGAACGAACTTACCCTCTCGACCGGCATCGACAACCGGAAGATTCCGGTCTGGTGGGCGAGTCACATCAACAACGGCGAGGAAACCACGGTTGCGGTCGAACCGAACGTCGGCGTCGGCCCCCTGAAGCAGGGGCTGCCCGCCCAGAAGCGGACCTTCTCGACCGACCTGCTCGCGGCGTTCGAGAGCGACTCGGGCCAGTCGGTCGAGGTGGGCAACGAGACGCTACTGACGGTCACCGGAACCGACGCCTCGTGGGGCGAGGTGACCGCGAACCGGACGCCACTCCGGTTCTCGGGCACGGTCCGCAACCCCAACGACGCGCCCATCACCTTCTCGCGGATCGGCTACGAGGTCCGGATGAACGACGTGACGGTCGCGGAGGGCCGAACCGACGGCGAGGTCCGAATCGACGCGAACGCCACCGGCACCATCCGAATCGACTCGGCGCTCGACAACTCGAAACTCGACGAGTGGTGGGTGAGCCACCTCCGGAACGGCGAGACCACCCGCCTCGACGTGCGGGCGTTCGCGGTGATGGAGACCGACGACGGTACCAGGCGCGTCCCGCTCCCGTTCCTCAGCGAGAGCGTCGTCTTCGAAACCGACATCCTCGCCGGCGGGCAGGCGACCACACGGGCGGTCAAGACCGACTCGGGCGTCGGCTTCGAACCGCCGGCGGTCTCGGCGATGGAGACCGACTGGCGGGCCGCCGACGAGGGGTCGACGCTCTCGACCCGCGTCGTGGTCGACAACCCCAACGGCGAGAACTCGCCGCTCGGCGAGGTGCCGGTCAACGCCAGCTATCGGGTCAGACTCAACGACGTGACGCTCGTCGAAGACGGCGAGGAGGCCGTCCTCGGCCCCGGACGAACCGAACTCGTCTTGGAGAGTTCGGTCCCCGACGAGCGCATCCAGCGGTGGTGGGTCAGCCACGTCAACAACGGCGAGAAGACCGAGATGCGGGTCAAGGCCGGCGTGCTCGCCGACCTCGGGTTCGCCTCGCTACCGGTCCCGCTCCCCACCGACGACCGTACCTTCGAAACCGACCTGCTCGCCGGGTTCGGGTCGGCCGAGCAGGATGTCGAGATTCGCGGCCGGCGGGTCGCCACGCTCCACGACATGGAGTCCCGCTGGGGCGAGGCGACGATGGCCCGGACCCCGATGCTGATCGCCGGCGACGTGACCAACCGGCGGTCCCGGCCGCTCGAAATCGTCGAACTCGGCTACGAGGTTCGGCTGAACGACGTGGTGCTGGCCGACGACACCGCTTCGGTCGGGGCGACGGTGCCCGGCGGCGAGACGCGCCGCATCGACGCGACGGGGTACCTCGACAACTCGAAGATGGGCGAGTGGTGGGTCGGCCACCTCCGGAACGGCGAGCGGTCGACGCTGACCGTCTCCTACTACGCGGTTGTGGAGTACCGCGGCCAGCGACACCGGGTGTCCCTGGAGGAGATGGGTTACGAGCAGACCGTCGAAACCGACGTCTTCGGCGGGAAGTAGCGACTCGCCGGAAAACCAGACTTTTCCCCGCCCGTCACCGACTGCGAGCATGGACTGGGCCGACCTCTTCGAGCGGGCGGACGCCGCCGACGCCGACGTCGAATCGGTTCGCGAGGCGCTCGCGGCGCGCCGCGAGCGCCTCGCGAGCGAATCGCCGGCGGGCGAATCGGCGGTGAACGAATCCGGGGAGAGCGAAGATGCCTGAGACGCCCGAAACCGACCCCGCCCGAATCGTCGCCGACGCCGACGTGCTGGCCGCCGACCTCCTCGTCGGCGGCGACGCCAGGGAGGCGCTGGACGCCGTGCGGTCCCACTCGTGGCTCGAACTGGTCGCGAGCGACCGCCTGCTCGACGACGCCGAGGCCGTAATCCGTGAACTCGCGGACGACGACCTCGCGCGCGCGTGGCGCGAGAAGATAGAGACGGTGCGCGTCCCCGTCGACCACCCTGCAGGCGACCACCCCGCGCTGGCGAGCGCCTACCGCGGCGAGGCCGCCCACGTGCTGAGCTACGACGAGTCGCTCCGGAGCGCGAAGGCCGGGGCGGCGCTCGGGTCGCGCCTGAATGTCAGCGTCAAGACGCCCGCGGGATTCGCCCGACTGTTCGACGCCGAGAGCCTCTACGGAGCGGTCGAGGGCGACGAGTATCCGGGACCGGACCGCGACCCGCGCGCGTAGAACCTACGCTTCTTCTATCTCGACGGCCAGACGGTCCTCGACGACGACGCGGAACTGCGGGCCGGGGTTCGCGTACTCGACCGGAAGCCGGTCGCGCTCGACGTAGACGTAGCCGACGTAGCGCCACGGCGACTCCGTCACCGGACCCGGGGTCTGGGTCGCCTCTAGGAGTTCGACGAACTTCGTCCGCTCGTACTCCTCCAGGCTCAGCTCCACGGCGTCGCGTTCGTCCGTCTCGTCGACGACGGTGCCGCGGTATAGCCCGTCCTCGATTTTCTCGCACTTCACGTCGACGGGTGGGGTGAGCGCAACCATCGTTGGTCCCGGTATCTCCGCTCCCGCGAGAAACGTGTTTCCAATTGGAACAGTCGCCCCGGACGGCGGTCGAAGGGTCGGCCGCGGCGAACCCGGTCAGTCGCGGCGAATCCGCAGTGACGCGGCGAAGAACGCGCTGAACGCCACCGCGGTCCCGGCGAGGAACGCGAGCGCGGGCAGGAATACGCTGTCGAACGTGACGAACCCGGTGTCCCTGACGACGTGGAGGTGGACCTGCGTGGCGAACTCCGTCGCGCCGAACAGCGCGAGGAGACTTCCGAGCGCGAACGCCAGCGAGGCGGGGAGGACGCCGAGACCGCGGGCGGGCGAGTCGTCGGTGCTCATGTCGGCGAACTGCTCACCGTTCCGTTATCATCGTGTCGGAGTCCGACGCGGCGGCGAGTCGCCGCAGGACTTCGCCGGTCGCGGCGCCAACGATTACCGTCGACCCACCCGTGAGGACGAAGCCGAACAGGCTCACGTAGAGCGTCATCACCGCGTCCTGGAGGACGAGGTCGGTCGCCGAAACCCAGTGGGTCGCCCCCGGAGGCGGGGACCCGACCACCAGGTCGTCCGGGAGTCCGACGACGAGGTAGCGGCCGACCGTGAGCGCGAGCATCGTCGGCGGCATCGAGAGCGTCCCGACGAGGGCGCCGACGACGGCGGGGCGCCACCGCGAGTCGGCCGCGCGTTCGCCCGCGAACCGACGCCAGAGCGCGGTCCCGACGGCGAACGCCGAGAGCGCGCTCGCGACGACCAGTAGCGGGCCGAGCAGGAACGCCTCGCGCTCGCCCACGAAGAACGAAGCGAACTCCTCGACCGGGCGGACGAACAGGTACAGCACGGTGAACGTCGCGCCAGCGAGGCCGAACGCGAGGCCCGGCCGGTCGGCCAGTCGGCGAAGAATCTGCGTCACGTTCGGAGTTGCTCTCACCGTCGTGATAGCTCTTTTCGAATGAGCCGTCGGCGCGAAGTGCCGACTCAGTTCGGGGGCCGCGTCGGCCGACTACCGCTCTGCGAGCCAGTCGGCGAACTTCGCCAGCGCCCGGCCGCGGTGGGAGACGGCGTTCTTGCGCTCGGTGGACATCTCGGCCATCGTCTCGCCCTCGTGTTCGAAGATGGGGTCGTAGCCGAAGCCGCCGTCACCTCGCGGCGCGACGAGGCGGCCCGGCACCGCACCGTCGAACGTCTCGGTCGTCTCGCCGTCGTAGTACGCGATGACACAGCGGAAGCGCGCCCGGCGGTTCTCCTCGGCCTTCGCGAGGTTCCAGACGCGCTCGACGCCCACGGTGTCCTCGACGTACGATGAGTAGGGCCCCGGAAAGCCGCCGAGCGCGTCGACGAACAGGCCGGCGTCGTCGACGACGACGGGGTCCTCGCCGCCGGTTTCCTCGAAGGCCTCCCGCGCGCCCGCGACCGCGATGTCGGCGAGGTCGTCGCTCTGTATCTCGGTGTAATCGTAGTTCACCTGCTCGACTTCCTCCTCGCCGAGGTACTCGCGGGCCTCCCGGACCTTGCCCTCGTTGGAGGTCACGAACCGAATCGTCATGCCCGAGAGTCGGCCCGGCCCGGGCAAATAGGCGTTGGTTCGCCGACCCTCGGCCGCATCCGGTAGCCACAAGGCCGCGCGCTCCTAACCCTCGGGCATGGCTTGGGCCGCGACCGTCTTCGGGTTCCTGCTCATCGTCGTCGTCAACACCGTCGTCGCGGCGGTCGCCATCCGGTTCTTCCGCCTGCGACTGTCGACGCGGTGGGGCGCGGCGGTGTACACCGCCGTGTTCGTTCCGCTGGTGTACTTCGTGACGACGCTCGTCCTGTCGGGCTTCGTCGGCTTCGGCGGCGAGGGGGTCAGCGACACCGGGACGGCGCTCATCGTGGTGTGGGTGCTCCCGTTCACGCTGGCGCTGTCGCTCGAACTGTTCTGGATGCCCGCGCCCGACGAAGTCGAACTCCCCGACCAGGCGGGCTGACCGCCGAGTCGTCGCCGCTCCGTCGCGGCTCCCCCGCCGCTCCCCACTATTCTGCGAAGACCGCCCGAACGAGCACCAGCAGGGTCGCCGTCGGCGCGAGCGCCAGCAGTCCGAATCCTCCGAGGGTCGCGAGCGACTCCCACCCGTACAGCAGGCCCGCGGGACCGGCGACCGCCAGCGAGACAGCGAGGCCGACGGCCCCTCTCGCCCACCAGAAGGGTTCGCCCCCGACCCACAGCACCGTCGCGGCGTCGAGGAGGTCGACTAGCAGCGCGACCAGCAGGACGTGCGAAACCCGAACGCGTAGCGTCGGGTAACTCCGCTCCGGAGGCTCCGGAAGCGGAAAGAGCAGACGGATGCGCTCGGGGAGTTCCATCCGCGGCAACGTCATCGGCGGGAGCGTGAAGCTGAAACCGCTCCGCTCGTCGTCGCGCTCGGCGCGGGTGGTCGGCTCCGCGCGGGCGCTTCCTTCGGCCTCGCGGCCGGGAGAAGCGCCCGCGTCGGAATCGGTTTCGTCGGCGCTCCCGTCGGCCCGCACTCGCCGGTCGGTGCGGGCCTCCTTCTGCTCGCGCCGTCGGTCCTCGATTCGGCGAGCGGGATGCGGGGGACGATTTCGGCTCCGACGGGTCCGGTCGCCGCCCTCCTCTGCCATGGCGCGTTCTACGGTAGCGGGCTTCAAAGCGTCACCGGGGCGTTACCGGGCGGCGTCAGTCGCGTCCCTCGGAGTTCGTCCGGGCGTCGTGCTCCTCGACGAGGCGGCCGACGGTGTAGACCACGGCGTCGAGAACCTCCTCGGGCGAGCGGGAGGTGTCGATTCGGACGAACCGTTCGGGTTCGGCCTTCATCAGTCGCTCGTAGTTCTCCTGGACTCGGCTCAGGAAGGCGGCTTGCTCGAACTTGTTCGTCGCGCCGCTCCGGGCCGCGCCCGTCTCGGGGTCGACGTCGAGGTAGATGGTCGCGTCCGGTGGGCGGGTCCACGGCTGGTGGACGCCGCGGATGTACTCCAGCGGGCGCTTGACGTGTTCCTCGATGCTAACCGCCTGGTAGGCGTACCGGGAGTCAGAGTAGCGGTCCGAGATTACCACGTTCCCCTCCGCGAGCGCGGGCCGCACGACGTCGGCGAGGTGGGCGGCGTGGTCGGCGGTGTAGAGGAAGAGTTCGGCCACCGGGTCGGCGTCGTCGTCCTCGACCGACCGCTGGACCGCGTCGCCGTACCACGAGGTCGTCGGCTCGCGGGTGAAGACGAACTCCGGGTACTCCTCGGCGAGCACCTCCCGGGCCGTCGTCTTGCCGCTCCCGTCGAGGCCCTCGAGCGTGATGAGCATACCGCGAGTTGGTTTCGGCTTCGTATAAAGGGACACGGGACGTTGGCGCGAAGGTGCGACGTGGCTTCGTCGGAAGATTCGCGTCGACGGTAACCGCAGAACTCCGCCGGTACGTGCGTCGGTGCTCAGAAAGCACTTACCGGGGGCGGATTTTGCTCACGGTATGCGACTACGGATAGCCCTCGTGTCCCTGCTCGTCGTAAGCGGCATCGCCCCCGCCGGTTGTGCGGGAACGCAGTCCGGAACGGACACGACCTCCGCGACGACGACCACGACGACGACGACCACCACGGCGACGACCACGACGACGACCGCAGAGCCGGAGAAAGGCGACAATCTACTCTCTATCACCGAAATCAGTAACTCGACCGCGAAGAAGGTGAACGAGAGCAAGCGAGCAAACTTCTCCGCTCTGAATGAAACCCAACGGGACGCGTTCCTGAAGGCCTACAATTGCTCGTGTAACCTCCAACAGGACGTGTTCGAGTTCAACGACAAGACCCGAATCGAGTACGTGAAGTACGAGAACCGGTGGTACTACCTCCGCGTCTCCATCGTCTAACTCGCCGTCTCTCCCGCGATTACTGTCGTGCCATTCTTCCGCACGGAACGTTGGACACACGCGGGCACGTGACCGATACGTGCTTTGTACTCGGCACGCTCGCCGGGACCGGTCACCACTCGAGGGTTTCAACGGGGCCGCAGAAACCCGACCGACGGCAGTTACCTTTACGTTCCGACCGACAAATATCGATGTATGAACATTTTGGTCGCCGGCGGAACCGGCTTCATCGGCACGAACCTCGTGGACGAACTGGTCGGCCGCGGGCACGACGTGACTGTGCTCGCGCGCGACCCCGACGAGGCCGACCTCCCCGCGAACGTCGAGCGCGTGCGGGGGGACGTGACCGCTTACGACTCCATCGAGTCGGCGTTCGAGGGCCAGGACGCGGTGGTCAACCTCGTGGCGTTGTCGCCGCTGTCCAAGCCCTCGGGCGGGGTCACCCACGCCGAGGTCCACCTCGGCGGGACGCGGAACGTCGTCGAGGCCGCCGAAAGTCACGGCGTCCGGAAGATCGTCCAGATGAGCGCGCTCGGCGCCCATCCCGACGGTCCGACAGAATACATCCGCACGAAGGGCGAGGCCGAGACGGTCGTGGAGGAGTCGGAACTCGCCCACACCCTCTTCCGGCCCTCGGTCATCTTCGGCGACGGCGGCGAGTTCGTCTCGTTCACGAAGAAGCTGACGACGCCCTACGTCACCGCCCTGCCCGGCGGCGGGCGCACGCGTTTCCAACCCATCTGGGTCGAGGACGCCGCGCCGATGCTCGGCGCCTGCGTCGAGGAGGAACACGACGGCGAGACGTACGAGGTCGGCGGTCCGGAGGTGCTGACGCTCGCCGACGTCACCCGACTCGCCTACCGGGCCGAGGGGAAGTCGGTGACGATTCTCCCGCTCCCCATGCCCCTCGCGCGACTCGGACTTCGACTCGCGGACCCGGTCCCGTTCGTCCCGTTTGGCAGCGACCAGTACCGGTCGCTCCGGTTCGACAACACCGTCCCGGACAACGACATCGACGCCTTTGGCATCTCGGTGGCCGACCTCACGACGCTCGCGGAGTACCTCGGCGTCGACGCCCGGCCGGGCGCTCGCTCCGCGTCGGCGTCGGTCTGAGTGGCGTCCTTCGGCGGGTCGTCGCCGCGCTCCCCTCCGCGTCCTCTCCGTAACTTTTCCAGTTAACTCTGATACGTCTGTTCGTCTATAAACTTAAACGGACATGTCCGGGAACTGTTGTCGCCGAGGGAAGGGGTGAAACACCCCGTTACCGTCTTGCGATTTTCGGTAATCGCGTGTTTCTGGTTGTCGGCCAACGGACCAAAAGGATTATCACCCCGTCGTGGCTGTGTTTCTCCCAACGGAGTACGGTCCGGAAAATGAAGCTCGCAATGATAGGTTTCGGGCAGGCAGGTGGGAAGATCGTCGACCAGTTCCTGGAGTACGACCAGCGAACTGGGAGCGACATCGTCCGGTCGGCAGTCGCGGTCAATTCCGCGAAGGCAGACCTGATGGGTCTCGACAATGTTCCTCAGGACAATCGCGTCCTCATCGGCCAGTCCCGAGTCAAAGGTCACGGTGTGGGGGCAGACAACGAACTCGGCGCGGAAATCGCCGAAGAAGATATCGACGAAATCCAGGGTGCCATCGACAACATCCCGGTCCACGAGGTCGACGCGTTCCTCATCGTGGCCGGCATGGGCGGCGGTACCGGGTCCGGCGGCGCGCCGGTAATCGCGAAACACCTCAAGCGCATATACACCGAACCGGTGTACGGCCTGGGTGTCCTCCCCGGCGGCGACGAGGGCGGCATCTACACGCTGAACGCCGCGCGGTCGTTCCAGACGTTCGTCCGCGAGGTGGACAACCTGATGGTGTTCGACAACGACGCCTGGCGTCAGTCCGGCGAGTCCATCACGGGCGGCTACGCCGAAATCAACGAGGAGATCGTCCGACGGTTCGGCATCCTCTTCGGCGCCGGCGAGGTCGGCGGCGGCGACCAGGTCGCAGAGAGCGTCGTCGACTCCAGCGAGATCATCAACACGCTGGCCGGCGGCGGCGTCTCGACCATCGGCTACGCGGCCGAGGAAGTCGAGAACGCCAACGCCGGCGGCGGCCTACTCTCGCGGTTCACCGGCGGCGACGACGACGGGTCGAACGACACCGCCAACACGACCAATCGCATCACCAGCCTGGTCCGGAAGGCGGCGCTCGGACGGCTCACCCTCCCCTGCGAAATCGAGGGCACCGAGCGCGCGCTGCTGGTTATGAGCGGCCCGCCCCAGCACCTCAACCGGAAAGGTATAGAGCGCGGGCGGAAGTGGCTCGAAGAGCAGACCGGTTCGATGGAGGTCCGGGGCGGCGACTACCCAGTCGCCGACTCGCAGTACGTCGCCAGTGTCGTACTGCTGTCGGGCGTGAACAACGTCCCGCGCATCAAGGAGCTCCAGCAGGTCGCCATCGAGGCTCAGGAGAACATCGACGAGATTCAACAAGAGAGCGAGGAGAACTTAGAACAACTCGTGGAGGACGACGACGATGAACTCGAACCACTGTTCTAAGCTCCTGACCCTCCTGTTGGCGGTGGCGCTGGTCGCTTCGGCGGTCGCGCCCGCCGCGGCGGTTTCGGCCGAGGCCAGCGATGCGCCCGAGAAGAAGCGGGTCGGCGAGGAGGTCAAGTCGACGTTCACGTTGACGGAACTCTACACCGACTACGAACAGTGGACGCTCAACGGTCGGACCAACCTCTCGGAGGTCACCTGGACGGTCCGGATGTACGACCAGGCCGGCAACAAGGTCAATCAGAAGTCCTACGACGGCCAGTCGTTCAACAAGTCGGTGAACGTCGAGAACGACGTGGCCGAGGTCCGAGTCACCCTCGAAGGCACCGTCGCCGAGGTCGAGGACTTCAGCTACGACACCGCCAAGCAGCAGACGCTGCTCGCGGAGTTCAACCAGGTCCGGAAGGGCGGCAACAGCCAGTCCATCGACAGTTGGCAGTTCCGGCCCTACACCGACGAGAGCGCGGCGGCCCGGCAGGCCATCGCCGACGCCGAGGACGCCATCGACGAGGCCGAAAGCGCCGGCGCGAGCGTCTCGGAGGCGAAGAACACCCTCGACAGCGCGGTTTCGGCGTTCGACCACGAGAACTTCGCGAACGCGGAGAAGTTGGCGGGCGACGCGAAGAAGACGGCCGACAGCGCCCAGAAATCCAACCAGCAGACCCAGATGCTGCTGTACGGCGGCGCGGGACTGCTCGCGCTGGTCGTCGTGGTCGGCGGCGTCCTCTGGTACCGGTCCCAGCAGGACAGCTACGACAAACTGCGGTAGACGTACCTCGGAGTTCCGGCGTCGCGCCGACTGCGGGCTTCGTTTTCCGACTACCTTTTTCGCGACTCTCGACGCTGCTGAGTGATTGCGTCGGTAATGAGATGATGCATAGAGAGCAGTATGAGGACGGTGATTCGAAGACGAGTCGCTAGCTACTCCCGATGCAGATGAGTGGCCTGCGGTGGCGGTCTTCATTCGAGTCGTGTGAGTCACGGTCTGCGGTGCGGTCGCGGTCGCAGCCACGGTTTCACGGTCGCGGTGAGGTTGGAACTCGATTCCAGACCCGCCGCCATTCCACAGTCTCTTAAGCCAAGCCGACGGAACTCAGAGACGAAACGAGTCCCATGCGAGTCGTCGTTCCCTACGCCGCCGAGGAGCCCAAGACCCGCCTAGCCGACGCGCTCTCGCCCGAGGAGCGCGTCGAGTTCGCGGCGGCGATGCTGGCCGACGTGCTAGCGACCGTCCGGGCGGCCGGCCGCGAACCCGAAGTCCTTGCAACCGCGCCGGTGGCCGCCGACGCCCCGGTCACGGTCGACGAGCGGGCGCTCACGCCCGCCGTCGACGCCGCGCTCGCCGAGACGGACGATCCCGTCGCCGTCGTGATGGCCGACCTCGCGCTGGCGACCCCCGAGGCGCTCTCGCGGCTGTTCGACGCGAGCCGCGCGACCGACCCGGACGAGGGGGCCGACGTCGTGCTCGCGCCGGGCCGGGGCGGCGGGACGAACGCGATGGTCGTCGCCCACCCGGAGTTCCGGACCGACTACCACGGCGCGTCCTACCTCGACCACCTCGCGCGCGCACGCGAGGTAGATGCGTCCGTCGCCACGGTCGACTCCCACCGGCTAGCGACCGACGTCGACGAGCGAGTCGACCTGGCGGAGGTGCTGGTACACTCCGACGGTCGAGCCTGCGCGTGGCTCGCCGACGCCGGATTCGTCCTCTCGACCGACGGCGGTCGGGTCCGCGCCGTCCGGGAGTAGCAACCGTTTTCCGGCCCGCGCCGAAACGTCACGACGATGATTCCGGGGGCTGCCGAGTACGACGTGGAGGTTTCGCCCGACGACGCCGACGTCGAACGCTTGCTCGCCGTCGGACCCGAGGACGTCTCCCCGGCCGACGAACTCACCTTCGCGAAGAACGTCTTCGTTCCGCTGACGACCGCCTGCCGGTACACCTGCACCTACTGCACCTACTTCGACGCGCCGGGTGAGGCGTCGCTACTCTCGCGCGAGGAGGTGCGGGACGTCCTCCGGACCGGCGCCGACGCCGGCTGTACGGAGGCGCTCTTCACGTTCGGCGACGACCCCGACGACCGCTACGACCGGATTCACGACCAGCTAGCGGAGTGGGACCACGACTCCATCCACTCCTACCTCCGGGAGGTCTGCGAACTCGCGCTGGACGAAGGACTCCTTCCCCACAGCAACCCCGGCGACCAGACCCGCGAGCAGATGGAACTGGTCGCCGACGTCAACGCTTCGATGGGCGTGATGCTGGAGACGACCGCCGACGTCGACGCCCACGCCGGCCCGCGGGTGAAGTCGCCCGGCCAGCGACTGGCCACCATCCGGACCGCGGGCGAACTCGGCGTCCCGTTCACCACCGGCATCCTGGTGGGCATCGGCGAGGACTGGCGCGACCGGGCCGAGAGCCTGCTCGCCATCCGCGAACTCCACGAGCGCTACGGCCACGTCCAGGAGGTCATCGTCCAGAACGTGGTGCCCAACGAGCGCTCGCGCTTCGAGAAGCCCTCGGTCGAGACGATGCGCCGGGTCGTGGCGATGGCACGGTACTGCCTGCCCGAGGAGGTGTCGGTCCAGGTGCCGCCGAACCTCTCGCCGACCCGCGAACTGCTCGACTGCGGCGTCGACGACCTGGGCGGGGTGTCGCCCATCACGGACGACTACATCAACCCCGACTACGAGTGGCCCGCCCTCCGGGAACTGGAGGACATCGCCGACGAGGCCGGTGTCCCGCTCCGAGAGCGCCTGCCGGTGTACCGGCGGTATCTCCCCGAGGAGGTAGGCGGCGACGCCGAGGGTGACGACCGGGACTGGATTCCCGAGTCGGTCCGGGGAGCGATCGAGGCCGACGACGAGGCCGGCGCCCGGTATCGGGCCGTCCTCGACCGATAGTCGCCGCCACCTGTTTTCGTTCGACCGGTATCGCCCCGTGGCCCCGACGTGTCCGACCGACGACTCTATATCGTATAAGGAATCGATAGCAGGGGGTACCGATAACAGAGAACAGTTAAGAGGGGTCCATGCCACACGCCAACTATGACCAGGTACCGCAGAAACGAAGACCGCTTCGGCCCCGCCCGTTCTAACCGCAACTCCTCCAGCACCGACAGTCTCCGCGTGATCGACCGCTACGAGGAGGGCGGCGAGACGTGGCTCGTCGTTTCGAGCGTTATCGGCCCGTTCCTCGAAATCGACGTCAGGGAGCGCGACACCGAACTGCTGGAAGGATAGCGCCGCACGACTCTCACTCTTCGTTCGGTCTACTGCTCGCCCGAGAGCCGACCCTCTAGCTCCGGCAGTCGCTTCCGGACGGCGGTGTAGACGACCGACACCGCGAGGCCGGCGACCGTGAGCTTTCGAACCAAGCCGTCGAACAGCAGGAGTCCCGGAAGCGACAGGACGGCGGCGAGCACCAGGTCCTCGGGCGCGCCGTCGTAGCGAATCCACCGGCGCGGCCGAATCCACCGCTTCGCCGGGTGGAGGTACACTCCGCGGTCGTCGCTGGGTTCCCACGGTCGGAGTTCGAGGCCGCCGCCCAGCGCGTCCGTGGCGGCGTGGAGCGCGGCCGACAGCAGAAAGAACGCGACCGCGACCGTCTCGACCGACGGCCAGACGGCGGCCGCCGCACCCGCGACGAGCGCGGCGACCGCGTAGTAGACCGGAAAGTGGAGCGTCCGGCGGTGCTGCCCGCCGAAGAGGTCGAGGTCGGGAAAGACGCCGCCCGCGATGGCGGCGAGCGCGGCGGCGGGCGCGAGTTCGGGTGCCAGGACCGTCAGCGGGGCCGCAAGCGCGACCCCCATCGCCGCGTGGGTGGTGTTCATCATGCGGGAATCAGTCGTCGGCGACCGACGGCCCCTCGGCGGCGTTCGCGGCGTCCGAATCGACCAGCGGCGTCCCGTCGGCCGCCGGGCCGAGTTCCGGGCCGAACGGCGGGTCGGCGGGGTCGATGGCCCTCCGCTGGCGGTAGTCGGTCGAGCGCTCGACGGGGGTTCGGCCCACCGCGGTTATCATCTCGACGTACTCCGCAAAGGAGCGGAACTCGCCGAACTCCCCGCCGGCGCGCTTGGTGATCTCCTCGCTGAGGATGGTACCCATGAAGTCGTTGGCGCCGCACGACAGCATCTTCAACCCCTGCTCGTCGCCGTACTTCACCCACGACGACTGGAGGTTCTCGACGTTGTCGAGGAAGAGCCGCGAGACCGCGATCATCAGTTCGTCCTCGTGGGTCGTCGCCCCCGAGTCTATCATCCCGCGCTCGACCAGCGGGGTGTTTCGGTGGACGAACGAGAGGGGGACGAACTCCGTGATCGCCCCGGTGCGGTCCTGGAGGTCCCGAATCCGTTTCAGGTGCATGACCCTGTGCATCTCGTTCTCGACGTGGCCGTACATGATGGTCGCGGTGGTGTCGAGGCCGACCGCCGCCGCGGCCTCCATCGCCTCGACCCACTCGTCGGTCCCGATCTTCCCGGGGCAGATAACCCCGCGGACCTCGTCGACGAGGATTTCGGCGGCGGTGCCGGGCACGCTGTCGAGGCCCGCGTCCTTCAGCCGTCCGTACACCTCCTCGTAGCTCCAGTCGGTGCCCCGGCGGCCGTGATAGGCCTCCTCGGGGGTCATCGAGTGGAGGTGGACGCCGCCGACGCTCATGGCGTCCATCTGCTCGACGTAGGTGCCCGGGTCGGTGTCGTAGGCCGCCGGCGACTTGTAGTTGAGGTCGCCGCGGTCGCTCGATTCGAGGATCTCGAGGTGTTCGTCGTCCAGCGCGAACGCCGGGTGGAGGCCGCTCACGGAGGTGACCTCGTAGATGCCCATCTCGCGGGCGTCGGCGACGATTTCCCGCGATTCGGCGGGCGTCTTGGTGAATCCGCCGTGGTCGACGTCGCTCTCGACCTCGAAGTTCTGGGCGGTGTTCTTGAAGTTGCAGAACAGACAACCGGTGTTGCAGGCGGTCGTGACGTTGTTGTTGAGGTTGGCGACGAACGTGACGTCGTCGCCGACGACCTCGGCCCGGCGGCGGTCGGCGACCTCCAGCACGCGCTCCTTGCGCGCGAGGTCGATGCCCTCGCGGTCGGTGCCGGTGGTCAGCAGTTCCACGCCGTCGGCGACCGTCAGCCGTTCGCCGTCGCGGACGTTCGCCAGCGCGTTCTCGAACGACTGGTCGGTTTCCGGGACGTGCTCGAAGTCGAACCGGTCGCGCGGAACGTTGGTCCGGGCCTCGCCTGCCATCGTCCCTCTCGAAGGCGGCGAGGCGTAAAAACCGCGGGGTTCCGGCAGGGGGTGGAGTCGTCGTGACCGTGGTCTGTTCGAAAGTATCTGTCCGCTCGCGATGAACAACGGCGACCAGCGTGATTGCTACGGTTTCGAAAGCCCCCGGCCGCTCGCGGTCGCTCAGCGACATATTCGGGTCGGGCCTGCGGCCCTCCCCGAACAGGGGTCGCTGAGGCGACTGAAGTGAACGCGAGCGGCCGGCCCCTTTCAGTCCCGCCCTAGTGGCTGTGTGACCGAGCGTTTCCGGTGGTTAGCGTCACCGAGAGCGTCCGGGGGTTCGGCCGTCGGCCGAACCCCCTCGTGTGTGAACATCCCACTCCTTCGAACTCGGAAAAGGAGCATGAATATGCATACATCGGGGTAGTTCGCTCCCGGACATGCCCACGGGAATGGAAACTACTTAGTCCGGCGGCGGCCACTCCCCGCACATGACCGACGACCGGAGGCGGTCGGCGTGACGAGCGTCAAGGAGTTCCGCGTCGAGGCAGAACCCACGGCCGACGAACTCGGGCGCGGGGCGTTCGTCTTCACCGACGACTACTCGGTGTTCGACTGGGGCAAGATGCCCGACGAGATTCCGGACAAGGGCGCGAGCCTCTGCGCCATGGGCGCGTTCAACTTCGAGATGCTGGAAGCGGAGGGCGTCCCGACCCACTACCGGGGCGTCGTCCGCGAGGGGAAAAGCGCCTCGGACGGTCGAGCGGGGCGGGACGACCCGCGAGACGCCGGCGGCGAGGTCGTCCCGCTCATCGAGGCGACCGAACCGCCGACCGAGATGGCCATCGACCTGACCCAGGTCCCCGACCTCCCCCGCGAGGGCCGCGACTACGACTACGACGCCTACCACGCCGCCGCGGGCGACAACTATCTCATCCCGCTGGAGGTCGTCTTCCGCAACAGCGTCCCGGTCGGGTCCAGCCTTCGGCGGCGCACCGACCCCGCCGACCATAACCTCGACTTCGCGGAGTGGCCCGACGGCGTCGTCCAACTCACCGAACCCATCGTGGAGTTCTCCACCAAGTACGAGGAGGGCGACCGCTACCTCTCGCGCGAGGAGGCCGACCGCATCGCCGGGAAGGCCAGCGTCGACGACCTCGAATCGGTCGCCCGGACGGTCAACCGCCTCCTGACCGAGCGCGCCTCGAAGGCCGACCTCACCCACGAGGACGGCAAGATCGAGTGCCTCTACTTCGACGGGGAAATCCGGGTCGCGGACGTGGTCGGCACCTTCGACGAGAACCGCTTCTCCTTCCACGGCCAGCAGGTCAGCAAGGAGTGCGTCCGCCAGTACCACAAGCGCACCCAACCCGACTGGGTCGAGGCCGTCGACGCGGCCAAGGACGAGGCCAAAGAGCGAGGTATCGCCGACTGGAAGTCGCTGTGCGACGTCGACCCCGAACCGCTCGACGACGACGTGATTCGGGCGGTGCGCGACCTCTACTGCGCCGGCACGAACGCCTACACCGGCCGGGACCTGTTCGACGTGCCCTCGCTGGAGGATGCGGTCGCGGAAGTCCGGGACCTCTGAGAGAGCTTTTCACTCGTTTTACGGTTTCACGACTGTGCGTCAACCTCCGGCGCGCGCTGGCGCGACTCCGCTGTTTGGAGTCGCGTCCACGTCGCGCGAGGGATGAGCGAGTGAGCGTCCGCGAACGAGCGAATCGGCTGGGGGCGTGTGGCGCGGGGCGGTCGAGGTAGCGGTACTCAGGTGTATCGTGCAAGTAGCGGTCGCAGTTGCGGTTGAGTCATTTGGTAACGGCAGTCTGATTGTAGATGCAGAGCGTGAGCCGTTAGCTTCGAAGGCAACGGAGAACGGTCGAGACGGCACCGAACTCGCGTCTCCGAACACCGCTACCGAAATTCATCGCGAAAATCCGCGACGGCCTTCAGCGCTTCCTAGAGATGGACATCGGCTTGTGGACCGAGGCGGTCCACGGCGACCAGTAGAGTTCGGCGACGACCCACGCCAACAGCAGCAGCGCGATTATCGCCAGCGCCAGCACCTCGCCGCCGCCCATCCAGACAGGCGTGACGTACATCACCGCGTTGGCGGTCCGGCCGGGGAGCAGACCCTCTATCTGGTGCCAGGCCCTATCGAGGACTCCGCGGTCGGTCCCTCCCGATTGGCCCACGTAGGGGTCGCCCGCACTGCCGCCGCCGGTGCGCGAGGGGATGCCGGCCTTCTTCGCGGAGGGGCCGCCCGTGCTCTCGTCACCCGTGCTCAGTCGTTCGGCCTCGTAGGGGAACGCCACGTCGACGCTCCAGACGATCTTGCCCCGCTCGTTCACCTCGAAGACGCGGTTCCCGTTCGAGTCGGTGATGAGCGTGTGGCCGTTGGGCAGGCGGTCGGCGTCGCGCGCCCACTGCATCCGGGCGTCCTTCCAGGTCCACGACCGGTTCCACGACCCGTTCCGACGCTGGTACTCGACGACGCGGTTGTTCTCGCTGTCGGCGACCAGCACCGCCGGCCCGCCGTGGGACTCGTTGATGTAGTCGGGGTTGTGCTGTTCGTAGAGGATGCCGTGCTGGTTCTCCTTCCCGAGAGTGTAGTTCTCCAGCAGGCCCGTGCTCCGGTTGAGGAACACCACCTGGTCCTGATTGCGCAGACTCGCCATGATGGTGCCGTTGTCGAGCACCTCCACGTCGTTGACGTGGGTCCAGTCGTGGGGGTACGGCCCGCCGCCTTTCAGCGGGTACTCGCTCTGGGCGTCCCACTCCCACTCGATGAGGCCGCTCGTGGTGTTGACGACGTACACCCGGTCCTGGGCGATGTCGGCGACGACAAGGCTGTCGTTGTCGAGGCGGTCGGCGTCGTGCCACCGCGTCGAGTGCTTGCGCGGTGTGACCCGCGAGTAGAGTCGCGTGACCTCGCCGGTCGAGAGGTTGACGCGCTCGACCACGTTAACGGGTACACACCGTCGTGGCGTGGCACTCCGACTCGTTGAGGTGGTCGGCGGCGACGTACATCACCGTCTTCGACTCGTTCTTCACCGGGTCGACGTCCCAGTAGCGGGTGTGGGTGTCGTTGTAGTACATCGTCGACCCGTTCGGGGCGAACGCCACGAGTTCGGCCCGGGCGCGGGGACCGCCGCCCGACTTGCCCATCCAGGTGTTGGAGTCGGTCGCGACGACCGTGATTCCCTCCCGCGGTTCTGCGTCGAACGTCGGGCGTCCCGCGCCCGAACTGGCCTCGGCGGAGAGATAGCCCGTCGCCACGGGGACCGCGGCGGCGACTATGAGTCCGGCTATCAGCACTCTAACGACGTCCCGAGAACGCATTTGTCGGACCGTCTCGTTCATCTCTCTTTGTTATCCACCGGCTAGACGAGGAAGTACACCGTTACCGAACTGCCACGTTTCGCTGCAACGGCCGCAACCGTCGGCCCGGCCTCGTACCCCAATCGGGCGCTCGAACGGTCCATAGGCCGTTCGAGCGCCCGATTGGGGTACGATTAGTCGTCACGGAACGAGAGACGTTGACACGGCCGGTTTCGACCGTATGACGATTCAGTCGACGGTTCAGTCGTCGGCGGGGTCGGGTTCTGGCTCGGCCGGCGCGCCGTCGGTCGGCGCGTCGGGGGTGATCTCCGCAAGTTCGTCGGGCATCCCGAGTTGGTAGTCCCGGTCGCTGTCGCGGACCTCGGTCCGGCCGCGGTGGACCGCGACGTCGTCGTTGAGGTGGAGTTTCACGGCCTCCAACAGCGCGTCGGCTTCGAGGGGCTGGCCGCGGGCCTTGATCTCTTCGATGGTCGTCCCGCCCGGCTGGTTCTGCTCGCCCGCGCTTCGGGCGGCGCTGTCGGGGACGTTGAACGCCCGCTGGGTGATAACCGGCCCCTGGTCGAGGTCGGTCGTGACGTAGTGGGCGGTCACGCCCGCGATGCGGACGCCCGCCTCCTTGGCCTGCCGGTAAGCCTTCGCGCCGGGGAAGGCGGGCAGCAGGCTCGGGTGGATGTTGATGATGCGGCTCTCGTAGCGGAACACGACGTTCGGGCTGAGGATGCGCATGTAGCGGGCCAGCACCACGAGGTCGGTGTCGTACTCCGCGAGCAGGTCGAGCAGTTCGTCCTCGTCGGGGTTGCCGTTCTCGTCGCCCACGTCGTGGAACGGGATGTCGTACTCCGCAGCGACCGGTTCGAGGTCGGGGTGGTTGCCGACGACGACGCCGATTTCGGCGTCGAGCTCTCCGGCTTCCTGGGCTTCACAGAGGCGTTCGAGGCAGTGAGACTCCTTGGTCACGAGCACCGCTATCTGGCGGGTTTCGCGGTCGGCGGGGAACCGAACTCGGACGTCGACGCCCAGTTCGCGCCCGAGTTCGTGGAGGTCGTCCCGAAGCTTCTCCTTGGTCGTGACCATCTCGGCGGTGTCGACCCGCATCGTCATCCGGAACAGCCCCTCTCGGACCGCCTGGTCGAGGTCCTCGATGTTGATTCCGCGCTCGAACAGCAGCGACGTCACTTGGGCGATGAGCCCGGTGTCGTCGTCGCCGATGACGGTGATTTCGGTCAGCTCGTTCGCACTCATCGTACCACCGGAACGGAGGACATGGTTCCGTTATCTACGACGCCACGAAGAAAAAGGGACCGCTTCGGCGCAACACTCACCGAACGATATACACGAACGTGCAACGAACCTCGATTCCAAAAGAGCTTTTGAGCATGGACGACCACCTTCGGGTGATGACTGGCTACACCGCCACGGTCACCGTGCGCTTAAAACGGGGCGTCCTCGACCCCGAGGCCGAGACGACCAAGCGGGCGCTCGAACGCCTCGGTTTCGAGCTTTCGGCCCTGCGCTCGGCCGACCGGTTCGAACTCGACCTCGACGCCGACTCGGCTGAGTCGGCGGCCGAGCGCGCCGAGGAGATGACCGAGCGACTGCTCGCCAACCCGACCATCCACGACTACGCCGTCGAGGTCGAACCCCGAGAATGACCGTCGCCATCGTCCAGTTCGGCGGCAGCAACTGCGACCGCGACGCGAAGCGCGCGCTCGCCGAAATCGGCGTCGACGCGGAACTCGTCTGGCACGAGGACGGCCTGCCCGAGGACGCCACGGGCGTGATGCTCCCCGGCGGGTTCTCCTACGGCGACTACCTCCGGGCGGGCGCCATCGCCGCCAACAGCCCCATCATGGCCGAAGTTCGCGAGGCCGCCGAGGATGGCCTGCCCCTGCTGGGCGTCTGCAACGGCGCGCAAATCGGCTGCGAGTCGCGGCTGACCCCCGGAGCGTTCACCACCAACGAGTCGGCGCGCTTCCAGTGCGAGCGCATCCACGTCCGCGTCGAGAACGCCGACACGCCTTGGACCCGCCACTACGACGAGGGCGAAGTCGTCGAACTCCCCATCGCCCACGGCGAGGGCCGCTTCGAGATCACCGACGATGAGCTCGCGGAACTTGAGGACGAGAATCGGGTGCTCTTCCGGTACTGCGACGAGGACGGCGAGGTCTCCCCCGAGGCCAACCCCAACGGTTCGAAGGGCAACGTCGCGGGCATCGCCGGCGAGCGCGAGAACGTGGCGGTGCTGATGCCCCACCCCGAGCGTATCTCGCTCCCCGACATTGGCGGGACCGACGGACAGGGCATCCTCCGCGGATTCGAGTCGTAGTCTCCTCGCGTGGCGATTTTGGCGTCGGTTTCTGGATTCCGTGTTCTGGGTATCTTCTGGGTGTCGTTCGCAGTTCACGATTCGGTAACTGTACCACGAGAAGACAACGACAGCACCGCGAGCCGCCACGGACACTCGTATGTGGAGTGTAAGTAGCGGTCACGGTAGTCGTCACAGGTACCGTTGCAGTCACTCGGAGTGACGGTGTGGATTCGAGTGCGCCAAAATCCGCAGAGAAAAACCGAATCCGACCGAACTATCCTATCCAAACTCGCCCGGAAACCCCCACAGATTCGCAGACCTCCAATCGCTCTAGCCCGGCGTCGCTCGCCCGTAGGCTATCAACAGCAACCAGACCACGCCGACGACGGCCATCCACGCGACGACCATCAGCAGCGACCACGTCGATAGCGGTCCCGCGGTGGCCGCCGGCGTCGCCGACACCGCGAACAGTGCGGATACCGCCAGCGCCGCCGCCGCGGTCATCGCTCGACCTCGACGGGCGCGTCGGTGGCTATCCACTGGTCGTCGGTGTCGCTCCGGTCGCGTATCTCTATCCAGCCGTTCGAACAGAAGACGGTTTCGTAGTCGCCCCTTGCCTCGGACATTTATCGTCCGACACACCGGGTCGGCGGCGCGACGGCGAATTCCCCCGGACGCCGACCGCGCCGCCCTCGGTGTGCCACCCCCGGGACAGGCGTTGGCCGGAGGAGGACTTTGTTATCCGCCGCGTATCTCGCCGGTAGGACGAACCTACGTCCGGGAACGCCGCTTTACCGCGAGTCAGGCCGCGACGGAAACCCCCGTAACCGCGGAAACGTCGCCGTGCCGTCGGGCGAAATCGGCCCGCATAGCAGCAGAAGACACTTACCTTGGCGAACTGACGCGAACGGTATGCCCTCCGGACGAACGCTCCCCAGACGACGACTGCTCCGAACCGCCGCCGGGGCGTGCGCGGGTTCCCTCGCGCTCGCCGGCTGTCTCGGTTCGACCCCCGAATCGACGGGCGACGAGACGACGACGGACACGACTGGCGGGACGACGGCGCTCACCACCAGCACCGACACGACCGCGGGCGGCACCGAGAAGACCACGACCGGTGCGCCGACGACCGACAGCGAACCTCCGGCGGTCCGGGAAGTCGCTCCGAGCGACGTCGACCGCGGCGTTCCGCGGGCGCGCGACCTCCGGCGGACCGAGGCGACCGACCCCGAACTCGCGTTCGCGGTCGGCGAGCGCCCGGCCGACACGTTCGCGCACAAGACCCACGTCGTGGCGGTGTGGAACGACACCGAGGCGGCGCTGTCGGTCGCCCTCGTGCTGACCACCGACGGGACGACGCTGCTCGACCGCACCGTCGAACTCGACCCGGGTCAGCCGGGTCTCGTGGAACTGCGCGAACCCCGCGCGTACGAACTGACGATACGGGCGGGCGACCGCGCCGAAACCGTCACCGTCGAGCGCTCGCGACTCGACTGCAACAACTCGGCCACGGACGTTCTCGTCGGCCCCGAGAACGTCGAGACGAGCACCATCACGACCAGCATGGCCTGCTCGACGACGACCGCATGAGCGCGCCCACGAGACGCCGTTTCCTCGGACTCGCCGGAACCGCGCTCATCGCCGGACTCGCTGGCTGTGCGTCGTCGGTACCGTTCGTCGGCGGTCCTCCGGCCGTTCGCCAGGAGTCCGGAGATACCGTGAAACGACGTCTTCCGATACCCTTTGCCGAGGAAACCCCGACGCCGTTCGCCGCGCTGGTGGTCGGCAAAAGCGGTACGCAGACCCACCAAGTGTGGGTCTGGAATCGGACCGGCGAGCGTCGGGAGATTAAGGTGGGAATCGGTCCGGGCGGGAGTCAGAATCCGTGGTTCGAGCGAAGCTACGATTTCGAACCAGAGTCGGTGCTCGCGATGGAGTTGAGGAAGTCCCGGAAATACGGAATCGGAATCGCCGTCGGCAACCGGTCGAAGACGGTCGGGGTCCCGCGCTCGCAGTTCGACTGCAACGAGTCGGCGACCGACGTGTTGGTCGAGGAAGGGAAGACGCGGAGCCAGACGGTTCAAACGAGCATGGGCTGTGGCGGCGAGTGGTTTTAGGTCGTTTTCGCTCTTTTGACACCCCTTAAAGTTAACACAGCGAAGAGCTGCTCTCCTCACTGGTTTCCGGGGATGCGGCCGGAAACTACCTTCGTAGCAAATCGAAGGGCGTGACGACGATTTCGACACAGCCGGCGAGACTAAATCAATTCCGTGGAGAATCCGTGAGATTGCAGATTTCTGCCGAGCGTCCCTCGACGGCAGTCGGGTCCCCGCTGAGGCGGTACGAGAACGAGTACGAGGCACTGCCTCCCGACGCGTGCACGACCGCAAGCTGGCCCGTTCGCTCTTTGCCGCTGCAGTCCGCTGCGTCAGCACCGTTTAGGAACGCGAACGGGGCGTACCTTGTCTCAAATGATGCCGTTTCCCCCGAGGGAACGACGAGATCGGTTCGAGACGGAGTGAGCGGTCGGTTTTCTCCGATGCCGATGATGCTCGGACCGTAGTCGAGCGACGACCGGTCGAACGAGTCGTTTTGCGGGTCGACCGTCGGGTTCGGGACATCGCCGTAAATCCCGACGAACTGAATGAGAAGCGGCGCTCGACCCTGGTTCATCACGTCAAATCGAGCGCGGCCATCCTGGAGGACTTCGATGCCCTCCAAGTGAGCGTGAACGGTTTCGGAAATCCACTCCTCGGCCCACCCGTCCGAGGTCTTGGCCTTGACGTGGAGAGAGTCAGCGATGGACGTGTCCATCCGGTCCGGGAATACGACTCGAAACCGGACCACACTCGGTGGGTGCTCGATGACCTCGTACTCTTCGTCCGTGGACGAGTTATAGAGGACCACCTTTCGAACGTCGGCAGTGTCTCGGAACTCGACGACGAGCTCCGTTCCCTCGAACCGATACTCCTCGAACACGTCGGCAGTTTCCGGTTGGTTGGCGGTTCCGGGAAGTGACGAGGCACATCCTGCCGTCAGGAGTGCACTCCCCGCTGCGAGCGATTGGAGGAAGGGGCGGCGGTTCACAGATAGTGTCTACAGCCGTCAAAAATAAGCATGCTGTTTCACTGGAATCATATCTGCTCGCTGTAGAAGACCGCAACAACTGTGAACAGCACCGCCTCGAAAGCCCCCGGACGCTCGACTCTCGCAACTCGTTGCGCCCCTCGGTCGTGCCCGAAGGGTATTCCATGCGGTGCTTACACCGGAAGACATCGCTTCGCTCGTCTTCCGAGCGTTCGTTCGCTTCGCTCACGAACACGTCGCCGGGGTTCGTGTAGCGCCCGGTCCCTTTCGGTCCCGCCCTACGAGCTGTGTCGCCGAGCCTCACCGTCGGCTGGTCGTCGTTGAGAGGCGGTGGAAAACGTCGCCGAGAACCGCGGGTGGCCGGTTAGAGCTATGCTCGCCCGTCTCGAATCGCTACCGCGCCAGCGGCAGGCTGTAGCTCTTCTCGCGCTCCATCACGGCCTCCCAGGTCGCCTCGCACTCGCAGGACACTTCCGAGAACACCGAGGGGTCCTGGCGGAGGTCGAAGTCCTTGATGGCCTTCTGGACCCGGTCGTCGCACTCGCCGCAGTTGTGGGGGCCGCGGTCGCTCCCGTGGCCCACGGGGTCCGACACCACGATTGCGTCGGCGTCGGCGGTGTCCTCCAGGACGTCGGCGACCGACCAGAGCCACGGCGGGCGGTAGCCGTCCCGGAAGTAGAGTTGGTCGACCATGGTGTAGCGCTGGACGTTCGTGGGGTTCATCGAGACGGTGTGGGCGTACTCCGCGCAGCGGCGCACGGAGGACTTCATGTCCTCGACGGCCTCGGACTCGCTGAGGAACGGCGGCTTCATCAGCAGGTAGGCCTTGATGCCCGCGCCAGCGGCCTCGGCGTGTTCGCTCGCCGAGACGAAGTCCTCAAAGTCGAAGTACTTGTTCACGCAGTCGTGGCGCACTCGGTCGGTCGCAGTTTCGAGGCCGACCGCGATGTCGGTTTCCAGGCCCTGGTCGGTGAAGTCCTCGATTTTCTCGCGGTCGACGAAGTCCGGCAGGCTCTCGACCACGACGCGGTCGCGGTCGGCGAACGTCTCGGCGATGGCCCGGCGGGTTTCGGCGCCGACCTCGCGCTCGTCGAGGAACGACCCGGAGGTGTACATCTTCACCAGGCCGCACTTTCCGTCGGCCTCGCCGGCCTCTATCTGCTCCTGTTCGTGGTCGAGGCAGGCCTGAATCTGGTCCATCAGTGCCTCGTGGGCCACCGACCCGCCCTCGACCGACTCGGCGACGTAGCCGCACATCGTGCACCCGCCGGCCCGCGCCCACCGACACCCGCCGGTGTTGAGGATGATGGTGAGACTCTGGTAGACACCGTCGGGCGTCCGGTCCTCGTCGATCCACACCCGGGTGGGCTCGTGGGGGTCGTACGTCTTGTCCTTCTGGGCCCGTATCTCGCGCATCACCTTGTTGTGCGCGTCCATCCCCCGGCCCTGCTCGTACACGTCGGGACTCGGCTTGCTCATTGGCGGGACGTAGCGGTCGGGTCCGTAAAGCGGCTTCGCTACGAGAAGAAGGGGTCTGGGTCCTCGATTGCTGGTATTAGACCGGCGGACTCGCGGGAAATGTGACCGCCCCGGAAATCGCTGGCCGCCCGTTTCGTGATGAGAAAATCGTAACTGCGACAGCGAATACTTCGAAAGCCCCCGCCCGCTCGCGGTCGCTCACCGACATATCCGCCTCGCGGCTCCGCCGCTCGCCGGATAGGGGTCGCTGAGACGACCACGGGCCTCCGGCCCGCGAGCGGGCGGCCCCTTTCAGTCCCGCCCGGCAGTTGGTCAGTCGGGCGCTTCTGCCGGCTGGTCGGTAGAGCGCTTCCGGCGGTTCAGTCGGTCGGGCGCTCCCGGTGGTTCGTGTCACCGAGCGCTTCCGGCGGCTGGTGAAGATTCACGAAACCGGTCGAACGTTTAGTCGAGCGCTACATGCGTTCGGCGGCGGCGCGCCGCCGAACGCGCTCCAGCAGGCGGAGCAGGCCTGCGGTCGCCCCCGCGCCGACCGCGGCCCCGACGGTGTCTGCCGCCATGTCTGCCACCGAGAAGTGGCGGGCGGGAATCGCGGCCTGCACGAACTCGATGCCGACGCCGTAGCCGACCGAGACGACGACCGCGAGGAGAATCGCGCGGTCGGCGTCGCCCCGGAGCGCGACCGCCAGCGCGGCCCCGAGCGCGGCGTACCCCAGCGCGTGGAGCCACTTGTCCAGGCCGACCAGTCCGAGCGGACCGGTCGGCGATAGGCTCGCACCCGGCGAGTCGAGGACGGACCCGTAGAAGATGACTCCCGCGACGAGCGCGACGCCGACCCACTGGAACCTGCGGCCGAGACGAACCTCCATCGGTAGCCGGTTGCGCCATGACGAGGAAAGGTGTTGCGATGGACGTTCCGCCGAGATGGAACGTCTAGCCGGTCCATAAGCGGTTCGTCCGATTTTCTGACACAGTTTTGCCTCCCGATAATAAACTTGTCGTGCATCGAAAAGCCGCGTGGATGAACGAGCCACACGCCCAACGGCGCACCCTCCTGAAGACTGTCGGTCTCTCGCTCGGCGCGGCGACCCTCGCCGGCGTCGGCACCGGGACGTCGGCCGACGCGGCCCCCGAGCGCGCGGCCCGGAGCGACCCGCAGACCGTCGACCGGTCGCCCGCCGACTCCCCCTCCGTCGGCGGCGCGTGGACGACCTACCACAGCGACGCCCGCAACACCGGCGCGAATCCCGACGCGCGCGGCGTCGCGTCGACGCCGTGGATCGACTGGAGCACGAAGGTCTGCGACGACCGGGAACCCGACCTCGCCTCGCCGGTCGTCGCCGACGGCACCGCGTACACCTTCGACGACGGCGGCACCGTCAGCGCGCTCGACGTCGCGTCCGGGTCCGTCGAGTGGCAGACGGAACTCGGCTCGGTTTCCGACGTCGGTCCGGTGACCGTCGAGGGCGACACCGTCTTCGTCGCCACCGGCCCGCACGTCTACGCGCTCGGAGCGGGCGACGGCGCTCGAAAGTGGACGTTCACGGCCCCCGAGCGCAACGACGCCGCGAGCGGCGACTCCTGCGGGTCGGCCCCCACCGACGAAACCGACCAGTCGTCGGCCGTGACGGTCGACGGCGACGCGGCCTACGTGACGATGATCTTGGGCGGCGACGACCGGCGGTTCGCCTACGCGCTCGACGCCGCGTCCGGCGACCGGACCTGGAAGACCGAACTCTCCGGGAGCGGGACGGTGGGAACCCGCTACCGCTCGACGCCGTTCTCGCTGGCGGTCGGCGACGGCTCGGTCTACGCGGTCGACCACGGGACGCTGTTCCGCCTGAACGCCGCCGACGGCACGACCGAGAGCCGCGTCGACGTCTTTGGCGACGACACCCACAACCCCCGGCTCTCGGCGCCCGCGGTCGACGATGGGACGGTCTACCTCACCGGCCACTATTACGAAACTCGCACGGACTCGGGCGACTTCTCGGGGCTCACGGCCCAACTGCTCGCGGTCGACGTCGCCGGGTCGTCGGTCCGCTGGCGGACCGACCTCGAACCCAAGCGCCTCGCGCGCCCGCCGACCGTCGCCCACGGTCGGGTCTACGTCCCCGAACTGATCTGGGCCGCGAACGCCGAAGACGGGTCCATCGAGTGGAAGGTCGACGGCCTCGGCCGGTCGATATCTGCCGGGAGCGACGCGGTCTACTGCACGACCCTGAGCGAAGACCAGTCCGAACCCGAGTCGGTCGTGGAACTCGACCCGTCCGACGGGACCGAGCGCTGGCGGGTCCCCCTGCGGGCGCCCCAGCCCTACGCCTCGCCGAGCAGCGTCGCGGTCCTCGACGGCGCGGTGTTCGTCTCCGGCCGGGCGGGCTACGTCTACGCCATCTCGGGCGAGTCGGCCGCGCGCTGGCGGGCCGACGTGACCGCAGGTACCCGGACCGACGCGACTGTCGCCGACGGCGTCGCCTACGTGGTCGACTTCGAGGGCGTCCTCCGGGCGTTCGACGCGGAGTCCGGCGAGGTGAAGTGGAAGCACGCGCCGACCGGCTACGAGGGGCCGATGAGCTACCGGCCGGTCGTCGCCGACGGCACAGTCTACTACGGCGTCGGCGAGCGCGCCGAGTCGCCGTGGACGATGTACGCGTTCGACGCCGAAACCGGCGACAAGCGGTGGCGGACCCGCGTGGCCGACGGCGTCGGCCGACCGGCGGTCGCCGGCGGCGCGGTCTACTTCGCGAACGAGGACGCGGCCGAGACCGACTCGGCGGTCACCGCGCTCGACGCGAAGACGGGCGAGCGCCGGTGGGTCTACCGGTCCTCGCCCGACGAGGAGCGTATCGACGACGTGATCACCGGTTCGGTGGTCGCGATGGACGGCGCGGTCTACGTCCCGACCGAGAACTGCGTCTGGATTCTCGACGGCGAAACCGGCGAACGCCGGGCGACCGTCGGGGAGTCGACCTCGGCGCTGGCGGCCGCCGACAGCACCCTCTACGTCGGCGAGTCGGCGGGCGACGGCGCGCTCGTCGCTCGCTCGGCCGACGGGACCGAGCGCTGGCGCGCCCCGCTCTCGGACGACTCGAACGCCGTCGACTCGCTCGTCGCGGCCGACGGAGCGGTGTACGCCGTCGGCGTCTACGACGCCGGCCAGTCCATCGGCGGGTCGGAGGCCGGTTCGGACGGCGAACTGCTCGCGTACGACGCGGCCGACGGGTCGAAGCGGTGGCGCTTCGACCTCGCCGACGACCTCCCGCACTTCATGCGGACCGGCCAGTCCGTCAGCGCCCCGGCGGTCGCCGGCGGGTCGGTCTACGTCGCCTCCGACGACCGGCGAATCTACGCGCTCGACGCGGCCGACGGCTCCGAGACGGCTCGGTACGAGACGTTCGGCTGTCTCTACGGGACGCCCGCGGTCGACGACACCGGCGTCTACGTCGGCGACGCGGACGGTCGAGTCTACGCCTTCGAGCGCGGAAACTGAGACGCCCGGTCGCCGGATTTCGGTCGGCGTTCGGCCGCTATTTTACGTCCCCTCGGGTCGCGGCGGGTCGGTGACGGAAGTCGCCGCCGTCGGCGATTCGGCGCCCGGCAGATACTGACGTAACCGAAACCCGTTACACGTGCACGACAACGACTAACACATTCCCGGTCCAACATAAGGGTACGAAGTTACCATGACCGAACTAGGTGGATTCCAGAACCACGTCGCCCGCGTCGACCTGACGGAGGGGGCGGTCGACTACGAGGGCATCGACGACGAGGACGCTCGCAAGTACATCGGCGCGCGGGGACTGGGGGTAAAGTACGTCTTCGACAACGGGACCGACGTCGACCCGCTCGGCCCGGACAACCTGCTGGCGTTCATGAACGGCCCGCTGACGGGGACCCAGACCGTGATGAGCGGCCGCATCGCGGTCGTCACGAAGTCGCCGCTCACGAACACCGTCACCGACAGCCACCACGGCGGTTGGTCGGGCGCGCGCCTGAAGTGGTCGGGCTTCGACGGCCTGCTGTTCGAGGGGAAGGCCGAGGACCCCGTCTACGCCGTCGTCGAGGACGGCGAGGTCGAACTCCGGGACGCCTCCCACATGTGGGGCTGGGGCGTCCACGACGCGATGAGCGAACTCGAAGACGAGATAGACGGCCAGTTCGGCAAGAACCTCTCGGTGATGGCCATCGGGCCGGGCGGCGAGAACCAGGTCCGGTACGCCTGCATCATGAACGAGGACGACCGTGCGTCGGGCCGGGGCGGCACCGGCGCGGTGATGGGGTCGAAGAACCTCAAGGCGGTCGTCGTCAAGTCCTCGACGAGGATGCCCAAGCCGGCCGACCCCGAGACGTTCCAGCAGGGCCACAAGCAGGCGATGCGGGTCATCCAGGAGTCCGACGTGACCGCGCCCAACGAGGGCGGCCTGTCGCTGTTCGGCACGAACGTCCTGATGAACGTCACCAACGAGATGGACGGTCTGCCGACCAAGAACGCCCGCTACACGTCCACGAGTAGCTACTCGGCAGACGAGGACCCCGACATCGACGCCGAGAACGTCTCGGGCGAGAACGTCCGGGAGAACATCCTGGTCGACGAGCCGACCTGCCACTCCTGCCCGGTCGCCTGCAAGAAGGAGGTCGAGGTCGACGTCCACCACAAGGGCGAGGACCACAACGTCCGGATGGAGTCCTACGAGTACGAGTCGGCGTGGGCGCTCGGCCCGAACTCCGCCACCGACGACCGCGACAAGATCGCGATGATGATCGACCGGTGCAACGACATGGGCCTCGACACCATCGACATGGGTAACACGATGGCGATGGCGATGGAGGCGACCGAGGCCGGCCACCTCGACGAGGGCCTCGACTGGGGCGACGCCGACACCATGATCGAGATGATCGAGCGCGTCGCCAACCGCGAGGACGACCTGGCCGACCTGCTGGCGGAGGGCGCGATGCGGGCCGCCGAGGAGCTCGGCGACCCCGACATGAGCCTCGACGTGAAGGGCCAGACGATGGCGGCCTACGACCCGCGGGCGATGAAGGGGATGGCCATCGGCTACGCCACCTCGAACCGCGGCGCCTGCCACCTCCGGGGCTACACGCCGGCGGCCGAACTGCTCGGCATCCCCGAGAAGGTCGACCCCCACGAGGCCGAGGGGAAGGGCGAACTCTGCGCGACCTTCCAGGATCTCCACGCCATCAGCGACTCCTTCGACATCTGCAAGTTCAACGCCTTCGCGGAGGGCATCGAGGAGTACGTCATGCAGTACAACGGCATGACCGGCCTCGACCTCTCGGAGGACGAACTGCTGGAGGCGGGCGAGCGCATCTACAACCTCGAACGCTACTACAACAACCTCGTCGGCTTCGACGGGAGCGACGACGACCTGCCGGTCCGGTTCGTCGAGGGCCACGAGAAGGCCATCCCCGGACAGGGCGGTTCGGAGGGCTCGCTCGTCGAACTCGACCAGCTCAAAGACGAGTACTACGAGGTCCGCGGCTGGGAGGACGGCGTGGTGCCCGACGAGAAGCTCGACGAACTCGGCATCGACGTCGGGCCGGGCACGGGCGTCAGTTCCGGCGGCGCGGCGGCCTCCGGCGACGACTGAGCGCTTCCGCGGTTCGTTTTCTTTCGGTCGGCTCCGGTGGGTACCGACAGGTGGGTCGCGGCTCTCGCTCGCGCGGAAAAACGAGTACGAGTCGGCGGGGCTACTCCTCGTCGTCGTCCGCCCCGGACAGCAGGTAGCCCGCCGCGCCGGCGATTCCCCCGAGCGCCGCGAGCGGACCGAAACCCGGCGCTCTCGCCGTTTGGACGACGTCCTCGGCGTCGACGCCGCCGTTCGCGCGGTCGCCCCGGTTATTTCCGCCGGCAGTCCCGTTGCCGGGCGTCGTCGTCCGGTTTCCGGCGGTCGTCGTCCGGGTCGCGTTCTCCTGACCGATGTCGCGAGCGACGGTGGCGTGCTGGAACTCCGAGTCAGTCGTCGGCTGGGCGCCGGTGCGGTTGGCGGCCGTCGTCTTCCGGCCCTGCGCGGTCGTCCGCTGGGTGACCTCCTCCTCGCTCACCGTCTGTACCTGCCCGCGCATACCGATCGGGTGGTACTGACAGTAGTACACCGACATGTCCTCGGTCGCGACGAACCTGACCGTCTGTCGCGCGCCGCTGCGGGCGATCACGTCCGAACGGACGAGCGTCTCGTCCTGGTCGTTCTCCATCTCCCAGTTGTGGGGCGCGCCGTCGGCGTTTATCCACTCGACCCCGTAGAGCCGTCCGGGCACTAGCCTGAGGGTCGGGTTCGTCTGACCCGCTATCGAGGAAGGTGCGAGCGCCTGCCATCCCGTCGTCGACCCCGCGAACCGGAACGTCTGGACGGGTTGGGAGGCGGCTTGCGTGAGGTTGCGGTCCTCGACCGTCGCCGTTTGGGTGGCCGTGGCCTGCCCCTGGCCGACCACGATGTCGCCCTTCTCCTCGAGGTGGTTCTCGCAGTAGTACGCCGCCAGCCCCTCCTGCGCCTGGAAGGTGACCGTCTGGCTGTCGCCCGACGCGACGTAGTCCGACCGGAACAGCGCGTTCCCGCCGGGGTACCGCTTCGTGACGACGAAGTTGTGTATCTCGTTCGTCCTGTTCGTCCACTCGACCGTGACTCGCTGTCCGGGGTCGAGGTTGAGCGTCGGGGCGTTCTGGCCCCGAATCTCCGACGGCGACCGTCCGACCCAGCCGTCCCGGGTCAGCGCGAGCGAGTAGGTCGGCGACTGTTCGGCGCCCGTCGCGCCGACGCCGAACGCCACCGCACCCGCGCCCGAGGCCGCCGAGAGGAACGCCCGCCGCGTGAAGTCGTGTGACATAGTCGTGTTCTCCTGTGTCTTGGTTCGAGTTCACTTCTTGAGCGCGAACACGGCGACCGTGCTTCCGCGCGGGCCGTGTCGCAGCCAGCCGCTTCCGCCGACTTGCACGGCGACGTACTGCTTCTGGGTGCCGGGGTCGTACCAGCTCATCGGCGAGGAACTGATGGGCGCGCCGAGGTGGGGCGACTCCCAGAGGTGCTCGCCAGTTTCGCCGTCGTAGGCGATGAACTTCCCCTTCTGGGTGCCCAGGAACATCAATCCGGTCGCGGTCGTCATCGACCCGCCCCAGAGGTAGTTGGGGTCGTCTATCCACTCGCGCCAGACCCGCTCGCCGGTGAGCGGGTTCACCGCGATGATGGCGCTGGTGTGACCGTTCCAGCCCTCCGGGGTGTCGACGTGGGGCCAGTCGTCGAAGGTGCCGCCGAAGTAGGCGGTGCCGGGTTCGTACTCGGCGTGGTCCCACCACATCTCGACCGGCGTGTTCTGCTGTTTGAGGTAGACTAGCCCGGTCTGCGGGCTGTAGGACGGCGGCTGCCAGTCGTTGCCGCCCTGCGGGCCGGGCACGTACGAGATGCTCTCGTCGCTGTCGACGTGGGGCACCATCTCCCACATGTTGAGGTGCTGGACCGTCGGTTGGCTCCGCACCAGCAGTTTGCCGGTTTCGGCGTCGGTCGTGTAGTTCCACCCCGTCTTGCCGGGGTTGACCACCACGTCGCGGGTCTGACCGCGGACCTCCTTGTCGCGCAGCAGGATGCGCGGCGCGATGGAGTCGTAGTCCCACGTGTCGTGGGGGCTCTCCTGGAAGTTCCAGTTGACGTCGCCGGACGCGATGTCCACCGACACCGTCCCGCAGGTGAAGGCGTTCGGGCCGGGCCGGACCGCGCCGTCGAAGTCGGGTCCGGGGTTGCCGACCGGCGCGTACATCACGTCGCGCTTCTCGTCGATGGTCGGGGTCATCCAGCTCGTTGCGCAGCCCTGCTCGTAGCTGGTGCCGACCCACCGGTCCTTCGGCGTGGTCCACCGTCGCCAGACGATGTCGCCGTTCTCGGGGTCGAGCGCCGCGAGGAAGCCCCGGACGCCGTACTCGCCGCCCGCGCTCCCGGTCAGCAACAGCCCGTCGTAGATGACCGGCGCCCACGTCGCCGAGTAGCCGACCTCGTAGTTGGCCGTCGAGGTGTACCACTGCTGTTCGCCGGTGTAGCGGTCGAGCGCCACCATCCCCGAGTCGAGCGTGGTCATGAACACCTTGTCGCCGAGGATGGCGAACCCGCGGTTGTTGGCGTCACAGCAGAGCAACAGTCGCTCTTCCGCCGGCTGATTGCCGTGGACGTCGGTCGGGTTCGAGTAGGTGTACGACCACAGCACGTCGCCGGTCCTGGCGTTGAGCGCCTTCGCGTGGTTCGGCCCGTTGGTCTGGTACATCACCGGCGGGTCGCCCGGCACGACCAGCGGCGTCCCCTCCATGCTGGAGGAGACGCCCGTCTGGACCAGATACTCGATGCTGAGGTTCGAGACGTTCTCCTTGGTGATGACGTCGGCGGTGCTGTGGCGCTTCTGTGTGTAGTCGCCGCCGTACATCAGCCACGCCTCGGGGTTCTGCCCCGAGTTCGACAGCATCTGCTGGGTGACGTCCTTCTCCGGGATGTCCTGGACGTTGGCGTACTGGTGGGAAACCGACTTCTCGGGCGTGTTGACCAGCGTGTAGCCGTCGTCCACCTCCTTCAGTTCTATCTCCTTGGCGGCCTGGACGGCCGGGTCGTTGCTCAGGTCTGTCGACATCGTTATCGCACCTCCGAGGGTGCTCGCACGTCGTCGGTGATTCTGTGCATGTCGTCGGTCAGGTCCTCCTGGCCGAGTATCGCGCTCGCGGTGCCGGCGGTCAGCGCCGCCGTCAACTGACTGTCGGTGAGTTCGGCCGCGCCCGCGACGTCGTGGGCGGCCTTCGTCAGCAGTTGCGCCCCGCCGAGCATCACCTTCAGGTCCCAGAACCCCTCGTCGAGCAGTCGGTCGGTGATGAGGTACTCCTTCTGCCAGAGGTGGTCGTCGAGGTCCTCTATCCACAGCATCGCGCCGCCGAGCGCGCGCTGGTGGAGCGGCGCAACGTGTTCGAGGTCGTACTCGACCTCTTCGGGGATGTCCTTGGTCGGTACCCACAGCGCGAGTCGCTCGCGCCTGTTGGCGACGTTGGCCACCAACAGCGTCTTCTCCTTCTCGTCGAAGCCGGCCTCCGAGAGCAGCGCCGTCAGCGGTTCGGCCCGTACGAGTTCTCGGGCGGTCGATTCGATGTGGTCCTCGGTGAACGCCGGGAGGTGCGTCTCGGCGCTCTCGAAGAACCCGACCGCGCCGAGGTGCTCGTACACCCGGCGGACGGGTTCGGCCAGTTCACGGTACGTCGTACTGTCCCTCGCTGGGATGCCGGCGGCGCGGAGTTCGGGCAGTCGCTCGGCGCTCGCCGCGACGTTCGCCAACTCCGTTCCGAGGAGGCCGGGGTCGAGCCGTCCGGTCAGGTCGCTCCGGATTGCCTGCCCCATCGCGGCCAACTCGGCTTCCGTTCCCGCCTCCATCGCGTTCCGGAGTTCGTCGACCGTGAGTTCGGTCCCCGCGGCGACCGCGCTCGTCGCCCCCAACACCTTGAGGAACCGCCGTCGTTCCTCCGAGTCGATTTCGGGCGTTCGGTATGTCATGTTGTACCTTCTCCCTGCCGAGAGTGTTGCTTGCTAACTCTCCCCATACAGCACGACAGGTTAACATTTTATCATTATGTAACGGTACGTACCGGGACGACGTAATCGAATCGTGCGTAACCGTCTCACGAAAAACCAATCACTACGCTTGGACGACGCGAAACGCCGCGCTCGGCTCGAACGCGGTTGATTTCCCCGCTACCCCCGTCGAGCGACCCGACCCACGGGTAGTTATTTCCCGTCGGACGCCGTCGAACCTCCGACGCATGCGACGGATCGGGGAGACGCTCCGTCGACCGGAGTACACGGGCGAAAATCGGTGCCTTCCGTGTACCGCAGTGAATCTGGCCGTCGCGGCCGCGCTGAGCGCCGGCCTCGCCGTCGTCGGCACGCCCGCGGCGGGCGCGCTCGCATTCGCCGCCGCGGCGCTCGTCGTCTACCTCCGGGGCTACCTCGTGCCCGGGACGCCAACGCTGACCGCCCGGTATCTTCCGAATCGAGTTCTTCGATTGTTCGGCAAGGTGCCGGCGGAAGACGGCCTCGAATCGCCGCCCGAGGATGACGGCTTCCTCGGTAGTTGCGGCGTCGTCGAGCGGTCGGCGTCGGACGACCGGCGACTCGCCCCGCCGTTCCGCTCGGCGTGGAACGACCGGATTCGCGCGCTCCGCGACGGACAGACTGTCGACGCCGAGGCGGTCGCCGAACTCTTCGTCGTCGACGCCGCGTCGGCCGTCGGGAATCGCGGATACCTCGTCGACGGCGAGCGCATCGTCCAGTGGGAGTCGGACGCGGCGCTGCTCGCCGACGTCGCCGCGGGCCGCGAACTGCGGGAGCGCTGTCCGGCGTGGACCGAGGGGTCCTGGAGCGTCGACCAGCGCGTCGAGGCGCTCGCCCGACTGCGGGCGCTCCGTCGGGAGTGTCCGGCCTGCGGCGGGTCGCTCTCGAAGACCGAACGGCGGGTCGAGTCCTGCTGTCAGCCGCCGAAGGACGTCCTTACCGCGGTCTGCACGGAGTGCGACGCGCAGGTGGCCGAGGTACTGCTGTCGAACGGTAACGGCCGACGTCGCGAACGCGACGTCGACCCCGCGTCACCCTGATTCGTCAGGCCCGGGTGAATCTCCGCGGACGAGACGCTCCTCGGTTTCGGCGGACGATTTCGCCGCGACGGCGCCGGACGAGGCACGTATCTCGAGAATCAAAAGAATCTTCGTCTCTCGCTTCGTGCGGTGAATCGAACAGAGCATGTCGCCGATTTCGAGGCTGGGCGGGCGACGCGTCGTCTTCGCGCTCGGCTGCATCTACCTCGTGGCAGCCGTCGGCTGGCCGTTCGCGGTCCCCGGCGAGGTGCCGCCCGGCCACGTCGAAGTCGTCGGCGTCCTGGTGGGGGGTTCGAGTCTCGTCGTGCTCGGCGTGGCGTACTGGCTCCCGCGGACGGAGATTCGGCCCGAACACTTCTCGACGGTCGCCGGGTGGTGTCTCGCCGGCATCGGCGCGATGCTGGGCGTCCTCCTCCTGGTCGGCCTGCTCGCCGACCTCGACAACGTCGTCCAGAACGTCCTCCTGTTGACGTCGCTGGCCTGTCTCGCCGGCCTCGGCACGGGGTACCAGAACGCGACGGCGCAGACCCGCGCGAGAAACGCCGAGGAACGCGGCCGGGAAGCCGACCGCGCCCGGCGGCAACTCGAACGCTCGAATCGGAAACTCGAACGCTACCAGACCATCGTCGAGACGGTCAACGACGGCATCTACGTCAAGGACGAGGACGGCTACTTCACGCTGGTCAACGACGCGTACGCCGAGATGACCGGCTACGACCGCGAGAACCTCGTCGGCGAGCACGCCTCGCAGGTCGTCGACGAGGAAACCATCCAGATGGCGAAAGGCTCCGTCGAGGAACTGATGGCCGGCGAGGAGACGGCCAAGTTGGAGGCCGACCTCCTGACCGCCGACGGCGAGCGGGTGCGGGCCGAGGCCTCATTCGCTACCCTTCCGGACGGGGACGGCGGGTACGAGGAGATCGGCCTCGTTCGGGACGTCACCGAACGGGTCGAACGCGAGCGCCGCCTCGAACGACAGAACGACCAACTGGACAGTTTCGCGAGCATGCTCGCCCACGAACTGCGCAACCCCGTCACCATCGGCCAGATATACAGCGAGCAACTGCCGAGGGACACCGCACCCGAGGCGGTCGAGTACGTCGCCGATGCGTTCGACCGTATCGAGGACATGATCGACGTGATGTTGGTCGTCACGCGGGGCCGGGAGGCCGTCTCGGAGGGTTCGCCGGTGTCGCTCGCCGACGTGGCGCTGGCGGCGTGGGACGACGTGGGCCCGCCAGACGCGTCGCTGTCGGTCGATATCGACGCCGAGATACAGGCCGACGAGACGTACGTCCAGCACCTGTTCGCGAACCTCTTCGAGAACGCCGTCGAGCACGGCGGCGACGACGCGGCGATATCAGTCGGCGAACTCCCGACGGGGTTCTACGTCGAAGACGACGGGTGCGGTATCCCGGCCGAGAACCGCGAAACCGTCTTCGAGGCGGGCTACACGACCGCCGCCGGGAACGGCGGAACCGGACTCGGACTGGCGTTCGTCCGCGAACTGGCCGACGTGTACGAGTGGGACTGTCGAGTGGACGAGAGCGAGGCGGGCGGCGCGCGCTTCGAGTTCACCAACGTCGCCACGGCGCCCCGCGCGACCGAGTAGTTCCGGCCCTCGGCGACCCGCGGTCGTGCTATCGTTCCTTCATCACGCCGGACGAAACCCACCGCTACGGCTAACCCCGTTGCTCGCTAGCACCGTGCATGGAAATTCGCGAAGCGACCGCCGACGACGTGGCGACCATCCGGTCCGTCGCCCGGGAAGCGTGGACGAAGGCGTACGCCGACGCGGTGCCCGAGTCCGTCATCGACACCGCCGTCTCGGAGTGGTACGCCGAAGACACCATGAACCGCATCATCGGCGACGACGAGCAGGTGTGTCTCGTCGCCGTCGACGAAGACGAAATCGTCGGTTTCACCCACGGCGCGACCGACGACGGCAAGGGTGACGTCCTCCGTCTCTACGTCCACCCCGACCGCTGGCACGAAGGCATCGGGACCGCCCTGCTGGAGGCGGTCGAGGAGCGACTCCGGGAGATGGGCGCGAAGATGACCCAGGCGATGGTGCTGGCCGACAACGAGATGGGCAACGCCTTCTACGAGGAGCGAGGCTTCGAGAAGACCGGCGAGGCCGAGACGAACCTCGACGGGACGACCCGGACCGAGAACGTCTACGCTCGCGCGCACTGACCCCGCCGACCGCGCGCACGACGCCCGAGACGTTACATCCGTCCTCTCCGTGTCCTGAAATTTCCTCGAAGCGGGCGGCAAGTTCTGCCGGTATTCTCCCCGGTAATCTCTCACGAACGTCCATTCTTTCGGTGCATTACACAGTCGAAGGAATGATGTGGCCCACCGTGTTGCCACCAGTAGTCGTACATGTCCCCTGACAACCCGACCGCGGCCGACGACAGACGGTTCGAAACGCTCTCGGTGAGCCACGGCGAGGAACCGGACCTGTCGAACGGGGTGGGCGACGTGACCTCGCCCATCCACCTCGCGTCGACCTACGCGGTCGACGGCATCGACATGGACACCGCGCTCGAAGACCTCGACCCCGACGCCGACGAGTTCCTCTATACGCGGCTGTCGAACCCGACGCGCCACGCGGTCGAGAAGCGCGTCACGGCGCTCGAAGGCGGCGAGCACGCCATGGCGTTCGCCTCGGGCACCAGCGCCGTCGTCTCGACCATCATGGCCGCGGTGGAACCCGGCGACCACGTGGTCGCGTTCGAGGACCTCTACGGCGGCACCAACACCATGCTCAAGGAGTTGTTCCGCGATAAGCTGAACGTCGCGGTCGACTTCGTCGACGCCGTCGACCCCGCGAACGTCGCCGACGCGATGCGGGACGAAACCGCGCTGCTCTGGATGGAGACGCCGACGAACCCCCTCATGCGACTGTGCGACGTGGCCGCCATCGCCGACATAGCCGACGAGCACGGCGCCCTGCTCGGGGTGGACAACACCTTCATGAGCCCGTACTTCCAGCGCCCGCTCGAACTCGGCGCCGACGTGGTCGTCCACAGCACCACGAAGTACATCAACGGCCACAGCGACTCGCTGGGCGGCGTCGCGGTCACCTCCGACGACGACTACGCCGTCGAAATCGGCTTCCTCCAGCAGGTCGGGATGGGCAACGTGATGGCGCCGTTCGACGCCTACATGGTCCTTCGAGGGCTGAAGACCCTTCCCGTGCGAATGCGCCAGCACGAAACCAACGCCGCCGAGGTGGCGGGCTACCTCGAAGTCCACGACCTCGTCTCGGCGGTCCACTACCCCGGACTCCGGTCGCACCCCCAGCACGACCTCGCGACCGAGCAGATGGACGGCTACGGCGGTGTGCTCTCGTTCGAACTCGACGGCGACCTGCGAGACGTCGAACACTTCGTCGCCGCGTTAGAGGAGTTCACCCTCGCGGTCAGCCTCGGCGGCGTCGAGAGCCTGATCGAACACCCCGCGAGCATGACCCACTCGCCGCTCCCCGCCGACGAACGCGCCGAACTCGGCATCACCGACACTCTCCTGCGGGTTTCGGTGGGAATCGAACACCCCGGCGACCTCGTGGCCGACCTCGAACGCGCCTTCGAGGCGGTCGAGAACGGCCGCGACGCCCCCGAGGCGTCGGCGTCGATGGACTAGGACTCTCGTTCGACGTCGGCGCGCAGGACGACCGCCTCGCGCAGGTCCAGCGCGGTTCCGAACTCCTCGCGTCGTTCCTCGCGCCGACCGACCCGGAGCAGTTGCTCGGCGTGGGCGCGCGCCACGGCCTCGCGCTCGCGGCGCGACCAGCCGAGGTCGTCGCCGACTTCGGCCCAGAACCCCTCCGGGGCCAGCAAGATCGTCCGAACGTCGTCCTCGTGGACGCACTCGAAGCGCCGCCGGAGTTCGTCCGCCCGGGGGTCGATTTCGCGCCGGGCCGCGGCCACCAGGTCGGGTACCCGGTCGCCGCTCACGCTCGCTTTCGCCGCGGTCAGCACCAGCACCTGCCCCTCGACCGGATTCTCCTCGGTCATCCGCCCGCTCGCATCGCCTTCCGGGAGAAGTCCTCGACCAGTTCGTCGAGGACTTCTTCGTCGCCCTCGAAGACGACGGTCACCTCGGTGAGTTCGACCGACGGACCGATGCCGACCTTCTCCGAGGAGACGCTGGCCTGCCAGCCGTCTCCCTCGACGTCGCCGTCGCCCTCCTCGTCGCCGCCCTCTATCTCCCCGCCGAGGTTCGAGAGGTACCGTCGTGCCAGGCGCTCGGAGATGCCCCGGTAGGACTTCTCGCGGCGCATCTATCCTCCCGCGACCGGCGGGAACACGCTCAGCGTATCGCCGTCTTCGAGCGCGGTATCCTGGCCGTCGAGGTGGTAGACGTCCTTGCCGTTCTTCATCACCGATACCTGGGACCGGATGTCGCCGTCCTCGAAGAGGTCGAGGTCGTACTCCTCGACCAACGAGTTCAGCACGTCGCCCACGGTGTCGTCGTCGCCGAACTCGCGTTCGAGGGTCTTCTGGCCGACCGCCTCCCGGAAGGTGGCGAAGAAGCGCAGTTCGAGGTTCACGCCCGAAACTTCGAACGCGGCGGCCATAAATACTGAGGCGTTCCGGCCGGCGGCGCACCGCCGGTCGGTCCGCGCGGGCTACCCCGCACGGCCGCGACGGTGCCCGCCGAGGTAACCGGCGACCGCACCGACGACCGCGGCGAGCAGGCCCGCGGGAAGGGCGAAAGTGGTGAGCGCTGGGCCGGCGAGGAGGGCCGCGACCCGCCCGGTTGCGAGGAGCAGGCCCGCCGAAACGCCGAGGAGCGTCGACAGCGCGACCGTCGCGACGCCGTGGCGCGCGCCGCGACGGCCCGCGTCGCCCCAGTCGTTTCGGGAGGACGCGCTGTCGCATCGGCGGTGCCGGCGGCCTCGGCCGCCGGCACCGCCGAGCCATCCGGCGCCGAACGCCCCGAGCGGGACCGAAAGCGCCGTCGCCGCCGCGGTCGTCGCGACCGCGTTCTCGGGGAGTCCGGCCATCAGCAGGAACGCGGGCAGTGTCTGGAACCCGAGGACGACGACTGTGCCGGCGGCCACTGCACCGCCGTCGAGTCGCCGGCCGCGTCGCTGGCGCGCCTTGGCCCGTCGGACGCGCCCGAGCGCGTCCGAGGAGTCGTCGGCCGCGGCGGTCCCGTCGGGATTTCCGTCCTCGCCGCTCTCGCCCACGGTCGTCACTTGCCGGGTCGGATGCCGTCGCTCACGAGGCGGGCGTGGCGCTCGCGGTCGATGTTCTCCGCGAGTTCCTCGTGGTCGTACAGCTGTCGGGCGAGCGCCGACATCAGGTCGCGCCACGCCATCGCGTAGATGGGCGACTGGCCCCACGCCCGGAGTTCGGCCACGAAGTCGTCGTACTGCTCCCAGCGGTGCTCGAAGCGTTCGAGCGCGTCGACCGCCGCGCCCGGTCCGTCGGTTTCCTCGTCGGCTATCGCGCGGTTCAGCCGGTTCTCCCAGCCCTCGACCGCCCGTCGCATGTCGCGGGCGGCGTCCTCGCCGTCGCTCGGAAGCGAGTCGAGAATCGGCTCGGGAACGGTGAGCGAAATCTCGTCCATGCTCCCCGGTTGTGCGGCATCGTTCAAATAGCTAGGCAGGTCGCCGCGGAGACTCGGCCGAACGTGTTCGGGGTGCTTCTTTCGCCGCCCGAGCGCCTCCATGCGAACATGGAAGCGACTGACGAACGCGCGCACGCTCACGAGCGGTCGGCCCGGTCGGGAACGTCCGAAACCACCGTGACGGTCCGCTGTACCGGCCACGTCCGGTCGGCGGTCGGTCGCCCGCGACTCGACTGGACGTTCGAGGGGACGACGCTCCGGGCGTTGCTCGACTCGTTCTTCGAGGCCCACGACGTGAAGGACCTCCTCATCGCCGAAACCGAGGACGAAGCCACCACCCGCGGGTGGGCGGCGGTGCCCGGCGAACTCCCGGGCATCTGGGAGAAGAACCCCGAGGGCAAGCAGACCCGCCAGTTCGCCCGGGTACTCGTGAACGGGACGTTCAACGAGCACCTCGACGGTTTAGATACCGAACTCGAAGCCGGCGACCGGGTGTCGCTGGTGTACCCATTCATCTACTGCTGTTAGCCGACTCGACTCACTCCGTCCGGAGTCGTATCGTCGCGGTGTCGGTTTCGCCGTCCCCGTCGGTGACCCGGAGGACGACCTCGCGGGTCTGGGTGCCGCAGGCGTCCTCGAACTCGACCTCGATTCGCCGCCCGGTTCGCTCGAAGTCGGCGCTGCTCCCGCCGGTGTCCCACTCGAATTTGGTGATTTCTCCCTCGGCGACAGTGGAACTCGATGCGTCGAGTTCCACTGTCGCGCCCGCCGGGAGCGTCCGCTCCTCGGCGTCGGCGGGCGTCGTCTCGATGCGCGCCGTCGGCGGGGAGTGTTCGGCGTCCCGGACATCGACGGTCACGGTTTCGCTCGCCGTCCAGCCGAACGAGTCCTCGACGGTGACGCGGACCTCGTGTGTCCCCGCCTCCTCGAAGGCGTGTTCGACCTCGCCGGAGTCGGTCGTGCGGTCGACTTCGCCGCCGGCGCCGAAGTCCCAGCGGTACTCGACGATTCGGTCGACGACCGTGATGCCCTCGTTGGCCTGCGCGTTGGCCCAGAACGTCACCGGTTCGCCCTTCCTCGGCTCTTTCGGGTACGTCTCCGGCGAGAGGGCCGGACCGGCCTCCCACTCGGACTCGTCTTCGCCGACCGCGTGGAGCGCCCCGCCAGACGTGATGCTGTACGTTCCGAGGTATGCCCGTCCGTCGGCTACCGTGACGGCGGCCCATCCGCCGTCTGCGGCTTCGACCTGCAGTAACTGCCCCGACAGCGACCCGTCTTCGACATCGAACGCGAGCAGTCCGCCGTGACTCGTGGCGACGTAGACGGTGCCGTCGGCGACGGTCGGAGGTGACCGCAGCGAAACCCCTTCGTGGTCGAACGTCCACAGAGCCTCGCCCGTCTTCGCGTCGAGCGCGCGGAGGTCACCGTCGGCGTGGTAGACCGTCCCGTCGGCGACCGCGATGGAACCGTGCAGGTCGACGCGCGGCGACCCGTCGCCGATTTCGACTCGCCACCGGCTCTTGCCCGTCTCGGCGTTCAGCGCGGTCAGCACGTTGGTTCCGACGTAGACGGTGCCGTCTCCGACCGTCGGTGTCGAGACCGACCCGACGGACCTTCGCCAGCGTTCGGACCCCGTCTCCGCGTCGAGCGCGACGACCCGACCCTCCCGGTCGGCGACGAAGACGATGCCGTCCGCCACCGCTGGCGTCGACGCGACGCTCTCGTCGGCGTAGCCGCCGTCAGTTCGGTATCCCCACCGGACGCTCCCGTCGCCCGCGTCGAGCGCGTAGACCCCGTCTTCGGTGCTGACGTACACCGCGTCGCCGGAGACTGTCGGTGACGTGGTCGTGCCGTGGTCGACCGACCACTGGACGTCCCCCGTGTCTGCGTCGAGCGCGTGGACGTTTCGCTCGTCGCCGACGTAGACGGTGCCGTCGGCGACGGCCGCCGCCGAACGCGCCATCCCGGTCAGTTCCGTCTTCCAACGCGGTCGCCCCGTCTCGGCGTCGACGGCGTAGGCGGCTCCCTTCCCCGACTGGATGTCGCTCTGGACCATGGCGAGGTATATCGTCCCGTCGACGACGGCGGGGGCACCGCGGACGCCGGCCCACGACCCTTCGAATTTCCACTGCTGGGCAAGATATCGCTTCGGACCGACGCGGTCCGGCGCGTACCCGGTGTTGGCCGCGTCGAACTGGAACTGCCCGCGCGTGGCCGACGCGCCCGACTGCGAGTCCGTACTCGTCACGACTCCCGTCCCGTCGAGCGCTGCCGCCGCGGCAGCAGCGCTCAGGAACGCCCGCCGGTTGTAGTTGGACATGCGACTAGTCGGTGGACGAACCAATATTTCCTTATTCGGCGGATAAAGACCCGAGAATCGTCCTACGCTGTAGATAAACGTTCCAGCCGAATCGAACGTCGCGGCGGGGAGTGTACGCCCGAACCGGCTAAAGTCGCTTCGCCATCTGGACTTCGTCGACGAGGTCGCCGTCGACGTTGTAGTGGTCGGCGCGGGTCGCCTCGCGCTCCCAGCCGTACTCGTCGAGCAGTTCCAGCGCATCCTCGTTGGTCGCCGGGAGGCTCTGGTAGACCTTGAGACACTCCTCCTCGTCGGCCCACGCCACGCCGCGTTCGAGCAGCGTCCCGCCGACGCCGCGCTCGCGGTACTCCGGCGCGACGCCGACCGTGAGTTCGGCGGTGTGGTCCCGGGCCGGGAGTTCGAATCCCTGGACGTGGACCCAGCCGATTATCTCGCGGTCGGCGTCGTCGCCCTCGTCGCTCCCCTCGCTTTCACTGTCCGCGTCCTCGCCCGCGATTTCGGCGACGAACACCATCCGGGACTCGCGCTCGTTGAGTCGGACCAGCGCGTCGTCGCGTTCGATAGCGTCGGCCACCCGCTCGTCGACGACGATGGCGCCCTCGGCGGCGATCTCGCGGATGAGTTCGGCGACCTCGTCGCGGTCGGACTCGTCGGCCGGCCGGACGGTGTACTCGAACCCGTCCGTCTCGTGGGTCGCGGGTTCGGCGTCGGGCGAGACGTATAGTTTCCCGTCGCGCTCGGTCAGCGGTCCCGAGCCGAGCAGTTCGTCGATGTACTCGTTGAAGTCGGCGACCGAGAGCCTGGCCGCGGATTCGGTGCCCGACCGGGGCGGTTTGGCCCCGTCGGTTTCCTCGATGCGGACCGCGTCCCGGACCTCCTCGCGGGTGGCGGCACCGCGGCGCTCGACGTAGCGGTAGATGCGACTTTCGACGTCGCTTTCGAACTCCAGTCGGGGTGTCCCCATGTCGGTGTTCGCTACGCCGTCGCCGCCCAAGGTTATTGCCCGGATAAGGCGGCGTTATGCTCTCACTTCTCCTCGACGTGGCGGACCGTGGTCGCGATGCCGCGGGTGCTCTCGGCCATCTCCGGGCCGGTCATCTCCGCGCGACCGACCGCGAACGCGCTCGGCCCCTCGACGACCACCTCGTCGCCGACCCGGATGTCGTCGGCGGCGTCGATCACGCCGGGCGCGAGCACGCTCCCGTGGGGTGCGAAATCGTCGATCTCGACCCGCTTGGTCGGGGCGTCGGACTCGACCCAGTGGCGGCCACCTTCGAGGGTGAACGAGAGCACGCCGTACTGGGGAACCATCGCGGCTAGCTGAGTGCCCTCGGCGTCCTGCACCCGGAGTTTCGGGTAGCGGCTCTCGGTCTGCACGTCGGCGAACAGGGCGTCGCCGGCGCCGTCGCCGAACTGGTAGTCGGCGATGGCCTTGACGGTGTTGTGCTGGCGCTCGCGCTTGCCGTACTTGAGTTCGCCGTCGAGGGTCCGCATCAGGTTGCCCAGCGATTCGGTGGTCGTGGGGTGGTCCTCGACCGTGTACTCGAACTCCATGCCGAGTTCGGCCTCGACGCGCTCGCAGACGTCGCGGTAGCCGTGTTCGGGCACGTGGGCGATGACTCGCGGGTAGTCGTTGCGTTCGAGGTAGCGTCGGAGTACCGCGGCGACGAACTGCTTCTCGTCCTCGGACCACCGTCCCGTCACCACCGAGTCGTAGTGCTGAGCGGGGTAGGTGAGTTCGAGTTCCTGGGGGACGACGCCGATGGGCGAGGTCATCGAGACGGTGTGGCCCCGGAACTGGATGGCGTCGTGGAACTGGCCGTGGCTCTGGGACTCGCTGTAGGGCTTCTTCGCCGAGCAGGGCACGAGGACGAGGGGGTTGTCGAACCGGTTGCGGTAGCGCCCGGTCACCCGGTCGGCGAACCGCTGTATCTCGACCCGCCGGAGGGTGTCCTCGGTCGCCGCGGCGAGTTCGGCGTCCCGGATGACGGGCGTGCGCTCCTCGACGTAGGCCCACTGCTGGTCGAACTCCCGGAACGCGGCGGTGAGCCACTGCTCGTGGCGGGCCTGCCCCTCGATGTAATCACGGAGGCGGCCCGCCCGGATGCGCTCGCGGACGATGCCGAGTTCGGCCCGGAGGGCGTTCTCGTTGTGCTCGGCGCAGTCCTCGCGGGTGAACTCCGACACGGGCTTTCGGCAGGCCGGGCAGGCGCAGGGCAACTCCGAGAGGTCTTCGAGGTAGTGGCTCCCTTCGGTGGTGAGGTACTTGCCCTCGGTGCCGGTGACCACGGCTTTGTCGGTGTCGACGAGGTCCACGCCAGCGGAGACAAGCGTGGCGACGTTCGCGGGCGTGGCGACGCCCGGGAGGTAGAGCGCGCTGTCGGCCGGAATCGCCTCGCGGGTTTCGACGATGGCCTCCCGGAAGCCCGCGCCGTGGCCGACGAACCCCTGGGCGCCCGAGAGGACGTAGGCGTCGGCGCCGTAGTCGCCCGCAGTTTCGGGCGCGACGACGGCCGCGCTCGGGTAGTCGACGTCGGGGTACTCGGGCGCGAACGAGTCCATCACCTCTTCGTCGGTGCCGCTCGGGAACGCCCGGTGGGGAAGCACCGTCAGGACGTCGTCGCTCCCCTCGGGAACCTCGCGGTCTGCGGTCCAGAGGCTTCCGGCGTCGGCGAGCACGCCGTCGGCTATCGCGGGCGTGGTCACCGACTCCGATAGCCGCAACTCGGCCACGCGGGCCGGGCCGTCGCGGCGGTGAACCTCGAAGTAATCGGTCATACCCTTCGGTCGGGCAGGGAGGGGCAACTATCTTGCGAACGCCGGCCGGCGTTCCCGCAGTCACGGCGGACGTCCCCGCAGTTGCGATCCCGCGGCCCGGCGGCCCTCGCGGCCGCGAGGGCCGCCGAGCCGCCTCGGTTCACTCCTCTTCGGACTCCTTGTCCATCACCAGCGCGTTCGACACGAGGTTCTGGTGCCCACGGCGCAGGCGCTCGGAGATGGCCTGGTGGGAGATGCCGAGGGCCTCGGCCAGGTCGCGGGCTGACGCGTCGCGGGGGACCTCGTAGTAGCCCTCCTCCAGCGCCGTCGTCAGCGCGTCGTACTGCTGTTCGCTCAGCCCGTACTGACTGACGTCTCCGGAGGTGCTGAGTTCGTGGACCTGCTCGATGTTCACGTCCAACCCGCGGTCCTGGCAGTAGTCGTGGGTCTGGGAGAACGACTCGCGGTCCGGAAAGAGGATGCGGAGGTGCCAGCGGTTCCCCTCGCCGTGAGCCTTGAGGATGGCGGCGCCGTGTTCGGTTATCGAGTGAATCAGCACGTCGACCTCGTCGACCCACTCCATCTGGTAGAAACGACCGTCCTGAAGCTCCGAAAGCCGGCGCTCGTTCTCCACCGTCGGGTCGTCGGCCATCGCGTCCTCGAACGCGTCCAGGTCCTCGCCCGTCGCCCAGCAGAACGGCATCACCGACTCGCGGTCGTGGGCGACGACGCGCTCGGCCTGGACCTCCACGTCGCCGACCTTCGGGAGCGTCTCCCGGAGCGCGAACTCCTCGGCGGGAACGCCCAACTGGACGATGGTGCTCATGGGTCGGCTACCACGAAGCGGGTTATAGAAGTTGGCGACGGTTCCTTGCACATGCAAGGATTAATCGACCCGGAGTGTCACGGGAACGAAGGTTCTACTTTCCGGACGTTCGAACGGGGGAGACGAATGGCCTCAGACGTTTCCGACCGAACCGGTCCGTGGCGCGAGGCTCTTCGACCGCGATGGCTCCGGTCGGATTAACTCGCTACTCGGCGCTCAGGTCCACAACGTCCACGTCCTCGGGCACGAGTTCCAGCGCGCTCGCGGGCCAGCCGTGGTGGGCCAGCGTGAACGCCGTCTCGGGGTTCGATTCGGCGAGGCGGGCCACGCCGCGGGCCGCCGCCCGGTAGCCCTCGGCGTCCATGCGCTCGGGCACCTCGGCGGTCAGGGGGTAGGTCTCCGAGAGCGCCCTCGGGAACGGTCCGAACGGGGCGACGACGTTCCACGACTCGTCGTAGCGGTCGCTCGGGCTGCCCTCGGTCAGGAGCACCCGGTCGCCGGGGTCGAGGTCGAGGCGGTCGAGTCGGCGGTGGTGGCGCACCACCTCGGGTCGCCGGGCGCTCTCGCCCGAGAGGTAGAAGAACGCGCCCTTCGACGCCGCGTCCTCGCGTTCGAGTTGGTCGGCGTGGCCGACCAGCGCGCGGTAGCCGTCGAGCATCGCCGGGTGGGCGCGGGCGCGGTTCTCGACCAGTTCGAGCAGGTTTCCGGAGCGGAGCGCCTGCTTGACCGTGCGCATCTCCTCGAAGGTGACGTGGAGGTTGTGCTCGGCCAGCAGTTCCTCGCGTTCGCGGTCGGCCAACTCCCGCAACTCCGTGGGCGTGTGGTCGGCGCAGACCGCACACGAGCAGGGGAAGTAGTCGAGGTCGTCTAGCTGTTCGGTGCCCCTGACGGTGAGGTAGCGGTCGTCGCGGGCGTACAGCGCGTAGGCCGCCGAGTCGAAGAGGTCACAGCCCATCGCCACCGCCAGGGCGAACATCATCGGGTGGCCCGCACCGAAGAGGTGGACCGGCGCGTCGACGCCCAGGCCCCGCTTCGCGCCCGCGACCACGTCGACCATCTCGCCGTAGCGGTAGTCGTTCATCAGCGGAACCACCGCGCCGACCGGGAACACGTCGAGGTCGGTCCCGTCGGCGTGGCGGCCCGCCGTCTCTCGGAGGTCGGGGTAGGTCGACCCCTGGACCGGCGCGTTGACGAGCATCTCGCCGACGTCGACGCCCTCGGCGACTTCGAGGCGCTCCTGGGTCGTGGCGAGTTCCTCCTCGGCGCGCTCGCGGGGGACGTCCGGCGGGGTCGGGATGTCGACCGGGGTCCCGATGTCGCTACCGATGTCGTGCTGGAACTCGAGAATCTCGGGCGTGGTCACGTCTATCTCGCCGTACTCCGCGAGTTGGAAGGAACCGGAGTCGGTCATGATGGCGCCGTCGAAGTCCAGAACGTCGTGGAGTCCGCGCTCCAGGGCGGCGTCGCGGTAGTCGTCGCTCCCGTAGAAGATGTAGGAATTGGTGATGAGAATCTCGGCGCCGAACTCCGAACGCATCCGGGCGGGTTCGACGGTCCTGACGTGGGGGTTGACCACCGGCAGGAGCGCGGGCGTCTCGACGGTCACGCCCGCCCGCGGGACCGTCAGTTCGCCGATGCGACCCAGCGCGTCCTGGTCGCGTATCTCGAAGTGCTCTCTGGTCATTGGCCCGAGGTAACCGGAGAATCGGGGTAAGGGTTCCGTTCCCGACCGCTCGCCTGCAGGCGAGCGGTCGGGAACGACGAACGGTCGGGTGCGACGAACGGTCGGGAACGGCGAGCGCCGTGGGGCGCTCAGGCCAGCGGGAACAGCGACGAGAGGACGAGGACGGTTATCAGCCCCGTCACCGAGACGATGGTCGTCAACGCGGTCCACGTCTTCAGGGTCTCCGCCTGGGTCAGGCCGGCGATCTCCTTGACCAGCCAGAAGCCGCTGTCGTTGTACCACGAGAAGACGTTGCCGCCCGCGCCGATGGCCATCACCAGGTAGGCGGGGTGGACGGCGAGTTGGCTCGTCAGCGGCGCGACGATGCCCGCGGTGGTGAGCATCGCCACCGTCGCCGACCCCTGGGCGACCCGAATCGCGGCGGCGATGGTCCAGGCGGTGACCAGCAGTCCCAGGCCGATGTCGTCGAGTCCGTTCGCGATGTAGTCGCCGACGCCGGCCGCGGCGAGCATCGCGCCGAACGCACCGCCGGCCGCGGTGATGGCCGCGATGTTACCGCCGTTGCGAAGCGCGTCGGTGAGTTCCTCGGACCACTCCGTGCGGTCGAGGTCGCTCCACCGGAGGTAGGTCACGGCCGCCGTCATCGCCGCCAGCGTCAGCGCGAAGGTGGGAGCGCCGACGAAGTCGGTGACCGCACGCAGGTCGCCGACGGTCGCCCGCGAGACGGTCGCGGTGAACGTCCCCGGCAGGTCGGCGTAGTTGTCGCCGAGCGTGGTCATCACGGTGTTGGCGCCGACCAGCACCACGGCGACCAGAATGGGTAGCAGCGACTCGAAGACGCCGGGGAGCTCGGCGGTCGAGCGCTCTGCGAGCTCCGTGAGCTCCTCGCCGGAGGTGTCCATGGAGTCGCGGAGCGGGATGTCGATGCGGCGGTTTATCCACTTGCCGTAGAGGAGGCCGCCGACCAGCGCCGAGGGAATCGCCACCGCGAGGCCGACGAGCATCGTGACGCCGAGCGAGACGCCGATCTCGCTCGCGACGGCGAGCGGGCCGGGCGTCGGCGGGACGAACACGTGGGTCGTCGCCGCGCCCGCGCCGACGACCACGATGTAGAGCGCGTAGTTGTCGCCGATGCGCGCGCGCATCGACCGGGCGAGCGGCGCCATCAGGTAGAATACGTTGTCGAAGAACACCGGAATCGAGAGGAACGAACTGCTCCCCCACAGCGCGAACTCGGCGTTGTCGCGCCCGGTTATCGAGGTGAACGCCCGGACGACGCGTTCGGCGGCCCCGCTCTCCATCATCGATTTGCCGATGACCGCGGCCATCAGGATCGCGATCCCGATGCCGGCCATCTCCTCGCCGAACGCGGAGGCGATCTTCGAGGGAATCTTCGCCAGCGCCACGTCGGGCGCGACCAGGCCGACCGTGATCGCCGCGATGACCAGGCCGAGGAAGGCGGGTAGATCGAGTTTGACGAGCAGTACGATCACGGCCAACACGCCGACCACGAATGCGACCAGCGGGCTATGTGGATACGCCATCTAGATCGTTCGCTGACGTTATGCGGAGAACCACTTTATTATTCTGCATCAAAACGGGTAAAAACGCAAACAAAATTAAAGATGGTGTGGTAAACAGGTCATTCGTACAAAAATTCGTGATAGAGCACGGCGAGGGTCGTCCGGCCGTCTCGGACCTCGTTCGCCGCGACGTGTTCCCGGAGGGCCTCCGGCGTGGTCGTGTCGACGCGAATCGATTCGTTGTGGTCCAGGTCCTGCTCGGCGGTCGGTTCGCAGTCCCGGGCGACGAAGAAGTGCATCAGGCTGTCGGCGATGCCGTTGGCAGGTTCGACGCTGGTCATGAACTCGACCTCGCCGGCCTCGTGGCCGGTTTCCTCGGCAAGTTCGCGGCGGGCCGCCGCGGTCGGGTCGTCGTCCTCGGGTTCCATCCCGCCGACCGGGAGGCTCCGGTTGACGCGCTTGACGGCCTGCCGCCACTCCTCGATGACGACCACGTCGCCGTCGGGGGTGAACGGGAGGACGCAGACGCTCGGGGGTTCGCTGAGGTAGTCGAAGTCGGTTTCGGTGCCGTCGGGCAGGCGCACGTCCTCGTGTTTGACGTCGAACCCCGGGCAGGTGTAGGCGACTTCCGAGGAGAGCGTCTCCCACGACAGGGGGTCGTCGGCGGTCGAAGCGTCGCTCGTGGCGTGCTGGGCGTCCTCGGCGCCATCGGCGTCGTCTCGGTCGGGCATACTCGCCACCACGCGGCGCGACGCGAAAAGGTGCTTCGTTCCGGCGGAACCGGCGGGTCGTTCGTCCGGCGGAACCGGCGGGTCGTTCGGTAACACCGTTCATCACGACCGTGCGGCGAGACGCGAGGACTCAAGTGGTCGCGTCCCGACTTCCCGAGCGCTTCGCCGATTCGACCCGCCGCCGTCGGACTTACGCCCCCGATAACGAACATATTTGTTTGGAGCACACCTCCGGAGAGGGCCCCGAACGTCCGGCGTACCGGTCGTCCGGGCTCTGCCGCACGATGTCCGTTCCCTCACGGAATTACTGTCGGTTAAGGTGGGGTTTACTCGTCCCACTGAGTTTCAGAGGAGGTCTACTCAAGTTACGAACGGTTTCCCTCATTTATGTTCTCCATTCCCGTCCGACGAGAGGAGGCAATGAAGCACACCGACCGACGCGCGTTCCTGACCGGCGTCGCCGGAGTACTGGGCGGTAGTGGACTCGCGGCCGCGCAACCCCGCAAGCACCTCCTCGTCTCGGGCGGCGGTCCGAACCGGACCGTCGAGTACTTCGTCGTCGTCAGCGACGCCATCGAGAAAACCGGCGACGGCGGCGACTCCCCCGTCGCCGACCGCTACGTGACCATCGACCCCGACGATAAACTGCAGGACGGCGCCATCGTCCGGGGGACCGTCGCGGGTGGCGCCGACGCCTTCCGCTACACCGGCGAGGTCATCAACTTCGGCGTCTCGCTCCGCGCCGGAGAGGCGGGCGCCGTGCGAATCTACGACGACGGCCGGCGGGTCGCCCCCGACGCGTTCGGCCAGCACGCCTCGGCCGGCACCCCGATGTCCTTCGTCGACGGCCGCACCGTCCGGGTTTCGGGCGACTGGGCCGAAGTCCGGGCGCACACGACCACGATGTACGCAGACGGCGTGGGCACCGACTACGGCTCGCTCGGGTCCGTCAGCGGCCAGGCGACTCTCTCGCCGACCTGGAACGAGGACAAGCCCTTCGCGCTCGATTCCGTCGAACTCTACGACAAGGAAGGGAGCCTCTCGGCGGTCCACACCGCCGAGAACCCCTTCGCCGGGCCGTGGAACCTCGGCGACGGGGCGTCGCCGAACCTCCGGAAGAGCCCCGAGAGCGCCGAGCAACCCCGAACCGCCGACCCCGCCGACGAGCAGTCGGACGCTCCCGACACCGAGACGGCGACCGAAACCGAGGAGCCGACGACGGAGACCGACCAACCCACGGAAACCGAGACGGAGGAGCCCGAACCGACGACCGAGGCCGACGACCAACCCACGACGACCGAGGCGTCCGAACCGCTCTCGAACCACGTGGTCATCTTCGGCGGCGGCGGGAGCAACACCATCGAGTACGAATTCACCGTCTCCGGCGAGGTCGAGAAGGACGGGAGCGCGGGCGGCGCGCCCATCGACGACCAGTACGTGACCGTCGATTCCGAGGACACCATCTCTGGGTCGACCGTCCGCGGCGCCACCGCCGGGGGCGGCGACGCCTTCCGATTCTCGGGCGAGATTACCTCGCTGAGCGTGAGTGACGGCGGCAAGGCGTACGTCAACGGGTCGCGGCGAGCGTAACCGAACTGCTGCGAATTGGAACCCACTGCGGTCGACCGGAGCGCTTTTTCTCCGCGGGCCGAATCCGGGCGCTTGAACGAATCGGTCGCCTCGGGCGTCGACCGTGTCCTATTCCGCGTCGAGCGTTCGGAACCGCTGTTCTCGACGCCGACGGCGGTGCTGGGGCTCCCGTCGCCGTGGCCGCTCTCGTCGCACCCGGCGTTCGCCAGCGTCGGCGTCTCGCTCGGTAACGTCGACCTCGAACGCGTCCGGTTCGGCGCGTCGACCGCGCGGCGGCCGAACGCCCGATCCTACGGGCTGGCGTTCGACCCGCCGCGCGACGCTGGCGGAGAGTCGGCGTGAACTGAAACGTCGCGGCGTTCTCCACAGCGCGGTCGCTCCCTACGTCCGCCGGAACGAGGACGGCGACCCCGAGCACCTGTGGGACGACCTCCCGTCGGCCTGCTCGGGAGGAACCGCCGGCAGCGGGCGTACTTCGCCGCGACGAAACTCGCACCCGAGCGCCTGCTCGCGCGACCCATGGACGGCGACGTGAGCGGCGGCCGTGACCGGTCGCGGCGGCCGTGACGCTGGTTCGGCGGTGGCCCGGCAGGGCGTCCACGGCCCTGCCGCGAGGCCCGACTGCCTGTTTCGCTCGCGACGTGAACGCGCCTGTCTTCGTGCCGGCGGACGGCGAGCATTATCGGTCAAATACGGCGTTTCGATTGCATGTTTACGACTGAAGTTGAACGTTTATGCACAAATTTTAAATAGCTACTGCTCGGTGTTTGGAACGTCCATGGCAGACAAGCGTTCACACACGCGGCGGCGATTCATCACGGGCGCCGGAACGGCCGGCGTCGCCGCCCTGGCTGGCTGCAGCGGGACGAACAACGATTCCTCGACGACCGAGTCCACCACCGAGTCCGGTTCCGGTGGCGGCGGCACCACGGTCGGGAACACGAAGTCCAGCGGCGAGATGGCCGACAAAATCGTGTTCTACAACGCGGGGAGTCTCCAGTACGACCCCGGCACGAAGAAGAACATCCAGCGGTTCCAGGACGAAACTGGCATCAAGGTCGAGGTCAACGAGGTCCCTTGGAACAACCTCAAGACGAGCCTCACCACGATCTGGCGGAACAAGGGGAGCAAGGTCGACGCATTCAACGGGCCGACCTGGTGGCTCGCCGACTTCGTGCGCTCGGGGTGGCTCGAACCCCTGGGACTCGGCGACGCCCACATGAAGAAGTTCCCCGACAACCTCGCCAACCTCGTCACGTTCGACGGCCAGACGTACATGGCCCCCGAGTTCGGCAAGTGGGGCACGTACCTCTACGACAAGAAGTACCTCTCGCAGAAGGGGTTCGACTCGCCGCCGGACACGTGGGACGACGTGCTGAAGATGGGTAAACAGCTGTCGGGCGGCGACAAGTCCGGGTTCGCGTTCACGTGGGGCAACAAGGACGTCTTCTCGTTCAAGCAGTACCTCTACCAGGCCGGCGGCCAACTGTTCGACGACAGCTACAAGCCGACGTTCGTCGAGAACGGGACGAAGGTACTCAACTTCTTCACCGACCTCCGGAAGGCGGGCGTCTTGCCGGACGGCATCTCGAGCCTCGGCGAGGGCGGCGTCGGCGACGCGTTCATCGCCGGCCAGTACGCCACCGTCGAGTCGTGGACGCCGCTCGGCTCCCGGGCGCTCGACGCCGACGGTTGGGGGAAGAAGCGACTTGGCAGCGCCAAGCCGCCGAAAGGTCCCGGCGGGTCGCGCGCCACGTTCCAGGACACCAACGGCATCTCGGTGTCGGCGTTCTCGAAGCGCAAGAACGCCGCCAAGAAGTTCGCGAAGTTCATGACGACCCAGCAGTCCTCGAAGACGAACATGCTCGTGGAGGGTAACCCGGCCGTCGTCCCGGCAGTCTACGAGGACTCTGAACTCCGGTCGAAGTACCCCTCGTGGCTGCTCGACGACATGAAGTTCAACCTCGAACACGCCAAGAGCGAAACCTACCTCGCCCAACCGCAGGTCGACGACTACCTCTCCGAGCAGATTACGCCGGCGCTCCTGGGCAACAAGGACCCCCAGGCGGCGCTCACGAAGGCCCGGGACAACATCAAGCGCCTCTATCAGGACATCGGCATCCTGTAGTCGGCCGGTATCGCCGCACTAACGTCTCTCACTTCACTGATGACACAGACAGAACGTTCGACGCGACGGTTGTTAGACAGACTGTTCGTCCCGCTTACGGTCGGGCCGACGCTGCTGTGGATAGCCGGCATCATCGTCTATCCGACGGCGAAGCTGTTCTGGTCCAGCCTATTCTGGACCAACCCCATCACGGGCGCCAGGGAGTTCGTCGGCCTCCGGAACTTCGAGCGACTGCTGTTGCAGTCCGGCGGGTGGCTCGGCACCTTCAACCCCGAATTCATATCGTACACCTGGCACACCGTCGTCTACGTCGGGTTCAGCGTTACCATCTCGTTCCTGCTCGGCCTCGGCATCGCCATCCTACTCGACAAGGACCTCGCGGGCCGGGGCTGGTTCAGGACCGCGGTAATCGTGCCGTGGATTCTGCCGTACGTGATGAGCGGGCTGATGTGGCGCTGGATGTTCCAGACTCAGTACGGCGCCATCAACGGTGTGCTCGTCCAGTCCGGACTAATCGGGAGTAAGATCGCGTTCCTCTCGGACGGGACGCTCGCGATGATGGCGCTCATCATCGCCGACGTGTGGGTGTTCACGCCATTCATCATCATCATCCTGCTCGCGGGCCTCCAGAACGTGCCCGAGCAACTCTACGACGCCGCCGAGGTCGACGGCGCGAGCCGATGGTCGCGGTTCCGGAACGTCACGTACCCGTTCCTGAAACCGTCGATTCTGGTCGCGCTGACCATCCGCATCATCTTCGACATCCGCGCGCTCGACCTCGTCTGGGTCATGACTCAGGGCGGCCCGGGCAAGAGCACGGAGGTGTGGGCCTCCTGGCTGTATCGAACCGCGCAGGTCTTCGCGAAACCCGGTGAGGGCGCCGCGCTCGGCGTCGTGATGCTCGCGGTGACGTTCGGCATCGTCGCGGTGTTGTACAAGGTATTCGGCGAAACTCCCTACGAGACATGAGCACGAAACGTTCAACCCTCGACCGACTCGTCGCACCGTTCGGCGTCGACGCCGAGACGGACGAGTGGTCCGCGGTGCGACGGGAGCGACTCGTCGCCTACGGACTGTTGTCGGTGTACGTGTTCGTGGTGTGGTTCCCCATCTACTACATCTTCATCACGAGCATCCAGCCGACCTCGGAGGTGCTTTCCCTCCCCGTCAACTTCCTGCCCCAGCAGGCGACCGGGCAGAACTACGTCGACATCTTCGCCAACCGGCCGTTCGAGGCGTACACGCTCAACAGCGTCATCGTCGCGACGACCACGACGGTTGTCTGCGTGACGCTGGGGACGCTGTCGGGCTACACGTTCTCGCGGTACAACTTCCTGGGGAACAAGGCGCTGTTGCTCTCGATCGTCGGCGCGCGGATGATTCCGCCGATCGCGCTCATCGTGCCGTTCTTCTCGATCATGAGCAACCCGCCGCTCATCGGCGGATTCACCGGGAGCCTCTACGACACGAAGATCGCACTGATCCTGACGTACACGTTCTTCAACCTCCCGTTCGCGGTGTGGATAATGAAGAACTACTTCGACGGCGTGCCCGAGAGCCTCGACGAGCAGGCTCAGGTCGACGGCTGTTCGCGCTGGGAGGGCTTCTTCAAGGTCGTCCTGCCGGTGGCGAAACCGGGAATCGCGGCGACCGCCATCCTGGCGTTCATCTTCTCGTGGAACGAGTTCGTGTTCGCGCTCGTGCTCACGTCGTCCGAACAGGCCCAGACGCTGCCCATCGCGGTGTCGCTGTTCGTGGCCGACGACTTCGTCGACTGGGCCCACCTGGCGGCCGGCGGAATAATCGCGGCGCTGCCGGGCATCCTCTTCGGCCTGTTCTTCCAGCGCTACATCGTCAGCGGACTCACCCAAGGAGCTGTCAAAGAATGAATTCGGAACTCACGACTACCGACGGAGGTATCGATGGCTGAAGTCACTCTCACCGACTTGGTCAAGAAGTTCGACGACGTGGTCGCGGTCGACGGCATCTCGCTCGACGTGCCCGACGAGAGCTTCACGGTGCTGGTCGGACCGTCGGGCTGTGGCAAGACCACCACCCTGCGGCTGGTGGCGGGACTCGAACGCGCGTCCGATGGCACCATCGCCATCGGCGACGAGGTGGTCAACGACCGGCGGGCGTACGAGCGCGACATCGCGATGGTGTTCCAGAACTACGCGCTGTACCCCCACAAGACCGTCGAGGAGAACATGCGCTTCGGCCTCGAACAGCAAGGCACCGACGAGGATGTCATCGAGGAGCGGGTGGCCGACGCGGCCGAACTCCTCCAAATCGGGGAGTTGCTCGACCGGCGACCCTCGGAACTGTCGGGCGGCCAGCAACAGCGGGTCGCGCTCGGCCGCGCTATCGTCCGGGACCCCGACGTGTTCCTGATGGACGAACCGCTGAGCAATCTCGACGCGAAGCTCCGCGTTCAGATGCGCGCCGAACTCAACAAACTCCACGACGAACTCGACACCACGACGGTGTACGTCACCCACGACCAGATCGAGGCGATGACGCTGGCCGACCAGATCGCGGTGATGGACGCCGGGGAGATACAGCAGGTCGGCCCGCCCACGTTCGTCTACGACAACCCCCGGAACATGTTCGTCGCCGACTTCCTCGGCAGCCCCTCGATGAACTTCCTCGAAGGTGACCTCGAACGGCGCGAGGACGGACTCGTCCTCGACGTCGGCCCCATCGAACACGAGGTGCCCGCCGAGTACCGCGAACACCTCGCGGGCCGCGACGGCGAGCGGGTGGTGATCGGGGTCAGACCCGAACACGTCACGCTCCGGCCCGACGGAGTGCCGGTGACCGTGAACGTCGTCGAACCGCAGGGCGAGAAGACGGTCCTCGAACTCGGCCTCGAAGACCAGACCATCAAGGCTTCCGTCGACCCCGGCGTGCCGGTGGAGACGAACGACCACGCGAGCGTCGAGTTCGACCGCGACTCGGTCCACTACTTCGACGCCTCGACCGGCGAGTGTCTCACGTTCGTCGAGGAAGCGGAGTCGGAGACGGACGCTCCCGCGGCGGCCGAGTCGGACGGCGAGACGGTCGTCGACGGTAGCGAGGTGTGAGCGTGACGGTGCCGGACGCGCGCGTGAGCGTGGAGGGGTCGGACGCTGTCCTGTTCGCGCTCGGCGCGGGGCTGACGGCGCTGTCGGTCTTCAACTACGCTACATCGACGTACGGCGGTTCGATGCTGGCGGGCATCGGAGCCGTCCTGACGTTCGCGTTCGTTCTCCTCGATTGAACGGACCGCCGCGAGCGAAAACAAAAAGGTCCCCGGTCCCATCCACGACGGTAGCGAACAGACTCACGCATGCTCCCAGCCGAACGCAAACGCGAGATCGTCGAGACGGTGACCGAACGGGAGGGCTGTTCGGTCGCCGAACTCGCAGAACTGCTCGACGTCTCGAAGGCGACTATTCGCCGCGACCTCCGCGACCTCGAAGACGAGGGGCTCATCGAGCGTTCCCACGGCGGTGCGCTCCCCGTCCGAACCGTGGCGAGCGAGCAGTCCTACAGCCAGCGCGGCGTGCAGAACCTCGACGCCAAGCGCGCCATCGCCGAGCGCGCCAGCCAGGAGTTCCAGGACGACCAGGTGGTCTTCTTCGATTCCGGGACGACGACGATGGAGGTGGCCAAGCGCGCACCCGGCGACGTTCGGTTCATTGCGGCGACCAACTCCCCGCAACTCGCGCTCGAACTGGCCGACAACGGCCAGGACGTGAAGGTGACCGGCGGGACGCTCCGCCAGCAGACGCGGGCGCTCGTCGGCCCGACCGGCGAGGCGTTCATGGAGCGGACGAACTTCGACCAGGTGTTCCTCGGGACCAACGCCGTCGCCCCGGACGCGGGACTCACGACGCCGAACGAGGACGAAGCGCGGATGAAGCAGTTGATGTGCGAGAAGGCCCAGCGCGTGGTCCTCGTGGCCGACGCCACCAAGTTCGGTCGGAAGAGCTTCGTGCAGTTCGCCGACCTCGAGACGGTCGACCTCCTCATCACCGACGCGGTCGTCGAGGGCGACCTCCGCGAGGCGTTCGAGACGGCGGGTGTGGACGTCGACGAGGTCGGCGAATGATTCTGACGGTCACGCTGAACCCCGCGGTCGACCACACCATCAAACTCGACGGCCCGCTCGAAGCCGACGCGGTGAACCGCGCCGGCATCGACCAGTACGACGCGGGCGGCAAGGGCATCAACGTCTCGAAGTACCTCGACGCCCTCGCCGTCGAGACGGTCACCACCGGACTCGTCGGCGGCCTGTTCGGCGACTTCGTCGAGCGCCAACTCTCCCGGACGAAGATATGCCACGACTTCGTGGAGATGTCCGGTTGCACCCGGCTCAACACGACCATCCTCTCGCCGGACGGAGAGTACAAGATAAACCAGTCGGGCCACCGGGTCAAGCGTCGAAGCGTCCGGGTCATCGTCGAGAAGATACGCGCGTACGACCCGGACACGGTCGTCATCGCCGGGAGTCTGCCCCCCGGCCTCGGGGCCGCGACGGTCGACCGCATCGCGTCGGCGGGCGACTGGGACACGGTCGTCGACCTCCAGGGGACGCTCCTCGACCGGCTCAGGGTGCCCTACGCGCTCTGCAAGCCGAACCGGGCCGAACTGGCGACCGCGACGGGGATGCCGACCGACACCGTCGAGGAGTGCTGTGCGGCCGCCCGCCGACTCGGGTCGGAAGGCTTCGACCGAGTAGTCGCGTCGCTCGGCTCCGACGGCGCGGTGCTGGCCGCGGGGGACGACGTTCTGTACGTTCCCGCGCCCGACGCGGACGTGGTCGACACCGCCGGAGCGGGCGACGCGCTGCTGGCCGGCGTGCTGACGGGGTTCGCGGAGGGTCACTCGCCGCGGGCGACGCTCAGGTACGGCGTGGCGGTCGCCGCCCGCGCGGTCGAGGCGCCGGGGACGACGGTGCCGTCGCTCTCGGACGTCTGCGAGGACGCTCGGCGACTGCCGGTCCAGTCCCACTGAACGGGTAATTTCGGTCAGAAACGAAAACGTTCAGAAAACATTTTTAACGTTCGTTCGTACATGTGGGAGTATACCATGGAGGATGGACTGGCCGACGAACGCGGGGCGCTCGGCCGCGTGCGCGCCGATCTCATGACGGGCGTCACCTACATGATTCCGTTCGTCACCGTGGCCGGCGTCTTCCAGGCGGCGGGGTACACGCTCGGCGCCTCCACGACCATCGGCGGGAACCTCGGCACGCTGCCGTGGTACCTCGTCACCGTCGGTTCTATCGCGCTCAGCGCCATGGTCCCGGTGCTGGGCGGATTCGTCGCGTACGGCGTGGCCGACCGGCCTGGCCTCGCGCCGGGGTTCGTGCTCGCCGCACTCGTCCAGGACGCCCGCCTCGTCCAGACGACAGCGGTCCTGTTCGGAGTGAACACCGGCGACGCCCAGGCGGGCTACCTCGGTGCGCTCATCGTGGGGTTGCTCGCGGGCGTCGCGGTGAACTTCGCGAAGCGCATCGACGTTCCGGCCACCGTCGAACCGCTGTTGCCGGTGCTCGTGTTGCCAGTGACGGTCACCGCCGTCCTCGCGCCGGTCGTCTTGGTCCTCGGGGTTCCGCTCGCGCTGACGACGAACTACGTGGAGTTTCTCCTCCGAGAGGCGTCGCTGCCGGTCATGGTCGCGTTCGGCGGCCTCCTCGGCGCGATGATGGCCGCCGACATGGGTGGGCCCCTCAACAAGGTCGCCTACGTGTTCGCGGTCGGACTTCTGCCGGAACTGCTGTTCAGACCCATGGCCGCGGTGATGGTAGCCGGGATGACGCCGCCGCTCGGCCTCGCGGCCTCCCACGCGCTCTCGCCCGGCCGGTACCCGGACGCCGACCGCGACCAGGCCAAGACCGCGGTGGTCGGCGGCCTCTCGTTCGTGACCGAGGGCGCGCTGGCGTACACGACCGGGGGAACGAGTCGGACGACGCTGGCGTGCGTCCTCGGGAGCGTGGTCGGCGGCGCCGCTTCGATGGGCCTGGGCGTCACCATGCCCGCGCCCCACGGCGGCGTCCTCGTGGTGCCGCTGTCGAACGAACCCGTCGGATTCCTCGGATGCGTCGCGCTCGGCGCGGCCGTCACCGCGACGGTCGCGACGCTCCGAAGACCGAGGGTTGATACCGATGGAACGGCCCCGGGAGAGTGACTGCAATGGGCTCGGAACATCTCCTCACCCCCGACCTCGTCACGCTGGCCGAACCGCCCGCGGAGCGGCGGGCCTGCATCGACTTCCTCCTCGACCTCGCGGTCGACGCCGGCCGCGTTACCGACCGCGACGCGGCGAGGGCCGCGCTGCTCGACCGGGAGTCGTCGGCCCCGACCGGGATGGGGAACGGGGTGGCGATTCCGCACGCGCGGACGGCCGCCGTCGCGCGGCCGACGGTGTCGTTCGCGCGGTCGGACCGCGGCGTCGACTTCGGCGCGCCCGACGGCGACCCCGCGACGCTCCTGTTCTGTCTGCTCGTCCCCGCGGACGGCGACGCCGACCACCTCTCGACGCTGAGTCGCCTCTCGCGGTCGCTCGTGGACCCCAACTTCCGCGCGCGACTCGCCGACGCACGCTCCGAGCGGACGGTCGTGGACGCCGTCCGGGAGGCGATGTCGTGACCGACCGCCGCGACGACCGGCCGGCGACGGACGCCCCCGACGCGACCGACGGCCGCGAGACGGTCGACCGCAGGGTCGTCGTCGAACGGGACGCCGGTCTCCACGCCCGTCCGGCCCGGGACGTCGTCACGACCACCGCCGAGTTCGACGCCGACGTGACCGTCGCGTTCGGCGAGGAGTCGGCCCGGGCCGCCAGCCTCCTCGAACTCACCGCGCTCGGCGCCGCCCGCGGCGACGAGGTGGCGGTGAGCGCGACCGGACCCGACGCCGCGGCGGCCGTCGAGGCGGTCGCCGCCGCGCTGTCGAAGGGGGACGAACCGTGACCGGTCTCCGCGGCGACGGGGTCGGGTCGGGCGTCGCTGTCGGGCCGGCGTTCTGGCTCGGACGGGCCGCCCCGACCGAGGCGGCGACTCCCTCGCCCGACGCCGACCGGTCCCCGGAGGTGGAACGCGAGCGATTCGACCGCGCACGCTCGCGCGCGGTCGAATCGCTCCGCACCGAGCGCGAGTTCGCGTCGGCCACGGTCGGCGACGCCGGCGCGGAGGTGCTGGCCACCCACGAGGTGTTGCTGTCGGACCCCGCGTTCGAAGAACGCGTCGAGGAGGCCCTCGACGCGGGCGCACCGGCCGAACGCGCGGTCCGCCGCGCGTTCGGCGCGTGGATAGACGAGTTCGAGGAGCGCGGGGGACGCACCGCGGCCCGCGCGGACGACCTGCGAGACGTTCGCGAGCGCCTCCTCGCCGAACTCGTCGGCGGGCGGAACCGGTCGGTCGAGGACGCCCCCGACGGCGCGGTGGTGATCGCCGAGCGACTGACGCCCCGGGAGGCGGTTCGACTCGACCCCGAGCGGGTCGCGGGCGCGGCCAGCGTCGCGGGCAGTCCCATCGGCCACGCCGCCATCGTCGCCCGGTCGCGGGGCGTCCCGACCGTGGTCGGGGTGGGCGACGGCCTGGAAGCCGTCGAGACGGCCACCAGGGTCGCGGTGAACGCCACCGAGGGTCGAGTGACGGTCGACCCCGACCCGGACCGTCTCGCCCCCGACCCCCCCGAGGCGGTCCCCGAACCGCCGAAAACGCGCGACGGGGCGACGCTGGCGGTGACGGCGAACGTCGGGTCGGGCCGGGAGGCCGAGACGGCGGACGAACGCGGCGCCGACGGCGTCGGACTGTTCCGGAGCGAGGTGCTCGCGTTCCGACTCGGCCGGATTCCCGACGAGGACGAGCAGGCCGCGGCGTACGCCCGGGCGCTCGCGGCGTTCCCCGACGACCGCGTCGCCGTCCGCACGTTCGACTTCGGCGGCGACAAGCCACTGCTCGAGGGCGACGGTCCCCGCGGCGTCGCGCGGTCGCTCGACACGCCCGAGTTGCTGGCGACGCAACTCCGGGCCGCCTGCCGCGCCGCCGGGCGGGCGGACGGCGAACTCTCGGTGGTGCTCCCGCACGTGACCCGGACGTCACAGGTGACCGCGGTTCGCGACCGCCTGAACGCGGTCGTCGCCGACCTCACCGACGCCGGCGTCCCGCACGCTCGGCCGCGCCTCGCCGCGATGGTCGAGACGCCCGCCGCGGTCGAACTCGCGGCCGACCTTGCGGCCCGCGTCTCGTCGCTCTCGCTCGGCACCAACGACCTCGCCCGGTACGTGCTCGGGGTCGAACGCGACGCCGACGTCTCCCCGACAGAACCGGCCGTCCTCCGGGCCATCGAGCGGGCGGTGACGGCGGCGACCGAAGCGGGGGTGCCCGTTCGGTGCTGCGGGGAGATGGCGGCCGACCCCGAACTGGCGGCGCTGCTGGCGGGGTTCGGCGTGACCGAGATGAGCGTCGCCCCGGACGCCGTCCCGGCGGTGAAGCGGCGACTCGACGGCCTCGACCGCGAGGCGGCCGCCGCGCGCGCGGCGGCCGCCGCCGCGGCGAGTACGAACGATGAAGTGACCGCGCTGCTCACGGAGGGACGATGAACCTCGTCGCAGTGACCGCGTGTCCGACCGGCATCGCCCACAGTCAGATGGGCGCGGAGTCGCTCGAACGCGCCGCGACCGCGGCTGGCCACGACATCGAGGTCGAGGTCCAGGGCGCGATGGGTACGGAGAACGAACTCGCGGCCGCCGACCTCGAACGGGCCGACGCCGCCATCGTCGCCGCCGACGTCCGCGTCGACGAGCGCCGGTTCGCGGACCTCCCGACGGTCGCCGTGCCGGTCCGCGAGGCCGTCTCCGACCCCGAGGCGCTGGTCGAGCGCGCCATCGCGCTGGCCGAAGCGGGCGAGGGCGAAACCGTTCGCCCTCACGACGAGTCGGACGAGACGGTGACCGACGACGCGCCGGATACCGAAGGAGCAAACGACGATGAGACGGACGATGGCGAGGCGGACGGCCCCGCGGAGGTGGGCGTGTTCGGTCGCCTCCGCGGTCTGCTGAAGTGACTCGCTCCCGACATCGCGGCACGCCGGAGCGTCGTCGGTCGTCCTTCCGTTCTCGGTGCAGTGCGAGGTCGAACCGCTCGCCGAACGCCTCGACGTCGACGCACCGTTCTAACTCGAAGCCGTAGTTCTCGTAGAATCGGCTCGCCGTCCCACGCTGGCGTCGAGAATCAGCCGCGCAAATCGGTGCGCCGTCCGAGCGCGCGACTAGTCGGTCAGGCCGTAGCCGCGCTGGAACAGGTAGACGTCGAGCGCCACGATGGCGGCGGTCAGCGCCGACAGCACCGCGAGCGAGATCGTCGGGTCGACCTCCGAGACGCCGAGGAAGCCGTAGCGGACCCCGTTGACCATGTAGACCATCGGGTTCAACAGCGAGAGCTCCTGGTACGGCGAGGGGAGTTCCCGGACCGCGTAGAAGACGCCGCCGAAGAACACCATCGGGCGCACGATGAACTGGTTCATCATCGTCAGGTTGTCCCAGTCGTCGGCCCAGAGGCCGCCGACCACGCCGAAACTCGAGAACAGCAACGTGATGACGAGTGCGAACGCCGCGAGGTAGAACGGCCGGGCGACAGTGACCGCGGTGAAGAACGCGCCGATGACCGCGATGAGACTGCCGACCAACAGTCCCCGGGTCGCGCCCGCGACGATGTAGGCGGCGACCATCCGGGAGTAGGGCATCGGCGAGGTCAGCGTCTCCTCGATGTACTCGTTCCAGCGGCCGTGGAAGATGGAGAACGAGGCGTTCTCGAAGGCGTTCGAGATGGCGCCGAGCACCACGAGGCCGGGCAGGATGAACAGGATGTACGGGATGGGGTCGCCTCCGAGGCTGACGGCGCCGACCCGGTCGCCGAGGATGACCCCGAACACCGAGAAGTACAGCACGTTCGTGACGAACGGCGGGACGAAGGTGTTGCGCGGCCGCCGGATGAACCGCAGAATCTCGCGCTTGGTCAGGGTCTTGAAGCCGGTCCAGCCCGCGGCGACGTTCATCTCGCACCTCCGTCGGTGGCGACCGCTTCGGTCCCGTCCTCGGCTTCGCCCTCGCGCTCCTCGCCGCCCTCGTCGGCCCGCGTCATCTCGACGAACACCTCTTCGAGCGAGGTCCGCGAGATGTCGAGGTCGACGATTTCGTAGCCCTCGCGGTCGAGTTCGCGCACGAGGTTCGGCGCGACCAGTCCGCCCTTGGTCGCGGTGACCACCAGGTGGTCGCCTTCCATCTCGACGCTCTCGACCCGGGCGTCCTCCGCGCCGGACGCGAGCGCGCCGCGCGAGAGCGACGGCGCGCTCGCGGGCGGGTCGCGAAGCGTGACGCGAATCTTGTCCGGGCCGCGGTCCATCAGTTCCTCGGGCGTGGCGACGGTGACGACGCTGCCCGAGTCGAGGATGGCCACCTCGTCGCAGAGGCGCTCGGCCTCCTCGATGTAGTGGGTCGTGAGCAGGATGGTGGTTCCCGACTCGTTGAGTTCGGTGATGAGCTCCCAGAGCTCGTGCCGGAGTTGGACGTCGACGCCCGCCGTCGGCTCGTCCAGGATAAGCAGGTCGGGGTCGGTGATGAGCGCGCGCGCGAGCACGAATCGCCGTTTCATCCCGCCCGACAGCCAGTCGAAACGGGTGTCTCTCTTGTCGTATATGCCGACGCGCCTGAGCACTTCGTCGGCGCGCTCGCCGGCCTCGTCCGCGGGAATTCCGTGATAGCCCGCCTTGTGCTGGAGGACCTCCCGGATGGGGAAGAACCGGTCGACGTTGAACTCCTGGGGCGCGAGGCCGATGGCGTCCCGGGCCTGCCGGTAGTCGTCTTCGACGTCGTGGCCGAACACCGCCGCGCGGCCGCCGGACCGCCGGACGAGGCCGACCAGGATGTTGATGAACGTGGTCTTGCCCGCGCCGTTGGGGCCGAGCAGACCGAAGAAGCTCCCCTCCGGCACCGTGAGGTCGACGCCGTCGAGCGCCTGCACGTTCTCGTAGCGCTTGCGCAAGTCCTCGACTTCGATGGCGGCAGTCATTGGCGGGCGTAGGAGCGTCGGGGCGTTAAGGGCGTTGGTGCGTCGTTCGCACAAAACCGGCAACCACTGCCGGGTCGGGGCCTCTCGCGCCTCCTTCGCTGTCGCTCCGATTCCGGCCGCTACTGCGGCGCGCTGACGACGAGGAACGCGAAAGCGACCGTCGCGACGGTCGCGAGAGCGAGGACCGCGCGAGACGCTGGGTCGGTACCGCCGCCGTACTCCTCGGGTCTGAACAGCGAGAGGAAGCCCGCGAGAACGCCGAACAGTCCGAGACACGCGCCGGCGGCAGTCGCCGCGACCACTCCGTCGGCGAGCATCGACGCGACGTTGTCGAGGACGAAGACGCCGCCCTGCAGGAAGAAGAGGTACGCGAACACGTGGGCTCGGCGTATCCGCGAAACCGGCGGTTCCGACGCGGCGGTGGGCATCTGTGCTACGTTCTCCGCCGGGGCGCTTGAACGTTCGCGTTCCTGACACGGCCGTCGGCGGCGACCGAGAGTCGCGGGTCGCCGCGGGCGTCTCGTCGTCGCTTGTCACCGTCTCCCCGTTCGCTCGACCGGTGTTGCTCGATATTGCGCCTGGAGAGTAATACTGCTCCCCGCCCAGTCTCTCACTCTCTCCTCGACTGTCGTCGCTCGTCGTCCGTCGGTCCGAAGTCGTCGTCGCTCTAAAGGGGGAGAATCGAGGGAACCGACCGTCAGGCGAAGTCCGGCAGGTCGTCGTCGGTTTCGGCCATGTTGATGTTGACCTCGATGACGTTGGCGGCGTTGGTCACCGTCTCGACGATGGTGTCGTGGTAGTCGGGGTCGTTCATCCGGCGGAGCGGGCCGGAGACGCTGAGCGCCCCGAGCACCGACCCCTCGCGGTCGCGGATGGGCGCGCCGATGGCCTGTAGCCCCTCTATCTCCTCTTCGTCGTTGTACGCGTAGCCGCGCTCGCGAATCCGTTCGAGTTCGTCGAACAGTTCCTCGCGGTCGGTGATGGTGTTCTCGGTCTTCCGGGCGAGTCCGTAGCGGTCGAGTATCTCCTCGACGCGCTCGCGCGGGAGGTACGCCAGCATCGACTTGCCGGTCGCCGAGAAGTGGAGGTAGTCGGGCTTCTGGAGTTTGCTGGTCTGGTAGTCGCTGCCAACCGCCTTCTCGCCTTTCACCTTGTAGAGGTTGACGCTGAGGCCGTGCTGGATGGTCGCGAGGTGGGCGTACTCGCCCGTCTCCTCGGCGAGGCGCTCGATTTCGCCCTTACCGGTGTCGTAGAGGACGTTCTGGTTGCGGACGTACTCCCCGAGCATCAGGAACTGGAGCGACAGCGAGTAGTCGTTGCCCTCCTTGACCACGAGTCGCTGGTCTTCGAGCGTCATGAGGTAGTTGTACGCCGCGCTCTTCGAGACGTCGAGGTGGTCGGCCACCTCGGTGACGGTGGCCCCGTCGAGTTCTTCGAGCGCGCGGACGACCTGGAGCGCGCGCGAGACGGTCTTCAAGATGCGCGGCGACTCCCCCGAGTGCTCCTCGGACATACCCGTCCGTATCCACCGAAGGTTCATAGGTGTTCGCGTATCGTGAACCCGAGAAGTTCGGCCGTCGCCCCCGAACGACGGCGATACTTGCCCGAAAGCGGTCCACCCGTTGGACGTCGAATCGAAGCCTCGACCGACAAAATCGGAGAACCGGGACGCACTGAGGCCTGCGAGGTGGTTTCGGTGACTTCGTTCTCGAAGAATCGACCGCGTTCGCATTTCGTGAAACCCGTTCTCGGAGCGCGTCGGGTCGCCGCGGCCGCGGCGACTCGACGCGCCCAACCTACGGAGAGAAATTCCCGCCCTATTCCGCGGCCAACCGCGCTATCGCGCCGGCGAGCACCCGCGTGGCGGCCGCGCAATCCTCCCAGTCGGTCCACTCGCGCGGGTTGTGCGAGATGCCGTCCTCGGAGGGGGCGAATAGGAGCGCCGCGTCGGTGACGTTCGCCACGTGCATCGTGTCGTGGGCCGCCCCGGAGTGGAGGTCAAGCGTCCCGATGCCGGCACTCGCGCCCGCCTCGTGAAGCGCCTCGCGGCACCGCTCGCTCATCGGGACGGGTTCGCGGTCCCACGGTCGTTCGAGGGTCGTCTCGACGCCGCGCTCGGCTTCGAGTCGGTCGAGGCTGGCGCGGGCCCGCTCGGCGATCCGGTCGACCGACCCGTGACGCACGTCCCGCACGTCGACGGTCAACTCCACCGCGTCGGCGATGACGTTGGGCGCGTTCGGTCGGACGTCCAACTTTCCGACCGTGGCGACCGCGGTGTCGCTCTCGTCGGCGACCACCTCGTCGGCGGCCGACTCGACGTCGAGGACGAACTCGGAGGCGGCCGCGAGCGCGTCGGTGCGCTCGTCCATCGCGGTCGACCCGGCGTGGTTGGCCTCGCCGCGAATCTCGACGCGACACCGTGAGAGGCCGGTGATGGTGGTCACGACGCCCGCCGGGACCCCCGCCCGTTCGAGTCGCTCGGCCTGCTCGACGTGGAGTTCGAACCAGGCGCGCCAGTCGGCGGCGTCGATGCGACCCTCGCCCCGGGCGTCGATGCCGTCGAGCGCGGTTTCGAGCGAGACGCCGTCGTCGTCCTCGAACGCCAGGGCCTCCTCGACGCCCACGTCGCCCGACGCGACGCTCGACCCGACGAGGCCGCCGGCGAACCGCTGGCCCTCCTCCTCGGTGAACGAGACGACCTCGACCGGCCGAGCGGGCGCGAAGTCGGCGTCCTGCATCGCCCGGACCGCTTCGAGGGCGGCGTAGACGCCCAGCGGACCGTCGAAGATGCCGCCCTCCGGCACCGAGTCGAGGTGGCTCCCGGCGGCGACCGGGGCGGCGTCGGGGTCGGCGCTCTCGGGCGTCCACCGCCCCGCGACGTTGCCCACCGCGTCGACCCGAACGTCGAGGCCGGCATCTCGGAGTCGCTCCATCAGGTACTCGCGGGCCTCGCGGTCGGCCGCCGTCCCGGTCAGCACCGTCCGACCCCGGCCCTCCTCGACCGCGACGGCCCCGAACTCGGCGTTGGCTTCGAGGTCGTCGCGGAGTCGCGTTTGCTGTACGTCCATGTTCGATACGCCTCGTTTCACGGAACGGTACTTGATTGTTACTCACTAACGGGATTTTCATTCTCGACGAGCGCCGGAGACGGCCGAATTCGTCGGTTTCGGTTCTCCGATTTCTCTTATTTATATACTGTGGCCTTTCTTACAGCCGGGGACCGGTGGTTCCCTCTCGATTCGCCGTTCTCATTTCGACAAATGTAGGTCCAAGTTAGGGTTTCGGTCACACAAGTAGGATTAACTGGCGAATAAGTTCATCTCCAGAAGTTTTATGACCTGGAAACCTGAACCAGTGACTATGCCAAAAGATAGCAAGAGAAGCGACGGGAGCGACTCCGGCACCGGGTTGCCGCTCAACAGGCGGCAGTTCGTCGGCGCGGTCGGGACGTCGGTGCCGCTCGCGCTCGCGGGGTGTACGAGTAGCGGCGACGGGAACGGCGGAGGCGGCGGAAGCGGCGGCCAGGGGACCACCCAGGGCGGAAGCGGCGGGTCGGCCAAGTCCGGCGGCACCCTCAAGTGGGGCGGCGCCGTCCCCGTGCAGGGACTCGACCCGCACCTCGACAGTTCGGCCGCGTCCAAGCGCGTGCTCGAGAACATCTACGAGGAACTGGTCCAGCTCCAGCCCGACTACTCGCTGAAACCCCATCTCGCGAAGACGCTGGAGAAGAAGGAGAACGACACGCTGCTCTCGATGAAGCTCCGGGAGGGCGTGAAGTTCCACGACGGCACCGAGATGACCTCCGAGGACGTGATGGCGAGCTACAAGCGGGTCGAGAACGGCGACTACCTCGCCACCGGCTTCTTCAAGTTCGTCGAGAGCCTGAACGCGCCCGACAAGCACACCTTCGAGGTCAAACTCAAGAAGCCGTTCGCGCCGTTCATCGCGAAGATGGCGACCGCGGAACTCGCCATCATGCCGAAGAAGAAAGCCCAGAAGAAGGAGGTCGGCAAGCCGGTCGGCACCGGTCCCTACCAGTTCGAGAGCCGCGAGATCGACACCTCGTTCACCATGACGAAGTTCGACGACTACTGGGACGGGGGCGGCAGCGACGGGCCGTACATCGACAAGATCGTCAAGAGCGAGATCACCGACCCGAGCGTCCGGCTCCAGTCGTTCCAGGCGGGCGAGTACGACTTCATCAACGGCGTCGCGCCCAAGGACGTCCAGACGGTCAAGCAGATGAACAGCGCCCGGTTCGAGAAGCAGTTCCCGAAGTCGCTGGTCTATCTCGGGTTGAACTGCAAGCGCAAACCGTTCGACAACAAGCACGCCCGCCTCGCCCTCGACTTCGCGCTCGACAAGAAGCAGATCGCCGAGGCGGCGCTGTACGGCACCGGCAAGCCCACGGCGACGCCCGCGACGCCCGGCAGTCCGTGGGTCAACCCCGACGTGAAACCCCGGCCGCGGAACAAGCAGAAGGCCAAGGAACACCTGAAGAAGGCGGGCATGCCCGACGGCTACTCCGCGACGTTCAAGATTCCCCAGTCGTACCCGACCCAGGTCCAGGCCGCGAAGGTCATCTCCGACCAGGCCAGCGACGTCGGCATCAACCTGAAAATCCAGAAGATTACCTGGAATAGCTGGCTCTCGAACGTCTACTCGAAGCGGAACTTCCAGGCGACGACGAGTTCGTACCTCGCGCTGTGGTACCCGGACGTCTCGTTCTACAAGTTCCTCCACCCCGAGGGCGCGTTCTTCTTCACCGGGTGGACGAACGAGAAGTACAACAAGCTGGTCGAGGAGGCCCGCCACATGTACGACGAGAAGAAGCGCGCCGAGAAGTACCACAAGGCGACCGAGATCCTCCACCGGGAGCGGGCGGGTCACCTCTTCCTCTGGTGGCAGGCCAACCTCTACGCCGGAGTCAACGCGTACAAGGGGGACATGGGTGCGCCCGACGGTTCGACGCTCCGCTTCCAGAACAACTGGCTCGACCGCTGATAGACGGCGCTCTCTTTCCAACCAATGTCGATGTACAACTACGTGGCTCGGCGGGCGGCGTTCATCGCGGTGACGCTGTTTCTGGTGACGGTCATCGCCTTCGGCGTCACCAACGTCCTCCCCGGGAACGTCGCGCTGGTCATCCTGGGGCCGAACGCCTCCGCCGAGTCGATTCAGGCGCTGAAAGCACAGATGGGTCTCAACCAACCGCTGTACCTCCAGTACGTCGACTGGGTGGTCGGACTGCTCCAGGGCGACATGGGCACGTCGCTCCGCTTCGACGAACCCGTGGCCGCGCTCATCATGGAGAAACTGCCCCGGTCGCTACTGCTGGCGTTCGCCGCGACGTTCGTCGCGGTTTCGCTGTCGATTCCGCTCGGGGTCTACTCGGCGGTCCACCAGAACGAACCCTCGGACGTGGCGTCCTCGCTGTTCGCGTTCGTCGGCATCTCGGTCCCCATCTTCCTGTGGGGGCTGATATTCATCCTGGTGTTCGCCGTCTGGCTGAACCTCTTCCCGACCGGCGGCTACGTCTCGCCGATGGAGTCGCCCATCGGCGCGCTCAAACACCTCGTGTTGCCCGCGGCGTCGATGGGATTCGCGCTGACGGCCTACATCATGCGGATGACCCGGTCGTCGATGCTCGAAGTGCTGAGCGAGGAGTACATCAAACTCGCTCGCGCGAAGGGGATGACCCAGCGGGTCGTCGTCCTGCGCCACGCGCTCCGCAACGCCATCATCCCGGTCATCACGGTCGTGGCGTTCCAGTTCAGCTACGCCTTCGGCGGCGTGGTCGTCCTGGAGGAGGTGTTCTCGTGGCCCGGCATCGGCCAGTTGACGCTGACCGCCATCCAGAGCCGCGACATCCCCCTGATTCAGGGGTGCATCATCGTGGTCGCCATGATATACATGCTCTCGAACTTCGCCGCCGACCTGCTGTACGCCTACTTCGACCCGCGCATCCGCTACGGGGGTGAGGAGTGATGTCCGCCGAACCCGGCAACACGCTCCGGGCCCGCCTCACCATCTCGGACTCCCAGCGCGAGCGCATCTCGACGTTCGTCCGGAAGTTCCGCAACAACACCAAGGCGAAGGTCGGCCTCGCCATCGTCCTCACGCTGGTGGTGGTCGCCATCTTCGCGCCGCTCATCGCGCCCTACTCCATCTCGGAGACGAACATCAGCGAGCGGACCGAGGCGCCGTCGCTCGAACACCCGTTCGGGACCGACGAACTCGGCCGCGACATCTTCAGCCGGGTCGTGATGGGGACTCGCATCTCGCTGGAGGTCGGTCTTCAGGCCATCGGCGCGGCGCTCGCGGCCGGGACGCTCATCGGGGTCATCGCGGGTTACTCCGGCGGCCTCACCGACGAGATACTGATGCGGGTGATGGACGCCGCGATGGCGTTCCCGCCGGTGCTGCTCGCGCTGACGCTGCTGGTCGTCCTCGGCCCCGAACTCCGGAACGTCATCCTGGCGCTGGCGTTCGTCTACACGCCCTACATCGCCAGGGTCGCCCGGAGCGCGGCGCTGACCGAGCGCAACGAGGCGTACGTCGAGGCCGCCGTCGCGCGCGGCGAGTCGAACACCCGCATCGTCTTCAGCGAGGTGCTGCCCAACTGCACGGCGCCGTTGCTCGTCCAGGGGTCGCTCAACATCTCGTTCGCCATCCTGGCCGAGGCCAGCCTCTCGTTCCTCGGCCTGGGCGCACAGCCGCCGACGCCGTCGTGGGGGCTGATGATAGACACCGGCCGGGGCTTCATCGAAACCGCCCCGTGGATGATCGTCTTCCCGGGGCTGGCCATCGGCATCACCGTCATCGGGTTCAACATGCTCGGCGACGGCCTGCGCGACGTCCTCGACCCGAAGGTCGACACGGAGGAACACTGAAACCATGAGTACGCACACGCCACCAGACGACGATGCGACCGCGGTCGCGTCGTCGTCGGCCGAGAACGAACCCCTGCTAGACGTCCGCGACCTTCGCACGGAGTTCCGGACCGGACAGGGGCGCATCGTCGCCAGCGACCGGGTGTCGTTCACGCTCGACCGCGGCGAGACGATGGGTCTCGTCGGCGAGTCGGGGGCCGGAAAGAGCGTCACCGCCCGGTCGATCATGCGACTCATCGACTCGCCCGGCGAGATAACCGGCGGGCGGGTGCTGTTCGACGGCGAGGACCTGCTGGAGTACACCGAGGCTGAGATGCAGGGGGTCCGGGGCAAGGACATCGCGCTCATCCCCCAGGACCCGATGTCGTCGCTCAACCCCGTGCTGACGGTGGGGTCCCAGATAACCGAAACCATCGAGCACCACCAGGGCGTCGGCGAGGACGCCGCCCGCGAGCGCGCCATCGAGGCGATGCGGGAGGTCGGCATTCCGGACGCCGAAACCCGCATCGACGACTACCCCCACGAGTTCTCGGGCGGGATGCGCCAGCGCGTCCTGTTGGCCATCGGCCTGTCCTGCGAACCCGACCTCATCATCGCCGACGAACCGACCACCGCGCTCGACGTGACCACGCAGGCGAAGATACTCGACCTGCTGAACGACCTCCAGGAGGAGATGGGGATGGCGGTGCTGATGATCACCCACAACCTCGGGGTGGTCGCCCAGACGTGCGACCACGTCGGCGTGATGTACGCCGGCAACCTCGTCGAAACCGCCGAACTCGACCAGTTGTTCGCCGAACCCCAGCACCCCTACACCCGGGCGCTCATCGACTCGATTCCCGAGGTCGACGCCGACTACGACGAACTGCCCACCCTCGACGGGGCGATGCCCGACCTGGCCGACCTCCCCGAGGGCTGTAACTTCGCCCCGCGGTGTCCGTACTCCACCGAGGCGTGCACCGAAGGCGGCGACCCGCCGCTCGAACCGGTGGCCGGCACCGACTCGCGGGCGGCCTGCATCCACGCCGAGGAACTCGACCTCTCGGAGAGCGATATCCCCGAAACCGGCGCGGGACGCTCCGACGTCGACCGGTCCGGCGACCCGGTGTTCGAGGTCCGGAACCTGAAGAAGTACTTCAGCGCGGGCGACGGCGTCCTCGGCAACCTCAGCCTCTCGTTCGACGACGGGGTGCCCAGCCTCGAGCGCCGGTACGTCAAGGCGGTCGACGGCGTGAGCTTCGACATCTACCCGGGCGAGACGCTCGGGTTGGTCGGCGAGTCCGGTTGCGGGAAGTCGACGGTCGCCCGGACCGCGCTCCGACTGCTCGAACCCACCGACGGCGAGGTGTACTTCGAGGGCGAACCGGTCCACGAGATGGGGAGTTCGGACGTCCGGAGCCTGCGTCGAGAGATGCAGATGATCTTCCAGGACCCCCAGAGTTCGCTGAATCCGCGCAAGACGGTGGGCCAGATCGTCGGCCGGGCGATGAAGAAGCACGGCATCGCCTCCGGCGAGGAGAAGGACGAACGGGTGCGCGACCTGCTGGAGCGGGTGGGCCTCTCGCGCGACGCGGCAGAGAAGTACCCCCACGAGTTCTCGGGCGGCCAGCAACAGCGGGTCGCCATCGCCCACGCGCTGGCGGTCGAACCGAAGCTCATCGTCTGCGACGAACCCGTCTCGGCGCTCGACGTGTCGGTGCAGGCCCAGATTCTCAACCTGCTCAACGACATCCAGGCCGAGCGGGGCATCTCGTTCCTGTTCATCTCGCACAACATCGGGGTGGTCCGCCACATCTGCGACCGGGTCGCGGTGATGTACCTCGGCACCATCGCGGAGATCGGCACGGTCGAGCAGGTGTTCGGCCCGCCGTATCACCCCTACACCGAGAGCCTGCTGTCGGCGGTGCCCCACGCGGACCCCGAGCGGGAGACCGACCGCATCCTGCTGGAAGGGTCGGTGCCGAGTCCGATAAACCCGCCGTCGGGCTGTCGGTTCCACACGCGCTGTCCGAAGAAGATCGGCGAGGTGTGCGAGCGCGAGGTCCCGGAACTCGAAGAGAAGCGGGCCGGCACCGGCCACGAAATCTCGTGTCACCTCTCGGTCGAGGAGATGAGCGAACGCGACTTCGAGGTCGACGCCGAGGCCGGGTCAGACACCGGGAGAGCGCACTCCGACGACTGAGGCGTCGGCCGTCGCGGTTTCGGCGGCGCCGTCGCCGTTTTTCTCGGTTCCGTCGAACCCCTGTCGTTTCTCTCGGTCCCGTCGGACCCGCCGAACGCGGCGTCCTTTTTCCGCCGCCCTTCCGCCGACCGTTGCGACCGTTTCGCTCCGGCGTTCCGTAGACGGGGAGCGCCGGGCACGCCCGGCGCTCCCCCGGATTGTGGGGGTCGTTCACTTAGGTGCCGTATAACAATACGCATATGAATCGTCTCTGGCGTAATGAGTCAGGCGAGCGAGCGGTCGGACGCACTCACGGACTCGGCCGACCAGGGTGTGCGAACGCTTCCGCCGAGAGCGGGCGAATCCGGACAGGTCGAGAACGACGGTCTGTCCATCTACTACGAAACCGCGGGCGACCCCGACGGCGTCCCGGTCGTCTTCGTCGAGGGGTGGGGCACCGGACGTTGGATGTGGCGGCGCCAACGCCGCGCGCTTCCGGACCGCTTTCGGACGATCTTCCCCGACAACCGCGGGACGGGTCGGTCCGACACGCCGGCCGGCCCGCGGAACCTCCCCGAACTGTTCGCCGAGCGCACCGGCAGGTGGTGGGCGAACTGTCTGTCGCTCTGGTGGCCGCCCGCGGTCGCCCCGTGGATGCAGTGGGCTGTGCCCGTCGACAAGCCGTACACCATCTCGGACATGGCGGGCGACCTGGAGGCCGTCCTGGCCGCTCAGGACGTCCGGGAGGCCCACGTGGTCGGCGCCAGCATGGGCGGCATGATCGCGCTCCGGTACGCCATCGAGTACGACCGGGCGAAGACGCTGTCGCTCCTCGGTTCGACGCCCGGCGGGTCGGCGGCCGCCGACCCGCCGGCCCGCGTCCGCCGGCTGGCGGTTTCCGGGGCCGGTCGGCGGCTGAGCCGGGCGGCGGTGCGCGAACGGACGCGCGTCGCGATGTCGGACGAGTTCGTCGCGTCGCGTCCCGCGCTGGTCGAGCGCATCGTCGACTGGCGAGAGGAGTGCGACGCGACGCCGGCGGGACGGTTCCTCCAGGCGGTCGCGGCGAGCGGGTTCGACGTCGGGCGTCGACTCGACGAGGTCCGGATTCCGGTCCACGTGTTGCACGGGACGGCGGATACGGTCGTCCCGGTCGAGAACGGGCGCATCCTGGCCGACCGGCTACCGAACGCTCGATACACGCCCGTCGACGGGGGCTCGCACTTCGTCTTCTTCGAGGAGTTCGAGACGGTCAACGAGTCGCTGGTCGAGTTCTTCGACGAACACGCCGACGGCTGAGTCTCCCGGCCCGCCGGACGTCACGTCTCGCCGTCGTCGGGCTTCTTCGCGGTCGTACTGATGACCAGGGTCGGGCTCCAACTCGGACCGGTGATGCTGTTCTCGACGCTCGTCCATCCGGCGTCCCGGAAGAGCGCGCTCGCTTCCTCGGGACCGTACCGGAAGAAGAGCGTCTCGTTGATGGCGTCCTGGACGTTCTCCACCGGGTTCCACATCGAGGGCGGCCGACGGTTGAATCCCATCACCAGGATTCGACCGCCCGGGGTCGTGACCCGGCGGGCCTCTCGGAGCACTGCGGCCGGGTCCGACCAGTAGAGAATCGAGCCGACGGACACGACCGCGTCGAAGACGCCGTCGACGTAGGGTAGCCGATGGGCGTCCCCCTGCACGAACTGCGCGCCGCGCAGGTCGCTCTTCTTCGAGGCCGTTTTGAGTTGCGGTCGACTCACGTCGAGTCCGTGGGACGGCGTTTCGCCATCGTCGACGCCTGCGAGCGTCTCTCCCGTTCCGCAACCGATGTCGAGGACGCGGTCATCGGGTTCGAGGGCGAGTCGGTCGAGACCCTCCCGCTGGAGTCGCTCGGGCCAGAACACCGGCGAGACGACCTGGTCGTACGTCGGTGCGACGAGCGAGAACCACCGTCGACCCGACTCGGCGTCGGTGAGGAAACCCATGTTCGACGCTTCGCCGTGTATCAAGATACCACTTTCCTCGACCGTCGTCCGAACCGAAGAGTCGTTCCACCGGATGCTATCGCTGACTCGCGGCCACGGCCGCGTCGGCGCTCACGTCCTCGCGCTCGACGCTCTCGAACTCCAGGACGAAGTCCGGCCCGAACGCCGAGGCGGGTGTCTGGAAGCCCGCGCCGACCTCGCCGTCGAGGACGCGCCGGGCGCACGCGACCGCGGTTTCGGCGGTCAGGCTGTAGGTGTCGGGCGTCTTCAGACGCGCGGCGACCTGATTACCCGCGTCGTCGACGACTTCGCCCCACACCCGCGTCACGCTCTTCGCGCGCTCCTGGGCGCTCGGTCCCGAAACCACCGCGTCGGCCAGTTTCTTCAGTCCCGTCTGGACCGGGCCGAGGCCCAGCACCGCCGACAGCGGCCCGGTCTTCGCCATCACCTTCGCGGCGTACTCGGGCACCGTGGCGTAGGTTTCGATGTTCGGGATGCCGGTGGTGTAGTACGCCGAGGAGACGTCGCCCCAGGGAATCGTCACTGCGGGCTTGGGCCCCTGTCCGAAGTCCAGTTGGTGGGTCTTCCAGGCGGCCGAGACGGTACGAATCCGGCCGTCCTCTCGAACCGCGCCGGGCCGGCCCATCCCCTCGATTATCGACTTGACGGTGCCCGGCGAGTACGTCCCGAGGCCGTCGATGGCCAGCGAGAGTCGGGTCGCGCCTTCCAGTCGCCCGTGGAGGTGGGCCGCCAGGCAGTCGGTCGGCACCACGTCGAACCCGACCCCCGGCAACAGGGTGACGTCCTGGGCTTCGGCCTCCCTGTCGCGCCCGGCGATACCCTCCAACACGTCGATTTCGCCGGCGATGTCGAGGTAGTCCGTCTCGGCGTCGAGGCACGCCGAGTAGAGCGGTCGGGCGGTCTTCGAGAACGGTCCCGCGCAGTTCAACACCGCCGCGAAGTCGCCGACCTCGGCCTCGACGATGTCGGGGTGTTCGAGGCTGAACACCTGGTGGTCGAGGCCGAGGTCGGTCGCCAACCCCTCGACCTTCTCGGCGTCCCGCCCCGCGACGACGGGGCGGAGTCCCTCGTCGAGCGCTCGTTCCGTAATCAGTTCCCCCGTGTAGCCGTACGCCCCGTAGATCAGGAGGTCGTCTGGCATGTGGTACGGGTTCGACGGTCAGCGGGAAAAGCGCGCGGGGCTAGTTGGCGGGGAAACCTACGAACAAGTAACCGGATTGCAAACGCGACCGTGACAGCGACCGCAACCGAAACGCAGACCGCCACTCGCACGACCCAACTGAGTGACCGCACCGCCCGCCGCGCGCGCCATGCCGGTTGTGTGGAGATGCGCGAAAGCCTCGTCCAGGTCGTGGCGCGCGCAGTCGCGGCTTCATGCCGCGACAATTCGCGCGAGGTCTGCACGAGCAAAGCGAGTGCAGGCTCGTCGGAGCTTCGCTCCGACGGTGGATGAGCGAGTGAGCGGAGCGAACGAGCGAATCGGCTGGGGAGGTGTGGCTGCGGTTCCTTAGAGGAGTTGGGAGTAGCTAGCGCTTCTTCCCGTGTACCCCGTCGCTGGTTGTGCTGTTCGATTCGGTTGCCCTGCCGTATTCGATACCTTCGCGTCGAAGCCCGACCGACTGACCGCCACAGAAGAACCAGCGACTAGAAATCGGTCAGCTTCGCTTCCGTGGCACCTTTCGCGTCCGTCGCGAACTCCGAGAGCGCCACGAACTCCAGACCGTTGTCCCGGCAGGCCCGCTTGACGCGCTCGGACGCGGACGGCGCCACGAGCATCCCCCGCACGTCGTCGTTCGTTTCTTCGTACAACGACACGTACCGCTGGAGTTGGTCGAAGTGGTTCAGCGTCGCCTGGATGCGCTTTACCTCCACGACGACCGGCGTCCCCGCCGAGTCGACCGCGTAGAAGTCGATGAAGCCGTACTTGCTCTCGCGCTCGTGTTCGACGATTCGCAGGCCCTCCTCCAGCACCTCCGGGTTGGCCTCGATGTACTCGTGCATCTCGGCCTCGGTGCCCGACTCCTCGTAGGTCGCTCCGTCGGTGGCGTCGAACCGCGTCAGGCCGTACGTCTCTCGGATACGGGCCTCCACGCGTTCGCTCGGGTTCGTACGGCGGGCCAGCAGGACCGCCTCACCTTCGCTGACGCGCGCCGACACGCGGCCGCCGCCGGGCATCCAGTTGACGGGCTTATGGCCGGTGGGCTGGTGGACGAGGAAGGTGCCGTCGGGCTTGGCAACCAGCACGCGGTCGCCTGGCCCGAGGTAGCCGCTGGTGCGGCCCTCGTACTCCACCTCGCAGTGCGCCTCCACCGTCAGCATCGCGCCGTCCCGGGCGGCCGCTTTTGCGGCGTCCACGACCGCCTCGGGTCCGGGCGCGTTGAGTTTCTCGACCACCATTCTCTTTGGCCGGTGCTCAGTTCTGCATCAAAAAGGGCGGGGGTTCGCCCGCGGCAGCCTACCGCCGCGGGCGAACCTTGCCCCTGGACCTCGTCGCGGGCGAACCCCCGCCCTCCCGACCGCTACTCGGGGAAGTGGTCGGCGACCTGCCGCCTGGTTTCGGCGATGCCGCGGGAGTTGTCCACCGTGACGTGGTCGCGCGCGAGCGGTTCGAACTCCTCGCGGAACTGGGCGTGGACCGCGAAGTCGGCGTCGCTCGCGTCGTCCTCGCGGGCGGCGATGCGCTCGCGCACGTCCGACTTATCGCACTCGACCCTGACGAGGCGGAACGCCGCGCCGGTCGCGTCGGCGAGCGTTCGCGCTCGTTCGCGGAGGTCGGCCGCCTTGAACGTCCCGTCGAGCACCGCCGACCGCCCGGATTCGAGCGTCGCCTCGGCCCGCTCGAACACCGCGTCGTACACAATCCGGGACTCCTCGTCGGTGTACTCGGGGTCCGCGAGTATCTCCTTGCGGACCACGTCGGTCCGGAGGAGTCGCCCGCCGACCCGGTCGGCGACGGCCTCCGCGACGGTGGTCTTGCCCACGCCCGGCAGGCCGCAGACCACGACCGCGGTCGGCGTCCGGGCGTCGGCGGTGTCGGTGTCGGTCATCTCGATTGTCGTACTTACGACACTACCGTCTTATAGAAGTTACGAGGCTAACCTCCTGCCCTGAAGGGCGGGGATACAGCCGACAACTCTACCATTAACCACGTTCGACAGCAAAGCCGGATACTCCAAACCGAGTGTTAAAATTTAACGCACACCACACCATAGGTGATTATGGACACAGTCCGATGCTGAAGACAACCCGCACCTATCGAGCGAAAATTGTTAACCACCAACAGGTGAGCGACGAACTTGATGAGTGCGGGTTTTCGGCGTCGAAACTGTGGAATGTCGCCCGCTACCATGCCCAACAAGAATGGGACGACACCGGCGAGATTCCGTCCGAAGCCGACCTCAAGCGTGAATTAAAAAACCACGAACGCTACAATGACCTGCATTCTCAGTCAAGTCAGCGAGTTCTTGAAGAACTCGCTGAGGCGTTCACTAGCTGGTTCAAAAAGCGCAACAACGGCGACACCGACGCGAACCCACCTGGCTACCGCAAGCGAGGCGACAACCACCCGCGCTCCACCGTGACGTGGAAACAGAACGGTATCAAACACGATCCCAAGCACAACCGAATCCGCCTGAGCAAAGGATTCAACCTCAAACAGCATCGTTCGGACTTCATCCTCGCAGAGTACAAGATGCGACCGGATGTTAACGTGGAGAATATCCCGCAAGTCAGAGCCGTCTGGAACGGCGACCATTGGGAACTCCACCTGGTATGTAACGTTGAAATCCCTTCCGAGGACACTTCCGGCGATAAGACAGCAGGTATCGACCTCGGTATCAAGAACTACCTTGCCATCGCCTACGACGATGGTGATACCGAGTTGTATCCGGGGAACACTCTAAAACAGGATAAACACTACTTCACCCGCGACGAGTACGATACCGAAGGCAAATACGGCCCGTCTCGTCGTGCCCTTCGCGTGCGACAAAAGCTATCTCGGCGGAAAGACCACTTTTTGCACGCCCTTGCCAGACACATCGTGGAGCAGTGCATTGACCGTGAAGTCGGTCGCATCGCTATTGGTGACTTGAGCAAGATTCGAGAGGACGAGAACGGTGACTCTCGGAACTGGGGTCGGAGGGGGAACAAAAAACTCCACGGGTGGGAGTTCGACCGCTTCACGAACCTGCTCGAATACAAGGCCGAGGAACACGGCATTCTCGTTGACCGTAAGAGCGAGCGAGATACGAGTAAGACGTGTTCGTGCTGTGGTCGGAAGTGTGACGCGAATCGTGTGGAGCGTGGGTTGTACGTCTGTGAGTCATGCGGTGCGACAATGAACGCGGACGTGAACGGTGCGGTGAATATTCGCAAAAAGATAACTCAGAATCCTCCGACGGAGGATATGAGTAACGGTCGTTTGGCACGGCCAGTAGCCTACCTGTTCAACCAAACCTCGGGGCGTTTCGCACCGAGCGAACTGGCGGGTTGCAAACCGTAATATCTCAACCCTCAGAAATCCTCACCCTTCGGGGCGGGGAGGATGTCAACAAGATGTGGAAACGCAAAATGAGGTCGTCGATGTTCTAAGACGCCGAAGTCCGTGGTGGCTGCCAGCGCGACTTTCCCCACTCACGGCGTACGCCCACCGCCCACCAATGCTCTCGAACTCCGACTCCGACTCCGACTCCGGCGGACTGGTGTCGGTCGTCGTGCCGACCCACTACCGGAACGACCGACTCCGCAGGGCGCTCGAAAGCGTCTACGCCCAGGAGTACGAACCGATAGAGGTCCTCGTCGTGGACGGTTCCGACGACGGGCACGCCCGGCCGGTGGTCGAGGCGTTCGGCGCGACCTACGTCGACCAGCGCCGCGACGAGGGACCCCAGGCCGCCCGAAGCATCGGCGCGCGCCGATGCTCCGGGCGGTACGTCCAGTTCCTCGACGACGACGACCGACTTGAACCGGCGAAACTGCGAACGCAGGTGGCGAAACTCGAAGCCGACGACAACGTCGGGGTCGTCTACTGCGGGATGGTCGACGAGGCCCGCGGGGAGTTCCGCCCGAATCCGGCCGTCCGCGGCGACGTCATCGAGAGGGCCCTGGAGATGCGGACGTTCCCCTGCATCAACTCGACGATGCTAATCGACCGCGAAGCACTGGACCGAGTGCTCCCGCTTCGGCACCGCCACGGGGCCGACGACACCGGGATGAAGGTCGACCTCGCGCTCCAGACTGAGTTCGACTACGTCGACGAACCGCTGGTGGTCCGGGGCCGGACCGGTGAGTCGCTGTCGGACTCCTGGGGCTACCTCGACGGCCGGATGGAGATACTGGAGACGTACGCCCAGTTGTACGAGGCGTACCCCGACCAGGTCCGGGACCGGGCGCTCCGGGAGACGTACTACCAGATCGGCAGGAAGCACCTCCACGAGCGGTGGTGGTCGCCCCGCGCGACGCTGGCCCACGCCCGGGCGGCCTACCACACGCCCGACGACCTGGCGTACCACGCCGCGATGTGTCTGGGATCGGCGTTCGGCCGGCCGGGCGCGGCGGCGGTCGACCGACTGTTCGGTCGGACCGAGGGGAACTAACACGGCCGGCGTCCAACGCCCGTCACGATGACGACCCGACGCGACGAACTCGCCGACCTCGCGGCCGACCTCGTTCGAATCCCCACCGAGAACCCGCCCGGCGACGAACGGCCGGGCGCGGAGTTCGTCGTGGAGTGGTTCGACGGCGAGGGCGTCGACGCCCGACTGGTCGAGACGCCCGGTTCCGACCGGCCCAGCGCGGTCGCCGTCGTCGGCGACCGCGCCGACGAGGAGCGCGCTTCGGGAGACTCCGGAGGCCCGACGCTCGTGCTGAACGGCCACCTCGACGTGGTGCCCGCCGGCGACCCCGACCAGTGGACCCACGACCCCTACGAGGGCGCTATCGAGGACGGAACGCTGTACGGCCGGGGGAGCGCCGACATGAAGACCGGCCTCGCGCTCGCCATGCTGACCGCCCGCGACCTCGCGCCCGAAATCGAGTCGGGCGACCTGGAAGGGTCGCTGGTCGTCCACGCCGCGATGGGCGAGGAGACCGGCGACCCCGGCACCCGGACGCTCGTCGAGGCGGGGTACGGCGGCGATATGGCGGTCGTCCTGGAACCCACCGACTTCCGGGTGGCGACCCGGGCGAAGGGCGTCGCCACCTACCGGGTCGGCGTCGCGGGCGACGCCTCCCACGCCAGCCACCCCGACCAGGGGACGAACGCGATAGACGAGGCCCGGCCGGTCCTCGACGCGATAGACGACTACGACGTCCGACTCCGCGAACGCGAGGACGACCTCTGCGGCCGGGCCTACGCGACCGTCACGGAGTTCGAGGCGGGTACCAACTCGAACATGGCGGTGCTCCCCGAACGCGCGGAGTTCCTGCTCGACCGGCGCATCCTCCCCGACGAGGAGTACAAGGACGTCGAACGCGAACTCGACGACCTCTTCGAGTCGGTCGAGCGCGAGGCGGGCGTCGCCACCGACCGTTCGCTCGTGATGCACTACGCCTCGGCCGCCATCGCCGACGACCACCCGCTAGCCGCGCGGTTCCGGCGTCTCTCCGCCGAGCGCGCCGACGCTCCCGACGAACCGTGGGGGATGGAGGCCGCGACCGACGCCCGGGAGTTCGTCGCCGACGGCACGCCCGCGATAGTGTGGGGACCGGGCAGTCTCTCGCAGGCGCACACGACCGACGAACACGTCGACCTCGACGACGCCGCGCTGGGCCGCGAGATACTGACACAAGGAGTGCGGGAGATTCTGTCGGGGGAGTAGCGCGCTCGGTCGCCGCTGAACAGGACGGTTTCGGTCGAGTCACCCCAACGGATTTAATTCAGTACTGCTACACGTTACGCATGAGACGGCGGTCGACGAGACGTTCCGTTCTCCGGGCCGCCGCCGCGATCGGACTCGGCGGGGTCGCAGGATGCTCGACGTCCCGCTTTCGCCTACCACCACCGAAGCCACGTGTCGAATTGAAACACCGCTCGTTCGACCCCGTCCGCCTCGCCGTCGACCCGGGTGAGACGGTAACGTGGTGGAACAACGAATCCGTTAGACACACCGTCACCGCATACGAAGAACGGATTCCGGACGAGGCGGACTACTTCGCGAGCGGCGGGTTCGACTCCGAAACCGCCTCGCGGGGCGAGGAGCTGCGGGCGGGGCTTCTCGAATCGGGCGACCGGTTCGAACACGGGTTCACTACGCCGGGACACTACCACTATTGCTGTCTTCCACACGAGGACTTGGACACCATGGCTGGAACCATCGTCGTCCGGACGGAGTCCGGCGAGATTCCGTCGCCACCGGAGGTGGTCCAGCCCGATACGGACCACGTCGTCAGGATGGGCGTGCACGAGTACTATCCGGAGTCGCTGCGAATCCGCGCGGGCGACAGCGTCGGTTGGGTGAACGGCACGGGAATCGCCCACTCGGTCACCGGCGAGAGCGGCGGCGACGTTGTACCCGAAGGCCCAAACAGGGAGTTCCCGGAAGACGGGGAGTACTTCGCGAGCGGGGGCTTCGACTCCGCGGAGGCCGCACTGGACGGCTGGAGAAGGGCGCGGGAAGGGGACGTTCTCCCCGACGAACCGTTCGTCCACACCTTCGAGACTCCCGGAGAGTACCCGTACCTGTGTCTCCTGCACGTTCTCTGGATGCGAGGAACGGTGGGCGTACGTGAACCGTGAGACGACCCGAGACGCGCTGCGCTCGGCGTTGGACATCGATGAGGCGGCACGCGAGATGCTGTCGGGGAAGCGATTCGAGGCGGCGTCGTCGGGACTCGTTCGTCCCGCCGGTCACTTCGATGCGGAACTCGTGGGCGAGCACATCACGCGATTTCTCTCAATCTCCCGAGTCCGGCGCGACTCGACGGTGGTCCGGGCGCACAGAGAAGCGTTAATACGAAATCGTGCGTACGGTTCGCATGGCTTCGAGCAGGGGTTCACCGATCGACGACATCGCGTATCTGGCGCGGTCGGAACACCGCGCCCCGACGCTCGTCGCCCTGACCGTCCGTCCCCGTCACCGATTCGAGCTCAAGGAGACGGCCGGCGTCTCGTCGTCGACGATTCGTCGGACGCTGAGCGAGTTCGAAGACCGCAACTGGATTCGCAGAGTCGGACACCGGTACGAGGCGACACCGCTGGGTGCGTACGTCGCGTCCGCGATGGCGGACCTGATCGAGCGAGTCGAAACCGAGCGGAAGGTCCGCGACGTCTGGCAGTGGCTCCCGGACGAAGACAGCGGATTCACGATCGAGATGTGTGTAGATGCGGTCGTGACGGTCGCCGAAGCCGACAATCCCTACGCTCCCATCAATCGATTCCTCACCCTGCTCAGGGAAACCGACACGTTCCGGTTCGTCGGGTCGTCGCTGGCACTCCTCGAACCGTGTCGCGAGGAGTTCTGCGGCCAGATCATCGACGGCATGCGAGCGGAACTCGTCGACTCGCCGAACGTGGCCCGGTACATCCGCTCGACGTATCCGGAGCTGTCCTCCCGAACCCTGGAGAGCGGCAATCTCACCGTCGAACTGTACGACGATCTCCCGCCGTACGGTGTCGGCATCTTCGACCACCGGATCGCGATCTGCGGCCACGACTTCGACAGCGTCACGGTCCGCGTGTTGCTCGACACCGACTCGCGGGACGCACGCAGGTGGGCGGAATCGACGTACTCGCTCTATCGGCGTCGGGCGCCGACGGTGCCGCTCGAAACGGTCGTAGAGTGACGAGACGGACGCGTCGGAGGAACGCCCGGAGGGGTCGTCGTTCTCCCGTGCAGTCGGTGACGCCTACTCATCGGCTGCGCGGCCGGCAGTCGCTGCCGGATCGTCACTCCGTGACCACGGCGACAGCAGTTGCCGACGTGTCACGAGTTACCTATCTGCTATTCGGAGTCGTATGGATTCGTGCTGAAAGACCAGTGAACCACCATGGCAACCGAACAACCAGTCGCACGTGAACAACAGCAACGAATCGAGATCGACTCACAGTTACGCAACGGCTCCCTGCTGATGGCGCTGGCCGGGGTCGCGTTCGTCGGATACGGGATCGTCTTCCTCGCGTTGAACTTCGTGGGGAGCGGCTTCGAACTCGGGGTGAGTACCCTCGACGGGATGTCGAAGGCCGACCTGAATCCGACGGTCGCGTACTACATCAGCCACCTGCACGTCGCGACCGCCGCCTTCATCATCTCGACGGGGATCGCGGTCACCGCCCTCTCGTGGTACGGCGTCCGCCAGCGGCTCACCTGGGCGTGGGCGACGGCGGTCGTCGCTGCCGTCGTCGGCCTCGCGCTCGCGCTGCCGATGCATTACACCTCGGACGCGTTCGCCCACAATTGGGTGACCCATCTCGGCCCCATCTACCTGGCGACGGTCGTCTTCATCGTCGGCGTCGTGATGGCCTACCGTGGATTGCATGCGACGTGACGGTGGTGAACGCCCGCTCGTCCGACGGGCAGCACCGACGTCCGCCGTCGTCTTCCACGGCGGCGTCGGCTTCGAGCTTACGCTACTCGAATACCTGTCTCGCGTCGTCTTCTCCCTGTTTGCCTTCGGCGGCGTCGCTGTCGTAGTTTTCTGGGGGACGGATGTGGTCCGCGGCGTTCGCTCCAGGGTCGTGGAAAAACTGAATCGCCGAGAGAACGACCCCTGATTCGCTGTCGATTACGTCCCCAGGTGAATCGAACACGTTGCATCACACGAACCGCCGCGCGGTATCCGGTTTTCCGCTCGCGTCGTCACCGCCTGGTCAGCGCTTCGAGAACATGTGCCCGACCCCCTGGACGAACGGCCCGGGGTCGTCGGCCCGGAGGTAGTCGAAGTTCGGCCGGTGGTAGCACGACGAGAGAATCTCCCAGGCGGTCCCGACCAGCGACGGGCGCTCGACGTGGGGCGACTCGTCGCGCAGAACGGAGAGCAGGTGGCCGACCTCGCCGTACAGCAGGTGGCTCGAACTCCCGACTTCGTAGCCCGGATGCGGGCCGGCGTCGATTTCGTCGGCCTGTCCGGTCGCCTGCAACCAGTAGTAGTGGGGGAAGTCGGCGCCCGCCCGCACCGCGGCGGGCAGCGACTGCCACATCCGGGGGTTGATCTCGGTGAGTTTGTACTCGCCCGTCTCGGCGTCTCGCATGTACTCGATGCAGGCCAGTCCGTGCCAGTCGAGTTCCGAAAGCAGGTCGCGGGCGACCTGCTCCAGTTCCGGGTCGTACATCGCCTCGCGGTAGACGCCGCCGCCGCCGGTGTAGGAGTTGCCCCGTATCTGGCGGTGCTGGAACGTCGCGAGCGGTTCGCCGTGGTCGTAGATGCCGCCGAACATGTACTCGCCGTCCTTGGGCACGAACTCCTGAACGATGGGTTCGTGTTTCATCTCCTCGCGGACGGCGTCGAGGTCGGGCGTCTCGCCCGGTTCGAGGTGCTTTACGGTCTTGACCTCCTCGGCGCGCCGGGGCGACCCCGACCCGCCCCACTCGTCGGTCAGGAGGTTGTACCGCGACTTGATGATGAGTTCGGGCGTCCAGTCGTCGACCCCCGAGAGCAGGCGCGTCTCGGGAATCGGCGCGCCGGCCCGGTCGGCGGCCTCGAACAACTGCTTGCGGTCGTGGACCCGCTCCAGGGTTTCGAGGTCCGGCGTGACCAGCGAGGCGTGTTCTTCGAACGCCTCGCGGTACTTCGCAAAGACGTAGGCGTCCTCCTCCCGAATCGGTATCACCGTCTTCACGTCCGGCCGGGCGGTGAGACCGACCAGCGCGTCCTTGTAAGCGAGCAGGTCGTCGTGCGGAGAGGGGAGCACCGCCGTCTCGTCGCAGAACCGCGAAGCGAACTCCGGCGCGTCGTCGTTCTCCGACGCGACGATGGTGTAGATGCCCCGCTCGGCGAGCGACCGCAGACACGAATACGCCGCCGGGTCGTACCCTGTCGGTATGAGGACCGATTCTCGTTCCCCAGCCTTCCCAGCCATACGCCGACGTACTTCTCGGACGGTCATTAATATACGGTCCTGATACTATCGCTCGCCGGAAGTAGGCGCGACCTACTGGCCGCCTCCGGCCGAGAACCGCGGTTCCCGAGATGGTCACCTCCCGGTCACCTCGGGTCGGTCGTCGCTCGAACGGTTCCGCGTCAGTCGCCGCCGAACTCGACCTGCGCGAGGTCGGCGTCGAGGTCCGCGACGTGGTCGTTGAACGCCTCGACGAATCCGCCGAACGCCTCGGCGTGCTTGCAGACGTCGGGCGCCGACGGCGGTTCGTACTGCGAGACGAGGTAGGTGCCGCCCTGCCCGCCGACCCGGACGTACGACGCGCCGTCGCCGTCCCACTTGAGTTCCCAGCGCGTGCCCGACACCCGGGCCGCGAACGTCCCGTAGTCGTCGCCGTCGTACCGCGAGAGTTCGAGGGCCATCCTGTCCGCGGCGTCCTCGACGCGGCCGAGGATGCGGTCGCGCTCGGCGACGACCGAGTCGGTCGACGCCACCTCGGGGAACTCGACCGTCACGTCGTCGAAGACGCCGTCGAGCGACGCGACGTACTCGTTGTACGACCGGACGAACGCGCCGTAGTCCTCCATCGCCGACGCGAGTTCCTCGGGGTCCGGCGGCTGTTTGGTCGAGACGACGTAGACCTCCCGGCCCGACTTCGGGGCGAACCGGAGGTACTGGAGCGCCCCGGCCTCGTACTTCAGCGTCCACTCGCCGCCGTCGGTGTCGAACGACCGCTGGCCGTAGTCGCCGCCCTGCAACAGCGCGAGTTCGCGGGCGATCTGCCCGGCGTGTTCCTTGACCCGCGCGACTTGCTCGTTGCGTCGCTCGGCGGCGTCGGCGGCGTCGGCCACGTCCATCTCGGTCGGTTCGCTCATTGGTGGTTCCAGGGATGCGAAGGGGATAACCGCTTTGAAGCGGCGGCCTACTCTCCGACCGGGAGCACGTGTCGAACCCCGCTCAGGAAGGGACCGGGGTCGTCGAGGTGGAGGTAATCGAAGCGGGGCTGGTCGTAGCAGGAGACGAGTATCTCCCAGGCGGTGCCGGCCAGCGACGGGCGCTCGACGAGGGGCGAGTCCCGCCCGCGGATGCTCCGGAGGTGGCCGACCTCCCCGTACAGCAGGTGGCTGCCGACGCCGAGGTCGTAGCCGGGGTGCGGTCCGGTGTCGATTTCGCCGGCCCGTCCGGTCGCCTGCAACCAGTAGTAGTGCGGGAAGTCGGCGCCGGCACGGACGGTCGCCGGCAGCGATTGCCACATCCGGGGGTTAATTTCGGCGAGTTTGTACTCGCCCGTCTCGGCGTCTTGCATGTACTCGATGCAGGCCAGTCCGTGCCAGTCGAGTTCCGAGAGGAGTGCCCGCGCCACCTCCTCCAGTTCGGGGTCGTAGATGGACTTTCGATACACGCCGCCGCCGCCGCGGTAGGAGTTACCCCGAATCTGGCGGTGCTGGAACGTCGCCAGCGGTTCGCCGCGGTCGTAGATGGCCGCGAACATGTATTCGCCGGCCTTGGGCACGAACTCCTGGACGATGGGGTCGTGGCCCATCCGCTCGCGGATGGCGTCGAGGTCGGGCGTCTCGCCCGGTTCGAGGTGGGTGATGTCGTCGGCTATCGACGCCGCCTCGGGGGCGTAGGCGTCGACCCACTCGTCGGCCAGGAGGTTGTACCGCGACTTCACGAGCAGTCTGGGCGACCAGTCGTCGACCGCCGAGAGCAGGCGGGTTTCCGGGGCGGGCACGCCCGCCGCCGCGGCGGCCTTGAACAGTTCCTTGCGGTCGTGGACTCGCCCCAGCGTGGCGAGGTCGGGCGCGACCAGCGAGACGTAGCGCTCGAACCGCTCGCGGTACTTCGCGAACAGGTAGATGTCCTGCTCTCGAACCGGTATCACCGTCTTCACGTCCGGCCGGGCGGCGAGGCCGACCAGCGCGTCCCTGTAGGCGAGCAGGTCGTCGTCCGGGTCTGGGAGGACGGCCGTCTCCCCGCAGAACCGCGAGGCGAACGACGGGACGGCGTCGTTCTCGGACGCGACGACAGTGTGGACCCCGCGCTTGCCCAGCGAGTACACGCAGGGGTAACACCCCGGGTCGTAGCCCGTCGGTATCAGTACAGACTCGCGTTCGCTCCCCGATGAGGACATGCCCGCTGTTCGCCGGGTTCGTAGATTAAACCTCTGTGTGGCCGATACTCGACCAGTCATTCGGGAATAGGGCCGAATATTCGGAGACAAAACAACTCGGCCGGCGCGCGTTTTCCGAACGCGTTGATTCCGGTGTCTCCGGGCTCTCGGCGGCGGACGATGCGCCCGCGGCGGTAGTTCATCAGTCTGTCAACACGTCCGGCAGTCGGCGGGCCCGACTCGGTCGTCCGCCGTCGGCCGTGCATCGCCGGTCGCCCTCGCCCGTCGTCAGTCACCGTCGGTCACCGTCGGCCGTGCGCCGTCGGTCGCTCCGCTCAGCGCCGCGAGTCGAGCCACGCCGAGAGGTCCCGAATCTCGCGGGGAATCATCCGGTGGCCGGTCGGATACGCCCGGAACGTCACGTCGAGGCCCGCCTCGGCCAGCAGTTCGGCCGACGCCTCGCCGTACCGGGGAGGGATGACGGTGTCGTCCTCGCCGACCGCCACGAAGACGGCCTTGCCGCGAGCGTCGGCGACCTCTTCGGGGTCGTCGTGACTCTCCGGGAGGTAGCCGTTCATCGCCGCCGCCCAGCGGAGTCGGTCGGGGTAGTCGACGAGCGCGGCGAGCGCCGCTATCGCGCCCTGGCTGAAGCCGAACAGGCCGACGCGCTGTGGGTCGACGTTGTACGCCTCCGGGACTCCCCGGACGAACGCCGCCAGTCGGTCGACCGCCTTTCGGAATCCGCCGCGGCTCCGCGGCGATTCGGGGAACCACGCGTAGCCGGACCCCGAACCGACCTCGTACGGCGCGCGCACACCGAACGCGTGCAGGTCGTCGGGAAGGTTGTCGGCGAGGCCGATCATGTTGTACTCGTCGCCGCCGCGGCCGTGGAGCAGGACGACCGCGGGGGCGCGCTCGGCGGGTTCTGCGGGTTCGGCGGGCGGTCGGCTGACGTGAACGAGCGGGAAGTCGGGCACGGGTCGCGTAAGCGCGCCGGGTGCGTCGCTCTTGCGGCCGGGGTGCCCGACTCGGCCGGGTCCCCGTCGGCCGACAGGAGTATCCTGCTGGACGGCGAATTCGCGGTGATTCGATGAACGCACCAACCGAGAAACTCGAGACCGCCAGCGACTCGTCGAACGACCCGGAGACGCGAGAACGAGCGATAAACGAACTCGGGACCGCGAACGACTGTGCGAGGCTCGTCGAACTCGCCCGAATGGACGACATCGGCGAACGGTACCGAGAACAAGCGTTGTCGAGTCTGGCGCACCCCCAGTGTCGAACCCGGCTCGAAGCGCTCGTCGAGGATCGCGAACTCCCCGAGTCGCTACGGGAGCGAGCAGAAACGCTGTTGGAGGAGACGCCCGAGGACGCCGGCGCAGGGCCGTAGACGGACAGATTAAATCCGGCGGTCAGTCGGCGCCCGAACCCTCGCGGTCGTCGGCGTCGGTCGGCACGTCCCAGCGGAGCGTGACCGCCCGTCGCCGCCGGCCGTCTTCGACCGACGTGTGCTCGACGACCTCGACGTCGCCGGTCGGCCGGGGGTACTCCGGTTCGTCCGCGGCCGCGGCGTCGGCCGACCGCATCCCCGGGTAGCGACCGCCGAGATCCTCGCGGAGGGTCTGGAGGTACGCCGCGATCTCGTCTCGGTCCATCCGCTCTTCTCGCTCTGTCTCGTACCCGGTCGCGCCGCGGCCCACGCCGCCCGGCGCGCCGGAGGAGTGCCCGCCGACGACCGCGTTGACCACCGCGCCCAGCAACAGGACCAGCCCCGAGAAGTAGAGGTAGGTGACGACGACGATGACGCTGCCGAAGAAACTGCCCGACTTGGGGTCCTGGAACGTGAGGTACACCTGGAACAGTCCCTGGAGCGCCGCCCAGCCGAGCGCGGCGAAGACGGTTCCGGGAAGCACGTCGCGCCATCCGAGGTCCGTGTCGGGGAACCGGTAGTACATCGGCGCGAGCGCGACGACGAGGCCGACGACCAGCACCAGCGGCGTCAGCAACCCGACGAACGGAATCGTATCGGAGAACCGCGCGAAGACGACGGTGACGCCCACCGTCGCGAGGACGGCGACCACGAGCGCGACCAGGACGACCACGCCGTCCTTGAGTTGGTCGACGAAGGAGTTCTTGCCCTCGGTTTCGTAGATCTCGGAGAAGGCGGTGTCGAGGCCGCGGAATATCTTGAGCGTCCCCCAGACGAGCACGACGAGGCCGACGAACGAGACGCTCGCGGCCGACGACTCGCCCTGAAATATCTGCTCGACGACGTTCGCTATCGGGCGGGGGAGCCAACTCCCCGCGACCTCGACGATGCGCACTTCGAGGCCGCCGCCGAAGACCGAGATGACCAACAGGAGCAACAGGAGCGTCGGCGCGAGCGAGACGAAGGCGTTGTACGCGATGCCCGCCGCCATGAACGTCACGTTCTTCTCCGAGAAGTCCGAGTAGACGCGCCTCGCGGTGTCCTCTAGCTTCGATACCGTGACCATGCGGTGCGTTCGGGAGTCCCGCTTGAAACTCGCACGGCCGGTTCCGCCGTCGGGGTCGCCGCCCGCTACTTCCGTTCCCAGACGCGCACCCAGTCCACGGCCATCTCCTCGCCCCACGGTTCGCCGAAGTCCGGTTCGCCCGTCTTCCCGACGTGGATGTTGAGCATCATGTAGAACGGCGCGCCGGTTCGGAGCGACGCCATCGCCGTCGGGTCGTCGTGGACGCCGACCCGCCGGCCGTCGACGTACATCTCGACCCGGTCGTCGCGCCACACGCACCCGTAGACGTGGGGGTCGGTGGTCGAGACGACGCCGGGGTACGACAGTTCGAGTTCGGCGTGGGCTCCGCCCTGCTCGCCGCTGGCGTCGTAGTGGACGTTGTGGTGCGAGATGCCGGGGTCGTTCCCGAGCAGTTCGAAGAAGTCGATCTCCGGGGGCCACACGCCGCTGTTCGGCTCGCTCCAGAACGCGGGCAGCCAGCCGCGTCGGTCCGGAGCCCGGAGTTTGGCCTCCCAGTAGGAACCGGGGCCGAAGTAACGTTTGTTCCGGGTGTTGACGCCGCCGGCGTACACCGACTCCGGCCCGCCGTCGTGGGTCGCGGTCAGTTTCAGGCGCCCGTCTTCGACCCGCACGTTCCGGTCGACGATTCGCTCGTACGACGACGCGGTTTCTCGACCCCACCCGAAGCCGATGGACCACTCGTCGGTGTCGAGCGACCCGTCGTCGAATCGGTCTTCGAACGCGAGCGTCCAGTCGGCGCGATTCGCCGGTCCGCCCTCGGCGACGGTGTCGGACCCGGCCCCGGAAGACGTTCCGACCCCGGTACCGCCGACGGCGACGCTCGCCCCGAGACGTTGCAGGTACGTACGGCGGTCCATGCGGTTCCCTCTGTTCCGGCGGTTCGCCGCATACGCCTTTCGGCCCGCTCTCGTTTCGCTCACCCGAACCCCTCGAACTGCGTGTGCTCGGGCGGAACGCCCAGGTGCTCGACCGCGTCGACCAGGCTGTACACCATCGCGTTGACCCCGCATGCGTAGACCTCGAGGTTCGACGGGTCGAGGCGGGCCGGAATCGAGTACGCCGGCGGGTCGCGCAGGTGGGACTCGAACCGCCAGGGCAGGCGTCGCCGGTCGACCGCGTCGTCGTCGACGTACTTCATCAGCGAGAACTGCACGTAGTCGGTTTCGCCGTCCCAGTCGGTCAGGTAGACCTCACGGCTCAGCGTCGGCACGTAGTGGAAGTTCGCCCGCTCGCTCGCGTACGACCGGAACGTCTCGTGGTAGGGTAGCGAGTCCTCCCAGGCTCCGCCGAGGACGAGCCAGACGTCCCGCGGTCGGCCCTCGTAGCGGTCCAACCCCGTTTCGAAGGCGTAGTCGATCATGCTCTTGAGCGGGGCGACGCCCGTGCCGGTCGCGAGGAAGACGAGGTCCCGGCGCGAGGGCTCTTCGAGCAGGAAGTCGCCGTAGGGTCCCCGGAGGGTCACCCTTTCGCCCGCCCGGAGGTTGACCGCCAGCTCGGAGGTCATCCGCCCGCCGGGAACGCGCCGGACGCAGAACTCGATCTCGTCGCGAGTCGGCGAACTCGCTATCGAGTACACCCGGCTGACGCCCCGGTAGCGAACCGAAAGGTACTGGCCGGGTTGGAACTCGACCGGTTCGTCGGCCTCGACGGTGACGCGCAGGAGCGACGGGTACGGTTCGAGAAACCGGCCCTGGAGCGCGGCGAGTTTCCCGCCGACGTCGTCCGTCCGCCGGTCCTCGGGGAGGAACCGGCCCAGCGGCGTCGCGCCCTTTTGGTGATCGACCGGCGCGAGTCGCTCGGCAAGCCAGTCATCACAGGCTTCGTCGTCCGGCGGGCGCTCGCGGTGCCACTCCGGCGTGCCGTGCTCGTCGAGCGTCGCCCGGAGTTCGGCGAGGACCTCGTCGGTCCGGTTGCGGTCCATCGCCGTGACGTCGGTCACGACCGCCGACTCGGTGAGTAAGGGCAGGTCCTCGACCGCCTCGTGCTGGGAGAGGTGCTGGCGCACCCGCATTGGGCCGAGTATGTCGTCGGCCCTCTTGTGGATTCTGGCGAAACGCGTCTCGTTTCTCGAACGCGTTCCCAGGAAAGGTCGTTGGCGAATCAGTAGTGACTCACGGGATACGCACTGCTCGCCGAAGTAGAATGCGGGAGAAGTGGGCCGGCGCAGGGTACATCTAATTCCGGGAAAAACTCTGCCGGAAACTATTGTCGGGCGATACGACTCACTGCTGGGGGTTTGCGTCATTCGTGTTTCTCCATTCGCTCAACGTACTGCCGTCGCCGGCGCTCCATGCGCTCCAGCGGCGACTCCTTGTCGTAGTGCTGTTCGATGACTTCGATGGTGGCGTTGACCCGCTCCGCGACGATTTCCGGCGGGATACCGATGTTCAGCTGCCACGTGATCGAGCCCGTCCGAATCTGGTGGGGAGACCGACTCGACGGGCACTTACTGGCATGGGCGAACTCCGTCATCTCGCACGTCTCTCGCTCCTTGCCGTGCGGACACGGACAGTAGAGACACGGGTGGGTCGCGAGGTACGACCAGACCCGAATCGTGTTCGTTCCGGGGCGACCCCGATTGCTGGCGAGTAAGGGCTGCCTACCGTGTCCGTCGTGGACGTCGTAGCGGTGCTCGCGGAGATATTCCCGAAGGACGTCCGAAACCTCGCTCGGAATCGCGACCGGCCTCTCGCCGCTCTGCTTGTTCTTCAGCGGCGTGTCCGTCTCAGGCCGATGCTTGAATTCGACATAATCCTCATCGAGATGGGCGTCCCGGATGTCCAATGCTCGGATGCCGCCCATCCGCGCGCCGGTGTGCCAGGCGATTTCGAGAAACGCGTGCCGGCGCGTTCCCCGAAGGCGGTCGCTCTGCCGGAAGTGGTCGATTAGCTTGAGCGCCGGCGACTCCTCCAGGAGCGTCTCGTCCGAGCGGTCTTCCGGGTCGACGTCGGGAATGCGGACGGCGTCCGCCAAGTTGTCGGCAGCGCCGAGCTGGTCGACGTACTCGGCGAACTTCTTGAGCGTCCACATCTCGCCTTCGAGGGTCGACGGTTCGACCGTCCCGCTCCGGATGTCGTAGTACTCGTCGAGGTCGAACGGCCGGAGATCGCCGACGCGCTCGATGCCGATGCCCTCGCACCACTCGACGAAGATTTTCAGCCGGTAAGCCCACGAATCGACGCTGGCTTCCGTCGCGTCGGACCGTCGACGTCGAAGGTATCGCTGGACGGCCTCGCGCGGCGGGATGTCCGCGGGGTCCGGTCTACCGTCCCGGTTCATCGGTCCCCATCGGAGAGCATGGCCTCTCTCGCCTCCTGGACGCGCTGGAACGCCTCCCGGTCGCCGCCGCGGTCTGGGTGGTGTTCCTTCAGCTTCTGCCGCGCTGCCGCCTTCACGACGTCCTCTGCGGCGTCCGGTGCGACGTCGAGAAGTTCGTGGGGCGGTCGGCGGGCCACCACCGCGTCGGCTTCCGAGTCGCCTGGCGGGAGTCGCGCGTTGGCGAACTCGCTCTCCCCGGTGACCACTGGGCGCTGCTCCATCTTGCGCTTCTCGCGGACGTAGAGGTAGAGCGTCCGGACGTTGTCCCGAAGTCGGGAGTAGGCGTCACAGGCGACCGCGTACTGCGCGCCGTCCATGGACCACCGAACGACCGCACTCGGGTCACTCGGATTCGCGTCGGCGTAGGGGTACTTCGGATTCCGCTTCTGGTGGCGTGCGGCCGTCGAGAGTCGCCAATCGTCGACGCCGACGCGTCCGAGCTCCGCTTCGAGGTCGTCGATGGAGTCCCGGAGCGTCGCTTCGTAGCGGTTGTTCCGCGTCCGGTCGGCCGGGTTGGTGCGGTCGAAGCCGGCCGGCCAGTCGAGTTCCTGCGTCACGCTCGAACACCTCGCAGGTCCATCTCCGGGTCAAGTCGCTCGGCGATTCGGCCCGCGGTCCGGGCGAGTTTGAGATATATGTTCTGCCGATAGCCGGTTTGCGCGTACAGAGCGCGGTGGTAGAGCAGGTTCGCAGTGGCGTCGAAGCGTTCAGCCGCACTGGTCCGAACGATTTCCGTGTACGTCGGGACGCCAACTTCGTCATCCATCAGTCATCCACCTCCAGAAGCCAGTAGGCGCCGGACTTCGCCACCATCACGTCGAAGAGCGACCCGTCGCGGTCCATCGCCTCATCTTCGATATCGTCGACGAGGTTCCCGCTCGGGTGGTTGTGCAGTTGTTCGTAGGTGGCGTGGCTGGCGTGCCAGGTGACTTCCTTCTCAGAGACTTTGACCCGGACGGACATCGGGTACAGCTCCGGCGGTTCGGCAACACCGCCGTCCGGGAGCGCGTCGACGCTGGCGGGCGTTGCAGTGTCCGCTTCAACCGATTCCACGGGGACCGAGCCGGTCATCGGTCATCACCGCCTTCGACCGCGAACCCGGCCCGTTCGGCGAGGCGCTTCGCGCGGCGGTCGACCAGGTGCCGGCCTTCGTCGGTCGTCTCGTACTCGCTGGTCCGGCCGTCCTTCTCGCCCTTCGCGAGCAGGCCACGGTCGACGAGTCCGTTCAGATTCTGGTAGAGCCGCGAGTGGTGAATCCGGTCACGGTAGTCGGGTTCGAGGTGTTCCTTGACTGCGAGGCCCTTCGGAGGTTCATCCTCGCGTTCGAGGGTTCGGACTGCATAGAGGAGATCGCGCTCGAAGGCGTGAAGGTCGGTGAACTGAATGCCGCCGTCCGTCGCCACCCGCGACTGTTTGGTATCGCCAACGAGGTCGTGTGCGGTCATCGCCGTCACTCGGCATCCACAGGGTTCGAGGAAGTGCCGAGACGGTCCGCGCGCTACGAGCGCCAGTATCTGCGCTCCGCAGTTGGGGCAGTCCGCGTAGTCGTCCGTCGTTTCCACTGGTCTGTCGGGGCCTTCAAGACCCCGTGAGTCATCTTCCATCATGCTTCCGTAGCCTGATACGGAAGCAAGCCGCGGACCCAGTGCCTCACCACTGGTCCGCTTTTGAGAGGGACCCATCGGGGAGCGACGGGTCCGCGCATTGCTTCCGTTACTTCCCCCGTGATAACCGACACAACTTAAATCTATCCACGTAGCTACGTTGTTAGAATTGCACCTACATTGTCCGCTAGATGAATCGGGCAAATTAAACCCTGACAGTTGAAACGAGCGACCATGGCATTGGAGGAGGACGGCCCGACAGACGCTCATAGGGCGGTCCTCGAACTGCTCGGGCTGGAAACACCCCCGAGTTCTCGCTCTGACCTGTTGCGACTCTCCCCAGAGTGTCTCGCCCGAAGTGCAGGGTACAAGGATAGTAACTACATCGGGCAAATCTGTCGTGAGCTTCGGGATGCTGAATTGGTTGAGCGTGAGGATCCCGGCTACTACTCCATCACATGGCGAGGCCGTGCTTACCTGGAAGGCGAACTCACTCTTGACGAAGAAAGTGAGTGAGTTAGGATAGCCGACGCCTCTACTTCCCATCTTCACTGCTCCTCTCCGAAATTTCCGGGACCGACATCATCCTCCAGCATATCGAGGCGCTCCTCCTTGCTGAACCGAACACCACAGGCCTTGCACTCGTACTTCTCTGGTCCTGCTGGTCGCCACGAACTATGGCCGTTCGGACACCGGTACCGCCACGGGTATGAATCCGCGGGCGTGGCGTCGGTCATCGCTTCAACCCCCGCAGGCCGAATTGCTGGAGAAGGGGTTCGACCCACTCTGGTTGTTGAATCGTAATTGACCGATTATGCGACATATCGTCGCCTCCTACTGTGCTTTCGCATATTCGGAGGTGGCTCACGACTACCGCTAAAGTCTACAGCGGAGATTCACGGTAAGTAACCGGAAAGCGATGAGAGGCCTGGAATTAGGGAAATCAAACCGTGAAAGGAGATTCACAGAAATTCACGGAACGGAGTAGAGACATAGAAGGACCATCTGGTCATGGTGTACATCAGGGACTCAGAACCTATTTCTCCATTCCAGATTCGCCAACATCGCGGGGGTGATCCCGCACTAGCTTCTGGTAGTTCGACCAATTAAGGTAGTCTTCCGTATCTGGTGCGAGGATATACAAAAACTGTACAGTAAGCTCTAGCGTTTCAAGTTCAAACCCATTTTCAGTCTCTCGATACATCTTCTCGCTTGCCTCTACCGGCATGAACACGCCTTCGAACGGAAAGGGGTCGATAGTACCTCGTGCGGTGGTGACAAAACTACGTGATGACCAATTCTCTTCCGAGGTAAGTCCGGTGAAGTCGACCTCTTTCTCAATTCCCCTCACCCGAATCATCTTCTCCCCTGCGTCCTCCGTTTGTACCAATTGGAGGTTTGTGTCGAATCGGTACAGACCAGTCGGTGACTCTTTACCCTGCATCAAAGCCTCAACGGGGTAAACAAGACCACTATTCGAAAATACGTTCATGAGAGCCCGTACCTGGCGATAGTCGTCATTTAAATTGATTTCTTTGACCAACTCTTTGCCCGACTTCTTTCTCATCGCTCCCTTCAGGGAGGCAAGCACCCCATTGATACCCCCGCTAAGCTCCTTCCACGAAGTTTCGCTTTCACGCTCGATGATTTTCGATATATCCTCGGAGTACCGTCTGAAATACTGGTCGACTAATCCAGATGAAGCGTACATCACCAATTTATGGTTTCGGGCATCATTTTCCATACTCTATCAATGTAAAGGAGATTATTATATCTCTTGGTGACTATTTGGTCCTGAATTCGTACCGCGTCCCACGCCCTGCTCCTCGCGACGTAATCAATTCGTAGTCCTCCAGACTCCCGAGATACCGCCGTCGCGCACTCCGCGTCTTCGGATTGTTCGCCTGCTCCTCGTACCGAGAATGCAACTCCCCAGCCGACAGCTCGCCTGCCTCCCTCAGAATGTCGAACAGCAATCGTTGGTGCGTACTCAGCTCAGCGATGCGAGACGACCGGATGTCTCGCTGGGCGTCCTTTCGAATCTGACTGACGACCGCCGGGGAGATCGGGCCGTCGCCGTGCTTGATGGCGTACTTTGCTGAGCGTCGGAGGAGAGCAATCGCTTGGCGTGCATCTCCAGCAGCGAGGTCCGCAATGTAGTCGACTGCTTCGTCGGTGATTGACCCGGGCGACAGGCCCGCCTCAACGCGCCCCTGGAGAATGTCCACCATCTCGTCCTGCCCGTATTTGTCGAGATCGACCTTCGGGGAACTTCGAAGGCGGCTTTCGAGCTGTGAGCCGAATTCTGCGAAGAGGCTCTTTTCATCGAGGGTCACCATGACCATCGAGACGTTCTCCAGCTCGTAGAGCGCGAGCAAGGTGTCCATATCGTCGAGGACGTGGACCTCGTCGACGATGGCGACGAACTGGCTATCGAGGTCGCGGAGACGGTCGAGGAACGTCGACGTGGCAGTACCCTCTTTGCGAAGGTCCGCTCCGCATCCGGCTTTTCGGACGAGTCGGTGGAGGACTGCTGCTTTCGAGGCGTCAGAGATACAGTTGACGTAGCCCCAGCGAACGTCGAGGGCTTCGCGTTCGAGCTGGCGGAGGACGAACTTGGCGATGGTAGTCTTCCCTGTGCCAGTAGGTCCGAAGATGAAAGCATCCTCGCCGGTATCGCCGTCGGTAATCGGCCGGAGAGCCGAAGAGAGATAATCAATTTGGCCTTCGCGGTGATGGAGTTCCTGTGGGACGTAGGACTTGCGAAGGGCGCGAGCGTCCGTAATCATCTGTTTGCTTGGTACTAACAGGATTTAGATAAAAGCGAGCAAAGGGCACCGAAAGTGACCTATTGAGGTATTTTGACACAAGCAAACCGACTGTTAGGTTTCCCGGGAGATGGCTCGGCTCATCTGACGAATCGTCCGAACACTAAAAAGAAGCAGAAGAAGAGAAACCCCTAACAAAGAGGTCGCAATCCATCTTCTAACTGCACCCTGGTCGCAATTGTGAGACCAAGAAGAACCAGCAGCGAAAGACTACATCCAAGCAAACTCGACCCAGTAGCAAGAGCTGTTTGAGACGTTTTTATTTCGTTTGCGAGGTGAGCAATTCGGTTTCGGTGGGCTGAAAGCCGCCGGGCGAAGAATTCACGTTCTGTATATTCCTGAGAAAGTGTATCGTAGATATCGTTATGAGTTGCTGCACCGAATTTCCTTACTCCCCCAATTGAGGAGAAGAGAATAAATATCAGACCCAAAAATAGCAGAAAGACCGACCAGTAGGCGAGGAGATCTGTGCCGATACAAACCGGAAAATGGAGGGCGCAGTACGGACGGACTACAAGGACCTGATAAAGAACCTCACTAACACCATATGTCGTCGCAGTCCCAATAATCCCAAGTAAAATGAATATAATGCGAAGTAGTCCTAGTGATTGATCCCGAACTTCGTTAGCTTCCTCAATTTGGGCTTCAATTGTATCCACTGCGCTTTCGTATTCATAGCGAAGGACTTCATTATCAGCTGACCCTTGTTTATCGCTCATAGAGAAGAAATTAATCACTGAGGCTTACTTTCACCGATTCTCAAATTTAGTTAGAGTAAATCCGCATCTTCAGACGGTTCGATATCGTCGTCCCAGTCCTGAGCCGCTCGACGAATCGCGTACTTCAGGTCGGCGATCTTCATCATCCGACCTTCGAGGTTGTCCACGTACTCCTTCAGCTCGTCTTCGGTTTCAAGGATGTAGTAGCCGTTACTACTCGACGCAATCGGAATTTGTTCCTCCAGGAGAAGTTCTCGACTCACCGCTCAGGTGTACTTAAATGTGAAGGAATGGATGAAAATTTGTCGGCAAAATCGTTGACCGTGTTATCTTTATCCGATTACATGACCCCCACCGATTATTGAATCGCAGTCCGGACAAACGAGGTATTGAGTTGCAGAGGTCACACTGCTCATCTCGATATCATGGCCTCGTTTACCGTCGTTTGTAAGTGTGTACGTGAAGTTCTCGATGTCATCTTCGTGGGAACAGTGAGGACATCTGGGCATATCCAAAACCAACAACGACCAAATTAGCCAATAGTCTAACTCAATATCTCTGGTATTTTGAAGCGAACAAAAAAGATAGTTATTCAACTTCTCTGGCATCCACCAACTCCTCCACCGACGGCTCAATCGGAATCCCAACTCGTTCGCCCAGCTCGTGCTCGAAGTCCTGATACGACTGGACGATCACGTCCGCGACCCAGAAGCCGAACGAGAACGTGAGCAGCCCCTCGTAGCACGTCAGACTCTGGAACGCCACGCGGTCGACGACGTACTGCTGAAGTTCCTCCTCGAACTCCGGCAGATTACACATCAGTGCCGAGACCTCCAGGAGGTCCTGCTCCAGGTCGGCGTACTCCTCGCCCAAATCGGCCAGCGTCGAAAGTCGATCTCCGTCGACGTGGTATGGACAGTCCTCCACGACGTCGACGACCAGCTCCGGATGGTCCTTGCACACGATGTGGACCTCCGCATGAACGAAGTTATCCTCGAAGCGGCTAAGGAGGAAAGCGTCGACGTCGAGCGGTAGCCCGTCGGTGAGTTCCGTCTCTTCGATGCCCGGACCGGATGTTGAGAGGTTGTGGCGGTAGGCGCTCTGAATCTTCGAGCGTGTTTCGTCGGTCAGGATACCGTCTATGGGCCAGTTGGTGTTGAATTTGGGCATGGTAGGTCTGTTGTGGAGATCGTGGTGGTTGCTTCGACGTAGCGTTGTGCGGAGAGTAGCGATAAGAAGGTCTGCCACGGACAGAGCGGAAGTGAAAGTAGAGAGTACGGATTCTCAACTGATGCGAAAATAACTAATAGAGGGTATATCTACCTGTAATATGAATAGTAGGTATAGGGAACAAGTATTTAGAGCTCTCAAGGATATCTCCAACGATATCCCAAATGAAGATATGTATGAAGTCGACAGAATACGGATTATTATATACCCACTGTTAGACGCATTAGGACTTGAATTCAAGAGCGAACCAATTCTCTCAGGACATCCCTATAGACGGCCTGATTTTACCATTACGAATCTACCAATTACCGTAATCGGGGAGGCTAAAACACCGCAGAGTTACGAATCGGGGAAGAGACAGCTTCATGAATATCTTGTCCATGGCGACGCAGAAGAGATGGGAATCTTAACTGATGGCGTTTTCTGGCAGATTTACGTTGTTGACGCCAAGGGAGATTCATTTTCCGTAAAATCATATTTTGAAGTAGATTTGAATCCGGTCATTCAGGAAATCTACGAGTCCGATATATCCAATCCAGAAGAACTTGAGTCTAGAAATCAATTCGAGCAATTTCTTTCTGTATTTTCTCGTCCAGAATTCAAACGCCAAATTGAGGACATGGACCTATTTGACAGTACAGCCGACATTCAAGATTTAGCAGAACACCTTGACGAAAGCTCCCTAAAATTGCTGAGAACAGAAGCAAATGAGAAGATTAGCAATCTGCTAGAACAACGTCGATTTTACCAATCTGCTGGCTTTCGTCTCGGTCGAACAACGGTAGTTTCACTAAGTATTCTAATTTCTCTCGCTGCGATACTCTTGAATCAACAACTAAACAATATTGGGAATCTTCTAAATGTGTATACGATTACGGGAACAACACTACTGGTTGTATCCGCTGTATGTGGAACTGTTGGACCCATTATTATCGGTGGTCTCACCGAAAGAACTCCTCAAAGAATATACCGCGATTACTTCAAACTTGCAGTACCTGATGAACCTGCAGAAGGAATCACAACTCAAAAAGATGTTCTTGTGACTCTTCTTAAACAAGCCTGCATAGTGGGAAATACGCTCCGAGATTCGGTTAATTACCTCTTGCTTATCGTTGCTATTTCTCTCAGTCTTCAAACAGTCGGGATAATCTTGATTCTGTACGGTATTGGACTAGTTTAGAATTTGCCATATTCTGATAATGCCGGTATTTGGTTGTAACTCGATTAGGTGTCTCACCCAGTCTTCCGCCCAGGGGTCGTACGTCGACAGAATCGAATCTCGCTCGTTGCACAACTTCGCTGAATCTGATTGTGCAACGAGGAACATACAGTAGCGAGGATCCCCCGAATCTCGAAGCAATTGGATTCAATCGCGTACACTCCTTATATACTCTCCCGGTTTGAGTGACCGCAGAATACTAGGTTCCGGGGGAGGTTGTGCAACGAATATGCGTATCGAAGCGACCGATGCACGAAAGCGTAAATGGGAGAATCTGAAAGAGGCTACCGGGAAGGGGCATAAGTCGACGGCACTCGACACCGCGGCGGACTACTATCTGAAGATGTGCGGCGGGACGACTGCAGTCCCGACTGGCGCGGTCGAGGAGCTGATGGATCTCGCAGTTCGACAAGGGTCTGTGACACCGGAGGAGATCGCTGACGTCCTGGACTCCGAGGAATTACGGGTAGAGGCAGAAACCAGCTGGTCTGTTGGGAGTGAATAGTGCGACAGACTCAGAATCGTGGCCCTGTTGAAACTCTTCGGGACTGAGAGTCGGTGGTGTGAGGAATATGTGGTGCGAATGCACCACGTGGCTCCTACCAGATCGAAGTAACTTGGAACTGGCCGTGCTGAATACAGAGCATGTATGCCGTAGATTCGACCCATCTCTTACGCCTGATTTGGAGTAAATCCGTTGTTCAGTAGGTGTACGGACTTATCGAAGGATGTGCAGACGGGACGGGTTGAGACCGGGGCGGTCCCGCTACTCCGCCGGTTGCTCCGTCTCGGTCTGTAGGTCAAAGTCGTCCGGCTCGGCGGCCGTGACAGCAGGGAGTTGTCGGAGCCGCGGCCGCAGAAGGACGTAGACGGCCGTGAAGCCGAAGCCGCTCGCGGCCAGCGCCAGAGTCGTCGTCGTTCCGAGCGTTTCAGCGACGATACCGCCGACGAGTGAGCCCAGTGGGAGCGTCGCCCCCGTGGCAGTGCCCTTAGTCGCGGAGACCCGGCCGAGCATGTCGGCCGGGAACACTCGCTGGTTCAGCGTCGCCGTAAGCACGCCCGATGTGCCGGCAGGCACCCACGCGAGGCCGAACAGAACGATCGTGAGCGCCGGCGACGGCGCCAACACCGCCGCGACCCAGCAACCCGCGCCGAACCCCTGCGAGATTAGAACCATCCCGTAGGGAACACCCTCTACATATGGGCCGACGATGGACCCGACGAGCCGACCGATGCCGAGGGCTCCCAACAGCAAGCCGTAAATCGCAGGACCGCCAATGCCGGCGCTGAACGCCGGTAGAATCGCCAGCGTGACCCCGGCCGTGAAGTTCGCCACCGCGGTCGTCATCATCAATTCCATGAAGAGGGTCCCATGAAGGACCTCGACACCTGCCCGTAGATCCGATACGTACGACCGGAGCACTGACTCGACGGTCGGTTCGGATTCGTCAGTCTCCTCTGTTTCTTCCGGACTTCCGGGAGGTCCCAGCGAGATACCGGCGAATAGCAGCGCGGCGACGGCGAAGGTGACTGAGTCAGCGAAGAACAGCATCGTCGCTCCGAAGACGGCGATGAAACCGCCCCCGATTGCATCGAACACCATATCCAGCCCGAGTGTCACCGTCGCCATGGCGGAATTGGCCTCGGAGAGTCGCTCGTCATCAACGATACGAGGGAGTAGCGCGGTCTCCATCGGCGCCATTACGAGCGTGGCAAGCATTAGAACCGGGGCGACGACGAACAGGACGCCGACGCTTAGATGTCCAGTCACCGCTGCGAGCGGCAGGACGAGCACAACAACGCCCTGAACCACCTGTGACCCGACGAGGATGGATCTAAGCGGCAGGCGGTCGACGAGTGGCCCGGCGAACACTTGTAGCAGCCACGGGAGTAGCAGTATCGCGTTCAGGGCGCCGGTGATGAGGGTCGACCCGCTCAGCTCGAAGGCGAGCCAGAGTACCGCGACCGTGTAGAGGCTATCTCCGGCGTTCGTAGTGAACTGCCCGGCAAAGAAGCGCCGGAAGTCCCGGTTACGCCACAGCAAGCGCTTGGCAGCAATCATCGAAGACCACCCCCGCGGGGTGTTAGCGCACCGCCGAGTGGTTCGAGTGAGCGGTTTGACTTCGGTTCGCGTGTCGGTACGTGATCGTTCGAGCCCCGGCAATTGGCCGGTGACTCCGTGGGTGTCGGCATATGCGTATCTGATCGAGAGGGAGTGCGACTACCGAGGAGGTAGCGAAACGAACCCGAGTGCTGCGGCTATCGGGCCCGTCGCGCGGCGGGGGGCGAGAGGGGGTCGAACACCGGACGAACCGCGAGCCGGCTGGTCATAGAACGAATCGTCGGAAAAATCTGCTCGGTCGATAAAAAGTGTACTGATTCCGGACGGTCTGGGCGACACCCGCTACCAAAGCCCGTATCTTCAGATATTTTTTACATGTTTTCTTGTCCGTACCATCAAGCTCAGAAAAGCCGTGTGACCGATACGCGCCCTGTATTCAGTACACAGTTTCTACCAGCCGTGGGGGGTCAATACCGGACATGATACATTCACGCTCTACATTGCGCGCAGCCGATTCAATCCTATAAAAATATAAATATTTAAACAAGGACAGAATCATCTCACTCGCGTCCATAGGCAGAATCTATCCGACCCATAGCATTTTATACGAGACGGTATATCGCCGTGCCATGCATCGTGTCAAAATCCGCCGTCTCAGTGGAACCAAAGACCATCTCACCGCCGGTATCACCATTCCGAAGGCAATTCTCGAACACAACGGCCTCGTCGACGGAGGCGAACTCACCGATGACTATCACGTCTTCGTCTCCTACGACCACGAAGAAGGTGTCCTGAAGGTACCTATCCCCAACGTTGGCGACAACCGGACGGCGAACTCCTCAGAAGAAGCGCTCGTCGAACGTGAGCGAGAGCGTAAGCTCTCGCCGGGTGAGCGCGATGTTCTCGGCGATCAGGCGACCGCCAGCTCCATGGAAGGCGACTGATGACCGACCTGTTCACGGTCGCGCTCGCAGACCTCCCAGAGTACGGATTGCGAACTCGCTCGACCGGTGCCTACGCAATCCATCGGTACGCGGAGGATTCGCCGGTTCCGGCATGTGCGACCGCAGCCGATGGCGGAGCGATGTCGAGGAATCTCGGTGATTACATGCGCGTCCGGCTTGCGTTAGCCGCTGAATCTCGCCGGTTCTCGCTGTGTTCTCACGATCACTGTTTCGGCCGACTCACCATCGCTCGTCCTTCTACTACTGCTTCAGAGTCACCGTCAGATACTGTCGAACGCACCATCGCGGACTGAGATCGGTGTCCGTTTGTCTCGAGATAGTTTCGTCCTCGCCAAATCAGCGACAGAGCCTCTACCGCTGATATTCTGTGGGCGGTACCCTCCCCCGGGGGGTTGACTTCCGTTACGTGCCTACGCGCGGGCGCGTACTCCGTGGCGATTTTTCGGTACTTCGCGTTCCGCCAATTCTGCGCAGTATCGACCTAGACTCGACTGCCATTTTCGGACAGTGGTATTACCTATTGACAATTGGTGATGGGGCGGGGGGTTGACTCTATTTCCTTAACTACGCGCGGGCGCGTAATCGGTCGGAATTGAGTTCGCCGAGAGATTTTGAGTGGAATGGGGCAAGCCATTCACGGTGGTCGAATCTCGAAATGGATGTGATCATCATGTCCAGCGTGAGGAGTACAGAGTCCTTCACTAGCGAGGACAGGGTCATTGAAAAGAATCCTCGTAACCAGAGGCTGCACCGTCAGAGCGTGAAGGAGCCCTCGCGTCGTTTCACGGTCGTACTCCGCGTGTTCGTGCGTTGTTTGTCCTGGTGCCGTCCCATCGATTCGTGGCAAACGGATGTCGCAATCTAGTCCGGTTTGATGTCCGTTATGGGGCGGCGCTGGCCCCCCTCTAGGCAAACTTACGTCGTTGATGGTGAGCAGAGCCGCATCAGGATGAACTCGAAGATAGGTTTCACGGTAGTACACTCCTGCACTTCGAATTGTATCGGCCATCCAGTTCGTTCCGTAGTCGAAGTGTTCGTTGGTCTCCTCCATGAGCTCGAAATTGTAGAATCCTGTCGTCCCATCCATTGCCCCCGCTGGCATTCGCTGCCAGCGGGGGGCTTTGGATGATATCACCCAATTGTATGTCGGCCCGGGGACATCGACTCGCCCATCACCACTGACAGATCGTTGCCCCCGTACAATGGATTGAAACAGCTTAATCGTATCAAGAGTTGCGGCATCAAGCGTCGAGTTCGACCCCAACCAGTCGAACCCGAGTTCAATGAACCGGTTTTTCAGCCCGCGGATATCCTCTGGATTATTCTTCCCATTAACCCCAACGCTGTCGCCCAAGATGTCTGCTCCGTGCGCAAGTGATACTGGTTGAGCGGCAGCGCTCGTCCTTGTAGTTCTGTACCAAGGCTGGGTACCGATGAGACGGGCAACTCGTGCGCCGTAGTTCGAAACTTTCTCGGCCGCTAGATTGTTATAGAGTGTACCAACTTTTTCGACGGTCGGGTTCTCGACTCGTTCGAGTAGTTCCCGTAGAAGATACGTACCGAAGAGGATGTTCACATGTGGTTGTTCGAAATACTCTCGCGTGATCCCCGTGTCATCCCAATAGTCAACATGCACGTTCATTGGGAGAATTGACTTGTTTGCATCGAACCAGTTGGGTATCTCGTCGTACCACCCCCGAGTCGTCTCTATATACATGACAGCCCTCACCAATTCTGGACCTACGCCCACTCGTTCTGCTATGGTATCGACGTCCTCCCAGTACTTTCGCACCAAACTCATCTGAGGAAGTTCGTAAAACGTTGATGCATCCGATGCGTCTGGATTTGGTGCGACTCGAAACCACGCCGGCGAGTCCGAGAGGATACTTCTTTTTCGTTCGTCTGCATCCTGAATAACTGGAGCCGCTACTGAGGTTTCCAACGGAGGCTCAGTCAATATTCGTACCAGTTCGTCAACGACTGCCTGAAATTGCTTGTCCACTCGATATCGGTCAGTGTTCTGCTCGCCCAGTATGTAAGAGATAACAAATTGCTGGGGCGTACCCGATACTGACCGAAACATAGGTGAGAACTCGACGACTGCATCGGTTGACAAAACTCGGTCTGTGTTGCTGACTACATCATCGGGAGTAACCGCTTCGCGGTTCCTGAGGGGGCCAGTCATTCTTCCGCGCCCGCTTCATCCTCCTCTGGTGGGAACACCATCTCATAGATTTCCGCCGCCTCCTTATCCTTCTTGTCGACGATGGTTCGAGCGAGGGTTTCACGCTGTACGTGAGCGTCCAAGAGCTCGTTGTTTTGTTCAGTTGCTTCGACGGATTCTTCTTGCATCTGCTCAGAATACTCATCAAGAGCCTCTCCCTGACCTAAGAGTGCTTCAACGATAACCCCGTCCGTGCGAAGCGTCGTTTCTGTGGTTGAAAGGATGATGCCGTCAACTTCTCGTTCTCGATATTGATCGATTAGGTTGGGGTTCACCCGCCAGTATCGAAGATCGCCACGCTCCACCTCTTCGATGAAGTTCTCGTGAATCTCTCCGACATGGTCGTAGATTTGCCGGAGTTCTGACTTCAGTTGGTCGTCGATTTCACTTCGGACATTTAGAGCATGTACTTCGCCGTCGACTTCCACTTCGACGTCTCCATCTACTAAGACGCGATCCAACAGGCTATCTAACTTGTGCAGGGGAACTTCTTCATAGGTATCGGGATAGCCGTTCCAGAACGCGATTCGAGCATCGACGAGATGATAGACGCTGATGAACTCTTGGTTCATCTGCCGGAAGACTAGGTTCAGTGTCCGGCTCATGTTGATGTTCTCAATTGTCCGCTCAATCGACTGCTCCTCGGTTACCTGCTCTTTGGCTGTCGTTGAGGTATTTACATTGAGGTCCCTTTTGGAGGATTTATTGAGGGCGTGCTTGTTGACGGCTGATTTGACGGTTTTGGCCGTCTGTTCTCGCGATGACTTCGCCTTTTTTGTACCTCCGAATGCGCCAGTTATCTTATCGGTGATTGTAGCAACCGTTTTGGCTTGCGGAATCGGTATCGGAACAGTAGCGGAAGCTTCACGGCTTAAGTTCCAAGTGAACTCGTTGCTCTTGTCCTTCGCTACCTTAGTAGAGTGCTCTTCTTGGAGAGTTCGCTCGAACTCCTCTGCTGACTCTCGAGTGAGTGACTCAAGGATGCTTGAGGTCTCTTGTCGCTCTCGCTCATTGCTTTTGAACGTCTTAATCGAAATCTTCGATTCTTCTCCCGGAAAAAGGGAGTGCGTCTTCACTGTTCGGCCAGCACCATAATCACCGAAGAAATTCGAGAGTCGGTACTCCTCAACGAGCGCTAACTGGGGTTTTGGTTTCTCAGGTTCTGGGATGAATGCTGGCTCGTACTCGCCAAAGGCGTTCGTCCCACATGTGAACGTATATCCCTTCAATGCCATGTTCGCGATAATCTCTGGACTAATGGCTCGCAGCCGAGAGAAGCGGCTGTCTGTCGACAGATGATCGCGAGTCTCGTAGTCGTTGAGGAGTCGCTTCCGCCGAACATCTACATCATCTGTCGCGTCTATTGTTTGAGTATCACCGCCATCTGGTATAGCTGGCCTGTCTACAACGTTGGGATTAAGTAACCGACTCGGCCGTAGAATCGCTTCTTTAAAGAAGACGTTCGGGACAGCTTTCGAGAATGTTGTTTTGAACAGGGCTGGGTTGATTTCTCCTTTCTCTAACCCGTCTTTGACGTCTTCGGCCAGCTTCTCTGGTTCAGTCCCTTTCACAGTTTCTAACGTGTCTGGAGGGACCCGTTTAGCGTACTCACTGAAGCAGTTCTCTGGATAATCGAGTTCAATGATCGAGTTGATGGAATAGGATGTAGAATCTGGAACGTCGTAGTTCAGTATCGCAGCTTCTCCCCCCTCTTGAAATTGAACTAACGGGTGTTCGTCTGGCATTGTTTCCCACTCCAAGAGCACAACTACATAATCAATAATAATGATTATGGCTGTAATTGGTAAGTCCAAGAAATTAATGACCCTAACACGCCTGAGAGCGGTGACTCAGTATAAAATAGTTGCCGAGGGCTGAGGGGGAGGGGTTGACTTCAGTTTCCTTACTACGCGCGCGCCCGTACTGCTGGATCATCCGGTCTAAATTTTCGCGCGCCCCTTCGGGGCAGTGTCGCAGCGACGCCGCCAACCGCCGGCGGTGGTGTTTTGAAATTGTGGCCTTAGCCACACCCCTAACCGGAATCTCGACCGCCCCGGTCGAGTTCCGGTGGCCGACGGGTTGAGATCGTCGTCGGGTCGCTCGGAGAAGTACAAATCGGGTTGCATAGGTATCGGAGTTAGACAAACTGGGGTTTCGGAAAAGGGCGGGAATCGATAGTGATGCCTCTCAGCCGTCGCCGGCTACAGGAACTGCCAGGCGACCCCGTAGCCTCGCTCACCGAGATGGAGCTGCGCCTCTCGGAACCGTGCTGGGTCCTTGCCGGCGTTCACCCAGAGTCGGTACGCTTGCTGGACTCGTCGTTGGGCGTCACGCACTCCACCCATCCGAAGGGTGAGGCGCGCCTCGTGACGGTCGTCGACTTCGATACCGTGTCTCGCACAGAACGCAATGAACGCACTCGTCGTCTCGTCGACGCCACGCTCCGCTGCTTCTGCTGCCTTCGCGGTCGCTTCAACCGCCCGCTGAGTCGCGTCTCGGGCCTGTTCGACTGCCTCGTGAACGTACTCGGCGATGTAGTCGCTCCGGAGCTTCACGCATCCGTAGTCGTGTTCGATTAAGTCGGGGAGACGCTTGAGCGCCCGGCGAACGGAGTCAACGTGTCGGCCGTAGTCGTCGGCGATATCCGCGGGCGAAACCGTGCCGCCATCAGTCACCAGTTTCTCAAGTGACTCCCACTCGACCGGAGAGAACCCGTCCGAGAGATGCTTGATGACCACACTCTCTTGGCGCTGCTCGATTCTGGTCAGATTGAGTGAGACGAGATTCCGGTCGCGATTGCTCTCGCTCGCTTCGAAATAGGCGTCGGGAACGTACGGTCCTCGGGTCTCAATTTCGCCTTTCATGTCACGGTCGCCCGGGCGCACCGGGAGACCTGCCTCGGCGAGGACTGCCAACACAGTCTCTTCGAGTTCCTCAGTCAGCTGGGCGAGATCGTCGTCGGTGACACCGAGTCTCTGGTCCCATCGACTCACTTGATACGAGGCTCCGAGTTTCGGATGAGCAAGCGCTTCCGACTCGGGCATCCCGGCGGCCTCTCGCGAGTAGTAGTGCTTCACTTCCTTCGGAAGTGAGTGCGATGGGAACGCAGCCTCGGTGCGTCGCGGACCGAGCGTGACTGTGTGGTAGTATCCCGGGAGGTGGCGGCCGTGTTCGTCGCGCTCGTTCTGTACGAGCTTCCGGTAGCCGTCGCGATCATTCTCCAGGAGATGTGCCATCTTCGCAATCGGCCCATCGCGAGCGTGAATCGGACCGCTTCGAGCCTTGTGAAGTCGGACGTAGCGCTCGGCGTCTTGGACGTTACTGTGTTCGTGAGGATTCGCGAAGTACCCCGGATTGACGTCGTGTGCTGAGGCAGCACGCTGGAGCAGGTATCGGTAGTGGTCGAACTCGATGTTTGCCCCTACGGCACGCACGTTGATGCCTTCGGTCAAATCGTCAGGAACGGAGAGCTCGCTCACATCGCCGTCGCTGTTCTCAACGCGCATCCCTTGCCAACGCGGAGAGATGTGGAAGTTCGCTTTCTGCTGTTTCACCGGGTCTTCGCGCGGATGGCGGAAGACGTGTATCCGGAACTCTCGCACTTCGTTTAACGAGAATCAGTCCCCTGAGGAGTCGTTGCGCCAGGATTCATGATTCCGGAATCCTGGTAGTAGAGCTTCGTGACCCACGTTTTTCCCTCGAACTGGAACTCGGCGACGTGGCTTCCGCCGTTGGCTTTGACGACGTAGTCACACCCGAAGAACGGGCTGAGCCCGTCTTCGTCGAAGATGTAGTTCGCGGCGAACTCGTGGGGCGCGAGGTCGACGTAGACGGTCACGCCGTCTCACCTCGCTCGGACCGCATCCTCTGAAGCTTCTGGGCGGCCGAGAGCGCTTCCTCGCCGGACTCGGTGTCAGACTTCGGTGACTGTTTGTAGAGCGACAGGGCGCGTTCACGGCGCTCCTCGGCGCTCAGATTCGGGAGGTCACGCTCACCGTACTCTTCGAGGTATGCCCTCCGTTCTTCGAGCAAGTCGATGACGCGGCTCCGCGGACCGCGGTCGAGTTTCCGCTCGACTGCAATCCACGCGTTCACGACTTCGAGTCTATCGATGCCGCGAATGCGGGCGAAGACGAGTCGCTGGAGCGTATGGTCGGTGTGACCCGACCCATGCTCGACGAGATCGTGGTCGAGAAACCGCGCTGGATTCTCGCCGAGTTTCCGCTTGAGCCGGCGTTGCCACGCGGGAGTCTCACCGCGCGGATTCACGCCGAATGCCTCCGTTGGCCGGACTTCGAACGATTGAGCCGACTAGCGACGGAGCCCGGGCCATCCCGCCGACGGTAGCCGTTGCTACGAGGTCCGTAGCGAGCAGGAGCGGCCACCTTCACCACTCCCGGCTACCGGTTACGTCGTGGCCCTCCTGCTCGGCAGGATGAGTGAACGAGACGCCGGCCGCCACGTCGTAGAGTTCGCTCGCGCGGACGAACGCTACCACGACGTCTCACCTCCGTCGGCCACGCGCGGCCGGCGGAGTTCCTGGCCACCGTTTCGATTGGCGTGGTCCTGGGGATCGGGATGGTCAACGTCCTTGCCGCGCGCCGAACCGTGTTCGATGCGCGGCCAGGAGTCGCATTCGGGACATCGCTTCGCGCGTCCGCTCTCGGTTCCGTAGGTTCGCCGGAAACTCCGGCTGACGTGGGCCTGGCAGTAGTCGCAGGTGTGGCGGTCGCTGTCGGTGTTGTGGAGCGGAACCGCCATCAGAGCCACCTCCCGAAGCGGTGGCTAACTATCAAAGAATGCGGGAAAAGGTATATATACCCAGTGGGCCGGCGCAGATTCGAACTGCGGTTACGGCCACCCGAAGGCCGAAGGATACCAAGCTACCCCACCGGCCCGCACGTCGAACGATGCGCGTCACGACTTTAACCCTTCCGGATTCTCCCGTCTATCGGTCCCCCGTCGCGCGATAGTACTCGACGCGCTCGCCGCCGCTCACCGCGACTCGCTTCTCGAGGACGCCCTCGTAGACGAGGTACTCGAACGCCCACCGGTACCGGTCTTCCGCCGACTGCTCGCCGAGGAGCGCGCCGACGTCCTCCCACGTCGACGACGACTCGGCATGGACGTTCGACTCGGCCTGCTGGAATATCTCCTCGATGGAGTAGGCGGTCGGGCGCTCCGATTCGAGGAATCCCCGGACTAGCGAGACGACGCTCTCGTCGGGGTCGGCCTGATTCCACTGGGAATCGTCGAGTGGCATCCGACCAACTAGCAGACGGACCCCCTTCAGTCTGGTCGCCGCGCTAGCGCACTCGCGAGGGCGCCGCTCCAGCGTGCGCTCGGCGCGAGGAGTGACCGCCGCGGCGGTCACTCCTCGCGGTCCGTCGTCTCGCCGACCGCGCTCTCGACGAACCTCACCGCCGCCTCGGGCGTCTCGACCGGTTCGACCCCCGGCGCGTCGTGGGTCCCGAGGCCCGCAATTGGCCTCTCGAACACTCCCGCGAAGCCGATCTCCGAGAGGGTCCCCGGTCCGCCGTCGACGGCGATTACGGCGTCGCCGTTCATCACCACCAGCGGATTCCTGGCGTGGCCGAGTCCCGTGGCGACCGCCACGTCCACGTAGGGATTCGCGGCCGCGCGATCCTCGCCGGGGAGGATGCCGATGGTCGTCCCGCCGGCCTCGCTCGCGCCGCGACAGGCGGCCTCCATGACGCCGCCGAGGCCCCCGCAGACGATGGTGTGGCCGCGCTCGGCGAGGTGGCGTCCGACCGCTTCGGCGGCCGCCGCCTGCTCTTCGGTGACGGTTCCGCCGCCGACCACGCTCACGCGCATCGATTCGTCCCGGGCATCTCAGTACACCTCGTACCCTTCGGTGTCGAGGTAGTTGTGGGCAACCGTGATGGCGTGGTCGGCGTGGAGCAATTCCGGGCCGAGGCGCACGCGCTGGTCGGCCGCGTCAGCCAGCGAGGCCTCCTCGCTCTCCTCGAAGTCGTTGTGGTCCGAGAGGACGAACACGGGATTCTCCGGCGGTTCGACGTCCACCACCGGGTCGCCGTCCTCGTGGAGTTGCACGACGGTGCCGTCGCTGGCGGCCGCCTCCAGCACCGGTTCGAATCCGCGCTTCGAGAGGTAGACGCCCGGCGAACTCTCGGCCTCCATGTGACCGATGGCCTCGTCTTTCTTCCCCAGGGCGTTGCGAATCAGCGCCGCGGTGCTGCGCTCGTCGGGGTTGAGCCGCCGCAGTTCCGACCCCTCGAAGCGAATCGTCAGTTCGTCGCCGAGCACGAGGTTGGTCCGGACGTCCTCCCGAATCGCGTGCGAGAGGAAGAACGCCGAGTTGACGCACCGACACAGCACGTCGAGTCGGCCCGCGCCGCCCGCGAGGTCGTCGAGCGAGAACTCCGGAGTCGTCGGCGCGTCGTGGCCGAGGACGATGAACTGTCGCATATGCCCCGTTCCGCCGGGAGCCTGATAGCCCCGTCGAAGCCACCGATGCAATTCGTCGCCCGTCCGAGGTCGAAGGCCGGAATCGTGTCCTCCTTCGGACGACGAAACGGAAAATATGTCGCTTCGAGGAGGACGAAACGGTGTTCGCGTCGTCCGTTACGCGTCGCTTGCCGCCGAACGAATCCCGCTCGTCGCGCCGGGAAATCGCCGGAAGATGATACGATTTGGTCAAATTTACTCACTACTGACGCATCAGAAATCGGTCGTGACCACGACGGTTCGGCGAGGAACCTCGGTTCCGTTTCAGGCCGAGATTATCAGCGTTCGAAAACAACTCCGCCGACGTGGAATCGTCGTGTGGAACGGCCTGAAACGCCGTTTGCTCGCGTATAACTATGTGATTATCCGGCGACCTGTAGTCCTGAAGGCCGATAAGAGGGACGCTAACTTCGGTAAGCGGCGGGGTAACTCCCTCTCGTCGGCGTTAGGAGGCACAAAACATGAAGCTCGCAATGATCGGCTTCGGTCAAGCTGGCGGCAAGATAGTTGACAAGTTCGTCGAGTACGACCGGCGCATCGGCGCGGACGTCGTCCGGTCTGCCATCGCGGTCAACACCGCGAAGGCCGACCTCGCCGGACTCCAAAACGTCCCCGAGCGCAACCGCGTGCTCATCGGTCAGGCCCGCGTGAAGGGCCACGGCGTCGGGGCCGACAACGAACTCGGCGCCGACATCGCCGAGGAGGACTTAGACGAGATTCAGGGCGCCGTCGACCAGGTGCCGGTCCACGAAATCGACGCCTTCCTCGTGGTCGCGGGGATGGGCGGCGGCACCGGCTCCGGCGGCGCGCCCGTCCTCTCGGGGCACCTGAAGCGCATCTACACCGAGCCGGTGTACGGTCTGGGCGTGCTCCCCGCCCAGGACGAGGGCGGCATCTACACGCTGAACGCCGCGCGGTCGTTCAAGACGTTCGTCGACCAGGTGGACAACCTGCTGGTGTTCGACAACGACGCCTGGCGCGAAACCGGCGAGTCGATGCGCGGGGGCTACGACCGCATCAACGAGGAGATCGTTCGGCGGTTCGGCGTGCTCTTCGCCGCGGGCGAGGTCCAGCCCGGCCAGAAGGTCGGCGAGAGCGTCGTCGACTCCAGCGAAATCATCAACACGCTCTCGTGCGGCGGCGTCTCGACCATCGGCTACGCGACCGAGCAGGTCGAGAACCCCAACGGCGGGCTCCTCGGGCGCTTCCGCGACAGCGAACTCGACGCCACCGAAACCACGAACCGCCTGACCAGCCTCGTCCGGAAGGCGGCGCTCGGCCGTCTCACCCTCCCCTGCGAGGTCAGGAGCACCGACCGCTCGCTGGTCGTGATGAGCGGTCCCTCCGACTACCTCAACCGCAAAGGCATCGAGCGCGGGCGCAAGTGGCTGGAGAACGAGACCGCGAGCATGGAGGTCCGGGGCGGCGACTACCCCGTCGAGGACTCGGAACACGTCGCGGCGGTGACCCTGCTCTCGGGCGTCACCGACGTCCCGCGCATCAAACAGCTCCAGGGCATCGCCATCGAAACCCAGGACAACATCGAGGACATCCGCGAGGAGAGCCAGCAGAACCTGAACAACCTCGTGAAGGACGACGCGGGCGAGTTGGAGGCGCTGTTCTAAACCTCGATATTTGCGAGTTTCGGTCGGATTCGGTCGGCCGGGTCGGCTTTGCTTTCATGGTTTGGTTGGGGCCGACTCGGCCGGGTCCGGCGGCGCGTTAGCGCCTATCAATTAGATAAAATCGGCGTGTGAACTACCCTACCCTACTCGCTCACGGCTTCGCCGTTCGATCCTTGAGGGTAGGGCTTCCTGATTCAACGACGCGCTTTGCAGATACAGGCGTATCTACAGGGAGCGCAGTCTCCACAGGCGTTCCTTCGGAGTGTCCCACTCCTACATCTTGTAGACCGCGAGAAAGGATGTTCCACGCCGCGTTCGCATCCCTGTCCGCCTCAAACCCGCAGGCAGGACAGGAATGTTCACGGACCCATAGCGGCTTCTCCGTCGAGACGACGCACGTCGCGCACTCTTTCGTCGTCCCTCTCGGGTTGACCGCCACGAAGTGCGTCCCTTCGCGGTCGCATTTGTATTCGAGCAACGAGAGGAACGTCCGCCACGCCGCTGACGCCGTGTTGCGACTGTTCGACGGTGATTCCATCATCCCCTTCACGTTCAGGTCTTCGACCGCCACAAGGTCGTACTCCCGCGCGTAGTAGGCAGAGAGTTTGTGGAGGAAGTCACGGCGCTTCCGTCGGAGGTCGGCGTGACACTCCGCAACCCGACGCCGTTGCGCCTCCCAGTTGTTCGACCCGTGTTCCTTCTGCGAGAGTGACCGCTGTTCGCGTTCCAGCCGCTCCCGTTCGGCGGAGAGGTCGAGCGACCCGACCGCCGTACCGTCGGTGTCGTGGGCGTACTTGAGTATTCCCACGTCGATACCGACGCACCGCTCGGGATTCGCAGGCGGTTCGGGCGGTTCGCGGTTAACTTCGATACCGAACGTGGCGAACCACTTGCCCGTCGGTTCCTTCTTCACCGTGACCTGTTTCACGTCGGCGTCGTCGGGGATGGCGCGGTGGAGCCGTATCGGCACATCCGCGAGTTTCGAGAGGGACAGCACGGTCTGACCGCCCTTCTTGTCGAGCTTGAAGCCAGACTGGCTGTATGTGAAACTTCGGAACTCGCGTAGTGGCTTCCACTTGAGTTGACCGACGCCGTAGCCGTTCTCCTTGAGCGCGGAGAGTCCTTTGAGGTTGTCGAACAGCCGTTCCACGACGGTCTGGAGAACCTTCGAGTACACGTCCGAGAGGCCGTCCCACCACTTCTTGAGGTTGGGTAGTTCCGACCGCAGGGTGGTCATGGACGGTAGTTCGCCGTGTTCGTCTTGGTACTCGTTGAGGCGGTAGAGCGTGTGGTTGTACAGTTGCCTACAAATGTCGCGGTGGCGGTCCAACTCCTCGCGGTGGGCGTCGGACGGCTTGAGACGGTACTTGTAGGCGTAGTACATCAACTCTCCCGCTGATTCTCGACGTATTTCTTCAGCACGTCCAGCGACACCTGCCCCGTCGAGATGAGACAGTACGAGTCGTTCCAGAACGAGTCGCCCCACAGTTCAGTCTTCAGTTCGTCCGCGTACTCGTTTCGGATACGGCGGGCGGTCGCGCCCTTGACCGTGTTGATGAACTTCACGAGGTCCGTGGTGGGTTTCGCTCGGAACAGGATGTGAACGTGGTCGTCCTCTCCGTCAAGGTTCGTCAGTTCGACGCCGTACTTGTCCGTGAACCCGCTGATGACCCCGCGAATGAATTGGGTTCGCTCCTCGGTTAACACTCCGCGCCGATACTTCGTGGTGAGTATCAGGTGGTAGTGCAGGGAATACGTCGAATGCGCTCCCGAATCGAGGTCGTATTCCATTGGGTTCGCAAATTTGTACGGTACCTCAATGCAAAAACGTTGCGACTACGTGGGTCTGTGGGCCTGCAACCGTATTGCTATACGAACAGGTGATGACGGCGCTGTATCCCCACCCTACTCCGCTCCCTTCGGTCGCTCCGTTGAGGGTGGGGGCTTAGCGCTACTTTCAGCTAACACTCCGTGCTTTAGCACGCGGATACAGCGCCGTTATCGGGAGATTTACGGGGGTATAACCTGTTTTTGATGCCAACCGAGGCGGTCCATCCGCCCGATGGAATGAGACAGTATCGGGAGTTCCACTCGGTCGTTCGACGGTATCCCCGTCGAGTCGCCTGCTGTGGATACCGTCAGAAAACAAGCAAGGTACTCCCGAATCCACCGAGGATAGGGATAACGGGTGCGTGGCACTCCCAGTATCACGACGGGATGCAAACCCGAGGTTCCCAACTCAGCAAGGGCTGTCCTTGTGGGAAGCCTCGCCGTTTACGGCGGGGAGGATGTCACCGACATACTTATCGCCGGGAGTCGATGCTCACCGTCGAACGCCCTACTTGTACGTTCCGAGTTATCCACCCCGACGTTCCGAGCTTCGCGTCCCCGGAAACGCGGTATAAATAATGGCGCATAGATTTGAACCCTTACAATATCTTTTTGTTAGATGCGTGACCTGCCTCGGGTAACTCCCCGAACCTATGACTGCTCCTCACGCACTCCGCGACCTCGCGACGCTCATTGAGGGCGTCGACGGTGCCGGCGTCTCCGTCGGCGACGTACAGACGCCCGGACGAACCCTGGTTGACGGCGAAACCGTCACCGTCACGCTTCCGGCCCGAATCGAGTGCGCGTCCCTCGACGCACTTGCCGGAGACGTGTCGGTCACGCTCCCGGACGGAACCAAACTTCCCATCGACGGCGACGCGGCGACGCTGGAGATTCCGTTGCAGGTCGAAATCGGTGCCACCGGAGAAACCGTCGAGGATGGGCCGTCCCCGGAGACTCTCGCCGAGGAACCGGGGACCGCCACCGACGAGTCCCCGACGGCCGACGCGACGCCGGAAGCCGACCCGTCGCCCGACATCGCGAAACCGCAGGTGACCGACGGCGGGGTCGCGCTCCCGCCCGAGTCGAGCGAGGCGAACGCGGGTACCGCCGAATCGGAGACGGTGACGGTCGCGCAGGACGGGGAAACCGAAGAGCGAGAGGTGGACGCTTCCGACGTCGACCGGACTGCGGACGACGAACCGACTTCTGAATCGGCGTCGCCGTCCTACCGCGACCCCGAGCGCCTCCGCGAGGCCTACGAGGCCCACGAGACGTTCGCCGAGATGACCGAGGCGCTCGGCGCGAGCGTGACGCCCCAGACCGTCCGCCACCACATGATCAAACACGGTATCCACCGGCCGAACGCGCGCATCGATTCGGAGTCCGGCGCGGAAACCGAGGTCGCCGATCCCGAGACGGAGTCGGAATCGGGGCGAGCCGAAGTCGAGACGTCGGACTCGGCCGGCGGTCCCCGTTCTGAATCCGACGCTACCGCCGACACCGGTTCGACCGAACCGGCAGCGGCGGACGCGAGTCGGTCGTCCCCGTCGGACGACCGACTCGCAGACGCGGTCGACGAAACCGACCTCCCGCCGGGCGTCGACCTTCCGACGCACGTGACGCTCGACGAGCTCAAGTCGGCGGTGGTGAAGTCGACGACCCTCTACGAGGTACAGCGCGAGTTACGCATCGACCGCTCGAAGGCCAGAGGCCTCCTCCGGGACCTCGACCTGCTCGACTTCGTCGGCGGCCGGATCACCGCCGACGGCCGGCGCGAACCGATGGAGATAGTCGACGAGCGTATCCGTCGGGCGTGCGCCTGACGACCTGAACGGCGGAGTGCGTACTCCTTGTGGTTCGGGCGTACGACGAGAGTTTGCGGCAGACGAGGAGCGCGGCGTCTCGTAGCCACTCCGACGCGAACGACTCGTTCGGCGGTTCCGGCTGAATTTATGTTGCGGTGCCGACCGTCTCTGGACGTGTCTCGAATTCGTGTTCCGTTGGCTCCGCGGTTGGTTCGGTGGAGTGCGGTCGCACTGGTTACGGGCGTTATCGCGTACTTCTCGCTATTCGACGCAGTTCCGCAACCGCCCGACGGCCGGGTTTCGATTTGGGACAAGAAACTCCACTTCACCGCGTACGCCGGATTCGCCTACGTCCTGGCGTATGCGACCGCCGACCGGGGATGGACACGAACGAAACGAGACGGCTTCGTACTCCTCGCCGCCTTCGCGTTCGGCGTCTCGATAGAACTCGTCCAAGGAGCGCTTCCGGCGCGGTACTTCGGTCTGGCGGACGTGCTGGCGAATCTTCTGGGGGCGTGTCTGGTCGTTCCCTGGTTCGTCGTTGAGCGCGGCGTCCGCTACGCTCCGTTCGTGCGCGACGCGAAGTGAGAAAGAGGTGTTGAGGTTACCAGACGCGAACCGCGGGCGTCCCGCAGTTCTCGCAGACGACCGCGTCGTCGCTCTTGAACTCCTCGCGGGCCAGCGTTCCCGTCGCGCACCATCGACACTCGTCGCCGACGAGTACGCCGAGGAGGTCCTCGGACATTTCCTGCACGGAGGTTCGTTGCATCGTTCGGAAGCGTTCGGTTCACAGTTATGAGTTTTCTGATATTGGATAGCGAGTTGATGAGTCCCGGCCACGAACCCCCAGACAACTGCCGCAGGACCAAGGGCTTTCACGCTCGCGCGCTTTCCTCGGACGTGGACTTCACCGCTCGCGAGCGGGTCGGACCCCGGGGAATTGCGGTCGGCCTGTTCGCCTTCGTCGCGCTCGCGTGGGGCGGGTCGTACGTCGCCATCACCGTCGGCCTCCGTCACGTCCCGCCGGTGCTGTTCGCGGCCGGCCGACTCGACACCGCCGCCGCGGTCGTCCTCCCGGTCGTCGCGCTCCGGTACGACGAGTGGCTGCCGAAGACCCGCGACGACTGGCTGGCCGTCCTCGCCTCGGGGGTGTTCGCCATCGCCGCGGCGAACGGCTTCCTCTTCGTCGGCCAGCAGTTCACGACGAGCGCGGCCGCCGCGGTCGTGTTCGCGCTCAACCCCGTGCTCGCGACCGCGTTCGCCTGGGTGCTGGTCACCGACGAGCGACTCGGCCTGCTCGAGCTCCTGGGTGTTCTGTTGGGCATCGTCGGCGTCGGTATCGTGGCCAGTCCCGACCCCCGGCATCTGTTCGACCCCGCGAACGCCGGGACGTGGATCGTCCTCTGCGGCGCGGCGTCGCTCGCGCTCGGGAGCGTCCTCTCCCGGCGGTTCTCCCCTCGGATTCCGACGCTGGCGACGACCGGGTGGGGACTGCTCGTCGGCGCACTGCTCCTCCACCTCGTCAGCCTCGGCCTCGGCGAGTCGGCGTCCGGAGCGGTGCCGTTCGCAGTGGTCGTCGCGCTCGCGTACCTCGGCGTTGTCTCGACCGCCGGCGCGTACTCGGCGTACTTCGACCTCATCGACCGCGTCGGCGCGGTCCGTACTGCGCTGGTTTCCTACGTCGTGCCGGTCGTCGCGGCGCTGCTTGGCTGGTTGCTCGTCGACGAGGCTGTGACGCTGCGAACCGTCGTCGGCTTCGCGATCGTCGCGGTCGGCTTCGCGCTGACCGAACGACGGCGGGTCCTCGCGGGACTGCGCCGGACGGTCGCGCCGAGCGAGGACGCGAGGACCGAGGGTGATTGACTCGCATGCCAGTTCAGGACCGGGAGCCGGAACGCCCCGCGTGCGCCACCGGGATTAACCGTCTCGCGGTCCTACGTTCGGGCCCATGTCCGAAGACGACGCGGCCGCGAACCGGAAGTACGAGGACTGGCCCATGGAGGGCGACCGCCACGACGAAGCGCAGTTCGTCGGCGTCTCGCAGGTCAAGGGCGGCGGCGCGTGGTTCTACAACGAGGACGACGACGCGCTGTTCGAAACCGACGTCGACCACGCGAACCGACGGTTAACTCCTTCCGGCGAGGAACGCACGGTTTCAGCGGGCGAATCGTTTGGCGCGGCCGTCGAGCGACTCGGCGACGAACTCGGCTGGGAGTCGCTGTCGGAGTTCGCGCGCGACCACCTCGAAAGCTCCGAGTGACTCTCGATGAGACGGACGTCAGACGGTCGTCTGATGGGAGTTTAATGCACGCCACCGACTACTTGTAACTGTGCCCACCACTGCAAAACACTCCTCGATCTCGGCCGAGCACCGCTCGCGCTACGACCCCGCCCAGACCGACGAAGTGAGCGTCAAGATCTGCGAGGCCCTCGCCGACGTTGAGGGCGTCGACATCACCGAACTCGACGTGAACCTCTACGAGCAGATCGACGTCGACGCCGTCGACGCGCTTTTCCAGAACGCCTCGCCCGACCAGGACTGGCATCTGGAACTGACCGTCGAGCAGTACACCGTCTCCGTCCATAGCGACGGACGAATCTACGTCAGTCCCCGTATCTGAGTCGGTTTCTATCGGCGGTCTTCTGTCGGTTCTACTTCGTTTCTCTACGGAGGGGCCGTTCTACGGTCGAACCGAGAAACGACTCCGTTTCGCACTAACCGCTTTTACACGTAGACTCGTCCAATCGGTTACTAATCGATTTACTCCAAGTGCTAACTTACGGCCGAAAGTGACTGGCTTTCCGTTTGTCTGCTAGGCGCGCTTGTCATGGTCGAGGGACTTTCGGCGGCCGTCCGTCGCCGAGAGGTTGATGTACTTGATGAAGAACTCCATGATCTTCTTCTCGGCTTTCCTGAGGTGTTGAGACGCGGTCGTTTTGGCGATGTCCATCTCGTCTGCGAGCTCCTGGAGTGTGATCTGCCGAGGAATCTCGAAGTATCCCTCGTTGAGTGCCTTGTTCAGAATCTCACGCTGGCGAGCGGGAACCGACTCAAGCATCTCGTGCCAGACGGTCACGCTCGGCGTTATCTTCCGCTGGAACTCCCGAGAGACGTATTTGACTTCGACGGTTCCGAAGCGTTCGAGCAGTTCGACGGCGAGCGACAGGTCGTCTCGGCTGGTCAACAGCAGGTCGAAACTCTCGGTACCGTTCTGGAGTTCGCCGAATCCACCGAGTGGGAGGAAGCCTTCGTGGAGTAGCAGTTGAAGCGGAGTGTACTCGAAGTGTTGGCCCTGTATCATCAGCGTCGCCGAGATCCGATCCGGCCCCTCGACGTCGTACTCTTCGATGACGTCTAACGATACCGTGTTCTCGTGCTCTCGGATCGTCTGGACGACGGCGTCGTAGTCCTCGGCCGCGGTTTCGAGCGCGAGAAGACCGAAATACTGCCGGTCGCGGAACGTGGAGGCGAGAAATTCGCCGAACACGTCGTACTTCCGGAGCTCGGCCGTCCAGTCGTCTTCGTATCGAACGGTCACTTTTGCCGTTAACATTCTCGGCACCGAATTTCGCGGTGTTGTGCTGGAGTTCTACGACGATATCTGATAACCGTTGTGCTACGACAGTGCGTCGGCCGGCTACCACTTGGGAACCAGTGTCGCCCTCGTTATCTCGCGCGCTTCGGACGCTTTGAGTGCGTCTTCGACCTCTGCGAGTGCGTATTCCGCGTCGAGGAGGTCTTCGTACGGATAGTCGTCGATGGTGTCGGCGAGGAACTCCAGCGCTTCGTAGAGCTTCCAAGGGTCGTACTCGACGGCCGTCGTCACGTCGATCGACTTGCGAGTGAGCTTCCCGGGGTCGAAGTCGATCGTGTGGCCGGGCCGAACGTTCCCCATCTCGAGGTACCGACCACCTTTTCGGAGCAGTTCGATGCCTTCTCCGAACGCTTCCGGGACGCCGGCCACTTCGATGGCGACGTCGGCGCCGACGCCGTCCGTCAGTTCGCGAACTCGGTCGGCCCGCGCGTCGACGGTGTCGAACTCCCGGAAGTCGATGACGTGGTCGGCACCGAACTCCTGCGCACGTTCGAGGCGTCCGTCGAACCCGTCGATGACGATGGTTTCTGCTCCGCACTCGTTCGCGTAGGCGGTCGCGTTCAACCCGAGTCCGCCCGCGCCTTGGACGACGAGCGTGTCCCCGTATTCGAGACCCGTTCGGTCGAGTCCGAACATCACCTGCGATAGCGCGCAGTTGGCGGCGGCCGCCACGCCCGGATTCGATTCCAGCTCCTCGGGGAGCTTGTAGAAGTGATTTCGCGAGTGAAGGTAGTAGTGCGTCGCCCACGGCGCGTGGAAGTGCGGCCAGACGTCGGGGTGTTCGCCGGTGTGTTCGTAGTCGTTTTCGCAGCGGTAGAACTCCCCGCGTCGGCAGTGTTCGCATCGCTGGCAGGTCTGGAAGTAGACTGGCGCGACGAGGTCACCTTCTTCGACGGGAGTGCCCGCGTTGTCGGTTTCGACCTTCTCGCCGAGTTCGCTGATTCGACAGATGGCCTCGTGACCGAGGACGCAATCCTGCAGCGGATGGTCGCCTTTCCAGACGTGGAGCTCGGAGCCACAGACGTTGGTCCGTACGACTTCCGTCACGACCGCTTCCGGGTCAGGGTCGGGAATTTCGTACTCTCTGAACTCCAGTTCCCTCGGACCGTCGATGTAGACCAGTTCGCCGGTTTCCGGGATGGATTCTTGGTCGTGCTCTTGGGTCGCCATCTCAGTCCTCTGCCTCCGCCTTGACGTTCGGGACGTCTTCGGGCACTTCGTCGACGTACCCGCGGTAGTCCAGGTACGCCCGGAAGGCGACGATCTCGTCGTCGTCGTTGAACTGGAAGACGTCGCAGAGCGGCACGCCGTCTGCGGATCGACCGACCCGCGTCTCGCCGTCGAGATACCCCTCGCAGACGACCGTGTCGCCCGCCTCGTGGAACCGCTCCATGTGGTGTTCCCCGCCGGTGAAGAACTCCCCGTTCGCCTCGTAGAACGCTCGGATGTCGTCGCGTCCGCGGACGACACCCTCTCGAGAGGAGTGCAGAACCGGCTCGTCGGCGTAGAGGTCCATGACCTCGTCGGTTCCCGCCGAAGCGCTATCCATCAGTTCGAAGTACCGCTTGGCCGTTTCGACGCTCATCACCCATTCGTAACGAAAGATGTGACATACGGCTTGAGGTGAACATGGCATCCCGTTTATAACGGTTCTCGTCGACCGACTCCGAAACGGAGAAAATCCGCAGTCCGCCGACTCTCAGCGACGGGAGATGTTCGCGCAGACGTTCTTTACCTGCGTGTAGGCGTCGACGGCCGCCAGTCCCTTCTCACGGCCGAAGCCGCTCCGCTTGAAGCCGCCGAACGGTGTCTCTTCGCCGCCCGCGAACCACTCGTTGATGAAAATCTGTCCCGCGTCGACGTCCCGAGCGAACCGGTGGGCGCGGTCGTGGTTCTCGGTGTGGATTCCCGCCACTAGACCATAGTCGACGTCGTTCGCGATCTGGATGGCTTCTTCCTCGTCGGAGAACTCGATGACTGACAACACCGGCCCGAATATCTCCTCCTGGGCGATGCGCGCGTCGTTGTCCATGTCGTCGAAGATGGTCGGCTCGACGAAGTAGCCCTCGCGGTCGGGGACGCCCCCGCCGACGACCGGCTCGCCGACCTCTTCGCGCCCGATATCGAGATAGCTCGTGACCTTTTTGAACTGGGCCTCCGAGACGAGCGGCCCCATGTCGGGGTCCTCGTCCCCGGAGCCGAGTTCGAGGTCGGCGGCCCTGTCGGCCAGTTCGTCGACGAACTCCTCGTGGATGTCCTCGTGGACCAGCAGTCGAGACCCCGCCGAACAGACCTGCCCTGCGTTCGCGAAGATTCCCGCCATCGTGCTCTCTATGGCGTTCTCGAAGTCGGCGTCCGGAAACACGACGTTCGGACTCTTCCCGCCGAGCTCGAGGTGGACCTGCGTGACGTTCTTCATGGCGGTTCGACCGACCTCGATTCCAGTGGGGACCGAGCCCGTGAAACTGACGCCGTCGACGTCGGGGTGTTCGGCGAGCGCGGCGCCCGCTTCGTCGCCGAAACCGGGGACGACGTTCAATACGCCGTCGGGAATGCCGACTTCGACCGCGAGCCGGCCGACTTCCAGGGCGGTCACCGGGGTCTGCTCGGCCGGTTTCACGACGGCGACGTTCCCGGTCGCCAGCGCCGGCGCGACCGACCGTCCGAAGATGTTTATCGGGAGGTTCCAAGGGATGATTTGGCCCGTGACGCCCAGCGGTTCCCGAACGGTGTAGTCGACGTACTCGTCGGTCAGCGGGATGCTGTCGCCGTGGACCTTGTCGGCGATGCCCGCGTAGTACTCGAAGTACCGCGCACACGTCTCCACGTCGCTCCGGGCGTGCGACAGCGGCTTGCCGTTGTCGCGCGTCTCCAGAAGCGCCAGACTCTCCTTCTGGGCGCGAATCTTGGCGGCGAGGTCGTTGAGCAGCCGACCGCGTTCCTGGGGAGCCATCGAGTTCCACTTCGAGAACGCCGCCTTCGCGGCGCCGACGGCGGCGTCGATATCGGCCGCGGTTCCCCGTGCGACTTCAGCGAACGCCGTTTCGGTCGCGGGATTACGCGTCTCGAATCGGTCACCGTCGCTGGCCGCTATCGATTCGCCGTCGACGAGGAGGTCGTAGGTTCTGAGTTCAGTCTCTACCGACATCGTCCTAACGAACCGGCAAAACCCCTATTCCCGTTGTGCTGAACATGAAGGTCGGTATAAGTTACCCGGCACGAGTACGGCCAAAAAGGAGCCTCCGATTCGTTCCGCCGCACGAAGCCGGTCGGCGGCGTGTTCGGACACGGTTTCGGTACTCGTTCACACATGTTCGGGTGAACTATTATACGAATCTACCCACCACCTTCGAGCGACACCTATGGAGATCACTGACGTCAATCAGTATCACCTGCGATACCAGATGGAACACGGCTGGGAGCCAGCCTGGAAGCCGGGATACGAACAGACCGAACACGAGGTCCTTCTCTTCGAACTCGTGACGGACGCGGGCATCTCCGGCGTCGCGTCGGCGTCGGGCTTCGCGGGCCGGATGGACTACCTCGAACTCGCCGAGATGTTCCTCGTCGGCGAGGACCCGCGGAACGTCGAACACCTGATCGAGAAGATGGACCCGCTCAACCTCTGGGGGCCGCGGCCCTGGCACTTCGAGGTTGCGCTCTGGGACATCGTCGGCAAGGACGCCGGCAAGCCCGTCTACGAACTGCTCGGCGGGAGCGGTGACCCGATTCCGGCCTATGCCTCGACCGGTGAGCGCCAACCCGCGGCGGAGCGACTAGAGTACGTCCGCGACCGGGTGGACGAGGGTTTCGAGGCCGTGAAACTCCGCTGCCACGGCGAGGACCCGGGTCCCGACCTGGAGGCCGCCCGGCAGATTCGCGAGGAGTACCCCGACCTGACGCTCATGATGGACGCCAACATGGGCTGGAGCGTCCCGATGGTCGACGTCGAGAAGTGGTCGTTCGGCGAGGCACTCGCGGTGGCCCGTGAACTGGAGGACATCGGTAACGTCGGCTGGCTCGAAGAGCCGCTCGACCGTCGCGACTACGCAGGGCTCGCACGCCTCCGCGAGAAGACCGACATCCCCATCGCCGGTGGAGAGTTCAACAACGGAATGCACCACTTCCGAGAGTTCGTGAAGCAGGGTTCGCTCGACGTACTGCAACCCGACGCCGTGCTGGCGACCGGTATCCTCAACGGGAAGAAGGTCGCGGGCATGGCCGAAACCCACGGACTGGAGTTCGCTCCGCACACGTGGAACGACGGCCTCGGGTTCGCGGCCAACCTCCACTTGCTCGCGTGTACGAACGCGCGGTGGTGTGAGTATCCCATCGAACCGCCGGGCTGGACGCCCGAGTCGCGGGACTTCCTCCTGAAAGACCCCATCGTCGCCGAGGACGGTGCGGTCGAACCGCCTTCGGGACCGGGTCTCGGGGTCGAACTCAACTGGGACCTGATTCACGACCTCGACCGGTCGGAGTGAACGAAAAACGGGGTCGACAGACACCATCGAAAACCCGGAACGCATCCGGCAGTCTCTCAGAACGACGTGACGACTTCGATGCCGACGGTGCCGAAGTTGTCCATCGCCGCCAACCGCTCCGAGACGTCTTCGAGGGCCACGCGCTCGGTGATCAGTTTCTCCGGGGAGAGTTTCCCCGTCGCGATCATCCCCAGCAGTTCGTCGTAGCGGTTCGGCGGCATCCCCTTCGCCCCGACGAACTCGATTTCGTCGTTGATCATCCCGTCGACGGGCAGCGAAATCTCGCCCGCCTCCTCGTCCGTCGTCATCCCGACCTGGACGTGCTGGCCTTGCGTTCCGAGACAGGCCACCGAGTTCCGGCACGTTTCGGCGATACCGAGCGCGTCGACCGAGACGTCCGCGCCGCCGTCCGTGATGGACTGGATCTCCGCCGGAACGTCCGTCGTTTCGGCGTCGACTGTGGCGGTCGCGCCGACCGCGGCGGCCATCTCCAGGGAGTCGTCGCTGAGGTCGACCGCGACGACGTTCGCGCCGAGCGCGTCGGCGACGTGGACTGCGGAGAGGCCGACGCCACCGCAACCGTGGACGGCGAGCCAATCACCGGCTGAGACGTTGGCCTTGTGCGCCAGCGCGTGGAACGACGTCGCGAACCGACACCCAAGGCCGGCCATCTCAACGGCGCTCATCGACTCGGGGAGGTGCGTGGCGTTGAAATCGGCGTGGGGAATCGCGAACTCGGAGGCGAACGCACCCGGCAGGTCGGGGCTGAACCCGAGACTGAGTCCGTTCGCACAGACCTGCGACTCGCCGTCCCAACAGTGCTCGCAGTGGCCGCACGCGACGTTGAACGGGATGCCGACCCGGTCGCCCTCGCGGAAGGTCTCGACCTCCTCCCCGACGGCGACGACCGTTCCGGCGGGTTCGTGACCCAGTACGTGGCCCTCCGGAGGCGTGCCCGGCCAGTGGCCCCTCCAGCCGTGCCAGTCGCTTCGACAGATACCGCAGGCCTCGGTTTCGACGACGACGCCGTCCGGTGTCACCTCCGGCGCGTCCCGGTTTTTGATCGAGAGCGGTTCGCCATACTCCGTGAGAACTGCTGCTCGGCTCATATTAACTGTAGTCGTGGTAAACGCTCTTCAGTTGGGTGTACTTCAGCACGCCGTACTTGCCGTCTTCGCCGCCGAGCCCGGACTCTTTCCACCCGATGTGGTGGCCCTGCCACGCCTCACCGAGCGTACGATTGAGGTACGTCTCGCCGTACTCGAGTTCCTCGGCGGCGCGCATGGCCGTCCGGTAGTCGGTCGTGTAAACGTACGACGAGAGGCCGTACTCCACGTCGTTCGCGTACTCGATCGCCTCCTCGACAGACGAGACGGGAACGATGGGGGTGACCGGACCGAACACCTCCGATTGGATGACGTCCATCGACTGGTCGACGTCCGTCAGGACCGTCGGTTCGTACCAATAGCCCCGTTCGAATTCGCTCCCCGCTGGCGTCTGCCCGCCGAGTCGAACCGACGCGCCGTCGTCGACCGCCGACCGGACCGCGTCGTCGGTCTTCCGTAACTCGGCCGTGTTCACCTGCGGACCCATGTCCGGGTCGGTCGTCGGGTCGCCGACCGACACCGCGCTGGCGGCCTCGACGTATTTCTCGGTGAACTCCTCGGCGACCGATTCGTGGACGTAGACGCGCTCGGCGCACGTACAGACCTGGCCGGCGTTCGTGATTCGTGCGGTGAGTACGTCCTCGACCGCCTCGTCGATGTCGGCGTCGGCGCAGACGATGGCTGGCGCCTTCCCGCCGAGTTCGAGCGAAACCGGCGTTAGCGAGTCGGCCGCCGCGCGCATGATGGCCTTGCCGGTTTCGGTGCTCCCCGTCATCGTCACGTAGTCGGTTCGGTCGGCGGTCACGAGTCGCTCGCCGACCTGGCCGCCCCCCAGAACGAGGTTGACGAGCCCGTCCGGGAGGTCGAGTTCCTCGTCGAATCGTTGGAGGAGACGAATCGTCGCCAGCGGCGTCTCCTCGCTGGGTTTCACGACGATCGAGTTGCCCGCGATGAGCGCCGGGAACACCTTCCGAGTGAAGATGGAGATGGGGTAGTTCCACGGTACGATACCGACGACGGTTCCCACAGGGTGGCGCTGGAGGTGGATGGATTCGCGCTCGTTGTCGCTGGGGACGATGTCGCCCTCGATGCGTCGGCCCCAGCCGGCGACGTACCTGGCCAGGTCGGCCGTCGCGACGATTTCGCTCTCGGCCGACGAACGCGGCTTGCCCTGCTCGGCGACCAGTAGCGGCGCGACGTCGGCTACGCTCTCCTCGATGACGTCACCCATCTCGCGCAGGAGGTTCGCTCGCTCGATTCCCGGGCGGTTCTTCCACTCGTCCTGGGCCCTGTCTGCGGCGGCGAGCGCGTTCGATACCTCTTCGTCGGTCGCCGACGGCACCGTCGCGACCACTTCTTCGGTCGCGGGGTTGATCACGTCGAACGATTCTGTTCCGGCCGTGCACCACTCGCCGTCGATGTACTGTTTCGCGATGGGGGGTTCGACCATGGAATCGAGCGTTGATTGTGGGATACCGGAATTAACGTTTCGGGAGCACATGTGTACGGGTAGCAAACGGTACTCCTGGAGGTCGTCGACTCTCGACCCAATCTCGCTCGTCGGAGTGCTTCGTTCGCTTGGCTTTCGGAATTTACTCGCGATCCGAGTCGGCCGAAAACGCCGATCGAAGACCGAACGAACCGCTTCGAGCTACTTCCGGCCCGAAATCGAATTCTTCGATTTCTCTCCGGTCAGAGGTGCGGATTCTCGGCCGAGAGGTGGTTTAGTATAAAAAGGGACTACTATATTCGACCGAATTGTTAACCATTGTTGCTGGGTTGTGGTGACGTATGGCGCGCACCCCGAACGACAGGCGGACGGTGCTCAAAACCGGACTCGTCGCTGGTTTGGCTGGATTCGCAGGCTGTACCGGGCAGAACAACGATCAGGGCAGCGGAACGACTCAGACCGCGAACTCGGGCAGTAGTGGGACGACGGATTCGGACACCGAGACGCCACAAAACCTTCCGCGCGGCGGTCACATGCGAGTCGCGTGGGGGCAGGGAATGCAGTCACTCTCTCCGTTTAAGGGGTACAAAGCGGACTATCTCGCCAAGGAGACGATGTACGATCGACTGACGCGCGTCGACCGGGAGTTCAAAGTCCAACCGAACCTCGCGAAGAAGTGGGACACGAACGACGACTACACCGAGTACACGTTCCACCTGCAGAAGAACGCCACCTTCGCCAACACGGGCGGCCAGAAGGTGCTCGCCGAGGACGTCAAGGCGACCGTCGATTTCATGCGGTCGGACAAGTGTTCGGGTTGCGAGAAGGACCTCTCGCCGCTGAAGAGCGTCGAGGTCATTGACGACCATACGATCAAGTTCACCCTCAAGCGCTCGGACACCGAGTATCCGCGCCGCATCTCCGAGACGGGGAGCACGTTCTGCATCGCGCCGAAGAACGTGCTCGAAGACGACCCCTCAAAACTCGAACAGACGGACTACGGCAGCGGTCCGTTCACGGTCACGAACTGGCAGAAAGGCAATTCGACCACCTTCAAAGCGAGTGATAGCTACCACCTCGCCGGGGTCGACGGCAAGCCGCTCCCGTATCTGGACAAGATGACGTGGAAGGTCCAGCCGGACCAGATTGCGCGGGTGAACATGCTCACCGACGGGCGAGCCGACAGCCTGAGTCGACTGCCAGCGAAGCTCACCAACAAGGTCAAAGGACAGGCCAAGCTCACCCAGCGGACCAGCGGGCTCCAGATGCCGATCGTCTTGAACACGACCATCAAACCGTTCCAGAGCCTGGCCGTCCGCCAGGCGATGAAGTACGGGATGGATCGAAAGCAAATGCTCGCCGCGATCTCGAACCGTGGCTCAATCGGTCACCACAGTCCGATTACGCCGATTCACAAGTACTACGACGACAGTTTGGACAAGGGCCACATGTTCGGGACGACCGCGAAACCGAAGAAGGCCAAACAGAAGCTCAAGGAAGCTGGCCACGGCGGCGGTCTGAAGCTCCCGACTCTCTTCTACGACACGGGCCGTCCCGAGAAGCAGGTGTTGGCACAGGTGTTCAAACAGCAGATGCAGAAGATCGGCATCACGTTCAAGATCAAGCGGCTCACCGAGGAGAACTGGCTGTCGAACCACTGGAACAAGGACGACACTTGGTACGTGAGCAACTGGTCGACGCGCGTCGTCGACAGTACGATTCCGCTACTCGCGATGCACTCCGACGGGAAGTGGAACACCGCCAGGTGGAGCAACGAGGAGTACGACAAGACCCTAAACAAGGCGGTGGCCGCGACCGACGAGAAGAAGCGCGCGGAACTGCTGGCGAAGTGCCAGCGTATCAACCACGAGAAGGGCGCGTGGCTGGAGACGGTGTTCCCCGACATCTTCGGCGCCTACAACGAGAACGTCCAGAACTACGAGTTGTACCCGACGCTGATCAAGGATCACCTCCAGTACGCCGCTATTTCACAGTCTAACTAACCCAGCCACTATCGAAGAGAGACAACAATGAACAAACTGTATCTGGTGAAACGGGTGGCGGTGGCGTGTCTCTCGCTGTTCGTCGTCGCGAGCGCCGTCTTCGTCATCACGCACGTCCTCCCGGGGAGTGCGGCCAACGTCATCCTTGGGACGCAGGCGACCGACCAGGCCATCGAACAGACCCGCGCCCAACTCGGACTCGACCGCCCGCTCACGGTCCAGTACGTCGACTACGTCGTCGGCGTCTTCACGGGGGACTTCGGGACGAGCCTCATCTCGGGCCAGCCGGTCCTCCAGATGATATGGCCGCGACTGATACGGACGATGCAACTCGCATTCGTCGCGATGGCCATGTCCATCGTCACGGCGATCCCGCTCGGCGTCCTCGTCGCCGCCAAGCGTGACACGATCGTCGACAGCGCCATCACGAACCTCGCGTACGTCGGCGTGAGCGTCCCGTCGTTCGTGAGCGCGACGCTGTTGTTGCTCGCGCTGACAAGGCCGCCCTTGAACCTGTTCCCGAGTGGTGGCCACGTCCCGCTCAATCAGGGGGTCTGGCCGTGGCTCTACCACTTGCTGTTACCGGCGCTGGCGATGAACGTCATCGTCTTCGCCTACGTCCTCCGCCAGACCCGCTCGTCGATGGTCGAAACCCTCGAGTCCGATTACATCCGGACCGCCCGCCTGAAGGGAATGGGCGAATCGAAGGTGCTGTTCAAGCACGCGCTCCGCAACGGCCTGCTGCCGACCATCACCGTACTGGCGCTGAACTTCGGCTGGATGATGGGCAGCGTGGTAATAATCGAGGAGATATTCGCGTATCCCGGCATTGGCCGCCTCGTAGTTCAGGCAATCTCGAATCGCGATCTGCCGCTTATCCAGGCAGGCATCCTCATCCCGACGGCCGCGTTCATCCTCGCGAACCTCGTGGCTGACATCGTGTACTCCGCGTTGGATCCCCGAATCACCTTAGGTGATAGCTGATGGCGACGAAGGATACGACTTCGTTCCGTGACCGACTTCGCGTGCCCGACCTCGTGTACGAACTGCTCCACAACCGAAAGGCCGTCGTCGGACTGTCGATACTCGTCCCGATAATCGTCGTCTCGGCGCTCGGCCAGACGATCACCCCCTACGATCCGCTGGCCAACCACATCCTCGACCGGTATCAGGGGCCCAGTGGTCAGTACCTGCTGGGGACCGACCATCTCGGACGCGACCTGCTGTCGCGGGTCATCGTCGGCGGGCGAACGAGCCTCCTGTTGGGCTTCGGCGCGACGGCGCTCTCGCTGTCGCTGGGCGTGCCCATCGGTCTCGTGGCCGGCTACTCGAAGGGTCGCGTCGACGAGGTGCTGATGCGCGTGATGGACATCGTGATGAGCGTGCCAACGCTGTTGCTCGGCCTGCTCATCCTCGTCGCGCTCCCCTCGAACGTACTGAACGTCATCATCGCCATCGGCCTCGTGTTCACGCCACGTATTGCGCGCGTCACGAGATCCGCGACTCTCGTCGAGAGCGAGGAACCCTACGTCCTCGCCGCGCAGGCGCGCAACGAGTCAGACGTTCACATTCTCTTTCGGGAGATACTGCCGAACGTCACGGCGCCCATCGTCGTCGAGGGCTCCATCCGCGTCGGTTACGCCATCATGATTGCGACGTCGCTGTCGTTCCTCGGCCTCGGTTCGGGCCCGCCGTACCCCGACTGGGGCTTCATGATCGCGACGGCTCGCCAGCACATCTACGAGACGCCGTGGTACCTAATCTGGCCGAGTCTCGCGCTGATGCTGACGATAATGGCCACGAACTTGCTAGGCGACGGCCTCAGAGACGTCCTCGACCCGAAGACGGCTAACAAATCACGATGAGCACCCAACGAACACACACCGAATCCGAACAGTCTGGCGAACTGCTGCTGGACGTCGACTCGCTGAACGTGGAATTCGACGTCGGCGACACCAGCATCAAGGCGCTCCGAGACGTATCGCTGACGCTTGAGAAGGGCGAAACCCTCGGCATCGCGGGCGAGAGCGGTAGTGGAAAGAGCACGCTCGCGCTCGCCATCGTCCGGTACCTCGACAGCAACGGCCGGGTTTCCGGCGGTTCGATCGACTTCGAGGGCACCGACCTACTGGCAGCGTCGAAGGGCGAGCTCCGGTCACTTCGCGGGAACAAAATCGCCCACGTCGCCCAGAACCCCTCGACGGCGCTGAACCCCAGTTTGACCATCGGCGAACAGATCGAGGAAACCATCGAACTCCACCAAAGCGTCGCGGCGGAGACGTCGGCGACCGACCGCGTCCACGAGGTTCTCGACCAGGTCAACATCCCCGACCCCGAGGACGCGGCGACGCGGTATCCCCACGAACTCTCGGGCGGCCAGCAGCAGCGAGCGCTCATCGCCATCGGGCTGGCGTGCAACCCGGACCTGCTCATCCTCGACGAACCGACGACCGGCCTCGACGTGACGACCCAGGCGAAGATCCTCGACCTGATAGAGGAGCTGAAGACCGAGTACGACTCGGGCATCCTCCTCATCACTCACAACCTCGGCGTCATCTCCGAGATCGCCGACCGCGTCAACATCCTGTACGCCGGCGAGATGATGGAGAAGGGCAGCGTCGAGGACGTGTTCATGTCTCCGTCGAATCCCTACACGCAGGCGCTATTGGCGACCACGCCGGAACTCGGGACGAACAAGGACCTACGGCCGATTCCCGGGCGGATTCCCGACCTATTCGAACTGCCTCGGGGCTGTATCTTCGCCAACCGCTGTGAGTTCGCGACCGAGGACTGTCACGCGGGGGATATCGAGATGGAGACGGTCGAGTCCGGCCACGAGTCGCGGTGCCACCGCTGGAGAACCGTCGTCGACAATCCCATCGAAGTCGAGACAGGCGACGGTCGGACATACGACCCCGGCGAGCCGATTCTCGAAGCCGACGAAGTACAGAAGTACTACGACGAGGGGTCGTTCGTCCAGAACCTGCTCGGCGACCACGATCCGGTGAAAGCGGTCGACGACGTCGAGATTGAAGTCCGCAAGTCGGAAACCGTCGGCCTAGTCGGCGAGAGTGGGTGCGGAAAGAGCACCCTCGGTCGAACGCTCCTCCGACTTCACGAGCTGACCGACGGCACCATCGAGTACCGCGGCGAGGATATCTCCGAACTCGCGAAATCGGGCGTCGACGACTTCCGGGCAGAGTGCCAAATCATCTTCCAGGATCCCGAGGCGAGCCTGAATCCGAACAAGACCGTTCGGCAGATACTCGAGCGACCGCTGAAGTTGTTCACCGACGAAGACGAAGTGGGACGAACCGAGCGAATCGAGTCGCTCCTCGAGCAGGTGAACCTCGGACGGGACATCGTCGAGAAGCGCCCGCACGAGCTATCGGGCGGCCAGCAACAGCGGGTCGCCATCGCCCGGGCGTTCGCCGCGAACCCGGCGTTGGTCATCCTCGACGAACCGGTTTCCTCGCTCGACGTGAGCGTCCAGGCGAGCATCCTTAATCTCCTCGACGAACTCCGCGAGGAGTACGACACGTCGTACCTCCTCATTAGCCACGATCTGAGCGTCATCGAGGCCATCTGCGACCGCGTGGCGGTCATGTACCTCGGCGAGATTATCGAATCGGGCCCGGTCGCGGATATCTTCGGGCCGCCGTACCACCCCTACACCCGGGCGCTTCTGTCGAGCATTCCGTCGCTCGCGCCCGAGGAGGAGACGAATCGAATCAAACTGGAGGGAGACGTTCCGAGCGCGCGCGATCCGCCGAGCGGGTGTTCGTTCCACACGCGCTGTCCCCAGAAAATCGGTGAGATTTGCGAGTCCGAGGACCCGTCGTTAGCAGACGTCGAAGGCGAGTCCGAGTCGCACTGCATCGCCTGCCATCTCGACGAACCGGAGATGCGGAAACCGCTCGACGAACGACCGGAGTAGTCGGTTGACGTCAGTACCTGCCGTGTTTGCGTATCATCATTCTTCCATTGGGATGCCGAATGAGGTATTACACTCTCTCCGTGGTTGACTGGCACCTTCCTGCGTAGAACGGACACACCTCACACCGAGTGACAGCTACAATTCCAGATTGAATCTTAGGAATGGACACACCTCGTACCGAGTGACCAAATCTGCGGGTGACTTACTAGAATCAGCGATAAATGCTCTGAAACGGCAATGCGAAAAACCAAGTTCACCTAACTCTGCTCCACAGCTTTGACTACGACCTGAGAGTCACCCATCAGTCGGTGTTCGAGGTAGCTTCCTTCCCCGGGTCCACCGCCAGTGTGATTACTCTCTGTGATTCCCAAGAAGGATTGTTCTTTGAGAAGGCGGTACACACGGTCCTCCGAAAGCGGAGTACTTCCTTCTTGTTCGACAAGTCGCTCGTAACAGGTGTAAATTTCGTGTGTTCGAAATGCGTTTCGATCGTTGTTCTCGGTGAGGAGTGCAAGTGCTCGAAGCGTGTGTTTCACGTGCGGCGTCGTTCCACTGATTAACTCCTGAAAACGGTTGACCTCCGCTTCGGTCTGAGCCTCGTCGACGTGGGCGACGGTGACTGTTTCATCGCCAACCTTCTCTGCGAGCCGTCCAGATTCGTACAGGATATCGATGGCCTTTCGAGCGTCTCCGTGCTCCTGTGCAGCGAGTGCTGCCGCCTTCGGAATCACGTCACCCGCAAGGACACCCTCGCTGAACGCGTCTCGACGGTTCTCGAGGATGTCCCGAAGCTGGTTCGCGTCATACGGATGGAAGAACAGCTCGTTGTCCTGTAAACTCGAATCGACTCGTTCGTTGAGCCGTTCTCGATACTCGATTTTGTTACTGATACAGATAACTCCGACGTGCACGTCGGCTTTTCCGCTTTCACGTGCCCTTGAAAGACTCCGTATTATCTCGTCGTTTTCAAGTTTATCTATTTCATCGAGAATGACGATGTACGAATCAACATCGTGTTCATCAAGTAGTTCCCAGGCGATGTCTCGGTAGTCTGAGGCGCTGATGCCGACGCGTGGGATATCTACCTCGGCAGTAAGGTTCTTGCCGAGTTCCTTCGCCATCTCCCGGCTGGCTTTCGCTTCCGTCTGGTAGTCCGAGCAATCAACGTATGAGTATTGGAGGGTGTACCCGTTTTCGGTTGCTCTCCGATGGGCCTCTCGAGTGGTACACCGCGTAACGAGTGACTTGCCTGTCCCCGTTTTCCCGTAGACGATTATCGTCTCCGGTGGACCGCCTTGTATCGCTGGTCCCAGCGAACTTCCGACCTCTTGTACTTCTTCGTCTCGGCCGACAACTCGGGTTAACTCCGGAACATGACCGACACGGAGCAACTCCCGATTAGCAAAAACATCTCCTGTCTCGAATATATCGCTGAAGTCCGATTCCGACGCACCCGTCATAGGTGAAAGCTATTACACTCAGGTAATAAAGGCAGCGATACCGCATAACGAGTGAGGTGTCTTAGAGCCGCCGATATTACGCTATTTTGTATTATAGAGTGGCTTTATGTATATAGTCACTTGGCATCCCACTCCGGACACCGAGTGAGAACGTAACGAACATACCTGCACCGAGTGCGCGAATCTTGTGCAGTATTTTGTTCCCACTTTCTCAGTCCAACCTCGATGAGGTCCCACTGTCACTCGTTGTGGGGTGTGTCTCGACAGCCAATTTTCGCCTGCCGTCGTCGGTGTTGTCACTCGTTACGGGGTGTGGGTCTGCGTCGATGCTCTGGTTTTGAAATAGTAGAACGGAGTTCCCAAGGGGAATCCGAGGACGATTACGACCCTGACTCGACCGTCACCGTCGCGTTCGCCGGCCGGTCGAGCCACGGGTCGAAGTGAACCTCCCCCGAGATGGGCGCACCGTCGCCGTCGGCGACTGTTCCCGTCACGGGGTCCGTGACGTTCTCGCCGTAGCTCGACGGGCCCTTCTACGTCCTCTGAAGAGAGCGACCGATGGCCTCCTCAAAGCGAGGGCGAGAACGGAATCGGTACTCCGAGACTTCCTCTCGGTTATCGAGCGTGCCCTTCGAAAAGAGCAGATTGGTCGAACGTCTTCCGTTCGTGACCCCGTGACGCTACACCGGAATCGATTGTCCACAGGCGGGGCACGCAGTTCCGCCTCCGGATTCTTCGAGGTCCGAGACTTGGCCGGTCCATCCGCAGATCGGACACTGCGCCAGTTCGGTCTGAGACATCACTCCATGGTTTCACTCCGACGGGAAAAACGTGGTGGCGCCCGCGCTCGCTGCACCGAAGTTCGTCGAACACGCGAGGGCCGCGCGACTTTCGTGTCTCGGGTTCCGTACTCTACACCGTGTACGACGGCACCGACTCCCTCGACGTGGTGCTCTCGGGCGGGTCGATGGCCGGACTGTTCGCGGCCATCGCGCTCGACCGCTCGGGCCACGACGTCACGGTGTACGAGCAGTCTGCCGGCGAACTGAAGAGTCGCGGGGCGGGCATCGTCGCCCAGCCCAACGTCCTCGAATTCCTCTCGGAGTACGATATCGCCGACCCCGACGACCTCACCGTCGCGACCGAGCGCAGGGAGTACCTGGACCGCGACGGAAGCGTCGCCCGATCGTACGAGGAGTCGATGACCTTCACTTCGTGGGACGGCGTATACCGCCAGCTTCGTTCGGCGTTCCCGGACGACCGCTATCGTATGGGCCGGGAGGTCGTCGAAGTCCAGACGGGTGGTGAGCGCGACCTGGCCACTGCGAGGTTCGCCGACGGGGAGACGGTCGCGGCCGACCTCCTCGGCGTCGCGGAGGGCGGTCCGTCGGCGACCCGCGAGCGACTCCTCCCCGACGTCTCGCCCGAGTTCGCCGACTACGTGGCGTGGCGCGGGGTGGTCCCCGAGGCCGAACTTCCGGACGAGGTCGTCGAAGCCTTCGAGGACACCTTCGTCTTCTACTCCGGGTCGAACCTGCTGATTTTGGGCTACCTGATTCCCGGTGAAGACGGGTCGGTGGCTTCCGGCTCGCGGCGGCTCAACTGGGTCTGGTACGACCCCGCGGGCGCGACGGTCGACCGCGAGGCGCTATTGACCGACGACTCCGGCGTTCGACGGACGTTCTCGGTGCCGCCCGGCGCGGCGTGCGAGCGAGTCGTCCGAGCGCAACTCGAACGGGCCGACGACGTGCTTCCGGCGGTGTTCACCCGTCTCGTCGCCGGGACCGACGAGCCGTTCGTGCAGGCCATCTACGACCTTCGGATTCCGCGGCTGGTCTTCGACCGGACGTGCTTGCTCGGAGACGCGGCGTTCGTCGCGCGACCGCACACCGCGGCGGGCACCTCGAAGGCCGCCGGCGACGGGGTGACCCTGGACGCGGCGCTCGACCGGTGCGACCGACTCGACCGAGCGCTTTCGGCGTGGGCCGACGACCGACTGGACTACGGGCGACGGCTCGCCGCGAGCGGCGAGCGGATGGGCGAGGAGCGACTCGGACTCGCAGAATGAGCGGTTCGGTGTGGTACCGCCGTCTGTTGGCCTCGACGCTGGAGGCAGTTCCACTGAGTTATCGTTCCACGACACTACCACGGAGCAGCTACTCGGCTCTCGTGGACTCCTCCTGTTCGTCGTCTATGTACTGTTGTTCCCACTCTAGGCGGGCGCTGATTTCTCGGTCGCCGCGACTCGTGAGTCCGTAGTAGTTCGTGCGACGGTCGAGTTGCCCCTTCTCGACCAGACCCTTCTCGACGAGTGTGTCGAGATTCGGGTAGAGGCGGCCGTGATGGATCTCCTTGTCGTAGTAGTTTTCGAGTTCCTCCTTGATGGCGAGGCCGTGTGGTTCGTCTTTGCCCGCGATGGCGTACAGCAGGTCGCGCTGGAAGCCGGTGAGGTCGTACATCGTTATATATTTCACTACTTTCCGGAGAATACTAAGAGTACTGGCCGTAGTTGTGTCTACTATCTAATTCGATGAGTTTTCTTCCTGGTCGAGGACGCCCAGCGAGGAGTTGTCCGAGGCCATGGGCAAACTCGTGTACCAATACGAAAGCGCTCGAAAAACAGATGCGATATCCAAATTCTCAGTCAGAAGCACTCCTCTTGAACAGCTCTCTTTCTTTCATCAGAAGGTCACGGTTGAATCACAGTCGAATCAAACCATTCTCCAGCCTCGAAATCACTGCTCGCCCTTTCTCCGGGAGTCACTCAATCTTCACACCCGGCCTGAACACCCGCAAAAAAGGGTAAGACCAGTGTTTTGATGGAGAGTGTGACGTCTTTCGATGGCCGTGGGCCATGGGACGTGCGCGTCCACGAGATGGTGGTATTCGGACGCTCGCTGGCGATAGCCGGTGATTCGCCATTGCAGAATCGTGGGTATTCGCATAGGTTGTCGTGTCGGTGCCCCGCTATCCCGGAAAACCGCATGACAGCAGCCATGTGTGAATGCACGACCAGTGAGCCTGTCGACGAGCCTTGGTCGTTCGCTCTGTTAGAGAGTGCGCGCACGCTGCTTTCTCACCGGGCACTGCGCCCGTTTTTCAGCACTTCGACTTACACCGCTCTTTTCTTTCCCTCTCGGATGCATCCGCTCACACTTCACCAAGACTCACGACACAGGGCTTCTTGCGGGTGAATTCGCTGAGTGTGAATCGACAGGGACCAGCAGGCGACGCCGACGATAGCGAAACGACCGTCTCAGGGACGCTCATCGAATGTGGAAGCCTGTGGAGTCCTCCAGTCCGATGCGTCGCTTATGATCGCGAGTGGTGCATCTACTCTCATTGCTCGATAGTGAGGAAGTCTCGCCGGGTACGGCGAGTGAGGATATCACCCTACGTGTGTCGAACGCCAGTGAGGTTCCACTCGGGAGCGACGCTCCTCAGAAGTTCTACTCAGGCTTCGAGGAGTTCGACGAGATTACCCTCTGGGTCGCGGAGGAAGCAGATTGTCGTCCCGCTCGCGGTCGTCTGGGGTTCGCTCAGCATTTTGACATCCGACGGGAGCTCCTCGTAGAAACGGTCGAGGTCGTCGACCGCGACGCCAAGATGTTTCGCGCCCGGTTGGTTGACGTGCGCTGTGTCGTGGGCGTCGCCTTCGGGGTCGTATTCGACGAGTTCGACGCGGGCCGACCCGCCGTCCAGATGCGCGAAGTTTCCGGTCGCGCCGTCGACGCCGACACCTTTCGAGAACTCCTCGCCGGAAACGCTGAATCGGTCGAGGACGTCGAGGCCCAATACTTCGTTGTAGAACTCAACCGCGCGGTCGAGGTCGGTGACGGTCACGCCGAAGTGGTGTGCGGTCGGTTCGGTTTCGGTCATACGTGATAGGGCGGTTGGGACTCGGAAAACGGTGTTCGTTTTGGTCGGTCTGGGGGCAAGCGATTGATTGTCGAGTTCGCGGTACTCGACTCACCCGATGAGGACCCCTTCGACCGCTGCTCTACATACCGTTCACGCACTCTCGCCGAAGCCCTCGGGCGGCCGTCGGTGGTTCGTCGTTTGTTCGTACGCGTACGCGAGTTCGAACAGCCGAGATTCAGAGAACGCTCGGCCCAGGAGTTCAACGCCGACTGGCAGCCCGTCGTCCGTGAAGCCGGCCGGAACGACGATCGACGGCAAACCCGTGTGGGCGGCCAACTCGCAGTTCATCTCTTCGAACGGTTGGTTCTCGGGAATCTCCACAGGCGGAATCGTCGACGGCGGATACAGGAGTGCGTCGAGGTCTTGCTCGACCAGTCGGCGTTCGATGTCGACCGCGAGCCGCCGCCGTCGTTCGAGCCGCCGGAGGTATCCCGTGTTCTGCTCGAGCGCCTCGACGTCGATATCGAGAATTCCGGCAGCTTCGATGCGGGCCTCGACCGCCGGTGCAATCGTCCCCGACTCGACGATTTCTCCCAGTGAGTCGTACGGCGGGTCGTCCAGCGCCGCCAGATAGCGGTCGACGTCACGCTCGAACTCGTACTGGAGGACGCGAGCTGATTTCAGGTAGTCGGTGTCCGCGACTGCGACGGGGTCGACGACCGTCGCGCCCGCCGCCTCCAGTTCTTCGATGGCGTGCTCGATGACGGCAGTCACCTGCTCGGCCGCTGCCTCATGGGTGCTCGTCTCGTTCTGCAATCCAAAGAACTGGCGGACGACGCCGATTCGCGCACCGTCGAGTCCGCGCTCGTCGAGGTGGGAGACGTAGCCGTCTTCGGGGACCCGCCCGACGCCCTGCGCAGTGACGGGGTCGTCCGGGTCGTAACCGCTCATCGCGTCCAGCAGCCGTGCGGCGTCCGCGACGGTCCGCGTGATGGGGCCGGCCGTGTCCTGGGTCTCGCTCAGGGGGACGATACCGGTCCGACTGACAAGTCCCCTAGTGGGTCGAACGCCGACGAGGTTGTTGAACGCGGGCGGCGACCGCACCGACGAACACGTGTCTGAGCCCGTGCCGACCGCCCCGAGGTTCGCCGCGATCGCCGCGGCCGTCCCGCCACTCGACCCCGAGGGACGCCGGTCGAGCGCGTAGGCGTTACGGGTTTCGCCGCCGAGCGAACTGATGGTGTCAACGCCGAAGGAGAACTCCTGGAGGTTCGTCTTCGCAAGGACAATGGCGCCAGCATCACGGAGTTGGTCGACGATGAACGCATCTCGGGGTGGCACGGATTCGGCGAGCGCCTGCGCCCCCGCCGTGGTGGGCATGTCGTGGGTGTTCTGGTTATCCTTCACGAGTATGGGCACGCCGTGCAGCGGGCCGACGAGGCCGTCGGTTTCGAAACGGGAGTCGAGGTGTTCCGCTCGCACGCGGGCGTCGTCGTTCACGGTCAGAATCGCGTTCAGTTCGTCGTCGTACGCCTCGATTCGTTCGAGGTAGCGCTCGACGAGCGCCTCGGCGGTGAGTGTTCCTGCCTCGAAAGCGGTGTGGATATCGTCGACGGTGGCCTCACAGAGGTCGAACGAGTCGCGGTCGGGCGTCGCGGACATACGTTGCTACGTCGTACCAAGCCAATCGCCAAATAGTATCGGTCCGTGGTGGGTCGGTGGCTTCGACGCTGCTTGGCACTCGGGAGTCCTCTCGTTCGTGGCGGACCACACTGGTTTCAGTGAATCTTGAGTTCGACCCGCCGTCCGTCCGGGTCGCGGACGTACGCCGCCCATGCGCGGCCGTACGCCCCGTATCGTTCGTGGTTGAACGCGTGACCGAACGTGTACGCGACGATGACGTGATAGAGAGGCAGAGATCGCAACACGAAGGTGGTAGCGTGCTGTCGATTGCGAACTGCCACTCGGGCGTAGGGATTGTCCAGAAATATCCGTCGGCAGAACGCGTGGAGGAGTGACTTCTCGGGACTGCGGATGCCACGCCGACAAAAATCCTCGAAATGGAACTGCATCACCGGTGTCGAGACGACCTGAACCCACGAGCAAAAGATCGGGGTGCGTACGGGATCGGCGCGAGCGAAATCAGGGGTACTCGTTGCCCCACGCGCGGTAGTCGTCGACGCCGTCGAGTTCGATGCCGTTCTCGATGGTGCTGTTCTTGACGAGGATGTCGCTACCGTCTTTGAGGCAAACACCCTTGTTGCCGTTGTTCGTCTCGGCGCGGATGGACTCGATCCAGGCGTCACTGCCGACGTTGTAGACCGCAGTATCGCTGCCGACGAAGTTGCTGTCGTAGATGAGGGCGTCGTCACCGTTGTTGACGAGCGCGCGCCGCAGGCTCGATCCCGTCTGGCGGACGTCGACCGCGCGGTACTTCACGTTGTCGCGGTTGCTCCAGATGCCCGCGCGGTTCGTTTCGTGGCCCGCATCGCCGGTAATCTTCGTCTGTTCGATGAGGACGCGCTCGGGGTCGTCGCCCGCGTCTTCGATGCGGATGGCCGGCCCGCCGGCGGTGTCGAAGTCGATGGTACTCTCGTCGATGGTGACGCTTCCGGTGCTGGGACTGATGTTGATTCCGCGCGTGACGATATCGCCGCGGACGACGATGTCGGTCCGGTCGATGTGGACGTTGCTGGGGCGAATCGTGCGGATGGCGGCCCCGTTCGGCTGCGTGATGTTGACGGTGGACCCGTAGACACGCACGTCGCCGTGCTCAAGTCGGATACCGATTTGATTCGTGTTCTGGCCGCCGCCATCGTTGACCTCGACGGTCGCCCCCGAGACGTAGCTCTTCGGGCCGCCGAGGCGGATGTTGGAGCCGTAGCTGTTCTCGTAATGGCCGCCCTCGACGCGGACCTGTCCGCCGTCGCTCAGGGCGTAGAGACCGTTGTCGGGGAAGCTGCCGAGCGAGCAGTTCTTGAACGTAATCTGGCCGCGGTTGTAGTGGTTACAGAGGATGCCTGTCGGGCCACGCCAAAGATTACCCTCGTTGGGCGTATTGTGGACCCACGCGCCGCCGTCGGGGGCGTTGAAGTTCTCGACGATACCGCTACCGTCGGCGTCGTTGACGCAGAAGCGTCCGGGCCCCTTCACACCGCTATCGTGTTTACCCACGACGTTCACGTCGCGGACCTCCAGTCCGTCGGCGATGTCGGCCTCGATGACGCGCAGCCCCGTGTTGTCGGCGGTCTGGTCGACGGTGAACCCCTCGAAGAGCAGGTCGCGGCCCGGTCGGTAGTGAATGCCGAGGCGGAACATCCGCCAGTTGCCGCCGTCGTCGCGGTAGTTCGAGTAGTCGGCGGGCACGAGCGTCGCGCCGTCGCCGACCATCCCGAAGTTGTCGAAGCCGGTGAATCGGAACTGCCGGTCGACGTAGTAGCGTCCCTCGGGGAAGTAGAGCAGCGTGTCGTCGTCGGTGTGCTCGTTCAGGACGCCCGTGATGGGTTCGTCGCCGTTGGGGTCGGCGCCCGCGTCGGTGACGTCGACGATGGTGCCGAACCGATCCTCGTAGTCGCTCGGCGAGCGCGCGCTCGCGTTCGCGCTCGCCAGCGGGGCGGCCAGCCCCGCGGCGGCGATTCCTTTTAGAACAGACCGTCGCGTTCGCCCGGTCGAAGTCGCAGACAACGTAGAAGCTCCGCCCTCGTTCGCTACGTCAGACGAGTCTGAGTTTTTCGTTTCAGTCTGCGAGAACTTCGTATCGGAAGCCATTGATACAGCAGAGCCAATACAGGCCGCTTCCGAAATGCTGTGCCTTCAATTGGGCGCTCATTATTTTACGCCTTAGTACCTCCGATATTCCTTCTACGGTGTTAACGAATAGAACTGACCAAGTTTGTGGATTATCTACACCTTCTGGAACACCACGGCTATCCCCATTCGTTCCTTCTGCTTCTCGTCAAAACGTCTGCTTCTGGCGCTGTAACCCTCGTTACGAAACCACCCGATTTCCGGGAGTATGACTGTGGAAAGGGGTGTAGCGTACTGAAATCGAGGTTCGAGAGAGCAGGTGTTCCGGCACGTGCATGCCAGGCAGTTTTTTGGCTGTTCTGACGGCAGAGATGGACTATCTGCACTGATTCGAGGTTCGAACGTGCCTAAGGTAGTATGTGGAACCACCTTCGAATGCGATGTGGAGCGCGCCGAAACTCGAATTTGACGGTACATCCCCGGTATCTGTGTCGAATTCCGGGGTTTCAGCCTAAAGAATCGCCGATTACTCCACATAACGCGAATGCACAGATCCGCCGTGAGAGGGCCACATTCTCGGATAAATGCTCGTTCCGGCGAATGAGTGGGTATCGCCGTTTAGCGAACAGACTACTCTCCCAAAGGAAGGATCGGGGGATACACCCACACTTCTGTGTCGATTTCGGGCAATTCGGCCCTCAGCGATTCGTTCACCCGTAAAAATCCGTGCTGGACGTTTAGGCCTTCTCTCTTCAATCTACGGATTGACGTACCGACGCGCGCGGTGCGACAGACAAACTGACCACCTCCATATTTCTACACCCCTACCCTACAACCGTTCTCCCGGAAGAATTGGAGGGTGTAGCGAAGTTCTAGCTGCGCTAGTGTGCCTCTCGTCGGTTCTGTGAGTTCGAAACGACGTTTGAGGGGGTGTAGAATTTCTCTCTGCCCCGCGACTTTTCCGCGGCGAATACCTTCACTCAGGACAAAATAGTAAGCGGACGGCCGACGGGACCTCGGGCGTGGTCACGAGGACGGTGCAATCTTCTGCCGTGTAGAGCTCGAGAATCCGCGGGGTCAAACCGCTCCTCTAGGTGATTGTCGCAGGTTTTATACTACCCTCACAGCATGCGAACATCAATGACTGAAGCTCGGGAGGCGACCGACGACCTCCTCGCGGAGAAACCGGGAGTCGAAGCCGACCTCCGGGAGGTCCTTTCGGTCGACGAGCGAACCGATGGGTGGACCTTCGATGATGTGCCCCTCGACTCGGGTACCTTCGGCGAACTGGTGTCTCGGAACATCGTCTCGAAGGACGACGGCGAGTACGCGCTCTCCGACCCTCGCGGCGTGCGAGCGAGCTTGGACGGCGAACCGGCGTCTGAGGATGGTGAGAAGGGAACTTCGGTGCCGCTCCCATCGCTATCGCTTCCCTCTATTTCGCGCGAGACGGCAGTCGCGCTCGGGGGTGCCCTGGCGTTCGTTGCACTGATGCGAGCATACATCATCTCGAACGTCTTTCGCGGGAAGTACGTCGTACTCTCTTCGAATGACCCCTACTACTACCGCTACTGGGTTGACCAGCTCGCGGTCGAAGCGAGTGGCGTCTTCGACTTAAGCGTGCTGTCGGGGCTTCCCGGGGAAGTTGCGAAGGGTGAGCCGCTGATGGTCGCGACGCTGTGGTGGCTGACGAACCTGTTCGGGGCCGAGGCGTCGGGGTGGGTGCTCGCGTGGTATCCGGTGGTGGCGGGCGTGATCGTTGGTGTCTTGGTCTACGCACTGGCGGTTCGCGTGACCGACGACCGGCGAATCGGCGTTGCGTCGGTGTTGATGCTGGCGACGGTTCCGGGCTTCGCGTATCGAACTGGGCTCGGGTTTGCTGACCACCACGCCTTCGACTATCCGTGGCTCGCGCTGACCGCGCTGTCGTTGGTCTGGCTCTCGAACGTTTCGGAGGATGAGCTTCGAGAGCCGAAGACGTGGCTTGCTTCGGGCGTGCTGGGGATCGCGGTCGCCGGACAGGTAATGTCCTGGGAGGCAGGACCACTTCTGATTGGAGCGCTCGGTTTCTACGTCGCAGTTCGAGTACTTGCGGACGTTCGCGCTGGACGTTCGCCGGTGGTCGCGAGTGCGCCCATCGCCGCAGGACTCGCAGTGGCGACCGTGTTCACGCACTTGGCGCACACCGGATTCGGCTGGCACACTGACGTAGTGACGTACTCCCCCGCGCTGTTGTTGGTCGGCGTCCTCGGTGTCTCGGTACTTGCAGAGGCGATTTACCGTGCTGAGATGCCCGCGTTCGTTCTCGGCGCGGCCGAAGTTGCAGGGGTGCTTGGAGGGTTAGTCGTTCTTCAGACACTGTTACCGACATACGGCGACCGACTGAACCAGCAGTTCGGTGTCCTGCTCGGTAACGGTGGCGGTGCGGCCGAAGCTCAGTCGCTGATGGGCGGAACGCTCGGCTTCCTGCTCGGCCCGCCGCTCGAACTCGGACTTGCGTGGTTCGTCGGACTGCCGATTCTCGTCTGGGGACTGGTATATGGTTACCAGCGCCGTGACGAGGGCTGGCTTGTCGTGACGACCTACGCCACATGGTTCCTCACGCTCGCGCTGTTCCAGCGGCGCTTTTCGGGCGAATTGTCGTCGTTCCTCGCCGTACTCGCCGGCGTCGGCTTCGTCTGGTTCGCGGCGAAACTCGACATCGTAGCGCTTCCCGCATTCGTTCGTAAAAAGAGCAGCCGTCCGGGCGAGGAGGAAACTCGTGTTTCGCTGCCCTCGTTCGACACCCTCGACCGAGAGACGGTCGCACCGCTGGTCGTCCTCTTCCTGCTCGTCTCCAGCGTCGGGGCCGTCCAGACGTCGGTGAAACACGAGCAGGTCAAGATCAATGGGGATCAGTTCCAGGCTGCGGCGTGGATGGCGGACTACTCCGACGAGAACGGGATGGAGTACCCCCAGAACTTCGTCCTAAGCAAGTGGGGGCGAAACCGGATGTACAACTACTTCGTGAATGGAGAAGCCCGATCGTATCGGTACGCCCAGCACAGCTACCGTGAATTCCTCGCTTCACAAAATCCCGAAAAGCAGTATCAGAAACACCGCAATCGAGTCGGCTTCGTCGTCACGAAGGACCTGAACCTCGTTCGGGAAGCTCCAAAGAAGTCGATGTACGTCCGCCTCCACAGGAACTTCGGCATGCGAACCGCGACCGACGAAGGGCTTTCGCATTACCGCGCGATGTTCGCTAGCGACGACGGCTCCGTGAAGGTTTTCGCGCTCGTTCCCGGCGCAAACGTTACTGGCGAGGCGTCGCCGAATGAGACGGTTCGACTCTCGAAGCAGGTGAACGTCGACGGTACATCATTCACTTACACTAAATCGACTCAAACAAAGGCAGACGGGTCGTTCTTGATTACGGTACCATACCCGGGGACCTACTCCATCGGCGATCGGTCGGTGACGGTCCCCGAGTCAGCAGTTCAGAACGGCGGGAACGTCAGCGTCTCAGCGTAGCTGGTAGACCGTTCTTCTGTATCGTACTGCTCGTTGCAAGTCTTCTTCAAGGTGTACCTCCGCTGTTGAGACGAGGCAAGCTTCAATGCGTTGGGACGGGACTCAGAGAATGGAATCCTTCTGCTTCTCAGGTGACCGTTCAGAGATATAACTTCACCAAGTCAATCCCTCGTAGGTAATTCCCTTTCGTTGTTCGATCACCCGACGTCTGTCCACGACCACCGGGTCGGCCATCGCGTCGAACTCCTCGTTGAGCGCGGCGATCTCGTCCCAGTCGGTGACAACGACCGCACCGTCGAGTGTCGTGGAGGCTAACGGTGTGCGCACCCTGTTGGGGAAATGCTGGCCCATGTTTTCGGTCGCAACTGGGTCGTAGCCAACGACCTCGACACCGCGCTCCTGCAGACCTTCGAGAACGGGAATCGCCCGGGGGTTTCGAACGTCGTCGATGCCGGGTTTGAATGCGAGTCCTGGGACTGCCGCACTCGTACCCCCGAGGTTGATGTGTGATTCAAGAAGGTCGATTAGGTGCTCGGGTTGCTTCTCGTTCACTTCGACGGTGGCCTCTAGCAGTGAAGGCTCGTACCCAGCGTCGCGGGCAGCCGCGCTCATCGCGGCCGTGTTCTTGGGGGAGCAATTGGCGCCCAGCCGACGCCGCTGCGGAGGAACCGCTCGCCGATACGGCCGTCTAGACTGATTGACTCAGCGACATTGTAAGCTTCACCGTTATACTCCCTGTAGACGTTCTTGAGTTCGTTGATTAGCCTTGGTCGCGAAGAATGTGTTGTTGGCGTACTTGGTCATCTCCGCTTACCGAAGGCCCGTTTCGACCACCGTGGAATCTGATGCCGATTCCACTAGGAGTTGAAGATGGCCGCGCGTAATTTCGGTTTCCGTCTTCCGGACTATTCCTGCACCGCCTAGTGGTCTAATTGGTTTGATTGCGAATTTCCCTGCCGTTCAGTGCTTCCTCTTGACGGTCGTTTCGGTGTTTCGACGCTTGCCCGTGACCGTGCTATTGAGGCGAAACTCCATGTGGCCATGATGACGGTCGTGGTCATCGTCGTGCTTAATCTGATTTCGCAGTTCAAGCCGTGGCTGCGCCGGATACTTGATACAGTGTGAACCATAGTGGAATTCACGACAACTACGTCTAGGTCGTCGTTGGCGCCGAACAATTATGCGCCAGCCTATGTGATACGAACATGCGGCTGGGGTGAAGATCCAGTGTCGGACCCTTTAATCTGAGTACATTCAATAGTCCGAGGCCGTCGAGCGAAGCTTGGAGAACCGTTACAGTCTTTGGAGTTTATTTATGATTTTGCTTACCAACCCATGGCTTTGTATTTGCGAACTGATTTCCATCGACTCTACTTGGCGTCTCTGCTGTATTTCTCGCCGCTTTTGAAGAAGGGTTGGTAACGCCATCAAAGCGTGGCATTTAGCTCGGAAGAATGCTCTCCATTGGCCGACGAAGGTAAAATAGAAACAGGCAATCGCGTTGTAGAGGAGGTGTCTGGGGAGGTATTGAATGAGAAGTCGGGATGGGAGGTTCTTCACAAAGACGTATTCCAAATTGCGCTGTCCGTGATACACGTACGTTTCGCTGTTCTCACCGATGGTAGAACTGAGGTGGTGATACACCACAGCATCAGCGACGAAGAGACACCGGTATCCTCTCAGTCGCGCTCTGAAGCCCAAGTCGACATCCTCGTAGCTCAGGAAGAAGTCCTCGTCGAACAGTCCGACGTCTTCGAGTAACTCTCTGCTATAGAGTGCAGCGCCTGCGCACGCGCCGAAGACCTCCTCATAATTCTTGAACTTCTCGGCATCGTCAAGGTGGCCTCTCTTTCCCGCAACTCCTAGCGTTGAGTAGTAGTCCCCACACGTGTCGACGACATCCCGGTCGTCGTAGAGAAGCATCTTGGAAGCGAAAAAGTCCGCATCGGTCGTTTCCGCAGCGTCAACTAATTCGGCCAGCCATTTGGAGTCGACGACCGTATCGTTGTTGAGTAACGCTATGTAATCGCCGTTTGCTCGCTTAATACCGGCGTTGTTCCCGCCACAGAATCCCTGATTCTCTTCTAGTTCTACTACCGTGATAGTGGGAAAATTATGCTCAACGAAGGAGACACTTCCATCGGTGGAGCCGTTATCAACGACGATTGTCTCGAAGTCGGTAAACGACTGGGCTTGGAGCGACTCTAGACATGGTCCGAGGTACTCTCTCCCGTTCCAGTTGACGATAATAACGCTGACGGTAGGGTTCATAGTTCTCTCACTTGAGCGTCAGCATCCGTTTCTAGAATACCTGCGTACTTTGCGAGAACCGTATCAGAGGGACCGACGTCTACTACTTCACCGTTTTCGAGTAGACAAACGCGCGAACAGAGTTCTCGCACCTGTGCCGCGCTGTGGGAGACGAAAAGTATCGTTTTCCCATCCCGCTGTAATTGGTTTATCTTTTCCATACATTTTTCTTGGAACTTTTCGTCACCGACGGCGAGCACCTCGTCAATGAGGAGTACATCGGGGTCAATATGGACGGCTATGGAGAAGCCTAGACGCATCTTCATTCCGCTAGAGTACGTCTTGATTGGTTCCTCAATGAACTCACCGAGTTCGGAGAACGCCACGATGTCGTCGTAGATGCGATCTATATCATCTCTTCCCAGTCCATATAGCGAAGCATTGAGATATAGGTTCTCTTTACCGGTGAGGTCCGGGTTGAATCCGACACCGAGGTTGATAATTGGAGCTACGACTCCATCAATGTCGATTGACCCTTCGGTCGGCGTTAGGATTCCGGCAACCAACTTAAGAAGGGTGCTCTTTCCGGAACCGTTAGCGCCGACGATACCAAACGTTTCCCCCTTCTGTACGTCAAGACTGACGTTCTGCAAGGCCCAGAACTGTTCGCGCGTAATTCGGTTTCGTAGCGCATTCATCACGAATGTTTTCAGATTCTGCTCACGCTGTAACGTAAATCTCTTCGAGAGATTCTCGATATGGATAGCTCTCCTCATTATATTTCCTCCGCGAAATAAGGAGAGTATCTCTTAAAAACCAATGATCCGACGATGAGCGAGAGGGTGGTCCAGAACAACATGGACTCAACGTAATTTAGTTGCGGAAACTCAGCTCTGTAGAAGATCGACTGATACGAAATCACGAACGGAGCGAACGGATTCAGCATATATATAAAACGGAAGTTCCCCGGCACGAGCGACATTTCATACACAATCGGAGTCATCCAAAATAGTGGACGAATGATGATCTCGACAATGTGTTCAAGATCTCGGAACAGGACGGTGCCTGCAGAAAGCGTCAGACATATTCCGTAGAGAAAAATGAACTGTAAGAGCAGAACGGCCGGAAATGCCAGTATCGCCATCGAGAGGTCAGCCCCGAAGAAGAGAAACGCAATCGGGAAAAAGACGGTGAGCGTCAGAAGGAACTCCACGAAGTTGAACAAGAGGTCAGCTAGCGGCATAATCCCACGAGGGAATGACATATTTTTCACTAAACCTGAATTCCCTAGAATTGAGGTAGTTGAACCTTGCATGGTTGAGGCAAAGAACATCCATGGGAACAATCCGGAGACGAGATAGAGCGTGAAGTTTTCGATCGGTACAGAGAGAATCACGTTGAAAGCGAGTGTGTAGACGAGAACAAGCGAAATCGGGTTGATGAGGGACCAGGCGAATCCGAGTATCGACCACCGATACTTGAGCTTAAAGTCCTTTCTGACGAGATTTTTTATCAACTCCCGATACTCGTACATATTAGCGATCATCGGTACACCACTTCCGTTCTCCCTCAGTCACTTTAGCGTTTCTTAACTGTATGAGTGCTCCTGATTCCAGTTCGATGAGACCGACAGCTTTTAATCCGATCGTTTCTATCGTGGACTGCAATATGGCACAGCAGATTAACTGCCGATACGGGCAACTCTTGGCTTTTGAGGCTGACTCCGTCATAGGTCGTTCGCTTGAAGCATATGGGGAGTGGGCGGAACTTGAACTCGAATTACTCTCAGAGTTCGTCAGCCCAGGAGATACCATCGTCGACGCGGGTGCATTTATCGGGACACACAGTCTGGCGTTTGCTGACTACGTCGGTCAAGAAGGAACTGTCTACGCCTTCGAGCCGCAGAAGGAATATTTTGAGTTACTGCGACGGAACGTCGAACTAAATAATCTCACAAACGTCGAAGTCTTCAACGAGGCGTTATCTGACCAACAAGGGAATCTACAGATAGACGATGTCGAAGTGGAAGAGAATCAGAACTTCGGCGCCAACGAGCTTGATGGCGCTATCGAGCATGCAACCAGTTCGACGTCGGTCGAAGTGAGTACACTCGACGACTTGGACCTCGCCGATTGCAAACTCCTCAAACTCGATGTTGAGGGGGCTGAGGCCGACATCCTTCGAGGAGGGGATGAAACCATCCGTGCTCACAAGCCGGTGGTGTTCGCCGAATGTAACTCCGTAGATAAAGGATGGGAAGTCGTGGAGGCGATGTCCGATTTCGGATACGACACCTTTCTATACCACGCCGACGCCTACAATCCGTCGAATTACAAAGGAAACTCGAAGAATTTCTTCGGGGAGGCGAAAGAAACGGGGATACTTGCGGTTCCTAATCATTCGGAGTTATCCGATTGTAGGAAAGAATCGGAACTCATCCCGGTATCGACAATAGATGATCTCGTTCTCGGACTATTAAAGAAACCACAATACAAACACGAGGTATTAAAAAAGACGACGGCGAGCCAACGACTAAATTCCGACTTCTTCCTTAACGAACCGGAGGTCCAACAGCTACGCACCAATTTTGAGGAAGACATCGACGAATTGGAATGTCGGACAGCGGAGCAGGATACAACAATTGACGAATTGCGAGACGAGTTACGATCAAAGAGCAACACCGTCGACGAACTGCAAGGCGAGTTACAATCAAAGAGCGACACCGTCAACGAACTAAGAGACGAACTCCATCAAGTCAAGCACAGTAAGGCGTGGCATCTCATACAGAAGTACCGTTCGTTCGTGGAGCGGGCGCTTCCGAACGACAGTTTTCGTCGTCGGAGCTATCACCGACTCACGGAAGGGGTTCTCTCTGCTGACCAGACGGTGAGCGAGTATCGGCGACTCTCCTCTAAAGGATACAGAATACTCAAACACGGCGGGGCGCGAGAATTTGCCCGTCGATTTGATTCTTGGCGAAAGCGAGACGCGACCGCCGGAACAAGCGACGAAGAGGTGAATTCGGAGGTGGCCTGTGACGGGACGTATCTGCGGAATCTTTGCAGTAGATCGAATAGAACTGCTCAATCTCGTTCCGAAATGGTCGACATCATCGTGCCAGTGTACAATGCGTTCGACGACACGAAGCGATGCCTCGAAAGCGTTCTCGAGAACTCAAGCAACTGTCGGCTCATCGTCGTCAACGATGCTAGCCCGGACGAGCGCATCGAGAAGTTGTTGTCGTCTCTCCGCGACGTGCCGGAGCGGGACATCACGGTTAAAACGATAGAGAAGTCGGAGAACGATGGCTTCGTCAAGACAGTCAACGAGGCTGCGACCTACGCCGAGAATCACTTCGTCATACTCAACACGGATACTGTCGTCCCGGAGGGTTGGTTGGATCGGCTGTTCAAGCCCATCTTCGACAGGCCCACGCAGGTCGCGAGCGTGACTCCGTTCTCTAACGCCGCGACGCTGGCAAGTTTCCCGGAGTTCCAGGAGGACAACCCGCTGTTCAAAGAACTCTCGACCGAGACGCTCGACGGGTATTTCCGGGAGTACGGCCCCGAAAAGACGTACGAGATCCCGACAGGAGTCGGCTTCTGCATGGCGTTCAACTGCAACGTCGTCAAGGAAATCGGACTGTTCGATGCCGAAACCTTCGGACGGGGATATGGCGAAGAGAACGACTGGTCTCGACGCGCCCATAAGCGAGGATTCGAGAACGTGCTCGCTCCGAACCTGTTCGTTTTCCACGAGCACGGTGCGTCGTTCGGCGAGGAGAAACAAGAACTCCTGGAGAAGAACCTCAACAACCTCCTCGAAAAGCATCCTGAGTATCAGCGCGTCATCGACAAGTACAACGACCGAAATCCGCTCAAAGAGGTCCGAGAGGCGCTCAAAGTGATTATTGATTCGGACACGTCCGAGAAGGAGAGCTACCTTCTCATCGACCACGACCTCGGAGGCGGTGCAAATATGTACCGTGAGACAATCGCCGAGCACCTCCAAAGCGAGGGACATCCGACGATATTGCTGACGTTCCAGTACCACGACGATCAGTTCGTTCTCGAATACATTGGCGAAGGGGTGACTCAAAAGTTTGTCTTCGACGCGTTCGAGTACGAGAATATCGAGGGTTTGAAGGACGTACTGGGGATTAACCACGTGTTTGTCAACAATGTGGTCGCATGGCCAAATCCCACGGAAGTCGTAAAGCATGTTCGCGAGCTAAATGTGCCGACGACCTGTTTCGTACACGACTACTTCTGGGTCTGTCCGAGCTGGAATCTCCTCGACGATACCGGTGAGTTCTGTGGCGTCCCGGACGATCTCGATACCTGCCGCAAGTGCCTGGAGAACAACACCCACTCCGATCACAACGTAATCTACGACGAATGCTTCGAGATTGGTGAATGGCGATGCGAGATGGGCGCACTTTTAGAGAGTTCTGATTCAATCGTCGCGTTTTCGGAGTCTTCGAGACGGATACTCGCCGACGCGTACGGCGATACAACGGAATTGACAGAAATTGAACATGGGATTACGGGAATTGACCAACTCGAACGACGCGTCCATGAATTCGATTCTGACCTGCTGACCGTCGGCATAATCGGCGCTATCGGCTATCACAAAGGGATGGATATCCTATCGACACTTGCCCAGGATGAACGCCTCGAACACCTCCCATTTGAGATTGTTGTACTCGGAGAGACAAAAGACTATCCTGCAGGATACGAAGCGGCGGGTGGTGACTTCCGGGTCCACGGTAGATACGAGGACTATGCAGATTTGAACGACCAGATAGAGCGATATGACGTCGACATATGTCTTATACCGAGTATCTGGCCTGAGACGTTCTCGTTCACCACTTCTGAAGCGATGTTACTGGGATTGCCGGTTATGTGTTTCGACATTGGTGCACCTGCGGACCGAGTTCGAGAAAATGAAGCGGGATTCATCGTTGAGGATGTATCGGCAGATGCTATTGTACAGCGTATCGAGGATATTATTTCGAACCCCGAACTTGTCGAAGCACGAAGTAGAAATACGGAAAATTACGACGCAGTAAGACCGGCGGAACACATGGAGCGATTACTCAACGAAATCATCCGGAGCGAACCGCCGCATGAACTGAAACCAAACTAGTAGGCGTAAAGTGGTCGAAGGGTGCCCAAGAGGTGGTATCAGGGGACGTACCTCAACCCCCAATGCACAGCCTTTAAGCACCTTCCAAAACCTGCGTCAGTAACGATGGTTTCCGGATTGAAGTATCGTGCATTGAGTGTGATTGGTGCGGTTCTTGGGAGTGCTTCTGCAGTCCTTCTCTCAAATCAGCCGACGGTCCAGCGGTTTTCTACTGAGTTTGTGCCAGTGTTCAATCGGTTGCCAGCAGCCGTACTGACCGGTGCTGAGTTCCGGCTAGCGTTGATATCGACCATCAGCATCACCGTCGCCAGCCTATTTCCATTATTCAAACCCCGGCCACGGCGAATTCTCGACACAATTTTCCTCACACAGAAACGGGTGGTCGTGGCGACGCTAGCGCTCGCGACCATCGGGTACTTTGACTATACCTATCGACTCCCACGTTCGACGCTGGTGCTGTTGATGGCCGTTCTGCTCGTCAGTTTACCCGTGTGGTTTGTCGGGATTCGCAATCGACCTGCCAATGAAAAAAGAGCGATCATTGTCGGTGACGATATTCACCGAATTCAGGAAGCCTACGAGGTAATCGACATCTCCGTTGTGGGTTATGTATCGTTACGTGGGTATCAAAACCATGCCGCTGAGAGTGTGCCTGAGCGCGTAGCCGTAACGGACGGAAGCGGCAGTGCTTCGGTTGACGGACTAAATTATCTCGGGGGTGTTTCCCGTCTCAACGAAATGTTAATCCAGCACGATATTGACACCGTTATTCTCGCATTCTCAAAATCGGACCGGGCGGAGTTCTTTGGGGTACTCAATACCTGCTACGAACACGGTGTCGAAGCGAAAATCCAGAGAGAACACGCCGAAAGTGTTTTAATCTCGACAGCTAGCAGCGAAAGCACGCTTGTAGATATCGATCTTGAGCCTTGGGACTGGCAAGATTACGTTCTGAAGCGAGCTTTCGATATTGGTTTCGCAACCGTTGGTATTGTTTCGTTTATGCCAGTTATTATAGTGATAGCTCTCATTCTTAAGTTCGATAGCGGTAGCCCAGTCTTATACAGCCAAGAACGAACGGCTGAGTTCGGAGACACGTTCACCGTCTACAAATTCCGGACGATGTCGTTGGAACCTGAGTCAGCAGTACCGAAAGAAGATGAGAATAATGATCGCATTACGCAAGTCGGTCAGATTCTTCGACGAACACACCTTGACGAACTACCGCAACTGTGGTCGATACTATGGGGAGAGATGAGCGTCGTCGGACCTCGTGCGGTGTGGACAGACGAGGAACAATTCCTGGAAATGACGACCAAGATGTGGCGAATGCGGTGGTTTGTCAAACCGGGACTGACGGGGCTGGCCCAGATAAACGATGTGAAGAGCACCGAACCCGCGAAAAAGCTCCGATACGACCTCGAATATATTCAGAATCAGTCGTTCTGGCTTGACGTCAAAATCGTAATTAGACAGATTTGGGCCGTGCTCTCCGAGATTTCCAGACAATTTTTGAAGGAGCGCTCCTCTTCTCGATGAGAGAACCTCCGATATGACGAAAACAAGTGTTGTAGTTGTCAACAAGGACGGAAAAGACGACCTCCAGGACTGCCTGCCGTCCCTGCTCGCCCAAACAGCCGAGGATTACGAAGTTATCGTCGTGGACAATAATTCTGACGACGGTAGCGTTGAATACGTAACCGAGGAGCATCCGGAAGTCCGTCTCGTGGTGAATGACGCGAACGAATGGTATGCAGGTGGAAACAACATTGGGTTCGCTGCCGCAAAAGGAGAGTTCATCGCCGTATTAAATCCCGATGTAGTGGTGGAAGAGGACTGGCTCGAATGTCTCGTAGCCCCACTGACTGACGGGCAGGCCGAAATCACAACGTCGAAGGTACTGTACTACGAGGATCCGAAGAAAGTGAACACTTGCGGAAATCTCGCTCACTACACCGGACTCGGGTTCTGTCGAGGGCTTGACTGCCAATCATCGGCGTACACCGAAGAGGAGGTCGTCCCCTCCGTCTCAGGTTGCGCATTTGTAATAACCCGTGAGTTGCTCGACGAAATAGGAGGGTTTGACGAAGACTTTGAGTTTTATTACGAGGACCTTGATCTGGCATGGCGCGCACGGCTTGCAGGGCGGGACGTACTATTCGTACCCAGCTCCGTCGTGTACCATAAGTACGACCGTCCGCTTCCACCGTGGCGGTTCTACAACATGGAGCGGAACAGATACTTGATTCTCTTAAAACACCTTCAGGTCCGGACGCTTATACTGCTCCTTCCCTCGCTACTCCTTACAGAGCTACTGCTCTGGGGTGTTGCGGCATTGAAGGGGTTCAGCCATGTCCTAGCAAAGCTCCGGGCGCAGTACTGGGTCATGAACAACCTCGGCGCTATTCAGAGAAAGCGAGCCGCAGTTCAACGACTTCGAAAGCGCGACGACGCAGAACTAATCGGCGACGCAACGCCCTTAATTCCGCTGGCGCGATTCGGCGTCCCTGAGCCGCTTGCGACATGGCTCTCGACGCTCCTTAAAGCGCTTTACAGCATTCCGTACGTAATAATCCTAAAGTACTACGACAGTACTAAAAATAGTGGGACTAGAGGAAGGCTCTGAATTTATCCGCTAGCTCCTCAACGCCCTGGTCCAGCGTGTAACATGTCTCGAATCCTTCGTTCCGTATTTTTTCGTCACTCACGACGTACGAGAGCTGATTCAGATGCTCAACTTCAGTGTACCCGATATCTACGTCGGGGAAGTGTGTAACGATGGCGTCCACGACATCCTGCAATCGGCCATTCTGACCGACCACGTTGTACGCCTCACCGTCCCCCAACTTGTTCGCAGCGAAGATCATCGACCGGACCGAATCGTGAACGTGCAGATACGGTCGCTTCTGATCCTCCGCGCCCTCGTACACCGTCAGTGGTTGGCCCGTCGCTGCCAATAGTGCGAACTTGTCCACCACGGTGTCGAACCGCATTCCAGTAGACCAACCGTAAACCGTTCCCAATCGTAGTCCTGTAAGACCCATCTCACCGTCGTAGCGGTCGAACATCTCCTGTTCAGCTTCCAGTTTCGCTTCCCCGTATGGTGACTCCGGGTCACATTCGAAGTCTTCCTCTATCTTCTTTTCCGTCGTCCCATAAACCGAGCAGGTGACCGCGTTAACGAACTCGGAAACATCAGCATCACGGGCCGCCTCGTAGACGTTCAACGCCCCGTCGTAGTTCACTTCCCACGTCTTCTCGGGGATGTCGAACGTCTCGGGTGCGTTGGTAATCGCCGCTAGATGGAATACCGTGTCAACGTCTTCCATCGCACTTCTTACCGCGTTTTCGTCACGGATGTCGGCTTCAACGAACTCGTAGTCCGCATACGGGGGTAGGTCCCACAACGCATGAAAACGCGGTTGGCGAAAGTTGTCTAGAATTCGGATGGTTTCCTGCGAAAACTGGGGATTGTTCGGAAGTTCCCGAATAAGTCGAGAACCGAGATACCCTAGTCCACCGGTGATGAGTGTAGTCATAATTAATCCTCCATCCTGTACTGGCTGCGATGTTCAAGTATATGTTGCTGTTCGTCCTTGTCGAAGTACGAGAACTGCAGGACAGTTTCGCAGTTTCTGCCGGGACACTTCATTTCCCGACGGTTCTCAAGGACATTTCCGGCGACGATCGTCCCACAATCCGGACAGCTGAGCGTAATGATTTTGGGCATGTTTACAGTTCTAACGATGAATTTTGGCCGACAACGAGACGTTCGCCTTCGGGTTTTTTCTCATAGTTTGTGGTGATATTAGCACGTCGGCCGATGAGGCTGTCTACGATGGTACGTTCCGCGCTAATCTCTGACTCCCCGACTACAACGCTTGACTCGATATGCGCACCGTCGATGATGCATTCGTCTCCGATGCTCGTGTACGGTCCGACGTAGGTGCCAGATTTGATTACTGTGTTCTCGCCAATCGATACTGGTCCGCGAACGATTGCCCCCTCCTCGATGATACTTCCGGCACCAAGTTGTAGACGACCGCGCACGCTCTCTTCGGCCGTAATCGTACCTCGAATTGATGATTCGATGTCATCTAACACCAGCTGGTTCGCGTGGAGCACATCCTTCGGTTTCCCGGTGTCTTTCCACCAACCCTGGACAACGTGGCTCTGAATCCGCTCACCGTCGTCGAGCAAGCCCTGAATCGCTTCGGTGATCTCGTACTCCCCGCGCCACGACTTCCCTAGAGTTTCGATTTCGTCGAAGATGGCCGGTGTAAAGACGTAAACGCCAATGAGTGCGAGGTCATTTGGTGGGTCGTCCGGCTTCTCCACTAGTTTGATTACGTCACCACCGTCGTTCACATCGACGATACCGTATCGAGAGGGATCATTGACTTTCTGAAGGCCGATTCCGGCAGCGTACTCGTCCGCGGTGAAGTCTTCGACGAGTTCCGTAATCCCGCCGCGCATCAAATCATCGCCGAGGTAGACCACAAACGAGTCATCGCCAACGAAGTCCCGCGCACATCCCACGGCGTGGGCCAGCCCGAGTGGTGCGCCCTGCACAATGTAAGTGATATTAACGCCGAAGTCGCTACCGTCACCGAAGTACGCCTGAATCTCATCACGGCCTTTGTTACCAAGGATGATTCCAATCTCGGTGATGCCGGCTTCCTTTAAGTCGTCAAGTGCGTACTCTAGAACGGGTTTATTCGCGATGGGTACAAGCTGTTTTGGACCAGTGTGGGTGATGGGCCGCAATCGGGATCCGGTCCCGCCAGCAAGAATGACGCCTTTCATGTGTTACTCGTGCGGTGGTTCTTCCCAATCGTGCGGGATTTTGTCCGTGTCATATGGCAGTCGTTCCTCATCGGGATCGTCGTAGTCGTAAAGATTCGTTGGAAAGTTGATGAGGGTCGCACGCTCATCGCCAACGACCTTGAAACCATGCCAGCAGTCACCGGGGATGCGAATCGCCTTCATATTCCCTTCCCCGATGATGTACGTATCAAGTTCACCCTGTGTCGGTGAATCGTCGCGATCATCGTAGATGCCGACCTTCACCTTCCCGTGGGGTACCACGAAATGGTCAATTTGTCCGCGGTGGTGGCGATGCCACGCGCGGATGATACCTGGGTACGATACCGAGAAGTAGGACATCGCCGGTTCGTCTCTGCCGGCATAGAAGTCCCAGTCGTCGCGCCAGATTTCTGTCAACGACCCTCGTTCGTCCGTATTAATTTGGAGGTCTTTCAACTCTACATCGTGTATCATGCTGTTCATCTGGGCATATCATCATCCGTTCTTAGCTTTTCTGATTTCCTGTAACCCCAGTCTATCCCTCAAACAGAATCTTCAAGATGGTCTTTTTCAACTATCGAATATGCCCGAATACGATGTCGCGGTCGTCGGCGGTGGGTGTATCGGCTGTTCGGTAGCCTATCATCTAGCCCAGCAGACGGCTCTTGACATCTGCGTCATTGAGAAGGAACATCACCTCGCAGCACATCAGAGTGGTCGGAACTCCGGCGTTATCCATCCTGGGTTCAATTACCCTCCAGGGTCATTGAAGGCCAGGTTTGCGACCGAGGGAACCCGGCGAATGAAGGAGTACTGTGCGGACAACGATATTCCAATTACCGAACTCGGTGTTCTCGTAGTTGCAACCGACCAAGTGGAACGCCAACGGTTGACGGAAATTCAGGAGCAGGCAACTGAGAACGATGTCGAAACTCGGATTTTAGATGACAGGGACGCAATACGTGAGCATGAACCTCATGCGGCTGGAGAAGCCGCCTTGTACTGTCCGGAAGCTGCATCCGTGGACTCCCAGAAGTACGTTTATTCGCTTGCCGGCGATGCCGAAAACCTTGGAGTTGACTTCTATATGGATTATGAAGTTAAAGCAGTCCGCACATCAGGTGACATCCACCACCTCCTTACGTCCAACGGAACGCTCACCGCGTCCTACATCGTGAACACCGCAGGGTTATACGCCGATAAACTTGCTTACCAGATGGGAATCGGCGAGCAATATCAAATCGTACCCTTCCGCGGGGAGTACTACGAACTTGTCCCCCAGAAGCGAAACCTCGTGAACTCAATGATTTACCCAACTCCTGATCCCGAACTACCGTTTCTAGGAGTCCACTTCACGCGGCGTACAGACGATAAGGTGATCATCGGCCCGAACGCCGTACTTGCACTCGGTCGCGAGGCATACAACAACACTCAATTTAACACCTCTGAACTAATCTCAACGCTCAGGTACAATGGGTTCTGGAAGCTGTTTACCTCTACAAAGATGGTTAGTGTTGGACTTTCAGAATTGAACAAGTCCTACCGAAAGGATGCGTTCGTTGAAGCGGCACAGTCACTTGTGCCGGCAGTTAAATCCGACGATTTCCGGAAGAGTTATGCGGGCATACGCGCCCAAATTGTTCGCAATGACGGTACGCTCATCAAAGATCCGCTCTTCAAACACGGACCACGGTCTACCCATGTCCTGAACGCAGTTTCGCCAGGACTCACATCCTCACTCCCGTTTGGCGACGTTCTTGCCGATGCGGTCCTTGACCGAATAGAGTAGTATTTTAATCCGCTGCTTGCAACGACTGTGCATGAGACTACTCGTCATTGGTGGCTCTGGACTTGTCGGATCGAACGTCGTTACTATCGGTTCTGACGCCGGAATGGAGGTTCACGCAACATATCTCACTACAGAAACCGACAAAACAGACGTCAGATTAGATAAAACCGACTCTGAACGGACGAGTAGCGTTATTGAACAAATCGCTCCGGACGTCATCGTTGATACCGCAGCGTTCCACGCGGTCGACAACTGCGAGTCTGAACGTAATCGCGCATGGTCGGTGAACGCCGCTGGAACACGTAACGTCGCCATTGCGGCAAATACAGTCAATGCTCACCTAATCTACCTCTCGACCGACTACGTGTTTCCCGGTCGTCCGGAGGATTCACCCTACGTTGAGTCTGACCCCATTGACCCACCGAACTATTATGCCGAAACCAAGTACGCAGGCGAACAGGCGGCAAAAATTGCGGATGCAGCGACTATCCTCCGACCGAGCGTAATTTACGGAGTGGCAAATTCCAACTTCGTCACGTGGGCACTCGGGGAACTCAAAGAGGGGAATGAGCTAACTATCGTGGACGACCAAATCTCTGCTCCGACGTACGCGCCAGATTTAGCACAGACCTGCCTCAATATCGGAGAAGAGAAACTTACAGGTACCTACCATGCGACCGGTCCACGTTCCATGTCTCGATATGATTTTACGATTATACTAGCCAATGTCTACGGCTTTGACTCCGAACTAATAACCCCGATTAGTACTGAAGAATTCGGTCAAGAGGCCCCTCGGCCAACAGACAGCACCCTTGACTCAACTCAATTATACGATGCTATTGACTACCGATTCCGAGACCCTGAAGTGGCACTCAGTCTTATGCAGTCAAAAATGTAATTCGGCGTCTTCTTTGAGTGCACGCCATCCGGGGTAACTGTGTTAGTCGTACAATAGTTCACGTAGAATTGACTTCGTCTGCTAAGTGACCTAGAACGGGTCTCCGTCGAAGTTAAATTTCTCGCGATTCATCGGTAACCAGATCGGATCGGCGTGTGAACCCGAACGCAGTAGCCAAATGGCCGAGTACCCCAGAAAAGAGTCACCCTTACTCCACCGTCACGCTCTTCGCCAGATTCCGCGGTTTATCGATACTCCGCCCCAGCTCCTTCGCCACGTAGTACGACACCAACTGCAACTGGACATTCGCCAGCACCGGCGCTAACCTGGGATGCGTCTCGGGCACTTCAAGCACCTCCTCGGCGTACCGAGCAACGTCCGACCTTCCATCTGTGACCGCGACCACCGGCGCGTCTCGCGCCTCCACTTCCTTCACGTTCCCGATGGTCTTCGTCGCGGGCTCACCGTCGCCCGTCACCACCGCGAACACGGGCGTCTCGCCGGTCACCAGCGCCAGTGGGCCGTGCTTCAACTCGCCAGCAGCGAACCCCTCCGCGTGCTTGTACGTGATCTCCTTCATCTTCAGCGCACCCTCCAGCGCGACGGGATAGTGGCACTCCCTGCCGATGAAGAAGTACGCTTCGCTGTCGAGGAACCGTTCAGCAACCTCCTCTGCGCGCGACGAATCCAATATCTCCTGGACCTGCCCCGGCAGATTACGCAGCGCCTCGACGACCTCGCGGGACTTCCTCGTCTGTCCCGTCAGCGACAGCGCCACCAGGTTCGCGGCGACGGCCTGCGCGGAGAACGTCTTGGTCGCGGCCACGCCGATTTCGGGACCAGAGCGAATGTACATCGCTCGGTCACACCCCCGGGCGACCGTCGACCCCACGACGTTCGTTACCGCCAGCGTCTCGACGCCGTGATTGGCAACCGACCGCAGCGCCGCCAGCGTGTCGGCCGTCTCGCCGCTCTGGGTAATCCCCACCACGAGCGTCCCCTCCTGCACGGGCGGCGGCGAGGTGGCGTATTCGCTCGCCAGGAACGCCTGGGCGGGAATCCCTTCCTCGTGGAGCAACTGCGTCGCGTACAGCGCGGCGTTGTAGCTCGTTCCGCAGGCGACGAACTGAACCTCGGAGGGCTCCAACTCGCCTAACTCCTCCAGATTCACCGACCCCGTCATCTCGTCGACGCGCCCGCGGAGACACTGCCGGAGCGCCCGGGGTTGCTCGTGGATCTCCTTCAACATGTAGTGGTCGTAGCCGCTCTTGGCGGTTTCCTCGGCGTCCCACTCCACCTGGCTCACCGACTTGTTCAACAGCCGTCCGCCGCGGTCGGTCACGCCCCACGCCCCGTTCTCCAGTCGCGCGAACTCGCCGTCCTCCAGGTACACCACCTTATCGGTGTAGTCCAGGAACGCGGGCACGTCGCTCGCCAGGTACGCCGCGTCGTCGCCGACGCCGACGACCAGCGGCGAACCGTCTCGGGTCGCCAGCACGGCGTCCGAGCCCTCGAAGACGGCCGCCAGCGCGTAGCTCCCTTCCAGCTGTGAGACCGCCTCGCGGAACGCATCCTCGGGCGATTTCCCGGCGGCCAGCGCGTCCTCGATCAGGTGCGGGACGACCTCGGTGTCGGTTTCGCTGTCGAACTCGTGGCCCTTTTCTACTAACTCCGCCCGGAGCGCATCGTAGTTCTCGATGATGCCGTTGTGGACCACGGCCACCTCGCCCGTGCAGTCCGTATGGGGATGCGCGTTCTGGTCCGAGGGCGGGCCGTGGGTGCTCCAGCGGGTGTGGCCGATGCCGGCCGGCCCGCCCAGGTCACCGTCGACCGCACGGAGCAGGCGTTGAATCTCGCCCTCGCGCTTGCAGACGTCGAGCGACCCGTTCGCCAGCGCGACGCCCGCCGAGTCGTAGCCGCGGTACTCCAGCCCCTCCAGCCCCGTCAGCAGCACGTCGAGGGCGTCGCCGCTCGGCCCCGCGTACCCGATGATGCCGCACATATCAGCGGAAGACCTCCGCCCGCTCATCAATGTTCTCGTCGACGGTGACGCCGGTCCGGAGGTGGGCGTTCGGCCCGACGAGCGTTCCGGGCGCGACGCTCACGTCGCCCTCGGCCCGGACGCGGTCGGCCAGCACCGCGCCGAGGCGCCGGTCGGCGAAGACGCGGTCGTCGACCCGGACGTCGCCGGGACCGCCCGGCACCGTCGTCGCCGGGCCGAGGTGGACGCCCTGGCCGGTTACGCAGTCGAACAGCGTGGCGTTCGCGCCGACGCGCGCGTCGGTGTCGAGCACCGACCGCTCGACCACGGCGTTCGCGCCCACGGTGACGTTCCGGCCGAGCGCGGCGAACGGGCCGACGACCGCGCCCGCCCGGACCTCGCAGTCGGGACCGACGACGACCGGCCCCTGGAGAGTGGCGTCGTCGTGGATCGCCGCGCTGTCGGCCACCCAGACCGACTCCTCGAGCGCGGGTTCGACCACTCGCCCGGCGAGCAGGAGGTCCTCGGCGACCGACAGCAGGTCCCAGGGGTAGGTCGCGTCGACCCACAGCCCCTCGGTGGCGACGCCGCGAACCGGCAGGTCGGCCTCGATGAGTCGCTCGATGGTGTCGGTCAGCGCGAGCTCGCCCCGCACGCGCGGGGTGTCCTCGACGGCGTCGAAGATGGTCTCGTCGAAGGCGTAGACGCCCGCGTTGAGCAGGCGGTAGTCGTCCTCCTCGGGTTTCTCGACCAGTTCGACCACGCGGTCGCCCTCGACGACGAGCGCGCCGTAGTGGGAGACGTCGGCGCCCTCGGCGGCCGCCAGCGTCGCGCTCGCGTCGCCGGACTCGAAGGCGTCGAGCACGTCGGCGACCATCTGGCGCTCGACAACCTGGTCGCCGTTGACGACCAGGAAACCCGACTCGCCGGCGACGCCCTCGCGGGCCTGCAGCAGGGCGTGGCCGCTGCCGAGTTGCTTGTCCTGGACGACGTAGTTGACGGGGACGTTGCGGTACGTCGGGCCGAAGTGGTCCTGGACGCGGTCACGCTTGTACCCGACGACGACGTGGAGGCGCTCGATTCCGGCGTCGATGAGGGCGTCGAAGACGTGTTCGAGGATGGGGCGGTCGGCGGCGGGCAACATCGGCTTGGGCCGATTCCGAGTGAGCGGGCGGAGTCGCATCCCCTCACCCGCGGCCAGCACGACGGCGGCGCGAACTGTCATGTGTGGCGCATCGATAACGAGCCGTATCAACTTTCGGCTTGACTCGGCCGCCAGCCTCCGAGGAGAAAAGGAGTCGGCGAAGCAACCTGTCGCGGGACTTCGAGTCGGGCGAGCGACGGTGTCCGTCGCTCGCCCGACTCCTCCGATACGCACCTGCCTCCTCCGATACCCCTCCATCCCGGGGGCGACAGCCTCGGACCACACTTCTCGGTCCTGTTAACCGAATCGCCGGTCCGACTCCGCCCGGTCGACTTCGCGCGTCGGAGTCCGACCGATTTCCGTCGGCGCGCCCGAGTGACGACGATTCGAGCAGCGTCAGCGACGATACGTGACAGCAGGGTCGACTTATCGGCTCTTCGCGGCCGTTCAGGGGTAGATTTCTAAAGCGCCTCCGGGCCTTGTTACAATTTCTCACACCACCGCTCGTCGCGTATCACCGCCAAGGACTGTATAACAAACGCACATAATCTCGATGTCAGGAGCATGGGTGCACGCCAACCCTCCGACGCCGGGGTGATCGTGCCGGCGATCAACACGGCGAGTAGCACCGCAGCCCTCCGATCGCTGGGACGCCGCGACGTTCGGACGATCGCCGTCTCCGAAAAAGCGGCTCCGCCGGCGTTCGATTCCAGATACTGCGACGAAGCCATCGCCGTCCCCGACCCCGCGACGGACCTCCGAGCGTACGAAGACGCGTTGCTCGAACTCGCCAGACGTCCCGACGTCCGGACCGTCCTCCCGTTTCGCGAGGCCGACGTCTACGCGCTGGCCCGGAATCGGTCGGCGTTCGCCCGACACGTGGGCACGCCGTGGCCGTCGCTCGACACCCTCTCGAAGGTTCAGGACCGGGTCGAACTCTTCGACGCCGCGGAGGCCGCCGGCGTCCCGACGCCCGAAACCCGGACGGCCGACGAGTGGGACGACTGGGACCGGGACGTCATCGTCAAACCCCGCTACACGGTCCACGCGACCGAGTACGCCGACCGGTTCGCCGAGAGCCACACCCAGCGGAGTTCGACGCGGTACGTCGCGCCGGACGAATCGCCGGATTGCGAGGCGTTGGTCGCCGAGATGGGCCACGTTCCGATGGTCCAGGAGTTCGTCCCGTCGTCGGACGAGTACGGCTTCTTCGCGCTGTACGACCGCGGCGAGGCGGTCGCGACGTTCCAGCACCGCCAGCGACGCGGGTGGCGGTACAGCGGCGGGCCGAGCGCCTACCGCCAGTCGGTCGACATCCTCGCCCTCGAAACCGCGGGGCTCGCGCTGCTGGACGCGCTGGACTGGCACGGCGTCGCGATGGTCGAGTTCCTGCGCGACCCCGACACCGGCGAGTTCCAACTCATGGAGGTCAACCCCCGGTTCTGGTCGTCGCTTCCCTTCACCGTCCAGGCCGGCGTCGACTTCCCCTACCTCTACTGGTCGCAGGCGACGGGCCTCCCGGTCGAGGGACCGATCGAGTACGACGTAGGGACGGCGGGCCACCTGCTCCGGGGCGAACTCCTCCACCTCCGCAGCATCCTCGCCGACGACTACCCGCTGGTCGACCGGCCGCCGTTCGCGCGGACGGCCCTCGCCGTCGCGGCGTCGCTCGTCCGCCACCCCCGCTTCGACTACCTTGACCTCTCGGACCCCGGGCCGTTCGTCCGAGACGTCGGCGAGGCGCTCGGCCAGCTCCGGGGGCGGAGCGCGTCGGAGGGCCGACCGAGCGCCGACGACCGGTCGGAGCGCGAGCGCGGGACCGATGCGTCGGCCGAGCGTGAAGGTCCGAAGACCGACTCGCCCCGGCGCGAATCGCCCCCGCACGAATCGTCGGCGACCGACTCGCCCGACCCCGAAGGGTCGGCGCTCCGAACCGCGGTCCAGACGCTGTTCACGCGGTTCTGAGAGGTGACCTCGAATGACCGCACCGCAGTCGCTCGACGCGCTCTTCGGTCTACTGGCGAACCGCCGCCGACGGTACGTCCTCTACTGCCTCTCGGACGCCGGGGAAACCGACCTCTCGACCGACCGGGTCGCAGAGGCAGTCCTGGAACGCGAGCGGGACTGGGACGACGCCCCGGACGCGGCGGGCCGGAACCGCGAGGACGCGATTCGCACCGAACTCCACCACGAACACCTGCCCCGTCTGGCCGACGCCGGACTCATTGACTACGACTCGGAGACTCGAACGGTTCGCAACTGGAACGACCCGTCGCTCGAACGCTGGGTCGACGACGAGTCGAACGAACTTCCGCGCCTCCGGTCGCTGTTCGACGTCGGGGACGAGGCCGACGGGCGGTCGGGGTGACGGCCGCCCGATTCGAACTCACGCCATGAACGCCGTCACGATACGAATCCGGAAACGCCGGTACGACACCCTGGTGAACGCCATCGCCGCGCTCCTCGCGAGCTACGACGTCGCGGGACCGCCGAGCGAGGCGTTCGACGTCGAGACGCTGGCGGCGGTCGGGTCGTTCGACGAGTTCGAAATCCTGCGGGACTTCGCGATTCGACTGGGCGAAGCCGACCCCGTGGACACGGCCGGCGAGGACGACGGGAGTGAATCTGTGTCCGAGGAGAACGACTCGGAATCCGGCGACGAGGACGCGGAGTACGTCGAGGTCGACGTTCACGCCCACCATCTCGTCGCCGCGGTCGCGGCGTTCCCCGACCTCAGGGGCGCGGCCGACGTCCCCGAGGCGGAACTGCTCGTCGTCGTCCAGGGGCTCTGCTACGAGTACCTCGTCGCTGTGGCCGGGCGGTCGCTCCGTCGGGACGAAACGTGACCGTCTAGGAGCGACCGCTGAGATTCAAGTGCCAGCGAGGCGGTGTGGACAAAATAATTTGTACGCTCGGCGGTATACTTTCGGTGTGTCGGAGTTCATCTTTGGGAGTCAAGTCGACGTCGGACGAGCGGTCGTCGTTCACGACGAACGGTCAGTCGTCGGGGCTAGAGACAGTAGATGTCCGAGACGACGCCGCGTTGAAGTCAGGTTCATAGCAGCCAGCCCTCGTGGGTGCGCGTCTATATTCGACAATATCAACTATATAGGGGTTATTCCAGTCATATTGGCGCTAAATGGAGGTTATTGGGGTCAATTGGTTCACACATCGTCGTTCAAATTGAATAGTTCCACTACCTCTTCTCGTCGGGCTACGGCCCCCACATATTACAATCAATTCTGTGTGAAAGTCCGATTCTGCACGAACGGACCGTCGGAGGCGACGGACGACCGAACTGACGGGACGGCCGACGAGGCCGCCGAAGTCGTTCGGCGCCGGATTATCGGCGCGCGCGGTAGTCGGGGAGCGTGTCGTCCTGCATCACCGCCGTGCGTCCACCGTCGACGAGCAGGTTCGCTCCCGTGACGAACGCCGCGTCGTCGCTGGCAAGGAAGGTGACCGCCCCGGCCACGTCCTCGGGCGTTCCGATTCGACCGACCGGGTGGATGGACGCCAGTTCACGCCGGTACTCCGGGTCCATCCCGTCGGTCGTTCGTTCGATGGCGACCCAGCCCGGATTGACCGTGTTCACACGGACGTCGGGTCCGAAGTCGAGCGCCATCGCGCGGGTCATCCCGTCGATGCCGGCTTTCACCGCGTTGTACGGGAAGTGACTCGGCATCGTCAGGTGAGCGTGGTTCGAGGAGACGTTGACGATGGCGCCCTCGTCCATGTACTCCCTCGCGTGCTTGGCGCAGAGCCAGTACGACCGGAAGTCCGTTTCGAGGACGAACTCCCAGTCGTCCACGTCGGCCTCGTCGGCCGCGGTTTCGGTCTGGACGCCCGCGTTGTTCACGAGGACGTCGACGCCGCCGAACGCGTCGTCGGTCGCCTCGAACAGGGCCGCGATGTCGTTGGGGTCGCGCATGTCGGCCGGGACGAACGTCGCGTCGCCGCCTTCCTCGCGAATCTCGGCGACCACGCGCTCGCCGTCTTCGCGAGTGCGCCCGGTGACGACGACGTCGGCGCCCTCCTCGGCGAACCGACGGACGGTCCCCTCTCCGATGCCGCGGGTCGACCCCGTGACGACGACCGTCTCGCCTTCGAACCTGCCGGACGCGGATTCACCCGTCACTGTCACCACTCCGCGACGGACCCGTCGTCGCGGTGCCAGACGGGGTTGTGCCAGTCGACCTCGTGTTCGGCGCGCTCCCGGACGGTTTCCTCGTCGATCTCGATGCCGAGGCCAGGGTCGGTCGGCATCTCGATGTAGCCCTCGTGGTAGTCGAACACGTCGGGGTCGGCGAGGTAGTCCAGCACGTCGCTGGTTTCGTTGTAGTGGATGTCGAGGCTCTGCTCCTGAATGAGCGTGTTCGGCGAGCAGGCGTCGACCTGCACGCAGGAGGCCAGCGCGATGGGCCCGAGCGGGCAGTGAGGGGCGACGGCGACGTCGTAGGCCTCGGCCATGCTGGCGATCTTCTTGACCTCGGTGATGCCGCCGGCGTGACTCAGGTCCGGTTGGATGACGTCGACCGCGCCCGATTCGAACACCTCCTTGAAGTCCCACCGCGAGTACATCCGCTCGCCAGTCGCGATGGGCGTCGTCGTGTGGGCGGCGATGTCGGGAAGGGCGTCGTTGTGCTCGGGCAGCACCGGTTCCTCGACGAAGAACGGCTCGTAGGGTTCGAGCGCCTTCACCAACCGCTTGGCCATCGGCTTCGGCACGCGACCGTGGAAGTCGACGCCGATGTCGACCTCGTCGCCGACCGCCTCGCGGACCTGCGCGAGGCGGTCGACGGCCGACTCGACCGCCGCCGGAGTGTCGACGAACCGGAGTTCGGACGTGGCGTTCATCTTCAGCGCGGTGAAGCCGGCGTCGACTTTCTCCTTGGCCGCGTCGCCCACGTCGGCGGGTCGGTCGCCGCCGATCCACTGATAGACCCTGATGCGTTCGCGGGCGCGCCCGCCGAGCAGTTCGTAGACGGGCGCGCCGAAGTGCTTGCCCTTGATGTCCCAGAGCGCTTGGTCGATGCCCGCGATGGCCGACATCAGCACGGGTCCGCCGCGATAGAAGCCTCCGCGGTACATCGTCTGCCAGTGCTTCTCGATCGGGAGCGGGTCCTCCCCGATGAGGTAGTTGTCCATCAGTTCCTCGACGGCCGCGCGCACCGTCTTCGCGCGCCCCTCGACGACCGGTTCGCCCCAGCCGACGGTGCCGTCGCTGGTGGTGACCTTCAGGAACAGCCACCGGGGCGGTACTTCCATCAGTTCGTAGTCGGTGATCTTCATCGGTGAGCTAGTGATTTCAGCAAGCGATTGATAAGGATTGTCCCGACCGGGTTCGACCCGTAGCGGTCGGGGACCCGGAACGTGCAGGCGGTGACCGTCCCGTCGCCGACGGTCCGGGTGACGAGCGACCCGGCGAAGTTGGCGAGCCAGCCCTCGACGTACCCGGCGTGAACCGCGTCGACGTCCGCGTCGACGTCCGAGGCGACGGCGTAGGGGTAGAGATCGTCGAACGCCCAGCCGAGGCGCCCGTCGTCGGTCAACGATTCGAACAGCGGCGAGTCGGCGTAGTGGAACGAGGCGACGAGGTTCCAGCTTTCGGTCGCGGGGAGGTCCCGGAACTCGAAGGGACCGCCGCCGTCCATGCCGCCGTCCTGCTCGGGCACCTGGACGACCGCGCCGCCCGACTCGGCGAACGAGCGGACGGTTTCGTCGACCGCCGAGACGACCGCAACGTCGACCTCGTCGGTGAGGTCGTGCTGAACGTCGAATCCGTCCGCCGCGAGTTCGGGCGCGAGCGCACCGCGGACGAAGATGAGAGGGTCGTCACCCTCCCCGTCAACGTCCGCCCCGTCGTCGGTCGAACGCTCGACGAACCAGACAGGTTCGGTCGAATGCGCGGGAGCGACGTCAGTCGACAGTTCCGCGCGTACCTCGGTCCGGGCGACCGCGTCGACGTCGGCCGCCTCGACCGCGAACGCATCCTCGACGGTCGTGGCGTCGAAGCCGTCCACCTCGACGGGAAGCGACCCCGACCGGTCGCCGGCCTCCCACGACAGCGTCGCGTCGAGGGCCTCCGTCGTATCGTTGACGACCGTGACGGAGACGGGAATCGTCTCGTCGTCCCACGCCGACCGGCGTGCGGGGGACAACCGAACCATCACCGCGTCGTTGACCGCCGCGAACGCGTCGGCGAACGACTTCTCGGTGCGGTCGTACTCCAGGATTCCGTTGAACTCCCACTCGATGTCCGAGAACTCCGTGATGACGTACCCCGCGACACCGTCGCGAATCCGGGTCTGCTCGATGACGTCCTTGACGGACGCGTACTCGCGTTCCTGCCAGGCGTCGGCGAGCGCGTCGTACCCGTCGTACACGTCGGGGAGCGTCGTCTCTCCGTGTCGGTCGTCGACGCCCGCCGGACGCTTGATGGGGTCGTCGAAGAACTCGTGGTCGAACCACGGCGGGTCGCCATCGTACTGCTCGCGGAGCGCCGGCAGGTCGGGGAACCCCCACGTCCCGAACTCGGAGAGGACGATCGGCGTCTCGTCGGGATCCGTTTTGGTGGCGCCGTAGTTGTCGGCGGGGTGGGCGAGCATGTGGTCTAAGTCCTCGCTCCAGGCGGCCGCGCGGTCGGGGCTCACGAAGTAGCGGTGGTAGTCGTTGACGTCGGTGGCGACGTGAGCCCACCCCGAGTTGTCACAGACGAGTCGGGTCGGGTCGAGTTCGCTCGCCTCTTCGTAGAAGTCCGCGAGGTACGACTGTTTCTCGGCGTCGGTCCAGAGCGACTCCTCGTCCTCGTGACCGCCGAGCCCCCACTCCTCGTTGTAGAGGCTCCAGACGACGACGCTCGGGGCGTTGTAGTCCCGCTCGACGAGTCCGACGAACTGCTCGCGTAGCTCCGTCCGGGACCGCTCGGTGTCCACGGACGGGTTGGCCGGCTCCTCCCAGACGAGGATGCCGAGGCGGTCGGCCGCCTCGACGAAGTCGGGGTGGGCGGGCTTGATGTGCTTGCGAAGCAGGTTGAATCCGAGCTCCTTGGCCGTCTCGATCTCGCGCTCGAACAGGTCGTCGGAGAACGGCCGGTACAGCGTCTCGGGGTAGTACGCCTGGTCGAGGGCGCCCCGAATCCGAATCGGTTCGCCGTTGAGCAGGAACCGGTCGCCGTCGGTTTCGAAGCTCCGCATGCCGAAGTAGTCGGCGAACCGGTCGACGGTTCCGCCGTCGGCCGACAGCCGAACTTGGAGGTCGTAGAGGTGTGGCGTCTCCAGCGTCCAGTACGTCGGCTCGTCGATGGAGAGGGTGACCTCCGCCGTCTCCCCGAGGTCGACCGTCTCCGTCGCGACGCGGTCGCCGTCCTCTGAAACCGTCACGCGGGCCTCGAGGTCGGACGACTCGTACTGCCCGGAAACGACGTCGAGAGCGACGCTGACGGTGTCGTCGTCGAGGTCGGGCGTGGCCGCCGCGCGTTCGACCCGGGTCGCCGGGCGAACTGCGAACTCGACGTCGCCCCAGATGCCGCTGACGCGCGTATACCACGGTTCGCCCTGCTTCCCGTGAGGAATCTCGGAGATGTCCTCGGGGTCGTGGACCCTGACCGAGACGACGTTCTCGCCGGGTTCGAGGGCCTCGGTGGCGTCGAACTCGAACGGGAGGTAGCCGCCCCGGTGGGTGCCCAGTTCCGTCCCGTTCACGTAGACGGTCGCCTCGTAGTCGACCGCGGCGAACCGGAGGAACGCCCGCTCGCCTTCCCGCGGCGCCTCGGCGTCGAACGCGCGTCGGTACCAGACGGCGCCGGCGTAATCGCGGTAGTCGTCCAGTTCCTGCCAAGAGTGGGGCACCTCGACCGAGCGCGTCTCGCGGTCGGTCCAGGCGGCGTCGGGTTCGTACCACCCCTCCGCCCATCCGACGTCGTCGGGGTCGGGGGCGAACTCCCACTCGCCGGAGAGGTCGGTTTGCGTGCGATACGTTTCGTCGTGATCGACTTCCATCGTCATTGTGTTTCGTTACAGCGTGCGTTCGTTCGGTGGTCGGCTGGCGATTCGTGCGACGGTCGCGGTTCGTCGGCGGTCGAACTGTCCCCCGGTGGGCGCCCGTTCGGCATCTGCTGGGGCGGCGAAACCTTCCGGGGAGTCGGTCGACGTCCCCTCGAATACGGAGAGTGCCGGCGCCTGCGGTGGCGCCGGACGTCGTGACGTGTCATCCGGCGACCGCCCGCGACTCCACCGCGGAACCCTCGTCGTCTTCGGGCGCTCGCGCCAGCAGGTGGTGGTGGAGCGAGAACGCCACCGCGGGGAACACGAGCACCACCGCCACGGTCAGCGCGAGCGAGACGACGAACAGCGCCGCGGTGACGAGCGCTGCGCTCACCGCGAGGGTGGGATGCGCTCTCACCCAGGAGGTGCCCGCGCCCACGGCCGTTCGGACGTCCGCCCCGTCGCTCAGTGCGACGAACGCCGCGGACAGGACGAGGCCGGTGTAGAGCGTTCCGTAGACGCTGATGACGGTGAGTACCCCCGCGAGCAGGTCGCCCGTCCGGAGGAACTCCGCGGCGTAGAGGCCGCTGATTCCGGCCAGCGCGAGGAGTACCCAACCGAGCAACAGCGCGTGGCCGCCGGTCTTCCGGACGGTCGCCGCGACTCGGCGCCAGTCGACCGAACCTCGGGCTCTCAGCGAGCCCACGGCCGCGTACGCCGCGAGCGTCGCGGGGCCGACGGTGACGACGGGCAGCGCCATCACGGTCCACGCGAGGCTCACGGCCAACAGCGAGAGGCCGTGGGCGTACGCGAACTGCGCGGTTTCGACGATCGCCTCGCGCAGGGTGTCGGCGTCGGCGTCGCGGCGGTCGGTCGAGCGGGCGGTGGCCGTTCTCATCCTCGTCATCCCGTAGTCCCCTGGATCTGGATCGCGTTGATCAGGTAGTCCTGGAGCATCAGGAACACGATGAACAGCGGCAGGGACGCGATGAGCGTGGCCGCCATCGCGAGGCCGGGTTGGAACACCTGACTGTTCGAGAGCGTCACCAGTCCGATCGGGAGCGTGTAGAGCTTGTTCGACTGCAGTACCAGCAGCGGCCACAGGAAGTTGTTCCAGCTCGTGACGAACGTGAACAGTGCGAGCGCCGTCAGCGGCGACTTCATCAGCGGCAACACGAGTCTCGTGTAGATCTGGAACGAGGAGAAGCCGTCGAGCCGGGCGGCCTCCTCGACCTCGTCGGGGAAGTCCCGGAAGAACTGCACGAGCAGGAACACCCCGAGCGGGCCGGCCGTGAGCGGGAGAATGACCGCGAGGTAGTTGTTCAGCAGTCCGAGCTCCGACACCAGCGTGTACAGCGGCACGATGTTGACGTAGGTCGGCACCATGAAGCTCGCGACGATGACCGCGAGCACGACGTTCTTGCCCGGCCAGTCGAGTCGGGTCAGCGAGAACGCGATCAGCGAGTCGACGACCAGCACCAGCACCGTGGTGCTCACGGCGATGATGAACGTGTTGATGGTCCACTCGACGATCAGTGACTGCGTGAGGACCTGCCTGTACCACGCGAACGTGATCTCGCTCGGAATCCAGTGGGGGACCTGCGAGAACAGCTGACCCTTCGGCTTCAGTGACGTCGAGATCATCCAGAGGTACGGCAGCAGGAACAGGAACGCGGCGCCGTACAGCGCGACGTAGAGGCCTGCCGTGCGGAGCCGGCTCTCGAGGTCCTCGTTCGACGCTTCGGTCCGGTGAGTGGGTTGCTCGGTCATTGGTCACCTCCGAGGAGGAAGTAGTTGGCGAGCGAAACCGTGATCAGCACCGCGAACAGAAAGTAGCCGACCGCGGCGGCGTATCCGAACTCGTGTTGCTGGAACGCGATTTCGTACAGGTACATCACGAGGGTCTGGGTCGAGTTACCGGGACCGCCGCCCGTCATGATGTAGACCTGGCCGAAGATCTGGAACGACGCGATGAACTGCACGATCGTCACGAACACGAGCGCGGGTTTCATCTGCGGGATGGTGATGTCCCGGAGCATCCGCCAGTTGCTGGCACCGTCGAGCTTCGCGGCCTCGTACAGTCGCTCCGGCACGTTCTGACGAGCCGAGAACAGGATCACGAAGTTGAACCCCAGCGTCCACCAGATGGTCGCGATGGCGACCGCTGGCATCGCGAACAGGTACGAACTCAACCACGCCGGCGCGCTGGCCACGAACAGCTCCAGGTAGTAGTTGAGGAGGCCGTACTGCGGCGCGAATATCTCCATCCAGACCAGCGCGACGACCGACACGGTCAGGATGTACGGGCTGAAGAAGACCGCCCGGAGGAACCGCTGGCCCTTCACCTCCCGGTTGACGCCGAGCGCCAACAGCAGGCCGAGGACGACCAGCGGCGGGACGGTCAGCACGACGAAGTAGAACGTGTTCTTCACCGAGGTCCAGAACACCGGGTCGTTGAACATCCGCACGTAGTTCTGGAACCAGATGAACTCGGACTGTGACGGGAAGATCGGGTTCCAGTCGTACAGGCTCATCCGGAGCCCCTTCAGCAGCGGGTACAGCAGGAAGACGCTGAAGACGAGCAGATACGGGAGCGCGAACAGCACCCCTTCGACCGTCTCTCGGTCGACGTTCACCGGAAGCGCGTCGCTGACCGTACGGGCGCGAGTTTCGTTTGGTGACTCCGACGCCATGATATCTCGCTCTACTTACCCAGGATGCCGTTGACTTCTTTCTCGGCCTTGCTGAGGGCCGGCTTGGGCTTCGACTTGTGCGAGTAAATCTTCTCTAAGGCCTTCCAGATGGGTTCTTTGTACTCGGTGATGGACTTGGTCTGGGGCATGTACACCAGTTGGTCGTTCGACGCCATCTCGTAGAACGTGCTCAGAGTCTTGTCCCAGACGGCCGCGTTCCGAAGCTTCTTCGACTCGAGGACCGACTTGCTCGCCGGCAGGTGGCCGGCGATGGTGCCCCACTTCTGGTTCTGCTGGGTGAGCCACTTCGCGGCCGTGACGGCCGCCTTGGTCTTCGCTTTGCTCCGGTTCTTCTTGTACGGGACCGCGAGGGTGTGGCTGTTCGCCCACGCGGGTCCGCTTCCGCTCCCGCCGGGACCGACGAACGGTTTGGCCATGCCCCACTTGAACTTCTGCTCCTTGGCGACGCCGTAGTACCACGTTCCGTTGACGGTCATCGCGAGGTCGCCGGCGCGGAACGCCTTGGTACCGCGGTCTTCGCTCGAGTTGGCCTTGTCCCAGTTCCACTTGCCGGTCAGGTCGGAGTAGAAGTTCGCGACCGCCAGACCGTGTTTGTCGTTGAACGCGGCCTTCGACTTGTCGTCGGTCAGGAGCTTCCCCCCGTGCTGGTTGAGGAACGCGAGGTACGTGCGCAACAGCGACGATCCGGCGTACGGACCGGGGTTGAACGCGTACTTGTCCGTCTTCGAGACGATCGCGTTCGACGCGTCCTTGAGCTCCTTGAAGTTCGTCGGCGGACTCGCCGAGTCAAGACCGGCCTTCTCGAAGATGTCCTTGTTGTAATAGAGGCCGACCGGATGGGTGTCGAGGGGAAGCGCGAGACGCTTACCGTCGACTTGCGTCTTCTTCCAAATCGACTGGACGTACTTGTCGCCCTCGCCTGATCCGAGGTGATCGCCCAGCGGCATCACGACGTCCTTGTACTTCGCGAGTCGGGTCGCGTGGATCACGCCGAGGTCCGGGGGATTCCCGCCCGTCAGCGACGTGTACAGTTTGTCGTAGTACTTGTCCCACGGAAGCCGCTGGCGCTTGATCTGGATGCCGTCGTGCTGTTTGTTGAACTCGTCGACCAGCGCTTTCATCGCCTTCCCGTCGCCGCCGCCGAACAGCGTCCAGAACTTGATGGTGGTCGTCTTCCCGCCGTTGACGTTGCCGACGTTCTCGCCGCTCTTGGTCGACTCTTTGCCGTTCCCGTCGTTGCCGCCCATGCATCCGGCGAGGCCGGCCGCACCGGCCGCACTCACCGTTTTGACGAACCTTCGTCTATCGACGAAAGGCTGCTTGTCTTTGTTTGGCATACGATGTCACCAACTGGATACTGGCAGATAAAAGTTCTCCAAATTGGTACTCATCTTTCATGAATATGGGCGTCGAAGGCCATCGCGACGGGCGCGATAACGGCTTCGAAGAAGGCCAGCGACCCGTTCGGCGCCGTTCGTCGCGATTCGTCGGGCGTAACGTCACTCGAAGCTGTAAGCGATCACTCACACCCAAAACTATTTGCTCGTCCGTACAGCCTTATGAGACAAGCTCTCATGAGTGGTGTTAGCTTTACCGACGTCAGAAAGGAGTACGGCGGGTCTATCGTCGCCGTCGACGACTTCGACCTCGAAATCGAGGACGGCGAGTTCGTATCGATCGTCGGCCCGTCCGGGTCGGGGAAGTCGACATTACTCCGGATGGTCGCCGGCCTCGAAGAGATAACCGACGGGACGATAGAGATCAGCGACCGCGTGGTCAACGGCGTCGACCCGCAGAACCGGGGCGTCGCGATGGTGTTCCAGAACTACGCGCTGTACCCCCACATGAACGTTCGCAAGAACATGTCCTACGGGCTGAAGCTGACCACCGACATGTCCGACGACCAGATCGACCGCCGCGTCGAGGAGGCCGCCGAGATGATGGGCATCGAGAATCTGCTCGACAAGAAGCCCGGAAATCTCTCGGGAGGACAACAACAGCGGGTGGCCACCGGGCGGGCCATCGTCCGCGACCCCGATGCGTTCCTGATGGACGAACCGCTGTCGAACCTCGACGCCAAACTCAAGATTCACATGCGGACGGAACTGCAGCGGATCCACGACGATCTCGAAACCACGACGCTGTACGTCACCCACGACCAGGAAGAGGCGATGACGATGAGCGACCGGATCGTCATCCTGGCGAACGGGCAGTGCCAGCAGGTCGGAACGCCCGAAGAGGTCTATCACGAACCCGCGAACGAGTTCGTCGCCGGTTTCATCGGGAGTCCGTCGATGAACATCTACGACGTCAGGTTGGAGGACCGGGCGCTGGTCAACGAGGTGATTCGGTACGAACTCACGGAGGAAACCGCGTCTCAAATCGAGACGAACCGCACAAACGACCATCTCCGCCTCGGCATCCGCCCCGAACACGTGGAAATCTCCGAGAACCCCGCGGAAGGAGACTTGACTGCGAACGTCGACGTCGTCGAACCCATCGGGAGCGACTACTACGTCTACCTCACCATGGGTGACCTGGAGGGTACCGTCCGCATCACCGACCGGTGGCATCCGGACCCGGGCGAGGACGTCGGGATTACGTTCGACGAGTCCGACATCCACGTCTTCGACCGCGAGACGGAGGAGAACCTGCTCATAGAGCGCGACCGGGACCTGGCAGCGGTGTAACCGGCGAACCCGCCGTTTCCCATTTGGAAACACCTCTCCTTTCTTCTTCCGCTGCGAGCGACTGTGGCGGTTCTCGGCCGGTTGATCGTCGCTCGCCGGTTTTCTGAAGCGCTATTCGATTCCGGAGAAGCACGGGTATCTTGGCTTCGTGAGTCGGCTGTTTCCCTATGGGAAACGTTATGGGGGTCGATATCGAACTCGAAGTAAAATGGCTAACGTACCCATACAATCGACGACCACCACGTTCGGCATCGTAGAAGCACTCAAGGAACTCGGCGAAGCGGGCGTCACCGAAATCGCGGAGGTCGCGGGTACGTCCAAGAGCGCGACGTACAAACACCTCGATACGCTGCGCCGCCTCGGCTACGTGCAGAAAGACGATGGACACTACGAACTCGGACTACGCTTTTTCGAATTAGGAAACGGAGTCCGCGAGCGAAACGAACTGTACCGAATCGCTCGGCCACCGGTCGACAATCTCGCCGCGACGACCGGCGAGACGGTCTTCCTCGTGGTGGAGGAAAACGGGGACGCGGTTTGCATCTACGAGGCGCGGCCGGGGAACGAGGCCCGTGCGACTGCGTCCGGTGGACGACGGGAACCGCTTGTCGAATCGATCGCCGGCCGGGCGCTTCTCGCGTACCGACCGGAGTCCGACGTTCGAGAGTGCGTTCCAGACGATTACGACGGGGACCAGGTTCGGACTCTCCGCTCCGAACTCCGTCACATCAGGGATCGACACCTGGCGATCGAACGAAGCGGCTCCGAAGATGGCCGGAACAGCGTCGCAGTGCCCATTCGAAATGCCGACGACTACTCCGTCGGCGCGCTCGTGGTTAGCGGTTCGGCCGCGAGCCTGTCGGGCAAACGCCTCGAAGAAGACATAACCGGCCTCGTCGTCAGCACGGCGAAGAGCATCGAAGTCGACCACGCCCAGTAGCGTTTCCCTCTGAGAAACGCTACCGGGGAATCCTCCACGTTTCTTCATGAGAAACCCTGCGGCCGCGCCTCTCATCTTCGTTGACTTCTTCTCGGACGGAGGTCGGCGGTAGAATCGCGTCTGACGAGCGGCACGTAGAATAACAATCCTAAGTCTGTTACCCGTATATACCTATTCTGTTCTCGGAGAGGCCCACCCGTTCGGCCTCGGACGCGATATTGACATAAGTAATTGTAAAAAGATGGAATGGTTAATATCCTATATTTTGCGCTATCTATCGAACGTGTATGGGCCTGAGTAGAGGAAAGGCGGAAATAATATATTTATTCAGCAAATAACTTCCCCTATTTCGGTTAAAGAACTCGGGATGGGGGATCTATCCTGTTCTACTGCGATGGATGGCAGCGACTCAATGAGAAAACTCTCGATGCTCCGTCCTAATTGTTCGTTCCGACGCTGTCGTGAACATCGTGACCTCGGAAGAATTCCTCGCTCACGCGATACACGACTATCGAAAACGGAGAGTGTTACAAGAAGTTATGTTCAAGGCCTTGGTGCAGTTTCGGGCGGTGCGGATCCGCACGTCGGAGGACTCGCCTATCCGTCCAGGGGTGCAAACGGCTATGTCGTCACACTCGAACTCAAGTTTCGAAGATTCGGTTTCGCGGTACGATGGCCGTCCGTAGTCGTGAACCGCCTCGGGGTCCCCCGAGGCACTCGACCTTCTCCGCCTGTAGAAGTGCAGTCGCCTCCGCCGCGACCGGCGCAGTCAAATCCCGATCGCGATTATTGCACCGCCGACCATCGCCAGTGCGCCCAAGCCGACGCACACCGCCCAGAAGGCGACCCGCTCGACGACCCGCATCAGCGCGCCGATGGTCAGGAAGCCCACCACCGCGCTCACCGCCAGCGCGAGCAGCGCGGCCTCAACCGGAATCGCCGGCACGCCGTCGTCTGCGAGCACCAGGACGCCCGCGCCGAGCGCCGCGGGAATCGACAGCAGGAAGGAGAGTCGGAACGACGACTCGGCGTCGTGGCCCCGGAACAGTAGCCCCGAAATCGTCGTGCCCGAGCGCGAGACGCCCGGAAGAATGGCGAGGCCCTGGAGCACGCCCACCAGCAGGGCGTCGGCGAAGTCCGGGTACTCTCGGCCGCCGAGTTCGAAGTCGTCGGCCACCCGCTGGAGGACGCCGGTGGCGACCAGCAGCAGGCCGACGACCGCGACGAACGCGCCGCCGGTGAGCGCCGACATCACGGCTTCGACGGTGAGGTAGGCCGCGATGCCCACCACGCCCGAGACGAGCGTCGCGACCGCGAGGAACGTGAAAGTCGCGCGGTCGGGTCCAAACGCCGACTTCGGCCGCCATCGCGGGAGTTCCGCCAGCACGTCCCGGAGTTCGCCGCGGTAGTACGCCGCCGCCGAGACGGCGGTGCCGGCGTGGAGGAACAGCGAAAGGCCGACCGCCGCCTCGGGGTCGGTCCCGATGGCGGTCAGGAAGATGGTGAGGTTGCCCTCGCTGGAGATGGGCAACCACTCGAAGACGCCCTGGAGGAGTCCGGCGACGAGGGCGATGAGGGTAGACCGGTCCATGGTGAGTCGGCGTCAGCGGTCGGTTAAAGGTGGTTCGGTTCCGGACGAAGGCGGCGTTCGGCGGGAAGCGCGCGGTGATCCGTGGCGGAAAACGCAAGCAGGCGCGCTGCCGCGGACGACGGCGAGTACCCGAACCCCCGTCGGACCGCCGCGGCGACGGATCGTAGACGCGGCGGTCCTCGCGTCAACGAATCTATAAATAAATATAAGAATTCAATTTGAAATCCAATATTTTAATAAGGGGTGGCGGGAACCGACGAACGACGACCGCTCGCCCGGTTTGGCACGCGATAGACATGGCACGCGAAAACTCTCCCCTCGGTAGCGGCGGCACTCCTCGTTCGGTCGCCCTCGCGGCGGCCCTGCTGGCAGTGCTGGCCGCCTTCACGCCCGCATCGACAGCCGTCGCGCTCGACGGCGCAGTTTCCGCGACCGCGGCCAACGACGCCGCGACCGCGTCGGACGGAACGGTCGCGCTTGCCGGCACCCTCGAACGCGCGGCGGGCGGCCCGGCCGCGAACGTCCCGCTCCGCCTCGTGAACCTGAGCGACAACGGCGCCGGCGCGGACGCAGAAGGGGCCGACTCGAACGGGACCGTCGATACGAACCTGACCGACGACGCGGGCCGGTTCGAGTTCCGAGCGCCCGAGAACGGGAGCTACGGCCTCGTCGCGGTCCGGAACGGAACCCGGCACGCCGTCGCCCGCGACGGCGCGCCGGACCTCTACTCGTTCGGCCCCGTGAACGCCTCGGACGACGGGCCGCTCGATCTCACGCTCCCGAACGCCACGCGGTTGAACGTCACCGTCGAGGCGGCGAACGGGACGCCCGTGGACGACGCGCACGTGCGCGTCGTCCACGCCGTCGAGGGCGCGAACGCGACGCTCTCGGGGACCACTGACGAGCGCGGTCGCTTGACAGCCGGCGACGGACCGGCCGGCGTCGACGTCGCTGGCGAGGTGACCGTCGCGGTCCGGTCGCCGACCGCCGACCTGCTCGGCAACGTCACGACGGTTTCGGCCCCGAGCGACCCCGGCGGAACCGAAACCGGCGACGGAAACGCGACGGCCGCCCGCGAGGTCACCGTCGTCCTCCCGCGAAACGACACCACCAAGCCCACGCTCCGGTACGCCGTCGACGGGCAGAACGCCTCGAACCGGTCGGCCGACGCCCCGTGGACCGTGAACGTCTCCGAACCGGTGACGTTCGACGCGAGCGATTCGACCGACGACTCGGGGACGACCGTCGTCGCCTGGACGTTCGAGAACGAGACGGTCCGCGAGCGGTCGGTCGCCCACCGCTTCGCCCGCCCGAAGAACTACTCGGTCGGACTGACGGTCGCCGACCGGTCGGGCAACCGCAGACGCGCGACCGTCTCCGTCCGCGCCGTTGACCGCACGGCGCCGAACGCGACGTTCGCGACGAACGCGACTGCTCCGAGCGGAACCGACGCTTCGGGGAACGAAACCGACGCCGGGACGCTCCCCGTCGTCACGATGAACGAAACCGTCCGCTTCGACGCCTCCGGGAGCGCCGACGGCCACCGCATCGCCGAGTACCGCTGGGACTTCGACGGCGACGGCGACCCTGAGAACGTCACCCGGGACCCGACGGTCACCTGGGCCTTCGCCGAGCGCGGGAACGTCACCGTGAACCTCACCGTCGAGGACCCGAGCGGCAACGCGGCCACCGCGACACGGCGACTCCGCGTGGAGGTACCTCCGCCCATCGCGGAGTTCACCGTCTCGCCTACGTCGCCTGGAATCGGCGAGAACGTCACCTTCGACGCCGGGGTGACCGTCGCGGCCGCGAACGTCACCAACTACACGTGGACCATCGGCGAGCAGACGACGTTCGAGGGCGGGGTGAAGACGTACTCGGAGTTCTCGGACAGCGGCACCTACGAGGTCACCCTCGAAGTCAGAGACGAGTACGGCCGGACGAGTGAGGTCACCCGGACCGTCACGGTGCCCAACAGGGCGCCGGTCGCCAACGCCAGCCACAATCAGACCGTCGCACCGGGCGAGCAGGTCACCCTCTACGGCGGCTACTCCGTGGACCCCGACGATACGCGACTCTTCGCCTGGAACCAGACCGACGGTCCCACGGTCGAACTCTCGAACGCTTCGGCGATGTCGCCGCGGTTCGTCGCCCCGAACGTGACGGAGAACCGAACCCTCGACTTCGAGTTGACGGTCGCCGACGAACACGGCAAGCGGAGTACCGACGCCGTCTCGGTGTTCGTCGTCCCGACCGACCTCGGGAACGAGACGAACGGTTCTGACCCAGGGAACGTCACCGACCCCGGAAACGCGACGGACGGCGGGAACACCACCGACCTGGGGAACGTGACCGACGGCGGGAACGTGACTGACGGTGGAAACGTGACTGACGGCAACGACGCCCCGCCGACGACCGGTGGTTCCGCCGGAGGCGGCGGTGCCGTCGACGGTGGGGCGGGAGCCGGCGGCGGAGGCGGGAACTCCGGTGGCGGTGGCAGCGCTGGTGGTGGCGGTGCGCCTGCCGCCGGTAGCGGTGGCGGCGGTAGCGGCGGTGGCAGTTCGTCCGCTGGAAGTTCGTCCGGCGGCGGTGGCGGTAGTTCCGCTGGCGCCGGTAGCGGCGGTGGCGGGGCCACCGCCGCGGGCGGTTCGAACTCGGGCGGTTCGGCGGAACCGAAGTCGGTCGACGGGTCGCCCGCGTCCGGGGACGACCCCGACGCCGCGGCCGTCCGGACGACCGTTCCGGCGGCCGACCGCGTGCTCGCGGCCGTCTCGGCCGCGAGCGCCGACCGCCCCGCGGAGATCGAGTTCCCCGACGGCTTCGGGTCGAACCGCTCGGCGCTCGACTCGCTCCGCGTGACGCCCGCCGCGGAGTCGACCGCGACGGCGTTCTCGCTGTCGGTGCGGTCGCTGTCGACCCGCCCGAAGTCGGTCCCCGACCCCGGCGCCCGCGATGTGCTCTCGTGGATGCGAGTGGACAAGCAGCGACTCACGAACGACGACGTCGAGACGGCGCGGTTCGGCTTCCGGGTCGCGGCCGCCGAGTTGGACGCTCGCGGGGTCGCGCCCTCGGCGGTGCGCCTCTACCGCTACTCCGGCGGGCGCTGGCAGGTGCTGCCGACGACGCTCGTCGGTCGGAGCGACGGCGCCTACCGATTCGAGGCCCGGAGTCCGGGCTTCTCGGTGTTCGCGGTCGGCGTCGCGCCGCCCGAACTCGACGTGACCGCCGCGAAACTCGACGCGAAGAAGATCGCCGCCGGCGAGTCGGCCCGTGTCACCGCGACCGTGCGGAACCGCGGCTCCGGCGGGAAACTCACGGTCGCGCTGGTGGCCAACGGGACGACCGTCGTCGAAAAGCGGGTGACGCTCGCGGCCAACGCGACCCGGCAGGTGTCGTTCGCGCCGAGGTTCCCCGACGCCGGACGCCTGGCGCTCTCGGTCGGCGACGTCGCCGCCGGGACGCTGACGGTGACCGACAGCGCGGCGCTACAGGACGACGGGGCGTCGAACACCCCCGGGACTCGCGGCTCGAGCGGATCGGGAATCGGCGGCGGCCTCGGCTTCGGCTCGAACGGCCTCTACATCGGGCTGTTCCTCGCGGCGATGCTCGGGGCGGCGCTGTGGGGCTACCTGCTCAGTTGAAACCCCTCTCCCTCGGCTCGTTCTGACTTCGACTCTGTCCTTGACTCCCCCGGCTCAGTCCTCCGCGTCGCGCTCGTCGTCCATCGCCCCGGCGTCTATCTTTCTGCGAGGAGAGAATCCTGCGGTTTACGGCGGGAGTGAATCCGACAACTCCTCCACAACCCACCGACGGCACTCGGGCCGGATATTCTACGCTAATCCGAGTCATTAAGTAGGTTTGTCTACATAGGCTATGCATGGCGATTGAGGTCACGCGCACCTACATTGGTTCCATCCAAAACCACCAACAGGTGTGTGATGGCCTCGATTCGCTCGGAGAATCCGCCTCGAAAATCTGGAACGTCGCACGCTGGACAGCCGACCGCATCTGGGATGAAACCGGCGAAATCCCAGACGAAGGCGTGCTGAAATCGTATATGAAGAACCAGTCGTGCTGGAAAGACTTGAATGCACAATCCAGTCAGAAAGTCATCGAAGAACTTTCCGACGCTTTCCAGTCATGGTTCGACCTGCGACACAAGTTTGACGAGGCGAATCCGCCCGGCTACCGCAAACACGGCGATACTCGACCCAAGAGTACGGTCACGTTCAAAGCAGACGGGTTCAAACACGACCCAGCGAACAACCGCGTCCGACTCTCAAAAGGCTCGAACCTCAAAGAGAGTTGGTCGGACTTCATCCTCTGTGAATACAAGACGCGCCCCGACGTTGACCTCTCAGAAGTCAACAGGGTGCAGAACGTTCGGGCCGTCTGGAACGAAGCTGAGTGGGAACTGCACTTCGTCTGCAAAGTCAGCCTCGAAACGGACGACTCCGCAGGCGACGAAGTGGCAGGTATCGACCTCGGCATCAAGAACATCGCCACCGTCGCCTTCCCCGACGAATACGTCCTGTATCCGGGGAACTCGCTCAAAGAAGACAAGCACTACTTCACGCGAGCAGAGTACGACACTGAGGGTGAAAACGGTCCGTCCGAGAAGTCGATGTGGGCGCGTCGGAAACTCGCAGAACGCGAAATCCACTTCTACCACGTTCTCACGGACACCATCATCACAGAGTGTGTCGAACGCGACGTTGGCACGCTCACGGTGAGTTGGCCCGAAGACGTGCGCGAGTCAGACTGGGGGAAGACTGGAAACAAGAAATTCCACACGTGGGCGTTCGACCGTATCTATCAGTACCTCGCGTACAAAGGTGAGATACGTGGTGTCGAAGTGCTGAAAGAGAACGAGTGGAATACCTCAAAAACGTGTTCAGCGTGTGGTGACGACACGAAGTCAAACCGCAAGCATCGTGGCTTGTACGTTTGCTCGTCGTGCGGGTTAGTTGGAAACGCGGATTGTAACGGGGCGGAGAATATGCGCCAGAAGATAACTCCGAGTCCTCACGGCGAGGATAGGAGTAACGGCTGTGTGGCACAGCCATCGGTGCACCTGTTCGACCGCGAGAGCGGGACGTTTCGCACGAGAGAACAAGTCGTATCGTAGACCGGCAAATATCCCACCTGCGGTACGGGAAGCCCCGCCGTTCACGGCGGGGAGGATGTCACAAGTTCCTACACTGCCGGAGTGAAACCGCGGGTGCGAAGTCGGACCGAAGTGGACCGGTATGAGTCGACTTCAGCCCTCGCATGGCATTTACACCCTCTCGAACCATCCGTCGGTTCTATATCTCGACGGTGTCGGGCGCACCGGTGACCTTCGGCAGCGCCCCACCGTCACATCCCCCGCGTGCGACGAGCGACGCGCGGGTCGCTGTGGCTCGTGGTCTGTCCGTCACGGCCCGAATTGGATTCCTCGCCGAACAGAAATCTCGTTCTGCGAACCCTTTTTGCCCCCGCGTCTGTCCGGACCCCATGGACGAACGCGTCGAGCGACACGCCGAGATTCTGGTCGACCACTGCACCGATGTCGGTCCCGAGGACAACGTCCTCGTCCGGGCGCCCGCGACCGCCGACGACCTGGTCGTCGCGCTCTACGAGAAACTCGGCGAGCGCGGCGCGCGCCCGTCGCTCGCGTGGACGAACGCGCGGGCCGGCCGGGCGTACGCACGCGCGATGGACGAAGAAGACTTCCGGACGAAGGACCACGAACTCGCGGCGATGGCCGAAACAGATGTGGTCTTCCTCATCGGCGGCGCGACCAACCGTTCCGAGCAGAGCGACGTCGACCCGGCGAAGACGGCCGCGAGGGGTCGCGCCCACCGACCCGTGCTCGAAGAGCGCCTCGGAACGCGGTGGGTCATCTCCCAGCACCCGACGCCCGCCGACGCCCAGAAGGCCGAGATGAGCACCGAAGCCTACGAGGAGTTCGTCTACAACGCGGTGAACAAGGACTGGCAAGCCCAGAAGGAGTTCCAGGCCCAGATGGTCGACGTCCTGGACCCCGCTGAGGAGGTCCGTATTGTCTCGGGCGACGACACCGACCTCCGGATGAGCGTCGCCGGCATGAAGACGGTCAACGACTACGGCGAGAAGAACCTGCCCGGCGGCGAAGTGTTCACCTCGCCGGTCGTCGACAGCGTCGAAGGAACGCTGTTCGTGGACATGCCGTTCGTCTCGAACGGCCGGGAGGTCCGCGACGCCCGCTTCGAGTTCGAGGGCGGCGAAGTCGTCGCGTACAGTGCAGGCCGGAACGAAGACGTGCTAGACGGAATCCTCGACACCGACGATGGCGCGCGCCGGCTCGGCGAACTCGGCATCGGGATGAACCGCGACATCGACCGATTCACGTACAACATGCTGTTCGACGAGAAGATGGGCGACACCGTCCACTTCGCGCTCGGCAACGCCATCGAGGAGGCCGTGCCCGACGACGCCGAGTTCAACGAGAGCGCGCGCCACGCCGACATGATCGTCGACATGAGCGAGGAGTCGTTCATCGAAGTCGACGGCGAAATCGTCCAGCGCGACGGGACGTTCCAGTTCGAGGACGGCTTCGAGGGATAGCGTGATTCGGCCGAGGCGCGACGCGCCTCGGCCGAATCACGGATTAGCGAGCGGCGAATCACGAAACGAGGAACAACGAAGTCGCGAGTAGCGAGATTTACCGGATGCGCAGGCGCATCCAGTAAATCTCGAACCCATCCGTATCTAAAACAGTACGGCGGTCAGCGCGCGGTACGAACCAACACCGATTTTCCTATTCGTCCTTCAGCGTGAGCAGTTGGAGGGCCTCCCGAATCTGGTAGTCTTTTTCGTCCAACTCCTCGGTTTCCAGCGCCTCGGTGAGGGCTTCGACCGCCCTTTCCCGTTCGATCACGTGCGTCTCGTCGTTTGTGGGGTTTCTAGTCGTCATACTGCGATGACCTGGTGTGAACGGCGTGCGTTGAACGAGTTCATACTTCGGGCGGCGTTGCGAGCGCGGGATCGGCGTCGAGGATGGCCGAGAGGTGGGGCTCTCCCCGGGCGAACTGTGCTGTCGGTTTCACCAACTGGCGTTCGGGGTCGTGTTCCACGAGCGCGGCGTCCTCTAACCGCGGGAGGTGGACGTGATGCAGGGCGGTTTCGATTCGCGTCACCGTCTCGCCGGAGGTTTCTGTCGGTGGCACGGGGTGGTCGCGTTTGACGATCTCCTTCGTAAGATCGTTCGTCGCCACCGACTGCCGTCGATCCGCGAGCGCCGCGAGGACGATTCGGCGATGATTGTGTTGACACAGGTCGAGAACCGTGTCGAACTTGAGGGGATTTCCACTCATCATAGTTCTGTAGACGCCCTGCGCGGTTCACGGCTACTTTTTAGTACACAACCTCTTTTTAAGTAGCCTTCAATCCAACGGGCGTAATTCGGACAGCGCGCTGCCGAGAATCGAACTGATTCCGCGGCGGAGTCGAGACGCGACCGCTTGCTGGGAGATGCCGAGTTCGTCGCCGATGTCCTCCATCGTCACGTCGCGCGGCGTGTTGAAGTACCCGCGTTCGTACGCGAGCACCAGTGCCTCCTGCTGCGTGTCGGTGAGCGCGGCCTCGGTCTCGGACTCGATCGGGGTGAGCGCGTGAAGCTTGGTGAGCGTGATCGGGATGTCCAACTCCCGACAGCGGTCCTGAAACGACCCGATGTCTCGGCGATCGTCTCCTCGGATTTCGAACGTCCACTGCTCGTCCGTGCCGACGGCTTCGATGAGGGGGACCTCCGTCTCCATCAGTGTGTTCATAACGCCGTCGTACTCCAGTGACCACTCGACGCGCAACAGGTACTGGTCGGTAACCGAATCGACGAACCGGATGTTCTCCACGCCCGGATGGTCGAGAAACGCACCCTCGATGTCGTCGACTTCGGTCCCTCGAACCCAGAAGTAGGGAATCACGACGTCCTGCGACGGGATGATTCGCTCCAGTTCGACCGTCACCCCCGGCAGCTGTTCGAACACGGTTCCCAGGGGAAACTGCTCCGACGGGACCGTGAACGTCGCCTCGGTCGCCATGGTTCGGTTCATGGTGTTCCGTCGGGAAAGACCTGATGCCCGTACGAACGAGCGGCGCGGAACTCCTGCTTGTACGTTCGCCCGGAGGCCGGGGGTAGCACTGACGTGACCACCACCCGAACGATAACCGCGCGTTCCGCCTCCCTCGCGGTCGACTCGATTTCATCGGCGTGTGAGAGCCTCAACAGGGCCGGAACCGCTGAAATGGGCGCATCGAGAAGCCCGGCGGAAACTCCTACTCCAGGACGGGACCGACGTTCCTGACGGGATTGCCCAGCAGGTCGATGACCGGCCCCTCCTCGCGGAGGTGGACGTCCAGAATCCCGTGGCCGTGTTCGAGGTCGTGGAGCCGGTAGGCGCCGTCCTCACCGCAGTCGGGGTCCAGCAACCAGTTGACCTTCGCGGTCGAACCGCCGGCCTCCATCAGCAGGCGCGAGTGCCCGTCGGCGCTCATCCGGAACTGGTTGTCGCCGCGCGGCGAGTAGGTCCGGAGGACGGTGTCTTCGCTCCCGCCCTGGACGTTCAGGCGCTTGAGGCGACTCGGGTTGGCGTGTCCGGTGGGATGGCGGCGGGTGTAGACGCCCCAGTGGTCGTGCTTCGCATCCGCGGCCGTGGTCGCGACGACGTCGCCGTCGGCCCAGTGGTGGACCGCGGTGTTGTACTGCAGCGAGTCCTCGGGGGCGCTCGGGTCGGCGGCGTGGAGGTTGAGGTGACCGAGTCGACCAAGCAGTTCGAGCACGTCTTCGAGGGTGACGTAGTCGGCGAGGTCCGGCAGGCTGGTGTTCGCGTCGATGTCGCGCATACCTCCTCGGGGGCGCTCCGCCGCGGAGTAACTGACGGCCGATCGGAAGCGAGTCGGTTTTTCGACCGATTTACCTCTGGTCGGTCACTCCTCTACTGGTTCGCGCCAGTGGATGGTCACGTTGTTCACCGCGAAGCTATCGTCGGTTTCGGTGTCTCGCAAGACCCGCAGGGTGTTCGTCCCCTCCCGCAGTTCGACGTCGGTGATGGCGTCCTCCCAGTACTGCCAGCCATCGGACGGCGGCACGTCGAAGCCGCTCAGCGCCTCGCCGTTCACCAGCAGTTCGTGGCCGTAGCGGCCGACCCGGAACGCCTGCAACCCGACGTAGGCGTCGACCGCCTCGCCGGTCGGCACCTCGAAGTCGAACTCGGCGGTGGCGTCGCCGGCGTAGTCGGCCCACGGCACGTCGAGGGCGTCCTTGTTCGGTCCGAGGTGGGCGCCGACGTTCACGAGCGCGTAGTTCGCGCGATGGGACATGGTCGGGTAGTCGACCTCTGCGTACAAAATCGGTGTGGGCGCTACGCGAGGTAGTTAGCGGTCGAGAGCGGAGTGCGACGGCGTCCGTAGTTGCGACCGCGACCGAAACTAGATTACTTCGACTACAACTGAAACCGAACAACTACGACTGCAACTGCGATTGCGACCGCCACCGCAACCGCGACCGCACTTACACTCCACAAATGAGTACCCGCACCGCCAGCGCGCGCCACGCAAAAAGTGGGGTTTCGCGCGAACACTCCACGCCACTGTCGCGCGTGCAGTCGGACCCTCGTGGTCCGACTGCACGCGCGAGGGACGAGCGAACGAAGTGAGCGAGTCGGCTGGGGAGGTCGTGGTTGCGGTTGCGGTCCCTCATTTGCATCGTGTAAGTAGCAGTCTGCGGGATTGTCCAACAGCGGTCTGCAGTGCTGACGAGTAGCGGTCCGCGTAATTCTCGTCCTCCCTCCCGAAGTAGTAGAAAAGTCCGAAAGCCAGCCGAGAGGGGCGGTCGAATGAGAAACCCGTAAACCGCCCCGTCACCACGTCTCGGACATGACCATCCTCGACGATGCCCGCCGGGTAATCGAGAACGGCCCGGTGTGCGATTCCTGCCTCGGGCGGTGTTTCGCCGACCGAAGCTTCGGACTGACCAACGACGAGCGGGGGAACGCGCTCCGGGTCGCGGCGGCGCTGGAGGACGACGAACCTTACGAGGACGAGGACGCCGAGTGCTGGGTCTGCGAGGGCGAGAGCGCCCGGTTCGACCTGTGGGCCGAGACGGTCGCCGACGCGCTCGAAGGCTGGGAGTTCGACACCTACCAGGTCGGCACCCGGACCCCGCCGCTGATCGAGGAGAACGAGGTGCTCCTCCGGGAGTCGGCCGGCCTCCCCGAGGACGCCGGCGAACTGTTCAAGTCCGAGTTCAACCGCGAGGTCGGCAAGCGGGTCGGTCGGCTCACCGGCGCCGAAGTCGACTTCGGGCGCCCCGACGTGCTGGCGCTGCTGAACGTCGAGGCCGCCCCCGAACCCGGGTCGGACGAGGGTATCTCCTCGCACGCGGTCGACGTCCAGATCAACTCCGCGTTCGTCTACGGCCGGTACCGGAAGCTCGAACGCGACATCCCCCAGACCGAGTGGCCCTGCCGGGAGTGCGGCGGGTCGGGCAAGCAACTCGCCGAGGACGGCGGCGAGGAGCCCTGCGACTACTGCGGCGGGTCGGGCTACATGTACGAAGAGAGCGTCGAACAGCTCACGACCCCGCCGGTACTCTCGGCGATGGACGGCGGGGAGGCGCTGTTCCACGGCGCGGGCCGCGAGGACGTCGACGCGCTGATGCTCGGGACGGGGCGGCCGTTCGTCATCGAGGTCAAGCGCCCCCGCGTGCGGAACGTCGACGCCACCGCCCTTCAGGACGAGATCAACGAGTTCGCCGACGGGAAGGTCGAGGTCACGGACCTCGCGCTGGCGACCCACGCGATGGTCGAGCGCGTGAAGGAACTCGACGCGAGCAAGACCTACCGGATGGACGTGGAGTTCGACGACGACGTGACCGAGTCGGCGCTCGACGAGGCCATCGCGGAACTCGACGGCGCGACCGTCGAGCAGGACACGCCCCAGCGCGTCGACCATCGCCGGGCGAGTCTGACCCGGACGCGGCAGGCCTACGACGTGTCGGGCCACCTCGAAGACCCCCGCCACGCCGAACTCGAAACCCACGGCGAGGGCGGCCTCTACATCAAGGAACTCGTCAGCGGCGACGAGGGCCGCACCGACCCGAGCCTCGCGGGCCTGTTGGGCGTCGGTGCGGTCGTCACCGCCCTCGACGTGGTCGCGGTCGAGGGCGAGGACGAACCCTTCGACGCGCCCGAGTTTCTGAAGGCGTCGGTAGAAGCTTGACATCCTCCCCGCGCTAAAGCGCGAGGATCCCTCCGTTGGGGGTTCAGCTACCGACCCACGGAGGCAACTTGCGGGTTCGTGCGCACTTCTTTGGGACTTTCGTGAGGGTGTGGTTTCCCCGACCAGTCGTGGTCGTCCCACTCGAATCGCACGGGCCGTGCCATCGGCCTGATTTCCGTATCGCTGTTTTCTCGAAGGAACGTCTCTGACGCCGTGAGGTCGGCGTGCCCCTCGAAACCACACGGACACGTCAGCGTATCCCCGTGGCGAACCGTCTCGTCGTGGTCGCCACACTCGGGACACATCTGACTCGTCCACGCTTCCGACTCGACTTCGAGGCTGATACCGTACTCCTCACAGACGCACGCGAGGCGGTGGATGAACCTCTTGAACGCCCAGAAGTTGTGCGTCTTCTCGTTCACCCTGACCGACCAGTGCGTTTCCAGCACGTCGGTCAAGTCGCCCACGTATACCGTCGCCACACCCTCGTCGTACAGTCGTTCAACCAGGTCGCGCACCAGCGCATGCTGTGCGTGGTCACGGCGCTTCGTCCGCTGTCGGTAGAGCCGCCGAATCCGTTTGGAACTGTAGCGCCCCTCGCGGAGTTTCGACTGGAGGCGAGCGATTTCGTCGGTCGTCTCTCGAAACCGTCCGAACAACTCCCGACCGTCGTAGAGGTACTGGTTCCCGGTGGTCGTGGAACAGGCGACGAGATTGTTCGCGCCAACGTCGAGGGCGGCTTCTTCGGAAGCCAGTGGTGAATCCAGTCGAGAATCAGGGACGGTGACTGGTTGGAAAGCCCTGAACGTGCCGTTAACCTCGTCGTACTCAATTTCCAGACGACCCTGTTTCCCGTCCCACTTCGGGTTGCCTCGGACTTCGAGGCGGAGTCGTTCGTGGTAGCCGAGTCCGTATTCGTCTTTCAGCTCTTGCCCGACAGGGATTTCGAGACGGCTACGCTTGCCCCACTGAATCGTGTACTGGTTGTTTCGGATGTAGGTACGGAGTTCGCGTCCGTCCTCCTCGTTGCCCCAGTACGATGGTGGGTTGGCGTACTCGCCTTTCTCCTTGAGGGCGAAGAACGACCGCCACGCTTCCGAGTTTTTGCGCGTGACCTGTTGGACGGTCGCGCTACCAACGACACCGTTGTAGCGCCCTCGGTACTCGGAGGTGTCCCACACGTCGCCGTCCCCAAAGTAGTTCTGACGACGTTCGTAGGTGAGTTCGTTCCATAGCGAGGCAGAGGCGTCGAGTAGCCGTAGGAGGCACTCTTTGTCGTTCTCGGACTGTGGCACGACCTCGAAGGTGTTGACGCGCTTCATTCGCCGCCACCTTCCTGTTCAGCGATGTAGCGTTCGACAGCGCCCTTCGAGGCACTACTCGCTGTTCCAACGTAGTAGGAACGAGTCCACTTCACGCGGTCGTCGTACCGCTGGTTATACTTCCGCTTCTCTTCGCCAGCGTTAGCGTCGCGTTCCTCGTTGGATTGTGGCAACTGAAAAGTCGAGCGTGGGGGTGGGCGCTGATCTGGTGGGCGCTGTTCTTCGTCTTCTGGCCGCTTGCGGCGTACGTCTCCCCGCACTTCACGGTCATCGATGGGGGATGGGTACTCCCCATCCCAGCGTTCGTCTGGTTCGTGTATCGCCAGCACGAACTGTATCTCGATAGCCGTGACTGACGAACGCGCACGACGTGTCGAGCGGTACCGCCGACCGAGTTCCGGAACACGGAGCGGATGACGAAACCGAACGACGAACTATCGGAACGCGGCGGTCCCCGAACCCTCGCGCCACAAACCGTAGGTGAGAGTCGCCCGTAACCCCGGACATGGGGGACTCAGGGGACGCGGAGAGCGACGACCGCGGCGAGGAGGGCGAGCGCGACGAGCTACCGGACGACGACCCCGGCGACCGACTGAGCGAGGCCATCGGCGAGACGGTCGCGAGCGACCCCTCGGACATGCTCGGCCTGCTAGGTCACTTCTACCGGGGGCAGATGGACCGCGTGACCGCGTGGCGGGGGCGACTCGACCAGACCTCCTACTGGGCGGTGACCATCATCGCCGCGATTCTGACGTGGGTGTTCTCCAGTCCGGGTAACCCCCACTACCTCCTGCTGGTCGCCATGGGCGCGATGATGGTGTTCCTCGTCATCGAGGCGCGGCGCTACCGGGCGTACGACGTGTGGCGCGAGCGCGTCCGCATGCTGGAGGAGGACCTGTTCGCGGAGATGTTCGACCCGGACCAGGAGCGGGTTCACGCCGACTGGCGCACCCGCCTCTCGGCCGACCTCCGGAATCCCGCGCTCAAGACCTCGATGCTGACCGCGCTCGCCAGGCGGCTCAGGCGCATCTACTACCCGCTGTTGCTCGTGCTGTTGGCCGCGTGGCTCACGCGAATCACGGTGTTCGAACCGAAGCAGGCGTGGTGGCAGACCGCCAGGATACTCGGGATTCCCGGCTCCGCCGTCGTCGCCGCGGTCGCGGCGTTTTACCTCGCGGCGACCGCGCTCGTCGGCTACGAGGTGATCTGGGGGTCGGCCGACGAGTTCCACGAGCGCGAGGAGTACGACCCGTGGAACGAGTGACGGTCGTCGAGTCGGATTCGAGTCACTCGCACTCGCGAAGCGCCGCCAGAATCGCGTCGGCGCGCTTCTCGCCCACTCCTTCGACCGCGAGCAGGTCGTCGCGGTCGGCCGCGACGAGCGACTCGACGGTGGGAAACGCCTCGTAGAGCGCGTCCGCGGTTCGGGTTCCGACGCCCTCGATACAGCCGTACATCCGCTTTGCGGTGGGTTCGGTCCGGCCGGTCACCGCGCCGACAGGGAGCGGTCGTGCGGAGGGTTCCTCGGCGTGCTTACGGATCAACCGGACCGCCACGTCGACCAGTCGTTCGCGGTCCGAGCAGGGAATCACCGGAGTGTCGTACCGAGCGGCGAAGGAGGCCATCGACCCGTGGACCGCCGCCGGGTTCAGGTCGGGCCAGTGCTCGCCGACGTCCCGGAGGTCGCCCTCCAGCAGTACGTAGGTGTGGTCGTAGGCCTCCGTCATCTTCTCGACCTGGTCGCGGAGGACGGTCCCGGTCGGCCCGAGCGCGGAACTCACGTAGTCGGCGACGGTCTTGCGCTCGATGCCGATTCCGTCGACCGCGATGTCGGCCGCCGGAAGCCGCCTGACTTCGACGCTGGCCACGTCGGGATGCTCGCGGAAGGCCCGGACAACGTCCGAGGGTTCGCGGTCGTCGACGACGCAGTCGACTCGTTGCACGGCCGACGGTACGCGGCCGAGCGGTATCAGGCTCCCGCCCGTTCGTGCGGCCGAAACGTTCGTCTCCGACCGTGCGGCGGTTCGTCGGAGAGCGAGTCAGCGCCGCCGGTCAGTCCATCGGCGTCTCGTCGGCCAGGTGCGCGAGCAGCGACCGGGCGTCGTCGCTCTCGTCGAGGTCCCGCGATTCTCGGAGCGTAGACTCGATGTCGTCGCGGTTCGCTTCGAGTTCGTCGACGACCTCGTCGTTCACGTCGAGCGGTTCGGCGACGGCGAACGCGCTGTCGTAGCACTGGCTCACCAGTTGCTCGGCCTTGATGGCCGCGTCGAGGTAGTACGGATTGCGCAGGGCGTCGTCGAGCACGACGTTGTTGAACCGCTCTTTCTCCTGCGCGAGCGCGTCGACCACGAGGTCGTCGCGCTCGCGGTCGGTCGTCGTGGCGACGTGGTCTATCGCGTCGAACGCCCGGCCGAGTCGGTCGACGCGCTCGTCGGTTCGCTCGCGGTGGTCCGCGAACAGTTCTCGGGCGGCGTCCCGGAACTCCGAGTCCGGGGTGTCGTCGAGCGAGTCGACCTCGGCGTCGGTCGCCAGCGTCGCCAACAGCTCCGCGAGGTGCGACTCGGCGCTCCGAATCCCCTCGAGTTCGTACACGAACAGATCGTACAGCGTTTCTACGTTGACCATTCCCGGTCCCCGCTCAGAACGACTCCTGCTCGGGGTTGCGGTCCTCGCCGACCACCGGCGGGTCGCGGTCGCTGTAGCGGGGCCGGCCCACTGCGTCGCGCTCGACGCCGTTGAGCACCGCGAGCTGGAGGTCGTCGGTCGTCCCGTACTCCTCGTGGCCCGACGTGTCGAGTATCCCGCGGAGTCGCTCGGAGCCCCCGCCCGGGTACTCGACCTCCACGTCGCCGAACTCCTCGATGACCTCGTCGGTCGTCACCGGGAAGTCGTCGGGGTCGAACAGTTCGTGGAGTTTGTCCATCTCCAGCGAACGGAGTCGGCCGGTGTCGTCTGGTTCGTTCTCCATCGCACCAAGTTAGTGGCGTCGTTCGGAAAGCGCTTCGGGCCGATTCGTCCCCGCCGCTCTCCGTCGATTTCCCGAACGAATCGCCGACCCCGTTCAGTAATCTACAACTACCGCGAGTCCGTCCGTGCGTCCGTGTTCGGGGTAGACGAAGCCGGCAAGGGACCGGTCCTGGGGTCGATGTTCGCGGCGTGCGTCGCGGTCGAGGACCCGGAGACGCTTCCGTCGGACATCGACGACTCGAAGAACCTCGCGCCCGCGCGCCGCGAGGAACTGGCGGCCGCGCTCCGCGACGCCGACCGCGTCGCGGTCGGCGTCGCAGAGATTCCGGTCGCGCGAATCGATAGCCCGGAAACCGACATGAACACGCTCACGGTCGAGGCCCACGCCGACGCGCTCTCGAAGGTCCTGACCGACGGCGGGGCGGAGTCGGGCGACGCGTCGCCCGACTCCGCCGCACTCGCGGGCGTCGTCGACGCCGGCGACACCAGCGAGGAACGGTTCGCCCGCCGGGTCGCCGACCGCGTCGCGGCCGACGTCGAGGTGACCGCGGAACACGGTGCCGACGAGACTCACGCCGTGGTCGGGGCCGCCAGCATCGTGGCGAAGGTCGAACGCGACGCCCACGTCGCGGCGCTCGCCGACGCGCACGCCGAGTACGGCGACCTCGGGTCGGGCTACCCCAGTGACCCCAAGACGCGGGCGTTCCTGGCCGACTACGTCGAGGCCAACGGTGACCTGCCCGACTGCGCGCGCCGTAGCTGGTCGACCTGTGATGACGTGCTGGCGGCCCACGAACAGTCGGGGCTTGACCAATTCTAACCGGACCGGTCGAAACCCCCCGTTACGAGGGGGATGTCCGTTCGTCTACTGACAGATGTCCGGACACTGCGGAGTGGAACTGCAACAACCGCTCGGAGTAGTCACGCAGTTCCCGTATCGCCAGTCGAGAATCGTGCATCGACCACTCTGACAGCACTCGACTTTCACTTGGAAACACCCACACGGGCTATTTTCCGTACATGCACAGTCTTGGCTCGGTTTGTGGTAACAGTCACCCTTCCAGCTCGTTTGGCAGAAATCTTCGGTTCCCACGTCCGAACCGTCCGCCGATATGAACTTCGCCTCACCATCGGCGGTCTGCGACTCTACTACCGCAAAGCTTCGGTCGCTTTCGGGTTCGACAGCGATGCGGAGCTTCGAATTCGGGAGTTGCTTCACCACCTGGAGTTGGACGACTGCTTCACTACCGCGGACATACGAGAAAGCCATAACTCCTTCTTCGATCTCGGTAGCGTCGGCTCCCGTCAGCACCTCGCCGATTCCTAAACTTGACACCTCCTGACTTTCGATTAGGCCACGATTAGCCAGCACGGTGAGGATGTCCGTTCCGTGCTCTCGGAAAGCTTCCTCAGCGCTATCCGCTGAACTGTATTCTGCTACTAACCCTCGCAGTTGTTCGACGGTGGGCTTTACTTCCAGTCCGGCCATTTCGGCCGCTCGCGATAGTCCCGGAACCACTGCCGCCGCAGAGGCGAACCCTCCCGACGTCTTCAGAAATCTCCGCCTGTCGGGATTTCGACTCACGATACTGTTGAGCACTTCGGATCGGCTTGGGTCGTTATCACCAGACATCAAGACATATATACAACATATAGGAGTTAAATATTTTGTCTAGAAATTAGAAATAAACGCAGCGTGCCGGATACTGATGGAGCGGGATAGGGTCGAGTCAGAACGAACGAGCACTCGTAGATGGTGACGACGGTGAGCCCCGAAGGTCGTCGAGCAGGAGAATCTCGACCGACTCGTCGCGATGATGGCCGCGTTAATCACCACTCGGCGGTCGGCCCGAGCGACCGCGGTCCCCACTTCAGCAACAGCGTCCGGATTCCGAGGCCGACCAGCGCCACGCCGAAGACGACGAACCCCGCCGTGACGTAGTTCCAGTCGGCGGCGTTGATACCGCCGGCGGCCAGCCCTAGGCCGGCGAAGATGCCGAGAATCGCGACGAACGTCCAGAACAGTCGCTCGCCGAGGACGGTCAGTTCGGCGCGGATTGCCCGTCGGACGGTTCGTTCGAGTTCCTCGTCGGACGCGTCGGAGGACATACCCGCGAATAGTTCTCAATCCTATAAGAATGCGAGGGTTAACGCGGGATGCCTCCGCAAGGAACATTCTCTTCCCGTGACTCATTCGGGAACTCCAGCGCAGGATATTATAACTCTAAAAATACAGAAAATAATAAGTGTTTACCGAACTTAGGTGTTCTCGCAGTCCCATGAGAAACGACATAAATCGACGCAACGTCCTGAAGGGTCTCGGGGCCGGTGCCGCCACTCTCGGCGGCGTCGGTGTGAACGCCGCTGCGAAAGGACAACCGGAGGTGACCGAGCTAGAAGGCGCTCACGCCGACCGCGTCATCGCCGACTACGACAATCCGGACGCTGTCCGCCGAGTCCTCGCGGAGCACGACGACATGCTGCAGGAACTCCAACAGCGAGGGTTGCTGGAGAGTGCAGACGTTGACAACCTCGGCGTTGACACCTTATCCCCGCTCGACCCGGAGGGGAAGACGGAGTCTGAACAGGTCGTGGCGAAGAAGATCGACGATACCGTAACCCCGGAGATAGTCATCGGGCGAAAGACGCCGGAAGGCATGTTGACGATCGGTATCCGGCCAGAGACTGGCGAGCGTTACGCGCTCGTCAACTCGCCCGAGGAAACCAAAGCCGAAGTCCTCGACGACGTTACGACGATGTGGTCGTGTAGCGACCCGTGTTGCGACGCGAGCTGCTGTCCGGTTGACAGCTGTGAGCCGAACACGATCTGTGCCTGCAACGATTGCTGCGTGAACTGCTCCTGCGGTGTCGACCCCGCTTGCTGGGGATACTGCGCATAAACTCACCCACTTTTTGTCGGGTTCTTACATAACCTCGGGAAGTGCGCGGGGTTAGTCGTCTCCGCGGCCCTGCAGTCGTCGAGAGAAATCGGCCTGCACGCGAGCAGAAAACCTACTCGCTCGACTTCTACCGGTCGGTCAGCAGGCTCCGCAGGATGTCGCCGTAGGCCGGCCGGGTCACCAGCACGCCGATGAGCACGCCGAGGATGGTGACGATGGCGAAGCCCTGGAGGTCGCCGAGGCTGAGAACCGCGAGCGGACTCATCGCGATGATGGTCGTCGCGGCGGCCGCGCCGATGACCCAGAACGCCTTGCGGAAGCGGCTCTGGAAGACGCGACTGGAGTTCACGTCGCCCTCGCTCATCACCTCGTCGGCGATGATGATGAGGTCGTCCACCCCGGTCCCGATGACCGCGATGAAGCCGGCGATGTGGCTCAGGTCCAGCGGTAAGCCGATCGCGGCCGCGAACCCGAGGAGGATGACGACCTCCGAGAGCGCGGTGACGAGCATCGGCGCCGCGACCTTCGGGTCACCGTACCGGAGGAACACCACGCCGCTGACCGCCAGCACCGCCGCGAGGCCGGTGATGAACGAGAACAGCTTGAACTCCTCGGCGAGGCTGGGCGCGAGGTAGTACGACGTGCCCGCCTGCATGTCGAGCGAGGCGGGGAGCGCGCCGGCGTTCAGGTGAATCTGGAGTTCGCGCGCCTCGGACATGTTCGTCGTCAGCATCCGGAAGTTCCCCGTCTGGGTGAACTCCCCGGACCGAATCGTCTGGGCGAGGTTCGGTCCCATCCCGGCGCCGTAGACGACCTCACCGTCGACGACCGTGTAGAGGCAGTATCCGGAGTCGTTCTTGCGCTCAGGGTAGTAACACGACGAAACGCCCTGGCCCGTGAACCCGAACTGGTTCATCGCGTTCGAGAAGTTCTGGGCGGCCTGGTTGTTGAGCACCACGGGGACGTAGGGCCGTCCGCTGCGGCTCGTCTCCGCCGTACCGATGCTCGCGAAGTCCTCCGCGGTGAGCAGCGGCGTGTTCCGATACTCGGTCGTGTTCCCGCTTCGATTCGCGGGGTAGTGAGCCACGACCTGGACCTTCCCGCGCCGGGTCACGAGGTCCTCGACCTGACTCCGGTTGGCGTTGGGCATCTCGATGACGACGAAGTTCTCGCCGTTGGCGGTCGTCACCTGCTGGACCCGGCCGCCGGAGAGTCCGGCGTTCGAGATCTTGTCGCTCAGGATTCGGACGATGGTGTCCCGGGTCTGGGAGGTGACGCCCTGCCGGACCGTCTCGTAACTGTAGCCCGCCCGGTCGAGCGCCGACCGGAACTCCGACTTCGTGACGTTACTGCCGAACACCTCGACGGTCGGCGACTCGCCCCGCTGGTCCGGGAAGCGGGCGGTCACGTCGGAGACGGTCACGCCCGAGAGGTTCCCGGCGACCCGCCGTTCGACGGTTCCGGGCTGGGTCCCCTGCGGGATGTCGACGCCCTCGGCGGTCAGGCCGTTGACCGGTGCGCGGATGCGGGTGCCGCCGGACAGTTCGAGGCCGTACTGGAGGTTGGTCGGGCCGTCGCTGCCCTGCTCGACGACAGCACCGTCCTGGTTGCTGTTCCCGCCGACGCCGGGCGCGAGCAGCGCGAAACTGCTGGCGAGCAGGAAGAACACGAGCAGGAGGACGCGCCAGTTCTCGCGGAAGTTCATCGTGCGACCCCCTCGTACTTGTACCAGCGGAGCAGGCTGAGATTGAGCATGTAGGTGTTCATCAGGTCGGTGGCCAGACCGAGCACGAGCACGACGCCGATGGACGCCAGCAGGTCGATCTGGAAGATGTAGGCGACCACGGCCATCACGGCCATCGCGGCCAGCGACGTCACCGTCATCGTCACGCCGGTCCGCATCGCCCGGTAGGTCGACTCGTAGAAGCTACCGGAACGCCGCAGGATGTGGTTGTTGAGCAGGATGTCGGAGTCGACGGAGTAACCGATGAGCATCAGCAGGGCCGCGACGGTCCCCAGCGAGAGTTCGATGCCCAGCAGGTTCATCAGCGCGACCGGAATCACGATGTCGCTGAACGCCGAGAGCACGACGGCGATGGAGGGGACGAAGCTCCGGAACATGAGGAAGACGAGCGCACTCATGCCGGCGAACGCGAGTCCGAGACCGTAGAGCGCGAGGCGCTGGGTATTCGCTCCGAAGCTCGCGGAGGTACCCTGGACGGACTTCACGATGTCGCCCTTCTGCTGGCCCTGCACCGGTTGTAAGTTGTTCTGGGCCTGCTGGGCCAGGTTGTCGGCTTCCGGCCCGAACGACACGATGTAGGTGTTCGGTTCGGTCTGGACGGGGCTGACCGACTCCACCTCCGCGTCGAACTGGTTCGGAATCTCGGAGGCGGGCGTCGCGGTCTGGACGCGGAGCTCCGTTCCGCCAGTGAACTCGGTTCCGAGCTGTACCGGCGCACCGGTGGTCACGTACCACCCGGCGATTATCAGCAGCGCGACGGCCAACACCGCGAGCGGGACGGCCGCCAACTGCCGATTCGTGTACCGGGTGTAGTCGACTTCCGGCACTTCGAACGCTACCATTGTTGTCCGATTGCGTGACGGCTTCGAATAAGCCTTCTTATCCATCGTGTGGGAGCGTATGGCACGGTATCGGACGTTCTGCGAGCGCGATTCGCGCTCACCGAGCGCCTTCCGAGCGCCCGCCGACCAGCGGAGTCCGGCGAGCGCGCGCGGAGCGCCGCCGACCCCGCAAGAAGCCCTATAGGTCCCGCGCGTCTACGTTCGTCCATGGCTACCGAACCCGACACGGACTCCGAGAACGCCGACCTGCGGCCCGCCGACCGCGTCGTCGTCTCGTACCCCGAGGACCTGAGCGACTGGGGTCGATTCCAGGTCGAAGGAAGTCCCTTCAAGGCGTACCTCCGCAAGACCCGGACCGGCAAGGTCCGCGAGGGCGACGAGTGGGAGGAGTTCGTCGGCGTCGGCTGCTGCGGTAGCACGCTCGACGTGCCGCTCCGAATCGAGCGCATCGAGGGCGGCGACACGTTCGGCCCGGAGACGGACGTCGAGTTCGACGTGCGCGAGGCCTGCGGCATCCGCGGCGGCTGGCAGGTCCAGAGCAAGGAAGGGCCGAACGAGGTCTGACAGAAGTCTCGACTTACCTCTTGGCGCGCGCTGGCGCGGCCCTGCGGTCACGCGAGCAACGCGAGGGTGACCTCGGAAGACGCAGGTTGTCTTCCGGCGGTTTAGGGCCGCGCCAGCGCGCGAGGTCTTCGGGAGCGTCAGCGACCGAAGGCTCGTCAGAGCGTTGCTCTGACGGTGGATGAGCGAACGAGCACCGCAGGCGCGAGTGAGCGAATCGGCTGGGGAGGCGTGTGGCCGTCGCGGTGGCGGTGCAGTTTTCAGTTGATTCGTGCGAGTGGCGGTCTGCGTTGCTGTCGTTCTGCCGTCGCAGTTCGCAGGAAAATTTTACAGTTGCCAAGACCCGTCCTCCCCCGAATGAACTCGTCCGCCGCCTAGGGCATGTAACGAACGCTCACGACGCCGTCCTCGCTCCGCACCTCGACGCGATTCACGCCGAGGCGGGCGGCCCGCGAGAGGGTTCCCTCGTCGTCGAGCACGTCGCCCACTGCGGTTTCGGTGTCCTCCGGAGGGACCGTCAGCACGTGAATCTCGCCCGTGCCGGCCCGTTCCTTGCGGGCGACCTCGCCGACCGACTGCTCGTCGGCCATCTCGCGCTCGTCGGCGGTCGGCGGTTCGTCGCTCTTCTCCGCCGACAGCGCGCGTCGCTCCTCGACCTCGACGACGGACCACGTGACGTTCATCGGCGGGTCGGGCGCGACCGTCGCCTCGACCGCGTCGTACTCCTCGACGCCCGGGTTCGACGAGAGGGTGTGAACCTGCCCGTCGTGGACGTCTTTCAACACCGCCGAGTCGTCCTCGGCGTGGGTGACGAGGAACGTGCTCGTCTTCTCGCTCTCGGCGTCGCTCTCGTCGGTCATGCTCGAAGGTAGGCGCGACGGACTTTTCCCGATTGCGCTTTCTCGCGGCGTCGGCACGAAGAACGCGAAGAACGACGGTTCTGTTTACCGCGCGAACCGGTGGACGACCGCCAGCACGGCCAGCGCCGCCAGCGGCGGCGCGATGGCGTACCGCGGCGGCAGACTGTAGAGGAACTCCACGACGGGAGCGATTGCCTGCGGCGGGGCCTCGCGGCGCTCCGGCGGCGCGGAGACCAGCAACGAGAGGTACAGCGACAGGATGAACAGGTAGCCCGACAGCGCGAGCAGGAGGTCGGCGCGGGCGCTCTCGGTCCCCCGGCGGTGTCGCCGGGCGGCCGACAGCACCGGCGCGGCCAGCGCGGCCAGCAGGAGTACGCCGCCGACGACCAGGAACGTCCGGGAGAACGTCGCCAGTTCGGACCCGCCGACGGTGTTGAAGATCCAGATGGGAAGCGCCAGCAGGAGTAACAGCGCGACCAGGCCTCCGACGAGCGCGCTCACGACGGCGTAGGACTTGAGGAGTCGCGAATCGCTCTCGCGAAACGCCTCGCGGAAGGAGGCGAGGAGGAGGCTCCGACCGCCTGCGTCGTCGTTCGCGGGCATCTCTGTCGGAGGTTGGCGCGTGAGCGCCATAAGGGGTGCGATACTACGGGGCCGGGACGACCGCCGGTCGTCCCGGCCCCGACGGCGTCACTCGTCGTTCTCCTTCTCGTGACCCTCTCCTCTCTTCTTGCTGTGGCCCTTGCCTTTCCCCTTCTCGTGACCCCTTCCTTTCCCCCTCTCGTGACCGTTCCCCTCGTGCTTCCCGTGGTCCTCGCCTTCCTCGTTTCGCTCCTCTTCGTTCCGTTCCCCTTTCTCCTCGCGTTCGTCTTCCTCTCGCTCTCGCTTCTCCTGCCGGTCTTCGCCCGAGTCCGCCGACTCCGACTCCTCGTGGCTCTCGCGGTCCGCTCCCTCGTCGCGGTCTCGACTGTCGCCGTCGCCACCACTGGAACCTCCACCGCCGCTCGACCCGCAACTCCCGGCCCGTATCCGTATCGGCTCGTCCATGGCGAGCGAAATCCGCTCGGGGTCGTCGGCCGACCCCGTGAGGAACTGCCAGCGCTCGACGTCGCCCTCGTAGTGTTCGCCGTAGAGGGCGGCGTCTTCGTTGAACGCCGGGTCGACGGTCACGTCAACGTCGTCGCCGAGGCCCCGGAACGCCCCGCCGTCGGTTCCGTTCGCGCCCCACGTCCAGTCGATTCGCTGGCTCGTCCCGTCGGTCGACCACCGGTCGTAGTTCGTCGACGCCGGCCGCCCGGTGTCGGGGTTCAGGTAGAGGTCGTCTTTCACGGCCCACTCCCCGTCGGCCGAGAGCCCCGAGAACTCGAAGGAGACCGCGCCGCCGGTCTGCTTTTCGCCGACCGCGCCGTGGACGAAGACGAGGCTCAGTCCCTCGGGTCCCCGGTAGAGCATCGCGATACTCGTGTTCGGGCGCTGGAATGCCTCGGTGCCGACTGACGCGTAGTACGCGTCCGAACGCAGGTCGGTGATCGCGCCGTTGGCTGCGATTGCGTACCGCTTCGGAAGGTGGTAGCCGTAGAAGGTTTCGACGGGTTTGTCACCGTCGAACGCCCGGACGGGCACGCACCGGTCCCCCTGTTCGAGGACGTACTCGTTCGCGGTCGGCCGTTCCGCTCCCGCGCTCGTCGCCGTCGCGCCGGCCGCGAGTCCGGCGCCGACCGCCGAGAGTATCGCGCGGCGGGTCGCGGTCGGCGTGCGCTCTCCGTCGTCGGAGTCGTTCCGGAAGTCCCTCGTCATGGCTTCGCTCCCGGAGATGCGGCCGGAACCCTTTGTTATCGGGAAATTATGGCAGATTAGTATACATTGTCTCGCGGCGGTGCCGTCCCGTAGCCGCGAACTAAAACCCGCGTCGAATCCGTTCTCGCGTCGGTTCTCTCCGACACCGTCTCCTTTTTGACCCGGCGCGTCCCCGAATACGGTATGCGCGTAGACCTCGGTAACGCACTCGGTGAAGTCGCCGACCCCGGCGTCTCACAGGCCGACCTCGACCGACTCGACGAGCGAGTCGCCGACGCCCACGAACGAATCGAACGGGGCCGCGAAAACGACGAACACGGCTACGCCGCCCTGAACCTCCCCGAGACGGCCGACCCCGACGCGATTCGAACCGCGGTCGAACCCTTCCGGGACGCCGACGCCGTCCTGACGGTCGGCATCGGCGGGAGCGCCCTCGGCGCGGCCACGCTCGCCGACGCGCTCCCCGCCGACACCGTGGCGTACTTCCTCGACAACGTCGACCCGGAGCACACCACTCGACTGCTCGACTCGCTGGACCTCGGCTCCGCCGCGGTCAACGTCGTCTCGCGTTCGGGCACCACCGCCGAGACGCTCGCGAACTTCCTCGTCGTCCGAGACGCGATGGACGACGCAGGGGTCGACTGGACCGACCGGACCTTCGTCACTACGGGCGAAGAGGGGAACCTCCGGAACCTCGCCGAGAAGCACGACCTGCCCGCGCTCTCCGTCCCCGAGGGCGTGCCCGGCCGGTTCTCGGCGCTCTCGACGGTCGGCCTGGCCTGCGCCGCCATCCAGGGTCACGACCTCGACGCGATTCTCGCGGGCGCGGCCGACGAGGCCGACCGGCTCTCGGGGTCGCTGTACGACTCGCCGGGCTACGCGTACGGTGCTGTCAGCTACGCCCTCGAAGAGCGCGGCGCGGCGGTCAACGCGATGATGCCCTACGCCGAGTCGCTCGAAACCTTCGCGGAGTGGTTCGCCCAGCTCTGGGCCGAGAGCCTGGGCAAGGACGGCCGGGGCCAGACCCCCGCCCGCGCGCTCGGCGCGACCGACCAGCACTCCCAGCTCCAGCTCTACCGGGCCGGCCCCCGCGACAAACTCGTGACGCTCGTCCGACCCGAGGAACGCGCCGACCGTGAAATCCCCGAAACCGACCTGGAGGGGCTCTCCTACCTCGGCGGCTCCACCCTCGGCGAACTGCTCGACGCCGAGTTCGAGGCGACCGAGGCCAGCCTCGCCGCCGCGGGCCTGCCGAACGTCCGCGTCGAGATCGACCGCGTGGACGCCCGAAGCCTCGGCGAACTCCTCTACGGTATGGAGGCCGCCTGCGTCCTCTACGGCGAACTCGCCGACGTCGAGACGTTCACCCAGCCCGCGGTCGAGTGGGGCAAGCGGGCCGCGCGCGGACTGTTGGGCGGCGGCGACTTCGAGGAGGCCGACGCCGTCGCCGAGAAGACCGAATTGACGGTCGAGTGAAACCAGAAAATTTTTATTTTATTCCTAACCATATCCGCCGGCAACTGATCCCCGAACCATGTTCGACACTTCCCTCCACCGGCGGGTAACCCTCGCCGCGCTCGTCGTCCTCGTGACGACCGCCGGCGCGGTCGCGGGCGTCTCCGCCGGCGCGACCGCAGATGCACCGACGAAAACCGACGTATCGCTCGCCGCAGCGAGCGATGCGGCAGTACAGAACGCGACGGAGACGCTCAACGTGACCATCGAGCACGACGCCGACGGCCTATCCGTCCCGGCGAGCGACAGCGCCTCGGTTCGCGGGACGACATCCGCCGCCCCCGGAACCAAACTGACCGTGTTCCTGAAGTCGAACGCCAGCGACTTCACCGACCCCGCGGTCGTCACCGTCGCCGAGAACGGTACCTTCGACACGGCGATGCGCTTCGGCGCGCTCGACCCCGGGACCGAGTTCGAAATCCTCGTCAAGCGGGACGGCGTCGTCCTCGCTCGCGAGAGCGGCACCGTCTTGGACCAGTCCAACATCCAGGTTTCGTTCCAGACGGCCGTCTCCTCGGCGGGCGCGCCGCCGGTCGTCCGCGCGGCCCCGGACCAGACCATCCGACTTCGGACCGACGCCGTCCCCGGAACTGAACTGTCGGTGCGAGTGAAGAGCGATCACTTCATCCACACCGAACCGGCGGTCGTCGGGAAAGACGGTAGTGCGAACGTCACGTTCGACTTCGGTGACGTCGCGCCGAACACGGCTGTCGAGTTGAGCGCCTACCACGACGGGTCGGGCGAGGCATTCGAGACGATGGCGTTCATCGTCAACGCCACCGCGAACCTCTCCATCGAGGGTGAGGACGCGACGTTCCGCACGGCGGAGAACCGCACGGTTCGCGGCACCACCGACGCCGAACCGGGAACGAACCTGACCGTGATGGTCCACGGCGACGACTTCGAACGGAAGAGGAACGTTTCGGTCAGAGAAAACGGAAGCTTCGCCGCGGAGTTCGACCTCTCGGACGTGCCACCGGGCGCGAATGCGACCGTCTCGGTCCGGCGTGGCTCGCTGGTCGTCAGCGACTCGGTGAACGTGACGATAGCGGCAAAGAACGAGACGACCACCGCCGCAGAAACCGAAGCCGACGCGCCGATTCCCGGTTTCGGCGCCCCGGCCGCGCTCGCGGCGCTGCTCGCGGCCCTCGCGCTGGTCGCCTCCCGTCGAGACTGAATCTTCGCGTCGCGCCTCGCTTCCGCTCGGCGCGACTCGCCATATAAAGGCCTATAGACCGCGACCCCTTCTTTCGTGACATGGAAGACCGCTCGGCAGCGAGCGTCGGCGTCGTGCTCGCAGGAATCGCGCTCGCGGCGGCCGCGCTCCCGTGGGGCGACGCCGTCGGCGCCGGCCCCGCGGAGAACGCCGTCCTCGCGCTCCTGGGCCTGTCGGCGTTCGCCGCCTTCTCGCTCCGTCGCCACGGCCTGCTCGGATCGAACCCCGGCGCGGCCCTCGCCGGCGTCGCGAGTTTCGCCGTCGTCGGATACGTCGTCCTCGCGCTGTCCGGCGTCGTCGCCGGCGGGGGCGCCGGCGTCTCGCCGTGGGGAATCGGACTCGCACTGGTCGGCGGCGTCGGCGGCGTCATCGCGGCCTACGGCGACGGTCGGGGAATCTCGGCGCGAGTCCAGAAGGGGTTGGTCGCGACGGCCCGGAGCCTCGTCATCGGATTCTCGGGCCTGCTCGCCATCGCGGTCTGGGCCAGCGTGCTGGTGACGCTGCTCGCCGCGGTCGTTCCGTCGGTGGGGACGGCCTCCCGGCTCGCTGTCAGCGCGGTCGCGCTCGGACTCGGCACCGCCACGGTCGCGTCCGTCTACTTCCGGCTCGCCGACAAGACGCTTGCGTACCTCGACTTCCGGAAACCGACCCTGCGCGACCTGGGGTACGTGGTGGTCGGCTCCGTCGCGCTGTTCGGCCTGCAGATGGTGGTTTCGATCGTCTTCTCGCAGTTCGGCCTCTCGACCGCCAGTCACAGCGTCGAACAGACCGCCCGCGGCGGCAACGCCGACATCCTGCTGTTGCTCATCCCGGCGTCGTGGCTCATCATCGGCCCCGGCGAGGAGTTGCTCTACCGCAACATCATCCAGAAGTCGCTCTACGACACGTTCGGCGAGTGGGGCGCGGTGCTGGTCGCCAGCGTCGTCTTCTCGCTGGCCCACGTCTTCGCCTACGCGGGCGGGTCGAGTCTCTTCGCGCTGTTCAACACGCTGGTGGTCATCTTCTTCCTCTCGCTCGTCCTCGGCGCGACGTACCTCCTCACCGAGAACACCACCGTCTCGGCGCTCATCCACGGCACGTTCGACGCCGTGGTCTTCGCGGCGTTGTGGTTCCGCTTGTCCGGCGCGTCGGCGGCCGCCCTGTTCCCGTGGTGACCGGTTCCCGGTCGTCAGGCCGCGATGGGACGCCGAACGACCGCTCGGCTGGAAATCGTGGCGGACCGCGACCCCGTCGCGGTCCGCCGCGCGTCTGCTTCGCGTCTGACATACATTTAACCTCTCCAATTTCTTTTGGAAAGAGCATGGAGCGTCGTTACTCCGTCACCTGCGAGCAGGACATCGCCGCGCGTATCGACGCGCTGGCCCGCGAGTACGACCTGACTCCCCAGGAAGTGCTGCACCAGCTCATCTCGGTCGGCCTCGAGGAAGTGGACGGCGACTGGTGACCGAGTCGGCCGCGAGCGGCGGGCCTCGCGGCGTCGGACGCGGCGAGCGAGTCCCCCGGGAGTGAGAAAACGGCGAGCGTCGAGCGGCGCGAGACTCGCAGACCTACGACGGGTTCTTTCTGCTGAGTTCGCTGCCGCAGATGGGGCACCGGTCCTTGTTCTCGTCGAACTCCCGGCCGCAGCCCTGGCACTGGAACTTCCAGTCGCGCTGTTCGGCGATACCGTCCTGGGCGATGACCTCGACGGTCACGTCCATGTGCTCGGCGACGTTCTGCATCGCGTAGTCGTCGGTGACGAGCGTGGCGTCCAGTTCGAAGGCGGCGGCGACGAGTCGAACGTCGGTGTCCGAGAGTTCGGCCAGGTCGCCGGTTTCGCCGGCGGCCCGGCGCACCTGGTCGACGGCGTCGTCGCGGGGGATGTGGATGTGCATCCCCGACCCTTCCATCGCGTCGAACCGATAGGCGCTCTCGTCTTCGAGTTCCTCGCGCACCATCGGGATGGTCGCGGTGTCCTGCTGGGTGTGATACTCGTTGATGAACGCGGAGGAGTCTAGAACGTACATTTACCGCTGGACGACGATGTAATCTTTGACCGCCTGCACACGCTTGACGGGGACCTGAAATCGATTCTGGTCGTCCGTGCCGAACTCGACGGATTCGGGGTCTATCTGTTCGTCCGGTTCGATTACCAGGTCGGCGAGTTCGCCCGTCTTGAGGTCCATCGTGATGTTGTAGAGCATCCCTAGCTCCGTTCCGTCCGAGCCCATGACCGCCTTCCCCGAGAGGTTTTCGGCGAGGATTTCCGGCATACGCGCCAGTTACTGAGCGCTCCTACATAAACTGTTTGGGGCGGGTCGGGAGTCGCCGGTCGCGGGACTCCGCCGGTCGCTCCGAACCCCGACGGTCGTCGGGACCGCCGCCACCTGTCCGCGAACCCGCCTCGTGACGATGGAATTATATGCCGCGCGCGGTACCAGTACACTAAGAACCTTCTTTCGGGTGGTAGTATGTCTGACACCGATGCACGCGAGAACGAACAAGGTCTCCGAACGCCCATCGTCGCGGTGCTCGGACACGTAGACCACGGCAAGACTAGCCTACTGGACAAAATTCGCGGTTCGACGGTCATCGAGGGGGAGGCGGGCGCCATCACCCAGCACATCGGCGCGACCGCCATCCCCCTCGACATCGTCTCGAAGGTCGCGGGGAGCCTGGTCAACCCAGACGACTTCGACTTACCCGGCCTGCTGTTCATCGACACGCCGGGCCACCACTCCTTCACGACCCTGCGCTCGCGGGGCGGCGCGCTGGCCGACATCGCCATCCTGGTCGTCGACGTCAACGACGGCTTCCAGCCCCAGACGCTCGAAGCCATCAGCATCCTCAAGAACTCCCAGACGCCGTTCGTGGTGGCGGCGAACAAGATAGACACGACGCCCGGGTGGAACCCCCACGAGGACGCCCCCATCCAGCAGACCTACGAGGCACAGAGCGACCGCGCCCGCTCGATGCTCGACGAGAACCTCTACGAGATCATCGGCGAACTCAGCGACGAAGGGTTCTCCGCGGACATGTACTGGCGGGTTCAGGACTTCCGGGGTAACATCGGCGTCGTCCCCGTCAGCGCCGAAACCGGCGAGGGCGTCCCCGACCTGCTGACGGTGCTGATGGGCCTGGCCCAGCGCTACATGAAAGAGGACATGGCCATCGACGTGACCGGCCCGGGCGCCGGCACCGTCCTCGAAGTCAAGGAGGAGAAGGGCTTCGGCACCACCCTCGACGTGGTGCTGTACGACGGCACCGTCCGCGAGGACGAGACCATCGTGGTCGGCGGCAAGAACGACCCCATCGTCACCGACGTCCGCGCGCTCCTCAAGCCCCGACCGCTCGCCGAGATCCGGACCGAAGACCGCTTCGAGAAGGTGTCCGAGATTGCGGCCGCCTCCGGGGTGAAGATCGCCGCGCCCGACCTCGACGACGCGATGGCGGGCGCGCCGGTCCGGGTCGTCCGGAACCGCGACATCGACGACGTCATCGCGGAGGTGCGCGAGGAACTCTCCGAAATCGAAGTCGAGGCCCAGGAGCAGGGGGTCGTCGTCAAGGCCGACACCCTCGGGAGCCTGGAGGCCATCGCCAACGCCCTCGCCGAAGCCGAGATTCCCATCATGCGCGCGGAGGTCGGCGACGTGGCGCCCCGAGACGTGAGCGTCGCCTCCACCGCCGAGGAGGACAAACACGAGACGATTCTGGCGTTCAACGTCGACGTGCTGGCCGACGCCGAGCAGCAGGCCGAAGAGAGCGGCGTGAAACTGTTCGAGAGCGACGTCATCTACCAACTCATCGAGGAGTACGAGGAGTACGTCGAGGAGATGGAGCGCGCCCAGCAGGAGACGGTGCTCGACAACATCACCCGGCCCTCCCGCTTCCAGATACTCCCCGACCACACCTTCCGCCAGAACGACCCCGCGGTCGTCGGCGTCGAGGTGCTCTCGGGGACGCTCCGGAACAACAGCTTCGTCGCCAAGTTCGAGGGCAACGAACCGACCCGCGTCGGCCAGGTCAAGGGCATCCAGGAGCAGGGCGAGGACGTCGACGAGGCCCGGCGGGGCGACCGGGTGAGCGTCGCCATCGACGGGCCGACGGTCGGCCGACAGATCGAGGAGGGCGACGAACTCTGGACCGAACTCCCCGAGAAGCACGCCAAGATTCTCGAACAGGAACTGGCCGATGACATCCCGGCGGACGAACTCGAATCGCTCCAGATGTACCTCGACAAACAGCGCAAGCGCGACCCCTTCTGGGGGAAGTGACCGCGAACCGCGAGAACGACGCCGCGTTCTGGTCTACCACCGAGCGATAATTTTTAGTCGAGCCCCGTCATAACGTCCACACGGAGGGATAGTTCGTGCTCGACAGCCAAACACCACCAAGTGGTAACGCCGGCGCGACGAACGACTTCTACTACGACCTCGTGCTCGCGCTGTTGCCGGTGCCGCTCCTGGTCGGCGTGGTCGCGGGCGAACTGCTGTGGATTCCGTCCCAGACCGCGGTGAGCGTCGGCGCGCTGTTGTCGGCGCTGGCGCTCGGTCACTCGCTGTTCCGGCGCCCGCCGACCGGTGGTCGGCCGAAGAAGGATTCGAAACGGAGCGGTCGGCGCTCGGGCGGTCCGTCGGACCGCGGGCCGACCGCGTGACTGTCTCTCGGAACTATCGCGCGGTCGGCGTCACGTCGTCGCCCATGACCTGTTTGACCTGGAGGGCGGCGCTGGCCGCGAGTCCGCGGGCGACCTCGCCTTCCTCGTGACTGAGCAAGTCTTCGCCGTCGAAGTCGTCGGCTTCGGGTTGGAATCCGGCGCTGACGGGGTGGCCGACCGGCGGTTGGACCGACACCTGCGCCTTCGGTCCGCTCGCGCCGTCGGCGACCTGCGACCCGACGACGTACTCGTCGGGCAGGAAGTCTCGGGTCAGCGCGGCGATGCTCGCGACGCTGTCTCGCAGCGCCCGCTTCTGTTCGGGGGAGAGGTCCGGAACGTCGGCGTTCGCGCGCTGGCCCGCCCGGGTGGTGCCGGGGACGCCCGCGTAGGGAGTGTTTCCGTTCATCTGTCTGACGCTCGTTCATAGGTGCGCGAGGTTATAAAAGCTCTCGCCTAAAGACGAGTCTATTCGGTTCTCGCGGAGGTAGTCGGAGGAGACCTGACGGTGTGAACGACGGGGAGACGACCCGCTGCTCACACGATTCGAACGAGTGACCGCACCGCACATCACCCCAGCCAACTCCCACACTCGTGCCTGCCGGCACTCGTTCGGTCGTCCACCGACGGACTCGCTTCACTCGTCCGACGAGCCTTCGCTCACTCCGTTCACGAAGGCTCGTCGGAGCTTTGCTCCGACGGTGGATGAGCGAACGAGCGAAGCGAGTGAGCGGATCGGCTGGGGAGGCGTGTGGCGTGCGGTCGCGGTTGCGGTCACGCGAGCGAAGCGAGTGTGACCTCGTCGGACCTCCGGTCCGACGGCGGTGCGGGTGCTAAGTTGTGGAGTGCGAGTAGCAGTCGCGGTAGTCGTTACTGAGGGATGCGTTAGTCGTTATCTCGAAAACGGAGTGAACTACATCGGAGAACGCCCGCAGTCAGCGATTCAACAGATCGGGTCGCTCTCGCCGTAGACCGCCAGCACCACCGCCGTGACGTAGGTCCCCGGGTCGGCCTCCGCGGTCACGGTCCTGGTGGCTTCGTCGACGAAGGTCCACTCGCGGAGCGCCCGGCCCGCCTCGAGGCCCGCGGTCACTCGCTCCGCGACGTCGGCCTCGTCGGCCTCGCCCGCCGCCTCGTAGAACAGTCCCGGTCCCTCTTCGCTCTCGGTCCAGCCGAGGCCGGCCGAGACGCGACCCGGTCCGGCGCGGGTCGCGCGGGCCTCCACGACGGTCAGGCGCTCGCCCGCCGGACCGAGGTCCGGAGCGGTCCCGACCGCTTCCACGTCCGCGTTCGCGGGAATCACCGACGAGACGGGGACGAGGTTGTAGTTGTGGACGTTCGCCTCGGCCAGCGCCGCGTCGTACGACGACATCTCGGTGGGGCCGCTCGCGGTGCCCCAGACGACCCGAATCGTGCTCATGTCCGAGCGAAGTCGCCCGTCGGGGTAAGGAATTGCGATTTCCGGGCTATCGACCCAGGTCCTCGTGGGCCGACGAGAGGTGCCGGGAGGCCAGCGCCGCCAGCAGCGAGAGTTCCCCGGCGAGCGCGCCCACCGCGATGATTTCCGCCAGCGCGTCGGCGTTGCTTCCGGCCGGGTCGCCGCCACCGGCCAGTCCCAGCACGTCCAGGGCCTCGGACTGGGTGGGGAGCTTCGTGCCGCCGCCGACGGTTCCCACTTCGAGGCTCGCCAGGCTGACGCTGGCGTAGAGCGCGTCTTCACGGGCCTCGACGGTCGTGATGGCGTTGGCGCCCTCGACGACCTGCGCGGCGTCCTGGCCGGTGGCGAGGAACGCCGCGGCGACGACGTTCGCGGCGTGGGCGTTGAAGCCGAGGCTCCCGGCCTTCGCCGACCCCACCAGGTTCTTGCGGGTGTTGGCCTCCTCGATGGCCTCGGGCGTGGTGTGGAGGCGGTCCTCGACCGTCTCTCGGGGAATCTCGACGTCCGCGGTCACGCTCCGACCCCGACCCTCCACCGCGTTGATGGCGGCCGGTTTCTTGTCGGTACAGAGGTTGCCCGAAACCGCGACGAGCGAGGCGGGCGTCTCGGCCTCGACGAGTTCGGCCGCTTCGCGGGTCGCGATGGTCACCATGTTCATCCCCATCGCGTCCTTGGTGTCGTAGACGAACCGCAGGAACACCGAGTCGCCGACGACGTAGGGCGAGACTTCGAGCAGTTCGCCGTGGTTGGTCGTCGACTCGGCGGCCTCCCGGAGGCGGTCGTCGTTCTCCTCCACCCACGAGACGACCTCGTGGGCCTCGGCGACGCCCGCGACCCGGAAGACGGGCGCGCGGGTCATCCCGGTCTTGGTCACGCGGGCGTCGGCCCCGCCCGACGAGGCGATGACCGAACAGCCGCGGTTGACGCTGGCCAGCAGCGCGCCCTCCGTGGTCGCCAACGGGAGGTAGTACTCGCCGTCGGCCGCGCCGCCGGCGACGTTCACGGGTCCGGCGACGCCCATCGGAATCTGCGCCGCCCCGACCATGTTCTCGATAGCCGACTCGGCGGCCTGCTCGGCGTCGAGCGCGTAGTCGCCGACCGTGTCGAGGTTGGCGTCGGTTTCGGCTTCGAGCAGGTGGCGGCGGGCCGCCGCGGCGGTCTCCGCGTCGACGTGCTCTTCGAGTTCGTGGAGTCGAAGTTCGCCCGACCGCACCCGTTCGGCGAGGTCGCTCGGGTCCGAATCGTCCGAAGGCTCGGAAGCGTCGGTCATGTCCGGGCGAAGGCGGGGCCGGCCCCTAACAGTTCTCATTCGCGCCGGTTCGCGCGACCGCACGCGGTCGCGCGAGGCGGATTGGGTCGGAGGACATCACGCCCCAGTTTCGACGGGAGTTCTCGCCGAGTCGCTACCTTCTGACATAAATCACTTTTACTTTCACTGCGCGGTTGGCAGAGGTTTATCACCGGTCGAGTCGTAGCACTACTCGGTCTCGGAGAGCCGCGAGGTGTGATCCACCTCGGCTCCGCGCGAACGGTTTCGACCGCCTGCGAGCGGGTCGACTCCGTGTCCACGGCCGTTCGCGCGTTCGAGGCGAGTTCGCGGGGTCACTTAGTTCCTGCTTCCCCGCGACTCGACGGTTCGTCGCCGACCCGTCTCTGCCAGCCTGCCACCTGGGACGACACTGTCATCCCGCGACGACCCTCGCTCGTACCCCACGCCCGGCGGTGCCGAACGCGTTCGGCACCGCCGGGCGCCCGCCTCGGGGCTCCCTCGAGACCGCCCACCCCTACCATGACTCGAACCGCGACTGACCAGACCGATTCTCCCGCCGACTCGCGGCCCGTCCAGTGGCTGCGGCTACTGAAACTCGTACTGACGGTTCTCACGCTCGTCTGCTCGCTCTGGAAGCTCCTCACGGGGCTGGCGTGAGTCCGCGAGTTTCGGACCCGGCGAAGCCGTCGCGTACGGTCGGCTTATCTCGATAGGGTCGCCCTACACCTCCCAGTCCGTTAGAGCAGTCGATACCGCCCGCGACTCTCGCTGACCTCGCCCCGACGCACCAGTTTGTCGAGGGCCTTCCGGGCGTAGTCGGCCGGGACGCCCCGCTCGCCGGCGAACTCGACCACCTCGTCCTCGGTGGGCTGGTCGAGTTCCCGGAGCGCCGCCAGCACGGTATCCTTGCGGCTCTGACCCCCGCCGGCCCGACCTTGCTCGGCGCGCTCGCCGGCGGCCGCAACCTCCTCGGTGTCGATACCCGAGGCGGCGAGGAACTCCTCGTCGCCGATGCCCGCGTCGTCGACCTGCGACTCCATCTCCTCAAAGGAGTCCATCTCGGCGAACGTCTCGCCCTCGCCCTGCCGGTTGGCGAGCATCGACGCCCGGACCTCCCGGGCGTGGTCCTCGTCGTCGGTCTGCACGAACTTCTTCAACTTCTCGTACTTGCGGCGCTTGCCGCACCGGGGACACTGCGTGGTGTCGGGGCGGCCCTTCAGAATCTTGAGCGCCCCGCAGTCGCTACACCCCACGACGGCGTACATGACTCGTGGTCGGTCCCGCTCGTACCTGAATGTTCGGACCTTCTCTCGGAACGTGATTAGAGGTGATCGGGGATTCGATGTGCGTCGGTTCGTGCACTCGTTCGCTACGAACAGCCACAACCGCTCTGACAGTGACAGCCTCGAAAGCCCCCGCCCGCTCGCGGTCGCTGGCCGGGATATTTACGCCTCGCTCCTGCGGCGCTCTTCGAATAGTGGCCCGGCCAGACGACCACGTCCTTCGGACGCGAGTTCTGTCGGAAACGAGTTCCGACAACGTCACACTCGCTTCGCTCGCGTGACCGAGCGGCCCCTTTCAGTCCCTCCCGGCGGTTGGTTCACCGAGCGTCGCTGGCGGTTGGAGAGTCGGCCGGCTCTGCGCCAATCCGGAACTCGATATTGCTCCCGGCCTACTCCTCGCGCTCGGGCGCGACCAGTTCGGCCTTGATTCGCTCGGGGTCCTCGAAGTAGACCGCGTAGTGGTCCTCGCCGCCCGCGTAGGGGTGGTCGTCCTCGTAGAGGACGGTCCGGCCGCGCTCGCGGAGTTTCTCCGTGAGTTCGTCGACCTGCTCGCGCGATTCGGCCCGGAACGCGAGATGGTTCAGTCCCGGTCGTCGCCGGTGGTACGGTTCGTCGGCGTACTCCTCGGGTGCGCGCACGACAACGAGGTACGTCGGCCCGCGCTTCCACGACCGACCGTCGAGCCACGACTGGTAGGTTTCGTAGCCGAGTTCGTCGAGGAACCACCCCCAGAAGTCGACGGAGGCCTCGAAGTCCGAGGCGTACAGTTCGACGTGGTCGAGCAGTCCCGCGGCGTCGTCGGGCATAGTTCCGGCGTTCATACTTCGCCCTCGCGGGCGCCCGTCAAAACTGCACTCACATTTAGGTCGCTCGCCCTCCTCTCCCCGCACATGGAACGCGTCTCGGTCACCGACCGCGAAGCCACCGAAGCAGTCGAGGGCGTCCACCTCTCGATTCTGGCCGGCGGCGAGAAGATGAATGTCCAGCACTTCGACATCGAACCCGGCGCGCAAGTCCCCGAACACAGCCACCCCCACGAGCAGACGGGGTACATCTTCGAGGGCACCCTGACCTTCGTCGTCGACGGCGAGGAGATAGACGTCACCGCCGGCGACTCCTACGCGATTCCGGGCGACGAGGCCCACGCCGCGGAGAACCGCGGCGAGATTCCGGTTCGGGGCGTCGACATCTTCAGCCCGCCGCGCGAGAACCCCGACTGGAAGGACTAAACCCCACCTTTTGCTGCGGTCGGAATCGCGCTGTCGGCGCGATTCCCTCCCTGGCAAAATCTGGACCAAAACCGCGGTACTCCTTCCGCCGAGCCTTCGGCTCGGCGTCAGTCCGTGCCACGTCCGCTCACTCGCTTCGCTCGTTCGCGGTGCAGGAATTCGTACTCGACCGCAGCGGAAGTCCCGGTTATCGCAAAAAGGAAGGCGAAAATCCGCGAAGAGCCGCTTACGACAGCTTCTCGATGTTCTCGACGATGGCGTCGGCGAACTCGCTGGTCGAGAGCTTGTTGCCGCCCTCGATCTGGCGTTCGAGGTCGTAGGTAACGTCGCCGCTGGAGATGGTTTCCTCGACGGCGTCGTGGACGAGCTGTTCGGCGTCGTCCCAGCCCATGTACTCGAGCATCAGGCGACCGGAGAGAATCATCGCGGTCGGGTTCGCCTTGTCCTTGCCGGCGTGCTTGGGGGCCGAGCCGTGGACCGGCTCCGCCAGACAGCGGGTTTCGCCGAAGTTCGCGCCGGGCGCGATGCCGAGGCCGCCGATCTGGGCGCCCGCGGCGTCGGACATGTAGTCGCCGTTAAGGTTCATCGTGGCGATGATGTCGTAGTCCGAGGTTCGGGTCAGCTGCTGCTGGAGCATGTTGTCCGCGATGCGGTCCTTGACGACCAGTTTGCCCTCGGGGGCTTCACCGTCGTACTCCTCCCAGAGGGTGTCCTCGGTGATGGTCTCCTCGGCGTACTCCTCTTCGGCGACCTCGTAGCCCCAGTCGCGGAACGCGCCCTCGGTGAACTTCATGATGTTACCCTTGTGGACCAGGGTTACCGAGTCGCGGTCGTTCTCCAGCGCGTAGTCGATGGCCTCGCGGACGAGGCGCTTGGTGCCGAACTCCGTGATGGGCTTGACGCCGATGCCGACCGGGCCGTCGTGGATGGTGCTGTCGAAGCCCATCTCGTTCTCGACGAACTCCTTGACCTCCTGGACCTCGTCGGTGCCGGCCTCCCACTCGATGCCGGCGTAGACGTCCTCGGTGTTCTCTCGGAACGTGACCATGTCCATCGCGGAGGGGTTCTTGACCGGGGAGGGAACGCCGTCGATGTGGTAGGTCGGTCGGACGTTCGCGTAGAGGTCGAGCGTCTTCCGGAGCGCGACGTTCAGCGACCGGAAGCCGGCGCCGACGGGCGTCGTGAGCGGACCCTTGATGGCGACCTTGAACTGCTTGATGGCTTCGACCGTGTCGTCGGGGAGGTTCTCGTCGTACTTGTCGCGGGCCGACTCGCCGGCGTAGACGCGCATCCACTCGATGTTGCGCCCGGTCGCGCTCGCCGACGCTTCCAGCACCTTCTGGGCCGCCGGACCGACGTCCTTGCCAATACCGTCTCCGTGGATGATGGGGACGATGGGGTTGTCGGGAACTTCGAGTTCGCCGTCGTCGCCGACCGTGATCTGCTCCCCGTCGTGGGGGACTTCGACCTTCTCGTAGTCGTGGCTCATGAACGTGTACACGTGTGAGGGATAGGGATAAAAGGCCTACCGTTTGGCCGCGCGTGTGCGATAAATTTCCTAAAACACCTAATGTGTCACGGTTCCTCATCCGTCGGCGTCGTCTCGACGCTCGGTAGGGCCGGCACCCGAGGGAAGCCTCCTGACCGATCAGCAGTCTTCGGACCCGTCGCCTTGCCCGCCCTTCGATTCGTCGCCTCCGCCCGACCCGGGTTCGGAATCCGCCCGGTACGCGTGGACGTGGCTGCTCGACGCCGTTCCGCCGTCGTCGGTGACGTAGACGGTGTCGTCGGTGACGACGAGGTGGTCGACGAATCCGCCCGGCCCTTCGCGCTCGCTGAGGACCTCGCCGGTGTCCAGGTCCCGCCGGACGATGGTGCGGTCGGCCATCGTGACGCTGTACAGTCCGTTGGCCGCGCCGACGAGCGGATAGTACCCGTTCTCCGATTCCGTGCGCCACCGCTCGTCGCCCGTGTCGGCGTCGAACGCGTAGATGGTGTTCCGGTTGTCCTCGCCCTCCGTGCCCCTGACGAGGTACACCGTGCCGTCTTTCGCCACGAGTTCGTTGGCCTCGTACCGGTCCGTTATCGCCCTGTCGAACTCGTGGGTCCACAGGGTATCGCCGGTGTCGCGCTTCCTGCGCTCGACGGCGGTGAGGGAGCCCGGTCGGTGGAAGTACAGGGTGTTCTCCGTCGCGACCAGCGTGGTGTCCCGATGGTAGTGACGGTCCCGAGTCAGCGTACTTCCGTCTTCGAGCGACAGGATGGGCATCGGATGGTCGGCCACCGCGACGTACACCGCCTCGTTCGCGACGACGAACGACGCGACCGACTCGGATTCGTAGGTCCACTGGACGCTCCCGTCCTCGGCGGAGCGACAGACGACCCCCGAGGGAGATTCGTACAGCACCGCGTCGGCGGTCGCCGTGAGATTCGCGCGGCTCTCCGCGACGGACCACAGTTCGGTGCCGGTCGTGGCGTCGAACGCCCGCAGTTCGTCGCCGTCCCTCGCGTTGGCGTAGACGGTTCCGTCTGCCGCGCCGAGCACGTAGCTCGTCGTCGGCTGGAGGTCCCGGGTCCACCGCCGAGTCCACGTCTTCGTGTCGACTGCCGACAGCGTCATCGGGTCCGCCTCGCCGTCGGCGGGACCGGTGGGGTCGCCTCGCAACAGGAACAGCGTGCCGTCGGCGACCACCGGCGGACCGTCGACGCCGGACTCGGACCACGCTTCGGTCAGCGTCCCCGTCGGAACCGACGCTCCCGCGTTGAACCTCGTGTTCCCGTTGTCGTGGTCGGGGAGCGGCCAGTCTCCGTTCTCGGAATCGACCGGCGCGTCGCCCCCGGTGTCGGTGTCGGCGTCGCGGGTGGCGGTGTCGCCGAACTGCCTTCCGAGGGCGGTCGAACTCCCGGCCAGGCCGAGCGCGGCGGTTCCGGCGAGGATCGAACGACGGCTGAGACGCACGCCTTGGTCGTCGGACATGTTATGGCGAGAACTACTGCATTTGGTATCAAGTCTATTCTGGCTGTTAAAAACTCTAAGAATGTGGAACGTCGGTAGTTGCCGACGCGCTACGTAACTGCTATCGGCTGTTCGCCGCCTCTTCGTCGCCCGAAATCCGAGTCGCTCAAGCGGAGTCGGGGTCTACCGTCGAAAAAGCGGACCGCCCGGTTTCCTCAACAGTCGCCTTTCGAGTCGCCGTCGTCCGACCCGTCGTCCTGATTTCCGCTATCGCTATCGTCGGACTTCGACTGCTCCGAAAACACAGTCACGTAGGTTTCGGAAGCCGTGTAAATCCGCCCGTAGGCGGGCATGAGCGGCCCCTGTATCTGGGAGTCGCCGTCGTCCCGTTCGCCAGTCACGTCTGGGAAGTCTCGCTCGGCGATGAGATCGCCCGTCGCCGGGTCGCGCACGTGTACCTCGTCGTGCGCATCGCTGTCGATGCTGTCCGAGTGGTCCTTCTTATCGACCGAGTAGTACAGTATGTCGCCAGCGACGGTCGGCCTCCCCGTGTTCGTTCCGACCTGCACGTGCCACCGTTCCTCGCCGGTCTTGGCGTCGTACGCGTGTAATGTCCCGTCGATGGTGACGTAGACCGCCCCGCCGCCGACCGTCGGTTCGGTCACGTCGGACTCGGGGTACTCCTGTTTCCCCGCCAACTCCCACCCGTCGAACTCGTAGATGTAGAGCGTCCTCGTCGTGGCGACGAAGAGTCGACTCTCGGTCGCGGTGATACCCGCGATGTCTTTGGAGAACGAATCGCGATTCCAGACCAACTCGCCGTCCTCGAGGGCGTACGCGTACACCGTACCGCCGTCTCCGTCCGTCGACTTGCTGACTATGACCTTGCCGTCCGCGACGACGGCGGGTCCGCGCACGTCCCGTTTCCACTGGACGCTCCCGTCCGCGCGAGACACGACTCTCGTTCGGTCGCCGCTTGTCACGAGGTACTCGTCCGTGACGGTGAGGTTCTCGCCGCCGTGCTCGACGGACCACACCTTCGTCCCCTTCGCTGCGTCGAAGGCGAGAGTCCGCTTCTCTCGGCTCGCGTAGAGGACGCCGTCGGCGACGGCGAGTCCCGAGGCGTTGAACGAGTAGCCCTCTTGATACGGCGGAAGGTCCGCGGACCACTGCTCCTCGCCACTCTCTGCGTCCAGGGCGTGCAACGTCTCTCCGCTTGCGGGCCACCCGGAAACCACGTAGACCGTGTCGTTCGCTACGATCGGCCTCTCGACGAGGTCTGCCTCACCTTCGAACACCCACTCGCCGGTCAACTCTCCCGTCGGACCGTCCGCGTCGGCGCTGTAGTTCGTGTTCCCCGCGTCGTAGCCGACCTGCGGCCACGCGTTCCGGTCCCAGTCGACGCTGGTATCGGCGTCGAGGTCCGTCGTCGCTTCCGTACGGAACTGTTTGGCGACGGCGGTGGAACTCCCGGACAGGCCGAGCGCGGCGGTCCCCGCGAGGACGGCACGACGGTCGAGTCGCACGTCTTCGTCGTCGGACATGTTACGGGGCTAACTGAGGGCGTGATGCGTAAATACGGATTTTGGCGGTCAGAAGCTCTATCTAAGTGGAATTTCGTGCTGAGAGAACAGTGGCGGCGGCGCGGATTCGACCGAGGACCGCGTGAACTAAGCGCCGCGCCTCGGAACCAGCAGTCATGAAGGTCATCGTCCACGGCGGCGCGGGCAGTGCCCCCGACGAACCGACACCCCGACAGGAAGTCCTCCGCGAGGCGGCCGACGCCGGCGCGGCCGAAGCGTCGGTCGTCGACGCCGCGGAAGCCGCGGTTCGCGTCCTCGAATCGTCGCCCCGGTTCAACGCGGGCGTCGGCGGCGCGGTCCAGAGCGACGGCGTGATTCGCACCGACGCGGGCCTGATGACCAGCGACCGCGAGGCGGGCGCGGTCTGCTCGATGCCCGGCGTCGAACACGCCGTCAGCGCCGCCCGCGTCGTGATGGAGGAGACGCCCCACGTCCTCGTCAGCGGCGAGCGCGCGGTCGACCTGGCCGCCGACTTCGGCGTCGAAACCGACGTCGACCTCTGGACCGAGGACTCCCGCGAACGGTGGGACGACCTCGACTCGACGCCCGACGGCTCTCCGAGCGAACACCTCGACTGGCTCCGCGAGAAGTTCGGGGGCTATGCGGCGACCAGCGCCCGCGACGACGGCGGCCCGAGTCCGAACCCCAAGGACCACGACACCGTCGGTGCGGTGGCGTACGACGGGGACGAGTTCGCGGCCGCGACATCCACGGGCGGCCGGTGGCTCGCGCTCGCGGGCCGGGTCGGCGACGTGCCCCAAGTGGGAAGCGGGTTCTACGCCGCGCCCGCCGGCGCCGCCAGCGCCACGGGCGCGGGCGAGGATATCGCAAGGGCCACGCTCACCCGGCGGGCGGTCGGTCACCTCGAATCGGGCCACGACGCCCGGCGGGCGGCCGACCTGGCTATCGAGGAGTTCGCCGAACTCACCGGCTCCTCGGCGGGCGTCATCGTCCTTGACCGGAACGGCGACACCGGCAGCGCATTCAACAGCGAGGCGATGCAGACGAGCGTCGGCGGCCCCGAGTGAACCGCCGACCCGGTTTCGAGACGTACCGCTGGCGATTCGCACAGATACGTCACTGACGCTTCGCGCACAGATACGTCACCGACGACGACTCCCGGACGCGCCGTTGGCAGGTCGGTTCCGAGATGCACTGCTGGCCGTCCGGCCTCGCGCGAAAGAAAGAATTCGAACCGACCGACGGACCGCCGTCGGTCGGGGCGACGAACCGGCGTCGCCGCGACGCCAGTTCGTCGCACCCCCACCGCGACGCCGCGTGACTGTGCGGCGTCGCGTCCAACTGTCTCCGTCTTGACTTCGCTACCGCGTCGTCAGACCTCGGGTGCGGCCATCTCGGCCGCTGTCGTGGTTTCCTGACCGGCGGCGGTGGTCGTCTGCTGGCCACCCGCGGTGGTGGTCTCCTGACCGCCCGCCGTGGTCGTCTGGTTGCCGCCAGCGCTGATGGTCACGTTCCCGGTCTGGCGCGCGTCGCGAGTGTAGACGCCGTGCGTGAACGTTCCCGTCGGGTAGTTCTGGATGGTGCTTCCCGAGACGTTGAACGTCACGGTCTTCTGACTACCGGCGCTGACCTGCACGAGTTCGGACTCGATGACCGACCCCGCGATGCGGTAGGACACCTGCTGGACGACTCGGCTCTGACCGTTGTTCACGATGGTCGCCGAGACGGTGTAGTCCTGGCCCTGCTGGACGTTCGAGGGCGCCTGCAGGTTCTCGATGGAGACGACCGCGATGTCGCCTTCCTCGAAGTTCACCGAGTCGGCGGACGCCGACTGGATGGTCGCGTTCTGGACGGTGATGCTACCGACCGAGATGCTGTCGATGGTCGTCCCCTGACCGCCGGCGGCGGCGGTCGTCGTCTCGCCGGCCGCGGCCGTGGTGGTCTCCTGAGCCATGGTCGTTTCCTGACCCATGGTGGTTTCGGCGCCACCCGCGGCGGCGGTCGTGGTGGTCTCCTGCGCGAGCGCGGCCTCGGTGGTGGTTTCGCCCGCGGCGGTCGTCGTCTCTTCGGCCATCGTCGTCTCGGCGGCCGTGGTCGTTTCCTCGGCCGCGGCCGTCGTGGTCGTCTGGGCGCCACCGCTGATGCCCTGGACGTTCACGATGGTCAGCGTCTCGATGGTCATCTCCTGGACGTCCGCGGTCTGGATGGTCGCGCTTTCGAGGCTGACCGAACCGACCTGCTGAGTCGTCTCCTCAGCGGCGGCGGTCGTGGTTTCGGCCTCGGCCTCGGCCGTGGTGGTTTCCTGCGCCATGGTGGTCTGTGCGCCACCCTCGGCTTCGGTGGTGGTTTCCTGCGCGAGCGCGGCCTCGGTCGTCGTCTCGGCGGCCGTCGTGGTCGCCTGACCGCCGCTCTGCGACCGGACGTTCAGGTTCTCGACGGTGAGCCGACTGACGTTCATCTGCTGAATCGTCAGGTCCTGGACGCTGGCCGACTCGACCGACGCGTTACCCGTCAGCGCCTGGGCGAGCGTCCCGTCGTTGGTCCGGACGTCCTGGACCGTGACGTTCTCGAACGCGAGCTGCTGGAGTCGGACGTTCCGGAGCGTCGCGTTGTTGAGCGTCTCGTCGCGGCTCTCTATCTCGACCGTGTCCACGTGTAGCTCCTGGATGGTCGCGTCGTTCACCGTGACGTTGCCCAACTGGAGTTGGTCTACGGCCACGTTCTGAAGCGTTACCCCGCTTTCCGCGTTCGCTGACTGCGACGAGCCTCCGAGCGTCGCTAGCGGGACGCCAGCGAGCAGGAGGAGTGTCGCCATCACTACTGCACCGGTCTCACGTTGCATATGCGCCCCATCATATTCCGCTGACGGCAATAAACGGGGCCAACCGTTTCGAACTGTTTGCCGCGTTGACGGCCTATTACCCGCGTTAACCGCCGTGTTACGAATTCAGTACGTCGGCCCTAACCGGCTGGGTGACACGTGGCCTCTCGGACAGTTCTGCCGCGAGACGGCGCGTCGATGGATGTGCGTGGTGTTAACAGGCAGAGATAGAAATCGCGGGCCGGTGCGGTCGAGTCAGAAACTCTTTCCTGCGCTAGAGCGAACGGTGAACCATGAGCGAATCCGAGGTCGACCTCGACGCCGAGAAGTACGAGAAGCACCGCGAGGCCGGCGAGATACTCGCCCAGGTCCGCGAAGAGGCCGCCGACCGCGTCGCGGTCGGCACCGGCCACCTCGAAGTCGCCGAGTACGCCGAGGACCGCATCCGCGAACTCGGCGCCGAACCGGCCTTCCCCGTGAACATCAGCATCGACGAGGAGGCGGCCCACGCTACCCCCGCGGCCGACGACGACGCCGAGTTCGGCGAGGAGATGGTCAACCTCGACATCGGCGTCCACGTCGACGGTTGGATCGCCGACACCGCCATCACGGTCGACCTCTCGGGCAACCCCGACCTCGCGGAGGCCAGCGCGGAGGCCCTCGACGCCGCGCTCGACGTGGTCGAACCCGGCGTCGAAACCGGCGAGATCGGCGCCGAGATAGAGTCGGTCATCGACGGCTACGGCTTCAACCCCGTGGTGAACCTCTCGGGCCACGGCCTCGACCAGTACCAACAGCACACCGAACCCAACATCCCCAACCGGGCGGTTTCCCAGGGCATCGAACTCCAGGTCGGCGACGTGGTGGCTATCGAACCGTTCGCCACCGACGGCACCGGGAAGGTGACCGAGGGCAACAAGGAGCAGATCTTCGCGCTCGAACACGAGGGGTCGGTCCGCGACCGGCAGGCCCGCAAGGCCCTGGAGCAGATTACCGAGGAGTTCAGGACGCTCCCGTTCGCCACCCGCTGGCTCGACGTCCCGCGCGCGGAGATGGCGATGCGGCGGCTGAAGATGGCCAATCTCGTCCACGGCTACCCGGTACTCAAGGAGGACGACGGCTGTCTCGTCAGCCAGAAGGAACACACCGTCATCGTGACCGAGGACGGTTGCGACGTGATCACGGAGTAGCGCCCGGGGTTCGGCGCGTCGGAGTCCTTCGCGTCGCGGTCGACGACCGTCGACCGCGACGCGAAACGCAGTTCCTCGTCGGCGTCGACTCCGACCAGGGTCGACGCCGGCGGGTGCAGGCGGTGAGTATCGAAGATAAGCACGCCCGAACCGGAGCGGGTCGCGGGTTGGCCCGCTCCTGAATCGCGGAACGCTTCTTCCGGACGTGGTCCCGGTCCGGCGGTGGCGAACGTTCCACCGGTGGCCGCACCTCGCACTCGCACGCCTCCGCGGAGGCGTGCGAGTGCGAGGTGCGCTACGAACGAAGGCGAGTTCCTGACTCCTCGAACGAAGGCAATTTTCGAACGCGAGCGGAGTTTCGGACCCAGATGGAGATTCGTGAGCGGGACCGAACGACGGCTCCGCGAGTCCCGCCGTCGCTCCGAAAACCGAATCCGCGAACTCGGCCGACGACCGAACTCCGGACGGGACGATTCCCCGGCCGTACCCCCGGGTCTAGACCCTGGAGTGTTCGGACACCCACTCTGAGTCGACCGCCGAGCCGACGGCTCGGCGGTCGACTTCTGGAAAAGCGAAGACGGTCCGTTCCCCCTCCGACCCCACTCGACGCGGCGTCCCGACGTCCGGCGGTCTTCGACGACGGTTTTCGTTCGCGCGGGGAGCGACGGTCTGCGTCGCGGCGGTACGTGCGCGAGTCGCTTACGCGTTGTTCATCCGCTGGCTGCTCGTCTCACCGCACACCTGACACTCGGTGACGCGGTAGGGCTCGCGCGAGAACTCCGCGTTCTCTCGCTTCTGGCTCTCGGTGCGAATCTGGACGGACACCTCGTGAGGCGTGTCGCGTCCGCACTCGTCGCACGATTCGGTGATGGCCTGGAAGTTCTGATTTTGTGTAGCCATTGTGACCTTCCACTCAGTATCTTCTTGTGCTGATATGAGCATAAAAACCCCCCTCCGTTGGGTGTCGTTCGAACCGTTCATTACGTTCCCGTCTATCGATTTTACTTCGGAAATCGGCGAGATGCGGTGAAACAGTTTATAGGACCATTAGATTAGGTAATGAAACAAAAACCGGCCGGAACGGCCGGAATGTTTATATATCACCTGCGGGGCTGGAGTCCGAAGAGCGCCGACCGCAGAAAGACGAGTACCGGGATGATTTCGAGGCGTCCGACCCACATGTTGAGGAGGAACATCCCCTCCGCGACCGCCGGCATCTCGGGGCCGGTGATGCCCGTCGAGAGGCCGACGTTACCCTGGGCGCTAGCGACCTCGAACAGCGCGTCGGCGTAGGTGAAGTCGGGTCCGACGACGTCGACGAGGATTACGCTGCTGCTAATCAGCAGGATGAGCCACAGCATGCTCACGATGGCCGCCTCGGAGAACTCCCGCTCCATCTGGTTGCGGCCGAGCACCCGCTCGCCGATTCGCACGTTCGCGATAGCCGATGCGGGGAGGAACACCCGGGAGAACTCCCACTGGATTCCCTTGCTGATGGTGTAGCCCCGGATGATCTTGATGCCCCCGACCGTGCTCCCCGCCGCCCCGCCGAGCACCATCGCGAAGCTGACGATGAGCTTTCCGCCCGCGCTCCACAGCCTGATGGGCGCGGACTGGAACCCCGTGCACGTGAGCGCGCTGACGAACTGGAACGCCGAGTCTCGGAAGGCGTCCGAGCGGCCGTCGAAGGCCGCGGTCGCGAGTTGGGGTGTCAGCGCGTTTTGTAGTGTAAGTGCCGCGACACCCACCGCGAAAAGAATCAACAACCACCGCGTCTGGAGGTCGGCGAACAACGCCCTCGGATCGCGCTGGGTGAGCATGAGGTAGTGGATGGGGAAGGCGATGGCTCCGAGCGTCATGATGGGCAACAGCACCGTCTCGACCAGCGGCGAGTCGTACGACGCGATGGAGTTGTCGGTCACGCTGAACCCGCCGGTCGAGAGCCCGGTCATCGCGTGGTTGAGCGCCTGCCAGAACGCGGTCGGGGCCGACAGCGGTTCGGTCCACATGATGGCGCCGAACAGCACGACGATCGCGATCACGGTGTACGCCAGGAATATCCGCCAGACGGTCTGGACGGTGTGGATGATGCTCGGGTGGATGCGCTCCTCGCGGGTTTCGGCCTGGTAGAGGGTGTAGCTCCCGCTGCCGGGACGGGCGAGGATGGCGGTCGTGAGCACGATGACGCCCACGCCGCCGACCCACTGAATGAGCGAGCGCCACCACTGGATGGCGTGGGGGAGCGACGGTTCGTGAACCGCCATCGTGAGGCCGCTCCCGGTCCACCCCGACATGCTCTCGAAGAGGGCGTGGAGCGGATTCTGGAAGTAGGCCAGACTCGACAGCGTCGCCGCCGAACCGACCCGAATCGGCTCCCAACCGGACGTGTCGACGCCCGCGGGGACGTAACTCGCCATCACCTCGGGCGGCGTGAGGTGGGCCGCGAAGAGGAACGGCAACGCCCCGAACACCGCGGTTGCGAGCCATCCGCCGGCGGCGATGACCATCCCGTGTTTCATCTTGGGGTTCGGGGCGTCGTCGAACGCGCTCCGGAGGGTCGCGCCGACGACCGCGGTCACGCCGCCCGCCAGCAGGAAGGCGAGCGCGGGATACCACTCGCGGAAGACGACCGCGACGCCGATGCTGAGGGCCATCAGTCCCGCCTGCATCAGTACGAGCGCCCCCACGTCCCGGAGGATGGTGGCGAGGTCGGCGGGCACGCCGCGGACGGTAGGACGACGGGTCATCAGTCGTGGTCCTCGTAGTGGCCGAACACGTCCGTCACGTCAGGCGTCGCGCCGAACTCGGAGAAGACGGTCACGAGGTCGCCCGCCCGAATCCGAGTTTCGCCGCGGGGAGTCAGGACCCCGTCGTCGCGCTCGATGGCGACCACGAGGATGCCGTCCTCGAACAGGCCCTCGCCCGCGGCTTCGGAGAGTGTCTTGTCGGCGACCGGCGCTTCGGCCGCGACGGTGATCTCGAACACCTCCGCGCGCTCGCCGACCCGCATGTAGTCCTTGATGGACGGGCGCTTGACCGCCCGGTAGAGGTACTCGGCGATGAGCCGCTGGGGGTTCTCGATGACGTTCACGCCGATCTGGCGGAAGATGTTCATGTGCTCGGGGTTGTGGACCACCGAGACGATGGAGGGGATTTCGAGTTCCTGGCCCAGCAGGCTCACCATGATGTTGGTCGCGTCGTGCTGGGTCGTGGCGATGAGGGCGTCCGCCCGGTCGCCGCCCGCCTCCTCCAGCGTGTCGAGGACGGTCGCATCGTCGTTGAGTACGAGTGCGTCGTACTCTGCGGCCGCGGCGTCGGCTCTCGCGGGGTCCTTCTCGATGACGACCACGTCGTTGTTGTCCCGGGTCGCTACCTCTATGAGCTGTGACCCGATGCTCCCTGCGCCGACGATGATGAGATACATCCGTGTACCCCGTAGGAAGTCCGTCGTTTGAAAAGTTACCTTTCTTCGCGCCCGAGCAGGCGTGCGGTGGCCGTTCCGGCGACTTCGACCGCTCCCGTTCCGCACGCGAAGTTCGTTCGGCTCCGTTCGCCGGTTCGTTTCACCGCCGCGGTCACGGTTCCGCGCCGTTTCGCCGATTTACGCTCCGCGAAACGAGACGATACGGGTCGGAAACGACGGTTGACTCGGGCTAACCGCGCGAAACGAGTCGTTCCACCGCCGGAAGCGTTGAACTAAGTGGCCGCGAGAGGGACTGGGAGTCCCGGGCTCGGCCGTATCATCGTTCGCAATCTCGGGCGGACACGTCGTCCCGGTTCGCGCGCACCGAACCGCTGAGGATTAAGACCGTCGCGCTCCATCCGGGGACATGGATCAGATCTTCGCCCCGTGGCGCATCGAGTGGGTCGAGCGCGGCGACGACGAGGCCGAAGTCGAGGGCTGTGTCTTCTGCGAGTTCTTCGACGGCGACGACGACCGCGAACACCTCGTGGTCGCCCGGAGCGACCGGGCGTTCGTCATGCTCAACAACTACCCCTACAGTCCGGGCCACGCGATGGTCATCCCGCGGGACCACACCGGCGACTACCGCGCGCTGGACGAGGCGACCCTCCTCGACCACGCCCGACTCAAACAGCGGACCTTCGACGCGCTCGATTCGGCCTTCGGACCCGACGGCTTCAACGCTGGATTGAACCTCGGGGAGGGCGCCGGCGGGTCCATCGACGACCACCTCCACACCCACGTCGTCCCGCGCTGGTCGGGCGACACCAACTTCATGCCGGTCATCTCGGACACCAAGGTCGTCGTCGAGGCGATAGACGAGAGCTACGACCGACTCCGGGCGGCCTTCGCCGAGCAGGACGATGCGGCGGTTCCCGAGGACGACGAGCGCGCGATTCGGTTCGACTTCTAACAGTCGCAGGCGCACTCCGGCGCGACTTCCGACGCCATCGGACAGTCACCGTCCGGACACTCGACCACCTCGACCAGCGACTCCACGTCGTCCATGACGGCCGCGAGTCGCTCGCCGTGGTCGGTGAGTCGGTACGTCGTGGTCGGCGGCGACGTGGCGTGAACTTCCCGTTCGACGAAGCCGAGACACCGCAGTTCCCCCAGTCGCTCCGAGAGGGTCTTGGCGGTCACGCCGTCGAGTTCGCGCTTGAGGTCGTTGAACCCGCGCTCGGAGACTCCGAGCGCGCGCACGACGTGGAACGCCCACTTCGACCCCAGCACGTCCCGGACGGCGTGCCACGTTCGCTGCCACTCGCGGTCGGGGTCGGCGTCGTTCGAGAAGAGCGAACCGCCGTCGACGGGGCGAGAGTCGTCGGTCATCGTCTCTCCTTGGAAGCGCGCCACCTTAAGCGTCTGCGGGCGGTTTCCGCACAGAAACCGCCTCGCGGTGAGGAAACTCAGTTCCTCTCGGGAAGCTGACTCGTTTATCCCGTCGGCGCCCGTAGTCCCAACCGCGATGTCGAACCAGTGTTGCACCACCGACCGACGGACAGACGCGAATCGAACCGACGCCGACCGGACCACGACTTGCGAAATCGTCGTCGACTGTTGCTGCTGCGGGCCGGGGTGCTGTTAGTCGCGGCCGGCGAAAGCGACACGCCCTTGACCCGTCGGTACCAACACGAGAACCCATGTCCCGGAGGACCGTCGTCCGCCGGGTCGGCGCGCTCGTGCTGGCGGTCAACCTCCTGCTCGTCGCGGCCAAGGGCGCCGTCTGGTGGACGACCGGCAGCCTCGCCGTCGGCTCCGAGGCGGTCAACAGCCTCGCCGACGCTGCCTACAGCCTGGTCGTCCTCGCGGGCCTCTACCTCACCACCAGGCCGCCGGACTTCAGTCACCCTCACGGCCACGAGCGCATCGAACCGTTCGTCTCGCTGTTCGTCGCCGTCGGCGTGTTCGCCGCCGGCGGCGCGGTGCTCTGGCGCGCGGCGACCTCGATTCTGTCGGGCGACGTCGTCGTCACCACCGGGCCGGCGGCCGTCGTCGTGCTGGCTGGAACCGCCGTCATCAAGTTCGGCCTCTACCGGTACTGCCTCTCTCGGGCCGACGAGACGCGGTCGCCCGCGGTGCGCGCGACCGCGCTCGACAACCGCAACGACATCCTCACCGCGAGCGCGGCGCTCGTCGGCGTCGTGGGCGCCCGGTTGGGCTTTCCGATACTCGACCCGCTCGCGGCGACCGTCGTCGCGGTATCCATCCTCTACACCGGCCTGGAAATCGTCCAGGACAACGTCGACTACCTCGTCGGGAGCGCGCCGCCCGACGACCTCCGCTTGACCATCATCCGCCGGGCGCTCGCCCACCCCGACGTCGAGGGCGCCCACGACGTCATCGCCCACTACGTCGGCCCCGAGATAGACGTGAGCCTCCACATCGAGGTCGAGGGCGACCGCACGCTCCGGGAGGCCCACGACATCGAAACCGCCGTGGTCGAGTCCATCCGGGCGCTCGACGAGGTCGACGACGTGTTCGTCCACGTCGACCCCAAGGAACTCGGCGAGTGGAAGGACGACGCGTCGGTCGACCGACTCGTCGATAGCTGAATTTCCGCCGAACTTAGATAGTAAATCGGGAACTACCAGCGTACCGAAGGTTATACGTCGGTGAAACCGACACCCGGCGTATGGAAATCGACCCGCGGAACAGCTACACGGCGAAGGTCGTCGTCGGCCTCGCCGTCGTGTTGCTCGTCGGCGGCACCGTCGGCGCGTACACCTACACGAGTACGAACGACCAGGTGCGCGCCCAGAAGGAGGCCACGCTCGGCGGGCAGGCGGTCGTCCAGGCCGACATCGTCGACACGGCCGTCTCCGGGCGGATGGAGGACACTCGGCGGTTCGCCAACAGGGCGTACGAGATCAAGACCGCGGTCCAGGATAGTGCGAAGGAGCGCCGGGACATCCGGTCGTTCGTCCAACGGCAGGCCGAACTCTCCGACGCGGTTCGGCGGCTTCACTACGTGAACTCGTCGACGGGCCGCATCGAAATCAGCTCAGACGACACCTACGAGGGCGAGGCAATCGCCGAACTCAACTACGACGTGCCGACCGCGGCGCTCGAAGAGCGCGAGTCGGTCGTCACGCTCCGGTCGAGCGTCGAGGGCAAGTCGTGGGTGTTCTTCGTCCCGGTCGGAAACTACTGGATGGTTTCGGAGGTTTCGGTCGCCGCCGTCACCGACCGGTTCCACGCCGTGATGGAGGGCACCCGGACGCGCGTGGTCAACGCCGACGGCGTCGTCGTCCTCGACACCGAGAGCGGGTCGGCGGTCGGCACCCAGCACGTCGCGGGCGACGGCGCCGACTCGCCCGCGGTGACGGCCGGCCTCGCCGGCGACGCGAACACGACCGTCCTCGCGGCCGAGCAGGCCGGCGCGGGCGAGCGCGTCGTGGTCGGCCACGACGCCATCGAGGGCGCCGACTGGGCGCTCGTGACCTACGCGCCGCCCGCCACCATGTTCGCGGTCGCCCAGTCGGTCGGCCAGCAGATTCTGGTGTTGCTCGGCGCAGTCGGCCTGCTGCTCGTCGGCTTCGCCGTCGTCGTCGAGCGCCCGACCGTGAAGGCGGTCGGCGTGCTCTCGAACCACGCCGAGGCGCTTCGGCGGGGCGAACTCGACGCGGCGGTCGAGAGCGACCGCGGCGACGAAATCGGCGACCTGTTCCGAGCGTTCGACCGGATGCGCGAGGACCTCCGCGAGCGCATCGCCGAATCCGAACGCGCCCAGTCGCAGGCCGAGGAGGCCCGCCGCGAGGCCGAGCGCCAGCAGGAGGACGCCGAGGAGGCCCGAAGGGAGGCCCAGCGGGTCAACGAGCACCTCGAAGCCAAGGCCGAGGAGTACGAGACTGCGATGGCCGCGGCCGCCGACGGCGACCTCACCGCCCGGGTTTCGCCCGACAGCGACAACCGGGTCGTCGAGTCGATGGGTCGGCGGCTGAACGACCTGCTCGGCGAACTCGAAGCGACGGTCGCCGAGGTCGAGGCGTTCGCCGACGAGGTGATCGCCGGGACCGAGCAACTCGCGGCCGGCGCGACCGAGATCCGCGACGCCGGCGAGGAGGTCGGCGAGGCGGTCGGCACCATCAGCGAGGGGACCCACGAACAGCGCGACCGCCTCGGCGACGTGGCCAGCGAAACCAACAACCTCTCGGCGACCATCGAGGAGGTGGCCTCGACCGCCGACTCGGTGGCGACGACCGCCCGCGAAACCGCCGACCGGGCCGAGTCGGGCCGCACCGCGGCCGAGGAGGCCGTCGACGCCATCGAGGACGTCGAGGACACCGCCGGCACCGCGGTTTCGGAGGTCGACGAACTGGTCGAGCGCATCCACGCCGTCGGCGACATCGTCGACATCATCTCGGACGTGGCCGAGCAGACCAACCTGCTCGCGCTCAACGCCAACATCGAGGCCGCTCGGGCCGAGTCCGGCGGCGAGGGCTTCGCGGTGGTCGCCGAGGAGGTCAAGAACCTCGCGGAGGAAACCCAGACCCACGCCGACGACATCGAGGCTCACATCGAGGCCATCCAGGACCAGACCGAAACCACCGCCGACCGGATGCGGACCGCGCGCGACGAACTCGGCGACGGCGCCGACACCGTCGGAGACGCCCGCGACGCGCTGCTCGCGGTGGCCGACAGCGTGGAGGCGACCAACACGGGCATGCAGGACATCAACGCCGCGACCGACGAACAGGCCGCCAGCACCGAGGAGGTCGCCGCGATGGTCGACAACGTGACGGAGGCCGCCGACCGCACCGCCGACGAGACAGAGCGGGTGGCCGCCTCCGCCCAGCAGCAGACCGCGGCGCTCAACGAGGTCACCACGGTCGTCGAGGAACTCGAAGGGAAGGCGGCGGACCTCGACGCCGCACTCGCACAGTTCGAGGTGGCGGCCGAAGGGGTCGACCGGGCCGGACGAGCGGGCGGCGTCTCCGGGGGCGAAACGACCGATGACGTCGCGCCCGAATCGTCCGACGACCCGGTGGGCGACCGCACGCCGGTCGCGAAATCGGTCGCCGGCGGTTTGGAGGACGCCGGCGACTCGGCGGGCGACGACGAGGACTCCGACGCCTCGCTCGAAGACGACTTCGAGAAGGCGACGCCCGTCTCCTCGGACGACGACTGACCCCGAAAAGACGGAATCCTAACTTTTTCGTCCGGCCGATGCAACGATTGCCGGAAGTTTGTCGAAATGGGCGACGGTCGTTCGACGCGTCTCCCGACGAACCCGATTCTCACGGCTCGAAAACGAGGTGGACGACTTTTACCTTCGAAGGTGGGACTCGAAAACATGGTCCCCCCGAACCGGGACGTCGCGGATAGACGAACCGTACTCCGAGCGAGCGCGTCGGCCCTCGCGGTCGGCGCACTGGCGGGTTGCGTCGGAAACGCCCGCGAAGCCATCGGCGCCGGCGGCGAAACGACGACTCGAACGACGACCGCGGGCGACGGGCCGACGGCGACCGTCGCCGTCGGTCCCGACGGGAAGTACGTCTTCGCCCCCGAGACGCTGGTCGTCCCGCCCGGCACCACCGTTACGTGGGTCTGGAAGTCCGACACACACAACATCGCGGTCGAGACCAAACCCGACGGGGCCGACTGGACCGGCACCGAAGAGGAGAGCGGAGCGACGTACGACGCCGGCCACGAACACAGCCACACCTTCGAGGTCAAGGGAACGTACGAGTACGTCTGCGTGCCACACGAGACGATCGACATGAAGGGCGAAATCGTCGTCTCCGGAACCGTCGACGAACCGACCGCGCGCGAGGCGACGACCGAAACCGCCGAAGAAACTGAAACCGGAAAAGAAACCGAAACCGGCGAGGAGGCCGAGTACGCGACCGAGGCCGACCTCCCCGTGAAGGTCGGCCCCGGCGGACGCCTGACGTTCGAACCCGGCACCGACCGACCGCTGGCGGTCGACCCCGGAACCACCGTCCGATTCGTCTGGGAGTCTGACAACCACAACATCGCCGTCCACGACCAACCCGACGGCGCCGAGTGGCAGGGAACGCCGGGCGACTACGGCACGGTCTACGACCGGGGATACGAGTACAGCCACACCTTCGAAGTCGAGGGGACCTACGAGTTCGTCTGTATCCCCCACGAAACCGCCGGGATGGTCGGTACCATCGTCGTCGGCGACCCTCCCGCGGAGACGACCGGCCAGAACACCACCGACTCGGCCACCGCGGATTCCCTCCCCGTGAAGGTGGGTCCCGGCGGAGGCCTGACGTTCGAACCCGCCGAGTTGACCGTCACGTCCGGGACCACGGTCGAGTGGGTCTGGGAGTCGGATTCCCACAACGTCGTGGTCGAGTCCCAACCCGAGGGCGCGAACTGGGAGGGGACGCCCGGCCCGTCGTCGAAGATGTACGACCAAGGCTACGAGTACACCCACACCTTCGACGTCCCGGGCACCTACGAGTTCTTCTGCCAGGCCCACAAGGCCGCCGGAATGCGGGGGACCATCACGGTCACGGAGGAGTAGGCGACGGGGCAACCAAACCCGCCGCGGGGCCGCACGGCCCCGCGGCCGACCCGAGCGACGACGAGTCGATCAACCGCGAGTGACGAGTGACTCACCGACCGGCAGTAACGGCCCGCTACCGGTTCCACGAGGTGAGACTGAAAGGGGCCGTTCAGTCACGCGGGTTATCGCGGCTCACAACGAGTTGGTCCGAATTTTCGGAGTTGTCACATTCGCCGTCTTTGCGGTTGCTCCTGCGGACGAGCGACCAGAATCGTCTCGAGCGAAAACGGGAACCTCGACCCTCTCAGACCGGTTCCCCGAACGCGTACACCGTGCTGTGGCCCGTAATCTCGACGTCCACGAAGTCTCCGACCTCGATCCCGTGCTCGGGGGCGTTCCGGACGATGACCTGTCGGTAGGCCTCGTCGTAGCACTTCACCGAGTCGCCCGTCCCGGGTTCGACGACCAGCACCTCGTGGGTTTCGCCGACCATCGCGTCGTAGGCGTCGGCGACGACCTCCATCTTGAGGTCGGTCATCTCCTTCGAACGCTCCTTCTTGAGCGTCCCACCCAGCCCCTTCATGTCGGCGGCGTCGGTGCCGGGGCGCTTCGAGAAGCGCGTGACGTTGATCTTCTCCGGGCGCGTCTCGCGCAGGAGCGCGAGGCTCTGGGCGTGGTCCTCGTCGGTTTCGGTCGGGAAGCCGACGATGAAGTCGGTGCTGAGCGTCCAGTAGTCGAGGTGTTCGTCGAACGTCTCGACGATTTCGACGTACTCGTCGACCTGGTGCTGGCGACGCATATCTCCGAGCACGTCGTTCGAACCGGACTGGACCGGCGCGTGGATGAAGTTATAGAGCTTCTCGTTCTCGGCGAACACCTCGGCGAGTTCCTCGCGGATGCCGTGGACGCCCTTCGGGTTGGCCATCCCCACGCGAACCCGGAAGTCGCCCTCGATGTCGCAGATGCGCGAGAGGAGTTCGTGGAGCTTTCGCTCGCCCTTGTCCCAGCCGTAGACGCCCGTGTCCTGGCCGGTGATCCGAATCTCCTTCGCGCCGGCGTGGACGAGCGCCCGCGCCTTCCTGACGTTCTCTTCGACCGGTGGGGAGTCTATCTTGCCGGTCGCGCGCTTGGTGATGCAGTACGAACAGTCGGACATGCACCCGCGCGCGATGGGGAGGATGCCGATGACGCCGTCGAGGACGGGTTCGGCGTCGGGCGTCGTGGTCGGACACTCCCCGTTGGTGACCGCCGTCGGAACCTCGTCCCAGTGGAGCACGTCGGCGTCGACGCCGGCGCTCTGGAACTCCTCGCCCTGGGCCAGCGCCATACAGCCCGTCACGATGAGGTCGGCGGTTTCGTCTTCGAGTTCTTTGGCCCGGGTGAGCATGTTGCGCTCGGTCTTCTCGACCACCGTGCAGGTGTTGAGAATCGCCACGTCGGCCGCGTCGGGGCCGTCCACCCGGTGGTGGCCGGCGTCGCGGAGCCGCCGCTCTATCTCGCGGCTCTCGCCCCGGTTGGACGTGCAACCGTAGGTTTCGATGTGATAGCGGGCCATTCGCTGTGGAGCGTTTCGGCTACGCGGCCAAAAACGCGACGGTCCGGGCCGGAGCGACGTGCGAACCGTTGGCGAGGAAAGTGAGCGTTTCACTCTCCGGTGCTCGGACACGTTCGCGGGGACTCGTCCCGCCGCCGGCGGCCGCCGGTCGCCGGCGGCGGTCGTGGCAGGAGCGTGACTTGATAACTGAAACCGGTTGCGCGGGCGAATCGGAGACGCTCCTTGCGGTTCTCGGACGCGAACGCTCGGCTCGACGCTCTGCGCCGGAGAAACGTACGATACTCGATAGTTTCACGTTCCCCCGAGTCGGAGTCGACCGGCGGTCGCGCGACTGTCAGGTTGAAGACGTGTATCCGAACGCGAACTCCCGAACGCCGTCTCGAACGCCGCTCCCGGCGAATCTCGCTCCGAACGGTCAGCACCAAATAACAAACTACCCCCGTGCTCTGTCTCCGATGCCGAAACGGCACTATCGAGAACCCATGAACGTACCACAAATCGTACTTCAGGCGGACGGCGGACCGTTAGGAAACCTACCGGGATGGCTCGGCAACGCGCTCTCGGATATCGTGGCGGCGCTCCCGCGACTCCTCGGCGCGATAGTCATCCTGATAATCGGCTGGATCGTCGGCGCGGCGCTCGGGAAGGTCGTCGCCGGCGTCGCGGACAGGATCGGACTCGACGGCTACGCACGCGATACCCCGCTCGGTCGGATGATGGGCGGGTCGCGCGACGCGCTGTCGAACTTCCTCGGGAAGGTGACGGCGTGGTTCATCTACGCGCTCGCCATCCTGGCGGCGGCGAACACGCTCGCCATCCCGATTCTCTCGCAATGGATCGCGACCGCGGTGTCGTACCTCCCGGCGTTCATCGCCGGCCTGCTGGTCATCATCGGCGGGTTCATCGTCGCAGACTTCATCGGCGACGCAATTAACCGGACCCGCGCGGCGGCCCAGACCGCCTACACCCAGTACTTCGCGACCGGCGTCCGGATGTTCCTGTACTTCACCGCGGTCGTCATCGGCCTCGACACGATGGGTATCGACGTCCAGATACTCTACCTGTTCGCGCGGGCGCTGGCGTGGGGCCTCGCGGCGGGACTCGCGCTCGCCATCGGCATCGCGTTCGGGTGGGGCGGCCACGACTACGTCGCCAACCACATCGGCGAGTGGGCGGGCCGGGCGCGCCAGGGCGCGCCGACCTCCCAGTCGCAGTCCGAGACGACCGGCGACGACTGAACCGCGTAGCGACTTCGGTCGTACGGTAGACACGGCGGACGCGGCGCGTCGACGCGCCGCGTCCGCCGCGACGATGCGTAACGAACCCTTTCTGCCGCTTCGTACTTCCGGACGCGGGGCTATCTCGGGTCGAGAAGATAGTGTTGGGACGGGTTGCGGTGCCCGGACGAGTTGCGGTGTCCGGACGGGTCGTCGGGTTTCGTCCCGACGGGCCGCGCGGTCAGTAGTTCTCGCGGAAGTCCTCGACGATTTCGACGCCCGAACTCGCGCCGATGCGCTCGGCGCCGGCGTCGAGCATCGCCTTCGCCTGCTCGTAGTTCCCGACGCCGCCGCTGGCCTTCACCGGGAGGTACTCGCTCATCAGTTCGACATCCGCGACCGTCGCGCCGCCGTCGGCGAATCCGGTAGAGGTCTTGACGAACGCGGCGTCGGCCTCCTTCGCGGCCTCGCAGGCCGCGCGCTTCTCGTCGTCGGAGAGCAGCGCGGTTTCGATGATGACCTTGACGGGAATCGGCACCGCGGCGACGACTTCTTCGATGTCCTCGCGGACCGCCTCGCGCTCGCCGGCCTTCAGACGGCCGACGTTGATGACCATATCGAGTTCGTCTGCGCCGTCGGCGTCGGCGATGGCCGCCTCCTCGCGCTTCGCGGCGGTGGCGTTCTGGCCGTGGGGGAACCCGATGACGGTGGCGAGCGTGACGTCGGGAGTGTACTCGGCGGCCTCGGCGACGTAGCACGGCGGGATGCAGGCGTTCATGCCGTACTCCTGGGCTTCGTCGAGGATTCGCTTCACGTCGTCGAGGGTCGTCTCGGGACCGAGCACCGTGTGGTCTATCTTGGCCGCGAGGTCGGCTTCGTCCATGTTCCCGTGGTTTCGCTCGCGGGGGTAAAAATGGGGACGTTCGACTCGATGGGAGACGTTCCGAGCGGAGTCGGCTCGACGGGGTTGGACGAAGGGCACACCGTTTCTTCGACAGCAACGCATTCTCGACTGCACCGTAACCGCAACGCAGACCGCCACTTACACGACTCACATGAGTACCGCACCGCCACCGCGACTGCACGCCACACGCCTCCCCAACCGATTCCCTCACTCGCGCCTGCCGGCGCTCGTTCGGTCATCCCTCGCGCGAGGTTGGCGTGAGATGAACTCACGCCAGCACGCGCCACGCCGGCCGTGAAGATTCACGAGACGGCCCCAATCTTAACTCGTTCCACGAGCCTACTTCACCCGTTCACTTTTCCACTCCTGGCCCGTACGAGTTCCCATGACAACCTCCGAACCCGAAGTCCACCCGACCGTCGCGGAGGTCGCCGAGGACATCGCCGACATGGAGATTCGCGGCGCGGCGACCATCGCCGACGCGGCGGCCGAGGCGCTCACGGCCCAGGCCGAGGATAGCGACGCCGCCGACCCCGAGACGTTCCGCGCGGAGATGCGGGCGGCCGCCCGCAGACTCGTCGAAACCCGGCCGACCGCGGTCAGCCTCCCGAACTCCCTGCGGTACGTCCTCCGAGGGATGGAGGGCCAGACGGTCGAGAACCTCCGGGAGAGCGTCCTCGACAGCGCCGCGGAGTTCCGAACCGAACTCGACCAGGCTCAGGACAACCTCGGGCGCATCGGCGCGAATCGCCTCCGGGACGGCGACACCGTGATGACCCACTGCCACTCGACCGACGCGCTCTCGTGCGTCGAGCACGCCCTCGACCAGGGCAAGGACATCCGCGCGGTGGTCAAGGAGACCCGCCCGCGCAAGCAGGGCCACATCACCGCCCGCTGGCTCCGCGAGATGGGCGTCCCCGTGACGCTCATCGTCGACAACGCCGCCCGGCGCTACCTCGACGAGGTCGACCACGTGCTGGTGGGCGCCGACTCCATCGCGGCCGACGGCTCGGTCGTCAACAAGATCGGCACCTCCGGCCTCGCGGTCAACGCCCGCGAGCGCGGGGTTCCCATCATGGTCGCGGCCCAGACGCTGAAGCTCCACCCCGACACCATGACCGGTCACACGGTCGAGATAGAGATGCGCGACGAGCGCGAGGTGCTCACCGACGAGGAGGAGGCCGAGATCAACGGCGAGGTCGGCGCGGAGGGTCTGGCCGTCGAGAACCCCGCCTTCGACGTGACCCCGCCCAGGTACGTCGACGCCATCGTGACCGAACGCGGGCAGTTCCCGCCCGAGAGCATCGTCACGCTGATGCGCGAACTGTTCGGCGACCAGCAGGGCGGCGAGCCATGGGAGGAATGAGCCGGGCCGAAACGGGGCGTTGAACCCGCCGGAGACGGTGCGTCGGACCGTAACCCACGTTTCGTTCCCGAATCGGATTCATAACTAACGACCCGTCCGTCGTCGCTCGGCCCGAGCGATGCGAGAACCCGACAGACGCAGAATCCTCCGTGCGGCGCTCGCGGGCACCGGCCTCACCCTCGCAGGTACCTCGGCCGCACAGGACGACGGAGGGGGCGATTCGAGCGGCCAAGACGACGGCGGAAACGACGACGGTCCGGGAGACGACGACCAGAACGGAGACGATTCGACCGGCGATGACGACGACCCGGACGACGGCGATGACGATGACGACGATGACGACGGACTCGTCACCGTGGCTAACGACCGGAGTTTCGACCGGACCGTCGAGCGCATTATCGCGGACGTCCGGAACCGCGAGAACTTGACGCTCGTCGAGACGGTCGACCACGCGCGGAACGCCGAGCGAGTCGGCGAGGACGTCCGACCGGCGACCCTGCTCGTCTTCGGCGATTCGGCCCTCGCCGCGCGACTGATGCAGGCCAGCCCGACCGTCGGCGTCGACCTCCCGCACAAACTACTGGTCTGGGAGGACGACGGTTCGACGTACGTCACCTACGACGACCCCGACTACCTCGCGGACCGCCACGACGTCGACGACCTGGAGGGACCGCTGAATCGACTCTCGGGGACGCTCCAGTCGCTGGCGACCGGCGAGGACTGACCTATCCGAGCGCGTCGGCCACCGCCATCCCGGGCCGGCCGAACACCGCCGCCGCCGCGTCCCGGACGTACTCCGGGCGGTCCTCGGGGGTGTGGTAGGCCGCGAGCGCGAGCGACGCCACCGCGGCCGCCGACCACGGCTTCTCTTCGAGGTGCTTGCGGCCCTGGCGGTAGTAGGTCTGGCGGACCGCGGTGGCCCTGACATCCGGGGGGAACCGCTCGTAGAGGTCGGCGTACTTCTCGACGAGGCGCTTGCGGCCCTCGACGTGGGCCCACGACGAGGAGAGCGGGTCGTCGGGCTTGCCCCGCTCGACCAGTACCTCGTCGACGTAGTCGAACTCGGTCCGGCGCGCGAGTTCTATCTTCGTGCCCGAGTCGTCGGCGCCGTGGCGGTTGCCCAGCGGGAGCAGGTCGGCCAGCACGCCGGCGTCTATCAGCATTGAGGAGGGAATCGCCGGGAAGGTGTCGATTCGGAGCGCGCGTTCGAGCGCGTCGCCCCGAATCGGGTCGTCGGGGCGAATCTCGCCCCACTCCTCGTCGGCGAGCGCGCAGTAGACGACCCCGACGTCGTCCTCGGCTTCGAGTCGCGGCACCTGGGCCGCGAACTTCCCTGGACGGAGTCGGTCGTCGTCGTCGAGCAACTGGACGTACGACCCGGCAGCGCGGTCGACGCCGAGGCTCCGGGCGGCCTGGGGTCCCCGGTCGCGCTTCTGGGGGACGTAGGTCCACTCGAAGTACGAGTCGTCGGCGACTTCGCCTGCGAAGTCGCCGACGACCGGGCGGGCGTGGGCCTCGCCCGACCCGTCGACGACGAGCAGTTCGACCGGCCGGTAGGTCTGGTCGGCGACGCTCGACAGCGCCGCCCGAAGTCGGTCGTTGCGGTAGTAGGTCGGTACGACGACCGAAACCGTCGGCCGGTCGGTCGTCTCTCGCCGATTCTCCGGGGGTGTCTCGTCCTCGTCCGTCCGGTCCTCCGCCCCCGCGGCCGCGTCGCTCGGTCGCGTCGCTCCATCGGTCGGTGTGCTTCCGTCTTCCCCCATCGTTTCCCGCGGGACGTTCGACGGTGGGCGACAAAACCGCTGTGCCGTCACCACTATGGTTTCCGCCGTCGTGACTCTGACGACCATGGGGTGGCGAACCGACGCGCTCGCGGCGGTAGACCGCGCGGCCGAACGCGGCCTCGCGGCGGAGACGAATCTCGCGGACACGTATCGAGAGCGACGCGCCGACCGGGAGTTCCGCGAGCGCCCGACGCCCGCGACGTGGGCGTCGGGCGCTCGCGAACGGTCGAGGGAATGGCGAAACGACGCACCGGACCACGTCGTCGTCGTGGTCGTCGACTGCCTCCGCGCCGACGCGCTCGGCGCGCCGACGCCGTTCCTCGACTCGCTGGCGGGGGGAGACGCCCTCGCGCCCTCGACGTGGACGTTCCCCTCCGTCACGTCGCTGCTGACGGGGCGGTACCCCCACGACCACGGCGCGATTCGCCGCACCGACGACTTCGCGAACTCCGTGGCCGACATGACCGGCCTGCCGCCCCGGAGCGAGGTGCCGACGCTCTCCGAGGGGTTCGCCGCCGCGGGTTACGACATCTACGGCGGGTTCGGCATGCTGGTCCCGTTCCTCGCGCTCTCGGGGCGCTTCGCCGAGCACCGACTCGGCGAGGGCGCCGCGGCCGACGACGTGCTCGGCGAGCACCTCTCGTGGCTCGCCGAGCGCCCCGAGGGCCGGACCTTCTCGTACCTCCACCTCGCCGACCTCCACGAACCACTCGCTCCGCCCGAGCACTACCTGTGGGCTCACGACGTCGACGACTCGATTCCGGGAATCCGCGAGTGGCGACACGAGGACGTGGTCGAGTCGACCCCGGCGGTCGAACGCTACCGCGAGCACCGCCGTCGGCTCTACCGCGCTTGCGCCGAGTACGTCGACAACCGCCTCGGAGCGTACCACCGGCGAGCGAGCGACCTCGCGGGTGACGATTTGGGGCTGGTGGTCGCGGGCGACCACGGCGAGGCGTTCTGGGAGCGGTCGCGCCACGCCGCCGCGAACTTCGCCGACCCCCGGCCGGCCTACTCGGTGGGCCACGGCGGTCCACCCTACGAGGCGGTGACTCGCGTCCCGCTCCGGACCGCGGGCTTCGACGGCGAATGGCGCGTCGATGGGGCGCCCGCCTCGCTGGTCGACGTCGCGCCGACGCTGGCCGACGCGGCCGGGTTCAAACTCCCCGAGGCCGCGGGTACGTCGCTGTTCGACTCGCCGGCCGCCGACCGGACGCTGCTCGTCGAGAGCGCGCGCTACGGTTACGAGAAGAAGGCGGCTTACGCCGGGGAGTGGAAACTGGTGGTGTCGAAGGGCGACGACTACGCCGAGGGCTTCGCGCTGTCGGCAGGCGAGTCAGGTTCGGCGGTAGAGACGGCCGAGATTCCGCCGGCGGTGGAGTCGTCGCTCCGCGACGCGCTGCCGGCGTTTCCGGACGGCGACCGGGGCGAGTCGGGCGACGCCCGGACGAGTCGCGACGTGGAGCGCCGGTTGGCGAACCTGGGCTATCGGTAACGCGTGGTTTCTCGGCGAGTGGCTCTGTCGGTTCAGTTGGGGGCTGGACTGTGACCGCTACTCGCACTCCACGCCGAAAGCGGAGGAGTCCAAGTCCTCGTCCGTGGGTCACGGCGCGCGCTGGCGCGGCTCGCGGTTTGAGCCGCGCCTTCATGCGCGAAGGAGTCGGTTGGGGAGGCGTGTGGCTATGGCGGGGAGGCTACTCATGTGAGTCGTGTAAGTCGTGGTCGTGGTAGTTGCAGTTTCGTCGTGTGATTGTAGTGGTCACACCTGATTCCACGAAACCCGTGAGATACGAACCGCACGAAGGAGGCCCGCAGGCTTAACTACCGGCGGGTCGTCCATCCCACGGCACCGATTTCGGGGATTGAGGGCCCCTCTCCTCGCTCTCTCGACGTTTCCGACACGACAGTCAATGGCTCGAATCGCAGTCGCACACACGGACTTGATGGCGAAGGGCGGCGGCGAAGGCGTCTGCATGAACGTCCTCGAAGCGCTCCAGGAAGACCACGAGGTGACCCTGCTGACGCTCACGCCGCCGGACCTGACGGAACTCAACGACTACTTCCGGACCGACGTGCGCGACGTCGCCGTCGACCGCCCGCCGCTGGTCGACGACTTCCTGGCGTGGCTCGACAATCCGCGGTACAACCTCCGGAACGCGCTACTCAACCGGTACGTCTCCGCCCGCCGCGACGACTTCGACCTCGCGTTCGGCACCGACAACGAACTCAGCGTCGCGGGACCGCTGGTCCAGTACGTCCACACGCCCCGGTTCGCCCGCCTGGTCGTCTCGAAGCGCGTCGGCGAGGATAGCTTCGCCGACCACGCCTACGACCGACTGTGTTGGCGACTCGGCGAGTTCGACCCCGAGGAGATTCGGGGAAGCGCCCTGCTCTCGAACTCCGAGTGGATGGCCGACGTGGTCCAGGACGCCTACGACGCCCGGCCGCGGGTCGTCCACCCGCCGGTCGACACCCGCGGATTCGGCGAGCGCGAGCGCCCGTTCGAGGAACGCGAGGACGGCTTCGTCACAGTCGGGCGCATCGCCGGCTACAAGAACGTCCTCGAAGACATCGAGATAATCGACCGGGTGCGCGACCGGGGCCACGACGTCCACCTCCACCTCGTCGGCCCAGCCTACGACGATGAATACACCCGCAAGGTGAAGCAGGCGGCCACCGAGCGCGACTACGTCTCCGTCGAGGGCGAACTCCCGCGCGAGGAGGTCGTCGAAACCATCTGCCGGCACAAGTACGGCCTCCACGGCAAGCGCCACGAGCACTTCGGGATGGCGGTCGCGGAACTGGTCGCGGGCGGCACCGTCCCGTTCGTCCCGGACAACGGCGGCCAGCGCGAGATCGTCGGGAGCGACGAACTGACCTACAGCACCGTCGAGGAGGCGGTCGAGTCCGTCGACCGGGTGCTGTCGGACTCCGAGCGCGCCCGCGAACTCCGGAGCGAGAGCGCCGAGATAGAGCGGCGGTTCGGCCGTGAACGGTTCCAGTCCGAGGTTCGGGAGGTCGTCGCGGAGGCGCTGGCCTGATTCTCCGGGCTACAACCTCCAGCTATCGTCGCTGCAACTGTTGTGCTGGAACAGCACGTCCTCGGCGCCGGACTGGACGTCGAGGTAGAACTCGTCCTCGGGTCGCTCGTCTCCGTCCTCGTCGGTTCCGCCGGTGCAGTCCGGGAAGAAGTGGAAGACGAACGACCGGTCGCCGCCGGCCGCTCGGCCTTCGAGTTCGACGCGGACGACGTAGGCCGCGCTCGGGAGGACGTTCTCCTCGTGGACCGTCCCCGGCCCGTCGTCGCTCTGGGCCGGAAGCTCGTAGTACTCCGAGAGTTCGACCGCCTCGCTGTACTCGGACTCGCCCTTCAGCCGAATCGCCTCGACGGTGACGCCGAGCGGTTCCGCGTGGCGGTTCAAGATCGTCATGTCGATGGGGTTGTCGACGAACGGAAGGGCGGTACCCGCGAGCGCGGCGACGGTCGCGCCGCCGCCGAGCGCGAGCAGTTTCCGGCGCGAGAGGGACGGCGAGCGGGAGGGCGCTGGCATAGCCGGACGAACCGACCCGCGCGCCGAATACGTTTCGGTGACCCGACCGCCCTCCGCCGACGGAGGCCACAACCGATTAGACCGTCTCCGTCGTGGTTCCGTCGCCATGACCCTTCGGACCGCCGTCGTCGGCGCCGGCATCGTGTCGGAGAACAACCACCTCCCGTCGGTGCGTCGCAACCCCCGGACGGAACTGGTCGCGGTCGCCGACCTCGACGAGGAGAGTGCACGCGAGGCGGCCCGCGAGTACGGTGGCCGACCCTACGGCGACGCCGAGGAGATGCTCGCCGAGGAGTCGCTCGACTGGGTCCACGTCGCGACGCCGGTCCAGAGCCACCACGCGCTCGCCGGCGCGGCGATAGACGAGGGCGTCCCGGTCACGGTCCAGAAGCCCGCGACGACCGACCGCGAGGAACTGGCCGACCTCCGAGAACGGGCCGAGGCGACCGGCGTCCCCGTCTCGGTCGTCCACAACTGGCTGTTCTACCCAGTGATTCGGGACCTCCGGCGGCGAATCGCGGCGGGCAAGTTCGGCGAGGTTCGCGGGGTCGAGGTCACCTTCACCGGCGAGGGACGGCCCGACGACACCTACCGGGGGGAGTGGGTCTACGACCTGCCCGGCGGCGACCTGGAGGAGGGGATGCCCCACCCGCTCTACCTGGCGCTCGGCCTGGGCGGCGTCCCGGAGAGCGCGGCGGACGTCGACGTCCAGACGCGGGCGACCCGCGACTACGACGGCTTCGACTACGACGGCACCGGCCTCCAGTGGACCACCGGCGACGACGTCCTCTGCTCGGTGACCTACCTCTCGGGGTCGGCGCCGAACAACCGCGTCCGGGTCTACGGCACCGACGGCTCGGCGTCGGTGGACGTCCAGACCAACACGGTCGACGCCCACGACGCCGACGAGGGGCCGTTCCACTTCCTCAACGAGCAACTCAGCCGGAGCGCGACGACCGCCGAGAACGTCGCCCGCGGCGTCGCCGACACCCTCGCGGAGTACGGCCGCGACCGCGCGGAGGAGCGACTCGACCGCCACAGCGAGGCGAGCGTTGACGGCCACTACTACCTGCTGAACGAGGCGGCGAAGGCCATCGAGCGCGGCGAGCAACCGCCGGTCCCGCTGGCCCACAGCGCGTGGGTGCTGGAACTGATGACGCAGGTGCGCGAGGACGCGCGGGCGTGACCCGCGGGTCCGGACGTCCAGGGTTTCCCCGGGGGTAGTTTTATCTCCGCCTGCGAACACGATAGCCCATGTACTCGACCGTGCTGCTCCCCACGGACGGGAGCGAGGGCGCGCAGGCGGGCGTCGAGGCCGGCCTCGAACTGGCGGCGCAGGTCGGCGCGAACGTCCACGCGCTGTACGTCGTCGACGAGCGCCGCGTCACCCGAGAGTACGACTACGTCGTCGAGGACGCCGAGCGGCGGGCCGAGGCGGCGCTCGATTGGGTCGGCGAGCGCGCCGCCGAACTCGGCGTCGACGTCGAGAAGCACCTCCGGTGGGGCGTCCCCCACAAGGAAATCGACCGGGCCGTCGACGATTACGGCGCCGACCTCGTCGTGATGGGCACCCACGGCCGGACGGGCCTCGACCGACTGCTCCACCTTGGGAGCGTCACCGAGCGCGTGGTCCGGACCGCGCCCGTCCAGGTACTCACGGTCCCGATTCGCGACGAGGAAGGCGCGGAGTCCGGCGAGTGAGCACGTAACGTCGAGGGAGTCCGCGGACGTATTCGGAGTCCGCCGAGAGCGTTCGCGCCGCTCGATTTCGCGGAAATCGCCGCCAGACACCTTGTAGTATCAGGCACGCGGGTTATGCCCGCTGGACGCCTTCCAGCACCTCGGAGAAAAATCATGGATAACAACGCACAGAAGTTCTCGTGGGTCATCGCGGTGCTCGGCGCGTGGCTGATCGCGGCACCGTTCGCCTTCGAGGTAACGCGCGACGTCGTGATGTGGAGCCACGTCATCGCGGGGCTGGGCATCCTGGCGTTCGCCGCGTACAACGGGCTGAAAGCCGACGACGACAGCGCCTACGAGCGAGGTAGTAGCGGACTGAGCCTCGTCACCCTGCTGTTGGGCCTGTACGTGGTCGCGGTGCCGTTCCTCTTCGAGGTCGCCCGCAACCTCCTGCTGTGGAACGACGTCGTCGTGGGCCTCGTCGTGGCGATGCTCGCCGCGTACAACGTCTACGAGGCGCGGCGCCGCCGCACCGAAACCCGCGACCGGGTCCAGGCGTAGCGACGCTCGACCCCGCTCGGAACATCGCCAGTTTTTGAGGACACCGCCGATTTTTACAGTTTCAGTACCGAACGCGTCGACCCGACTCACGACAGCCTCAGGTTCGCCTCCAGTTCGGCGGCCGCGTCCTCCAGCGCGTACACCTGCTCGACGCGCCGCCTGGCGTTTCGTCCGAGTTGCCGCCGGCGCTCCGGCGAGTCGAGCACCTCGACGCACTCGTCGACGAACTCCGGCCAGTCGCTCGCCACGGCCACGTCGACGCCCGGCCGGGCGTCGACGCCCTCGAATCCCGCCGCGGTCGTCACGACCGGCGCGCCCCACGCCATCGCTTCCAGTATCTTCAGGCGCGTCCCGCCGCCGATGCGGAGCGGCGCGACCACGGCGGCCGCCTCGCGGACCGCCGCGGCGAGGTCGACGACCTCGCCGCGGAACTCGACGCCGGGCCGGTCGCCCAGCGCCCGCACCGACTCGGGGGCGTTTCGGCCAGCCACGACGAGGCGGGCGTCGGGTCGCCGGCGTCGAAGCGCCGGGAACGCCTCCTCGGCGAAGGTCGTGACGGCGTCCTCGTTCGGGAACCAGCCGTAGGAGCCGAAGAAGAGCAGGTCGGTGGCGCGCGCGGAGGTTCCGCCGTCGGTGGTCGGCGCGGCGTCGTCGGTGGTCGGCGCGGGGGCCTCCGGCGTACCGGAGGCCCCCGCGCCGGGTCCGGACGCCGGCGTCTCCGGCGCTCGCTCCCGCCACCGGTCTTTCGTCTCGTACTTCGAGAGGTCCAGTCCGACGTGCTGGGTCGCCACGGGCGTCGAGCAATCCGATAGCTCCCGACGGTCCTCGGTGCCGAGCACCAGTACACGGTCCGACGCCTCGTAGACGGCCAGTTCCTCCCGGCGCAGTCGCGGGGTTTCGAGCGCGAGTTCGGCCCGGGTTTCGAGGTCCGGCGCGAGGTCGCGGTACCGGCGGTGGACCGCGAACTCCACGACGTGGGCGTTCGTGACGAGCGTCGCGTCGGCCTCGCGGGCCGCCCGCCGCACGCCCGACTCGCGGAACACCTGGCCGATGTAGGGGTGTTCTGCCAGCACGGCGTCGGGGTCGAGGTCCAGAATCGCCCGCCGCGTCGCCGTCGCCAGCGACGGCGACTCGAACATCGCCATCACGTCCGACCGGCCCGCCGCGAAGTTCCGTAGCTTCCGGAGTCGCGCGGGGAGCGGGCTCTTCTCCCGGGGCGTCAGCCGGACCGACTCGGCGGTTTCCGCGAGGGTTCGAGCGCGCTCGCGGTCGTCTTCGGTTTCCCCGTACGTCAGCGCGTGGACCGCGTGGCCGCGCTCGGCGAGGCCGCGGACGAAGCCGTGGGTGACGATGCGGTCGCCCGCGTCGGGCGGGTGCGGCACCTCGCGCGAGAGGACGAGGACCGTCGCGCCGTCGCCGGAACGTCCGTGCGCCATCGCTACGACACCTCCTCGCGGCGCTCGACGGCGCCCCCGTACAGCGCGCTCACCTCCTCGGCGTGGTCGGCCAGTCGCTTCGGCGCCTCCACGCCCTCGCGGAGGTCGGCCACGAGGTCGGGGTTCCGGGCCAGCCGTCGCAGGCGGTCGGCCAGCGCGTCGGCGTCGCCGAGCGGGAACGTCAGTCCGTCCTCGCCGTCGGTCACGAGTTCGGCCATCCCGCCCGCGTCGCCGGTCACGACCGGCACGCCCGAGGCGAACGCCTCCTGAATCACGAGCGGGCTGTTCTCGTACCACAGCGACGGTAACACCAGCACGTCCACCTCGCGGTAGGGTTCGGGCCGCGCCTCGTACCAGCCCCGGAACGTCGTCCGCTCGCCCGCCGCCTCGGCGAGTCGGGCGTGGTAGTCGTCCGATTCGGGGTCGAACTCGCCGAAGACGTCGAGCGAGACGCCGTCGACTCGCCGGGCGGCCTCCGCCAGGAGGTGGACGCCCTTCGTCTCGGTGATCCGACCGGCGTAGCCCACCCGGAGCGGGCCGTCGGGGTCGAACGCTCCCCCGTCGAAGCGGTCGACTCGGATGCCGTTGCGCAGGTGGACGAGGCGCTCGGCCGGCGCGCCGAACTCGGCGAACGTCTCGCCGAGGAACCGCGAGGGCGCGACGAGGCGGTCGAGCGCCGCCAGCGCCCGCCGGAGGCGCGCGTCCCGCTCGGCCACCGCGTCGACGACGGGACCGCCGCGCGCGGCGGTCCCGCCGTCGGTCGTGGGTTCCGCGTCGACCCCGAGTTCGGCGCCGGCGGCGGTTTCGGTCGCCGTGCCGTTCTGCTCCCGCGCCCGCCGGAGGCACGCCGCGCACTTCTCGACCGACTCCGGCCCCGAGCAGGGCCGTCCCTCCGGTCGGTAGAGCTGTTCGCGATGGCAGATGGTCCAGAAGTCGTGGAGCGTGGCGACGCTGGCGACGCCGCGCTCGGCGCACAGTCGCGGCAGGTCGGCCGACAGGTGCTTGACGTGCTGGAAGTGGACCGCGTCCGGGTCGAACGCCGCGAGCACCTCCCGGAAGCGGTCGGCGGTGCGCCCGCGGCGCACCGCCGACACCGGACGCTCACCGACGGCGGGCGCGGTTTCGCCGCCGGGGTCGGGCAGTTCGAATGTCTCGACGCCCTGCACCTCGGTTTCGTCGGCGCCTCGCGGGGCCGCGACCGCCACCTCGTGGCCGCGCTCAGAGAGCGCGGCCGCGAGGTCCCGGGTGTACAGCTCCGTCCCGCCGTAGGTGGCGGGCGGCAGGGCGTGGACCGCCTGCAGGACGCGCATGTCAGTCCGTGGGTTCGGCGGCCGGTTCGGGCTTCTCGCGGCCGTCTCCCTCGCCTTCGCGGTGTCGCTTCGCGTACCCGTCCAGCAGTTCGAATTGCCGGGAGAGGTCGTGGACCTCGACGCCCTGGGGGTCCTTGAAGAACGACGCGAGGTGGGTCTGGAGGCCCGCCTCGCCGTTCCGGTCGGCGTGGTCGAGCAGGCGCGCGATGTCCAGCACCAGCGGGGCGGCCAGCGCCGAGTCCGAACCCTCCCAGGTGAACTGCATCTTCATCTGGGTGTCGAGGAAGCCCTCGAAGTGGACGTAGTCCCACGCCGTCTTCCAGTCGTCCAGCGAGGGCGTGTAGTCGATTCGCACCCGGTTGTGGCCGATGTCCGGGAGAATCTCGTCTAAGATGGCGCCCTTGCTGTCGAGTTTCCCCTGCTTGTTGCGGTCGTCTTCGAGCACCTGTCCGTCGGTGTTGCCGAGGATGTTGTGACCCTCCCACGACAGCACTCGGAGGTTTCGCCCGGCGAACATGGGCGCGAGCGTGGCCTTCACCAGCGACTCGCCGGTCTTCCCGTCGTCGCCCATGTGCGGGACACCCTCCTCGCGGGCCAACTCGCGGATGCCGCCGAGCGAACTCCCCGCGCTCGGCGTGAAGTTCGCGTAGGGGTAGCCCTCCGAGAGCGCGGCGTAGGCGTACAGCGAACTCGCGGGCAGGTCCGAGTCGTCGTCCTCGACCGCCCGCTCGAACGCTTCGCGGGTGTCGTACTTTCCGGGGTCGGCGACCGACGGCTCCGTCGAGGCGACGTTGACGACGATAACCCGGTCCAACTCCGCCTCGCGCTCGAAGGCTCGGAGGTCCTCGCGGAACTGCTCGACGGTTTCGGCCGCCGATAGGTCGCCGAGGGGGTCGCCGTCGGCGAGCGATTCGACGCGCTCGCCGCAGTTACGTGCGGTACCCCGTTCGATACGGTCCTCGATTTCGCGGAGGTCGGCGGCGACGGTTTCGACCACCGACTCGGCGGGCGTGCCGTTCCGGTCGGCAATCTCGCGGGCCGTCTCCAGGACGTTCCCGTCCCGGACGTCGTGGCCGCCGAAGACGAACTCCGAGACGGCCGGCATGTCGAGGTCGGCGTAGGGTTCGTTGGCGGTCACCATGCCGGTTCGGTCGATTTCGCCGCGAGCGACCGCCAGCGCGCCGACCATCGCCGTCGTGGCGATGTTGCCGCGCGCGCCGACGAACCAGACGCCGGTTCCGCTCATCTCGCCTCACCCCCGTCGCTTCCTCGACTCGACGCACGATGCCCCAGTTCGTAGCTGCTACGTCCGTGCATAGATTTCCCCCCGTTCGGCTGTGTCGACTCCGAGCCCCCGTTTACTCCGTCGACGGATCGTATCTGATAAAGGGCGTGCTACAAGTAACACGCCCTACTGCAAAAAGGCGACGACCGTTTCCGCCTCCGACTGCGCCGCCGACGGAGTATCCCGACCTTTCGACGCGTGATTCGCCGCCCGCGGCCGTTCTCGAGCACTCGGCACGTCTACTCCTCGACGAGCGAGTCCAGTAACGCCAGATACGTCTCGACCTGCTCGGCGACCGTGAACTCCCGACGGACCTTTCGGCGGCCGCGCTCGCCCAGCGCCGCTGCTCGCCCCGGGTCGGCGAGCAACTCCCGCAGGCGGTCGGCCAGCGCCGGGACGTCGAAGGGGTTCACCACGTGGCCGTCCTCGCCGTCGGTCACCAGTTCGTCCGCGCCGCCGAATGTCGAGGTCACGACGGGCGTCCCCGCCGCGAACGCCTCGAGGTTCAGCGTCGGAAACGGGTCGAGGTGCACCGACGGCGTGGCCACGACCGTCGCGGCCCGGAGCGCGGCGCACAGTTCCTCCCGCGGAATCCACCCGGTCGAGACTACGCGGTCGCTCGCCGTCTCCGACCCCTCGTCCGACCCTGCGGCGTCGGCCAGTTCGCGCATTCGGTCGACGTACTCGCCGTCGCCGGTTACGACCAGTTTCGCGTCCGGTACCTCGTCGGCGATGGACCCGAATGCCCGTCCGAGATGGGCGCCGCCCTTGTTATAGCTCGTTCGCCCGCCGAACAGCGCGAACGGACCGTCGAGACCGTAGCGCTCCCAGAACGCCGCGGGGTCGCCCGCGTCGGTGACCGCCGCGGCGTCGACGCCGTTTCGAACCGTCTCCCCGCAGTCCAGGCCGTTCGCGCGGAGCGCGGTTCGGAGCGCGTCGCTCACGCCGACGCCCAATTCTGTATAGCGATTAATGGTTTGTCGGTTGCGTCGGTTGCGTATCGGGTTGTACCGCAGACCCTCTCGACGGAGCTGCTGGAGCGGGTTCACGCGGTACTCGGCGGGTCGAACGTCGGCGTGCGAGTCGGGTCCGCCGACCGGCGGACCCGACTCGGCGTCGTCGTCCGAGTCCCGATGGGAGGCCAGGTAGCCGGTCAGTTCGCCGTACGAAACCGTCCCGGCGTCGTGGAAGGTCTTGCAGACGGGCGCCCGCGCGGCCGCGGCCCGGAGGCTCGCGTTCGAGAGGTAGTGGGCGTTGTGCGCGTGAACGATGTCCGGGTCGAACGCGTCGAGTGCACGCCCGACCTTCCGGACGACGAAGGGGTTGTGGAGGGTGAGATACGGCAGGACCGCCCGGGGTTTCGGCGACCAGCACTTCCGGACGCGAACCCCGTTCTCGACCGCTCGGCCGCGGGCCGAGCGGTCGGTCACCGCCGTCACGACCAGCACGTCGTGACCGCGCTCGACGTACCCCTCCGCGCACTGGGCGGCGATCTTCTGGGCCCCGCCGCGCTCCCACGGCGGGTAGCCGTCGGAGAGCATTGCGATGCGCATCAGCGGTATCCGAGTTTCTCCAGGTTCTCCGCGACCGAGGCGGGCACGGACTGCTCGCCCGGCGCTCGCCGAGGCGGCGTCGGCGCCGCCTCGGCGAGCGCACTTTCGAGCCTCTCGCGCACGCGTGCGGGTACCGAATCGAGCGGGACCGCCTCGGTTTCGTTTTCGGTCCAGTCGATTCGCCGGGCGCGGCGCTCGTCGCCCACGGCGTCGAGTTTCCACTCGCCGGCGACGGCGGTGTTGCGGGTCCGGAACAGTCGCTCGTCCTCGACCCCCTCGGGCGGATGGGCGGGGACGACGCCCGCGTACTCCGCGAGCGCGACCTCCGCGTCGGCGTCGCCGGGTCCTCGGCGGGTGGCTTCGTCGGCGTCCGAGTCGATGTCCCGGTCCTCGGCGAGGAGCGAACGCGCCGGGTCGTACTCCAGGCCAGCGAGCGCCCGGACGGTTTCGGCGACGTGGGTCGTCTGGACGAGGTCGTCGCGCTCGGCGGGGCCGAATCGCCCGGGGTAGCGTGCCAAGAGTGGCACTCGAACCAGCGTGAGGCCGACTGAGGTCTGGTGGTCGAGCAGGGTCCGTCCGTCGCCCTCCCCGAGGTGTTCGCCGTGATCGGCGGTCAGGACGACCAGCGTGTCGTCGTAAATCCCATGTTGCGATATGGAATCGAGGATTTCGCCGATGACGCGGTCGGCGTACTCGACCTCGTCGGCGTACCGTCGGCGGAGATACCGAAGTTCGGCGTCCGAGAGTCGGCGGTCGCCGAGCCGAATCGCCCAGAGGTCGTCCATCAGGTCGTCGAGATAGTCGAGTTCTTCGTCGTAACTCTCGCAGCCGGGCGGGCGAACCGGCGACCGAAACTCCTCGGGGACGTAGAAGGGGAGGTGCGGGTCCATCAGGTGGACGTACGCGAAGAACGGTTCGTCGCCGTCGGCCAGGTCGGCGAACTGCGCGTCGGCGAGTTCGGCGGCGCGCTCGCTGGCCCGGACGTCGTCCAGCCAGGCGTCCTCGGTCGCCTCGCGGTACTTGTACATCGCCGCGTTTCCGAGGCTCTTGGCGGGGTTCTCGGACTCGAGTGCTCGCCGGAGGACGGTCGCGTACCACTCCGGCCCGCGGGCGACGCCCTCCGAGAGGTGGCGCACGTCGGTGCCGTCCTCGAAGTAGCGATGCTCCGGCCCGGTGAACTCCTCGACGCGGTCGAACCCCCGACCCTGCGGGAGCCAGTCGCCGATCCACGTCTTCGGCGAGAAGTGCACGCACTCGTAGCCCGCCTCCCGGAGGTCGTCGACGACCGTCCAGCCGTCGTCCGGTTCGAACCCCCGCGAGGTGGCGCCGTGCTCGTGGGGGAGCTTCCCGGTGAGCATGCTCGTGACGCTCGGCAGCGTCCACGGCGCCGCGCTGATCGCTCGCCGGAAGTCGGTCGCTTCCTCGGCGAACGCGTCGGTCGCGGGCGTCTCGGCGCGCGCTCCCCGGAGGTAGTCGTACCGACAGGCGTCGACGACGAGGAGGAGGACGTTCGGCTTCCGCTGTCCCATGAATCCAGGCACGCCGGCTTCCGCCGTAACGCTGGGGGCCGCCCGAGCGGCGAAAAATCGGTCGCTTCGTTCACGGTCCATTCGTTCCGGTCGCTCGGTTCGCTTCGGCGAACGTTCGTCGCGGCCGTCTACCGACCTTCGGCCTCGGCGGTCGTGGTTCGGCGGGTCGTCGAGCGCGCCTGGTAGGCGTTGTAGCCCGCGAGCACGGCGACGATGGCGCCGGAGATGACGTCGCTCCAGAACGCCGTCGCGGTCGCGGTCTCGAAGACGAACGGCGCGAGTATCATCCACAGCCCCAGCAGGGCGACGAGGCCGGCCGCGCCGGTGCTGATGGTTTCGAAGTCGTCGGTCTTGATGGCGTTGTACCCCGCGATGATGCCGATGGCGGCGCCGACGATGATGTCGTTCCAGAAGTTCGCGGCGGGCATCGGCGCGAAGAGGAACGCACTGACGACGATCCAGCCGCCGACGAGCGCTACCAGCGCCGAGATCCACCCGCCGGTGGTGCCGGCGTCGTCGGTCGTCGCTCTGTCGTTCGCAGTTCTCGTGTTACTCATGTTTGGAACCTCCGAGCGGGGGTTAGGACCTGAACTTCAAAAGCCGACCGGCTATTTAAGTTATTAATCGCCCGTTGATTCCGAGAATCGGCGTTCGACGGTGTTTACTGCCGCCATTCCGGCGTCGTACGCGGCCGGAGAATCCGTCAGTGAGAGGGCGTACGCGGCCGCTGCGAGGGGACGGACGTCCAGCGCGAGCGCCCGCCGGAGGTAGGGGCGCGCGTCCGCGAGGCGGCCCGCCTCGCAGTGGGTCTTGCCCGCGTCGGCGAGGAACTGGGCGCGCGCGGCGTCGGGCAGGTCGTGTTTCTCGAAGATGCGTCGAACCGCGCGTGCCAAGCGGTCGGGGTCGGCCGAGACGTTCGCGGTGTCGGTGCCCTTGGCCACCAGCGGAGCGTCCACGTACTCGAACCGCCAGTCGCGGGCCAGGCGCAGACAGAGGTCCCAGTCCTCGAAACAGCCGAGTCGCTCGTCGAAGCCGCCGCACGCCCGGAGGGCGTCTCGGCGGGCCAGTAGCGTGGAGGTGTAGGTCGGCACCGACAGCGTGCGAATCTCCTCGCGCACGTCGCCCGACGCTCCCGACCGCGAGAGCGGTTCGCCGTCGGCGTCGGCCTTGACGATGCCGGTGTAGACGACGCCACAGTCGTCGCCGCCCTCCGCGAGGGCGGCGACCTGCCGGGCCAGTTTCTCGGGGTGCCAGCGGTCGTCGGAGTCGAGGAACGCGACTGCTTCCCCCTCGGCGGCCTCGATGCCGGTGTTCCGCGCGGCGCTCACCCCCTCGCGCTCGTCGCGGCGGCGGTACCGAATCCGGTCGTCGTCGAACGACGAGACCACCTCGGGAGTCCCGTCGGTCGACCCGCCGTCGACGACCAGGAGTTCGAACTCCTCGTGGGTCTGGGCCAGCACGCTCTCGATGGCGCCGCCGAGGACCGACGCCCGGTCGTAGGTCGGCAGGACGACGCTGACGAACATCGGTGGCGGTACGACGGCGCCCCGGAAAGCGGTTGGGGCGGCGGAACGCGGGATTCGGCGAGGCGAAAGCCGACCAGTCAACCCGCGAGGGCAGGCGGACCAGCCGACGGGAACGGCCGGCGAACCAACCGACGGGGTGGGACTGAAAGGGGCCGGCCGCTCGCGGGCCGCAGGCCCGTGGTCGCCTCAGCGACCTCTGTTCGGTGAGCACCGGAGGTGCGAACCGAATATGTCGCTGAGCGACCGCGAGCGGCCGGGGGCTTTCGAGGTGTTCTCAGTTACTGCCGTTGCTGCGCTCGATATCACTACTGCGTTCGACAGTGAGTCGATGGGGACTTTCGGGACTCGGAACGACCCCGTTTCCTTCGCCTAGCCGGAGGACACTTGCCCCCGACGCAACAACTTCGAACGGGTGGGAGAATGTCATCGCTACCGCCAGTAATCGATATCAGAGACGACCTCGACGCCGCCAGGGAGAGTACCGGCGACGACCTGAACGACGAGTTCGAGACGATTCGGGACCGACTCGACGCGTTCGCCGAGCGGGACCGGGCTGGCTCGGACAGCGAGGGGGTGCTGGACGAGATAGACAACCAGCTCCTTCGACTCGAAGAGCGCACCGACGGCGACGCCTCGCGCCGAATCGCCGCGGCCCGAAATCGAATCCACATCTACCGCGACTCGCTCGACGAGACCGCGTCGGGGCTCGCGGTGGTCGAGTCGACCGCTCGCGACCGGGCCGAGCGCGAGGCCGCGGCGGCGTCGAACGACCCCGAAACTTCGGACGCCGACGGCGGGGAAGCGTCGAGCACCGAAGCCCGGAGCGGCCGTCGAGGGAACGCGGCCCAATCGAGCGACGCCGACGACGGTCGGCAGGTCGCCCAGGACCGGATTCTGCCGGTCGGCGAGGTCACCGTGACGGTGACGGTCGCGAACGGCGGCGACGACCGCACGGTCGCGCCGGTCGTCACCATCTACGACGAGCACGGCGACGACCTGGGGTCGGCCAGCGGGCCGCCGGTCGAAATCGAGGCCGGCGAACAGCGCCGCATCGAAATCGACGTGGACGTCCCCAAGGACGGGTCGTACTACGCCACGTCGCTGGTCGAGGCCGACGGCGACGACCGCGTCGGCCGCGACCAGAACGAGTACAACACGGACACGGTAACGTAGCGGCGGAACGGGGGAGGCGGCGACCTCGATACGGCTATCGCCGTCCGGTACGCGGACTCGGCGGCGAACCGCGTCGCGTCGCATCGCCCCGGCGGTGGGCACGGCGAGACGACGCCGAGCGCCGTGCTTGCGCGGCGGCGAGAGGCCACCGTCGTTTTCCCGTGCCGCCTCTCGTTACGATAGCTGCCGACCCGACCGTTCGGTCGTCTGGTGGAAGTCCTGCGTTCGATGCGAGGCGAAATCTGTCGATGGAATCGAGCGCAGGCCCGACGTACTTACGCCCGCGTACCGTATCGCGGGGGTGGAGATTTGCGAATAAGCGTTTTGGCAGAGTTCGTCTTCCCGGCGGACGAGTTCGTCTTGGCGGACACTCTAACCGCCGTGCCGGACATGCACATCGAAATCCAGCGGGTCGTCGCGGGCGAAGAGCGCGTCACTCCGTACTTCTGGGCGAGCGGTGGAGATTTCGCCGCGTTCGAACAGGCGATTCGCGGCGATTCGACGATTCAAGAGGTACTCACCCTCAAAGACGGCCAGGGGGACGAGCGATTCTACCGCGTGGCGTGGAAGTCGAACCCTCCGGACCTCCTCTCGGCGCTTTCGGAGGCCAAGGCGACGATTCTCGAAGCCGTCCGCGACGACGGCTCGAAGTGGAGGCTCAAAATCCTGTTCCCGGACCAGGACGCGCTGTCCGCATTTCACGACTTCTGCGCGGAGAACGGAATTCAGTTCGAAGTCGAACGCATCTACCACTCCGAGAATCCGCAGGAGGAGGCCGAGTACGGGGTCACGGAAGAGCAGCAGGAAGCGTTAGTGGCTGCGTTCGAAGCGGACTACTTCCGCGTCCCGCGAGACGTAACGCTGACCGAACTGGCGGACGAACTCGGAATCTCTCGGAACGCGTTGTCCGCTCGCCTTCGACGCGGGCAACACAATCTCCTCTCGCGCACGCTCGTCCACGACGAGGAGCACCGGGTGTAGCCGTTCGCGACCGAATCGGGCGACTTCGGGAGACGGTGGAGACCATAAACGGTGGGAGCACGACCACACCGAACCCTTTCCGGTCCACTCCGTAGCGTGTGGTAGCCGCTTCAGTGTGACTATGATACGAGGAAAAACCGAAATCGTGCGCGAGATGAGGAACAACGGCGACAGCGGTGAGTTGGTCTACGAAATCGACGACGACGAGTCGGTTTCCGAGGCGATTCCGACCGCCGTCGGAGTGGTTTCGGGGGCCGAAGTCACGGAACTCACCCCGCTCTACACCGTCGTCAGTCCGGACGCTCTGGACGCACTCTTTGCCCCTTGCGAAGACGATACGCCGCGAAACGGCCGGTGCTCTGTCGCCTTCGCTTACGAATCGTACAGGGTGAACGTGCAGGGGACCGACCGCGTCCGCATCTCCGAGCGGGAGTGAGCGGAGTCGCGTGAGGCAGGACCGTAGTTCGACGGTCAGTTCCGGAGAACGTCGGACGACGGGCAGCTATCGACGGTGCGAGGAGCGCCCGTCGTCCGAACCCTTCACACGCCCCACGGGTACAGGTCGGGGCTCTCTCGCATCTCCGGTTCGGGGTGGAGCGGGTGGAGCGCGGTCGACTCCTCGACGTGGACGAACAGGTCGTAGCGCTCGGCGAGGTTCGTCGGCACATAGTTGAAGCTCTCGCGCTCGGGGTCGTAGACCACGCCGATGGCCCGGTGGCCCCGGCGCTCTCTGAGCGCCGGGTCGTCGGTGTCGACGAGCCAGCAGTCCTCGCCGCGCCCCCGGTGGAAGACGTCGCCGACGCTCCCCTCGCGGGCTTCCGGGACGCGCATCTCCTCGTGGTCGGCGCCCCACGAGTTGGCGGCGATGACCGACCCGCGGTGGGTGCCGAAGCCGACGATGGCGGTGTCCTCGTCGCCGTGGCGTTCGCGGACGAGTTGGCCGAGGTTGAGTCGCCCGCGGTCGGGCATGTCGGTCGCGCGGGCGTCGCCGACGTGGGTGTTGTGCGCCCAGACGATGGCGGTGCCGCCGTCGCCCGCGACGTCGTTGCGCTCGGCGAGGCGGTCGAGGGTCTCGGCCATGTGGCGGTCCCGGACGTTCCACGACTCGTCGCTCCCCCGGACCATCGTCCGATAGTACTCCTCGGCGTTCTTCGCGACCAGCGCGTTCTGTTCGGCGGCGAAGCGGTCCTCGGACTCGGCGTCGTCGCTCGCGTCCTCGAAGTCCCGGCGGAGTTCGGCCCGGATCTCGATCACCTCGTCCTCGCAGTCGTCCGGGACGATGCGGGTCGACCGGCCGTACTCCCGGGCGTCCTCCCCGTACGGTTCGAAACACCGGTAGGCGTCCCGGGCGCGCTCGGCGGCCTCCGGGTCGAAGTCTTCGAGGAACGCTATCACGGCCTCCATCGACTCGAACAGGCTGTAGACGTCGAGGCCGTAGAAGCCGACTTCCTCCTCGGCGGGTCTGTCGCGGTTGTACGCCCGGAGGCGTTCGACCAGCGCCGCGACCTCCCAGTTGGCCCACATCCAGGTGGGCCATCGGTCGAACTCGCCGAGCACGTCCGAGGCGTTCTCGTCCGTCCGATTCCCTCGGATCCAGCGGTTCACCTCGTAGCAGTCGGTCCAGTCGCCCTCGACCGCGACGAACGAGGCTTCACCGCGCTCGACGAGTTCGGCGGTGAGCCTGGCGCGCCAGCGGTAGTACTCCGAAGTGCCGTGGCTGGCCTCGCCGAACAGCACGAACGACTCGTCTTCGAGTTCGTCGGCGATGCGCGACACCGCGTCCTCGTCGAGCGGTTCGGCGCGTTCGTCGATGGCGTCGGCGGCGCGTTCGATACCCCCGGTTCCGGCCGTCGCTCGGTCGTGGGTCGCCATAAAAGCGGGCGGTTACTGGGCCTGCTGACGGCTGACGAACTTGCAGAAGTAACTCGTCTCGCCGTCGTTGGTCTCCTCCTGGTAGAGGAATGCGAGGTCGTTGTCCTCGAACGCCTCGAAGAACTCGTCCCACCCGATGTCTTCGAGGTCCTCGTCCTCGTCGCCCTGGTCCGGGAAGTCGATGCGGAGCATCCCGGGGTCGTCGCCACCCCCGGTCCCCTCGACGTGGGCGGGACTGCCGTCTCGTTCCTCGACCCAGTCTCGAATCTCGTCGTGGTCGGTCGTGGTCGTGCTGTCGTCGTCTGCCATTGTTCTCCCCCGAGACAGACACGGCGCGAGTTTTCTTAGGCGTGGTGGCCTCCGCGAACGAGCGTCGAACCGGAAGGATTCGCCGGGTCGAACACCCCGACGCAGTCACGCGATTTCCCTCGGAAGCGTATAAATGGGTTGTGTAGGAAAGGCGTGTCGTGATGGGTGTCGGTACACTATGCCCTTCCCCGATGATCAGAAACGCTTCGACGCCTCAGGGCGTCACCGACGAGGAATCGTCCGACGAACGCCGACTGTACGGCGACTCTCAGCACGAGGCGGTCGGGGCCGACGGTGCGGCCGAGCAGACGCTCTACGGCGAACCGCAGCACGAGGCCGAGTCGACCTCGGACGGCGGGTTCGTCCTGCTGCTCGACGACGAGTTCCCGTCTCGGACGTTCGGGCCGCCCGACGGCGGCGGCGAGCGTTCGAGGTCCGGCGGTGCTCCGGAGGTGTCGTCCGCATGAGTCACCCCGAGCACTTCGGCGGGCGCGAAGCAGCGTCCGACCCGGTCGACGCGGCCGACCCCGTCGAGGACCCCGACAGCGTCCTCGAGGCCTGCGAGGCCTGCGGCGAGGAGACGCCCCACATCGTCTCCATCGAGATACTCACCGAGAGTCAGAAGCGAGAGAACGCCGCGTTCTCGCGCGAACCGTACCGCGTCACCGAGTGTCGGGTCTGCGGCGAAACCACCCAACAGCGGATGAACAACGCGTAGAGGCGCTCGGTCACGTTTCTTTCTGCCGTCGCTGGTGAAACGAGTCGCGAGACGTCCGACGTCCGACGACTACGGTCGTCGGTCGCCGGCACGTCGGTCGCCCGCACTCCGATTCCGCGGTCGGACCGGACCGAATTCGACGCTTCGAGCGCGACCGCAAGCCTTTCGGCCCCGCGCTCCGCCGTTTCCGGCATGGTACTGCCAGAGGGGTTCGCTCTCCCGCCGTTACGCTACCTGCTTCCGCTGCTCGCGGCGGTGGCGCTGGTCGGGTGGGCGCTAGTTCGGTCGAACCCCACCGTCACCGACCGGACCGTCCTCGCGCTCGTCCCCTGGGTGCCGGTCGGGTCGAGCCTCCACGTCCTCTACGTGGTCGAGTGGGCACCCGCGGCCATCGCGCCGCTGCTGGGCACGCCGTCGGTGTATCTCACGACGTTCGTCGTCGCCGGAGCCGTCTGGCTCGTCGCCGAGGCCGCCGAAACCGGCGTCGAGCGGACCGTCGCGGCGACGGGCACCGTCGCCGCGCTCGCCGTCGTGGGTTACGCGCTCGCTCGCGGCGCGAGCGGCGGACTGCTCGTGTTCTGGCCGCTGGTCGGCCTCGTCGTCGCCGTCGGCCTGACCGCGGCGCTCTGGGCCGCGACGCGTGCGACCTACCCCCGCGTGGCCGCCACCACCGGTGCGGTCGGCGCGCTCGCGCTGTTCGGCCACGCGCTCGACGCCGTCTCGACCGCAGTCGGCGTCGACCTGCTGGGCTTCGGCGAGCGGACGCCCGTCTCGCGGGTCGTCCTCGAAGTCGCGGCGGGCCTGCCGACCGCCGACCTCATCGGCGTCGGGTGGCTGTTCGTCCTCGTGAAACTCGCCATCGCCGAGGTGGTCGTCGTGCTGTTCGCCGACCTCGTGGCCGAGGACCCGACGCAGGGCTACCTCCTGCTCGGCGGCGTCGCGGCCGTCGGACTCGGTCCGGGCGTCCACAACCTCCTGCTGTTCGCGCTCGCGGGCTGACGGGCTTCCCCGGCGCACCTCTCGCTGGCGCATCCCGCGCCCCCGATACCGCGTCTCTTTCTCCGACGGCCCAAGCGTTTTGACGGCCGGGTTCGTATCGAGGCGGTATGTTGTTCGTCAACCGCCCTCCCCGTCGTCAACCATGGTCGAGGTAATCACCGCCGGCCACGTCAACTGGGACGTGACCCTCCGCGTCGACGCCCTTCCCCGGCCCGACGGCGAGGCCCGAATCGACTCCCAGCGCCGCTCGGGCGGCGGAAGCGCCGCCAACGTCGCCGTGGCGCTCGCGGGCCTGGAGTACGACGCCGGCCTCGTCGGGAGCGTCGGCGACGACGAAACCGGCCACCTCGCCCGGCGCGAACTCGAAACCGCGGGGGTCGACTGCTCGCACCTGCTGGAAGTCCCGGCCGCCGAAACCACGACGAAGTACCTCATCGTCGACGAGGCGGGGGAGGTGATGGTGCTGGGCAACGAGGGCGCCAACGAGGCGGTCGCGCCCGACGACGTGGACCCCGAGTACGTCGCCGACGCGGGCCACCTCCACCTCACCAGCCAGCGACCCGAAACCGCGGCGGCGCTGGCCCGAATCGCGACCGAGGCCGGCCTGAGCGTCAGTTTCGACCCGGGACGGCGGGTCGGCGAGCGCGACTACGCCGAGGCGCTGGCGTACGCCGACGTGGTGTTCCTCAACGATCGCGAGGCCCGGACCATCCTCGATAGCGACCTCGAACACCCCTCCTCGGAGCTCAACAGCCGCATCGTCGTCATCAAGCACGGCGAGGACGGTGCGCGGGTCGACACGCCGAACGCCTCGTTCGGCCATCCCGGCTTCGACGCCGAAGCCGTCGACACCACGGGCGCGGGCGACGCCTTCGCCGCCGGGTTCCTGGCGGTGTTGCTGCGTCGGGACGGCGTGCTCGGCCCGGACGCCGACTACGAGCGTGCGCTGGAGTTCGCCAACGCCTGCGGGGCGCTGGCGGCCACGGAAGAGGGTGCACAGACCGCGCCGACGTGGGACGAGGTGGGCCGGTTCCTCGACGAGCAGTTCGGTTAGTCGTCGCCTTCTTCGCCGGGTGGGAACGGTAGCTCGCCGGTGTCCTCCTTTCGAACGACGTCCGCGACGAACTGTTTCACCGCCTTCAGTAGCCCGTCCTCGTCGTCGAACGTCCGGCGCTCGACGTCCCACCGGTCGCCGATGGCGCCGATCATCGCGCTCCGCATTCCGACCTCGTGGACGAAGAGAATCCGTTCGCGCCGCCGGTCCGAGATATCTTCGAGGACGGCCCCGACCTCGATGCCGACGCCGAGGTTCTTCCCCTCGCGGGGGACCACGAACAGCACGACGTTGCTCGCCCGGGCGAACTCGAGCGTCTGGGTTCCGGCGTCCATCTCGTCCAGCGGAATCTCCGGGTCGGTCGCGAGGAAGGCGTTGAGTCCCTCCTCCCGGAGGTCGTCGCGGAGTCGTTCGAGGAACGAGTACATCTCCTCGTCCTCGGTCACGTGGGACTTGTACGGCCCCATGACGTAGACGAGAAAGCGTCTGTAGGAGGTGGGTTCGAGGTCGTATATGAGCCGTTCTCGCATTCGTTCGCGGCCGACGCACCGCCCATACTTATAAATAGCGGCCATTTCAGCGAACGTTGAGTCAACAACCGTTAAGTCGCCGTCTCCCCAACGTACTACCGACGAGGTTAGGAGCGGCTCCTAACGTCACCGAACCGGCGGAGCACCCTCGAACCATGGCCAAAGCAGAACGCTACGAACCCCCGAAGCTCCCCGAGGAGAGCATCCTCGAACTCGAAGACTACCTCGCCATGCAGCGGGCGGTCAGCGAGGAGACGCGCTACCGCATCGTCGCGGAACTGCTGCGCGAGGGCGAGATGAGCGCCACGGAGCTTTCGGAGGCGCTGGATTTACCCTCGAACAAGCTCCACTACCACCTCGATAAGCTAGTCGACGTCGGCGTCGTCGGCAATCGCTTGCAGAAGGAGCGCGGAGCCGACGGTCTGTACTCCTACTACGTCGCCACCTCGCTCGGCGAAGCCGTGATGAAACACGGCATCGGCGAACTCATCCGCACCGAGTGGGACGCCCTCGACCGATACGCCTAGATGTGCCCGCTCACGCCGAGAATCGCGCCGCAGTGCGGGCAGTCCCAGACGTGTCGCGAACTCAGGAATCCGCCGGCCGAGGCGTCGCTCTCGACCAGTTTCTCTCCCTCCTCGCCGCAGTCGGGACAGTGGCTCATGCGTGCGAGAGGCGTTAGTGCGGTGAGAAGTCGTTTGCGTATATAACGTGACTCACGGCCGGTGTTCTGAGGGTTCAGGGAGTCTCCGACTGCTCGCCGTCGAAGACAGCCTCGAAAGCCCCCGCGCGCTGGACTCCCGCGGCTCGCTGCGCGCTTCGTTCGCGCCTCCGGCGCTCACTCCAGTGCTTACGTCGCCGGGGTTCGTCCAGCGCGCGGCCCCTTTCAGTCCCACCCCGCCGGTAGCGTCGTCGGGCGCTTTTGGGGTATGGTCGGTCGGCCGATACCTGGTGGTCCGTTCCACCGGTCGATTCCCGATGGTTGGTGTCGCCGGGCGCTTCCGGTGGTTGGTGTCGTCGAGCGCTTCCGCCGGCCGAGTCACCGCGCGACCAACCTCCGAACCCCGCGCGTCGGCCGCGAACCCGTACGCTTTTTCTCCCGCTCCCGAGAAGCCACGCCCATGGCGAAACAGCCCCACCTCCTCGTCGAACCGGGCGACGTGAACGACATCGCGCTCATCCCCGGCGACCCCGGCCGCGTCGACCGCATCGCGGGCCTCTGCGACGACTCGACGGTCGTCTCCGAGAACCGCGAGTACAAGGTCGTCAACGCCGAGTACGAGGGCGTCGACCTCACCATCTGCTCGACCGGCATCGGCTGTCCCTCCGCCGCCATCGCGGTCGAGGAACTCCACGCCGTCGGCGTCGAAACCGTCATCCGGGTCGGGACGACCGGCGCGCTCCAGTCGGGCATCGAGATCGGCGACATGATCGTCGCCACCGGCGCGGCGAAGAACGAGGGGACGAGCAAGCGCTACGAGGCCGTCGAGTACCCCGCGGTGCCCGAGTACGACGTGCTGACCGCGCTCGTGGACTCCTCGGAAGCGAACGACGAGTCGGTCCACGTCGGCCCCATCGCCAGCGACGACGCTTTCTACGCCGAAACCGACGAGTACGTCGAGGACTGGGAGGCTGCCAACATCCTCTCGGTCGAGATGGAGGCTGCCGCGGTGTTCTCGCTCGCGCGGCGCAAGGGCATGCGCGCGGGGGCCATCTGCACCGTCGACGGCAATCTCGTCGAGGGCACCCAGAAGGGCGAAACCGAGGACGACGAACTCCCCGAGAAGGCCAAGGACAACGTCGAGCGCGCGATTCGAATCAGCCTCGACGCGGTGGGCTCGCTGGCGGAGTAGCGACCGAAAGCTCCGCGGTCGAACGTTCCGCCGACCGGGAGACGCCGCCGTCGTCCCCTCAGGCCGGCAGACATTTACCTTCCCGCGGCCGATTTGTCGGTTATGTTCGACGGCCTGCGTACGCGCTACCACGCTCTTCTGCGGCGCGTGCGTCGGTTCGAACGACGCGAGGTCGCCGAGTTCCGTCGCTGGATAGAGCACACGACCAACCTCATTCACCTGACGATTCTGTTGTTCGTGCCGCTGCTCATCGCGCTCGTCACCGCCATCGCGAACTCCGAGGAGGTCCTTCCGTTCGTCCTCTTCCCGCCGCTGGCGTCGGGCACCTACACGCTGTTCGCCGACCCCGAGGGCAAGTACGCCTCGCCGACCAAGTTCGTCGGAGGCCTCACCGCCGGGGCGGTCTGCGGGACGGCGGCCATCTGGCTGGGGATGCACACGTCGCTGCGCGACCCGATGGGCGCCGGCGTGCTGAAGGTCTCGCCGGTCGAGGCCGCGCTCGCCATCTTCCTGACCGGCGGGGTCACGTGGGCGCTCGACTACGAGGAGCCATCGGCGTTCTCGACCGCGCTGCTGGCGCTCATCGCGCCGGCGTTCACCGGCCCGACGGACATCGCCGAGTTCTTCCTCGACTACGTCGGGTCGGTCTTCTTCGCCAGCAGCATCGTCGCGGGCGCGTTCCACCTCTGGCGTGACCGGTTCTACGAGCGTCGCTCGAAGTACCTCTACCAGTCGACGCGGGGCGACGACCACGTGCTGGTGCCGATGCGGGGCGACGCCTCGACCGCGGCGGCGACCTTCGGCGCGCGACTCGCGGCCGCCCACGACGCGGGGAAGGTCGTCCTCCTCGACGTGGTGGACGAGGAGAGCGTCGCGGCCGCCGAGGAGGCCGGCGACGTCGACCCCGACCCGCGGGCGGTCGAGAGGACGGAATTCGTCGACGCCGATGCGGCCGAGGCCGAGGGTGCGGAGGTCGAGGAGGTCCAGGTCGCCGACGAGTCGGCCCAGCGACTCGAAGCCGAGGCCAACCGCATCAAGACCCGAATCGGCGTCCCCTGCGAGGTGGTGGTCGCCGGCGACGGCGCGAATCCGGCCGCGACCGTCATCAGGACGGCCCGCGAGACCAACTGCGACCTCGTCGTGACGCCCTACGAGGAGCGACACGGTTCGCTGTCGCCGTTCGTCAGGCGACTGTTCCAGGGGCGCATCGACACCATCGCGTTCCGGTCGGCGTCCGAGACCGCGTTTCGTTCGCGCTGGAAACGGGTCCTCGTGCCCATCGCCCGGCCGGGCGACACCGCCCACGCGATGATAGACTTCGCGCGGCGACTCACCGGCCTCTCGGGCAGCGTCAGCGTCTGCACCTGCATCGACCGCGAGAACGAGCGGCGGTCGGCCGAGGCGACGCTGGCCGACCTCGTCGAGGCGTTCGAAGGGTCGTTCGAAACCCGGGTTTCGCGGTCGTCCATCGAGTCGTTCCTCGCGGCCAACGACGCCCACTACGACCTCGTGGTGATGGGCGCGAGCACCGACCGCTCGACCGCCTCGCGGTTCATCTCTCCGCCGACGTTCGAGCGTCTCCAGGATTTGGAGTGCGACGTCGCCGTGGTTCACCGGGGGTAGTCCGGCGAAATCGGGTTTGTCTGGCACCTCCTTCTCGTTCACCTAACCACCGTGGCGTCTACGACGGGAACGGTAGAACGACGGTGACCGCTTTGACCGATATTAGCGACAACGGAGAGGAGAACGCCTCGAAAGCCCCCGCCCGCTCGCGGTCGCTCAGCGACATATCCGGCTCGCGCCTGCGGCACTCGCCGAATAGGGGTCGCTGAGACGACCACGCCCTTCGGGCGCGAGCGGGCGGCCCCTTTCAGTCCACCGTCGGACCTCCGGTCCGACGAGCTCTCGTTCGCTCCGCTCACGAGAACCACCCTGCCGGTTGATTCACCGAGCGCTTCCGGGGGTTCGCGTCACCGGGCGCTTCCCGTGGTACATGTCACCGAGCGCTTCCGTCACGTGGTGAATTCGCGCGCGTCCGGTCAGCCCCTTCGACGCGAGGACTCGCCGGAGAGGCGGTCGGCCACGTCTTCCATGCCCTCGGTGCCGAGCGCCGACCGCACCAGCAGGTGACCGCCGATGGTCGCCGGACTGATGACGGTGTCGGCGCCGGCCCGTTTGAGTTTGTCGACGTTCTCGCGGTCGGTCGCGGCCGCGACGATGCGCACCTCGGGGTTGAGTTGGCGGGCGGTCAGCACCGCCAGCGCGTCCTCGGCGTCGTCGTTCGTGGCCGCCACGACCGCCCGCGCCCGGTCGATGCCGACCCGCCGGAGCGGGTCCTCGTCGCTCGGGTCGGCGGTGAGGACGTTGAGGCCGCGCTCGCGGAGTTCTGCGGCGCGCTGCTGGTCGAGCGTGACGATGACGAACTCGACCTGGTCGCCGAGTTCGGTCAGAATCGGTTCGGTCAGGTCGCCGTATCCGAGGACGACGACGTGGTCTTCGAGGAGTTCGAGTTGTGATTCGGTCATTCTTCCGAGTGCGGAGGCGATGCGGGCCTCGATGGCCGGGCCGAGCAGCGACGCGAGCGCGATGGCGAAACTCGACGTGCCGAGGACGACGACCGACAGCCCGAACAGCCGGGCCGTCTGGGATGTCGGCGTCAGGTCGCCGTAGCCGACGGTGCTTGCGGTGACCAGCGTGTAGTACAGCGCGTCGAGCGGCGTCTCGACGTTGGCGAAGTCGTCGGCCAGCGCGTACGTGCCGGTGGTCCCGTACACCAGCACGCCGGCGAGCGCCGCCACCGCGGTCAACTGGGATATCGTCACGTCGAGTTCGCGGTCGAAGCGGTCCCGCCGGACGAACACGAACGGGAGCGCGAGCAGCGACACCGCGACCAGGGGGAGCGAGTACGAACTCGACTGGACGAGCCCCTGGACGGCCGTCAGCGGGAGCAGCAACGCCGTGGAGTACCACGCGACACGCAGCCCCCGGCGCATTCCCATCGCGCTGACGAGCATCGTGAAGCCGGTGAGCACGCCGGTGAACCTGGCCGTCTCCTGGACCCACTCGGGAATCTCGCCGCCGAAGAGGTTCCCGGTGGAGGCCGGGCTGAACCCGATGCTGAACACGCCCGTGGCTATCGAGAGCGCCGCCACCGCGAACGTCAGGGTGACCGTGACGCGGACGCTGATGCGGTCGGGCCACGACCCCGTCTCCATGCACGAACCTGTGCGCGTCCCGGTAGATAAACTGTCGGTAGTGATTTACGGTCGGTGCGTCTCGCCGAAACCATGGCGCTCGGTCTCTCGTTCCCCGGCCAACTGCTGGTCGGTCTCTATCTCGGCGTACTGACGGCCGTCGTCCCGGCGCTCGTGGCGTGGTCGCTCGGGTTCACGTTCAAGTACTTCACCGGCGTCTCGATTCCGGGGTTCGCCGTCCTGGTCCTCGGGGTCGCGGTCGCCGGCGTCCAGGGCGGACTTCTCGGCCTGCTCGAAACCGAGATCGCCGCCTCGCCCGCCGCGCTCGTCTCCGCACTGGTCGTGATGATGGTGACGCTGTACGCCCACGCCCAGGGCGACCGGATGGGCGCGGAGTTCCCGCGCCGGTTCACGCTCAAGTCGCTTCGCGAGCGCACCCTCTCGGCCGACGCGATAGAGCGGGTCGGCCGCTTCGGCCAGGTCCGCGTCCGGGCGACCGGCGAGGTCGCCGACGTCGAGGGCTACCCGCCGCTCACCGCCGACCTGCGGGCGACGCTTCGTGGCGGCGAGTGGACGTTCCCCGCCGACCTCCCGCTGTCGGAACTCGAACTCCGCCTGGAGGAGCGACTCCGAACCGACCACGACCTCGCAGAGGTGACCGCGAGCATCGACGAGCGCGGGCGGGCGACGCTCGCGGCGGCCCCGCCGGTCGGCGGCCTCTCCCGGCGGGTCCCGCAGGGCCGGCGGGCCGTCTCGGTAGAGACGCTCGTCCCGACGGGGCTGGCGCGCCGCGATGAGGTGACGGTTTCGACCGACGGCGGCGAGGTCGACGGCACGGTCATCAGCGCGAAGTCCGACGGAGCGGGCGGCGCAACCGCGTCACCCGCCGGAGCCGCGAGTTTCGACGACGGCGCTTCGAACCCGGTCGTCTCACGGGCCAACTCCGCGACGAAAAATGACGCCGAGAACGAGGCGGCCGCCGACGTGCCGGTTTCGACGCCCGCGCCCCAGGCCACCGGCGGTGACGGTCGGGTGACGGTCGCCGTCTCGCCGCGGGACGCCGAAACCCTGCTCGACGCCGAGTCGGCCGCGCTCCGGGTACGTGCCCGCGGCACGCGCCGCGAGTTCGAACTGCTGTCGCTGCTGCGACGGGACGGCAAGCGGTTCCGCCGGCTGAAACTCCGGGAGGGGTCGCCGGTCGACGGCGCGACCCTCGGCGGGGCGGCGCTCCGCGACGAGTACGGTGTGGCGGTGCTCGCGGTCCGGCGCGGCCGGACCTGGACGTTCGCGCCGGCGGGGTCGACCGCGCTCGCGGCCGGCGACGAACTGTACGCGGTCGGCGCGCGGAGCGCGCTCGACCGCTTCGAGGAGGTGGCGGCGTGACCGCGCTCGTCGGCCCGGCCGCCGCGGGTTCGAACCTCCTGGTCACGTTCGAGCGCCCCGTCGTGGCGCTCGCGCGCGTCGTCGGCCTCGCGCTGCTGTCGGGCGGGGTCGCGGCGTTCGCCGGACTACTCTACCGGTCGTACGCACGCCAGCGGATTCCCGAGGGTCTGGCGGTGCTGGTCGGTCTCGGCGCCGTCGGCGCGTTGCTCAACACCGAGACGGCGCTCTATCAGTTCCTCGACAGCGGCACCGCCGTCCCGTCGACCGGTCGCGCGCTCGTCAACGTCGCGGCGTTCGCGCTGGGCGCCGTCACCGCCGTTGCGGGCGGGCACGTCGGCACTGCGGTAGCGAACGCGTTCGCGGTCTCGGGCGCGGCCGAACTCGAAGGCGACCTGAGCCGACTCGTGCAGGCGGTCGGGCGGTTCGTCGCGGTCGAACTCCCGGCGAGCGTCGAGGACATCGACGGCTACGACCCGGTCGCGCCTGAGACGAAGGCCGTGCTGGCCGAAACCACGCTCCGGTTTCCGCGCGGGCTGACCGTGGCGGAACTCCGTGACCGGCTGGTAACCCGGCTCCGGGACGACTACGGCGTCGGCCACGTGGACGTCGACCTGTCGGCCGACGGCACCGTCTCGTACCTCGCGGTCGGCGGCCGGGCGGCGGGCATCGGGCCGACGCTGCCGCCGGGAACCGTCGCGGCGGCGGTCCGGGCCGACCCCGCGTTCAGCGCGAGTCCGGGCGACCGCGTCCAGGTTTGGCGGCGGCCGAGTCCGTCGACGGACTCGGCCGCCGCGGAGGACACCTTCGACGCTGCGGAGGGCGACTCGGACGCCGAGTCCGCCGCAGCGTCCCCCGGTCCCCAGCGCGTGGCGACCGCGGAACTCCGAGCGGCGGTCGGCGACGTGGCGACGCTCGCGCTCGACGCCGCCGACGCGGCCGCCCTCGACCCCGACGCCGCGTACCGGCTGGTGACGCTCCCGACCGAGGAGCGCGCCGACCGGGAGTTCTCCGCTCAACTCCGCGCGGCCGACGAGACGGTCGGCGCCGTGGTCGTGACCGACGACAGCCCGCTCGCTGGCGCGCCGGTCGGCGGACTGGCGGCGACCGTCGTCGCGGTTCGCGGCGCCGACGGCGTCGAGACGCTCCCGGCCCGCGACCGTTCGATAGCGGCGGGCGACACGCTCTACCTCGTCGGCCGGCCCGACCTGCTCCGGAAGGTCGAAGCCGCGGCCGCCGGCGTCTCGGACGCCGGGGAAGCGGCGGTCGCCGACGGGGAGTCCGACGTGCGCGAGACGGCGACCGACGGCGAGCGGCCGGCCGACGCGTCCGGCCGGACGCGTCGGCTTGGGTAACCCTCTTTGTCCCCCCGTCCCTCAGGGTCGAGTATGCAGTGGAAGCTGTTCGCGGACCTCGCCGAGGTCGCCGGAGACAAGGAGATCGCCGTGGACGCCGAACCGGGCGAGACGGTCGGGGCGGCCCTCGACGCGCTGGTCGCCGACCGGCCCGGCCTGGCCGACCGCATCTACGACGACGACGGCGACATGCGCGACCACATCAACGTCCTGCGAAACGGGACGAGCGTCGGCGAGCAGCGAGGGCTCGACACCGAACTCGACGAGGGCGACGAACTCGCGCTGTTCCCGCCGGTCAGCGGCGGCTGAGCGCGTCCGCGACGACGGGCTTTTCTCCTCGGCCGGACCCGGACATTTCAACCCGAAGACCTTAGCCTCCGGGTCCCTGCAAAAGGTAGGGGGAGGAATATGGGGACGGGAGAAACCGACGACCAGTCGCGGGTAGACGAGGTTCGCGACGGGGCTCGGGAGCTTCGTGACGACGCGTCGCAGCTCCGCGAGGGGGTCCCGAGCGTTCCGTCGTCGCTCGAACTACCGGGAGAGAGCCGCGTCGCTCGCTGGCTGCTGCTCAGCGCCGACCGCTGGAAGGTCGCGGTGGTGCTGATGGCCACCGTGCTGGTGGCGCTCGTCGCGCTGTCGGTCGTGCGGCCGGTCGACGTGCGCGGGTTGCTCAGAGAGACGAACACGGTCCAGACGCTGTTCAACACGCTACTGAGCGGCATCATCCTGCTCGTCTCGATCGTCGTCTCCATCAACTCGGTCTTTCTCTCGCAGGAGATAACCGACATCGAGAGCCAGGAACAGCGCATCGACGCGTCGGTGCAGTACCGCAACCGCATCGAGGATTACATCGAGTCCGAGGTGAGTCCGACCCGGCCCGCCGAGTTCCTGCGGGTCATCCTGGGCACCATCGACCGGCAGGCCGAGGCGCTCGCCGAACACGCCGAGGGCAACGACGGCCAGTTCGCCGAAGAGGCGAGCGACTTCGCGGACCGCGTCCACCAGGACGCCCAGAAAGCCGGAGATACGCTCCACAACGCGCGATTCGGCACGTTCGACGTGCTGTTGGCCGGGCTGAACTACAACTACTCCTGGCAACTCAACGTCGCCAGGCGGTTCAAGCGCAAGTACGGCGACGCGCTCGATGACGACGAGAACCAGGCCATCGACGACCTCATCGACACGCTGAAGTTCTTCGCCACCGGCCGGGAGTACTTCAAGTCGCTGTACTACAAGCGGGAACTCGCGCGGCTGTCGAGCAGGCTGTTGTACGTCTCGCTACCGGCCATCGTGTTCACCTCGTACGTCCTGCTGGCGCTCGACTCGAAGCTCATCCCCGAGATGTCGCTGTTCGGCGTGTCGCCGCTGGTGGTGTTCGTCAGCGTCGCCTACACGCTCGCGCTCGGCCCGTACCTCATCTTCACGGCCTACATCGTCCGGGCGGCGACCATCACCCAGCGCACGCTCTCGGCGGGGCCGTTCCTGCTCCAGCAGAGCGACGTGGGCGAGACGGTCGACTGGGACACCGCCACCGATTCCATCGAGTGGAACATGCCCGGCACAGACGAGGGGACGCCGGAACCGGCCGCGGAGGCCGAGGGAGGCGAGGACGAGAGCAACGAGGCGGCGACTGGCGACGCAGAGAGCGACGAGTCGGAGACGGGGAAAGCGAAGACCGACGACTGATGCGATACGGCTCGCTCGCGCGCCGATGCGCGCGAGCGAGCCGAACGACTCCTACTTTCCGGTGAGGTCGGCCGCGAGTACGAAGTCCGGTTCGGCGGCGACCTCGACTCGGCAGGCGGCGGCGTCGCTGACCGCCTCGACGGTTTCGGGAATCAGGACGCGGGTGCGGTCGGCGTCGCGCGCGGCGGCGTCGCGCGCGACCGCCCCGAACAGCGCGGCGGCGCTCTCGGCGTCGGCCCACGCGCCGACGCCGTACTCGACCCACCGAGCGGGGTCGCCGTCCTCGTCCGGCCGGTCGTACTCCCGGACGCGGTGGGCGAACCCGCGAGTCTTCTCGCCCTGAACGACGAACAGGCCGTCGTCGTCGGCCGCCGCACGGAGGTGGTCGCGGGTCAACTGCGAGAGCGCCCACGACTCCTCGTCGTCGAGCGCCAGGCCGCGGAGGTGGTCGCGGGCGGCGCTGTCGGTCCAGAATCGCCACGCCGCGTTCGGGTCGCTCGTGATTTCGGCCCGGCCAGCCGGTTCGGCGTCCGGGTCCGGAGTCGGGTGCGCCCACCGGAACTCGGTCGCGGGTTCGTAGCCGGTCGCCCGCGAGTGGCCCAGTCCCGCCACGTTCCAGGAGAACACCATGTTCCGAAGCACGGTCGCGCCCCGGTCCCGCGCCCACGAGAAGAGGTCGTGAGTCATCTCGACGCCGACGTTCCGGCCGCGGAATTCGGGGTTGACTCGCATCCCCTGGCCCCACGCCTCCCAGTCGGAGAGGAGCACGCACTGGACGATGCCGGCGATGTCGTCGCCGGCGTCCGCGACGACCGTCCGGCGGTCGTCGCCCTCTATCCAGTCGTGGTAGATGTGGGGGATGTAGTCGCCCCCGTCGCGGTCGGGCCAGGTGTTCTCGGTGAACGCGACGACGGCCTCGTAGTCGTCGTGGGTCGCCTCCCGGAGTTGGATGCCGGTGCTCATCCTAAATCCACGGCACCGACCGCTGCTGTATCTCGCCGGCCAGCGGTTCCCGAATCGTCTCGGGCACGTCGGCGCTGTTTGCCAGCGCCCACATCAGTTTCACCTTCGCGGTGCCGGGGAGCATGTCCTCGCCCTCCACGACGCCGGCCTCCAGCAGGTCCCGGCCGGTGTCGTAGACCCGGTCGCAGACCCGGCCCTCGATGCACTGGCTGGTCATGACGACCGTCGTGCCGTCGTCGACCAGTTCGGCGATGCGGTCGACCCAGTCGGAGTGGACGTGGCCGAGGCCGGTGCCTTCGAGGACGAGGCCGGCCTTCCCCTCGGCGAAGTCGAGCGCTTCGACGCCCATCCCGGGCGTGAACTTGAGCAGTTCCACGTCGGCTTCGAGTTCGGGCGCGATGTCGAGGTCCTTCTGGCCGCGCTCGGCGTGCTCGCGGCGGAAGCTCACTTCGCCGGTGTCGTAGTCGACCTCTCCCAGGGGCTTTCGGCCCACCGTCTCGAAGGCGTCCCGGCGGGAGGTGTGGTTCTTCCGCACCCGGGTGCCCCGGTGGAGCGCGCAGACGTCGTCGCTCTCGGTGGCGTGCATGCAGACCAGCACCTCCGCGGCGTCGGCCTTGGCGGCCTCGACCGCGCAGACCGCGTTCATCACGTTGTCAGAGGAGGGCCGGTCGGCCGACCGCTGGCTTCCGGTGAACACGACGGGGACGGGCGTGTCGAGTACGAACGAGAGCGCCGACGCGGTGAACTGCATCGTGTCGGTGCCGTGCATCACGACCACGCCGTCGGCGCCCGCCTCGATTTCCTCGTAGACCGCCTCCGCGAGGTCGCGCCACACGTCGGGGGTCATGTTCTCGCTGAGGATGTTGGCGACCACGCGCCCGCGGTAGTTGGCCCGGCCCGCGAGGTCCGGGACCGCCCGGAGCACGTCCTCGGCGTCGAACTGCGCCGTGACCGCGCCGGTGCGGTAGTCGACCGTCGAGGCGATGGTGCCGCCGGTAGAGATGAGCGAGACGGTCGGCAGGTCGGGGTCGAACTCGACCGCCGAGGAGTCGCTCGTCTCGCCCTCCTCAATGTCGTACACGTCGTCTTCGAGCACGTCGACGTCTGCGGCCTCGCGGTCGACGCCGACGTTGTAGCCGCCGTCGAGTTTGACGACGAGGTGCTCGCTCGTCGTGGAGGGGAGCAGTACGCCCTCGTAGGTCTGGTCGGCCCGCTCGACGCGGACGCGGTCGCCGGGATTCATACCACGGGCTACCGCCGCGCCGGACTTCAAACCATCTTTTCGGCTCTTCCGGAACCGTCGGTCGAGTGCGCACCCGTTCACCACTCGGCCGGCGGGACGAACGGGGCGACCGAGACGGTGTACCTGAAGATGGTCGCGATGCGGAGCATGTAGACCATCAACAGCACCAGCGGCGTGACGACGACGGTGAGGCTGGCGCTCATGATCAGCGGCAGCGAGTACGGCACGAGCACCGCCGCCGGATTCGACTTGTAGAGTAGCGGGGCGAGCAGCGCGACCATCACCGCCGGAAATCCGATGAAGACGAACTGCCGCGACAGCCGGGCCAGTTCCTGGTGGAGCGAGATGGTCTTGAAGTACTGCCGGAACACGGTGAGCGCGCTCAGCAGGTGGGCTATCGAGTCGAGTCGGTCGGACTCTGCGTCGGTGAGTTCCTCGTACCGCCCGCTCCGGAGGTCGTCCGTCCGATTGAGGTACTGCGCGAAATCGGGGCCCGCGAGCGTCAGGATGACCGTCTCGGGCGACATCTCGTTCGACACCTCCCGGACCGGTTGCGCGTACTCGACCAGATCGTCGACGTACGAGGCTATCTCCTCGCCCATCTCCTCGTCGTCGCGGTCGCGTTCGTCCCGGAGCGCGACCGCTTGCTCACCGAGCGTCTCGCCGATGAAGGCGATGAACTCCGCCGCGTCGATCGGCGGCGAGGGATGCCCGGAGATCTCCGCGATCTTGTTCCGCAGGTCGTTGCCGCCCTCGAACTTCTCCTGGAACGTGTCCAGTCCGCCGAAGACCCGCGAGGAAACGAGTTGATTGATGGTCAGCGTCACCGAGATGAGCGAGAAGAGGCCGGCGACGACCCCGCTCCCGAGTATCGACTCGATGGGACTCCGAGGGTTCACCGAGAGCGTGCCGCTCGCGATGAGCGTCCACGTGAGCGCGAAGGTCGCCGCGGACACTCCCGCCGTGATGAGGAGTCGATCGCCCTCGATCAACGCCCACTGGGCGAGGCGCGCGTAGCGAGACTCCCGACCGACGACCGAATCGAAATTCATAGAACAGACACGGGCTCGAAGGGTTACTGTCCTCTGTTCGTGGCAGGTACAGTCTATCATCTCGTGGGAAAATCGAGCCGTCACCCAACAGTAGTAACTCCCGTTCGGAGCGCCCACGGAAAGACCCATTACCTCACCCGCCCAACAGCTACGCATGCCCCAGCGCTCCGACCAGCGCACCCGCGACTCGCTCGCGGACGACCTCACCTCCACGCTCGACGCCGAGTCCGGCGAGCAGACCCAGAGCCAGTCGGCCTCGCTCGGTCAGCGCGCCAAGTCGCGCGCGGCGAACATCTTCAATCCGAAGACGTTCGGCTACGCGCTCGTGCTCCTCGGCGTCTGCATGTTCGTCGGGAGTGCGTTCGTCCCGCTCCCGATACTCGACCAGTTCACGGGCTTGCTCGGCGTCTTCGCCGGCGCGTTCGCGCTCGGTCTCGCCGTCGAGCGCTCGACCGTCCTCGAATCCGCGGTCGCCGGCGCGGTCGTCGCCGGACTGACGGCCGTCCTCGGACACCTCGCGCTCACGGCGTTCGGCGGCGCGGGAGTTCAGCTCGCCGTCTTCGGCGCCGGAACCGGCCTGCTGGCGGGCGCGCTCGGCGCGTACTTCGGCGGCGACCTTCGCGACGGCCTGACGGCCGACATCTGAACCCCAGTTTTCGACCGCGTTCGCTCGCAGAAGAGATTTCCGCGTGACGCCGCGTCACTCCGCCAGCGACCACTGTCCGCCGTCTTCGGTCAGCACGTCGCGGCCGGCCAGCAGGTCGAGACACTCCTCGACCACCGGTTCGGGGGCGTCGACGTCGCGGGCGACCTCGGCGACTGTCTCGGCGCCGCCCGCGACGGCCGCCAGCACCTCGGCGTGAAGGCGCTTTTCGCCCTCGGCGTCGAGTTCGCTCGCGAGGCGGTCGCGCACGTCGGCGATACGGCCGTGGACCCACCGCTGTGCGAGCGAGAGTTCGCTCTGGAGGTCTTCGAGTTGGGTGAGTTCCGCCGCGAGCCCCGCCGCGGTTTGGGCGTCGGCGTCCGTCTCGCCAATGTCCGTCTCGTCAGCGTCTCGTCCGTCGGCTTCGTCGGCGGTTTCGTCCGGCTTCGCCGACGATTCGGCGGCCGCCTCGTCGGCGTCTTTCTCCTGGTCGGCGGTGTCGGCGTCGTACTGGATGTTGAGCGAGACGTACCGGCAGGCGCTCACGTCGAGGTTCGTACTCGCCGGGTAGGCGCTCTTCATGCCGAACTGGTAGGGCGAAACTTCGACTTCGAGTCGGAGGTTCCGCGAGATGCTGAAGTACTTGCGCCGCTGGTCGTCGGTGCGACTCTCGATGAGACCGGCGTCCTCCAGTTTCCGGAGGTGGTCGATGACGGCCTTGGGACTGACGCCGAGGTACTCGCTAATCTCCGTGACGTAACAGGGTTTGCGTGCCAGCAGGCGGAGGATTCGCCTACGGTTTTCGTTTCCCAGAATGTCGAGTAACTCGGCGGAGTCCATTCACGACCGGGCCTAAGAAACGCGCGCTGAAAAGGGTGTCTCTCCGCCCGACCCGACGACCGCGCATCGGGTCGGCTACCGGCCGATTACGCCGCGACGTTCGGGGCCAGTAATACGCCGAACGGGGTCGCGCTGTGGTCGAACGCGTCGGCGACCGTCTCGGCGTCGAGGCCGTCGGTCGAGTCGTTCACGAGTCCGTCAAGTCCGTTCGTCCCGTTGACGGTCGGTCCGGTCACGGGGTCGTCGAGGGTCGCGTTCGTCCCGTCGCCGGCGAGCGGGGCTTCACCGCCGGGGTTGCCGGCTCCGTTCTGCGGCCCCTGTCCGTTGCCCCGATTCCCGTTCGAGCCGGGACCGACGCCGAGGCCGTTCGAACCGTTCGTCGGGCCGGTGGCGTTGCCGACGCCGAGGCCGTTCTTCGCGCCGTTCGACCGGCCGTTTTCGAGGCCGACGCCCGAGGTGTTGCGCGCCACGGCGGCGATTTCGGGCCCCGAGAGGTTCGCGGCCTGCTGGCCGATGTTCCGGAGCCGACCCAGGTTACCCTTGCCGCGCGCGGTCCCCTGTGCGGTCGCGCCGACCGTCGACTGTGGCGGCGCGCTGGCGGCCGTGCTGATGGTCGTGTTGACCGCCGACTGGAGTGCGTTGATGCGCCCGAGGAGGTGGCTCACCTGGGCCTTGTAGGCCGTGTCGCCGAGGTTTCCGGCCTCGTGGCGCTCGACGAGTCGCTGTTTCCGCTGCTGGAGCGCCTGGAGTTCCTTCTGGAGCTGTCTGGTCCGGCGGTCGACGAGCCGCTCCTTGGCCGACGCGTTGTCGGTGGCGTTGAACGCCGCGGTCCACATGCCGGTTTCGACCGCACCGCCGATTTCGGCGGCGTTCGACTGCATGAACGCCGAGATGTCCGCGCCGAGCGTGGCGTTCGCACTGGCGTTGTCGTTCGGCGCGTCGGATTGGAGGACGGCGGCCGAGGGACCGCCCTCGGCGTCGTAGCCGGGGCGAACCGCGTCGTCGGTCGCGACTGCACCGGTTGGAGTGGCTACCGCTAGCGCGCCGCAGGCGGCGAGCAGCGCCAACAGGACGGCTCGGTACGTTCTCATCGAGAATGCGTAGTTCAGCTCGCCTTAAAAAGACCGAGATTCGTTCGTTCCGTTTACGAACGGGAGCGAAGCCAGCAGACGGCCCGCGAGTGTTCAAAGACCGATTAGCTTCCTCGACTCGGTTCGTCACGCGACCGGGCCGAGTCGGCGGACGCGGGGCCGCCGCGGTTCCGGCGGCGGCCGAGCGCGCGGGCGGCCGCGGCGACCGAGAGTACCGAGAGCGCGACGGTCGCGGCGGGCAACAGCAGGTCCGGCGTGTACCGGAGCGGCGGGTGGAGTCCGAGGCCGTAGTCGAGCGCGTCGTTGACCAGGAGGACTCCGAGCGCCGCCGCGAGCGCCCCGCGACTCGTGTCGGCGTAGTACGGCAGGAGGTACGCCTCGACGACGAACGCGAGGTGGGTCAGGACGATGAACCAGTAGTCCCACAGCGGCCCCGACTCCCACGGCGGTCCGAAGTACTGCGAGAAGCCGAGGTTGAGCGCGACGAACGTCCAGAGTCCGTACTTCACCAGCGACGCGAACGCGAGCGTGTGGAGGTACCGGAGCGGTCGGTTGCTGGGGGCGTCGGCGAGTCGCCGACCCAGGTTCGGCAGCAGCGTCACGAGCGAGAGCGTCGCCAGGAAGAGTGCCGCGGGCGAGTCGGCGTACAGCGGCCAGAGGTAGGTCGGGACCTCCGGCAGCGTCTCGACGTAGAACCGAACCCCGACCAGCATCGCGATGACGTTCACTACCAGAAGCCAGACCAGGTTCGGCCCGCGTTCGAGATACGTCCGCGCGTACCGCTCCGGAATCGCCATACCGGTCAGGCGGAGCGCCAGCGCCAAATGTCTTCCCAGACGCGTAGGCGTCGGCCGAGTCGCGTCGCGTACCGTGTCCGGAGTTCCGCTCGGTCGCTCGCGGTCGGCGTCCGGGAGCGCGTTCGAATCTTCGGCTCCGACCTGCGAATCCTTAAGTAGTAAGTTTGAACTACCATATAAAACCACCCGACGAGCTTAAGTCTAAGGGTGCTATACGACACCGTGTGTCATGTTCGAGGAATTCTCCAGCGGCTACTACCTCGGTCGGCTGTACGTCGAGCCCTCCGGCGAGGAGCAAGCGGTGATGCGCCGCGACCAGCACGAATACATCAACGAGCAGCTGTACGCGACCGGAGAGGGCGTCGAGCGACTCGACGCGCCGCTCGTGATGAAGGTCGGCCGCCGCCACGTCGCGGTGCAGGGCGCCGACGGCGTCCCCGAGGGGACGCTCGCGCTCCCCGAGTCGGTCATCGAGGACAGCGACATCCGGAACCCCCCGGCGCTGAAGGAAGTGCTGCTGGCGAAGGCCGACCGGGCAGCCCAGTTGCTCCGGTATCAGGACGGCCATCCGGGCGTCGGGACTTGAACTGAACTATTCGTATTGAGCTTTCGTCGTGGGGTGTTCGGTGGAGCTAGTGGGTAGAACGGAGATGGGAACGTCTGCGATTTTCACGGAGGACGGAAAACGCACAGTGACCGCAACCGCACTGCAGACCGCCACTCGCACGACTCACATGAAGACCGCACCGCCACCACAAACCACGGCCTCCCCAGCCGATTCCTTCGGTCCCTTCGGGACCTCAGTCATCCCTCGCGCGCATGGGCGGGACTCCAAACAGCGGAGTCCCGCCAGCGCGCGCCACCTCGGACGTGAAAATTGAGCGTTCGAACTACCGGCCTACCGGCCCCACTCGCGGGCGTCTTTGGGTCGGACGTCGACCGACTGGACGTCGAGCGGTTCGTCGCGCGCGTCCAGGGCGTCGAGTGCGGCCCGGGCGCTCGCCTCGGTCGAGAAGTACGTCACTTCCTCCTCGACGGCCGTCTCCAGCAGGTCGCGGTTGCGCGAGACGATGAGGTCGACGTCGCCGTCGAGGACGGCTTGAATCTCGCGCTCGGTCTGCTCTTGCTCGTCGTCGCCGAACTCCTCGGGCGTGACCACGTCGAAGTGGGTGGCGAACTCCTCGGTGCTGAAGTACTCGCCGAAGTCGTCGGTGAGGTCGACCAGCGCGGTGCCGTCGTCGGGGATGGGCTTGCCGGTCGCGTCCTGGGCCTTGTCGTATGCCTTGCCGAACGTGTCGGCGGTGCCCATCACTTCGCCCGTCGACTTCATCTCCGGTCCGAGGCGCGGGTCGCTACCCGGCAGGCGGTCGAACGGCAGGACGACCTCCTTGACGCTGATCTGCTCGGGCACCTGCTCCTCGACGTCGAGGTCCGCCAGCGTCTCGCCCGCCATCACCTTCGCGGCGAGTTTGGCGATGGGGACGCCGGTCGCCTTCGAGACGAACGGAACCGTACGGGAGGAGCGCGGGTTCGCCTCCAGGACGTACACCTCGCCCTCCTTCACGGCGAGTTGGACGTTCAGCAGGCCGACGGTGTCGAGCGCCACCGCGATGTCCTCGACCACGTCGCGGACCCGCCCCAACGTCTCGTCGTCGAGCGACCGGGTCGGAATCAGACAGGCCGAGTCGCCGGAGTGGACGCCCGCGCTCTCGACGTGCTCCATGATGCCGCCGATGAGCACGTCGTCGCCGTCCGCGACGGCGTCGACGTCGAGTTCCACCGCGTCGGCGAGGAACTCGTCGACGAGGATGGGTTTGTCGGGCGAGACGCGCACGGCCTCCTCGATGTACTCCTTCAGTTCCTCGTCGTCGTACACTACGTCCATCGCGCGCCCGCCGAGGACGTAGCTCGGACGCACCAGCACCGGGTAGCCGATGTCGTGGGCGAGTTCGAGCGCCTCTTCCTCGCTGGTGGCCGATCCGCCTTCGGGCTGAGCGATGCCGAGGTCGTCCATCAGGCGGTTGAAGCGGTCGCGGTCCTCTGCGAGGTCCATCGCGTCCACGGTGGTGCCCAGAATCTCGCAGTCGAGGCCGCGGCGGGCGAGTTCGTCCTCCAGCGGGTGGCCGATGTCGACGGAGGTCTGGCCGCCGAACTGGACCATCACGCCGTCGGCGTCGGTCGTCTCGACGACGTCGGCGACCTCCTCGGCGGTGATGGGTTCGAAGAACAGGCCGTCGGAGGTGTCGTAGTCGGTCGACACCGTCTCGGGGTTGTTGTTGACCACGTGGGCGTCGATGCTCTGCTCGCGGAGCGCCCGGACCGCGTGGACCGAGCAGTAGTCGAACTCGACGCCCTGGCCGATGCGGATGGGGCCGCCGCCGACCACGACGACGCTCTCGACGTCGCGGTCGACCTGGACCTCGTCACGGCCCAGTCCCGCGCCCGGACTCCGCGAGGAGTAGTAGTACGGCGTCGAAGCGGCGAACTCGCCGGCGCAGGTGTCGACCTGCTTGAAGTCGCGGTCGGGGGCGCTCGCCTCGACGGTGCCGACGTCGGCGCCGGCCTTGGCGGCGACCTCCTGGTTCGTGAAGCCGATTTCGGCGGCCCGTTCGAAGTCGCCGTCCTGGGCGGCGACGGAGGCGTCGGCGACGTTCTCGTAGCGCTCGACGTACCACTCCTTGATGCCCGTGAGGTCGACGACGTCCTCGACGGTGTAGCCGCGCTCGAACGCCTCGAACATCGCGTAGGGGCGGTCGGGCGTCGGGGCTTCGAGGTAGTCGGTTTCCAGCGTCTCGTCGTCGACTTCGGCCCAGTCGGCCTCGGGTTCGTACTCCGAGGAGCGCAGCGCCTTGAGCAGGCTCTCCTCGAAGGTCCGGCCGATGGCCATCGCCTCGCCGGTCGACTTCATCGCGGTGCCCAACTCGAAGTCGACGTCGTCGAACTTGTCCTTGGGCCACCGGGGCACCTTGGTCACCACGTAGTCGATGGCGGGTTCGAACGCGGCGGTGGTCTGGCCGGTAATCTCGTTCTCGATTTCGTGGAGCCGTTTGCCCAGGGCGACCTTCGCGGTCACGCGGGCGATGGGGTAGCCCGTCGCCTTCGAGGCCAGGGCGGACGAGCGCGAGACGCGGGGGTTCACTTCCACGACGCGGTACTCGCCGCCGGGGGTGCCGTCGTCGTGCCAGGCGAACTGGATGTTACACCCGCCCTGGATTCCCAGGTCGCGGATGACTTCGAGCGCGGCGTCGCGCATCTCCTGGTGGCCCTCGTCGGGGATGACCTGGCTGGGCGTCACGACCGTCGACTCGCCGGTGTGGATGCCCATCGGGTCGATGTTCTCCATGTTGCAGATGATGATGCAGGAGTCGCCCGCGTCCCGCATCACCTCGTACTCCAGTTCGACCCATCCGGAGATGGACTCGGTGATGAGCACCTCGCTGTTGCGCGACAGGCGCAGGCCCTTCCGGACGCGGGCGAGGAGTTCGTCCATGTCGTCGACGACGCCCGACCCCGACCCGCCGAGGGTGTAGGTCGTCCGGGCGATGACGGGCAGGCCGCCGACCTCCTCGACGGCGGCCTCGACGCGCTCTTCGAGGTCTTCCTCGCTCAATCCGGTCGCGCTCTCGTCATCGTCGAGCGCGATGGTCGTCGACCGGGGCATGGGCTGGCCAAGGTCCTCCATCCGCTGGCGGAAGAGGTCGCGGTCCTCCGTGGCGTAGATGGTGTCGAGCGGCGTGCCCATGATGTCGACGTCGTACTCCTCCAGAACGCCCTCCTCGGAGAGCTCCGCGGTGACGTTCAGCCCGGTCTGGCCGCCGAGTCCGGCGATGACGCCGTCGGGGCGCTCCTTCCGGATGATCTCGGCGATGGCCTCGGTGGTGATGGGTTCGATGTACACCTCGTCGGCCATCTCCGGGTCGGTCATGATGGTCGCGGGGTTGGAGTTGACCAGCACGACTCGCGCGCCCTCCTCCTGGAGTGCGCGACAGGCCTGCGCGCCGGAGTAGTCGAACTCCGCGGCCTGTCCGATCTGAATCGGCCCGCTTCCGATGAGCAGTATCGTCTGCCCCTCGCCAGCTTCGGTCTCCTCGGTCATCTGTTGGTAGTTGGAAGTTCGTTCATCGTAATAAATCCGACGATAGATTACGAGTTCCGAAGTGGGGTTTCGAAATTCGAACTTGGTATCGGGTAGCACGGAGCGCGGGAACCCCGGTGGACTTCCGACTTCACAAGCCATTTGACTGACTAGCCAGTCAGTTCCACTAACGACCGAACAGCATGTCGGACTCACCACCCACCGACGATATCATGCGCGCGACCTACCGCGCGCTCTGCGAGCACGGCTACGCCGACGTGACGATGGAGGACATCGCCGCGAAGTCCGAGAAGAGTAAGTCGGCGCTCCACTACCACTACGAGAGCAAGCACGCCCTGTTGCTCTCGTTCCTCGACGACCTGCTGGAGTCGTTCACCGAGCGCCTCGACGCGGTCGACGGGGAGACGCCCCGCGACCGACTCGGGGCGACCGTCGACGCGGTGCTCGACCCGGACGCCGAGGGGCCCGACCGCGAGTTCAAGACCGCGGTGCTGGAGATGAAAGCCCAGGGCCCCTACGACGACGCCTTCCGGCGGCGACTCGCCGACTTCGACCGGACGCTCCACGACCGCTTCGCCGACGCGCTCGCGGCGGGCGTCGAGTCGGGCGACTTCCGCTCGGACCTCGACGTGGACGAGACGGCCGAGTTCTTCGTGACGGTCTGCAACGGCGCCCAGACCCGTAGCGTCGCGGTCGGCCGCTCGACCGAACGGACCCGACGAACGCTCGAACGCTACGTCGAATCGGACGTCCTCGCGACGGCCGACCCGCCGGGGGCCGAACGGTGAGCGGCCTCGACGGGTTCGAGCGGGTTCGCCAGCTCTTCTCGCGGGCGTTCGACCAAGAGGGCCTCGATCTGACCGAGGGCGGCATCGCCACGCCGCTGTTCCTGCTGTCGGTTCCCATCGTCATCACCAACCTGTTCCAGACCGCCTACAACCTCGCCGACACCTTCTGGGTCGGCCAGTACAAGACCGAGGCGCTGGCGGCCATCAGCTTCGCGTTCCCGATGGTGTTCCTGCTCATCTCGCTCGGGATGGGGCTGTCGGTCGCGGGCAGCGTGATGGTCGCCCAGAACGTCGGGGCCGGCGAGGAGCGCGAGGCCGAGTACGCCGCGTCCCAGACGGTCGCGTTCGCCATCGTCGCCTCGATACTGCTGGGTATCGCCGGCTACTTCGTCGTCGACGACCTCCTGCGGTTCTTCGGCGCCGCCCCCGACGTCTACCGGCTCGCGGTCGACTACATGCGGGTCATCTCGCTGGGGCTGGTGTTCATGTTCGGCTTCCTGATGTTCATCTCGCTGATGCGGGGCTACGGCGACACCGTGACGCCGATGGTCGTGATGTTCTTCTCGGTTCTGCTGAACATCATCCTCGACCCGTTCCTCATCTTCGGGTGGGGGCCGTTCCCCCGGATGGGCTTGGAGGGCGCGGCGTACGCCACCATCTTCTCGCGAGCGCTGGCGCTCGTCGCGGGCCTCGGCATCATGTTCGCCGGCATCCGCGGCGTCGAGATACACCTCCGGGACATGCGGCCGAACCTCGCGTTCGCCAAGCGCATCCTCCGAATCGGCCTACCGGCGTCCATCGAGGGCACCGGGCGGGCGCTCTCGGTCAACCTGATGCTGCTGGTGGTTGGGATGTTCCCCACGACGGTGGTCGCGGCGTTCGGCATCGGCACCCGGGTGCTGTCGGTCGTCTTCATGCCGGCCATCGCGGTCGCGCGCGGCGTCGAAACCATGTCGGGCCAGAACATCGGCGCGAACAACTACGACCGCGCCGCCGAGACGAGCAAGTTCGCCGCCAAGGCCATGTTCGTCGTGCTCTCGCTAGTCGGGGTCGTCGGCTGGATCTGGGCCGAACCCATCGTCGGGGTGTTCACCACCAACGCCGACGTGGTCGACGTCGGCGTGACGTTCATGCGCTACGTCGCGCCGACGTTCGGCTTCATGGGCATCATGCGCTCGTACAACGGAAGCTTCCGCGGGGCGGGCAAGACGCTGACCGCCGCCGCCATCTCGGTGGGGACGCTCGGCCTGCTCCGACTCCCGTTCGCCTGGGTCGCCGCCAACGAACTCGGTTCGAGCGGTATCTGGCTCTCGTTCGCGGTGACGAACGTCGTGGGGGCCGCGCTCGCGTACGCGTGGTACCAGCGCGACACCTGGCGCGAGGTCGACCTCGCGCGCGGCCCCGGCCCCGCTCCGGGTGACGATTGAGTCTGGCCCCGCTCGGGCGACGACTGAGTCCAGAGTCGCGCCGCGCGACTCTGGACTCACCCGTCCCGCCGCGACCGCCGGTCGGCCGACCGTTCTGCGCGAGCGGACTATCGAAGACGGTTTTACCTATCCCCTTCAACTCCCGACCAATGAGTACGGACGACACGGCCGGGGACGCGGCCAGTTCCGCCGGGGAGGAGCGCCACAAGAACGCCCGACAGCACGTCGTCGCGGTCGACGCGGACGACAACGAACAGGACGTCGTCAACCGCCTCGACGCCCACACGGGCGACGGCACGCGCCACCGGGCGTTCACCTCGCTCGTGTTCGACGGCGACGGCAACATCCTGTTAGCCCAGCGCGCGCCCGACAAGCGCCTCTGGGGGACGTGGTGGGACGGCACGGTCGCCTCTCATCCCGTCCAGGGCCAGAGCCAGGAGGACGCCACCCGCCAGCGACTCGAAGAGGAACTGGGCATCTCGCCCGACCAGTACGACGACCTGCGCCTGACCGACCAGTTCGAGTACAAGCGCTACTTCGAGAACGCGGGCGTCGAACACGAGGTCTGCGCCGTGCTGAAGCTGACGCTGGACGACGTCTCGCTCGACCCCGACGAGGAGGAGGTCGCGGGCCTGATGTGGGTGCCCTACGAGCGCCTGCACGAACACCCCGAATGGTACCGACAGCTCCGGCTCTGTCCGTGGTTCGAAATCGCGATGCGCCGGGACACCTCGCCCGACCACACGCCGCCCGAAGGTTCGTACTGACGGACGTCGTCGGCTATCGCTTCTAACCGGGACTCTCCCTTCTCCTACGACCCGTCTTCGTCTTCGCCTTCTTCATCGTCTGGCTTGGCCAGCCCCGCGAGGTGGCCGGCCTCCGCGACGATTATCTCCTCGGCCCCGAGGCGGGCGGCGTTCTCGCTCCCCGGCAGGCAGAAGACCGGCACACCGTTGGCGACTCCCGCGGTCGCGCGCGTGCCGACGACCTTCGTGCCGATCTCGTCGTACGAGAGGGTGCGGAACAGTTCGCCGAAGCCCGGCAGTTCCTTGTCGAACAGCGGCCGGGCGGCCTCGATGGTCACGTCGTCGGGCGTGACGCCGGTCCCACCGGTCGTGACCACCGCGTCCACGTCGTCGCGCCGCACCAGCGCGTTCAGCGAACTCTGGACGCCGTCGTAGTCGTCGGCGATGAGTTCTCGGTTGACCACGTCGTGACCCTCGTCGTCCAGCGCCGCGACGATGGCGTCGCCCGCCGGGTCGTTCGAGAGCGACCGCGACGAGGAAATCGTGACTACGGCCGCGCTCAGCGACTCCACGTCGTGTTCGTGGTGGTGGCCCTTCTTCGCGTGGTCCTCGTGGTCGTGGGGCTCCTCTTCTGGTTCGTCGAGGGGTCGTCCGGAGTCGTCCTCGTCGTCTTCGTCTTCCGTTCCGCGGCGCCTGTCGCGAGATTGGAAATCGACCATGGCGAACGATTGGACCGCCATCACGTAAAATCCCCGCCGCCAGAGCGGTTTCGTGATTCGAGAATTACGATTTCGTATCGGTCGGACTCTCGGAGGTAGAAGCGCCTCGCGCTCTCCGCACCGACTCGATTGTTCGTCGAACGAAGCGTCCTGCTCGTACTCCGCGACTGCGAGGGCTCGTTCGAGTAAAGCGCCCTACTCGCACTCGGTCAACTGGCATCTTGGTCGACGAAGCGTCCTGCTTGCACGATACATGTGAGTACCGCACCGCCACCGCAGCCACGTCCTGTTGAACGAGAGGTACGGCGCGCGCTGGCGTCCTCGTGAACGGAGTGAACGAGGGCTCGTGGGAGCGAAGCTCCCACGGCGCGACCCGGGCGGTTTCGGGTCGCGCCTTCATTGCGCGAGGGACGACCGAGCGCCCGTAGGGCGCGAAGGAGTCGGCTGGGGAGGCGTGTGGCCTGCGGTTGCGGTGGCGGGGCAGTACTCAGTTGGACCGTGCGAGTAGCGGTCCGCACTTCGTCTGACTGTAATCCGGGGCTGTGCTGTCGTTCTGATCTACGGCGTAACTATCCTTTACCCACTCCTCTCACAACCACTCACCCCGCTTCCGGTTGAGGTACAGTTTTACCTTCGCAAGCCAATCACACGCCCATGAAGGCCGTTCAGTTCGAGGAGCACGGCGACCGGGACGTACTGGAGTACGGCGACTTCCCCGACCCGACGCCCGACCGCGACGAGGTGCTGGTCGACGTCAAGGCCGGGGCGCTCAACCACCTGGACATCTGGACCCGGCGCGGCATGCCGGGCATCGACCTCGACATGCCCCACGTTCCGGGCAGCGACGCCGCGGGCGTCGTCCTGGAGGTCGGCGAGGACGTGACCCGGTTCGAGGCTGGCGACCGCGTTGCGCTGTCTGCGGGCGTCTCCTGCGGCAAGTGCGAACACTGTCGCCACGGCGAGCACTCGCTGTGCGTCAACTACCACATCATCGGCGAACACGTCCGGGGCGTCCACAGCGAGATGGCCGCGATTCCGGCCGACAACCTCGTCCCCGTCCCGCAGGGCGTCGACTGGGAAACCGCCGCGGCCGCGCCGCTCGTCTTCCAGACCGCCTGGCGGATGCTGGTCACCCGCGCCGACGTCGACCCCGGCGAGAAGGTGCTGGTACTCGGGGCCTCGGGCGGCGTCGGCCACGCCGCGGTCCAGATCGCCGACTATCTCGGTGCGGAGGTGTACGCCACCGGGAGCACCGACGAGAAACTCGACCACGCCCGGGACCTCGGCGCCGACTACGCCATCAACTACGCCGAGGAGGACTTCGCCGACCGCATCCGCGAACTCACCGACAAGCGCGGGGTCGACGTGGTGGTCGACCACATCGGCGAGCAGACCTACCCCGACTCGCTCAAGAGTCTGGCGAAGGGCGGGCGCATCGTCACCTGCGGCGCGACGACCGGCCCGAACCCCGGCGCGGGGCTCAACCGCATCTTCTGGAACCAGCTTTCGGTCATCGGGTCGACGATGGCGACCCACGGCGAGGCCGACGACGTGCTCGAACTCGTCTGGGAGGGCGAGTTCGAACCCGCCATCCGGGAGGTCCTGCCGATGAGCGAGGCCGCCCGCGCCCACGAGATGCTCGAAGAGCGCGAGGGATTCGGGAAGGTCGTCGTGGTCCCCGACAGCGAGTACGACCGCTGATGGCCGAAGACACCTACACCCACCGACCGGGGAAGATAGACGGTGACCGCGAGGACGCCGACGCGGAGCACGCCGACCCGACCGCGCCCGTCGAGCGCGGCCAGGAGGAGTTCAACTACCGCGACTGGATTCTGGTCGGGGTCATCGCGCTCTGCTTTCTGGTCATCCCGGCGACCATCTACGTGATTCCGCCGGTCCGGCCCTTCAAGTTCGCATACCTCGTCCTGCCGCTGATTCCGGCGATTCTACTGGGGCTGACCGCGGTCTGGTCGGCCCAGCGGAGCGAGTGAATCGGCTTTCGTGCCGTTTCTAATTTCGTCCTCTGGACGTTGGCGCGCGCTGGCGTCTGCGTGAGCGCAGCGAACGCAGGCTCGTGGGAGCTTTGCTCCCACGCTGCGACTCCGCGGTTTGGAGCCGCGCCCTCGTGCGCGAGGGATGAGCGAACGCAGTGAGCGAATCGGCTGGGGAGGCGTGTGGCCTGCGGTCGCGGTGCAGTGGCGGTGCGGTTCTCATGTGAGTCGTGCGAGTGTTGGTCTGCGGTGCGTTACGAGTGCTATCGCGGTCGCAGTGAGAGTACTGGAAGCCGAAAACGAGAGACGAACACGCGACGCGAACGGCTATCTTCCATCCGAATCAACGACCCGCACTTCCTCCCGCGAGAACTCCTCGCCGGTCCAGCGCCACGACCCGACCGACGCTGAGTCCCCGGACAGCGAGACGATGAGATACGACTTTCCCGGCCAGGTCGCCTCCGCCGCGTCGGTGGCGCTCGGCCCCGTCGGCCCCGCCGGGTGCGAGTGGTAGAACCCCACGACCTCCCGGCCGGCGTCCTCGACGGCCTCCATCAGTTCCAACTGCTCGCGCGGGTCGAGTTCGTAGTTCGTCCGTGGCGTCGATGCGACGTTCGCGGCGGGGTGGCGAGCTTCGACGCGGCGCGCGCCCGACTCGTCCATCCCAGCGAGGATTCCGCAGACCTCCTCGGGCGCACCCTCGCGCGCGTGGGCGACCATCTCTTTTCGGAGTTCCCTCGGGAGCGTGACGGTCGACACGGTAGACGGTCGGAATTGGAGTGCGACCGTGATAAGTGTGGTTCGCGGCCCGAGAATCGCCCGACCGGTCGACCCGAATGCACCGACTCGACCCCGACGCCCGGGGACATTTTTGGTACTCCGTCGCGTGGTTCCCCCATGCGACGCCACGTCCGGTTCGCCGTCGCCGCGGTCGCGCTCGTCCTCCTCGCGGGCGCGACGCCCGCGGCCGGCGCGCCGCCGGTGGGAACGAGTGCCGAACACGCGAACGCCGATTCGAACGGACTCGCCGTCCCGAACGCGAGCCTCGACCAGGTCACCACGCCCGACACGACCGCCGAAAGCGACGGGGACGACGGCGACGACGAGGGCGATATCGTCACCGATGGTTTCGACCCCGAGTACGACGCCGAGGCCGTCCTCGACCGCGTGGAGGAACTGCGCGGCCTGTCGGCGACCGACGAAATCACGCTCCACGAATACCCCGACCGGAACGGGAGCGCGGGCGACGTCCGCGACCGCTTCGCGGCCATCCGGCCGGCGGGGGCGCGCGCCCTGCAACTGTACTCCAACGGCTCGACCGACCGCCGGACGCCGCTCGGCTACACCGTCCGGCGCGGCGACGGCGTCCACGTCTACCTGATGAACGATTCGGACCTGGCGGCCCACGGCGTCGGCCAGGAGGTCGTGTTGGCCCACGAACTCACCCACGCATTGCAGTTCCAGCACGGCCTCATCTCGCCGACTCGGAGCCAACTCCGCGGGGAGTTCTCGCGGTGGACTACCGACGCCCGATTGGTCGCCACGTCGCTGGTCGAGGGCGACGCGATGTGGGTCACCCGGCAGTACCACGACCGCTACGCGACCGGCAACGAGTACTCAGTTGCCGAGTACAACCGCACGCTGTCGCGGGCGGCGTGGCCCCACAGCGTCGGGGGAACGCCGTACTACTACGGCTACCGGTACTACGAGCGGACCGACGCCGCGCCCGACGCTCGTTCGGCGGCCATCCGCGACCCGCCGAGCGCGTCGGCCGGGTTGCTCCATCCCGGCGCGCCGACGGACGCGGGGTCGGCCGCCGGGGTACCCGACGCGCCGCCGACCGACATCGCCGGATTCGAGCGCTACCACACCGACACGGTCGGCGAACTGGTCGTCCGGCACGCGCTCCGGATGAACGGTCGGTCGTTCCGGACGGCGGCGGAGGCGGCCGACGGCTGGGCGGCCGACCGGATGTACTACTACCGCGACGGCCCCCGGAAGGCGACCCACTGGGTCACGGTCTGGCAGAACGAGAGCGAGGCGGCGGAGTTCGCCGCGGCGTGGCGCGGGACGCTCGACTCGCTCGGCGCGACCGAGTCGAACGGGAGCAGAGCGGGGACGACCGACGCGGCCGGCGAACCCGCTCGCAACGTGCTGGTGGTGTCCGCGAGCGAGTCGGCGCCCGCGGTCGCCTACGTGGTCGAGCGCGAGGGCGCGACCGTGCGGGTGACCGCCGCTCGGAGCGCGGAGGCGGCGCGAAAAATCGCGGCGGCGGCCGACTGAGTCGCGGTTCGTCGGGGCGACGGGTCGCCGGCCGGCGACCCGTCGTCCTGACCGTCCGACCGCGCTACTGCTCCTCGTCGTCGCGAATCTCTTCGAGTTCCTGCTCTATCTCCTCGTCGCCGACGTCGGAGTCGGCTTCCGTCTCGGTTTCGAGTTCGGCTTCGAGGTCGGTTTCGGACTCGGCGTCGGCGCTCGACTCGGTTTCGGTCGTCTCGGTCGACCCCTTGCCCATCTCGGCCTTCAGCGTCTCGAGTTCGGCGTCGACCTCGCCGGAGGCCTGAACCTCTTCGAGTTCGCGGTCGAGACTGTCCTTGTCCGACAGCGCGTCCTCGAAGACGCCCGAATCCTGGAGTTCGTCCATCGCCTCGGAACGAGCCTCCATGTCCTCGGTGCGCTCCTCGGCGCGTTCGATGGCCCGGCCGACGTCCTCCATCTCGTTTCCGGCACCGGTCATGGCCTCCGAGACGCGGGTCTGTGCCTCGGCGGCCTGGTAGCGGGCCTTCATGCTCTCCTTCTTAGTGCGGAACTCCTCGATGCGGTTCTGGAGTTCGTCCTTCTTCTCGACCAGTTGGTCCTGGGTGTTCTGCAGGCTCGCTATCTGGCTCTCCAGGTCGTCGATCTGGTTCATCTTCGTCTTCTTCTTCTCCAGGGCCTTGCGGGCGAGGTCCTCGCGGTCCTGGCTGACGGCCTGACGAGCCTGGTCGTTGTGCTTCTCGACGTTCTCCTCGAGTTTGCGCTTCTGTATCTCGAGGCGCTTCTTCTGCGTCGTGAGGTCGGCGATGCCCTGCTTCACTTCCTGTAGCTCGTCGCGTAGCTGTTCGTAGGAGTAATCGAGGGTTTCGGCGGGGTCCTCGGCCCGGTTGAGCGCGGCGTTTATCTTCGACCGGACGACGTACGACAGGCGTGAGAGTACTCCCATACCCCGTCTTTCGGGACGAAGGCCTTAAAATCCTCACTTCCACAACAGCTATCGCCGCGTTCGCGGGTGCTGGTCGGCCGAGCGAATCGCTCCCCGGCGCTGCTCGCTCGAGCGAGGAAAATCGCCCGGAGGCGTCGCGTAGGGGACCGCCGCACGCGGCGGTCCCCGAGTCGTTCCGAATGCCGAGGACACTTTACGCCGACTCGCGAACCCTCTCCTACCATGAACTCCGAGGACCTGCCGATTCCGGGCGGCCGCGACGTGCGCGCGACGCTCGACGAACCGGACTCGGGAAGCGCACGCTCGATAGTCGTGGCGTGTTCGCCCCATCCCCAGCACCGCGGCCACCGCGGCGACGCCCGCCTGAAGGCCGTGAGCGAGTATCTCGTCGCTCGCGGCATCGCCTGCCTGCGCTTCGACTACGGCGAGTGGGACGAGGGCTACGGCGAGCGCGAGGACGCCCGCAACGCCCTGCGGTGGGCGCGCGAGCGCTACGACCGCGTCGGCATCTTCGGGTTCAGTTTCGGCACCGCGGTCGCCGCGCTCGCCGCGGCGAGCGTCGACCCCCAACCCGAAGCCGTCTCGTTGCTCGCGCCGACCCCGCGGCTGGCCGACGACCTCGACACCGTCGCGGCGCTCGACGACGTCGAGAGCCCGATCCAAGTCGTCTACGGGACCCGCGACGACACCGTCGACTGGGAACCGGTGGTCGAGCGCGCCCGCGAACTGGACCACGAGGTCGTCGAGATATCCGGCGACCACTTCTTCGTGGGCCAACACGAGAAGGTCGCCGACGCGGTGGGCGGCTTTCTGGCCGAGCGCCTCGGATAGGTTCGCGGACGTCTCGGGAGCCCTGCCCCCGGATTTTACCCTCCCGGGTGCGTCTCTCGGACCATGAGCTACGACCGCCAGGAGTCGACGGCCGCCGCCGACGAACTCGATACGGACCCGGACATCGAGGACGTGTTCGAGGAACTGGAAGAACTGGAGGAGATCGTGGACACGCCCGCCGAACGCGAGCAGGTCCGCGAGACGATTCGGGTGCTGCGCCGGACCCGGACCCGGCGGACGTTCGGGCGACTCCGCGACAGCTTCGACTCCCGCGACGTGGGTGAGGGCCTCGTCGGCGCCTTCGTGTTCGGCATGCCGATGGTCGTCGAGGAGGGCACGCTGGAGATCGGCGAGTTCATCGCTCGACGTCCGCTGCTGTTCGCCGTCACGGTCGCGGTCGGCGTGACGCTCGTCCTCGGCATCCTCCACGCGGTCCGGTTCGAGGAGGTCGAGGCCGACCTGCTGTTCGGCGTGATTCCGATTCGACTGGTGAGCACGCTGACCATCTCCGCGGGGATGGCCGCCGTGCTGATGACCATCTGGGGCCGAGCCGACTGGGCCGCGCCGTCGGTCGCCGCGGGCCAAATCACGGTGACCGCCATCGTGATGGCGGTGGGCGCGTCGCTCGGCGACGTGCTTCCGGGAACGTGAAGCGGAGCATGGACAGTCGTTGTCACCCGCTACACCGCTCCGAAATCGTTTTGAATCGCGCCCGCCGACACTCGGTATGCCGACCGAACCGGAAACTGAGTACGACCCTTCTCTCGGAAACAAGTTCATTTTCGTCACCGGGGGCGTCATGTCGGGACTCGGCAAGGGCATCACGGCCGCCAGCACCGGCCGTCTGCTCGCCAACGCCGGGTTCGACGTGACGGCAGTCAAAATCGACCCGTACCTCAACGTGGACGCGGGTACGATGAACCCCTACCAGCACGGCGAGGTGTACGTCCTGAAGGACGGCGGCGAGGTCGACCTCGACCTGGGGAACTACGAGCGGTTCCTCGACATCGACATGACGTTCGACCACAACGTCACGACGGGCAAGACCTACCAGCACGTCATTCAGAAGGAGCGCGCCGGCGACTACCTCGGCAAGACGGTCCAGATCATCCCCCACATCACCAACGACATCAAGCGGCGCGTCCGCGAGGCCGCCGAGGGCCACGACGTCTGCATCGTGGAGGTCGGCGGCACCGTCGGCGACATCGAGGGGATGCCCTTCCTGGAGGCGCTCCGGCAGTTCGCCCACGAGGAGGACGACGAGGACTTCCTGCTGACCCACGTCACGCTCGTCCCCTACTCGAAGAACGGCGAGCAGAAGACCAAGCCGACCCAGCACTCCGTGAAGGAACTCCGGTCCATCGGCCTCCAGCCCGACATCCTGGTCGGCCGGTGCGAGGACGAACTCGACCCCTCGACCAAGGAGAAGATTGCGCTATTCTGCGACGTGCCGACCGACGCCGTCTTCTCGAACCCCGACGTCGAGGACATCTACCACGTCCCGCTGATGGTCGAGGAGGAGGGCTTGGACGAGTACGTGATGGAGCGGTTCGGCCTGACCGACCGAGCGATTCCGGCGGCCGAGCGCGACAACGAGTGGCGCGAACTGGTCACCCGTGAGAAGACCGGCGATGTCGACATCGCGCTGGTGGGCAAGTACGACCTCGAAGACGCCTACCTCTCGGTCAACGAGGCGCTCAAGCACGCCGGCCTGGAGAAGAGCGTCGACGTGAACGTGCTGTGGGTCGACAGCGAGGAAATGGCCCGCAACCACGAGGAACGCCTGCGCGAGGCCGACGGCATCGTCGTCCCCGGCGGCTTCGGCTCACGGGGAACTGAGGGCAAGATAGAGGCCATCCGGTACGCCCGCGAGAACGGCGTGCCGTTTCTCGGCCTCTGTCTGGGCTTCCAGTTGGCGGTCGTGGAGTTCGCCCGGAACGTCCTCGATCTGGAGGGCGCCCACTCCGCCGAAATCGAGCCCGAGACGTCCCATCCGGTCATCGACCTCCTGCCCGAGCAGTACGACCTCGAGGACCTCGGCGGGACGATGCGACTCGGCGCCCACGAAACCGAGATTCAGCCGGGGTCGCTCGCCGAGCGGGTGTACGGCGCCGACGCCTGCACTGAGCGCCACCGCCACCGCTACGAGGTCAACCCCGAGTACTTCGACTCCTTCGAGGACACCGACCTCGTCTTCTCGGGACGCTCCGGGAATCGGATGGAGATTCTGGAACTGGCCGACCACCCGTACTTCTTCGGCACGCAGTTCCACCCCGAGTTCCGCTCGCGGCCGACCCGCGCGAGTCCGCCGTTCGTCGGCCTGCTCGACGCGGTGTTGGAGTCCGCCGACGAGGACGCTCCGGAGGTCGAAGCCTGATGGTGAACACCGACGAATTCGTCGACGAGGCAGTCGCGGAGATTCGCGAGCAGGTCGGCGACGCCCACGCCATCATCGCGCTGTCGGGTGGCGTCGACTCCTCGGTCGCAGCCGCGCTGGCCTACGAGGCCATCGGCGACCAGTTGACGCCAGTCTACGTCGACACGGGCCTGATGCGAAAGGGCGAAACCGAACAGATAGAGGAGACGTTCTCCTACATGGAGAGCCTCGAAGTCGTCCACGCCCAGGACCGCTTCCTCGGCGCGCTGGAGGGCGTCGTCGACCCCGAGGAGAAGCGCGCGGTCATCGGCGAGCAGTTCATCCGGGAGTTCGAGACGGTCGCCCGCGAGACCGACGCGGAGTACCTGGTCCAGGGGACCATCTACCCCGACCGCATCGAGAGCGAGGGCAACATCAAGTCCCACCACAACGTCGGCGGCCTGCCCGACGTCGTGGACTTCGAGGGCATCGTCGAACCGGTCCGGGACCTCTACAAGGACGAGGTCCGGGAGGTGGCGCGCGCGCTCGATCTGGAGGAAATCGTCGCCGAGCGCATGCCGTTCCCCGGTCCCGGACTCGCGGTCCGGGTCATCGGCGAGGTCACCCGCGAGAAGGTCGACGTGGCCCGCGAGGCGTGCCACGTCGTCGAGGAGGAACTGGAGGAGTACGACCCCTGGCAGGCGTTCGCCGCGGTCATCGGCAAGGCCACGGGCGTCAAGGGCGACAACCGGGTCCACGGCTGGGTCGTCTCGGTCCGGTCGGTCGAGTCCCGCGACGGGATGACCGCCCGCGCCCAGGAGATCGACTGGGAGACCCTCCAGCGCATCCAGAGTCGCATCACCGGCGAGAACGAGAACGTCGCGCGGGTGGTGTACGACGTGACCCACAAGCCGCCCGCCACAATCGAGTACGAGTGAGATTCGAATGCGCGCAATCGTCTCCGGCGACGACGAACACGGACTGAGCGACGCCCTCGAAGCCGAGGGCGTCGAACTGACCCGCGTGGATGCCATCGCGACCCGGCCGGTGCTGGAGGAGGCGGGCATCACCGACGTCGACGTCTTCGTCCTGACGGAGGCCGGCGGCGCGACCGCCATCCCCATCGCGAAGGACCTCAACGACGACGTGCGGGTCGTCGTCTACACCGACGACAGCGTGCCGGACTTCGCGCGCGGGCAGGCCGACTTCATCGTCGACCCCGACGTACTGTCGACCGAGGCGGTCGCCGAGGAACTGTCGGCCTGAGGCGAACTTACTTCGGTTTTCGTTTCCGGCATCCGGGTTGTCACCAATTAACGTCACGTAGCGACGCGTGCGGCCGGGCATCGCCGGCCGACAAACCGACAGGAGCGCCCGCGACACCGACGGGAAGGGGCCGGCCGACGGATACCCGGCGAATCGAACCGCGCGGCCATCCGGGCGTCCATCGTTTCGGATAGGAGTTTTCGGTCGGTCGCCGTGCAGTTGCCGGACGTTTCGTAACAGCGAGGCGTTTCGTCTCCGCACGCTCGTTCTCTCACGCGAGAAGTCGAGCGAAAAACACAACTCCGCGCGCCAGAACTGTTGGCTCGATGATAGGGGACGATAATTCGGTCGTCGCGGTCGTCGTCCTGCCCGCGCTTTCGGGCGTCCTCGGATTCGTCGCCGCGGGACCGCTCGGGTTCCTCGTCGGCGCGTCGCTCGTGCTCGTCGTCGGCGGGATGGTCGACTATGAGGACGAGAGCGCGGCGCGAATCGCCGAACTCGAAGCGCGAGTCGCGAAACTGGAAACCGAACTCGCCGCGAACGCGTCGGACGAATCCGGCGACTCGTCCGACGCCGCCGAGCGTCCCGACGGCGACCCGTCAGATGCCGACGAGGGGTCGCGGTAGTCGCGCACCTCCGACCGTTCGCTCTCCTCTTGGCGCTACACCCGACTCGCCAACTCCCGCAGTCTCGCACTCCCGTTCCGCATTATCGGCGTCCCGTGGCCCATCGCGGCGACCTCGAAGTCCGGCACCCCGTCGGCAAGCCGCCTGACGCTCCGCTTGACTTCGGCGGGGTCGTAGCTCATCACCCACGGCGAAGCTTCGAGGCGGCCGTCCTTCTCGCGCACGAGGTCGCCGAGGAACGCCGCGCTCGGGTCCTCGGCGACCCACGCGAGGTGGCCCGGCGAGTGGCCCGGCGTGTGGTAGGCCGTGAAACCCCCCACCTCGTCGCCGTCCGAAACCGGGCGAATCGGCAGGTCGGGCGGCGAGACGAACGACTGGCTGACCCGCTGGAGCAGGCCCTTGTGGTTGCGCCAGTTCGGGCGGGTCCGGCCGGCCAGCACGTAGGCGTCCGGGCGGCCGACGTACACCGGCGCCGAGAGGTCGAGTCTCGACAGTGCGCCCACGTGGTCGAGGTCGTAGTGCGTTACTAGCACGCGGGCGACGTCCTGGACGGCGTGGCCGGTTTCGCGGACGCCCGCCGCGATGGCGTCGGCGTCTCGGGGCGTCCCGGCGTCGACGAGCACCAGGTCGTCGCCGTCCTCGACGAGGTAGCTGTTGACGCCCCCGAGGTCGAACCACCAGACGCCTTCGCCGAGTTCGGTCGCCTCAGTCGCGGTCGTTTTCGTCGCCATGGGCGTGGTACGCGAGCGTCCCACAAAGGATTGGCTCCCAAACGAGTGGCCTCCGGACCTGCTTGGGCCGCCGGGGCCGTCCCGGTTTCGACTCCCGACCGGACCGACGCGACGACCCGGTTCGAACGGACGATTTTTGTCCGTGCGCGCCCGCTGTGGGAGTATGGAGTCGCAATTTCCGACCGGGGAGTCGCGCAACCGCAAGCGCGCGGCGCTGGCCGTCCTCCCCTTCCTGGCGCTCGGGTTGGCCGACGTGGTGCTGCTGCTCGCGTGGGGCGTCGACCCGCTGTGGGGCTTCGCCATCCTGCCGCCCATCCTCTTCGTGAGCGTCATCGCGTGGTTCGCCTTCTCGACGGGCTTTCTCAGCGAGCGCTGAACGCCGGTCGAGGCCTCGGACGAGGGTGCGAGAGTCGGCCGTCCGTCCGGAGCGTCCGCCTGAGGCGACCGAACCGTCCGCTACGAAGTCTGTTTTCGGCGCGGTCGGCGGGGTCGAGGCAGCCACCTCGGCCTCGCCGACCGCTCGGATTGACGACCGATTTCTTCGAGGCTTCGAATCGCCGCAAATCGTTCAAGACCGTTCATTCGGGCGTGAACTGCCTGAACCGTCTGGACGGTCGCCTCGGTTGAAGTGGGACCGGCCACATAGAAACTGATGCGGTCGCGCGACCGACGCACTCGCCGACTCCGCTCCCGGCGATGCGTGACCGACCGCACATCCCGGTGCGACGACGAGCGGCGACGGACACACCCGGCCGGGCCGGACACCGCCCAACCGGCCTGGCTTCCGCCAGCGCGACAGCCGACCGCCTCACTGACCGCTCGTCGTTCGCGACGACAGCACCGACCGAGACCGCTTCCGGACCACCCAACTCCGGACCGCACCCAACTGAGACCGACCGCACCCGACACCGACCGCACCCAACACCGACCGCACCCAACTTCGGACCGACCCGATTCGGACCACCGGGCCGCCCGACCCCGCTCTTTCCACCCTCCTTTCCGCTCCCGCGATTCACCGACTCCGAGCGGCGCCGACGTCGATGTCGATTCGGGTTTTATGGTTCGCCGGCCCGTCTCTAGACGCATGGCGCTCGACCGCTACCCAGACCTACACCCCGAAGCGGGCGAAGTCCTCGACGAGGAGTTGGCCGTGACCGACGACGTGCTCGTGAAGGCGTTCGCGCTCGGCCCGGGCGCGGAACTGTCGGCCCACGACCACCCGGACGCGACCAACGTCTTCCACGTGCTGGAGGGCACCGTCACCGTGATTCAGGGCGACGACGAGGAGGAGATCTCCGCGCCGGGCGTCGTGCTCCACGAGCGCGGGGAGATCCACGGCGCGCGCAACGACGGCGACGAGACGGCGGTGCTGACCGCGAGCCTCTGTCCACTTCCGTCGTGAACATCGTTTCTTCGGATTTTGGTTTCCGCGATCGACTCTCTCGGTGACTGTGGAAACGGTGTGAAGCATACCGCTCTAGAAAACCGGAGTAGAGCTAGCTAATCGCGATTCAAATGAGAAGCCGCAGCCACACGCCTCCCCAGCCGATTCCCTCACTCGCGCCTGCCGGCGCTCGTTCAGTCATCCCTCGCGCGCATGGGCGCGACCCCGAACCGCCGGGTCGCGCCAGCGCGCGCCGTAACCCTGGCTCAGTATCACGCGTCTCCGAAACCGAATCGGCGCTCGCGGTCGCCGCCTCGTGCGAGATGGACTCGCGCGAGGTCGGAATGCGAGTACCTAGTTGTGTCGTGTAAGTAGCGGTCGCAGTCACATTGCCTTCCGTCGGTAGTTCTGTTTCGTTCGTACACTCTCGTCGTCTCGCTCACAACCACGACACCAGCGAGCCTCCACCGAAGCCGAACGATTTCCACACTCCCGGCACGCTTTTGCACGACCGCACGGACCTCCACGCATGCGACTGCTGTTCGTCCACTCCGACCACCTCGAGTTCGAAACCACGACCGAAGCGGGCGAGGGTCTGGGCGAAACCGAGGGCGTCCCGATGGCGGGCCGGATGGAGGACTGCGTGACCGTCTTCGTGAGCGTCGAGTCGGCCGACGCGGCCGACCTCGACGCGGTGGCCGAGAACGCCGCCGACGAACTCCGCGACGTGGCGGGGCAGTTGAACACTCGGAAGGTCGTCCTCTACCCCTACGCCCACCTGAGCGACGACCTCGCCGACCCCGACAGCGCCAAGGCGGTCCTCCGGCGGCTCGAATCGCTCCTCGACGGCGAGTTCGAGGTACTGCGCGCGCCCTTCGGCTGGTACAAGGCCTTCGAGGTGGCGTGCAAGGGCCACCCGCTCTCGGAGCTCTCCCGGCACGTCACGCCCGAGCGCGCCGACGAGGAGGAGGCCGCCGAGCGTGCGCCGAGCGAGTGGTTGCTTGCGTTTCCGGACGGCGAAACCGTCGACCCCGTCGCCGCCAGGGACGAAGACGACCGGGTGAGCGACGACATGCGGGCGTTCGTCGCGAGCGAAGTCGAGGGCGAAACCGCGAGTCCGGGCGAGCGGCCCCCGCACGTCGACCTCATGGCCGAGAAGGAACTCGTCGGCTACGACGAACTCAGCGACGTGGGCAACCTCCGGTGGTACCCCCGCGGGAAACTCGTCCGGGATTCGCTGATGGAGTGGGTCACCGACCTCGTGGTCGACTACGGCGGGATGCCGGTCGAGACGCCGGTCATGTACGACCTCGGCGTGCGGGCCGTCCGCGAACACTCCGAGAAGTTCGGCGAGCGCCAGTACCGCTTCGACTCGGGCGACCGCCGGATGATGTTGCGGTTCGCGGCTTGCTTCGGGCAGTTCTCCATCATGCGGGACATGCACGTCTCGGAGAACGACCTCCCGCTGCGCATCTACGAGATGTCGACCTACTCGTTCCGGCGCGAGCAGAAGGGCGAGGTGATGGGGCTGAAACGCCAGCGCGCGTTCACCATGCCCGACATGCACACCGCGACGAGGGACATGGACGAAGCCCGCGCGGAACTCGAACGCCAGGCCAAACTCTCGCTGCGCGCGAGCGAGGCGCTCGGCCTCGACTACCAGCCCGCGATTCGGGTCACCCGCGAGTTCTACGACGAGAATGAGGCGTGGGTCGAGGGACTCGTCTCGGAGTTGGGCAAGCCCGCGCTCGTCGAAGTTCTCCCCGAGCGTCACCACTACTGGTCGGCGAAGGTGGACTTCGCCGCCATCGACGGACTCGGCCGCCCCATCGAGAATCCCACGGTCCAGATCGACGTCGAGAGCGCCGAGCGCTTCGGCATCGAGTACAGCGACGGCGAAGCGTCCCACCGCCCACCTATCCTCCACTACTCGCCGTCGGGCGGTATCGAGCGCGTGTTGGCCGCCCTGCTGGAGGAGGCCGCGAAGATGGACGTGCCGCGCCTGCCGACGTGGCTCTCGCCCACCCAGGTCCGGTTCGTCCCGGTCGGCGAGGAGCACGTCGACTACTGCGACGCGCTCGTCGCCGACCTCGAAAGCGAGGGCGTCCGGGCCGACGTGGACGAGCGCGACGAGACGGTCGGCAAGCGCATCGCGCGCGCCGAAACCGACTGGGTGCCCTACTACGCGGTGGTCGGTGACCGGGAACTCGAAGACGACGAGGACGTGCTGGGCGTGAACGTCCGTGCCGAGGAGGTCGAGCGCGAGATGCCCTTCGAGGAACTGGTCGAAACGGTATCGGAGGAAATCGAAGGTCTGTCGCGGCGGTCGCGCTACCTCCCGAAGCACGTCAGCCGCCACCCGCACTTCACCGGTCGGTGATCGGCCTCCCGAGTCCGGAGCTACGCTCTTCAGTTCAGTACCGTCGAACCGAATACCGAGTCGCTTCGCCCCCGTCGTCCCGCGGTCACCGACATTTGGTAACTCCACCCACTTTTAATATAGCTCACACGAATAAAGCCAACACTGTTTAATACGCACAGGTAATACACAGGGGTAGCCGTGCCTTCGCTGAACTTCCAGCCGCTCACGTACGAGGAGCTATCGCCGGAGAGACGACCGTCGCTCAAGCAGGCGCTCGTGCCCGTCCTCGGCGTCATGGTCTTCCTCGGCATCGGGTCGGGGTACCTCGGGATGGACCCCCACGCGCCGCTGCTGTGGAGCATCGTGCTGACCGGACTCGTCGGCAAGTACTGGATCGGCCTCTCGTGGGACGACCTCTACGAGGGGATGTCCGACAGCCTCCTGATGGGGATGCAGGCCATCCTCATCCTGTTCACCATCTACGCGCTCATCTCGACGTGGATTGCCGCCGGGACGATTCCGGGGCTGATGTACTACGGGCTGTCGGTGCTCACCCCGAAGATATTCCTGCCGGTGTCGGCCCTGCTGGCGACGTTCGTCGCGTTCTCCATCGGGTCGTCGTGGACCACCGCCGGGACGCTCGGCGTCGCGTTCGTCGGCATCGGGTCGGGGCTGGGCATCCCCGCGCCGATGACCGCCGGCGCCATCCTGAGCGGCGCGTACGCGGGTGACAAACAGTCGCCGCTCTCGGACACCACGAACCTCGCGGCCGCGGTCACCAACACCGACCTCTACGACCACATCCGGGCGATGCGAAACGGCACCCTACTCGCGCTCGGCCTCTCGGTCGTCCTGTACGCGGTGCTCGGTCTGCGGGCCGGCGGGTCGATTCCCGCGGGGCAAGTCGGCGCGATTCAGAACGCGCTGGTGAGCACCTACGACCTCTCGCTGTTCGTCTTCCTCCCGCTGGTGGTCACCTTCGGCCTCGCACTCTACGGCTACCCCGCGCTCCCGTCGCTCGTGGCGGGCGTCTTCGCGGGCGTGTTCACCACCGTGTTCGTCCAGGGTGTGGGATTCGTCGCCGCCTGGGACGTCTTCCTCAACGGTACGAGTCCCCAGACGGGCGTGAAGATGGTCACCGACTTGCTCGCCCACGGCGGCCTCTCGGGGTCGGCCTGGACCATCGTCATCGTCGTGCTCGCGCTCTCGCTCGGCGGCCTGCTCGAAGGGATGGGCGTACTCGCGGTGCTGGCCCACCACCTCGCCGCCGGCGTCCAGAGCCGCTCGGGCCTCGTCGTCACCACCGGCTTCGGCGCGTTCGCGGTCAACCTGCTGTCCGCTCAGCAGTACATGTCTATCGTCGTTCCGGGGATGTCGCTACGGAACCTCTACGACGATTACGACCTCGAGAGTTCGAACCTCTCGCGGGCGGTCGAGGCCTGTGGGACGCCGACCGGCGCGCTCATCCCGTGGCACGCCGGGGCGGTGTACATGTCGGGGGTCTTCGGCGTCCAGACGCTCTCGCTGGCGCACTTCTGGAGTTCGTACTTCCCCTACTACTTCTTCGCGTTCTTCTCGCCGCTCATCCTCGTCGTCATGGGGCTAACCGGGTGGGGCTTGACGAGCCAGGAACCGGGCGAGGCCCCCGGCCCGTCGCCCGCCGACGACTGACCGCCTAACTGTCGACGCCCGGTCGAGGCCGCGACGCGGCCTCGACCGGGCGTCAACGTTTCGTCATTCTACCTGCCTGGCGCCCGTTCCCGGACGGTCGAGTCCCGCGAGGTCTATCTCACCGCCGGGCATCGGGACGCCCTCGTAGGCGTCTTCCGCGAGGAGTAACGCCCCGTCGAGGTCGGCGTAGTCGAGTAGCGGCGCGAGGTGGGCCGCCGCGGCGATGGCGGCGTTCGACTCTATCATACAGCCGAGCATGACCTCCATCCCGTGTGCGCGCGCGGCGTGGACCATCCGCTTCGCCTCCAGCAGGCCGCCGCACTTCATCAGTTTCAGGTTCGCGATGTCGGCCTTGTCGGCGATACGCGGGATGTCGGAGAGCGTCACGCACGACTCGTCGGCGGCGATGGGCAGAGCGGCGCGCTCGCGGACGAACCGCATGCCCTCGGGGTTGCCCGCGGGAACCGGCTGTTCGACGAACTCGACGCCGTAGTCGGCCAGCGTCTCGACCTTCCGGACGGCCTCGCGGGGCGACCACGCCTCGTTGGCGTCGACGCGAATCGTGGCGTCCGGCGCGGCCTCCCGGACCGTCGAGACGATTTCCTCGTCGCGGTCGGTGCCGACCTTGACCTTCAGGGTGGCGTAGCCCCGCTCGACAGCCTGCTCGGTCTTCTCGCGCATCGTCTCGGTGTCGTCGATGCCGATGGTGTACGAAGACTCGACCGTCCGCTCGGGGTCGAGGCCCCAGTAGCGATAGAGGGGAAGGTCGACGCGCTTGGCCGCGAGGTCGTGGAGCGCGATGCTGACGGCGCAGCGGGCCGCGGGGTTGCGCTCGACCGTCTCGCGCATTCGGCGCTCGACGCGTTCGAGTTGGTGGGGGTCGCCGACCTCCTCGACCGCGTCGAGGAGGTCGGGCAGAACCACCTCGACGGTGTCCGCGGTTTCGCCGTAGTGGCTCGAGGGCGCAGCCGCGCCGACGCCCTCGTTGCCCTCGCCGTCGGCGATGCGGACGACGACGTTCTCGGCGGTTTCCTGGGTGCCACGCGAGATGGTGAAGGCGTGTTCGAGCGGCAGACTCACCCGCTCGAACTCCGCGGCGAGGCTCACAGGAGCGCCTCCAGCACCGCGTCGACGTCGAACCGGACCGGGTCGGCGGCGGGGACGCCGAGTTCGTCGCCGAAGGCGTCGACCGCGTTGCGGGCGCGGCGGTCGTCGTCCACGCTCCGGGTGTTGAGCGCCCCGGCGACGACGTCGGTTTCGTGGACCGGTCGGGCGAGGTCCTCGTAGAGGCCGACGTAGTCGCCCAGCGGCGGCAGGTCGAACTCCTCGTAGCCGTGGATTGACTCCCGGCCCGTCTCGTGACAGAGCACGAGTTTGTCGGCCATCGACCCGTGGAGGATGCCGCAGGTCACCGCGGAGTAGGCGGGGTGGACGATGCTCCCCTGGCCCTCGACGAACAGGTAGTCGTAGTCGTCGCCCCGCTCCAGAATCATCTCCTCGACCGCGCCGGCGGTGAAGTCGCTGATCACGCGGTCGACGGGGTTGCCCCAGCCCTCTATCATGATACCCGTCTGGCCGGTCGGGACGAACCCCGCGTCGGCGCCGCGCTCGCGGGCCGCCTCCAGCAGTTCGAGCGTGGCGGTCATCTTCCCGACCGAGCAGTCGGTGCCGACGGTCAGGATCACCTCGGCGTCGACCTCGGCGGCCGCGCCCTGGGCGACCGTGAGGTCCTCGGGCGGGTTGCGGACGTCCCAGATGTCACAGCCGTGCTCGGCGGCGAGACGGGCGAACTCGTCGTCGTCCTCGAGGAAGTAGTGGAGCCCCGAAATCAGGTCACAGCCCCGTTCGAGCGCGGTGGTCACGTCCGAGCGCCACGTGTCGTCGAAGCCGCCGCCGATGGGCGCGATGCCGACGACGAGGGCGTCGACCTCCGGGGCGTCGGCCATCTCGGCGACGATGGGGGCGTCCTGGACGTCCGGGACGAAGTCCGAGACACGCTTGCCGGCGTTGTCCCGGTCGAGGACGGCTTCGACGTCGTAGTCGGCGTAGCGGAGCAGGCCGACCGCTGTCTTCGCGCGGTCGGGGAACTTCTCGTGGGCGAGTACCGCGACTCTCATGCGTAGAGGGAGGACGAAGCGAGGTATAAAGGTCGGTGTGGCGGTAAGGGGTCGGCGTGTCGTGGGGCGTTTCCGTTCGGGGTGAGTTCGCGGGACGTGATTCGGGAAATCGAGTTCGTTCGCCTCGGTGGCAGGCCGAGTCGAAGCGAACTGACGCCGATGCAACTGAGCCGTGTCATCGAGCGAAACTCCGGGTTCGTATCACCGGTCGCTCTTCGTGGACCGATTCACCGACCCTTCCACCTACTTCCGGGGCGGCGGCGCGTTCTCCTCCTCGCCCGGCGGCGTTCCCAGTCCCGGCGGTTCCGGCGCGGGATGTTCGAGCCACCCCTTCTGGCGGTGGATGAACTTGTACGCGCGCCGCAACGCGCGCTGGGAGGGACTCCGGTCGACCTTCGGGGCGACCCAGCCCTCGCGAATCGCGGCCGCGACGCTCTCGGGGGTGAGTTCGTCGGCGTCGACCTTCGTGTACGCGCGGCCGACCTCGACGGGGTAGTGGGCGTCGCTCCCGCCGACTAGCGGCAGGTCGCGCTGGTCGGCGAGCCGCCGGACCCACTCTGCGGGGTCGGTCCCCTTCCCGTTGACCTCGATGGCGTCGAAGTCGGCGTCGGCCTCTCGGACCGTGCTGTTGCGGAACGGGTGGGCGATGATGGCCGCACAGCCGCGGTCGCGGGCCAGTTCGACGGTTTCGGTGGGCGTGAGTTCGCCCGCGGGGGTGCGCTCTGGCGGGTCCGGACCGACGACGAGGACGTGGCCCCGCGTCGTCGTGACCTCGATGCCGGGTATCACCGAGAACGACTCGCCGCCGACGTCGAACTCCCGGTAGTAGTCGTGGTTCGTCGTGACCACGCCGTCGAGGCCGCGGAACTTCGCCACCTTCGCGAGCAGTCGCACCCCGACCGGGTCGAAGGCGCGCCCGAGGCTCGGCACCCCGTGGAAGAATCGCGTGTGCGAGTGCAGGTCGACGGTGAACATGTCCGACTAGAGGGCCGACGCGGGGTTATTCGTTGGGGCTGGCTCCCGGAGGTTCCCGGTGAGGTCCCGAACGGGCGCCGCTCACGTCCCGGGCTGGAGCACCAGCCACGCCACGAACACCGCGACTGCGCCGGCCCCGGTGCTCGCCACCGCGCGGACGCGGAGTCTGTCCAGCAGCGCGTGGGCGTTCTCGGACACCGAAGCCACCTCGTAGACCTCGCCGCCGAGTTCGCACCGCGGCAGGAAGTCCATCGCGACGTGGAGGAACACCCCGGCGGCGAAGCCGAAGACGACGCCCCTGAGGGGGTCGCCGGCCGGCAGTTCCAGGAGCGCGGCCGGAATCGCGGTGAGGCCGACCCCGGCGGCCGGAAAGAGGAGCACCGAAACCGGTTTGCCCGCCCGGCGCAGGCGGTGGGCCGCCGCGTAGCCCGCCGGCCCCTTGTGCGAGACGATGGCGAGGCCGAGCAGGAGGCCGAGGCCCGGCATGTTGCCGTAGACGATGCCGATGATGGCCCCCGCCGCGAGCGAGTGTGCGGTGAGTTCCGCCGCGGTGTGGTCGAACGGCAGGTCGGTGTGAGTCGCCCGGTGGCCGAGCGTGTGGGCCGAGAACCCCGCGAGAACGCCGAAGGCGATGCCGAAGCCGCCGTACTCGGGGTGGTGGCCGATGGCGCCGGGGACGATGAACACCGCCGCGCTGGTTATCATCGCGCCGCTGGCCAGCCCGTAGCCCCAGACCAGGCGACTCGCGCTGGTCGTGTCGCCTTCGCGACCGCCGAGGACGGCCGCCCCGCCCATGGCCGCGAACGCCACCCACGCGATGCCGACGACTTTCGTGATGTCCGCCAGCAGCGCGAGCGGCGTCAGCGCGACCAGCGCGGCGAATCCGAGGAGTCCGACCCGTGAGAGTGTCACGTTGTTAATTCCGAACACCGAATTAATAAGGCCGTCGGTTCATCGCGTACGCCGGATTCGGAGCGATTTAGGCGAGAACATCGGGCGTCGGGCGCTCCGATGCCCGTCGTTCCCGCCACGCCACCTTTGACGCCGGTCGTCGTAGCGTCGGCCATGCGCGACATTCCCGCGCTCTCGCTGACCTGGCGGGACGGCCTGTTCGCCCACTGGCCGGTCGAGGCCGACCGCGTCCGACCGCTGGTGCCCGACGAACTCGACGTCGACACTCGAAAGGGGTCGGCGTGGGTGTCGGCGCTCCCGTCGGTCGCGGCGGGCGTGCGCCCCGCGTCGTTCCCGGCCTCGGCCGGACTCACCTTCCCGCAGGTGAACCTCCGGACCTACGTCCGCTACGAGACCGAACCCGGCGTCTACTTCCTGAGCCTCGACACGACGACCGAACTCGGCGTCCGACTCGCGCGGTCGGCGTACGGCCTGCCGTACTACCACGCCGACGTCGAGTTCGAGCGGAGCGAGCGTCCGACGGACGCTCGCTCCGCCGAGGAGGGTGGCGAAGACGGAACGACGTTCGATTGTCACTTCGCGTCCGAGCGAGACGACGACGCGGCCGACGCCCCCGCGCGGTTCTCCGCGACCTATCGCCCCGCGGGCGACCCATTCCGCGCGCCGCCCGGTTCGCTGGAGGCGTTCCTCGCCGAGCGCTATCGACTGTACGTCGTCCGCGACGGGACGGTCTGGTGCGCGCGGGTCGACCGCGACCCGTGGCGACTCCGCGAGGCCGAGGCGACCGTCTACGCCGACTCGCTGTGGCAAGCGGCGGGGCTTCCGGCGCCCGCCGACGAACCGCTCTTGCGGTACTCCTCGGGCGCGGCGTTCGAGATACGGACGCCGTTTCGGCCGTGAGTTGAGGCGGTGGGGCGACTCCGCCGGCCGCTACGGGAGCGCCTCCCAGTCCTCGACCTCGACGATTTCGCCCGCGGGGATGCCCTCTCGTTCTTCTGGCACCACGACCCACCCGTCGGCGAGTGCGACGCTGGAGAGCACGCCCGACCCGCTGGCACGCGTCGGGACGGCGACGTGCGCGTCGCCGTCCCGACCGTCTTCTTCGTCCTCGTCGTCGGGGTCGCTTTCGTCCCGTAACTGGACTCGCGCGAACGTCCGGATTCCGGGTTCGCTCCGTATCTTCCGGTCGAGTCGTGCCGTCGTAGTGGGGTGGTCGCCGAGGGGAAGACCGCCGATGCGCTTGAGCGCGGGTCGGAGGAACTGGACGGCGTTGACGATGCAGGCGACGGGGTAGCCGGGCAGCATTATCACGGGCGTCCCCTCGACCACGCCGACCGCGACGGGGTGGCCGGGTTTGAGCGCCACGCCGTGGAACAGGATTTCGCCGAGGTCGTCGACGACCTCCGGGAGCAGGTCGCGCTCGCCGACCGACGACCCGCCGGTCGTGACCACCACGTCCTGGGTGAGGTCGCGCTGGATGGCCACCCGGAGCGCCTCGCGGTCGTCGGTCACCACCTCGCGGTAGGTCGCCTCGCCGCCCCACCGCTCGACGAGTCGGGAGACGGTCAGCCCGTTGGTTTCGATCACTTCGCCGGGGTCGGGGTCCGACTGGACCAGTTCCTCGCCGGTCGGCACCACGCCGACGGTCGGGCGTTCTGCGACTTCGACGGTGTCGACCCCGACCGATTTGAGGAGGCCGAGGTCCGAGGGCCGGAGTCGGTGGCCGGGTTCGTAGAGGCGCTGGCTCTCCTCGACGTCCTCGCCCACGGGCGCGACGTTCTCGCCCTCCGCGACGGCGTCGAAGATTTCGACTTCACCGCCGAACGTCTCGGTCTGCTCTATCATGACCACCGCGTCGGCGCCCGCGGGGAGTTCGCTCCCGGTGTGGACGCGGACCGCGGCGTTTGGGGGAACCTCCGTGGCCTCCTCGGCGGTTCCGGCCTCCCGGAGGATTTCGGGCGAGCGGTCGCTCGCGCCGAAGGTGTCGGCGGCCCGGACCGCGTAGCCGTCCATTGCCGCCCGGGCGTAGTGGGGGACGCTCCGCGCCGCGACGACCGACTCCGCCAGCGCGCGACCGTCGGCCGACGCGAGCGCGAGCTCCTCGGTCCGGCCGTGGGCCGAGACGGTCGACAGCAGGCGCTCGCGGGCCTCGTCGAGGCGGGTCTTGTCCTTGAAACCGGACCGCTTTCGGTCCGGCCGGTGGTCGCTCATGGGTGGAACTCGCGCGTCATCGGATAAAAGGGTGCGGGACGTCTCCGGGACTCCCGACGCCCGGTCGCTCATCCACATCCTTTTTCGCCCCTCCGTCCCAAGACGGTGGTATGTCAGCGCTGCGCGATGCCATGCGCGAGTTGCCCGATGCGGTGTTCGCGGACCTGCTGGAGAGCGACGACGCCTACCTGCTGGTCGTGGACCTGCCGGGTGTCAACGACCGGACGGTCGACGTGAGCGTCACCGACGGTCACCTCGAAATCGAGGCGCGCCGCGAGAAGGACGTGCCCGTCGAGTTCTCCTACCTCCAGGAGGAGCGGTCGCTGTTCCTCGACGCCGACCTGCCCCTGCCGCCGGACGCGACCGGCGCGGGCGCGGAAGCGACCATCGACCGCGGCGTCCTCGAACTCCACCTCCCCAAGCGACAGGCCGCCCCCGAGCGGGAGATTCCGATCACGGGTCGCTGACCGCGCGAGGTGGTCACTCTGGTCAACCTCCGCGCGTACCGACGGTTCTTCGTCGTGGCGTACCACTTCTTGCCCCTCCTGTTCAGCTACGCCCGCGACCGCCGCCGCTTCCTGCTGTTCGGCCGCTCACGCCGGGTCACCGCCGAGACTCGCGTCGAGCGGGCCGAAACCCTGCTGGCGTCGCTGTTGACGCTCGGGCCGACGTTCATCAAACTCGGCCAGTTGCTCTCGACGCGGCCCGACGTGCTCCCGCCGGAGTACGTCGACGTGCTCTCGAAGCTCCAGGACGAGGTGCCGCCTGCGCCGTGGGCCGACGCCCGCGCGGTGCTGGAGCACGAACTCGGGTCGGTCGAGGGCAACTTCGACGCCTTCGACACCGACGCCATCAGCGGCGCGAGCCTCGGGCAGGTCTACCTCGCGGAGGTCGACGGCGAGCAGGTCGCCGTCAAGGTCCGCCGGCCCGGCATCGAGGATCTCGTCGACGCCGACCTGCGGGTCATCCGGTGGTCGCTCCCGGTGTTGCTCCGGTTCCTCGGGGAGGGCCGGGCGTTCTCGCTCGAGAACCTCGCCGACGAGTTCGCCCGGACCATCCGCCAGGAGATGGACTACGACCGCGAGGCCGAGATGCTGGCGGAGATCCGCGCGAACTTCGAGGGCAACGACCGGGTTGCCATCCCGTCGGTCGTCGAGTCGCACTCCGGGCCGCGCGTGCTCACGATGGAGTACATCGAGGGGACGAAGATTAACGACGTCGAGGCGCTCGACGAGATGGGCGTCGACCGCCACGACCTGGCGGTGACCCTCCAGGAGACGTACCTCCAGATGCTGCTGGAGGACGGCGTCTTCCACGCCGACCCCCATCCCGGGAACCTGGCGGTCCGGGACGACGGCACCATCGTCTTCTACGACTTCGGGATGTCGGGCCGGGTCGACGAGTTCATCCAGCGCAAGATCGTCGACTTCTACGTCGCGGTGGCCAACCAGGACATCGACGGTATCCTGGACGCGCTCATCGAGATGGGTACCCTGAGTCCGGAGGCCGACCGGGCGACGATGGGGAAGGTGATGGAACTCGCCATCGAGGACGCCCGCGGGGAGGACATCGAAACCTACCGCGTCCAGCAGATCGTCGGCCAGGTCGAGGACACCATCTACGAGTTCCCGCTTCGCCTGCCCTCGAACCTCGCGCTCGTGCTTCGGGTGGCGACGGTCGTCGAGGGGGTCTGCGTCACCCTCGACCCCGACTTCGACTTCATCTCGGTCGCGACCGACTACCTCACCGAGCAGGGCTACCGCGAGGAGTCCATCAAGCAGTTCGCCGGCGAGGTCGGCGACCAGATACAGCAGTCGGTCCGGTCGTCGGTTCGCCTCGCGCCGAAGTTGGAGCGGGCGCTTGACCGGGTCGACCGCGACGACTTCTACGTCCGGGCCGACGTCGAGGACGGCAACGACGTCTTCGAGCGACTCGCCAAGCGAATCGTCTACGGACTGTTCGTCTCGGTCGGCGGCCTCTCGACCGCCATCCTCTACGCGTTCGCCGACCTCCAGGCGGCGGCCGTCTCGGCGGCCGTCTCGCTCGCCGTCGCCGCCCTCCTCTACCGGAGCTTTCGCAAGCGCCGCGGGACCCGGGTCACCCCGCAGTTCACCCGCCACGAGATGCGACGCCGCGAGGGCCGGGAGTAGGGCCGACGGGGCGGCGAGCCGGCGAGTAGGCGCGGCCGCCCGGGCGCGCCGCTCACGGCCCTTCCCTCCGAACTCCTCCGGCCGGACCGGGGTACGGATACCCGGTGTCCCGCCTCGTGCTGTTCGCTCGGCGCCCGGCGAGAAACGCGAGCGTGGCCGCAAGTCGATTCGTCTCGTCGTCCGATTCGTCCCCTTCGACTCGCTCGGCGTGCGCCGCTCCGCCGCGTTCGTCTCCCCGTCCCGCCGTTCGACGTTCGAAACCCCTCATCTCCGTTCCGTACGTCGCGCCGGCGTCACTTAATTTCGGAAGAACGGGCAGGAAACTACACGTCTCGGCGGGTCGGACACGAAACGCGCCGCCGATCGCGCGAACGCGCGGTGTCGCCGGTTCCGGAAACGAACGCTTTAGGCAAACCAAAATCAATTTTTGTTTTGGAAACTCTTTTTTGCCTTTAACGGTTATACTTCGCACATGGGATTCGTAGAGAACCTCGCGCTCGTGTTCGTGGCGGGGCTGTTCACCGCGTTCGCCACGGGTCTCGGCGCGGTTCCGTTCTTCTTCGTCGACGACTTCGGCGACCGGTGGAACGTCGTGCTCTGGGGCCTCGCGTCGGGCATCATGGTGTCGGCGTCCCTGTTCGGCCTCGTCAACGAGGGACTGGCCTACGCGGACGGCTTCCCGACGCTCATGGTCCTGGGTCTGCTCGCGGGCGTCGTGTTGGTCGAAGCTGCCGACTGGGCGCTCGACGCCGTCGATATCGGCGACGGGAGCGACGGGGAGGCGGCAGAAGGCGGCCACGGTCACGACCACGCCCACGACGACTCGGGCGGCCACGACCACGCCGAACACGCCGTCGAGGCCGAGGCGTTCGCCGAGGGAGACCTCCGAAAGCTGGTGCTCATCCTCGGCATCCTGACGGTCCACAGTTTCCCGGAGGGCGTCGCGGTCGGCGTCTCGTTCGCCGAGTTGGGCTTCGAGGGCGGCGTCCCGATACTGGGCTTCTCGGTTCCGCTACTGGCCGTCTTCATGACCGTCGCCATCTCCATCCACAACGTCCCGGAGGGCGTCGCCGTCTCCATCCCGATGCAGACGATGAACGTCAGCAGGTGGCGGATGGTCGGCGCGGCGGTGTTCTCCAGCCTCCCCCAGCCCATCGGAGCGGTCATCGCTTTCGCGTTCGTCCGCTGGGCGCAGGCGTTCCTCCCCTTCGGGTTCGGATTCGCCGCGGGCGCGATGGTGTACCTCGTCCTCACGGAGTTCGTCCCGGAGGCGCTGGAAACCGGCGAACACCTGCCCAACGGCGGACATCTGGAACTGGTGGCCGGCCTCGCCGTCGGCGTCGCCGCCATGGTGCCGCTGATGTACGTCTGAAGTCGTCCGAACGGCAGGCGCGTCGCCGGCCGACCGAAGTTTTCCCGGAAGTTCGAAAGGCTGAAATGTAATGTTCTCTGGGTGTTCGTATGGAACCGCTCGACGGCCTCGCGGAACCGTTCGCCCGGACGCGTCGGCGAAAGCTCGTGGTTTCGGCGGCGTTCGCGGTGCTCGTCGGCGTCTGGGTCGCGCTACTGACGAGAAATCTGACCGGTCGCGTCTGTCCGCTCCCGGTCCCGACCGACCCGTTCCGCATCAGGGAAGTCACCGTCGACCACCTCTACGTCGAAATCGGACGGTGCGTGGCGCTCGTCCCGCTGGCACCGACCTACGCGGGGCTTGCCGTCCTGACGCTACCCGCGGTGTGGCTCCGTCGGTAGCCGTCGCGGTGCGAGGGGTTTCGGACTCCCCGTCCGCCGACCACTTTCAGTGCCCTGACGCTCGCGTCCGCCTACCTCCTGCATGGAAACCGCACCGACCCAACTTTAGACGGTCTGTAACGCCGGACTAGACGCGCCATAAGCTCTCACGCCCCGGTTAATGGAGGTCGTAAGGTCGGGCGTCCGGACCACTAAGTAACCGGATAAATTCGCTGAAACAGTCCGAATTCGTGCAACGTTCGGCCGGTTATATGCTTTCTTCGACCGAAATATTCGAGTAACCAAGACAGGTCACGATGTCCGACTCCCCCTCACCCCTCACCGTCTCGTCCGACCGTACCGCCGTCGATTGGCTCGCCGCCGCCCAGTCGCTCGCGACCAGCGCGACCGCACCCGTCGTCGCGCTCGTCCGGGCCGCGGGGTTCTGGACGGCCGTCGCACTGCCCGCGCTCTACGTGCCGCTGCTCTACGGCGGCCTCGACGCCGGACAGGCGACGGCGTTCCTCTCGCTCCTGGTCGCCCACGTCGCGGCGCTCGTGGTCGGCCACGGCCACGAGCGCGAGTGACTCCTGGCGTCCGAGAAGCGGGTCGGGTCGCGGACTTCGCCATGGCACGAACACCCACGTTCGCGGCGCTCGCTCGCCCGCGAGGCGTTTCCAAACGGTTTATACTACCCCGGACGCTATCCGGCCGTATGGCAAAAGAGCAGAAGGAAGTACGGGACCTCCAGGAAGGCAACTACGTGATGATAGACGACGCGGCCTGCGTCATCAACTCCTACAGCACGGCCAAGCCGGGCAAACACGGCAGCGCGAAGGCCCGCATCGAGGCCAAGGGCGTCTTCGACGGCAAGAAGCGCAGCCTCTCCCAGCCGGTCGACGCCAAGATCTGGGTCCCCATCATCAACCGCAAACAGGGTCAGGTCGTCTCCGTCGAGAGCGACGACGTCGCCCAGGTCATGGACCTCGAAACCTACGAAACCATCACCATCAAGACGCCCGGCGACGTCTCGCTCTCGCCCGACGACGAGATCGAGTACCTCGAGATGGAAGAGCAGCGCAAGATTCTCGAGTAGATTTCGATGTTTCCCGGCGCGACCGCCGACCGCGACGCCGCCGACTACGTGGTGGTGGGCGCGCCCCTCGACGTTTCGACGACGTTCCAGCCCGGCGCTCGGTTCGGTCCCGACCGGATTCGGCGGTTCGCCCGGACCTACGACGACTACGACGCCCGGACGGACGCCCGGTTCTCCGAACTCGCGGTCCACGACCACGGCGACGTTCGCGCGTGGGACGACGCCGCGGAGTATCTCGAGTACCTGGAGGGCGTCGCGACCGACGCGGTCTGGGACGACGCGGTCCCGCTTCTGCTCGGCGGCGAACACACGGTCACGCTCGCCGGAGTGCGGGCGGTCGACCCCGACGTCTTCGTCTGCCTCGACGCTCACCTCGACCTCCGCGCGGAGTACGACGGCAACCCGCTGAGCCACGCGACGGTCACCCGCCACGTCCTCGAAGTCGCGGAGGAGGCCGTCATCCTCGGCGCGCGAACCGGTAGCGAGGAGGAGTGGGAACGCGCCGCGGAGAGCGACGTGACGGTGGTTCCCCCCGAGGACGCGGCCGACTGGACGCCGGACTTCGACGCCGACGAGTCGGTCTACCTCAGCGTCGACATCGACGGCGCCGACCCTGGGTTCGCGCCCGGCACAGGGACGATGGAACCGTTCGGCCTGACGCCCCGGGAGATGCGCGACGTGGTGCGCGAGGTGGCCGAACGCGGTCAGGTGGCGGGGTTCGACGTGGTGGAGGTCAACGACAGGGACGACGGTCAGGCGGCGGCGCTGGGTGGGAAACTGCTCCGGGAGTTCGTCTTCTCGCACGCAGACGCTTCCGACTGAGTCGTACTGCTTCACTCGCGACGTTTCGCTTTTGCTCGGCACCGGGTGGTGTTCGAAAGACCCGAGCGTTCTGCTCGCACTAGTGCGACGATTGTTTCTGTTTTGTCGGAACGTCCTGCTCGCACGTCACAAATGAGTGACCGCACCGCCACAGCACCGCGACAGCCACACGCCTCCCCAGCCGACTCCTGCGCGCCCTGTGGGCGCGTAGTCGTCCCTCGCGCGAAGATGGCGCGGCATGAAGCCGCGCCAGCGCGCTAGGAGGCCTATTCGGGGTTGAAAACGCCTGGTGGACCATCCGCCGGAAGTGCTCGGCCGACCAACCGGCGGGGCGGACTGAAAGGGGCCGCCCGCTCGCGTCCGAAAGACGTGGTCGTCTGTGGGACCTCTATTTTGGCCGCGGCACTGCCGCGGCCAAAATATGCCTCACAGCGACCGCGAGTACTGTCGGAGGCACGCTCCGACACCGACGGACACGTCCGTCGAGCCGTCGTTCACTGCGTTCACGACGACAACGTCACGCTCGCTTCGCTCGCGTGACCGGGCGGGGGCTTTCGAGGTGGTTCAGGCATCACGTGGTCGTTGCGTAGCGAGCGGGGCTTTGTCTCAGTCGTCGGTATCATTCGTAACGAGCAGTGTGGCTTCCAGAGTGGTTACTCCTGGATGTTACGTCTGCAAGTACAACCGAAGAACACGAACTCCCGAGAAACGCAGACGACGGAGGTTACGGCGCGATGCGCCGCACCACCCGCCGTGCCTTCCGAGTGATACGCCGTTTGACTCCACGCGGCAGACGTCGCCAAGCGAACATCGCCTTGCGGAATTTACCCATAGTATCACTCCTGCCCGTTGGCTCGGGCACCCGAGAGTAGCACGGCCGGCCGAAAAGCCTTGCTGGCCGCCGAGGCGGACAGCACCCGCGGCCGTCCCCCTCCGCATGCGTCTCGTCCGAAGACCGGGGATACAAGCCCCTGCCGGCCCCACCACGGAACATGGACCTCGCCGAACTCGTCTCCCGATACGACGAAGAACTACGCACGAGCGACTTCGCCGACGTCGACGCCAGCGCCAACGGCCTCCAGGTCGGCCCCGACCGCCGCGAGGTGGAGAAGGTGGCGTTCGCCGTCGACGCGGCCGAGCAGACCGTCGAGGCCGCGGCCGACCGGGACGCAGACGCGCTGGTCGTCCACCACGGCCTCTCGTGGGGCGGCATCGAGCGCGTGACCGGTCGCCAGTACGGCCGCATCGCGCCGCTGATAGAGAACGACGTGGCGCTGTACGTCTCGCACCTCCCGCTGGACGCCCACCCCGAACTCGGTAACGCCGCCGGAATCGCCGACCTGCTCGGCCTCGAATCCCGCGAACCGTTCGGGTCGGTCGGCCCGGAACACGTCGGCCAGCGCGGGCGTGCACCCGACCCCATCCCGACCGACGAACTCCGCGCAACGCTCGAAGCCGAACTCGACCACTTCGGCCAGGGCGTCCAGGTGCTCGACTTCGGTCCCGAGGAAGTCGAGGACGTGGCGGTACTCACCGGCAGCGGCGTCGACTGGCTTGACGAGGCCGTCGAGGCGGGCGCCGACGCTCTCATCACCGGCGAAGGCAAGCAGAAGGCCTACCACGAGGCCCGGGAGGCCGGCGTCTCGGTGTTCCTCGCGGGCCACTACGCCACCGAGACGTTCGGCGTACGGTCGCTGCAGGCGCTCGCCGACGACTGGGGCCTGGAGACGACCTACGTCGACGCGCCGACCGGTCTGTAGCTACCGGTTCGGGCCGGGTTCGGTCGTGCCGCCGCCCCTGCACGCCGCGTCGAGCGAGGCGTCCCGCACCGAAACCGCGCCGTCGCCGCCAACGGTGACGGTTTCCGAGAGCGTGAGCGAGACGTACTCGACCGAATCGAGCGGCGTGAACCAGACCCGCGTCGTCATCGACCGCGACGCGCCGGGGCGCAGTCGGTAGGTTCCGGTCGACCGGGCGTCGACGACGTACGCCCGCCCGAAGCCGTCGGTCGCGCGAACGTCGTCGAAGACGATGCGGACCTCGATGGGGACCGCGCCCGACCCCCGGTCGTCCGTCCCGGTTCGGAACGTCCGCCGAATGCGCCCGCGGGTGACGGTCAGTTTCCCGGTGACGCACGGGAGCGCGAACGACGTTCCGGCCGGGTCGAGCGCGAACCGTTGGACCGTAGGTGAGGTCGTCGTGCCGCCCGCCGAGCCGCCGTCCGACCCGCCACTACCGCCTGCAGTGGTACCGCCCCCCGACTCCCCGCCACCACCGGTCCCACCGCCGTCCTGGCCGGCGGCCGAGTCGGCGAACGCGCCCGCCCCGAGGACGCCGGCGATGGCGCTCGCGAGCGTTCCAGCCACACTGCGGCGGGTCATCGTTCGCGTCGACTCGGTCGCTGTGTCGGAGTCACGCCGCTCTGCACGCCGAGGGGGAGAAAGGAGGTTGCGGCCGAACTTCGACGCCGGCCGGCGAAAGTTTCGCCGGCCGGCGTCGACCCGTACCAAGAACTAAGAACCGGCCGAGCGTGCGTCTCGAAGATGGTGGGAGAGAGACAGCGGTCCCCGTATTCGAGGAGAGACATCGTCAGACGAACCGCGGCCCTCGTCGGCGTCGCCGGCGGACTCGCCGGCGGAAGTCGTCCCGTCGCGCGCGCGGCGGCCGAACAGTCGACCGAAACCGTCCACGTGGGATTCACGACCGGCGAGTCGCCGGACGAGGGCGGGACGATAACCGTCGACCCGCGGTGCGAGGGTCGGGAGTGCGCGGTGATTCGCGCGACTGGGTTCGCCCCCAACTGCTCGGGGGGCGAACCGAAACTGTACGTCGACCTGTACGGCACCGACCCGACCGTCTGGATCAACCCCAAAGACGGGCGAAACGCGAACATCCGCCCCGGCGACTACCGGGTCGTCGGCGTGCGCGACTGCGGCGAAACCACGGTCGCGTACGGCGATTCGGGCGACGACGCGTCGTCGCCCGAATCGCTGTTCCGAGTCGAGTTCCGAGAGGCGTGAGGTTTCGCGGTGAGGGCGAGCGGACTTCGTGGGACCAAGACGAGTAAACCCCGAATCGCCGGCGTCGGCCGTGGCCGACGCCGGCGATTCGGGACGAATTGTCGAGTCTGGGCCGGTTGACCGGTTCTCCGGCACCGGTTACCATCTCTAGGCTGGCCGTTCGCTTTCCCGGGAAATAGATACTATTAAAACCCCTCGCTTCAACTCGAATCACGTGTCCCCCGGGTTTCAACAACCCTCAGGGTTGCCGGAGCAACCGGTCACGCGACGGTCCTCGGCGGACACGGGCCGCGGCCAACCGGCCCCGACAGCCGAACCGCTTCGCGGTTGCGGCTAATTGAACCGCCGCTGGCGTCCGACCGCCGCCACGCGGGCCGACACGGTAGTTGGCAACACCGTTTTTGCGCCGACCGTCGACCGGAGCGCCGCCAGCGATACGAGCGACGCGAGCGCCGCCCGATGACGACACCGAACCGAAACGACTCCACGAGTCCGCCGACTCCGCGACGGCACCCGAACTTTAGTCGCTCGCGCCCGTTGGACCGACAGCATGGGGGGAGCCGACGTCAAAGCCGACGCCGCCGAGAACCGTGACCACGACGAGGAACACCACCGAAGCCGCTGGCCGTTCGTCGCGGCGGCGGGCGCGGGGGTGCTCTACGCCGGCGCCGCCCTCGCGCTGGCCGGCAGAGCCGCCGCCATCTTCCCGACCGGAATCGCCGTCGGCATCGCCGCCGTCGGCGCGCTCGGCCTCCTGACCGGCCTGTTCGGATGGCTCGAACAGGCGTATCTCCGGGACTACTGGGCGGGGAGCGCCTCCGAGCGCGAGCGACGGGGCTATAGAGCGACGATGGCGCTGTTCCTCGTGACCGACGTTGCGACGTTCGGCGCGGGGTTCGCCTACTACTTCTGGGTCCGCGCCCACGGGTGGTCGCCCGACGACCTCCCGCACCTGCTCGGGTCGCTGGTGCTCGTCAACACCGCACTGCTCGTCGCCAGTAGCTTCACGCTCCACTTCGCCCACGAGGCGCTGGCGGAGGGCAAGCGCCGGACCTTCGTCGGCCTCGTCGGCGCGACGTTCACGCTCGGCGTCGTCTTCCTCGGCGGGCAGGTCCTAGAGTACTACGAGTTCGTCGTCGAGGAGGGGTTCACACTGACCAGCGGCGTCTTCGCGTCGGCGTTCTACGGCCTGACCGGCCTCCACGGCCTCCACGTCGCGCTGGGCGTGGTGCTCATCGGCATCGTGCTCGGACGGGCGCTGAGGGGGCAGTACGGCCCAGAACGAGACACCTCCGTCTCGACGGTGTCGCTGTACTGGCACTTCGTCGACGCGGTGTGGCTCTTCCTGGTCGTCGTGCTGTATGTCGGCGCGACGGTGCGGCTGTGAGACGCGGCCCGAGCGCCGTCAGTTCACCTGCTCCACGGACCGCCTCGCTCCTCGCGGGACAGCAGCGCCCGGTAGGCCGGCGGGGTGAGCACGCCGCCGACGCCGAGCAGGATGGCGACGACGCCGAGCGGGAGCACGAGCGGGTCGACCGCCAGACACTCGATGTAGGAGACGATGGTCACGTACCGTAGCTCTCCGCGGTACTCGACGACCGCGCCGTCCCGGAACGCCGGTTCGTGGGGGAACGCCCCGCGGACGTCGGCCTGTCCGTCCGCGTCTTCGAGCGCGTGCTCGAAGGCCCGCCGTTCGGCCGGCGAGAGTTCCTCGAAGGCGAACCGGTCCAGGACGGGGGCGTTCGGCCCGTCTATCAGATTCTGGGTGTCCTCGGGCGAGGACACCGAGATGGTCGGGTCGCCGCAGAGCTGAAACTCCTGCTGGACCACGGCGTAGCCGCCGAGGACGCTGCCCGCGATGCCGACGGTGATGAGCAGCGCGCCGACGAACGGCGCGCCGTAGGTGAGCAGCGCGGCTCGGAGCGGGAGGCGCTCGACGGCGTCGATGTCCTCGGCGTCCCGGCTCATCGGTGCGTCTCCCTCCGTGTGGTCGGCTCCCGACTCGTCGTCGCCCTCCGACTCATCGTTGGCTCCTGTAGTTCGCGAGCGACTGGATGGTTGCCGCCAGGCCGAACCCGTAGAGCCAGTGGGCCACGAACACGAAGACGACGTAGCCCACCAGTCCGAGTCCCGACTGGCCGGTGTAGAAGGCGATCATGAACCCGAGCGAGACGATTGTCGCGTACGAGAGGCCCCGAACCACGAGCGGGCGCCCCGGGAGGAAGGCCGCAAGCGTGACGAACAGTAGCGCCCACACCGACATCCCGCCCACGAGGAACAGGCCGTAGCCGAGCGCGACCGACGACGGGAGTCCGGCGAGTTCAGCCAATTCCGCGAACGACGCGAGGTCGAAGACGCCGAGGATGGTCGCCGCGAACAGCACGCCCGACATGAGCAACGTCCCGAGCAGTCCGCCGAGCGCGGCCGCGGCCGCGTTGTCGGTCACCGCCGAGGCTATCGAGGGGACCTCCTGGAGGACGTTCGGGCTCCCCTCGCCGGGTTCGGTCGCCATCGCCGACCGGGTCGTCTCGGGTTCGGTGGGTTCGACGCCGTACTTGCGCTCCAGTTCCTCTTCGAACCACTCCCACTCGGCGGTGAACTGCTCGGTCCGCTTGAGGTTCCACACGTCGGCGGTCTGAACCGGTCGACCGTTCCAGTACGACCAGATCATGTTGTAGAGCCAGAGCAGGACGCTGATGCCGATGAGGAACGCGCCGACGGTGGCGAGTTGCTGGAGCGCCGCGAACTCCGGCGGGTAGACGGCGTGGCGGCGCGGCAGTTCCATGAACCCGAGCGCGATGAGCGACCCGAACGTGACGACGGACCCGAACGCCAGCAGGACCGACTGGAACAGCGCCAGCGGCCGGTCGTACATCCGGCCCGTGAGGATGGGGTACCAGTAGTAGCCGGCCGCGACCATCATGAACGGGATGATGCCCATGATTATCATGTGGAAGTGGCCGACCACGTAGTAGGTGCCGTGGTAGAGGATGTCGATGGGAATCGCCGCGAGGAAGATGCCCGTGACCCCGCCGACGACGAACATCCCGATGGAGGTGACACAGAGCACCATCGGCGCGGTCAGCGTGACGGTGCCGTCCCAGATGGTCGTCAGCCAGTTGAACGTCTTGATGGCGCTGGGCACCGCGATGGCGATGGAGACGAACATGAAACTGGCCCGAATCCGGGGGTCGATGCCGGTCACGAACATGTGGTGGGCCCAGACGCCGAAGGAGAGGACGCCGATGCCGAGCGTCGAGTAGACGATGTACTTGAAGCCGAACAGCGCGCGCCGGGAGAACTTCGGCAGGATGGTGCTCATCAGCCCCGTCGCCGGGAGGAAGATGATGTACACCTCCGGGTGGCCGAAGTACCACAGCAGGTGCTGCCAGAGGATGGGACCGCCGCCGGGGCTCAGGAAAAACGTCGTGCCGAAGTTGCGGTCCAGAATGAGCATCACGAGCGCGCTCCCGAGCAGCGGAAACGCGAACAGCACCAGCCCCGAGGTGGTTATCATGCTCCAGGAGAAGATGTCGAGGTCGCCCCAGTCGATGCCCTCGCCGCGCTCGTAGACGATGGTGACGATGAAGTTGATGGCGCCGAGGACGGTGCCGATGCCCGAGAGGTGGAGGCCGAGCAACAGGAAGTCGATCTGCGGGTTGTCCTTGACGATCGACAGCGGCGTGTACAACGTCCAGCCGAGGCCGGGTTCTTCGAGGCTCCGGAAGAACTCCAGGAGGCCGGGGAACACCTCGGGTGCGAGCAGGCCGAGGAGTTGGCCGGTCACCTGGGCGGGGAGGCCGCCGCGAGCCAGCAGGAGCGCGGGCGGCAGCAGCCAGAAGCCGATGGCGTTGACCCGCGGAAACGCCATGTCCTCGGCGTCGATGAGCAGTGGGACGAAGTAGTTGCCGATGCCGAAGAAGACGGGCGTGACGAAGAAGAACAGCATCGTCAGCCCGTGGACCGTAAAGAGGGCGTTGTAGGTGTTCTCGCTCCAGACGTCGGCGGGCGGCGTGAGCAGCTCTAGGCGCATCATCATGGCGTCGACGCCGCCCCACAGCGCCGCGAGCGTCCCGAAGGCGATGTACAGCAGGCCGATCTCGCGGTGGTTGGTGGTCGTGGTCCAGCGGACCACCCACGACCACAGCGAGTCGACGTCGACGGAGATGTCCCGGTCGCGGTAACTCCCGCCGTCGGCGCGCCGGACGCCTCGGGCCAGCCGAGAGACGACCCAGGCGCCGAGTACCACCGCGAGCAGACCGCCGGCCTCGACCGCCGTCGCGTTCATCGTGCCTCCGCTGTCCGCGCCACGCTCATGGCGCCTCCGCTACGCGCGCCTCGCCTCTGTCCCCCACCATTCGACTCACGGGTCGACGCACGGCCGGTTAAAATCTCGGGTCGGGGGGTCGGACGGCAGTTTCTTGTCGGGGGGCGTCGACACGCGGGCCATGGGGAGTCGACGGGGGTCGATACTGCAGAGCGCCGCGAGGCGGTGGCGAGTCGTCGCACTGGGAGCCGCGTTGCTGCTGACCGTCGGCGTCGGGCCGGCGGCGGCCCAGTCGGTCAATCGCAACCTCATCGGGCAACTCAACCGCCAACTGCTGTACGTCGCGCTGCCGCTCACGCTGTTCGTCGAGGTCATCCTCGTCTACGCGGTGGTCCGGTTCCGGGACAACGACGACCCGGAGCCGACCGCCGAGAACCCGCAACTCGAGATCACGTGGACCGTCGCGACGGGCATCGTGTTGCTGTTCGTCGGCCTCTCGGCGTACAACGTGCTCGCGAGTCCGTACATCTCGCCGACGCCGAGTCCCGAGGGGCCGGCGGACGGTGCGGGCAGTGCGGGCGCAGGCGAGGGCGTTCGCGTTCACGTACTTGGCTACCAGTGGGGCTGGCAGTTCACCTACCCGAACGCGAACGTGACGACCCAGGGAGTGCTCGTGTTGCCGCGCGACCGGAACGCCACGCTCAGGCTCAGGTCGGCGCAGGTGTTGCACTCCTTCTTCGTCCCGAAACTCGGGGTCAAGCAGGACACGTTCCCCAGCTACAACACGACGATTCGCACGCGACCCCTCCGGACCGGGGAGTACCGCGCCTATTGCACGGAGTTCTGTGGCGAGGGCCACGCCCGGATGCGGGCGCGGGTCGTGGTGGTCGACCCCGCGACGTATCGGCGGTGGCTGTCGGCCCACGAGGGACAGCGGGAGGTGACCGCCGCACCGAACGTCACCGCGAGCGCGAACGCGACCGAGGGGAACGTCACCGGGAGTGCAAACGCGACCGCCCCTTCGAACGCCACCGGCGACGGGAACGTCACCGGAATCGGGAGCGCCACCCGCGTCGGCGACCGGCGCGCGCCGGTCGCCGACGTGGCAGGAGCGAGGCCCACCGCGGCCGGGGACGGACGACGCGTCCCAGTCGGGTAGTCACCGTCGCGCGGCGTCCCGGTCGTCCAGTTCTCCGCGAACCGCGCCGTTCAAGCGACTGGCACCCGCACGTCGAGCCATGAGCGACGACCACGACCCCGAGGACCACGGCCACCACGAACCCCACCGCGAGGAGTTCCACCACGACCCCATCGCCCACGCCGAAGCGCGGGCGGGGATGACGGTCGGCGAACTCGTCGACGAGTACGGTCACGCGGGCATCGGCGCGGCCGACCTCCACGAGGCGGTCGACATCTACGCCGAGATGCTCGACGACGACGTGACCAACTTCTTCGGACTGGCGGGCGCGATGGTTCCCACCGGGATGCGCCGCATCGTCGCCGACCTCATCCGGGACGGTCACATCGACGCGCTGGTGACGACCGGCGCGAACCTCACCCACGACGCCATCGAGGCCATCGGCGGCAAGCACCACCACGGCCGCGACGAGGTCGAGGGCAAGTCGATGCGCGACCACGACGAGCAGCTGCGCGACGAACAGGTCGACCGCATCTACAACGTCTACCTCCCCCAGGAGCACTTCGCGCTGTTCGAGAGTCACCTCCGGAGCGAGGTGTTCCCGGTCCTCGAAGACGAGGGAACCGTCAGCATCCAGCGGTTCACCGAGGAACTGGGCCGGGCGAACGCCGAGGTCAACGACAGCGAGGGAATCGAGGAGGGTGCGGGGGTCGCGGCCGCGGCCTACGAGAACGACGTGCCCGTCTACTGTCCGGCGGTCCAGGACTCGGTACTGGGCCTGCAAGCGTGGATGTACTCCCAGACCTCCGAGTTTTCGCTCGACGCGCTGGCCGACATGACCGACATCACCGACCTCGCGTTCGAGGCCGAGGAGTCGGGCGCGATGGTGGTCGGCGGCGGCGTGCCGAAGAACTACACCCTCCAGACGATGCTCGTCGCGCCGGACGCGTACGACTACGCCGTCCAGTTGACGATGGACCCGCCCCAGACCGGCGGGCTCTCGGGCGCGACGCTCGACGAGGCGCGCTCGTGGGGCAAACTGGAGAAGGCCGCGCGAAACGCCAGCGTCTACGCCGACGCCACCATCACGCTTCCGCTGGTCGTGGCGGCCGCCCGCGAGAAGGCCGGGGAGTAGAACGACGGGCGAACGCAGGTACTTCGGGCGACGTTCCGAATCCGAATTCTCGGGTGCGAAAGCTGACCGACCAACCGACCGGGTGGGACTGAAAGGGGCCGCCCGCTCGCGTCCGAAGGACGTGGTCGCTTCTGTGGGCAACTATTCGGTGAGTGCCGCAGGCACGAGCCGAATATCCCACAGAACGACCGCGAGCGGGCGGGGGCTTTCGAGGCGGTCACAGCCCCGGTAGTTTCAACGACCACTTCGATTCTAGTACTCCGGACTTTCGCTAGCCGGAGAGCAAACCGTCAAGAGGGTGGCGTTCATCGGCCCACCTGAACACAGTGACGGAATCCAGACGGGTCACGCCGGAACCGCCCGAGTCGCCGACCGCGCGGGCGCTGGAGAGCGTCGGCACCCGCGAGGAACTGGTGCTGGCCTCGCGGGCCTACTGCCGGGAGGCGGCCCGCGAGTACGACGTCGACGTGGACTTCTCGCTGGTCGACTGGGAGGTGTCGACGCGCGCGAAGCGCCGGGCCGCCGCGGTCAAGCGCCCCAGGATTCCCGGAGCGGAAGTCGGCACGCCGATTTCGTGGGACGAAGCCGCAGAGCGTGTGGGCCGACCGCCCGGCGACCGGACGCTCCGGGAGTGTACGGTTTCGCTGACCTGGGACGCCTACGCGGCGTTCGACCGCGCGGAGTGGACCGCCACGCTCCGCCACGAACTGGTCCACGTCGAGCAGTTCCAGCGGTTCGGCACGACCGACCACGGCCGGCGGTTCAAGGCGCGGGCCGAGGCGGTCGACGCGACGGTGAAGTGTCCGCCCTTTGCCGACCCGAAGTTCGTGCTCTCGTGTGCCGACTGCGGGGCGACGGTCGGCCGGCGCTACCGGGAGTGCAAACTGGTCCGGGAACACGAGCAGTACCTCTCGTCTTGTTGCGGGGCGGGCGTGGACTGTGAGCAAGTTCGGGAGTAAGTACTGGCTTCTGTTTCACGGGGCTGTAACCACCACTTACACAATTGGAGTGAAGACGGTACCGCGACTGCGACCGCTACTTACACGATGTAGATGCCGAATCACACCGCAACTGCGACCGCAACCGCAACTACGACGGCAACCGCCACTTGCCCGGTTCAAATGAGTACCCGCACCGCAACCGCACGCCACACGCCTCCCCAACCGACTCCTTCACTCGCGCCGGTCGGCGCTCGTTCGGTCGTCCCTCGCGCGAACGTCGCAGGCTGCGCCTGCGCCGCCGCGTGCCACAGTGGCTGTCAAGATTCGTAATGACATTTTAGATTAGTTGGCACTCGCAGTCACGAAAGTTGAGCCCAAGTAGTTCCTGAGGACTCGACTCAGTACTCCGTCCGAATCCGGCCCCAGTCTAGTCTGAGGTAGTGATACAGCGTTCCCGTCAACCCCGAGTCCGCGATTCGCCGAGCGGAACTCTCGACCAGCACGTCGGGGTGGTAGCCCGTCTCTCGCGTCCGACCCAGTTTCCGGCTGAACGCCGTGTCCTCGTTGGGGACCTCCGGGAAGCCGCCGACTGCGAAGTAGGCGTCCCGGTCGACGAAGCAGTTGAAGCCCGGCAGAATCGGGCGGTCGAGCCGCGGGAAGACGTGGTTGATGGTCGCCTCCATCAGCCTGGCCCTGCGCGGGCCGACCATCCGACACCGAGAAGAGGCCGCCGCGAGCCCTTCCGAGCGCGCGAACGCCAGCATCGAGTCGAGGTACTCGGGCCGGACCGCGGTGTCTGCGTCCACGAACGCCAGCCAGTCGCCGTCGGCCCGCTTCGCGCCGCAGTGGCGCGCGTCGGCGATGGTCGTCCCCGACTGCTCCACGAGCGCGGCGTCGTACTCGCGGGCGACGTCGGCCGTCGCGTCGGCGCTGTCGCCGTCGACCACGATCACCTCGTACGCGCGGTCGGTGCGCTGGCGGCGGATGCTGTCGAGCGCGGCGGGGAGGTAGGCTTCCTCGTCCTTCGCGGGGACGACGAAGCTTACTGCTGGGTCGGACATGGCGAACTGGGGTCGAGATTCGGAAGACGAGTTCGACCGGAAGGAGTAAGGGTCTTTTCGCCGGACGCGGTAGGTGGCGGTGGCCGATGACGAGGCGCTCGCTCCGAACCGGACTCGGCATCCGGTGGTGACGAACCCTATGAGTGCCGAGGCCGAACTATTACCGACCCTTCACTTCGATCGTTCATCGTAGAACAATAGGAACGAGCAGCATCGCACAACGTAAGTGCAAAACTCAACCTCTTACCGATCATTTGACTGGTCATCGCCGGTTTTCAAAGGGTAGCCAAAATCCGGTTAAGCAGCTGCCCCACCATAGAATGCCTCTGCCTGTGAGACAATCGGATCGACAAGATTCTCGTGCTTGTACAAGCTTAGGCCATTGCTTCGCAGAACAGCCTTTACCTCAGTCTTTATTTCGGCCCGGATCTTCTCACGGTTCGTCCAATCCAACTCCACACTGTCCTTCAAATTCTGCTTCAATTCACGGGCGATTGTCTTCAACGTCTCCTCATGGATCTCTGTATCCGTGTTCGACGAGATAGCCGAGTAAAAAGCATACTCCTCATCACTCAATCCGAGGTCATCCTGTCGATCATCCGTATCCTGAATCCTGTTAGCGTAATCTCGCAGCTCATCGATCACCTGCTGCGTCGAGAGGAAACCCTCGTTGTACTCGTTAATCGTCTCCTCTAGTTCCTCCTCGAAGGACTCGTACTTCGCCAAGTTCGTCTGCTTCCGAGTCGTGATCTCATTCTCCAAGAGCTGACGAAGCATCTTCACCTGCAAGTTCTCGAATTCAACCTCCTCAACATCACCAAGGAAATCATCACTCAGAACCGGTTTCTCTTTCTCCCATTTGTCAAAGCCAGTCACCTCTACCAAGTCCTCGATACCGACGCCCTCAGCTACCAACTCCTTCATCGCTGAGTCTAAGTCTTCCATCTCATCCGGATTTCCGGAGTTCTCAATGCTGTTGATAGCGCCGAGAACCGCCTCAAAGAACGCCACGTCTGCCCGGATGCCACCTGCCGCAGAGTGAGGCGAAACCAGAGAGTGAGCCTTCTTTAATTCCTTCATCGACTCACGGAACTTCTCCTCACGTTCCTCAGTAATCAACACCTCATTCTGAGCCTTGTACAACAGGCGTTGGCGCTCCATCCGATCCAACTGCGGCCAGTTGCTGTAGTCTACAGCAGCGAAGAAGTCAGAAACCTTCTGATGCTTCTGCCGCATCACCTCCACAGCTTCCTCGATATCCAGCATCGCATCGTTCTGAACCTCAGACGTGTACTTGTCCAACGCCTTCTTTAGACGCTCACTGATACCGATATAGTCCACAATCAGACCACCCGGCTTGTCCTTGTACACCCGATTGACCCGACCGATGGCCTGCAACAAGTTGTGGTTCTTCATCGGCTTATCCACGTACAAGGTGTGGAGGTGAGGGGCATCGAATCCGGTCAACCACTTATCGCAGACAACAGTGATCTCGAACGGATCATCAGGGTCCTTGAACCGGCGCTTCAACTCCTCATTTGAAATCGGATCATCAATATAATCCTCAGCTCCAGAAATCACAACTCGGGTTTCAGGTGCATCAGGATTCTCTCGGATCTTCTCAGCTAGGTTGACAGCGGCTTGGCGGCTAATCGCTACCGTCATCGCCTTACCCTCAATCTCCCGATTATTGTAGTGCTCCACGATATCATCTGCAATCATCTCAGTTCGCTCCTCGCTATTCTCAATGACCCGACGAAGCTGAGTCCACTTCCTCTTCATCTCATTCTTCAGGTCATCGGACTTCGACTCCATCAACTCGTTAAACCGGTCCTCAATTTCCGGATCATTGACCTGGAGCTTCGCCAATCGGCTCTCGTAGTAAATCGGAACCGTCGAACCGTCCTTCTCGGACTCCTTGATAGTATATTGGCTGATATATCCGCCAAACGTGTTGGTCGTAGACCGATCCTCCTTCTCGATAGGTGTAGCAGTAAATCCGAGATGAGAAGCGTTCGGCAGTCCGTCCCGAACATTTGTCGCTAAACTCTTGTACTGGGTCCGATGCGCCTCATCAGCGACGACGATCACATTCTGCCGGTCGTTGACCTCTGGATACGTGACCTCGTCATCCGTAGTCTGGAACTTCTGGATAGTAGCAAAAATTATGCCACCTGCCTCCCGATCCAGCCGATCCCGGAGCTCAACACGGTTGTCGCTATCCGCCCACTCCGCGTTCAAGCCGTGCTTCCGGAACTCCCGGTACAGCTGATCATCCAAATCATTGCGGTCTGTAAGATAAACAAGCGTCGGGTTTTCCATTGAGCTTTCTCGGCGGATTTTCTTCGCGTAGAACACCATGGAGAGCGACTTGCCCGAGCCCTGAGTGTGCCACACAAGCCCGATACGGTCCTCATCAGGATTCGGAACTACGTTCCGGCTACTCTCCACCGCGCTGTTCACCGCATAGAACTGATGATACGCAGCAAGCTTCTTATTGAGCTTCCCATCCTCATCAGCGAACAAAACAAAGTTCTCGATCAAATCCAATACCCGTGTCTTGTCGAACGCACCGCGGATCAATACCTCGGACGGCGGCAGCTCGCCCGTAGCATCTTTTTCTTCGTCGATATACCGCCACGGCGAGAACCACTCCCAGCCCGCAGACAAGCACCCCAGCTTAGCATTGTTCATATCCAAAATACCGATGAGTTCGTTGTAGTGGAACAAGTCCGGTATTTCGTTCACATACCGATCCGTGACCTGCTTGTACGCATTACCCATCGACGCCTGCGGATTCGTCGGATCCTTCAACTCCAAAACACCGACAGGCAAACCATTCACAAACACAAGGATGTCCGGGATACGCTGCGGACCCTCACCAATCTGAATAACCACCTGATTAGCAACGAGGAAGTCGTTCGCCTCAGGATTCTCAAAATCAAAAACGTCTACAAAATCACCGCGGGTTTCGCCGCCGACCTCGTACTCAACTTGAACCCCGTTAACCAGCTTCTCGTGGAAGTCTTTGTTATTCTTTAGGAGTCTTATCGAGTTGAACCCGAGAAGCTGAGAAATAGCGTCTTCAATCGCTTCGTCTGGCAGAGATGGATTAAACTCCCGAAGCTTCCGCTTGAGACGGCCATGCAAAACCACGTCAGAATGAGACTGGCGCTCAGGATCATCACTGTTTGGCCCCAGCTCAGACCCGTGCTTGTAGTCATATCCAATGTCCTGAAAAGTCTGTAAGGTCGGCTTCTCCGACAGCTCCATCTCATTCATAGCCATTTCAGATCTTCCCAAGACACCTTTTGGAATCCATACACATGTTTCTTACCTCAAGTTCATGAACTCAGATCAGACTGATGGTGTCCAAAGATTGTGCTCATCATCTCAAGAAGAGTTTTATTCATACTCCTATTATTCTCTATTTGTAGCCCCATTGGTCGAAGGACAGAGACAATCTCTCTCTGTGTTTCGATATCCGGATAAGTGATCTCAATCTCTTGCAAAGTTCCCTTATTTAATTCCACCTGCCCAGTACTACCGGTTGCCCCGTTTACCAATATTTCCTTGTAACGAGGAGTGCTCAATAGGTAATAGAGATATTCTGAGTCGACCTTACTTTCGTCTGTTCGAAGAATGGTCACGTGAGAATCTGCGAACATGTTCTCCGGTGTTTTGCGAAAGTAGTGTGTCCTACCAACAGTACCCTTGCCTGTAGAATTGATCACAATGTCTCCCTCACGTATGAATCGATTTTCGAACATGTCGACTTCAGGATCGTGGTATTTAAGGTGCTTTTCTTCTATGACATTCTCACGGATGGCTTTTTGATTTAATGCTCGGATATCGCTTTCATCAACGTATGTAGGCTGTTTTCCTCGCATCATAAAATCACACACATCCTTAAGGGGTACATTCTCCTCTACTTCGCGCGGCGACGAGGTCAGATCTTTATATGATTCTATTTGGTCTTTGGAATTGTCGTATTCGCTAATATTCGATTGGTTGGTCATTAGAATCCAACCTCCTCGATATTCTTCTTAATTTGCTCTTCTAATTCGTTCGACTTCTGCATCTCCTCTCTCAAATTTGAGCTCAAGCTCTCCATTTTTGCTTCAAAAGGAACAGTATTATCATCCAGGTCAATTCCAACATATCGACTTGGTGTTAGAATGAAACTGTTTTCTGAAATTTCCTCAGTGGTGGCTTTATATGCAAATCCAGTCACGTCTGAAAACTCCTGATCTGTTTGTCCACGAAACTCTCTGACCTTTGACACAATTAATTTGATATGGCGGTTTGAGAGAGCGTGACGAGAATCACCCATTTCATCATACATGTCAGTTGCGTCAATGAATAAGGTTTCGCCCTTTCGATTCCGGCACTTGTCATTTTCTTTATCATTTGACAAGAACCACAAACATACCGGAATGTCAGTTGTGTAGAATAATTTGATTGGGAGGGTTACTATGACATCTACCAAATCATTTTTTATTATTTCCTTGCGGATCTCACCTTCATCCCCTTGTATAGATAATGATCCATTTGCCATAACAGTACCAACCATTCCTTGATTATTTAGATGTGACAACATATGTTGTACAAAAGCAAAGTTTCCACCCTGTTTTGTGGCTGGAGGCAACCCATATATAAATCGTGGATCATCATCAGAGACAGAGCTTCTCCCCCATTCACTCATGTTGAACGGGGGATTAGTCAGGATGTAGTCCGCTTCAAGACCCTTGTGTTGGTCATTAAGAATGCTATCTCCCTGTTTGATATTTCCGTCAAGACCTCGAAGATAGAGATTCATTTTAGAGATCTGCAGCGTACTCTCCTTGATTTCCTGGCCGTAGATAGAGATCTTGTCAGTGTCTCCTCCATGGCTTTCTATGAATTTCTGGCTCTGTACGAACATTCCGCCTGAACCGCTGAATGGGTCGAATATCCGGCCTTCATACGGCTCTAAGATCTCGACCATCAATTCGACGATGCTTTTCGGGGTATAGAATTCGCCTCCCTTCTGTCCGCCTTCTATCGCGAACTGCTTAATGAAATACTCGTAGACACGGCCGAAAACATCCTTATCTTTGTCCCCGTTCTCAGCTTCCATATCCAGATCTGCGAAGAGGTTGATCAAGCCTTCTAACGCGTCAGAAGAATTGTCGGAGAGAGAAGAGCGAGAGTATCCTTTAGGTAGAATTCCTTTGAGACGCGGGTTTTCATCTTCAATTGCCCGCATCGCATCGTCGATTTTCTTCCCGATCTGCGGGTCAGTAGCATTGTTGACGAAGTACTGCCAGCGTGCCTCTTCAGGAATGTAGAATACGTTTTCTCGTTTGTACTCGTCCTTATCTGAGAGAATGTACTTACGTTCCTGCTCGTCTTCGGTATAATAACGGGAGTCGGAGTTGCGGGTTTTCTCTTCAAGTTCTTGTCGTCGGGCCTTGAAGGAGTCAGACATACTCTTGAGGAACAAGAGCCCGAGTGCGAAATCCTTGTATTCGGAGGGGTCAACAGGTCCTCGAAGTTTTTCAGCGGTCTTCCAGAGCCGCTTTTCAAGTTCACCGTTGGAATCTCCCGAAATAGCCATACCGAATACTGCAGATTAGACCCAAATAAGAATTGTGTTAAATGGATAGACGGCGACCCCACAAATCACATTCGTATTTCGTACAGTAAGACTACCATTTTATCCATACCTCACTAACTGGTCTTCGGCGGCGGGAAGCCTAACGTGATTCAAATGCTTTTTCCTATTCCAAAGATCAACCCCAATCCCACGTTGTTCGGTCAGTAGTTCTGAGACTGAGGACGGAAACCAGCAAGTGTTTAGACGTGGGTTGAGCAGAATTGAAACGAGCTTTAGCTGTGAATCGGAGGAAAGGATGTTAGAGATTGTAAATATCGTCGCATCGGGTGCTTTAGATGTCGAACTCGATTTAAAATGCCTCGCTGACGATATTGGTGAGCCAGTCGCTCGCTACGACCCGGACAAGTATCCGGGGATGTACCTCCGATTCGCGGAAGACGCGCCGCTAATAACGGTCTACAGAACGGGGAAATTCATCATCACCGGCGCAGACTCCGAGGAAGAATCGTACTTACTCCGAGAGCGATTCTTGAATCTCTTCTCCGATATGGACGTCATCGAGGAACCGGAGGACGAGTGGTTCGCTATTCAGAATTACGTCTGTACTGGAGAACTAGACCAAAACCTCAATCTGAATGCACTCGCCATCGGGTTGGGTCTCGAGAAGACTGAGTACGAACCGGAGCAGTTCCCCGGTCTAATTTATCGCCCTGAGGGCGCTGAAGGTGTTGTGTTGCTCTTCGCTACGGGTAAGGTCGTTATCACGGGATGTCGGAGGATCGAATCAGCCGAGGAAATTTTCGCGGACTTGACGGAGACAGTCTCTGATTTTCTCTAACCGGTGAGTCTCTGACACCTGCCTTTGTTGGTTTCAGACTGTACGGAGCGTAACGGGACTCAAACGCTAATGCATTGCTCCCGAGTATGAATCTCAGTCGTCCTCTGGATGGTGGACTCGGTCAGAAAATTGGAAACCGTACGCTGAGTCGCTGCGGTGATGTTACTCACGGTAGGACGTCCTGTAAAATTTGGCCGGATGTGATTTCGCTAACAGTTAGAGGTTCGATGCACAAGCGAATTCCAGTCACAATCAAGATGAGTATTGCAAGACTGATTGCTGGTGAGAGGACGGTTCCAATAATTCGCATCTCGGTTGTTTCGGGGTAGTAGTCCGCATTCCTGTGTCTGAACCAGATTATTCCTGTAATCACTACTGAGGTTGCTGCGATAAGAAATTGTCCTGAAGACCGCGGGTAGCCGAGAATCGAGATTATCGCTAATCCCCCCCAAACGACGATGAGTAACCAGAAGGCTAGTTGTAGCTTCTCGACAGCCCACTTTCGACGCTTCTCGGCGTAGTTGACGTAGCTCCCTCGTCGGTCATCGAATCGACTGAAGTCGAATAGATGACCCGAGAAATCCTGAATCGTCTCGGAGTAGACCTCGAAGTCATCATTGCTCTCGCTTATCAGGCCGTCCAGTTCGTCGATTCGAGTTTGGATTGTTGGGAAGTAGAACAGGAGGACGCCGGAGATAACGAATATCGAGAATGGGAGCACCATATCCACGTTGGACCACCGGACTACGAGAAAGAGATTAGCGAATACTGCACCGAGGAGCGCCAGCACCACTTTCTGAATCTCTGAGGTCAGGCTCCGTGTCGTCTCCGAGACAGTACTCGTAACATCAGCAGTAAACACATGAGCGTCTTGGATGGCATCGTTGAGGTCATCGAAATTCTTCTCGATAGCTTCCTCTTCCAAGAACGTGTAGAACTCACGAATCTGCGCCGTCTTCCGGGGCAGGTCCTCGAATGAATCACACTCTTCGACGATGCTACGGTGCCAGAAGTCCCGATACGTGTTTCGCGTGCCCTTCTCTACAAACGACTCATAGAACTCGTAAAGAGACGTTAGTTCGTCTACTGTATATCCTTGAACGGCATCGGTGAATGTCTCCCCGTCGATTTCGTCACTAATGGTCTTGCGTCGTGTTTTGATTTCGAGTTCCAGGACGTCGTCAGTCAATCTCACTCGCTTTGCGACTCCGGCGAAGACGCTGTATACGAATACAGACGCGAACAAATCTCTCGCCTTGGGTGTGCTGAAGAGCGAGGGAGACACTACCGACAGTTCGGGCCCGGCTTGGAGCATGTCACGGTCTCGGTCCATGAGCGTCCGATATTGGCTCACGTCGAAATCGAGCTTTTCCGGTTCCGCGTTGAGCAAGAAGCTAACGGAGTGGAACTGAAGCAGTGATTCGTACTCTGGTTCGATTTCCTCGTAGAATACAAAGGCCGGGAGATTTCGTTCTTCAAAGAACTCATCGGCGACTGTTGCGTAATCTGAGCCATGCTGATCCAGCCAACTTCGAAGCCTCTCCTCCTCTGTCCAGAAGGATACTGAGGTGGAGGGTAAACCATCTAACTCAGCTTCGAGCCGGTCACCAACCTCTGACTTGTCTACGATACAATCTACGTATAGGGATATCGAGGCTGTCCCGGACCACTCAAGCAGAAAATCAGCTAATCTTCCAGCTTCGTCATCACGGAGGATGTCACCGACGACTCGACGCCAGTCTTGAATATCTACGTCTTCGGTATCGTACGCACTTTGGAGGGTGTCGAAACCAGAGTTGTGTACCCGGAGGCTCCCTCCTGATTGGATAATCGGCTGCTCTCCGGTTCTATCCGTGTGGAATGTCACTTCAAAGTCATCGAAATATGCCCCCTCTTCGTGCGCTAACTGGAGGATTCCACTAAGCGCATTCTTAGGAAAATCGGAGACAGGGCTATCGACATCGATTATCCGAGGTCCTTCCGCAATCTCTTGGCCTTCCCACAGTGGGGAAAGCTGAGAGAGGTGCTCTTCTATTTCGGTCATTACTGAATGTCATCGAACGAATCGTACTCAGACAGGTTCTCTAGAATCTCTTTCCGGTAGTCTCCGCCACCATGCCCTGTAACCGCGACATTAGGTTCATTTCCAGGGATGACGACGTAGTACGACCCATCGTTGATGAGGAAGATATTACGCTCTAATACGTCTCGAAGGCGTACACGAATATCGATACCCGAGATTGTGATAGTAACCTGGCCTTCCAACTTCTCGTCATCGAGGTCCCGCCGGATTTCATTGAAGTCATCGACGCTCTGAGCTTCAGATAGAAGGTTCTCGTCGTCGCCTTCCTCAACGTCTTCGACTATCCACTCGTTCAGGACCTCGTTATTGGTCTTAGTATCTTGGAGGCCGAGGAACTTCCACCAGTGCTGAGCATAGTAGCTTTTCTGGTAGATTCCAGCTTCGTCCAGACGTGTTTCGTCAAGCGAGTAGTTGACTCTGGGATAGATGACGCCCTTCTTCAGCTCGTCTTCGATAATCTCACTAATTTGGGAAAGTCCTACCTCATCGTCCGGTTCGTAGACGTCCTCGTATGGTGCTTTGATTATTGCAAGCAACTCGTGGCCCTTGTGAGAGAACTGGACTGCGATGAGGATTCCCGGCTCCGAATTTGCCGCTCTGAGATACCGTTCAGCTAATTCACGCAGGTTGGATTCAAACTCGTCGCCGTCCTTGAGCTCCGTCAGTAGTGATTTCGCAGGATGCTCATCGCCCTCGGCAACATCGCTGTAATCAAACTCGTGAAGTCGTGCAGTCGGCTTGTTTGCTGAGAAGCTTTTTTCGGCGAGGGAACCGAGCATGCTTTGTGTCGCCTCTGTGGCGTCCTCGAAGTCCCCGTCGTCCATGTCGGACTGACTGATGTTCGAGAGGATGTCGTAATCGCCGTCTTCCTTGCATTGAACGACGCCAATTTGGGCGGCATCTACCATGTTGACTGTAATCACTCAATCAGAGCTACAAATATGTTCATATTACAGACGTAATCAGGCAAAACTCGAAGCGCGAATATAGGCAAGAATTTTGATATTAGTGTCTGGCGTCTCTCTGAATAGGTCCTATTGTTGTTACTCGTTCAGCAGCAATGGCTTTGGCCGGAGATTACGATGACTGCTTCAGACAGCGACCAGCAAGGCGAATCGCACGGTGTCCAAATAGGTGGCATCCACATTGGCTCGATAGAGTATAGATTCCTCAATTGGTATAAAGTAGCTATTTGCAGATGAAGGTTGGGACCGAGGCATTGGTGGTCAGCAAAGCGGAAGAGAAACGCTCTCTGCGGACAGAGAAGCGATTGATGTCTCTCCGAGAGCAATTTATCGGGAACACGGAAAATGGATTCGCATACTCGTTCTATGGCTGCCAGGTGAATTCCGCAAATGGATTTATTTAGCAAGTAATTAGTTTCTCGTATATAATCCAAATACCAATGGCCCGTTCACAACTCTTTCTCGCACCATGTGCCAGCGAAAGCCCACAGACACACTTCGACGAATCCGTCCTTACCCCTGTTTCGAAGGAACGATACAGCGAGTATCTCGATCAAGACTTCGGTAGTGATCTTCGAATCTGGGGGGTGTCTTCAGGGAAAAAGGGAACATGGTCTAATATTCAACAGGGAGATTATTTACTGTTCTATATGGGAGATCTTCAGTATCGATATGCCGCGCAGGTCATTGGGACGACACAGAACCTTGAGTTGGCGAAGGAGATTTGGCCTGATTACGCTCGACAGACAGCCGGAAGTGATGACGCGACCGATCCATATAAGTATCTGATTTTCTTAGATGCACCGTTCAAAATTGAGATCGATAGTACCGATCTCCACTCGTATGCGGGGTACGATCAGAACTATCCGATCAGTTTCATCCCTCTCAATGAAAAGGGGCTCACTGCGATCGAGGACGAGTACGATAGTATTGAAGGCTATCTAAACGCCCACCGAGCTAATCCAACGGTTTGGGTCGAGAAGACGCAAATTAGCGGTCGAGCGTACAAACAAGAAGGCCAATACAAGTTAGGACGAGCGATTATGTCCCCTAGTAGGGACAAGGGAGGGAGAAAGCGCTATGAGGCAGTGCGTGAGGCAGAGGTGGGTGATATTGTTCTCCATCTACTGCAGGAACAGCACCAAATCGTCGGCATTTCAGTAATTGATTCGGAATTGCACGAGGATTTCGAAGGGCCACCAGATGATCGTTGGACTGAAAAGCAACAGGAGCAGGGAGGATACCTGCGATGGCTAACTGACTATCAGGGTATCGAACCACACATCCACGTCTATGATGACCTCCTCGAAAAGCCTGAGTACCAGGAACGATTACGCGAGATCCGCGAGCAAAGTAGGAAGATATTCTACGACAAGCGGTTGTCGCTTAACCAGGGGCACTACTTTACTCAGTGCCCAGATGAGCTCGTTGACATCCTCGTTGAAGAATCGCCGTATCTAGCCGAACTGCTAGAGGAACGCGGATTCAAGTTCGACGGTGGCGGTCCTATCGTACCTGCCGACCCTTACGAGGGAATCACTGATGCGACGAAAGACATCAAAGCACGTGTCAGCCAGACATCCGGAGCTGAAAACTGGTTAGGTGAGAAGATAGCTGAGACTATAGTTCACGATTGGACCGACGCGCTTCGTCGGAGTGACCTGATCGGAGGCATTGTTGACGCCCCTGATGCAGTCAAGTGCGAACAGATCATCCAGGTCTACAGGGACAATACGCGTAGACTCGAAGAGTTAGCAGAGACAATCGGGTCTGCAACGATTCAAAAATCGAGCCTAGATAAGGGGCAAGTACTGTTCGTCGCCTTGCTCCGTGATCTTCAGAGCGAGAGTGGCATCAACCCGAACATGAACCACGTGAAGTTCGGGGCACTACTACAGGGCCGGCACAAAGGAGACGGCAGCGATGAACTCACGCCCCCGGATCAACAGCCGGCTGAAACGGATACGATCGAACGTCAATTGAAGCAGGCTCAACAACTTGTCTTCTACGGACCGCCGGGAACCGGGAAAACGTACACTGCTCGCCAGTTCGCCCGCTGGTGGCTTAACCAGCAGTCGGAGTACACGCCGACGACAGAGCAGCTCGAAACGGTCACTTTCCATCCCTCGTTCTCGTACGAGGACTTCATTGAGGGATTGACCGCTGAAGCTGACGATGGAGCGGTTGAGTATCGGATTAAGGATGGTGTGTTCAAGCGGATCTGTAGGCGTGCCGAAACCGCATACCAACATGCCAAGCAGAATGACGACCTCGATGAAGCACGGCGTTTCGTCTTAATTGTCGACGAGATCAACCGAGGGAACCTCGCACAGATATTCGGGGAGACCATCACGCTGCTCGAAAGCGACAAGCGCCTCGATCAACCCAACGAGGTAGAAATCACGCTCGCTCACTCCCGGAAATCGTTCACGGTGCCCCCGAACCTCTACGTCATCGGCACTATGAATACGGCAGACCGCTCGATTGCATTGGTTGATGCGGCCCTTCGACGGCGATTCCGGTTTTTAGCGTTCCCGCCAAACTACTCTGTCTTGATTGATCACCATGGCTTCGAGGGCCTAGATGAGATTCATGATGTGGCGCGAACCAGTTCGGATCCATATCGGAGCTTGGTGGCTCTCTCGATCTTAGCAGCTCGAGAACTCAACGAAACTATCGTCGCTACCCCTGATTTAGGCAAGGGAAAGCAGATCGGGCATTCATACCTGATGAACTTCGACGAAGCGGCCGACATCGTCGATGCGTGGAAATACGAGATTCTCCCGCTTCTCGAGGAGTACTACTTCGGGCAGTTTGAACGAATACGAGACGAACTCTTCCAGGCGGGCGGGGGACGGTTGTTCCACTGGGAAACCGAAGAAATTGCGGACTTCACGCGGGATGACCTCCGACGGGCACTTGCAAGCTTTGTCGATATTAGTTTAGCAGAGCCGGAGGTCAACGGCGACACTGATGAGGGTGCAGACATAGTCTATACGCTGGATCTTCTATTGGAGGAGAACATACTCCAGGCAGGCGATGAGCTGGTCTTTGATGAAGAGAAAGTACCCGCGGATGCTGACCGGCCCTACGATCAGTCAGAAGCGTTCTGGCGGTGTGAGATCAAGGGGAAAACGGGTCAGAGTAACGGCGTCCGGTGGTTGCTCAACGGCGAAGAGTATTCATTCTCAGGGTTGGCTCAGGCGATCCTCGAACAGGCTTCAGAACACACCGGTGAGGTGACCGGCCCGGACTATTGGCGGCATCCTGAGTTCGACAATAAGCGCCTAGTTGATATCCGAACAGAGGTTCAGTCGGGGACCCTCACAGCCGCGAACAGAGAGGAATAGTAGATCAATGGCTCAGTCTGCTTCGTTTCCCTTGCTCGACGCGGAAGATGGGGAGAGTGTCGATATTTCTCTGCGAGAGTACGAGGAAACGGAACCGCTTGACCTGAGTGATTCAGCGCTTCGAATGCTTCGATCCGAAGTCAACAGCGATGGAGAGCGTCTGAGCGTTTCATTTGATCGAAACGGAGATGCCGTACTTCAGGCGACACAATACGTAGGGATAGTCTCGCTTCCAGATGGTCCGACAATACAAATTCGCCCGAAAGCGGGACGAACAAACTTACTCCATTTCTTGCGGTATGCCCATGGCGTCGAGTCCGTGACGATTGAGCGCGAGACGTCCATCTCTGCAGGGCGGACGTTTATCGAGGCGCTTGCAGCTCTCTATGAGGCTGAACTCGAGAATGTCATCCGGCAGGGACTACACCGAGATTATCGCCGAGTCGAAGCCAACGAAGAGCACCTTCGGGGACGGCTAAATGTACAGAAGCAGATCCAGAAACAGGGTGTTGCTCCGACGCAGTTTGAATGCTCGTATGAGGAACTAACCTATGATACTCTCCCGAATCAATCCGTTCTCTTTGCGACATCTATCTTAACTCGATTTGTTCGCGATCAAACTCTGAAACGCTCTCTGCTCAAGCATCGGCATCTCCTTCGACAACGAGTTACTTTGACACCGATACAGCCTGCAGCACTAGAGTCCGTTGAACTTACACGTCTCAACGAATATTATGCTGATTTGCTTCGTCTCACGAAGCTTGTCCTTCGGAGTATCTACGTTCGAGAGTTCCTGACCGGGGAGCAAAGCTCGTTCGCGCTCCTCATCGATATGAATCAGATATTCGAACGGGCTGTGGAACGGGGAGTTTCTGAGGCGATTGAAGAACGTGACGGATGGAAGGTGGCGTCTCAAGTGACAACTTGTAATCTAGTTACGGACGGAAAACATACAATCTCTATTCGGCCTGATATCGTTATTCGAAACTCCGATCAGCAAATACTGCTTGTGGGTGATGCAAAATGGAAGCTAGGTCGGCCTCCAAATTCGGACTTTTATCAGATGGTCTCGTACCAATTTGCTCATGATATTCCTGGAGTACTGATTTATCCTGAGCAAAGGGGAGAGATCGGGACACAGTACTCGGTCGTAGAACAGTATCCGCTTAAATTAGTTGAATTTCCTATTCCGACGGTAGCTGAAGATTTTGACGACTATACTGGTCGAGTACACGGTATGGTAAACGAGAAGATTCGGTCGCTGGTGGAAGATAGCTAAGTGCCATCCATTCAATTGGTCGCATAACAGAATCAGAGAATTGCAAGTTGGGTTGACCCCAAGACGTCGACGGTTAGCAGAGCGGAAGAGACGCGCTCGCTGTGGACAGCGAGGCGGTTGATGGAACTCCGAGGGCTATCTATCGTGGATGCAGGAAAAATCGATTTTAGCTCTTTGTTCACGGCCGCCAGTCACGTTGTGCAAAAATTTGCCGAAAGCGAGAAACTATGTGGCGGATTTAGCTTTGTTGAAACCCTCACACGGTGATAGGTTTCCGCGGTCATGCTGAATATAGAGGTTATACTCAGTACATCCCCGCCACTTAGTCATTGTAAATAGTAGGGTATCTCATGGGAATTGATTTTCCAAAATGGGTGAACGAATTCGAGGAGCAGTGGGAGGACAAGCCGATTGAGTACTTAGATGAATCTGGCCGTTGGAGGAAAGACGCCGATCCGCTATTCAGCTCAATATCAGCAGCGATTCAGTCCCGCAGAGAAATCTCAGTTACGGAGTTGCAGAAAATCAGCCAGTGGAAGCTTCAGGGGAAGAGAAACGACTCAAATATAACTCAGAACGAAACGTCTGAGGTAGAACGACGGAGCCGGGTTGCCCTACAGGTTTCTGATGATAACGAAGCAATTGAGAGTTTAACTCGACTCTCGGGGGTTGGGGTTCCACTTGCCTCGACCGTACTCACAGTGAGTCGTCCGACCGAATACGCAATTATTGACTATCGTGCTTTTCGAGGGCTTGCAGCTGCGAAACCCGAGATAGCAACCCCTGAAGAATACACCACATATGCTGAGTTTTTAGAGCACTTCCGAACGTACCTCACGAAGGCAGAGACATATGAGTATTATATAAATCACATTCGGGAACTCGCTGCGGAAAGGGGACTCTCCCCACGGGAAATCGATATGGCACTTTGGGCATTCGATAAAGCGAAGGCATAATCGAAAGCGTCGGCAAGATACGCGGTATTCAGCACGACCGCTGAGACCTAGCACCAAAGCCAAGATTTACTCATCAGGGAGTCAGGGAAACCGCTTCTTAGCTTCAGTTCACGGCTGTCAGTAACGTCGCGCAAAACTTTGCCGAAGGTTCACTTCAGTGCGGGGATCACATCGCAAACCCGTCTCAGTGCTGGTTATTCTCCTGCATCCGCGGCTCTTCGTCGTTGTAGTTCTTGATAGAGTTCATCGCCGCTGAGTTCATCATTCACTACGAGCTCTGCTAGTTCTCTCTCTGAATATTTCTCCAAGTTATCTGCTGTCGATTCGAGGACAAGCTTCGTCTCGACATCGAACGTCACGTCAACCTCGACGGCTCTTCTATCGTCGACACTTGCACGGGTTTTCTCCGCCTCCTCGACAGCCTTGGCAAGGAGGTCACCAAAGTCCTCTCCGCACTCCTTCACGCCGAGGTACACGAACCCGAGGAGTGCCACGATACTGCGGCGGAGGTCTAGGTCCCGAGGTAAGTTCTCGAATACCCTCTTCTTGTCGCGGTCTTCGAGTTCGTCCGCGATAATCGAAAAGTCGAGGAGTGCGTTCAAGATGCGGTCGCGAATGCGGGATCGTGCAACGCGCTCTGCGGAACTCTTTGATTCGATTGCAGCTTCATCTAGGAGGAACTGCCTGTCTTTGGTACTCAAAATTCCCCGATCACGTTCTGGATCTGTAGCCATATCCGGTAATGCATATGCCGTATCTAAAAGGATACTGGTTATCCGATCTTACCACTCCAAACGTTACAATATCTATTACGACGTTACACTTAAGGTGGTGTGTGACCTATTATCTGATAGGTCGCAACCAAAACACGCGACCCCGATCTGACGGCTGCCCGTTGGAGAATAGCGACTGGCAGCTCCCCGAGGCGGAGATTCATCCAATCAGAGATATCTCTCGCAGCCGACTCAGAACGGACTAAACTAGGAGATAACCATGAGCAAAACTACTGATGCGAACGAGACAGAGAAGACGCAGACGAAGAACAATCAAGCCCAGCCCTCGATTGAGACGCGAGATCCCGAGCAATTGGATCCTCATCCAATCCATGACGATATCTATAGCGCTGAACCCCCTACCGATGACTTCGTTAGAAGCATCGAGGAAAACGGCGTCATGGAGCCGGTTACGATCAACGCAAATAACGTCATTATTAGCGGCCACCGTCGGGTTGATGCAGCGATCAAGACTGGAATCGATAAAATTGACGTCACTGTTCAGAATCTGGACTCGCTTGATGAAAAGGCGGCTGTAATTCATTACAATAAGCAACGGGTCAAGACATTCAAGGAGCGGATGAGGGAAGCTCTCAAGTTGGAGGAAATCGAGAAAAAGCGGGCGAAGGAACGGCAAGGGGCTCGGACTGACATTGGGCAAGATTTTGCCGCAAGCGAATACGGAAGAACACGAGAGAAAGTCGCACAAGAAACTGATATTGGATCCGGCGAAACCTATCGGAAGGCGAAGAAAGTCTGGGAGAAGGCTCATAAAAAATCCGATAAGCTCAAGAAAGAACTCGATCGCATCGATGCTGGCAAGCAAAGTATCCATGGAGCTTACAAAGTACTGAAGCGAATTGAAGAACTCGAGAAACTCGGAGATGCGGTTGAATGGGACACTATTGAGAAGGCTGATGCTAATCCAAGCATCCGGCAGCGACGAATTATTTACGATCAAACAAAGCTTCCTGGGAGTAAAGATTGGGAGCAGCTATTAGACTCTCTACTTGGAGAGTATGAGAAGAAATTCAAAAATCCTGAGCAAGGGGACGCCTTCGTCTTCGCTTATTTCCTCGAATCTGATGGGGAAATTAGCTGCTCGGATTCCTCATCTGCTGAGCCGAACTCGTTGGTACAGCGAAAGCCAGATAAATCGACGTTAGAAGAGTGGTACTGGGAGCACAATCGGACTCCTCAAATGATCGCCGTTCAGCTTGGCGTTCATGCAGATCTGGTTGATTACTGGTTATTTGAGGATGAAATTCCAAAGAGGAAGAACGACTTTGGTCAGGCAACTCAGGAACAAATAGAGAAGTATCAATAAAATAGCTTTAATTTCCCATTTTCACAGGATATCCCATGACACAACCGTATTCCGCAGCCATTCATTCGAGAGGTATCGACCTGAAACGATTATTTGAGGAATCAGCACTTGCTCAAGGATCAAACCCCCACCACGAAAGGATCTATCTTGAAGTCCAAGACGATAGAATGCACGTGATTGCGGAGGGAGGTACAGCAGTCCAGTCTTTTTGCACGTATCACAGTTCCTACTTCGACTCATTCGAACTCTATAGCGCCGAACCAGTACGAGCGCTTATCGATAGCTCCATCATTGAACAATTAGCTTGGCTAGATTGGCGGAACCCTATCGACCTTTGTTTCTTACCGGGGGTGGAGGTTGCGTCCCAGATTCAAATTCGAGGTAACTTGACGATCGGGAGAGCAGTTGAGAGCTTAGATGTATCGCCTCACCGAATTCAGAATATGATTATCGATCGATTCGACTTGTCAAACCGATTTCTGAACGAAGAGCGTACGCGAACGCTTCCCGTCGAGATTGTGACGACAGTTGATCAGATTGAGGAACTGATGTCGATTGTTGACCAGATAGGGAAGTCAGGATACCCAGTTACTGTGCAACAGGAAGAATGGTGCATTCATTTGGAAGATGATGAGAGAGGTCACTCCATAAAAGGCAGCTTACCTGCGGATTCCGTCATTGGACCGAATGTGGATAACATGTATACTATGGGTTTGAAAGAAGTAGTCCGAAATATTAGTGGGCGAGTCACCCTTCAAACTGCACTTCGGCACGGCCCACTAGTGATTACAAAGACAACATTAGAAGGAGTCACCCATCGACATATTATCCGAAGTCCACATGAAGACCAGAGGGTAAATTTCTAAATTGAGGTATGGATTCTCTCCATGAAGCTGGCGCTGGTCAGAACACGACCGTCGAGTTCAGATCGGAATCTGAACGAGATCCATTGTCCGGGGGAGATTTGAGTTTTGCAAACAAGGGCAAGAGAGGTGCGATGACCACCAGCAGAGCGATAGGGACACGCTCTCTCTGGACAGTGAGTCAGTTATTGGAAATGCGGGGGTCATTGGGCTATTAGCTATGGAGAAATCGATGCACGCGGTGGCTCACGGCTGTCAGTATCATCTGATATGTATGGAGTCACTTTGGATGGCTGTTTGGAGCGTTGCTAGCGAATATCTGAACTAAAGGTGAGTGGTATTCGTTAATATAAATCGCTCTTGGAATCCTCTGAAATGTATGGACAGAATCTCTTTACTGTCGCCATTATCCACAATCCCCCTTCCAATAGCAAACGAACTAATAGACTGTAAAACTACTAGACTAGATTCCTAATTGCTTTCTCATTTCTTCATCTATGAGACTTTCTAGACCATCGAGATAGTAGTACGTGTACGGATGGTCATTGATCCGCTTCACGATTCCCTGCTCTTCATACCAATTCCGGGCTCGCCTTGCTGCACTCACACTTCGGTCAAACGACTCATGCTCTGTTATTTCGACCATGCGAGCGATTCCGAGGTCAAGTAGTGCGTTATAGAAGTTTTTACGAGTCACGTGGCTTGTAGCCGGCCGTTCGTCAAATGGACGTGACCGTTGAGGTGGCTCATAGTAGGAGTCGTGTTTTACGAAATCCAGGGTGAGATTTTGATATAATGCGCCAGCTTCACGCCACTTCCGCAATCCGTTCACATCGGCCTGTGGATGCTCTTTGCAGGCTCGATCCATCAACTGCTTCACGATCTTTCGATTTCCCTGCATCCACCAACCAAGATAGGCGACAAGAGAGGCTTCAGCACGAGACCTATCGTTGAAGCCAGCAGCTCGATATCGACCTTTCCAGAGTGCCTTGACTTTATTTCCATACGTACAGCGTTTCATCTTCTCCAACCGCCGCTCAACGTTGAATTCCACAGCCTCCGAATGAGCAGTGGTCTCCGTGGCGTCCAACGTATGTCTTGTATCTCGGTCCTTACTTGCATCGTCAGTACTCGGAGAAAGCTGGAAAAGTTCATCCCGGTCGACAGTCGCAATGGGTTGATCGCGTAAAATCTGATAGTGGCCATTACCAGGGGCAGAACAGTCATGGTTATCCTTTGTACAACTCGCAAGTTCTGAACCAGGGCCGACTACATACTGATTCTCAGCTCGTATCTCTCCCCATGGAAGTTGTTTATTCTGGACCTGGTTCTCGACCGAATAATACCGATGCTCCCCACCATGAGGTGACTGTGCAGTGAACGTTATCGGAAGGTCTGCAAGCTCTGCTGGCCGTTGAACATCGGATTTATAGTCATCAATATCGATGAGAACTAAACCGTCTCCAGCATACACGCCGTAGTTCCCAGAGATAGCACCTGGTTTATAAACGGTATGGGAAATCGGCTCCTTTTTCCCAGACTGGAGCGGATTAAACCGAAATTCGCCTAAATCAGCTTCAGCTAAGCGTTTGGATACCGTCTGTATGTTGTCCTTCACCGATTGCGGCGGCGGTGCGTTATTGATTGTCGCCGGCGACAGGTTATCTGGCGATGACATGATGTTGGGATATGGTTCGAGCATTAATCGACACGTCATGTAATTCAAGGCGGATTTCTGGGCGTAGGAAACCAATGATCCGCTGCTTTTCTTTCGAGGAAATCATTCTGGAGCGTCCGAATCGAGAGCTTTTCCAGCCCGTCTAAGAAAGTCACTCCAAGACTCATCACCGTATTTTGCTCGCTTCGCTGTATCCCGGTCGTCTGGATAGACGTTTATCGTAGTATAGCCGTATTTGTTCGGCATATTCCGCCGAAGAGATGCGTGTATGTAAATGTTCGGTCCACCGAATCTCGTTTTCGTCCGTAGCAGACCTCCTTAGAGGGTTTTACACTTGAATAGGTGAAATCCGGAAATCTCTATACATCTCTAACAGAAGACCCGACTAACAATGTGCGAAATTTTGCAAGAGGTCGGACTCCGCACAGGGACCATATGCTAACGACATACGATTCCTCGTACAGATAGCCCGAAATCGCTGACGGACGTCTACCCACTGTTAAAAACTTTATAATGTTTTGTCACACGGTTTGAGGAGACAGAAGTTAGCTATCTATTGGGAACTGGTCGCTATAGGTTGCAACGAATGTCGGTCCCTCATATGCTCTAAGAAGTTCGTCGACATTATCAAAGTCCGGTGCAGTCGGAACCCGCTTCTCGAGCTTCACCCAATCCGAAAACCCTTCTCTTGACTCCTCGATCACCTCTCCATCTCGTACTTCTCCTAACTTGTGTCGCTCCATATCCTGAACCAGATAGAAGACGACTGTCATTGGTCTGCTGGCGGATTCTCGTCGGAGCCTTCCTTGACGATGACGGCATTGACATAGTGATTATTGAACTGGCGTGTGAGTCGGTGTTCATCTTTGAGATCAGGAAATCCCTCAAGGAGCTGCTCAAGGTCGCCCGTTGGGTCTTCACGGATCTCACCGTCTTCGACATACCCAAGCTTCTCCCAGCCATCCCCATCATCGTTCAAGCCAAGGAAAAGTACGGTCATGAACGTGTTTTCACCGTCCTTCATCTTGAGGTTCCTGCCGACGGAGATTCGACCGCGACTGGTGCTCAGACGCTTCTGAGGTGCGTGAGCCGGTGCAGCACAAACAGTGAATGTCTCCCAGATGATATTGATCATGCCCCGACCAAATCGGTGCCTGTTTCTCAGCACGCAGTCTCTGACAAGTATTGAGGAATCATTGCAAACTACGAACTTCAGATGTTGACGGGAAAGAATGCGTCGTGGATGTTGCTCAGACGCTTCTGGTGTGCGTGAATTAACGCAGAGAGCGGTTCGACGAGAGAGTAAGGGGTATCGGTCATAGATTCGAAAGAATCGGTGAGCATCCTTCAGCGTGCATACTGACGCGGTCTCTGGATCCAACGATGATGGCCTTATACGCCATCCGAGCATTCGACCGAAGTTACCGCCGTAGAATTCTGGTTTAAACATCTCACAGCCACTGCGAGGCGAGAATCCTCTCACCGAGAGGGGGATACTTTGATACAGGATTGACAACATTAGTGGACTATCGTGTCACGCTCACCGTTGGATCCAGCCTGGACTGCGAAACCAGATAGGATGCGGATTATCGATCCATTGGAAGCCGAGTCTACGGAGGGTGATCTCCAGGATCGGCTTCTTCGCCCCGTGCTGAGTCTTGCGATCACACAGCGACTCCGGTATCTCTCATTTTGGGCCTGGGTGACCACTCACCTCGACCAACACACACCATCTGAGCGCGCCCAATATGAGAAGGTGTTCTTACTCGGGAGCATCCTCCATGACCATCCTGCCTCAGTAATCGAAACAAACGGTATCATGGGTGTGTCCGACGAGCTTCAGACGACCCTCAATGACTCGACCGTCGACCGAATTAGTATCGAGCCTGCGGACCTGACCATTGCCGGCGCTGACAGGGCGCGCTTCGATCAGTACTACAAGGGAATTCTCTATCGGCTCCACCTCTTTGAAAACGAATGGACGGTGACTCCGCTTGGGGAACAACTCGCGGAGGCGTTCGACGATGCAATTGACGTCGAGTTTGACGAGGTTCGTGCGGCGGTTGAAAATGACGAGGTCGAGATGGAGCTTATCCATCGGTTTGCCTCCGGAGGGTGTCTCTGCCAGCTCTCCAACCGTGAACAGGAGCTGCTCACCCGTTCGTATTTTTATCTCGTGACACGGACAGGACACTACGATGAACTCCAGTTCGATCTTGATCCGCAGCCGGACCTACTTGATCTGCGTCCGTTTCTGACCAGCGACGTGCGTGAAGAGCGGAGCCTTGAGACGACCATCGAGGCAACGCTGGTCGGAACTGAATTTGTCGAGGATGCTGATTTCAGCGAGGATCTCGGACGGTTCTTCGAAACGGGACGAGATTTCTACGTCCGGTGCTCACTCGTCATGTTGCTGGCGCTCGGGGAGTGGGTAACGACGAGGCCGACAACACAGCCGATGTTTGGCGAGTTAGCGGATATTCGTGAGATATGGCGCCTTCTGGTCCATGCGGAACACACGTCTCATGCCTTTCAAGCGATGTTTATTGGGCTCCTTGAGGCCGTCCGGGAAGAAGAACCGATTCAGCCGGAACCGCTCCTTGAGATGCTCATCGGGCATGAGGAATTTGACGATACAATCGAACGAGGACTCTCCGGACTCACAGTAACTGAGGGCGAGAAAGAGCGCTCACGTCTTACACAGATCCGAGACACGATCTACTTTGGGATGGCTTACAGTGGTAACATCACGGTCGAGATTGACAACGATGTGGGCTCGTTCACGGGGACATGGCGTGATGTTGCTGATCGGCTGCAAGCGAACGAACTAGATGGTGATCCCTTCCAGCTCACGAATCAGAGCGAGCGAGCCTACCGGCAGGTGCTCAACCAGACGCTCAGGGAATCTCCGTCGCTATCGAAGAGTCGACGTGTGATGGCCTACGGCGCCCTCCAACTTGCTCGTCTCTCTACACGGTATGTGCAGTACTTCGCCAAAGACGAGTTAGCACCGTTTGTCGAGTGGTTCAGGACGGCGAATACTCATCCAGGGCCATTGACGATCTGGCGACTGCTCGATGACGATGTCAGTCTACAATTGATCCCGCGGGCTACGCAGAAGGTCGGATCCATTGACGGGACGGCGTTCGGAACTACTGTCGCCGAACTCACTGAACGGTGGCTGGTCGAGCATTATTTTGAGCGTCTGTACGAGAAGATGGGCGAGAGTAATGGGAAATCCCCGCAGCTGCTCTCGATGGATGTCGACCGTTCGCTCTCATTCGAGCAACAGTACAACAACGGCCGACCCAACGCCCCGACGCTCAAATTCGAGCGACTCGGCGATATCTTCTATGAACTCGGCCTGACCGAGGGGGCCGACCTGAGCGGGATTCAACTGACTCCACGTGGTCGGAAACTCATTCGGGCATTCGACGTCAATCTTGGTGAAGACCGATGAATCTGCTTCGTGATCTCGATACCGACGACCGTAACGTCACTGGGGCGATCATGACGACGTTCCCATTCGCTGCTGGTTTCTTCGAGCGATCGGTCCTTCCGGCGCTTCGTGACAAGAACGTAGGGGCGAACGTCGCCGTTCTCGTGGACGCCGCTCATTACGAGCAGACGCTCACTACAGCCGATCCAGAGTCACAGCCTCAACACGTGGGGCAACGATACGCCCTTGCTCCAGTCGATGTTGGCCCACGACGAGCGTTCCATCCGAAAATCCACTACTTCGCGGGATCGAACCGTGTCTATGCGTATATCTCCAGTGCCAATCTCACACAACTAGGCTTTACAAGCAACCAGGAGGTCGTGACAAAGGTCGCCGTCGAGGCAACCGATGTCACCGAGGATGGTGTCGTAACTGATCTCAATGATACTGACATCGCACATCTACGGGAACAAGCTGAAGTGCTCCAGAATATCAGAGAGTTCTTCGAAGAATTCCTCACCACACCACTTGCGCGCTCGATCGACCCGATCACCGAACAGCGGGTGAGAGAAACGCTCGCGGCAAGCGACTGGCTACAGAACGTTGAGACAGGGAAGAACGCATGGCGTGAACTCACTTTCCTGCATAACCTCCGACGGCCCATTCTGGAGCAGCTCCGTGATCGGATCAGCAATCATAATGAATCGATTAACCGAGTGCAAATCGCAGCACCATTCTATGGCTCATCACTCCGGATTCCACAGACATTCACCGAAGAGGGGATCGACGTTCACCTCTGGGTTCAGGACGAGCGCACACAGCTTCCAGTCGCTGACCTAAGGGAGTGGCTTCACGTCCCGACCGCGAGTGCCAGTCTATTTACCGCTAGTAGATATGTCCATGGGAAAGTACTCGTCATTGAGACTGACGCGGCTTCGTATTGTCTGAGCGGGAGTGCGAACGCCTCGCTTGCAGCACTACGCCAAACCGCAATTACTGATGACGGGAACGTCGAGGCAGTTGTTCTCCGTCGCGTTCCTGATCCAGATCACTTTACATATCTCTTCGAAGGGAAGCCCTTTGAGGGAGCTGAGCCATTCGAGGCCGAATCGTTCGTTCCAGGAATTGACGTTGATTCAAAGCCGAATGACCAAAGTAGTGGTGAAGAGCCATCGGAATCGCTTGTCCTGCATAGCGTCACGTACACGAGGCATGTGTCCTATGATGGAGGAACGCTCCAGATTAGTGGTGTCGCAAGCAGTGAGCTCCGAAAAAGGTTGGAAGATGAGTTACGTCTCGATGCGACCCCCGGGAACAGTGAACAGAGGTCACAAACGTTCGTATTGCAAGGGACTGATCTGTCCTGGGAAGCTGATGAGGATGGAGACTATGATGAATTCTCGGTCTCGAAAGAGTTCCATTCCAATGCCGAGGATAAGGTGTTCAGACAGCCTGCTCGAGCGCGGCTAATTTGTGACGCGATTGAATCCTCACAGCGTTGGGTCCAAACACACCGCCCCTCGACTGATCAAGCCGCAGATGCGGCCGCCAGTGACGCGGGAAAGAAGGTCGTTCCCTTTGCGCTTCACAAACTCTACGATAGTGATGCGGAGCAAAAGGCGCTGGTCGTGGAGTCGCTGAACGGACTACTCGAAGCAATGCGAACGGTCGGCGATGAATCGTCGACGTCGAATCAGGGCAGTACTAAGCAAGAAGGGCCGAAGGGTGGGCTTCACGTGCGATCGTGGAAGCAAACGACGAGCCGTGATCCGGACGATCTCGTTGAATCGTTCTACGAAGGGTGGCAGGAAGATCTCAACGACTATGGTCGGATGATGAGTCAATCCTATCTCCCATTCGAAGCGATCGGGGATCGTCTTCAGGCGATCAATGCGACGACGCTCAATCTGCTCGCGATCGACGAACTCTTTGCCGAAACAGAAGTGCCGACGCAGCTTTGTCGGAATTCGATGAAAGAGACCTATTCAACTCAAGAACGAGGCCAGCTTGAAAGTATACTTGAATACATTTGCGCGACTGCCCGCCTCACGGCGCGTCAGGATGCTAACATCGCAAACGATGTCTATCAAGGCCTGCAGACTCACGTATCACCGCATCTCCTTCTTGCCTCAATCATCGTCGAGGATCACCTTGCAGGCGATCAAGAAACCTACTTTAACCAACATGGCTGGGCCTTCGAGGAGCTTATCGGATGTTGTTTCCCGGCCAAATATCCAGACCCCGAACACCTCGACGCAGACCGTATCAATGAATTAGTCGAAATGATTGGGGAAAGTATAGAGGGGATTAGAGACCGTTTTCAGGCGACGCCACGCCTCCGACGATTCAGCTCAATTAGGTACATGAACGAGTCCCATCTACGCAGGACGGTGCTCGAACGGTTAACACGGGCCATTCTCTACGCTGGTGGGGAAGCTGTCAAAACACATGTCTCTGCACCAACTCAACAAGGAATGCTTCAATCTGTATTCGAACAGTGTAAAGAGCACCTCCCACAGGAAAAACGACGAGAAATCCAGCACCTGATAGAATAAGTCATGCTGAACTAGGCAATTCATCGTCATCTGCAATCTACAACAGCGTTTCCATGTGCGTGAGTGAAACACAGCACTCGGTTTGAAAGCAGGGTGAATGATCTTCCCCAGAGCAATCAAAAGAATCGGTGAGCATCCTATAGCGTGTATTCTCTAACGCATTTAGAGCGTTTAGAGTTGGGTTTCGAGTTCGGTTGACTCCCGCCAGGATTCGTAAGTTTCGTCGCTCAATTCTTCGACGATACGCTTCGACTCCTCGCTGTCGTACACAGCAATGTGATAACCGGTCGTATAGGAAGCGCTGATGTATCGGAGGAGGTCCCGACCATCCGTGAAGCAGTCCAGGCGCGGGTCGTTCACAAATCGTTCTCGCAGACCAGTCGACGTTGGGCTCTCACCGAGTACGTCTCCCTCGATGGTTACTCTGGCCACCTCTTCTAACTCGGACTCACGATTTACGTAGATGATCACTTCAACCATGATTCACTACGGAATGTCGTTTACCTATTGCAGGGCAATGCTCGGGCAGAGTTCAATTAGTGGTGTCCGTCATGGAAATAGACTAAACCACCATTCGAGGAAGTCAAACACCATTTTGGTCACAAAGACGATGACCGTGAGGGTGAGCAAGCCCAAAAAGGCCATAACACCAATTCCCACGAACCAGGCGACGATATCCCACGGACCCTGGATTACTTGAAGGACGACGGGTGACGAGCCAAGAATCATAGATTGAGGCGTTTGATGTGGTTCTGGTATTCTTCCTTCGCCTCCTCACGATCGACCCGCGTGTAGATGTCCATCGTTTCGGTCTTGGCGTCGCCACGAATGTATTTCAGAATATACGGCTTCATCCCTTGCTTCCGCATTAGAGTCGTGAAGACAGTTCTGAACGTGTGAGGAGTGAATTTCTTCTCAAACCGCCGTTCTTCCTTAGGCGCGACGCCAGCCCTATCCGCAGCCTCCTTCACCTCTCGTCGAATCCGTTCTTTGGAGAGGCGATCACCTCGGTTGCTTGTGAAGAGGTACGGCGAATCAGAATCAACGTTGACGAACTGGTAGCGTTTGATCGCGTAGATTGTCTCGTCGTCTATGGGGACGACGGTCTGTTTGCCGCCCTTTCGTTCTCGGAGTCGAATAAATCCCTTCTCAAGGTCAACGTCATCGTTTTCGATGGAGAGGACTTCTAAGAGTCGAGCACCAGTCTTGGCGAGGATGATCGCGACGGTTTTGTCTCGCGGGTCCGGAATGCTGTGGATGATTTTGCAGGCATTGTCCCACGTAGCGCAGTCGGGGCGGTCCGGTCGAATACGAGGAATCTCCTCCATCACGACCGCAGCGGGATTGCTCGTGATGTTCTCGAACTGCGGTCGTTTCATCGTATAACTGTAGAAGCTGGAGAGAACTTCCAGGTACTTCTTCTTCGAGTTCTGGGAGACGCCGCGTTCAGTGAGGGCCATCACGTAGTCCTCGATATGCCGAATCTCTACCTCTCCTGGTTCGAGATCAGGGAACTGATCGTGGAAGAACTCACGTAGGACTCGACTATACGAGTTGAGCGTTCTCGTGCTCCTGCCGGTCGCCTCCTTGCGAGTGATGAAGTAGTTGACCTCGTCATGCTTGTTGTCGTAGATCTTCGAGGCGTTGGGTTCGGCTGTCATCTTAGTTCTCTTCCTTGAGCCGCCAGCCGTGTCCACGCTGATACTCGACCTGCCCGTTTTCGGCTAGCCCATAGAGTCGCTGCTCGATTTGGCTTTGGAGGTGTTGAGCGACGTCCTCACTAGCGGAGATTCGCTCCGTGAGCTCGTCCAGCGATTGATACTGCTCGTTCAGAACCCGAGTTACGAGGTCATCGATACTGAGGTGGGCTCGACCGCTGCTACCCTGTTGGGCGTCTTCGAGTTGGGCTTGGAGATCGTCGATTTTATTTTGGAGCTGCTTGACCGTCTGGTCCTGTGTTTGAATGAATGGCGCACCGCTATCTCGATACATCCGGGCTTCTTGAATCAGATCGTAGAGGTAGCCGCTGAGACTGGATCCCTCGTGCTTGGCTTCCTCCGACCATTCCTCTTTGTGCTGCTTAGCGGGGAAGAGTTCGGCTCGGGTCGTATTTTCGTGCAGTGTTTGGTAATCCCGTTCGTCGCTAGGGCTGTCCATAGACGTCTCTGTCATACTAGAATCGCCAAATGATAATTGGATTGTTAGGTTAAAGAGATTACCGGTAGTAGCATCGTCTATGTCCGAGATTTCGGAGGAAAACGGATTTCCGAATTGCTTCGTCTCAGCTATCGTTGTGGCGCTGCCAACGAGCTTCCTGAATGAGCTCGATCAGATAGCGACTCAGGCTTAGTCCCTGTTCGTCGGCTTCCTCCTGCCATTGGCCTTTGTGTTGGCGGTGGCAGTAGATGTCGACACTAGTCATTCCCTCGCCTAATCCCTTGTTGTCGTCCATTGGTCGACGGGGTGCTAAGGGTTTATCAGTCATGGAGAACCACCATATAGTTGGATGGTTGTCAATATATTATCATTACCGGATGCAGAACTGCTATCCTCCCCTACAAGCGCGACATCCATCGGTATCTGTCGACGCTCCTGGCCGTCCATTCCTCTCGTCCAGTTCTGAAACAAGAGCATCATAGAGGAGATCAGAGTCCTTTTGGCGGAACCGCTTTGGTTGTCTGGTTGCGTTCGCTACTGAATCCGCAATGTCCTCCTTCCCCTGCTGTTTGAGGACCGTCTCTAACGTAAGGTCATTATCTCCAAACCACACGGACTCCTCCGGATTTCCGATAATGATGTTCTTGATTCGTTTCTTGGCGATCTCAGAATTGTCCTTCTTGATATCTCGAATGAGGTGTGAAGAATGGAGGAGGTCGCGCATATATTTGCTTTTGAAGTCATCATTTAATCGAGGACTAGCAAGCGCGTCTTCCAAACTCAGCTTTTCTTCAACAACTAAGGCGCCTGTACAGATATATTCGTATTCACCGTTCATATTCGACTTCATCGGTGTAAAGAAGACTCGGTCGCCTTTTTCTAATGTGTCTCTGGGACGTGGACCACATACGGCCCAAACGGGTACAGTCTTGCCTTCATGTTGATTCGACCAAAAATCTGGGTCGGGGATCGCGCCTCTGTCTTCTAAAAACGTGCTTGTCGGGTTCGCATCATATCTCCTAATGTAACTGTACATATTCATCAACCAAAGCGATAGGCTTTCAAAAATCCTTCCCTGAAGTAGGTCGCAAGCAAGGTAGATGCTTAAGCAAAATTTTGGAGGAGGGAAATCGAATAGGAGTAAGAGAATAGACTTTCACAGTCTCAAACTGGCCTATAGTGGCTGTGTCCTCTCTATGTATTCCTCAAGCTGAGTGAGAAAAGTGGAGTCATAGTTCTTGTCAACATGATCCACGTTCCACAGTCCAGACTCTCGGATTTTCTTGCTTCGACTGTGGTTTCCAAGCCAATCATCCGAGCGAGGGTCGACGGCGTCTCGCTGATAATTGCTAAGTAGTGCAATTATATTTCGCTCGATGTAGGCCCGCTGGCTATCGGCACTCGGTTCATCGTCGACATTCAGCCAGAGAAACGGCAGGTCCCGAAGATAGTCGCTCACTCGCTGCTCCATCTCAAGTTCACTAAGTCGGCGTTCCCTTTTCGCGCTTGAACCCTCGCCCCAATGAGGATACTCATCGTGCAGGGAATCACGCTCTACTAAGGCCTCTCCAACTCGTTTTCTGAATACGGAGCCGCGATGATTTCCCCCTCCTTCGTAGGTTCCGCGCATCGCCCCTCGATGCGTCCGAAGTCGGTCCCAGAGTGAAGTACTGCTTCCTTCGGAGACCGCATGAGTCTCAATACGAGTCACCCGAAGTTGATCGCCAGACTCTCGGTATTCGTCCGGAGCGAAGAAGATGTAGACGCCCCGGTCAGGCCAGTCCATATAGCCAGTGCAATCCTTGAGCTTCTGTTTGCCTCCGACTGTTGCCTCTAGCTCTTCGAGAAGTCTATACAGACGCTCGATATCCCCTTCTCCCGTCATATCTGTTCAGTTCTCTTCGTCCGGCAATTGAAATGGTTCTGTGTTGTCGATGTACATTGCTTCTGAATCTCGGGGAGCCTTCGCACCAACGACGAGGCAGTCGAAGCAGTACGAGACGGTAAGCGTCTCTCCGTGTATGCCTTCTTCAAAGAACCCTCCTTGTTGGGCTGCAACTTGCTCAGCAAACTGTCCCTCGGTCATTTCCTGCATATCTGGTTCGTACGTGAACCGATTCTGACCGAGAGCTACCATAAGCTGATTGCATTTTGGACAATCCAAACTCTCCCCTTCGGAGTACGACTCCTCAACTGAGTCTATAACTCTCCCTTTTACATCAGAGAACGAATCGTCACTCCGGATTGATTCGGTGTCTGAATCGAATAGCACTGAATCGGTGTGTAATTTTGCGTGATCCCCCATCACCGAGTGAATCGCAGTGAGATATCGTTTGTTCATCTTTAGACTATAATCATCGAGGTCCCCGGCGAGACGATTGAAATCTGGAAGACTCGGTACGCCTTTACAATAGTGGCTATAGACCGCGTTGAGGAGATGATAATAGAGGGCTTCTTTGGCTGATTTGATATCATTCACTCGGTCGTACCATTGGGAGAATGCGGGAGCGTCGGTATCATCGTAGTCCTGCTCGGCGGAGACAATGACAGGAACATCGATTTCGGACTTGCGGTCGTTCCTATCGGTGGCTGCAAACACGAGGTCGATACTCGCTGGGTCGCTCCATCCAGATTTTCCGGACGTTGAGTGGCCGTGCTTGAGAAAATCGCTAACGTCTTTCTCAACCTCGAGTATTTTCTGCTCGCCGTCGTGGACTATTTCGTAGTCTCCACGGTTTCCGGATACTTTCTTGTCGAGGTTGGCGTGAATGCTGATGCCAATTTCATCACCGAATTCCTCGAGGTAGTACTTCACCCAGTACTCTCGGCTAACTGATTGAGGATGCTGGTCGTAGTCATTCGAGTCGGAGTCAACCGAGTTCCGGAGTCTGGTGAGAATTTGATCGCCTTTCTCGTCGCTTAGATTGTACCTGTAGACACTCGCATAGCCACCTCCGGGCCATGCTTTTCTGATTTTCTTGTTGCGTGTCAGGTCCATAGAGGCTCCTTTGGTGATGAACAACTTAACTTGATAGTACAGACTGTCTCGTAGGATATACGATTCATCGGGAGGCATCGGGAACTATGGAACCAGACGTACTGGTCGTCTCACCTTGTTCTGGAAGCAAGCGATACGACGCAGTAGCTGACTGTAGACGAGTCGACGAGAAGTCAAGGGAAACATTGGTTGAGGAGTTTCCTGAGTCTGTGGCTTCGGCGGCTGAAATGTACACGGGGAGAGAACATGGACACATCCAGTCTGCCGTAGAGCGGCTTTCGGAGGTCGCCACCGTCGATTGGCGTATTATCTCCGCCGGATTTGGGGTGCTCTCCTCCAGTACAGAGATTCCCTCCTACGAGTGCACGTTCAATGAAATTGAGCAGGTTCGAGAACGAGCGGAGAGATTCGGGCTAGACGTAAAGGAGATGACCAACAAGGAGTTGGTAGCTGCCGTCAGTCGGGAGAAGAATATCCCTCAAGACCTCCGGCAAATCTTTGCCGAAGGCTATGACTTGGTCTTCGTCGCATTGGGGACCAAGTATTTGATTGCTTCTCAGGAGGCGTTGACGTCGTTGCCGGAAGAGACGGCTGCATTCGCATTTGCGTCTAATGGGAGCAAGGATTTCATCGGGGACTGCTATTGGATTCCTGCAACTGAAGCGGAGCGAAGTCGATATGAGACGACGTGGCTCGAACTACGGGGCAGAGAATTACTTACTCTCGCTGAGAGAGTAGAAGATAGTGAACATCTCAAACGAATCCGAGCAAGTCCAGATAACGTACGGGAACTAATTGTCTCCGTTTAGTCTCGTTTGAGTAGGTTCTATATGTTATGTCTATCCAGGTTACAGTATGCCTCTTCAATCACAACTATTCAAAGGTCACTCTGAAAAACGCCGAGAAGACATAAGCGTCTTTGAATGTCCGAATTGTGGAAGCCGGTACAAGGAAGTTATCGGAAGCTCGTGCCGTGAGTGCGATGCTCATCTACCCTTAGACCGATGTCAGGCTACCGTCTCAGTTGATGTTGCAAAGTGTGCCTCGTGTGGAGATGATGTTCGATATATTCGAGATGATGCAATAGCCACACAATGGGACATTCCTGGATACATCTGTTCAGATTGCGAGAACATCACAGAGTTAGAACACCAAGGCCAGATGCATCAGCCAATAGATTTCCTCCAAAATGACCACGGTCGACAGTTCTACGCGACTCCTGTAGATGGAGAATCTCTGGAAAAGGTGGCACGGCTATTCTCTCTCCAAACTAAGGTTGATGGAATCGGGTTCTGGAGCTACGATGCCAATAACCATCGGGTATGGTTAGCAAGTCAAAACGGAGTCTATTGTGGATTTGCGACACTGAATGAAGATGATGTGCTAATACAGATATGGGTTGATGAAGGGATGAGACGACAGGGTGTGGCAGCGCAATTATTAGAGTACATCTGTGAAAATGTTCTCCCCTCGAATGGCGAACTACACATCAATCAACCACTTGATGACGGGTGGGATTTCTTCCGGAGTTTAGCAGATGATGAAGACCGTATTTTCGGTCGCGAAGTTATGATGAACTTCTGAACATCCCAACTTATTCTCTAAGTGAATGACTTAACGACCTTTCTCAGTCGTGGAGTAATATAGCCAACCTCAGCTTTTGAGGCATTACAGGCATCAATGAGTTCGTCTGCTTTGACGTTCATTACAGACGCATCAATCTCGGTATCACCTGCCTCTTCTTTAAAATATCTGCAAGTGATACAGAACTCGTTCACTGCCTCCAGAACATCGGTATCAACATGCTCTGGTGCTTCTGAGAGGTGTTCTGACAGATTATCGTATATAGTACCATAGATTTCCCCACCATGGTTCTTCCACAAATCAGTTTTTTTGTCCCCTGAGCGAGCTACTTTTCCTTGTCTAGCATATTGAATTGTATGGTCATACCATTCCCGAACAGAACGGTGCTTCTCTCGGAAATAGCGATATTCCACTACGACTAGCCCAATCAATCCACTAATAAATGCACCTAATAGCGTTCCAATATTGATTGTCCCTTCGACCATAGGCAGGGTAAACAGATAATGAGGATAGTCTTATCGAAGGAGTATTTTCGAGAGATAAGATATATCACGCCATGAAACAATCCAGATGCAATGTATCTGTATACGCCGGACGAAATCGACAGAGAACGAGCCCATCATCAGGCAGTTATTCAAGGCGCTGGCGATCTGGACGTCAAACGTATCGGCAACCTCGGCGAGCTGGCGTTTGAGCAGTTCTGTCGCGAGTATCTTCCCGTCGAGATGTGGGAGTGGCAAAATGAGGAAGCCATCCGTCGGTGCAATCCTGAGAGTTTCTCAGGATACGACTTCGAGGTATTCGGATACGAAATTGACGTGAAGACCTCCCGCGACGTCTCTGCTTTCCGGCCGACGAACATCCTTGAAAACGACCCGGACGACGACATCATCGTAATGGTCTGGCATCGGGATAACGAAGACGCACTCATCCTCCTCGGCTGGGAACGAACTGAAACACTCAAGTCGAAGGTGAAGACTCAAGAAGCATACTCTGGCGAGGAACCCGAGAAGCTCGCACACTTGGCTGCTCGTCCGATGAATGAATTGCACGACTTGGGGCCGAATACAGCCCACCTCAACCAGAAACCCGAGAATCCGTTCTCACCTGGTGACCGTGTCGTGAAGAAAGACAATGATGATGCGTCAGTCGCTGTGGTCGTAGAGGTTTTACCACCCGAGAAAAATACCACCGCCTACGGGCAGGAGATGGACGGTGAAGCAGTCAATGTTGCGTTCCCGAATATGCTCGATGAGGGCCCTGGGAATTGGCGCGAAATCCACCCGGCGAAGCTCGCATCATACTGCGACGACCAGGATATCAAGCTCTACACCTACAAGCACACGAATCTGGAGTTTGCGGAGAATCCATTTACGCCGGGCGATTATGTCATCAAACCCGATTACGACGACCCAGATTTAGCGGTCGTTGTCGATGTCAGCGAGGAGGGCCGAAATATCTCTATCGCGTTCCTCCACCATTTCGAGGAGGAAGCGGAAGAGCAAGTGTATGTACCTCCGGCAGAGCTTAGATCCCACTGCGAAGAGTCCGGTATCAAATCGTACTCCTATGAGCATGCTGAACTAAGCTTCGAACACCAGTATTAGCACATCCGCCAGTATCTCTACCTGAGTGTGAAGAGAAGGCTTCTATGTCCCTGGTGGAGTTCCTGGGACGAAATCTTGTACGCGCCCTTCCTCCAAACTCCGATTGAAGAAGGCGCTCATCTTCTCTCGTAGAGTTTCCTTCCGAGAATCAACCCGGAGGCCATACGCTTTCGTCTCTCCGACTTCGAGATCTTGCCAACTCTCCGGCTTTGGCTCGTTGAGCGGTATGAGGAGACTTCCGGTGGTGTCAACCTCGCCTTCGATTATCAGATCACCTCGGATGATGCCTGCGTCTTCCTCGATTAGTTCCATCTCGAGGACGACAATCGAGTCTTTGAATCCCTCGTCATCCTCTCGTTCATCGAGCATCAGTTCTTTCGCTCGCTCCTTGTCCATTGTCAGAAGTTGCAATGAATCGGGGACAGGCCCTTATCGTTTGGATTATACTGGGGACGGTTCCCGTTGAATGTCTCTTCTGTCAGCGTCAGGTTCCCCATCTTCGCCACGGTAAAAAGACGCCAGAACGGAACTTGCCGCGAGTTGCTCTCTCCCGCAATTTGGTAACCTCGAAGCGACTCCTTGCCCTTCTTGCTTCGGCCGTGGCAATAGGGTTCGATCTTTCGATGATGCCCATCGTAGGTGAATTCGATTGCTTTCTGCTCCTGAATAGCTTTACAGATAACATTGGTCATATTCGGTGTACTCTGTACTTTATGTCCATCTACTATGAATGCAATCCAACCGGGGTGAAAGTAATCTCAAAGATTGGGGCTTGGATTACCGGTCAAAGATTTACCCCCAATACACCCTGCGATAATGAACTATAGTTCCTCAACCTCGACAAGGTCCCATAGCGAGCGAAACAGTCCAACTGACCTTTGAGCAATTACCACCAGGAGTAGGATTTGAAGGGTAAACACTACCTCGGTGTGGTAAACGGTGAGTTGGCCCAGACTGAAGGGTGGGGTGAGAAGAAATACCATCGGAATCAAAACACCGATGATAAAAAGAGAGATTGCGTTCTCAAACACGTCTCGGGGTGGTTTGTCCTCAAACGCTATTCGATTCGGTGTATGTCGCCGCTCAATACTGCTTACGTCGATCTCCAGCTCAGTCAACAAGTCATCAATTCCCTGGATGGTATTGGCAGTATGTGGTTGTTTTCCACTCCGTCGTCGTAAGAGGTCCTCTGTTGCTTGTGCAAAGTCGAATATCGGTGTCGTCCTATAGTCATCGACTGCAGATTCGCCTGTAATCTCCTCGTAGATCTCCATAGTGAGTTCTTCATCTTCGGTGATTCGCTTCGCTTCCCTGAGATACTCTGTAAGCGATTCGAATGATGACGGTATATTCCCGGAATTCGACGCGGACGACGCCGAGTTGAGAGTTCCATGGATTTTGAGCAGGTTGGCCCAGAGAACACCTACCGTTGAGTCCTCGTCTTCTGCCCAACCATCAATGTCTGGATTGTCCGAAAATGCAATTGTTAGGCCTGCGAATGGGGCTGCAAAAGTTCCCTTTTCTCGGAGGTCCTCAGTCATGGAGAGCAGTGGTTCATCGAAGTCTCTATAGGTCACATCAATACTATCTAAAAACCGTCCCAGTTTCTGTCGTATCCGGTTTTTCCGGACAGTATAGATTGATGCAGTGAATGCTAAGACGAATCCAATAGCCGCTGCAATAGCCTGTGCAATCGTCGAGAAGAACCAAGCCGGATTAGCCATAATGCGTTAATTCCGGTATTATTGTTTTAGTTACGTATATCTATCGTAGGATAAGCCAATTCAGAATCGAGGAGGAACGGTAGTGTATGCCTTCTTGGTTGACTTCTTACATTCGATTGTGAGCAGCCGTAGAGTATTCCATTACCTGGGCGTATCTGAGAAGACGTCCCTACGCTGTCTATCGATTTGAGTCTGAATCGTATTTTCTCCTATAAACAATTCCGTTAGCCGGCAAGCAAAGCGCGCAATCAGCGTTACTTCGTTTGCTGGCCGAGTACTCTTTCCTTCACCAATGGGGATTCCACTACAGAGGGCGCAATACAGTGGAGTATTCGCCGTCTTGCGATTTGGAAAAAGAGCGGAAGCTCGTACCTTCTCTATTTCAGGAATGTGTCAATCACTCTGTGCTCGTATGAGCTGACTGTATTCGTCTGCTAAGTACCGTTCAATATCCTCAACAAAGCGGGTTAAATCGCTGTAAGCATATTCATCATCGCCATCCCGATCCGTCGTTCCAATAACTTCGAGGGCCTTAACAACCCACGTAGATTTCCTGCTTCTACCAAGATCCATCCAGCCCTCCAGCTCCCCAACGGGAACAATAAAAAGGCCGTGCTGCTTTGCCTCCTTGATAAGTTCTTCTGGATGGTCCTCTTCCTCTAATTTCTCGCGAGGTATTCCATCGACACCCAGTTCTTTCACTTCCTTCCATTCCGAGAACCCGGAACTCAATCGGCCTACCGCAGCGTCGGCACCAGATAGAGTGTGTTCTCCGTTCTCTAATTGCTCTAAGAACTGCTCTACCTCCGGAATCATCTGCTCGATCACTTCCTCATCTGAAATCCCTTGAATCGCCTGCTCGATATCGCTTCGGATCTCCAATATGTCATTGAAATCACCGTCTGCCAAGGATTCAAGCAGATATCTGAGATTGTGATGATTCCGGAGAATGTCTATATCTGTTATCGTGGCAACGGGGATATTAGCTTCGTTGAGTACCGTAGTGATGTCCTTTATACTGTGCTTGCCATGAGCGTTCACGAACAACAGCTGGTCGTTTTCAATCTCATTTACAGCGATAGAACGGTAGACGGCTTTGTCGGAACCGCCTTCACAGACGATAACGCCTTCGTGGAAAATCGCTTCAAGAACACGCTGACTTGATAGCAGAGGATCGTTCGCCAGTTTCTCCGTAATATCGGAGGATATCTGGTTATAGACTGTGTGATCTTCCCGCCTGTTTAACCGGTAAATATCTACCTCTGTACCTTCGCTAAGAATCCCTGCTATGAAATCAGCGTCGTGGGTAGCAATAACGATCTGGCCAGCTGTATCTGACGAATGGTTTGCTACCCATCGGCCGAGCTCTCTTGCCTGCGCCGGGTGTAGAAATGCCTCGGGTTCGTCCAAGAGTACAACACGGTTCTGAGAGAGTAGGAGACTGAGTACGACACCGACGAAACTTCTGTAGCCATCACCCTCCTCATCCAATATTCTGTACTCCTCCATTACACCAACTGCTTTTCGTGGATTGCTTGGAATGTTCTCAAACTCCTCTGCCACTCGCAAACAGAGTTCCGTCATTCCGCTAATGTCAAAGGCGATATCTCTGGGTTCGTCAGGCCGCGAGAACACGTTCTGAAATGCCGATCGAAGCTCTTCATCAACTTCAGGACCGGCTTCGAATAGAGCTTGGAGGAGGTTGCTCGGTGCTTCCTCGTGCATATTGTGTGCTGGACCGGACTCAGCAACTTGTAGCCGTGAGGAAGTATCGAGATGTGCAACTTTAAATGATCCAAAGGTGTTCAGAATGGGCTGGTGGTTGCCCCGTTGGAATTGTTCTTCCAATCTCTCAAGGCTTGCACGATTAACCTCGCGATCTAAAAGATTAGATCCGATACCACGTAGAACTTCATGATCATGCTGGTCAGTTGCTCGCTTAACTCCTGTTTTCAATTCATCAAATTGGTCTGGCAGTTCGACAGTGAGTTCGTCGATAATCGTGCTACCATTATCATTTCTTATTTCGAGACGAATATCGTCGAGCGTCTGTGATTTCCCGGTGTTATTTGGTCCAACTAGGACTGTGAAGTCCCCGAGCTCGACTGTTTCACCGTTCTTTGTAGTGAATGATTGAACCCTCACGGTTAGTCATTCCAATGGTTCGCCAAGTCAACAAGTAATTCCTCTGATTCCGTTTGCGGCTCGTATTGTCTGAATCAATAGCACGCGATTCGCTTTACTTCTTCGTAGCAGGTCTGGTTGCCTTCAGTTGAGAGGAATTCCGCTACATAGGGCGCATTGCTCAATGTATCGTAGTGCCGTATGTCGATTTGAGTGAAAAACGGAGTTTCTTCTATAAATAGTTTCGTGAGCCGGTAATAATTACTGGTTCGAGTGCGTGTTCGTCCAAAAAGCGCGCAAATCGGTTTACTTCTATTGAGAAGCGCGGATGGTTCCCTTCAGCCGAGAGGAATTCCACAACATAGGGCGCATCTCGATGAGTATCCCTGCGCTGTCCATCGATTCGAGTAAGAATCGAGTTTTCTTCTATAAAAGGTTTCTCGAGCCGGTAATATTTACTGGTTCGAGTGCCGAGGCCGACCTTTCACCGAGAATTGACCACCAGCAGTTTCCGGCGGAGTACTAAGGCGTAGTACCGCCAAGTACGTGCGTGTCCGACGACGAATCGTCGACGGATCTCACCCGTCTCGTCGCGCTGAGCGACGGCGTGTTCGCCTTCGCCATCACGCTCCTCGTCGTGAACGTCGACCTGCCCGCGAGCGTTCGGCCGGGCGACCCCGTGACGTTGGCCCTGTTGGCGCAGCTCTGGCGGGACGTGTTCAGTTACGTCGTCAGCTTTCTCGTCATCGGGAACTACTGGCTCGACCACAGGCGGATGTTCCGGTACGTCCGTCGGTACACGCCCCGCCTCGCCTGGCTCAACCTGTTCTTGTTGATGTCCGTCGCGTTCCTCCCGTTCCCGACCTCGGTGCTCAGCGACCACGGCGGACAGGTCCCGGTCGCGTTCTACGCGACTTCGATGACGATTACGGGACTGCTCGTCTACTGGTTGTGGCGGTACGTCGCCCGCGCCGACGGCCTCCTCGACCCCGAAACGGACCACCGATTCGTTCGGGAACAGGAGGTGCAGTACTTCCTGACGCCGCTAGTGTTCGGCCTCTCGATTCCCGTCGCGCTGTTCGTCGCCGCCGACCTCGCGTTCGTCTGCTGGGCCTCGCTGTTCGTTCTCGCGCCGCTCTCGCAGCGACGTCTTCGCGACGACGGTCGGGAGGAGTGAAACGGCGGCGGTGCGTACACCGATTCTGGTTCGGACGAATCGAATGCTCGGCGTGACCTAATACCGAGAAGAGCAGTGGAGACAGTCGGCAGTGACGCTCACTCTGCTACAGCGGGTCCGTGCGTTCGATGGCTTCGTGTAGCGCGTCCAGGAAATCCGGTTCGTACTCCTCGTCGACATGGTTCACGTTCCACAGTCCGGAGTCGCGGATTTTCTGACTCCGACTGTGTTTTCCGAGCCAATCGTCTGCACGCGCGTCGACGGCGTCTCGTTGGTAGTTGCTGAGTAGCGCAATCGTGTTCTGCTCGATGTAGGCCCGCTGGCTGTCCGCACTCGGCTCGTCGTCGACGTTCAACCAGAGGAACGGGAGGTTCCGGAGATAGTCGCTCACTCGCCGTTCCATCTCGAGTTCACCGAGTCGGCGTTCCCGCTTCGCGCTCGAACCCTCGCCCCAGTGAGGATACTCGTCGTGCAAGGAATCACGCTCCACGAAGGCTTCTCCAACTCGTTTTCTGAACACGGAGCCTCGATGATTCCCACCACCTTCGTAGGTTCCGCGCATCGCTCCTCGATGCGTTCGAAGCCGGTCCCAGAGCGACGTGCTACTCCCTTCGGAGACGGCGTGAGTCCCGATACGGGTCACTCGAAGTTGGTCGCCGGACGCTCGGTATCCGTCCGAGGCAAAGAAGATGTAGACGCCTCGGTCGGGCCAGTCCATGTAGCCGGTGCAGTCCTCGAGTTTCTGTTTTCCGCCGACCGTCTGCTCTAGTTTCTCGAGAAGTCGATACAGACGGTCGATATCCTGTCCTCTCGTCATATCTCTTCACTTCTCTTCGCCCGACAATTGAAATGTTCGATATCGTCGATGTCCATCACTTCCGAATCTCACTGACGTCGCTCTGCGACCACGGTCGCTCGAAATCGTCGTCGGTCATCGCTTCCACCTCGCACCGACGCCGTCGATTCGACGGAGTCCGTCGCGCCGGAGAGGCCTCGGTCGCGTTCCTCGTCGTGGCCGTCGAGCCGGTCCGTGAGCCTCGTGCAACGTTCCGGGTTTCGCGTTTCGCCGACCGCTCCGTCTCGCTCCTCTAGAACTCCGTAGAGGTGCTCGATTTCGTTTTCCTCTCGTCACGTTCGTTCGGCCCTCTTCGCCGCCGGGCGAAATAGTTGTCCGTTGTCGAAAAACCGCGGCACGGCCCGGTCCGCCGCTCGAGTGGGTGTCCGAGGCAGGCGAGCGAGTCCGCACGCCCGAGCGAACGCGACAGTAGCGAAGAGGTTGTGTGGGCCGGATAGGTCAGGCACTACCCGTATCCTCGCTGACCGTCTTGGAGCAGGTATGGCAATAATCGAACTGGCAATCGCGTTCTTCGTCCTGGCGATCATCGCGGCGGCGCTCGGCGCCGGCGGGGTCGCGGGGCTGTCGATGGACGCGGCGAAGTGGCTGGTAATCGCCTTCCTGGTATTGGCCGTGCTCTCGTACGTCGTGTAACCGACGTCCGGGCGCGGCACGCTTTTCGCGCAGTGACTAAAAAAGGAAGATCGTCGAATCGCTTTTTCGAAGCGCCAACCGGTTACGCGTCCGACTGACTCTCTTCGGTGGTGCTCTCGCTGGAACCGTCGCTGCTGTCTCCGTCGCTACTCTCCTCTCCGTCGGAGTCGTCGCTACTACCGTCGTCGCTACTCGCACTGCTTTCGGCCTCCTCCTCGGAGTCTGCGCTCTCCTGGTCCTGCGACGAGTCTATCGACACCGAGGAGTCGTGGGACTGGGTGTTGTCCTCGCCGCTCGCGGTCTGGTCGCTCTCCTGGTCGACGTCGCTGGACGATTCCTGGCTCTGAGTTTCGTCTTTGCCGGACGACTCCTGGCTCTGGGTCGAATCGATCGACGACGACTGGTCGGCGTCCTGCGTGTTGTCGCCGGTCGCCGACTGGTCGACGTTCTGGTCGGTGTCCGAACTCGACGCCTGGCTCTGGTCGGCGTTCTCGCCCGACGACTCCTGGGTCTGCTCGTTCGACGAGTCGGACTTCAGGTCGGCGTCCTGTTCGACGTCGCCGCTGGCGTCCTGGTCGACCTCGCCGGTGTTGCTCTGTTCGTTGGACTGACTGGCCTCGCCGCCGTCGGTGTCGCTCGACTGAGCGTTGTCGTTCTCGTGGTCGACGCTGGCGTCCTGGTCGGCCGACGAACTGCCCGACTCCTCCGCGACGGTGGCGTCCTGTTCGACGTCGGCGTCGTTCTCCTGCTCGTTCGTCTGGGTGACGTCGCTGCTGCCGGTGCGGTCCTGCGTGTTCTCGTTCTCCTGCTCGAGGCTGGCGTCCTGGTCGGCAGACGCCTCCGCGGACTCGCTGTCGCCGTCAGTGCTGGCCGAGACGTCCGCGTTCTGCTCGACGTCGCCGTCGTTGTCCTGCTCGTTCGTCTGGTCGGTGTCGCCGCTGGCCTCTTCGCTCGACTGCGAGTTCTCGTTCTCCTGGTCGGCGCTGGCGTCCTGGTTGGACTCCGCGTCGGCGGTGCCATTGTCCTCGGCGTTCGACGCCGAGGATTCGGCTCCCTGTCCCAGGTCGGCGTCGTTCTCCTGGTCGCTCTCCTGGGAGACGTTGCCCGTGTTCTCCTCGCTCGACTGTGAGCCGTCGTTGTCCTGCTCGGCGACGGCGTCCTGCTCGGCCTCGGCGTCGGCGTTCTGATCGGTCGACTCGCCTTCGCTCCGGGCGTCGTCGCTGTTGTTCGCGTCCACGTCGGCGATCTGGTCGGCCTCGGCGGCGTTGTCCTGGTCGCTCTCCTGGTCGGTCTGGCCCTCGTTGTCGCTCGCGCTCTGGGCGTTGTCGTTCTCCTGGTCGGCCGACGCTCCCTGGTCGGCCTCCGCGTCGGCGTCCTGTTCGAGTTCGCCGTTCGACGCGGTGTCCTCGTTGCTCGCGTCGGCGTCGCCGCCCTGTCCGAGGTCGGCCGCGTTCGTCTGGTCGTTCTCCTGGCTCGCCTCGGACTCGGCGCCGTCGACGTGCTGGGTGTTCTCGTTCTCCTGTTCGCCGATGGCGTCCTGTTCGACCTCGGCGTCGGCGTCCTGGTCGCTCACCTCGGAGCCTTCGCCGTCGGTGTCACTGTTCGTCGCCTCCGAATCGGAGTCCTGGAAGTAGTCGCCCAGGTTGAACTGCTCGTTGTCCTGGTCCGTCGGGCCGGTACCGTCCCGGGCCGTCTGGTCGTTGTCGCTCTCCTGGTCCGACGCGACCTCCTGGTCGGACTCGGCGTCGGCCGACTGGCCGCTACTCCCGACGTGGTCGGAGTCACCTTCGTACTGATTTCGGGCCTCCGAATCGCCGTCCTGGTCGGATTCGAGGTCGCTTCGCTGGTCGTTCGACACCGACGCCCCGGCGAGGATGTCGGATATCCACTGGTTGGAATCGTCGTCCTGCGAGGCGTCCGAGTCCTGGGAGGTGTCAGAGTCTGCGTCCTGACACACTTCCAGTCTGGCTGCTGAATCGTCGCCGTCGTCCGGGCACGGGTCGTCGGGGGCCACAGCGGCCACCGGTCCCGCCGTACTCGCGAGTACGGTCGCGACGACGAACAGGCAAAGCATCTTGTTCAATGTCGTTTTCATCTCAACCCCAATCTGCATGACACCGATAGCCGGACTAAGTACCCTAAATCGTTCAGCGAAATAACGCCCGTTTCGGAGGACTATTACGCCGTTGCCTCGGACGGTCGGGGTCCGGATGCGCGTTACCGCACCGTCGTTTCCCGGTAACGTGGAGTCGGTCCGGCCTTCGACCGCTCGATGGCTTCCGTTCGACCCAACACGCCGTCGGCTGACCGTGGCCGTGAATTGGCGTCGACGCGAAGCGTCGCTCGAACGAACCGGTGCCGGTCGCTCACGCAGTGCGGCCTCGACAGAATCGACGGTACGGAACGGTACCCCGTCGGTCGCAGAAGTGTCTCGGTGGTGGAACGTCGATTTCGAACCGGTATCCGTGTCGAGCCGAAAAAATGATTACCGCACCGAGAGTGCCGCGGATTTAGTCGTTCTCGGCTTCGTTCTCTTCGTCGCCGTCGTCGATTTCGTTCTCGTTCTCGGCCTCAGCTTCGCCGTCCTGCTCCTGGTCCGCGTCCTGGTCCTGGTCGTTGTCGAACGAGACGTCGTCCGCGTCGTTCTCGTTGTCCTCGGACTCGGCCTCGGAGTCCTCACCGCTCGCGGTAGCGTCGTTGCTCTGGTCGAAGCTCTGAGTGGAGTCCTGGTCCTGGTCGATGTCCTGGTCCTGGTCGACCTCGGCCTCGGCGTCCTGGTCGACCTCGTAGTCGTCACAGTCGATCTGCTGGGCGTTAGCCGAATCCTCGTTGTCGTCGACCCAGTTCTCACACTCGTCCTCGCTACCGAAGTCGTAGGCGGCCGCGCCGCCGGTCAGTGCCGCACCGACCATCGTCGTGGCGAGTACGAGCGCAATCATCACGCGTAGTCCTTTTTTCATGGTTTCTCTCTCCGTTCGGTCGGGCGCGATATGTTCACGAGTCGGCCCACTGCCAGACCGACCTCCTACCGGTCGAGCGCCCGCTCTGTCCGAACGCCGGAGTCCCGCATTAATGGCGCTGAGCGTTCATTTCGTCCAGATGGGACAATTCGAGGTGGAAAACCCGCGGCAGTGACAACTTGGTTATGAATCTGCCAGCATATCGGTGAGGGAGGCCACGAAGGGGGCGTCTCGACGGTTTCAATAGAGACGGCGAAGGGACATGTAATCGAAGAGTCCGGTATCTCAGACGAAAATCCATACGGTGTTTCATGATTGGGCAAGAGTTGCATGGCGGCCGAACAAGGTCGAATACAGCCTCGTACCGGCCGTTGCAGGAACGAATCGCTCGATGGCGCTCACCCGGGTTCGTTCAACGGTCGATAATCGTCTTCCGACGGAACCGACCGCCGCCGACGGAATCGCTCGGATGCCGAGTCGGTATTCCGCTTCGCTTGCCGCTCCGCGAACAGTTGGCGAGTCCGGACGCCCCGCCAGCGTGTGCGAAATGATAGCATGAGCGTGGCCGCGTGACGCTCGACGGCGAGAACTCCCGAACGACGGCGAGAAGTCGCGGAATCGGGCGTCTCATCGCCTCGGGATACGCGTCCCGTCAGGCGCTCCGGGACGAGGTACGTTCGCCGAACGCGTGCGTCGGAACCACGCCGGATTGCGAGGACGTAAGAGCGGTTACGTTCTCGGAACTATCGTTACAGATATCGCCGACGCGAGAAGTCGCGCGTCGGCCGCCGTCGCTGGAACGAGACACGTAATTAGTTCGACCGGCAAGCGCGACTGCGCAACGGTCGAACTCTCGCGGCGCGTCGAGTGCGCTTCGAATCGCCACGGGACGTTCAGGCCTCGCCCGGTCACTCTATCGCCAACGACCGAGCCAGCGCCGCCAGTCTCTCCCGGCCCGCCGCGTCGACGCCGACCTCCGGCAACTCCACGACTTCGAGGTCGGCGAACTCCTCACGAATCCGCTCCAACTGCTCGCGGTGGGACGCCGCTCGCGCCCGACAGCGCTCGCAGTCGGTTTCGGGGTCGGTCGCCACCCGATTCACGACGAGCGTTCCGACCGGAATCTCGGCCTCCCGGAGTCGCGCGACGAGCCGACGAGTTTCCGCGACCGCCATCGGTTCGGGGATGCAAACCACGCGGAACTCCGACCGCTCGGGGTCGCGAAGTGCGTCCCGCACCCGCTCCATGCGCTCGCGCAACTCGGTCAGGTCGTCCTCGGCCGCCTCGTCGTCGCCGCCGAAGACGTAGTACGCCGGTCCGAACACGGCGCTCCGCGCGCCGTCGACCATCCGGCGTACTTGGCCTCTGAGCGAGGAAGCCGCCGCCACCGTCTCGTGGAGGACGTCCGGGAGGTCGAGCAGGCGGAGCGTGTGGCCGGTCGGCGCGGTGTCGACCACGACGCGGTCGAACTCGTCGTCGTCGACGAGTTGGGCGAGCAGTTCGAGCGCCGCGAGTTCGTCGCTACCGGGAACGACGCCGACGGTGAACAGCCGCTCGATTTCGGACTCGTCGAGGCGGATGCCCGCCTCCCTGAGTTCGACCGCCATCGCCTCGACGATTCCGCGAAACGCCCGTTCGCCCGCGTCGGGGCCGACTTCGTCTATCCAGAGGTTCTCCGCGACCCGTCGGCGGCCCTCGCCCGCCGCCGCGTCGAAGGCGTCGGCCAGCGAGTGGGCCGGGTCGGTCGAGACGACCAGCGTCCGCTCGCCCCGCTCGGCGAGTGCGAGTCCGGTCGCGGCCGCGCAGGTCGTCTTCCCGACGCCGCCTTTCCCGCCGTAACAGACGAATCGTTCCATCCCGGTGCGGTTCGCGCTCGTCGTCGATAAGGGGACGGGCCGGCCGAAGCGCGCCCGTCAGTTCTCCTCGACCACGGACCGCATCCGCTCGGTGTAGTCCCAGCTATGCATCCGGCGCGGGCTGATTCGGATGCGGACCTCGTCGCGCTCCTCGGAGAGCAACCACGCGGCGAGGTCGGAGTCGGTGTCGCCGAGGTAGCGCTCGATGAGTCCGCGAAGCACCGCCTTGTCGGCGTCCCGGGAGAGCGCCGTCGTCCCGTTACCCCGGACGCCGTGGTACGGCGGGTGGTTCACCGACACGTCGAAGGCCACCTCCGAGTCGTTCCTGAGGTGGCCTGTCGGCTGTAGCTCGCGGACGATTCGCGATTTAGAACGCAGTCTTCCGATTCGGGGGAGTCCCTTCTGCCGACTATCACTCGGAACTACAGCCGACAGGACACGTCACCAGGTCGGCCTTCGCCCACGTCGCGCACTCGAAGGTGCCGTTCCGGTAGCGGTACCAGAGCGCGAGCAGCCACAGCGACTCGTCCGGCCGGTGGCAGGCCAGTCGGATGGGCACTCTCACCTCCTCGAGGAACTCCTCGACCTGAGTTTCGGTCCACGGACCGCTGAATCTGACCATGCGAGTACGTACCACGCGGTCCTCGATAGTTCCCGGGGCGTCCTCGCGGCCCGCGGTGGTCGTCACCTCGGAGGCGATGGTCCCGCCCTTCACACATCTCGGCCCGCCGCGGCACGCTCGTGCCGCGGCGGGCCGTCCGAGAGCGAATCGCTTTTCCTGCGTTTGTGCGAACGGGCGACATGGACCGACTCAAAGCGTCCCTTCACGAAGCGCCGATAATCGACAAAGACGGCTATCAGTACCTCGTCCACCCCATCAGCAACGGCGTCCCGATGCTCGAACCCGAACTGCTTCGGGAGGTCGTGGTCGGCCTCATCCGCGTGGCCGACCTCGACGTCGATAAAATCGTCGCGCCCGAGGCGATGGGCATCCACATCGCCACGGCGCTGTCGCTCCAGACCGACGTCCCGCTGGTGGTCATCCGCAAGCGCGAGTACGGCCTGGAGGGCGAGGTCGGTCTCCACCAGACCACCGGCTACTCCGAATCGGAGATGTACATCAACGACATCGAGGCGGGCGACCGCGTGCTCGTCGTCGACGACCTGCTGTCGACCGGCGGGACGCTGGCGGCCATCTGCGAGGCGCTCGACGGCATCGGCGCCGAGATCGCCGACATCGCGGTGGTCATGCGGAAGGTCGGCGAGTCGGCGCTCGACGACACCGAGTTCGAGGCGACGAGCTTGATAGACATCACCGTCGAGGACTACGAGGTCACGATTCACTAGCAGGAGACGGTAGCACGGGTTCTTTGGTGTAACCGCCGGGCGAGACGGAGCGTGCGTTCATCGACTTCGCTTTCGTCTATCCCATGCTGGTTAGCAGTAGTTGGTAGCGCAGTTCTTTCTTCAGAATCACCCGTGCAACTGCCGCTCGATTTAGAGCGTGTATTCAGCAGAAAGGATTCGACCGAGAGACTGGATTTGCGTGCTAAACGGATGACTCACTTCCTTTCGCCTACGAATCCTACAATCACCCCAATCACGCCGACGACTAGCCCAATATTGACCACCAACTGGAAACTGTTTCCGGGCTCAGCGAGCCAGTAGAACCCTCCAAATGCGACTAGAACCAGCGCGAACAACTCGATGAGAATCGACTGTTGAACATTCATTATTAGCAGAGGTGATGGGGTTCCGGTCTAACAGTTCCGATATCGACACCACTCCGTCTTATGAGATGACCGACTCGCACCACGTATCGAGCAGAACCGCCGAATCAGTTACGGACGGTAAAACGAGTAAAGAGATCGTGTTACCAGCTACTGTTAGAGAATTCGTACTGAATTCGGTGACCTCGCCGTTCACATCGCGACGCGGGGTTCGACCGGGGTCCCGGCCTCGCGCCGGACCGCTAGCGTCGTCGCCAGATCGGCCGCGGTGATAATCCCGACCACCTCGCCGCCGGCCTCGACGAGCGCGGCGCTCGCGCGCCCCTCGCTCATCAGGCCGACGACGTCGAACATGGGGGCGTCGGCGTCGACCCGGGGGAACGTCTCGGTCATCACGTCGCGCACGGTCGTGGCGTCTCGGCGTCGCCGTCGGAGGTGCTCGAGCGAGACGACCCCGACGACCGACCCCGTCTCGTCGGCGACGAGGTACGCCGTCCGCCGCTCTTCGACCATCCGGGTCCCCAACTCCGACAGCGGCGTCTCGGCGGCGACGGTGGCGACGTCGGCGGTCATCACGTCGCGCGCAGTCACGCCGTCGAGCAGCGTCTCGAGCGCGACCATCCGCGACTCGCCGTTGGCGGCGCCGTAGATGAACAGCGCCAGGATGAGCAGCATCGGACTGAACGAGAGGACGCCGAGGACGGCGAACAGTATCGCGAACGCCGACCCCAGTCGCGCCGCGATTCGCGTCGCCGCGGGGTACGGGCGGTTGCGCGCGAGCAACGCCCGGAGCACGCGGCCGCCGTCCATCGGGAACGCCGGCAGGAGGTTGAACGCGGTGAGCGTGAGGTTCGTGACGACGAGCCAACCGACGACGAAGGTCAGCACCGGTGCCGACGCCGGGAGCGCCAGGACGGCGCCGTAGCAGACGACCGCGACGACCACGCTCGCCGCCGGCCCCGCGAGCGCGATCCAGAGCTCCTGCTTCCACTCCTTGGGCATCACCTTCAGGTTCGCCAGGCCGCCGAGCAGCCAGAGCGTGATAGACTCGACCTCGATGCCGTAGCGCCGGGCGGCCCACGCGTGACCGAGTTCGTGGAGCGTCACGCTGACGAAGAGGCCGACCGCGGCGGCGATGCCGATGACCCACGGCGTGTTCCCGGCCCGCAGGACGCCGACGTCGAGGGCGACGTCGGGGAATCCGTTGATGATATCGGTGTAGAGGCCGATCTGCTCGCCACTGCCGATGAGCCAGGCCAGAATCGGCAGGACGACCAACAGCGAGACGTTGATCCGAATCGGGATACCCCAGACCGAGACGACCTCGTAGTTTCTCATATCGGAAACGTAGGATAGGACCTGATTGTAGCTTTGGGTAGGCTCGATCGGTGGACTGTGGCATTTGGAGAACCCTGACTGCAGTCGCATCGAAAGCCCCGCCCGAAGTGGAATGCATCGCCGGGCGCTTCCGGCGGTTGGTCGGCCGAGCACTTCCGACAGTCTGCGTCACCGAGCGACGCCGACTCGATCACCGCCCTTTGATACACGAACATGTATATATTGAGGGTTCAGAGACCGAATATGAGCTCGAACGCGAAACTATTATCAGCCGGGACTCGTTTGGTGAATCGTATAGCATGCCGACCGACACCGACGGAGCGATCGAACTCGAGTACGGACTCGACGACAGACCGCCGTGGCCGAAGTCTCTGTTGCTGGGCCTCCAGCACGTCGCGGTGATGATCGTTCCCGCGACCGCGGTGGCGTACATCGTCGCGGGCGCCGTCGGCCTCGGCGCGGCCGATACCGCCTACATCGTCCAGATGGTGCTGCTGTTCTCCGGGCTGGCGACCGTCGTCCAGTCGTACACCGTCGGGCCGGTCGGCGCGCGCCTCCCCGTCGTGATGGGGACCAGTTTCACCTTCGTCGGCGCGGCGACGACCATCGGCGTCAACTCCGGACTCGGCGCGGTGTTCGGCGCGATACTGGTCACCGGCTTCCTGGTCGAGGGCCTGCTCGGTTGGCAGTTCAAGCGCATCAAACCCTTCTTCCCGCCGCTGGTCACCGGCCTCGTCGTCGTCATCATCGGCCTCTACCTGATTCCCGTGGCGATGGACTACGCCGCGGGCGGCGTCGGCGCCCCGGACTACGGCGCGGCCCACAACGTCGGCCTCGCCGCGCTGGTCCTGGGCGTCGCGGTCGTCCTGAACCTGTTCACCGACGGCGTCACGCGACTGCTCAGCACGCTCGCGGGCATCGCGGTCGGCTACGCGGCCGCGGTCGCGCTCGGCCTCGTGAACTTCGCTCCCGTGGCGGAGGCGGCGTGGTTCGCGGTCCCCGCGCCGGGCAAGTTCGGCTTCGAGTTCGAACCGACCGCGATGGTCACCTTCGCTTTCCTGTTCCTGGTCTCGGCGATGGAGACGGTCGGCGACATGTCGGGGGTCACCGCCGCCGAGGGCCGGAACCCGACCGACGAGGAGTTCCGCGGCGGCCTGTTCACCGACGGTCTGCTGAGTTCGCTCGGGTCGGCGTTCGGCGCGTTCCCCGTCACCTCCTTCTCGCAGAACGCCGGCATCGTCAACTTCACCGGCGTCATGAGCCGCCACGTCGTCGGCGTCGCGGGCGTCCTGCTGGTCGTCCTGGGGCTCAGCCCCAAGGTCGGCGCGGCGGTCACGACGATTCCGAGCGCCGTCTTCGGCGGCGCGGTCCTGCTGATGGCCGGGATGGTCGCCGCCAGCGGGGTACGGCTCATCTTCCTCCACACCGAACTCGACCGCCGGAACGTGGTCATCGTCGGCGTCTCGCTCGGCCTGGGCCTCGGCATCGCCACGACCCCCGACGCCATCCAGGGCCTTCCGCAGGCGGCACAGACGTTCTTCGGTCAACCGGTCATCGTCACCGCGCTCACCGCGCTGGTGCTCAACACGCTCACGCCCGGTGAGCAGAGCCCGCTGTTCGACGCGCCGCCCGGCGAACCGGCGGCCGACGCGCCGGCGTCCGAGAGCACCGCCGACTGACCGACCGAGCCATCGGACCCCGCCGTCGGACCTCGCCGGCTCCGTCGAGGTCCGACCCGATTCACAACAGCCAGTCGAACGCCTCGCGGAGCCGGCGTTTCGCGTCGCGCTCGGCGACCCGGCCGTGGCCGACGACGACGCGCTCGAAGTCCCACGCCAGGATTCGCTCGACCGACCGGCGGGCGGCCGCCTCGTTCTTCACCGTCTGCCGGAAGTCGGGCGGCACCGAGAGGTCGCCGTACATCCCCAGCACTCGCGCGACCAACCGCGTCCCGAGCGGAGTTTCAGGTCCGAGGTTGTAGCAGACGTCGCCCAGTATCAGCGTCCCGCTCGGCCGGTGGAAGAACTCGATCTCGGTGAGCCACCGGTTGCCCAGGAACGCCGTCTGGTCGAGGACGTCGGCCCAGCGCGGGTCCGGAGAGCCGCCGAGCAGGCCGTCGAACGCGAGGTCCGCCCGGCGACGGTCGAGGTCGGGCGCGGCGAACAGTTCGGCCGCCGGGAAGGCGCGTTCGTAGTCCTCCATGTGGAGGTGGCCGTGGAGTTTGCTCGATGGGGTGACGTACTGGACCGTCCCGAGGTCGTTCAACGCGTCGACGCGTTCGCGGGTCAGCGCCGCGGGCGAGTTCACGAACAGGTCGCCGTCGGGGAGTCGCACGACGACCATGTTCCGGCCGATCTCGAAGCCGTAGAACGACAGCGGTTCCGAGAGGACGAACAGGTCGGGCGCGAGTTCGGTGAACACGGGTCGTTGGAGCGTCGGCCGACGCAAAGTCGTTCCGGCCCTGTGCGTCTCGTCGTCCACGCCGGGGACTGGAATCGACGTGTCTGAAATTAGTCATGAATGCCGGACAAATATGGCCGTTTCTCGCGACGATTTACTCGGTTCTGAAATCATAAATCCGCTTCAGAGGCCCCGAGACGCCGCGTAAACGGTGCATAATTATACGTCCCCGTAGTGTACTTCGACACGATGTCAGACTCCGGGCAGAAAGTCCGACCGCTGAAAGCGACACTTCCCGATCCGGCGGAGGCCGACAACGTCGTCTACGACCCCTCGCCGGAGCGACTCCGAGAGTTCTCGCGCAACCTCGAAACGACCACCGAGTTCGACTCGCCGTCGTACGTCAGCGACGAGCGCTCTCGCAACGCCGACAAGACGAAGAACGCCGTCGACGACGAGTTCGGCCCGGCCGACCACGGCCGCGTCGAGACGGCCGTCGAGTACGCCGCCGAGACGGAGATGGTCTGTCTCGACCGGCAGATGGGCCGCCACCCCGACCACTCCTACGTCTGCCGCCTGTACGTCTCGAAGGAGTACGCCCGCATCGCGCTCGCGTGGGCGAAACTGTTCGAACCGGTCGAGGGCGACCGCGAACCCGACTTCTACACGATTCAGGTGCCCGACCACGACGAAACCGCGATTCGCGTCCTGCCCGACGAGGGCGTCACCGCGGTGCTGGGCAGCGACTACACCGGCGAAGCCAAGAAGTCGTTCCTCCGGTTGTTCATGTACTACGCCAAGAAGAAGGGCGGCCTCGGCCTGCACGCCGGGAGCAAGCGGGTCACGCTCCGGAACGACGCGGGCGACCTCGAAGACGTGGGCCAACTGTTCCTCGGCCTGTCGGCCACCGGCAAGTCCACGCTGACCGCTCACGGCCTCTGGCTCGACGAGGCGGACGGCGAGTCGGCCACGATGCTCCAGGACGACGTCTGTGCGCTCCTGCCCGACGGCACCGTCGCCGGGAGCGAGGGCGAGGGCCTGTTCGTCAAGACCATCGGCCTCGACGCCGACGAGCAACCGGCGATGTACGACGCCGTGACCCACGAGTCGGCGGTGCTGGAGAACGTCGACGTGGCCGACGACGGGACCGTCGACTTCGACAGCGACCGCTACACCTCCAACGGGCGCGCCGTCATCCAGCGCGACCAGCTCGCGTCGGCGGGCGAGGACATCGACCTGGCGGAGGTCGACCAGATATTCTTCATCACGCGGAACCCGACGATGCCGCCGGTCGCCAAACTCTCGCCCGAGGAGGCCGCCGCGGCGTTCATGCTCGGCGAGTCGATACAGACCAGCGCGGGCGACCCCTCGAAGGCCGGGGAATCCATCCGCGTCGTCGGCACCAACCCCTTCATCGTCGGGTCGAAGGGCGAGGAGGGCAACGTCTTCCGCGACCTCATCGCCGACCTCGGCGTCGACTGCTACGTGCTCAACACCGGCCACCTCGGCGGGCGGGACATCGGCGTCGAGGAGTCGGTGACCATCCTCCGAGAACTCGCCCGGGGCACCGTCGAGTGGACCGATGACGACGACGCGACCGGCCTCGCGGTACCCGACGCGGTACCGGGCATCGACATCGACGCCTACGACGTGGCCGAGAACGTCGACGACCACGAGCGCGAACTCGAAACCCTGCGCACCGAGCGGAAGGTCCACCTCGACCTGTTCGAGGACCTCGACGACGAGATTCGGGACGCGGTGTACTGACGACCGGCGTCGCTCCTTCTCTTTCGTCTTCTTCTCTTTCGTCCTCCTCTCCCTCTCCGTCTCTTTCGTCGCGGCGTTCGACGCCTCCGGGGGCGATACGCTCTAGCGTCTCCGGCCCGTGGCTCCGGTATGGCCGGTCACTCCTCGTCGCCGAGCGACTCGGATACCCGGTCGCTGGTGCGGTTCTACCTGTCGGACCACGAGACGCCGCTGGGGATGACCGTCGACGTGGCGTTGCTCGGGTTGAACCTCCTGTTCGTCGGCATCTTCGTGGCCGAGACGTATCCGCTCTCGGCGACCGCCGAAGCGTGGCTCTGGCGGCTGGAGGTCGGCATCGCGCTGGTGTTCCTCGTCGAGTACGCGCTCCGGCTGTACGCGGCCCGCGACCGGGTGGACGAGTTCTTCAGTTTCTACGCGATGGTCGACCTCCTCTCGATACTCCCGACGCTGGCGGTGCTGGCGCTGCCGGTGACGCTCGGGGTGAACGTCGGCTTCCTGCGGGCGATTCGGGTCGTCAGGGTGGTGCGGTTCTACCGGTTCACGCGCGACGCCGAGTTCCTCTTCGGGACCGTCTCGGACGAGGCGCTGCGCGCATTGAAACTGCTGTTGACGGTACTGACGCTGTTGTTCGTCTCGGCGGGGCTGTTCTACAGCTTCGAACACGCCGCCAACCCCGGCGTCTCGACGTTCGGCGACGCGTTCTACTACGCGGTCGTGACGCTGACGACGGTCGGGTTCGGCGACGTCACGCCGGTCACCGTCGCCGGCCGGTGGCTGACCGTCGCCGCCATCCTGACCGCGGTCATCCTGATTCCGTGGCAGGCCCGCAACATCGTCCGGGAGTGGACGAGCGAGGAGAAAGTCGACGTGACCTGTCCGAACTGCGGGCTGACGGGCCACGACCCCGACGCCTCCCACTGCAAGGCGTGCGGCCACATCATCTACCAGGAGTACGACCCCCAGGCGTGACGGGGTCGAACCCCCGGCGTCACGCGTAGAGGTTCGCCAGGTTCACGACCAGTCCGAGCACGCCCGTGTTGTAGGCGAACGCCAGCAGGACGTGGCCGAGCGCCGTCGTCCGGATGGCGGAACTCGTGATGGCCACGTCGGAGGTGGAGATGGCGGTTCCCAGGGTGAACGCGAAGTACGCGAAGTCCCGGTGGTCGGGGTCGGCGTCGACGTCGGCCTCGGGGTCGGGGTCGCCCGGAAACGCCAGGCCGCGCTCGGGCGGTCGGTCGCCGTAGTAGAGCGTGGCGTAGTGGGCGGCGTACTCCGTGTTGAGGGCCAGCCACGCCAGTACGACCGCGACCGCGCTCAGCCATATCTGGACGTGGTCGACCGGCGCGGTCGGCGGTTCGGCCAGCGTCACCAGTCCGAGCGCGGAACCGAGTCCGAACAGGCTGAACAGCACCGCGACCGTCCGGTCGAACTGGGACTCGCCGTACGTCCGACCGCGCGCCCACTCCCGCGTCCCGGAAGCCGAGGACCGCCAGGCGAACCGCCACGAGAGCGCGAGCCAGATCAGGGTGGCGGTGTCCCACCCCGCTAACAGTCGCGTCACGGTGCGAACGCCGCCCGTGACGGCGACCACGACGAGGAAACACGCCGCGGCGACGAGGGCGTGGACGCGACGCTCGCCGGTCGTCACCCGCCGGAGCGGCGACTCGGACGCCACCGCCGACTACTCCTCGCCGGCCCCGTCTTCGCCTCGCTCGCGTCCGTGGTCGTCGCAGAGGATCTCGCCCGAGTCGGTGTCGAAGAAGAACGGGTCGCCCGGTCGGATTCGGTTCCCGTCCTCGCCGCAACCGTCGGCGTGCTGGAGGAAGTACCGACCCTCCGCCCGGCCGGTTTCGAGTCGCCCGGCCTGGACCGCGAACCTGACGAGTCCCTCGCCGATCTGGGTGCGCTCGGTCGAGTCGGCCGCCTCGAAGCGAATGAGTGGCATGGTCTGGTCGTCGCGGCTACCACGGCGACCGGGATAAACGCTCGGCCCGCGTGGGTTGGCCGACCCGCGCACGCGGGCCGCGGGTCGGCCCGTACGCATATGAGGCCGGTCGTCGTGGCTCTGCCAGTCATGAAGGACGCCACCTCGATACACGAGGAGTTCGGCGGCGAGCGCCTCCCGCCGGGCCAGCGGGAGACCGAGCGGTTCCCGGTGCTCTCGAAGAGCGGGACGCCCCGGTGGGACCCCGAGACGTGGGAGTTCACGGTGACGGGCGCGGTCGAGAACGAACTGTCACTGTCGTGGGCGGAGTTCACCGACCTGCCGAGCGAAACCCAGCGCCAGGACTTCCACTGCGTCACCGGGTGGAGTCGATTCGACAACGAGTTCGGCGGCGTGACGTTCCCGACGCTCGCGGAGGAGGCGGGCGTCGAAGACGACGCGGTCCACGTCATGTTCGGGTCGCTCGACGGCTACACCACGAACCTCCCGCTGGAGGAGTGTCTGCGCGAGGAGGTGCTGTTCACTCACGAGTTCGACGGCCAACCGCTCCCGTCTGAACACGGCGGACCGCTCCGGGTCGTCACGCCCCACAAGTACGCCTACAAGGGCGCCAAGTGGGTGAACTCCGTCGAGTTCCTCACGGAACCACAGCGGGGCTACTGGGAGAAGCGCGGCTACTCCGACACCGCGAACCCGTGGAACGAGGAGCGCTACAGTTCGTGGTGAGCGTGCGCCCGCCTGGGTGACGAATCGACGCGGCGCCCGCGGCCACATCACCTAACAACGTGCGCGCCGACCCCGAAGTCATGCCATCCGAGTACGAGCGACTGGGAGCGTCGTCCGTCGACGGCCAGTCTCGGCGGGTACCGGTCCCCCAGCAGGCGCTCAACATGGAACTACTGAAACTCGACGGCGAGGCGTACTGGGGCGTCCGGGAGTCCGACGACCTCGTGGTCGTCTCGATGCTCTACGACCCGATTCAGGACGACCCCGAAATTGAGTTCCTCACAAGTACCGTCGTCGAGGACGACGAGGACCGACTCGTCACGGTGCCCGACGCGGTGTTCGACCACTGGGACGACGTCGCTGGCGGCGGCACCGCGGTGACGGGCGGCGACGAACTGACGTTCGTCACGACCGCGGACCTTCAGGAGAACAACCAGATGCTCGTCCTGCCCGAGATGCAGGTCGAGGACGTGCTGGGCGAGTCGTGAGGGCCGACCGAAAATCGAGGCGATTACGGGCGTAACACCCACCCGTCCCGAAACCCGACTCCTATCCGATGACCTACCACGCCCGCGGCGGCTTTCTGCGGTACTATCGCCGGTACGCGAAGACGTGGGTGCACGCGGCCGCCACCGCCGGACTCACCGCCTTCGGGACGTTGACGTTCGTCCACCGGGGTTTCGCGGTGGTCGCGCTCGCGGTCTACGTGCTCCCGCCGGTCGCGCTCTACCTCTCGGGGACCGACCCCAATTTCGAGTCCGAGAACGCGTCGGCGGCGAACCCGGACGCTCCGGCGGCGGAACCGGCCGAGTCTCCGACCGACTCGCGGGCGTCGGCGGACGAGGGAGCGTCCGACCGTGCGGCCCGAAGCGACCCCGAGTGGTCGGCCGCCGACTCGCCGACCGACGCGGCGCTGTTCGACGCCGCCTTCGCCGGGTCGAGCGCGTTCGCGGTCGGCGAAGGCGGCGTCGTCCTCGCCGACGGCGCGGACGGAGACTGGAGGGTCGCGCTCGCCGACGGACCGGGTGCCGACGCCAGCGACCTGCGCGCGGCCGCCGCGACCGACGATGGAAACGCGGTCTGGGTCGCCGGCGACGGCGGCGCGCTCGGCCGCGTCGACGCCGAAACCGGTCGCCACGTCGACCACTCCGCGCCCGCCGACCGCACCGACGCGTGGACCGACGTCGCCGTCGCTGGCACGGCCGGCGACGAGACGCTCCTGCTGGCGAACGGTTCCGGGGAGGTCTTGCGCGGCCGGTACCGCGACGGCGACGTGGCCTGGGACGCGCCGAAAAAGCCCGGGAGCGGGTCTAGCCTCTCCGGCGCGACGTTCGCCGCGGACGGGACGGCGTACCTCTGTGACACCGCCGACGGCGTCTTCGAGTCGACCGACGGCGGCGAGACGTTCGACCGGGTCGGCGTCGAAGGGGCCGAGGGAACCCTCGCCGACGTCGCCGCCGCGTCGCGGAGCGACTGCGCCGTCGCGGCCGACGACGGCGTCTGCCACCGCTACGACGGGACGAACTGGACGCCCGAGCGCGTCGCCGACGAACCCCTCCGGGCGCTGGCCCGCGGCGACGGTCAGACCGTCGCCGCGGGCGACGGCGGCGCGGTTTACTGGCGCGCGGACGAGGACGCCGACTGGGAGCGCGTCGTCACGCCGGTCGCGGGGGCGGTCCGGGGCGTCGCCGTCGGCGACGCCCCGGACCGCGACGGTGAGCGCAATCTCGACTGTGACGGTGAGCGCGACCACGACGGAGACGGTGCGCTCGCGGTCGCGGTCGGCGCGGCGGGCGCGATAGTCGAACTGCGGTGAGCGCCCGTCGCCGGGCGACGGTCGGAACGGCGCGCCGCATCCGAGTCGCTCGCTTCGACCGCCCTACACCTCGGCCTCGGCGGGGGCGCGTCCGGTCTTCACCAGTAACTCTCGCCACCGCATCCGCGCCGCGACCGCCAGCAGGAGGACTCCCTCGACCCGCACGGCGGTGAGGACCCACGGCCGAACCTCGAACTCCTCGGGCGACTCGTATGCGAGTCGCGTCACCAGCTCGACGAGCGGTCGCGGCGCGAGCAGTTCCACGACGCCGAGGAACGTGAACAGCTGTCGGAGCATCGTCGGACCGACGACCGACTCACCCTTCTGTCTTGTCCTCGGGTCGGGCGGTCCGGCCATCGGTCGACTTTCGCGCAGACCCCCAGAGTGCCTAACCGGTCGGGTCCCCAATCGGCGTCGAGGTGACGAGCGACCGTGCGAGCCAGCGGTGGTCGGCCAGCGCGTCGATGGGGGAACACCAGATGCAACTGACGCACGCACACCGGGGGAAGCGGCCGAGGCATAGGGCGGCGAACCAAACGGCGGAACTGGGACACCGAACGACTCCGCCGGAGGAGACCGATGGTCGAACCGTCGCGTAGGCGGTTCCTCGGCGGTCTGGCGGCCGCTGCGGCGTGGCGACAGTCCGGGGGAGGGTCGGGCCGACCGTCGTTCCCGGACACCGTCGTCACCGCGACCGACGAACTCCACCGGGCCTTCCGGAACCTCGACGCGGGCGAGACGGTCTGGATCGCCGACGACGGCGCGCCCTACCGGACCACCGAGTGGCTCGATATCGACGTCGACGGCGTGACGGTGGTCGGCCCGAGTGTCCGGCGACTCGTCGTCCCGGCCGACGGCGCGAACGTCGGCGGAATTCGAATCGGCCACGGCGGCCACTGCGAGAACGTCGAGGTGCGGGGCGTGGGGTACGCCGGCAACCCCGGCGGCCAGGACCCTGGCGCCAAGCGACTCCACGGGTTCGTCGTCCGGGACGCGACCGACGTCACCCTCGAAGGCAACTCGGTGACCCGGACCCATCCCTACCACGAGCACAACTCCGGCGGGAGCGGCATCAGTGTCGAGCGACGGGCGCGGAACGTGCGCGTCGCGGGCAACTACGTCTACGACATCGGCGACCGCGGCATCCAACTCGCGGGCGAGCGCATCCTCGTCACGGGGAACTTCGTGGTCGACGGCTTCGACCACTCCATCGCCCTGGATGCGTGGGTTCCCGACGAGCGCCACGCCAGGAACGTCTCGGTTCGGGGCAACGTGATGGGGAACAACCCCGAGGGCGCGCTGGTCGGCGCGAGCGGCGGCCGGCAGGCATCGAACGTCGGCTACTTCGACGTCTCGGACAACCTCGGCTTCGGCCGGCACAAGTCGCTCTGTCTGGTCGGGTTCGGCCAGGCGCTCCGCGGTATCCAAATCGCCGGTAACGTCAGCGTCCAGACCGGCGAGGACCGGTTCGCGGGCGTCTCGCTCGAAATCGAGCGGGCCGAGGACGTCACCGTCCGGGACAACGACCTCTACGGGTACGGCGGCCCGGGAATCAACGTCGGGGAGGGAATCGCCGACTTCGTCGTCTCGGGCAACGGCATCTACGACGCCGGAGCCGAGGGTATCCGCGTCTCGGGCGCGACCGACGGAGCGGTCCGGGACAACTACGTCGACGGTACCGGCGGCGTCGGCGTCGCGCTCGACGCCGCGCGCCGGGTGACGGTGCGGGGCAACCGCCTCGACCGGGTCGGCGGCGCCGGCGTCGTCTCGCGGAACGCCGACGGTCCCGCCCGCCACGAGGTCGTGGGCAACTACCTGCGGTCGTTCGGAACCGCCGCGGGCGACTCGACGCCGCCGGGGTTCCTCGTGGCCGACTCGGGGCTGACCGTCGGCTGGAACCGGATTCTGCGGGACGGCGCGCCCGCGATAGTCGAGCGCCCGGACGCGGGTCGTAACCGCTACGTCGACAACCGGGCTGACGGCGACGGCCCGGACCTGTGGCAGATTCGGTCGCCGACCTCGGCAGTCGTTGACCACGCGCCCCCGGTCGACGCCCACCGCGGCCTCTCGGTCGACGGCGAGGGCTCGACGGTCCGGGTCGAGTTCGAGAAGCCCTACGCCGAACCGCCGCAGTTGACGTTCGGCCGCCGTGGCGGCGGGATTCGCGACGTCGAGTACACGACCGACGGCGACGGGAACGTCGACGGCGCCCGGATAACCGTCGCCGGGGGGACCGGGGTACTCGACGCGTTCGTGGACCCGGCGTGAGCGCTCTCGTGGACTCGGCGTGAACGCACTCGGGGTCCGGTCGCGCCGGGCGTCGAGTCGGGCGGCGGCGCGCCGCTGCCCGACGTCACCTCGCTCCCCTCGCCGCGTTCCGGTGGCCCAAACCCTCAATTCGGCGCGGGCCGTACTCGACGTCGAACACGGGGGTTTCCGTCGCCGGTCCCCGCCCGCGTCACCTGCGAGACAGACGACCGGAGCCGCGGCGACGACACAGACCACCGATGGACACCAACGCCTACGAACTCCGAGAGCGAATCGAGCGGGTCGAAGCGGCCGAAGCGACAGAGAACGACCTCGTCACCGTCGCGGTCCCGCCCGACAAACCCCTCGGCGAGGCCCTCGAACGCGTCGAGGAGGACCGCGCCGAGGCCGAGTACATCGACGACGACGGCGACGACAGGGCGTACCTCGACGCCCTCGAAGCGGTGCGCCGAATCCTCCAGCACCAGGAGACGACCCCCGAGAACGGACTGGTCGTCTACGCCGGCGTGGTCGACGGCGACGTGGTCGAGTACGTCTTCGACGACCTGCCGACGCCGGTTTCGGAGTTCGTCTACGAGCGGAGCAACGAGTTCGAGACGGACCCGCTGTCGGGCGCCGAGGAGTCGGCCGGCACCTACGGCCTGCTCGTGGTCGAACGCGGCGGGGCCGCGCTCGGTCTGACCGAGAACGAGGACGTGCGGGTCGTCGAGGTGTTCGACAGCGACGTGATGGGCAAGACAAAGGCGGGCGGCCAGTCGGCCGACCGGTTCGAGCGCGACCGCGAGCGCCAGAAGGAGGAGTTCTTCGAGTCGGTCGCCGACGAGGCCGAACGGGCGTTCCTCGGCGACCACGGCGCGGAGTCCGACAGCGCGGGCCACGGCGTCGACGGTCTGGTGCTGGGCGGGACGTCGGTGACGGTCGAGGACTTCCGGGAGGGCGGCCACCTCGACCACCGCCTCGAAGACCGCCTGGTCGGCGACCCGCTCGCGGTCGAGTACGCCTCCGAGCAGGGGCTGCGCCAGCTCGCGGAGAAAGCCAGCGACCGCATCGCCGACGAGGAGCGCCGGGAAACCCGCGAACTCGTCGACCGGTTCTTCGGCGCGCTCGCGGCCGGCGGCGCCGGGAGCGACGGCGAGAGCGGAAGCGACGACGGGACCGGAAGCGACGGAGAAAGCAGTGCCGGAAGCGAAGCGGAGTCGGTCGTCTACGGCCGCGACGCGGTCGACGAGGCGCTGGAGTACGACGCGGTCGAGACGCTGCTGGTCGCGGAGACCCTCCCGGTCGAGGAGGTGCGCTCGCTGCGCGAGCGCGCCGAGAACGAGGGCGGCGAGTGCGTCGTCGTTCCGAACGACTTCGAGGACGGCCGACGGTTCGCCGAGGCGTTCGACGGCCTCGGCGCGATTCTGCGGTTCCCCATCGAGTGAGTCGGACTGTCGGCCGTACCTGCGTGAATATTTCCCCGAGAGCGTCAGTACGTCTGATACCTCGCCGACCCCACGTCGACCCGGACCAGCACGTTCTCCGAGTACTCCTCCGGCGGCGCGCCGTACCTGGGATTGATTCGCTCTGCGGCCGCCCGGCGCGCCTGCTCGTCCTCGACCACCGTCGCGGTCCCCCGGAGCGTCACCATCCACTCGGTCTTCCCGCCGATGTCCTTCTGAATCGAGACGGCGACCAGCGGATTCTTCCGGACGTTCGCCAGCTTTCGTCCGCCGGTGAGCACCTCCAGCGTGCCGGCGTCGTAGTGGTACCACACCGGCGCGACGTGCGGGCGGCCGTCGGCGCAGGTGGCGAAGTGGGCCATCAGCGGTTCGCTGGTGATGAGTCGCTCGGCTTCGGGCGGAATCGACCTGGCCATGGTCGGACGCTCGACTCCTCGACCCAAAAGCGTGGTCGCCGCGGGAGGGACTGTAGCTCGGTGACTTCACCTCGACTTCTCGTCGCTTGCTTCGCGGCGGTCGTCGGCCCGAGTCCGGAGCGCGCGCCGAATTGACTCCTCCGGAACGCCGCCGTCGCGCGCTTCGGCGACCAGTCGGTCGAGAGCGAGCGCGAACTCGCGCTCGCTCTCGACCGATTCGGACGGGCGCTCGGTGCGACCGCGGTCGGCGCTCGTCTCCTGTCGTGCGCCGGGCGCCACGTCGCCGTCCTTGCCGGCGAGCACGGCGTTCACCGCCGCGCCGACCAGCAGGACGAGGCCGCCGAAGTAGAGCCAGATCAGCGCCAGCAGGACGCCCCCGGCCACGCCGTAGGCGGTCGACTTGGTCGAGACGGCGGCGTACAACTGGAAGAGGACCTGAAGCGCCTTCCACCCGAGCGCGGCGACCACGACGCCGGGCAGTATCTCCCGGACCGTCACCTCGGTGTTCGGGAAGGCGTAGTACATCGGCAGGAATGCCGCCATCAGCACGCCCACCGAGAGTATCTCGTTCATCGCCCCCGTCAGCGGGAGCCAGTCGGGGAAGGCGAACGCCGTCCCGGTGATTCCGAGCGCGACGACGCTCAGCACGACCGCGAGCAAGACGAGGACGGTTTCGGCGGCTTCGTGGAGCGGCGACGACCGGCGCTCGGCGTCGTATATCTCGGCGAAGGCGGCGTCGAGCGCCCGAAATATCTTGAACGTCCCCCACAGGAGCGCGACCGAACTCACCAGCGAGACGTGGGTCGCTGGGCCGCCCGACAGCGCGGTCCCGACGAACGACTGGACGCTCGGCGGGAAGTAGGCGACGACCAGGCCGACGATTTCGGTCGCCAGCGTCTCGCTCCCGACGGTCGACACCACGAGCGTCAACAACACCAGCACCGGCAGTAGCGAGACGAACGCGTGGTAGGCGACGCTCCCGGCCATGAACGTCACGTCCTCGGCTCGCACCTCACGCAGGACCGCCCGTCCCGTCGAGTAGAGGCGTTCGACCCGAGCGTCCATACGCCTCCTACTCCCAGCGCCGGGAAAAGCACCTCGGCGTGACGGCGACGTTTACAGTACCAGCCACGCCACCAGCGCGACGACGACCAGTTTCTTGACCAGAATCACGGCGATAATCCACTGCTTGGTCGTCATCCGCCGGACCGCGCGGACGAACTTCCGCAGGACGCCCGGCGACCGGGCGAGTTCGCGTGCGAGCAACCGCGACTCGGCGGCGAACGTCTCGGCGGCGGACCCCTGGCTCTCTACGTGGGCGAGGTGGGCCTCCGGCACCCACTCCTCGCCGGTGTAGACCACGGGGAAACTCTCGCCTTCCAGGAAGCTCACCTGCTCGAACTCGAAGCCCTGGGCGTCGGCGAGCGCGTCCAACCGGAGCACGTCCCGGTCGTCGTCGAGGTCGTAGGCGAGTCGCTCGGTGTCGGTCGTCCAGTCGAAGCCGACCGTGAGCACGACCCGGCTCTCGCCGACGAACACGTCCTCGACCTCGGCCTCCTCGGCGTTGCCTCGGCGTTCTTTCTTCTTGGTCCGGAGGCGTTCGAACTCCGCGGCCGTCTCGTCCCGGCTTTCGTCTCCAGTTTCGTCCCAGTTTTCGTCTCCCGTCTCGTTTCGGTTCTCGTCGGCGGTCGCTCCCGATTCGCGGGCGGCCTGTGACATGCGGGTCCCGCCGGAAGTAAGCGCCGTGTTAGCATAAATCTGACTCGGTGGGGTTCGGGAGAACTTAGGTCGCGTCGGCCCCTCGGTCGGAGCGATGGCCGACGTTCCCGAGGACTTCGTCGACCGCGTCGCGACCGCCGTCGGCTCGGAGCCGACGGCGGTCGCCGAACTCGACGGTGGTGAGATCGGCGTCGTCCGCCGGGTCGACCTCGCCGACGGCCGCACCGTAGTCGCCAAGACCGGCGACGCGCCCCTGACCGTCGAGGCCCGGATGCTCCGGTACCTGGAGACTGAGAGCGACCTCCCGGTGCCCGGCATGCTCCACGCCGACAATGACCTGCTGGTGCTGGAGTACGTCGACGGCCGGGCGACATTCACCCCGGCGGTCGAGCGCGACGCCGCCGACCGCCTCGCCGCGCTCCACGACGTGAGCGCCCCCACGTTCGGCTTCCCCTTCGACACGCTGGTCGGCTCCGTCGACCTGCCGAACCCGTGGACCGACTCCTGGGTCGAGTTCTACCGCGACCGTCGGGTCGAGTACGCGGCCGGACTCGTGCGCGAGTCTGGCCGCCTCCCGCCGTCGCTGGCCGAGCGCGTCGGCGAGTTCGCCGACGCGCTCGACGGCCTCCTCGTCGAACCGGACGCGCCGGGGCTGGTCCACGGCGACCTCTGGACCGGAAACGTCCTCGCCGACCCCGACGCGGGCGAAGTGCGGGCGTTCCTCGACCCGGCGTGCTACTACGCCCACCCCGAAATCGAACTCGCCTACGTCGACTGGACCGGGACCTTCGGCGAGGCGTTCTTCGACAGGTATCGGGAGCGCCGGGGCATCGCGTCGGGGTTCTTCCCGGAGCGCCGGGACGCCTACGCGGTGTACCCCCTGCTGGTCCACGTCTACTACTTCGGCGAGTCGTACGTCCCGGAGTTGGGGGAGACGCTTTCTCGGCTGGATTTCTGAGGGGTGGGTCTGGCTGGTTTCCTCCGAAGCGCTCTCGTGACTTTCGTTAGGACGATACGTGACCGCACTCCGACCGCGACCGCAACCGCACCGTAGACCGCTACTCACACTCCACAACTGAGTGACCGCACCGCCACCGCGAGCCACACCCTCCCCAACCGATTCGCTCACTTCGTTCGCTCATCCCTCGCGCGCATGGACGCGGGCGAACCGCCTGCCCGCGTCAGCGCGCGCCGGTTCGGTAAATCGGGTCGCGTACTCGGTCGAAAAGTCGGCCTCGCCGCGTTCCACTCCGAACACCGAGCGGCCCCAACGCATTCGCCCGTCGACGCCGTACCACGCTCCATGGCCGACTACTCCGAGAAGCACGTCGGAAAGCGAGTCGTCTCCCAGAGCGGCGGCACCGTCGGCACGGTCGACGACGTACGTGACGGCGACCTCTACGTCGCCGTCGACACCGACGCCGACGCCGAGACGCTCTCCGAGCTTCGGTGGGACGGTCCCGTCCACCAGGATACCGAGCGCCTCGCCGACGAGTTCGTCTCGAACATCACCGACGAGACGGTTCGGTTGCGGGTCTGAGTCGGCGGACTCGGTCGCCCGCTTCTCCGCCGACGGGCTTTCCCGTCTCGTTCCCGTACCGTAGTTAGATGGCTCGGACGCTTCGGGACCAACTCCGCGACGACGTTCGCGTCGCCAGGGACGACCCCGCCGAGTGGCTGTTGCTGGACGGTCACCGACTGACCATCGCGGCGGTGGTGCTGGCGGGCGTGTTCGCGCTGTTCGTCCTCGTAGAGTCATTCTCGGTGGGCGGAATCGCGTGGCCGGTGCCGCTGCTCTACGTCTACAGCTCCCAGGTCGGGGGCAACATCACGCTCATCACGCTGGTCCTCTCCATCAATCAGCTCGTCCTCTCGCGACAGCTCGGGTCGCCCGGCGAACTCCTGGACCAGATCGACCGCGTGACTGAGTACCGCCAGGCTGTCCAGAACGACGCCGGCGGGTCCGTCGCGCCGGTGACGCCCTCGGACTTCTTGGCCCAACTTCTCGAGAACACCCACGACCAGGTCCAATCGCTCGAAGACGTCCGCGGCGTGGGCGACGACGACCTCGACGACGAGATAGACCGCCTCGAATCGTCGTTGAACGACCACATCGACGAGGTGAGCGGCCTGCTCAACGAATCGAGTTTCGGCACGTTCCACGCGCTGTCGGCGACCCTCGACACCAACTACGGCGAGCAGATTCACCAGATTCAGCGCATCCGCGAGAACCACCGCGAGAGCCTCGACGACGAGGAGATCGCCGAACTCGACGAACTCGTCACGCGCCTCCAGCGAATCGACGTCGCCCGCCAGTACTTCAAGACCCTCTACATGCAGAGCGAACTCGCGACGTTCTCGCGCATCCTGCTGTACGTCGGCGTCCCCGCGACGGTCGTCTCGACGGCGGTGCTGGTGCTCGCCGGCGGCGCCCCCGAGGGGTCGTTCTTTCCCACGCTCCCGCCGCTCGCGCTCGCGCTGACCGTCACGGTCGGCTTCGCGCCGCTGGCGGTGCTGTTCGCGTTCGTCCTCCGCATCGCGACCGTCGCTCAGCGCACGGCCGCCATCACGCCGTTCACGACGCCGAACCAGCGCCCGGAGTGATTAAATCGCCGGAGGTCGGCGACGTCGCCGACCTCCGGCGATTCTGCCGCGACGGGTCGGTCGCCTCGCCCGTTTAGCGCCCGCATAATAATCGCGGGTCGCGTCCTAGCCCGGACCATGACGGACCACCACGGCGAGGCCCGCAACGTCGCCCTGATCGTCCTCGACACGGTGCGCAAGGACTACTTCGACGAGTACGCCCCGCGACTCCGGGCGCTGTCGGACTCGTCGTTCGAGAACGCCCGCGCCGCGAGTTCGTGGAGCGTCCCGAGTCACACGAGCATCTTCACCGGCGAACTCCCCAGCGACCACGGCGTCCACTCCGAGAGCTTCGACGCCGACTTCAGTTTCGCCGGAATCGATACCGACGAGACGTTCTTGGCGGACCTCCACGAGTACCGTACCGTCGCGCTCAGCGCCAACTCGTATCTCACCCCGCCGTTCGGCTTCGACGCCTGGTTCGACGAGTACCACGACTTCTCCATCGGGAGCCACACCGCCGAGTCGCTGTTCAACGAGGCGCTGTCGGTCCAGGAGTACATGAAGAAGACCGACGAACCCGAGGCCTGGAAGCGCTACCTCGGCTTCCTGGAGGAGTGTCTCGAACACGAACGGCCCGTCAAGAGCTTCGCCAACGGCGTCTGGTCGCAGGTCGGCCCGAAGGCCAAGTCCTGGCCGGTGCCCGAACTCGTCGACGACGGTGCCAAGCGCATCTCCGAACTGGTCGTCGAGTCGGGCGCGAACCGGGGCCGGGACCCGCTGTTCCTGTTCGCCAACTACATGGACGCCCACACGCCGCTCCGGAACCTCGTCCAGCACGATACGACGATGCACGACGTGCCCCACTCTTGGAGTTCCCGCGAGTTCAACAAGTGGGAGCTAAACCACGACGGGAAGGCGACCGCGGAGTACGCCCGCAACTACCGGGACGTCTACGCGGCGTCCATCGACTACCTCGACCGGAAGGTGGCGGCCGCCATCCAGAAGTTCCGCCGGGAGACCGACGGGGAGACGAGCGTCGTCATCATCTCCGACCACGGCCACAACCTCGGCTACGAGGCCGACAAGAAGCAGTTCCACCACACCGCCAGCATGACCGAGGGCATCCTCCACACGCCGCTGGAGATCGTGAATCCGCCCGAGGGCTGGCCCGCGGCGGTCACCGACCACTTCTCGCTCGCGGATCTGGGCGACTTGCTGGTGTCGCTCGCCCGGGGCGAACCGTTCTCCGAGGACCTCCTGCGGGAGACGGTCGTCTCGGAGACAGTGGGCCTGCTCGGCGCGCAGAACGCCACCTGGGGCCGGGACTTCTCCGAGGAGGAGTACGCCTTCTGGAACCGAATGATGCGGGTGGCCTACGACGGCGAAACCAAGTACCAGTGGAACTCGCTCGGCGAAACCTACGAGTACCGCCTCGACTCCGACCGACCCTCCTGGCAGGAGGAGGTCGCTCGCGACGTGCCGATTCCCGCCGCGGCGCTCGAACCCTTCGCGGTCGAACTCGACACCTACAAGCGCGAGGCGGCGGCCGACGACCAGGAGATGGACTTCGACGAAGGCGTCCAGGAGCAGTTGAAGGAACTGGGGTATCTATAATCGGACAAACTGATTCGCGATAGGGTCGTTTCTCGATTCTCTGCGGTAGGGGGTGTCTCGTCGGACGAAAACGTCTACCCGAACTTCGCAACCGAAACCGCACCGCAACCGACGGTGTTTGACCAACGAAGCGTCCTGCTCGCACGATGCAAATGAGTGACCGCCCCGCCACCGCCGTCGGACCTTCGGTCCGACGAGCCTGCACTCGCTACGCTCGCGCAGACGCAAGCCACGCCCTCCCCAGCCGACTCCTTCGCTCCCTGCGGTCGCTCAGTCGTCCCTCGCGCGATGATGGCGCGGCACGAGGCCGCGCCAGCGCGCGCCACGCCGAAGGTCGAGTATCGCGCGTCTCCACCCCTCGCGCAACTTGCGCTCGGTGAATCAGTTCACAAAAGCGCTCGATGAACCAACCGGCAGGGTGGGACTGAAAGGGGCCGCCCGCTCGCGTCCGAAGGACGTGGTCGTCTGTGGGGCCCCTATCCGGTAAGCGGCAAAGCCGCTTACCGGATATGTCTCACAGCGACCGCGAGCGGGCGGGGGCTTTCGAGGCGTTTTCCTTTGCGGTCGTTGCGGCCGTTCGCAGTGAAAAACCGAGAAATTTCGAATTGCGCTACTCCTCGTCTTCTTCGAAATCGAGAGCGACCGAGTTGATGCAGTAGCGCTTGCCGGTCGGCTCCGGGCCGTCGTCGAAGACGTGGCCGAGGTGCCCGCCGCAGTTCGCACACAGCACCTCGATGCGGTCCATCCCGTGGCTGGTGTCGGTTCGGGTTTCGATTCGCTCGTTGTCGGTGTCGTAGAAGCTCGGCCAGCCGCATCCGGAGTCGAACTTCGTCTCCGAGTCGAACAGTTCGGCGCCGCAGCCGGCGCAGGCGTAGGTGCCGTCGTCCTTGCGGTCGACGTGTTCGCCGGAGAACGGTCGCTCGGTGCCGGCCTCGCGGAGCACTTCGTACTCCTCGTCGGTGAGTTCCTCGCGCCACTCGGCGTCGGAGTTCGGCAGGTCGTCTCGCGACTTCTCTTTGCTCATACTCGGGAGTTAGGGCGCGAGGCTGTTAGGGGTTGCGCGGAATTTCCGTAGCGTACGGTCGTCCGCCCTCACGCCAGCGCCACGTCGAGGTACAGCATCACGACGACACCGACCATCGTTCCGAGGGTCGCGAGGCGCTCGTGGCCCCGGGCGTGGGTTTCGGGGACGATCTCGTCGCTGATGACGAACAGCATCCCGCCGGCGGCGAAGCCCATCGCGTAGGGGAGTATCGGCGCGGCGACGCCGACCGCGACGGCGCCGAAGACGGCCAGCGGAATCTCGACCAGGCCGGCCCGGATTCCCGCGAAGGTGGCGTAGAACAGCGACCCCATCCCGGCGTTGGCGGCGGCGACCGACACCGCGAGTCCCTCGGGGACGTTCTGGATGCCGATGGCGAGCATCAGCGACAGTGCGTTGCCGAGGTTCTCGTGACCCGACCCGAACGCGACCCCGACCGCGAGTCCCTCGGGCATGTTGTGGAGCGTGATGGCGACGATGAACAGCAGGACGGACGCGACCCGCGAGTCGTCGGCGGGAACGCGCTCGCGGCCGGTTCGGCTGTCCTCCTCGATGCGGGGTTCGCCCCCGTTGCCGGCCCACGACGTGCCCGTGACGACGACGTGGATGTGGGGCACCCACTGGTCGGCCCGGTCGAGGACGGCGACTCCGAGCGCGAATCCGACGATGACCGGGATGACCCCGCCGGCCTCGATGCCGGGGAGGATGAGGCTCGTGAAACTCGCCGACAGCATCACGCCGGCGGCGAAGCCGAGCGCGGTGTCGAGCGCCTCCTCGGAGGGGTCGGGCCAGGCGACGACGAGCAGCGCCCCGAGCGTGTTGAGCGCCGCGATGACGACGCCGCCGGCCAGTCCCAGCGCTACGGGGTCGGTGCCTACGACCTCGGTGAACCACCGCTCTAGCATTCGGGCGACCCTCCGAGGCGACCGGGGTCGTCGCTCGGCTTCACCGTCATCGTCGGAACGTCGGCGGTGCGGGATAAAAAGAGCGGCGACCCGAACCGGCGCTCGAGGTCGTCGCGGCGCCGACGCGGGCGACTCGCCGGGCAGGGGATTGAAGCCTCCGAGTCTCGAAGGACGACGCATGCCCGTCTGTGACATCTGCGAGCGCCGGAAGCCGGAGGGGACCGAGCTCGTCACGCGCATGGGGGCCGACGCCTGGGTGTGTCACGGCTGCATGATGCGGGCCGTGACGACCAAGGCCGACAGACTCACCTACGAGGAGTGGTGACCAGCGCCGACGGGTGCCCGTCGACTAGGGGCACGGCCGGCGGCGCCCGCCGTTCGGCGTCCTAATCGAGTCGCCACCCGCCGTCGACGCGACTGATGCCGGGAAGGTCGGCGAGCGCCGGGCGGATGCACTCTTCCCACCACCGCTCGGGGTCGTCGTAGCCGGCCGGTTGGTCGGGGTAGACGCGCGCCTGAATCGTCTCGGCGTCGGCCGACTCCTCGCCGTAGAGGAAGTGGCAGGTCGCGTAGATGGCGGCGCGCTGGCGCTCGTCGATACCGTCGAGCGCCTGGATGGCCGTCTCCAGTTCTCGGGGGATGCTCGTCGCGGGCTGGTGCGCCCCGGTCATCGGTCCGGCGCGCTCGTCGGTGCTCGTGTGGCCGGGGAGCCACCAGACTTCGCCGTCGCCGACCGACTTCCGTTCGACGACGCCCTCCGTGTTGAGACGCTCCAGCGTCTCGTGGACCGCGGGACCGCCGAACGGGAGCGACGCGAGGAGTTCGTCGGTGGTCAACACCGGGTCCTCGCGCTCCCGAAACGGGGCCAACAGGGCGTCGTCTGCCAACGACGGGATGGAGTCGTTCGCTTCGCGGGTCACACGGGAAGCAGGTTCGGAAGCAAGAAAAGCGTTGTCGCCGGAGGGACTAATACGACCCGCCGCCGTACCGCGAGAGTCCCAGATAGGCCGCGACCGCGGTGGCGAACACCCCGAGCGCGAACAGCAGGTAGTTCGCCGTCCGGTTGCTCGCTCGCACCAGCGACGCCGTGTAGCGCCGCGAGGTCAGCGGCCAGAACACGGCGACGCCCATCGGCGTGAGCAGGTCGGCGACCAGGTGCGAGAGTACGGCGAACGACGCGACGCCCGCCGCGAACGTCCGGAGGTCGGTCGGGCCGAACGGCGTCGTCCCGACGCCCGCGAGCGTCGCCGCGACCCACGCCGCGGCGCCGAGGAGCGCCGCGAACAGCAGGGTGTGGGTCGACCCGCGGTGAGTGATGAACGGCACCCGCGAGTCCCAGTCGGGCGACATCGTGAGCCACAGCGCGCCCGCGCCGCCGAGGTAGGCGGCGACCGGGTCGCCCGTGGCGACGAGCCAACACCCGACGGGCGCGTACAGCGTCAGCGTGACTCCGTAGTGGCCGGGCCGGAACATGCGCTCGCCCGTACCTGGGCGGAGCGGCCGGAAGAACGCACCGGATTTCAGTCCCGATTGGACTCGGCGGGCGCGTCTCGCGCCCGCCGAGTCCAACCGAGCGAACGCCGCACCGTCGAGGGAAGTGAACGCCGTCCCTCGGGGTCCCGCTCGAAGTTCCGGAATCGACGGACGAGGCCGGAGCGACGACAGGTATTTCAGTTGTCGCACGTGATTTTAAAACATCCATGGCCGCGCTGCTCATGGACACATCACTATCCAGCCCCTCACCGGGGCAGTTCACCACTCATGGACGACACAGCGAAATACGTCATTCACGCCGACATCACCGCCGACGGGGTGGTAGAGCGGAGTGACGTCGTCGGCGCGGTCTTCGGCCAGACCGAAGGCCTGCTCGGCGACGACCTGGACCTCCGCGACCTCCAGCAGTCCTCGAAACTCGGACGCATCGACGTCGACGTCGACAGCCAGAACGGCCAGTCGTACGGCACCATCACCATCGCCTCGAGCCTCGACAAGGTAGAAACTTCCATCCTCGCGGCGGCGCTCGAAACCATCAGCCGCGTCGGCCCGTGTCGGGCCAGCGTCGCCATCGCCGGCATCGAAGACGTGCGGGCCGCCAAGCGCCGCCGGGTCGTCGAGCGCGCGAAGGAACTCATATCCGAGTCGTTCGACGAGGACGTGATGACCTCCCGGGAGATTCTGGAGGAGGTCCGCCAGAGCGTCCGCGTCGAGGACATCGTCGAGTTCGAAGGGCTACCCGCCGGCCCGCGGGTCGCCGACAGCGACGCCATCGTGGTCGTCGAGGGCCGGGCCGACGTGCTGAACCTGCTTCGCTACGGCGTCAAGAACGCCATCGCGGTCGAGGGGACGAACGTCCCCGACGCGGTGGCCGAACTCACCCAGAGCCGCAACGTCACCGCATTCCTCGACGGCGACCGGGGCGGCGACCTCATCCGCAAGGAGCTATCGCAGGTCGGCGACATCGACTACGTGGCGTTCGCGCCCGCCGGTAAGTCGGTCGAGGACCTGGACCGCCGCGAGGTCATGTCGGCGCTCCGGAGCAAGCACCGGTTCGACGAGTCGATGGTCGAGGATACCGACGCCGAGTCGAGCGAGGGGGAGACGGACCCGGACGCGTCCGGGTCCGCCGACGAAACCAAGGCGAACACCGCCGCGACCGACGGGAGCGCCCGGCCGGCCCCCGAGAGCGAGACCGCGAGCGCGGGACCGGAAACGACCGAATCGCCCGAGCGTCCCGACTCGGGACGCTCGGGCGAGACGACCGACTCGACGGACGACGGGTCGTCCGAAGCCGACGAGTCGGAGCCGACGGAAACCGACGCCGCCGTCGACAGCGATGGCCGCGGCGACCCTGCCGACGCCGTGGCCGACGCCGAACGGGGGCCGCAGAGCCTCCGCGGACACGTAGAGGCGGTCGTCGACGGCGAAACCGGCACCGTCCGACTGCTCGACTCGTCGTTCGGGACGCTCGCGGAGGCGGCCGCCGAGAACGCCTTCGACGCGGTCGAGAGCGCCGAGGAGGTACCCTACGCGGTCGTCCTCGACGGGACGCTCTCCCAGCGCGTGCTCGACGTGGCCGCCCAGCGCGGCGTCGAGCAGGCCGTCGCCGCCGAACTGGGCGAGTTCGTCAAGCAACCCGCGGGCGTCCGGATTCGGGCCGCCGACCGGTTCGAGCGATAGCCGTCGGAGGACGCCGTGATTCTCCGCCGTTCCGTAGGCTCGCGTCCGATTGCGTCGCGTAGCCGCTAGGCGAGTACGTTCCGACCCATCACGATACCGTCGCTCCCATCGGCGTAGTAGTCCGACTCCCGGCCAACTTCCTCGAACCCCGCCGACTCATAGAGGCGTCTGGCGGGCGCGTCCTCCGGATGAACGGTGAGTCGAACTTCCGAACAGCCCTCGGAGCGCAGGCGGTCGAACGTCGCGAGCAGGAGTTGGGTTGCCCGACCCTCGCGACGGTGGGTGGGAGAGACGGCAATTTCGGCGACGTAGCCCGACTCCCCGTCGTAGAATGCCACGAGGTAGCCCGCGGGCGTTCCGTCCACCGCGGACACTAGTACGAGCGGCGGCCCTTCGACGGCGTAGGCTAACAGGGCGGGATTCGGCTCCCGGAGGTTGGTCTGGAGCGCCCGCAACTGCTCGCGGTCGCTCGGCCGGGCGTCTCGAATCACGTCAGGACGACTACAGCGAGCGCCGAACCCAAAAGTGCGCCGGTGAGCGTCGCGAGGAAGTTGACCGCCTGATTACCGAGGCGGTCGCCTTCCAGCGTCGCGCCGAGCAGGCTGTCCATGGTCATCCCGCCGGCGCCGGCCAGCACGATGACCGCCGCGCCGACGAGGTCGACGCTCTCGAACAGCCCCGCGGCGATGGCCGCGACGACGGCCGCTCCGGCGACGCCCGCGAGTTCGCCCTGCCAGGTCACGCCGCCGTCGGTGCCGGGTTCGACGCGTTTGAGGGTGGTGATGAGCCGGGGGTCGTCGAAGACGCCGCCGATCTCGCTCGACAGGGTGTCGCTCATCGCGGTGGCGATGGAGCCGGCGAACGCGAACAGGAACAGCGTGCCGTCGCCGGGGAGCTTTCCGCGGGCGGCGTAGGCGAGCACCGCGACGAGCGCGACCGCCGCATTCCCGAGGACGTTGCCGCTGCCGCGCGCGCCGTCGTTCTCCTGGGCGACGCCGCGGTCCAGTTTCTGGTCGTAGCGGAACTTCGTCGAGAGGCTCCCGATGCCGAAGAAGGCGATGAGGACGGCGAACCAGCCGTAGCCGCCCAGCACGATGGTGAGCATCGCCAGCAGTTCGCCGGTGAGCATCCCCGGAATCGAGGCGGCGTCGAGCGCCCACGAAACGTAGCCGAACAGCGCGGTCACCGCGATGGCGACCGCGACGCTGGTCAGGGTGACCTCGACGGCGAGGTCGGCGAACAGCCACAGCAGCATCGCGGCCGAGAGCATCACCAGCGGGTCGTCGCGGGCGAACAGCACCGACCGGAGGAGCCCGGCGAGAAGGACGCCGCTGGCCGCGAGGAAGGCCATCTCGGGGAGCGCACCGGCGACCGGGGTTCCCTCCAGGGCGAGCGTGGCGGCCTGGCCGGCGACCGCCGCGAGGAACCCGCCGAAGACGAAGGCGGTGACCTGGGCTATCGACTCGTTGGAGTACTCGCCGACCACCTGCTGGGCGAGGTTCCCGAAACCGAGCAGGACGACGCTGGCGACGAACACCCGCGCGGGGAGCGTCATCAGCGTGGTCAGCAACGCCAGTCCCGTCGCGGCGAAGGCGAACCCCGCCAGTCCGTGGAGTCGGCCTTCCTGCCGGTCTGTGGGCCGCGCGAACAGTTCGAACAGCGGCCCGTCGGTGACGGCAAGCGCCCCCACGGCGACGGCGGCGTAGGCGACGGCGGTCGCCCACCCGAGCGTCGGAGCGGCGAGCGACAGCGTCGAGACGACCGCGTAGCCGGCCGCCCGCCGGACTCTCGTAGTCACGTTATCCCCCCGTTCCGCCGACGCCTACTTAATCTTCCCGAAGCAGACGGCCGTCTGGGGCGTCGTACCGTCAGACGCGCGTCGTGCGCCGGGATTTCGACCCACCGAGCCCGACCGACGACCGTTCTGACCGGCGCGATTCGGGCGGCCTAAGCCGCCCGAATCGCGCGGCGAGCGCTCGGTGGAACTGGCCATCGGAAGCGCTCGGCGACACGAACCACCGGTAGAGCTCGGTGAATCGACCGGCAGGGTGGTTCTCGTGAGCGGAGCGAACGAGAGCTCGTCGGACCTCCGGTCCGACGGTGGACTGAAAGGGGCCGCCCGCTACGCGAACCCCGGCGATGCAAGGACCGCAGGCACGAACGAAGTGAGTGCCGAGGACCGCAGCGAGCCGCGGGAGCGTAGCGGGCGGGGGCTTTCGAGGCGGTTGCAGTTGGAGTTTTCGTCGCTCTCTCCGAGTACCAACTGTCTGAGTCGTCACAGTCGGAAACCTCCCCGATTCGGAGCGTACGTTTTCGCCGATTCGGTTCGTGACGTTTAGGACGATAGCGTGCGAACCGCCGCGCGTGGGACTGTACGACCGATATCTCGCCGCCCGTCTCCGCCGCCACGACGCCGACCCGCCCCGCCACGTCGCCGTGGTCATCACGGAGCGCGACCTGCTCGAACAGGGCGCTTACCGGACGCTGGAGCGCTTCTTCGGGTGGGCGTTCGAGCGTGGCGCCGAGCGCGTGACGGTGTACATCTCGGTGCTGGACTCGGGCGCGGTGCCGACCCTCAAACGCGAACTGGAGAACGTGGCCGCGCCGCGCCAACTGGCTGTTCGCGGCCCCGACGACACCCGGCGGGCCGACGCGCCGCTCCAGATCTCCATCGGCCTCGGCGGCAAACACGAGTTCGCCGGGGCGGTTCGAAAGATCGCCGAGAGCGTGCAGGCCGGCGACGTCTCGCCCGACGAGGTCGGCGAGACGGAGGTCGAAGAGCACCTGGTGTTCCCCGAAAACCCCGACCTCGTGCTGAAGACCGGCGCCGAGCGCCTCTCGGACTTCATGATCTGGCAGTCGGTGTACTCCGAACTCTACTTCACCGACGTGAACTGGCGGGACTTCCGCAAGCGCGACTACCTGCGGGCGCTACTGGACTACAAGAATCGCCAGCGGCGATTCGGTCGGTAGGTCGAAGCTCGGAAGGTGAGCGGAGCGAGTCTTCCGGCGGTTCGGTCGGTAAGTCGAACGCCGTCACTTCGCTACGCTCCTGACGTAAGTTCGGCCGGTAGAATCGGCCCTTACTCCGCGGGGCGTTCGCCGTCGGCGTCCAACTCCTCGACGCTAGCTCCTTCCGGAACCGCGTCTCGGAACTTCTCGATGACAGCACGGGCGTCGTCAAGTTCGACGCCGCCCAGTTCCTTGACCAGCGCCAGTGCGCGCTTGACTCTGGCCTGCCGCCAGGACTCCTCGCGGGACTCGTAGGTCCGGATTCCCCGCAGGAAGTCGACCTTCGAGAACTCTGGCCAGTAGGGCGTACAGAAGAAGACGGCGGCCTCGTTGCCGTTGGCGTGCCACGGCAGGAAGTTGGAGGTGCGCTCGTCGCCGCCGGTCCGGATGATGAGGTCGACGTCCCGGAGCGGGCGGTCGTAGATGCGCGACTCGATCTCGGCCACGTCGATGTCTTCGGGTTCGAGGTCGCCGGACTCGACGGCGCGGGCCACGTCGCGGGCCGCCCCGAGGAGTTCGTTGCGGCCGCCGTAGGCGAGCGCGACGTTGAGCGTGAACTCGTCGTAGTCGGCGGTCCGGCGCTCGGCGTACCGGACCGCCTCGCGGACGCGTTCGGGGAGGCGCGCGACGTCGCCGATGGCCCGGATGCAGACCTCGCCGTCGTGGACCTGCTCGTCGTCGCCGAACTCGTAGAGTTTCTCCTCGAGCAGGTCGAAGAGGGCGTCGCGTTCGTGTTCGGGGCGCTCGAAGTTCTCGGTCGAGAAGGCGTACAGCGTCAGTTCCTCGACGCCGAGTTCCTCGCACCATTCGAGGACTCGCTCGGTCGTCTCCGCGCCGGCGCGGTGGCCGTCCGGGGCGTCGCCGCCCTGCATGCTGGCGTACCGGCGGTTACCGTCCTGGATCACCGCCACGTGCGTCGGCGCGCCGGATATCTCCCGTCGGAGCAGTCGCTCGTACGCGGCTCGCGTCCGTCGCCGTGCCCACCGTAACATCGGTCAGTCGGACCGAGGTTTCGGAGAGCCATCAACGTTATGCACCGCCGAGCGCGCGACCCGAAAGTGCGAGTCTACTGTTAACACAACTCACCCGGGATTTGCATACCTTTTTAAGTATGGGGCGTCTTGAGACGAACGCAATGGCGAAAGGTACGGTTGATTTCTTCAACGAGACTGGCGGCTACGGATTCATCGACACTGAGGACGCGGACGAGGACGTTTTCTTCCACATGGAAGACGTTGGCGGCCCCGACCTCGAAGAAGGACAGGAAGTAGAGTTCGACATCGAACAGGCCGACAAAGGCCCGCGCGCGACGAACGTCACGCGCCTGTAGACGGTAACGGCTCGCAAAAACGAAGCAATTTCTGGAGACGCCACTCGGGTAGCGGCGGCCTCGTCGGTTCCGCCGCTCTCGTCCGGCGTCACTTTCGGTCGCTCCGTCGGAACCGCAGGGCGTATAGTCGCCCGTCGGTTCGGTTCGAGTATGACCGACGTGCTCGACGACGACCTGTATCGGCGCACCAAGCAGTTGCTCGAACCCGGCGATATCGAACTCAACGGCGCCATCGTCCACACCGACTACGGGAGCGACGAGGACATCGAGATGCACCAGATGACCGTCGACGTGGGTGAGGTCATCGCCGAGGCCGCGGGCCACGACCCCCGGGACACCTACGTCTACTCGGGGACCGACGACACCGACTTCGCGTCGAACCAGCACCAGGGACTGACCCTGGACGACGAGGCGTTCATCTGGGAGTGCCAGCAACTGCTCCGCGACGGGACGTTCGACGTGGTGTTCTACTACGAGGCCAGCGCCGACCACGAGGCGGTGCTCGAAGGTGTCCGCGAACTCGGCTTCGAAGTGACGGGCGTCGAAGGCGAGTGACATCGTCGGGCAAGACCGGCACGCTCTCCGAGACACCGGCGGAATCTGTTTCGTTTGAAAGGCTTTACGTACCGGCCATTCCTAGACCCGCTAAGAACGGAGCGGACGGTGTCGTCCGCAGGGTGCAAACATGACCTGGAAACTATCCGGTACACTCTCGGGAGGTCGGTATCCGTGACGGCGGGGACGGGCGTGGTCTCCGGGATGCGCGTCACCCACGAGAGCGCGAGCCTCGACGACGTCGCGAGCGCCTGCCACGCCGACGAGGCGACCACGCTCGGGCGACTGCTCGACGCGCCGGGCGTCCGCGAGGCGTACGTGCTCCAGACGTGCAACCGCTTCGAGGCCTACGTCGTCACCGACGCGGCCGCGACCGGTCGCGCGATCCTCGGCGACTTCGCCCCCGACATGGAGAGCCACGCGACCGTCGAGATGAACCACGAGGAGAGCCTGCGCCACCTCATGCGGGTCGCGGCGGGACTCGAATCGCTCGTCGTCGGCGAGGACCAGATCATCGGCCAGGTCCGGCGCGCCTACGAGACGGCCCGCGAGGTCGGCGCCATCGGACCGATGCTCGACGACGCGGTGACGAAGGCCATCCACGTCGGCGAGCGCGCCCGAACCGAGACCGCCATCAACGACGGCGCGGTTTCCATCGGGAGCGCGGCGGTGTCGCTGCTCGACGAGCACCGCGACCTCGACGGCGCGACGGCGCTCGTCGTCGGCGCGGGCGAGATGGGCACCATCGCGGCCCACGCGCTCGCCGACGCGAACGTCGCGACGCTGTACGTCGCCAACCGGTCGGTCGAACGGGCGGCCGGCGTGGCCGAGGAGGTCGACGCCGCCGACGCCCGCGCGGTGAGCCTCGACGCGCTGGCCACCGCGCTCGACGCCGCCGACGTGGTGGTGTCGGCGACCGGCAGCGAGTCCCACGTCCTCGACGCCGGGACGCTCGCCGACCGCGGCCGGACGCTCGTCGTCGACATCGCTCAACCGCGGGACGTCTCGCCCGCCGCGAGCGCGCTCGACGGCGTCACCGTCTACGACATGGCGGCCCTGGAGTCGGTCACCGACGAGACGAAGCGCCGCCGCCGGGCGGCCGCCGAGTCGGTCGAAACGATGATCGACCGCGAGTTCGAGCGCCTGCTCGAAGGTTACAAGCGCAAGCGCGCCGACGAGGTCATCTCGACCATGTACGAGAGCGCCGAGCGGGTCAAGGCCCGCGAACTCTCCGAGGCGCTCTCGAAACTCGACGCCCACGGCGACCTGAGCGACGACCAGCGCGCCGTGGTCGAGTCGATGGCCGACGCGCTGGTTTCCCAGTTGCTCGCGGCCCCGACCAAGAGCCTGCGCGACGCCGCGGCCGACGACGACTGGACCACCATCAACACCGCCCTCCAGCTGTTCAACCCCGACTTCGGCGAGGAGGACGACGCCGGTCCGCCGGAGTTCGTCGAGCGCGCGATGGACGGCGCCGACGAGCTCTCCGAGAGCGCGCTCCCCGACGGCGCCCCGGCGAGCGTTACGGCGGACGACGACGATTAGCCACCACCTTTTTTCTTCGTCGGGTGGCCGTGAGTGCCTCCGGCACTCCGGCCACCGCTCCTCGAAAAAAGCTGGACCAAAAAAGGACACGCGCTGACGCCGAGTCGCCGTGGCGACTCGGCGTCAGCGCATCTTCGATTCTCGGTTCGTCTTCCGCCACCGCACCGCGACCGCCACACGCCTCCCCAGCCGACTCCCTCGTTCGCTGTCGCTCACTTGGTCATCCCTCGCGCGCATGGGCGCGACCCAACCGCTGGGTCGCGCCAGCGCGCGCCGGGTCGGCTGTGAGGTTGCGCGAACCTTTATGAGGGAAGCCGGGACCAACTCGCGGGGTGTTCCCCGTACGACTTGCGCTAATTTCGCTTGCATACCTGTACTCGCTCTCTCGCCCTCGGACGGTCGCCCACGTTCGGCGTTCGGCGGGGAGCTTTATTTTCGCGGCCGCCGATAGCGTCTCGTATGGCCGACCTGCTATCCGACGACGAGATCCAGAGTCAGCTTCCGGACGGGTGGACGCGAGAAGGCGACGAGATCGTCCGCGTCTACGAGTTCGACGACTACCTCGAAGGCGTCGCGTTCGCGAGCGAAGTCGCCGAGTTGGCCGAGGAGGAGTTCCACCACCCGACCATCGAGATTCGCTACGAGGAGGTCGAAATCCGGTTCACGAGCCACGAGGAGGGCGGCATCACCGAGAAGGACGTCGACATGGCGGAGCTGTCGAACGACCTCCGGTGAGCGAGAGCCATGGACGCCCGCTACGTCTTCGCCGTGCGCTTCCGCCTCGAACCCGCGGCCGAGGGCGTCTCTGTCGACCCCGCGGAGTTCGAGACGCGTCTCTATCGCGAAGCCGACCCGCCGGGCGAGGACGGCTGGCGGTTCTTCCGCGACAACCTCTGGCGCGGCGAGGTCAACGACAAGCGCCACTTCCGCGAACTCACCGAAGAGGCGCTCGGCGTCGCAGTCACAGGCGTCGAGTACCGGGCGTTGGAAACCGACGAGGAGTACCTGGAAGCGCTGAAGGACGAGATCGCCGCCGACCTCGAATCGTTCAAGGCCGACTCGGTGTCGGAGGTGCTCAACAAGTACCTCGGGAGTTCGCTGGAGGTCGAGCGCGAGTAGCCGCGTCCGACTCGAGCGGGACGCCGGACCGCCGACCCGGACAGTGCATCGGAAACGTTTATTTTTCCCGAGGGCTTACCAGCGTGTCCTCATGGTCGCCCGCGAATACGACTTCTGGCTCCTCGACCTCGACGGCACGCTCATCGACGTCGACTGGGCGTACCCCCGGTCGGTGTTCGACCGTGTCGGCGACCGACTGGGCCGGAAGTTCACCGACCGCGAAGCCGAACTCCTCTGGCACGGCCTCGGCGGGAGCCGCGACGCCCAACTCCGCGAGTGGGGCATCGACCCCGAGGAGTTCTGGGCGGTCTTCCACGACGTCGAGGACCCCCAGCGCCGCGCCCGCGAAACTTACCTCTACGACGACGCCGCGTTCGTCGGGGACCTCGACTGTCCGGTCGGCCTCGTCACTCACTGCCAGTCGTTCCTCACCGGCCCCGTGCTTGACGAACTCGACATCCGCGACTGGTTCGACGCGGTCGTCTGCTGCGACGCCGACCTGGGCTGGAAGCCCGACCCCGCGCCGCTCCACCACGCCCGCAAGCAAATCGGTGCCGACGCCGACGACCACGTCGGCGTCTACGCGGGCGACGGCGCCAGCGACGTTGGCGCGGCGTGGAACGCCGGCCTCGACGCCATCCACGTCGAGCGCCACGGCCACCACCGCCGCGAGCAGTGCGTCCTCGGCGACTACCGGGTCGAGAGCTTCGACGAACTACTGGCCGAATCCGGCCAGTCCGTCGAGTACACCGACTAGCTCCTCGTCGAGCGCGTCCGCGAGTTCGCGAACGCCCGTCTTCTCCGTCCGCTCGGGATTCGCCAGCACGCGGACCGTCTCGGTCCCGAGCGAGACGAATCCGAGGCCGAGTTTCTCGGCGGTCGCGCGGAGTCCGAGGCCGACGTCGGCCTTCCCATCCGCGACTCGGCGCGCCGGACTCTCGTGGGCCTTGGTCGTCAGTTCGAAGCCGTCGATGGCGTCGACGAGTTCGTGGCGCGTCGTTCCGCGCTCCTCGGCGAGGGCCGCCAGCGCGTTACCGAGCGTCGTCCGGAGTCCCGAGTCGGTGCCGCGATTGACGAATCGCAGTTCGCGGTCCACCAGGTCGGCCAGCCCCTCGATTCCCTCCGGGTTGCCGGCCGGGACGACCAGTCCCCACTCGCGCTCGTAGGAGCCGAGTTCCTCGGCCTCGACGCCCCGGTCCGTCGCGTCGCCGCCGGTGGTCACCGCGAAGTCGGGCACGCCGTCCCGGAGCCGCCGCAGGCCCTCCCGGGACCCGACCGCGAGGTAGCGCGGTCGGTCGAGCGCATCGAGCAGGCGCGCGAGCGCGGGGTCGTCCTCGCCCGCACCGAGGACCGTCGGCGGCCGCACGTCCGGCGAGAATAACTCGACCTCGACCGCCTCGCCCTCGGCGACGTAGGCGGTGTCGGCGTGGACCTCGACCACGCCGTCGGCCTCCACGAGGCTGGTGGTCGCGCCGCTGCCCTTGTCGACGGTGTAGGCCAGCAGGTCGCCGTCCGCACCGTCACCGCTCGCGTCCGGCGAGTCGCGGCGCGACTCGCCGGACGCGACCAACCCCACCGGGAGCATCCGGGTGCGGCCCTCGCCGTAGCGCTCCTCGGCGGCCATCCGGGCCTCGACGGTCGCGGTCGCGGGTTCCGGAACGCCGGCGGCCCGGCGAATCGCCGGCGCGACGAAGGTCCGGAAGATGGTCAGCGCCGAGACGGGGTAGCCGGGCAGGCCGACGTAGGCCGACGTGTCGAGTCGCCCGACTAGCATCGGCTTGCCGGGCTTGACCGAGACGCCGTGGAGCAGGAGTTCGCCGCGGTCCTCGACGACCCGGTAGATGACGTCGACCGCGCTGGCGCTGGTCGACCCCGAGGAGAGCACCAGGTCGCAGTCGTCGGCCGCCCGCCGTAGCGTCCGCTCCATCTCGTCGTACTCGTCGCCGGCGTGGGGGTAGACCACCGGCTTGCCGCCGGCCTCCTCGACGGCGGCGGCGACGGTGTAGCTGTTGACGTCGTAGATCTCGCCGGCGTCGGCGTCGAGTTCGTCGCCGGGCCGGACCAGTTCGTCGCCGGTCGAGACGATGCCGACCTGGGGTCGCCCGCGGACCGGTACCTCGTCGACACCGAGCGCCGACAGGAGCCCGATTTCGCGGGGCGTAATCTGGGTGCCGGGGCCGAGCGCGCGCTCGCCGGCCGCGATGTCGGCGCCCGCGGTCATCACGTGGTCGCCGGGCGCGACCGCGTCGTAGACCGACACGGCGTCGCCACCTTCCGGCGCGTCCGTTCGCTCGACCATCACCACGGCGTCGGCGCCGGGTGGCATCACCGCGCCGGTCGAGATTTCGGCCGCCTCGCCGTCGCCGACTTCGACGTCGGGTTCCGCGCCCGCGTGGACCGCCCCGACGAGGTCGAGGCTGGCGGGGTCGGTTTCGTCGGCGCCGAAGGTGTCGCGGGCGCGCACCGCGTAACCGTCCATGCTCGCGCGGTCGAACCCGGGGACGTCGATGCCGGCGTCGAGTCGCTCGGCCAGCACCCGGCCGCGGGCGCCGTCCAGCGGCACCGTCTCGGCCTCTGGTTCGAGGTCGAGGGACGCGATGGCCTCCCGGGCCTCGGCGGGCGACGCGAGGTCCCGGAACTCCTTTCGTTCGGACATGCGACCCGATTGGGCCGCGCCGGGGATAAAGGTGAACGTGCGCCGGGACCGCCCGCCCGCGGGCGGTGGCGTCGCCGCGGATTCGCGTCCGGCCACTATGGTAAAGACGCCCTCCGTCGTCGTTCTCACGGGTGGATTCGATTTGCGCGTTCTCTTCGTTCCAGAGTTGTACCGCCCGGACGACGCGACGGCCAACGGCACGCTCGAAGACGCCGTCCAGTTGGTCGACGAGTGGCTGGACCGCGACCCGAATCTCCACGTCTACTGGCTACTCGCGCCGCCCGAAGCCGCGAACTACGACCCCGAGTACGTCCACGCCGACCGCGAGCGCGTAACGCTCGTCGAGGCCGAACCGTTCATGGCCGGCCACGAGCACGAGGACGCCTTCTCCGAGACGGGCTACACCGAGGCCCAACTGCGCACGATAGAGGAGCGAATCTACGACCGCGGGGCCTACGTCGACGCCGTGGTCGACCAGCACGTGACGGGCCGGTACGACCTCTACAAGTGGCTCCACCGACTCAGCGGCGGCAGCGAAGCGGCGGTCCAACCGGTCGAACTCGTGGGCTACGTCCACGACCTCCGACTCCCGTTCAAGCGCCACGGCCGGGGGTACCCCAACGACGCGCCGACCAAGGTCGAGACCGCGATGGCGACGTTCGTCGACGACCTGTGGTTCAAGGCGGGCGTCGACGCCGACCGAATGCGCGAGTACGCCGGCGAGTTCCTCGACGACGACTTTCTCGACGACCTGGTCGCTGACGCGCTCGAAACCGGGAGTCCGCTCGATTTCTCGGCGTTCGAGGAGTCGTACGCCGACGAACCCGAAACCCTCCACGTCGCGGGGTCGGGTTGGAGGAAGAAGAACCTCGACGTGGTGCTCGACGCCGGCGAGACGCTGTACGAGGAGTTCGGAATCCGGACGCTGATGACCAACATGGACCCCATCCCCGACGGCTTCGCCGAGCGGGAGTTCGTCGACGCCTACCCCGAGTGCTCGAAGGAGCGCTACCGGCGGGCGCTCGACGCGGGCGACCTCGCCATCTGCGCCAGCGACCACGAGACGATGGCCCGCACGCCGTTCGAACAGGCCGCCAGCGGCCAGGTGCTACTCCTCCGCGACCGGCCATGGATATACGACTGCGCGCCCGACGACTACCGACTCACCGCCGACCTCGACGACCTCGAATCGCTGGCGGTCCAGGTAGTCCAGGACTGGGAGGCGGCCGTCGAAGCGAACCACCGCCTCGTGGCATACGTCACCCGCGTCCGGGACCCCGAGCGGTGCGGCCGTCGCACCTACGAGCGCCTCCGTGCGGGCGTCGGGGAGCGGGTCGACGCGTTCGAGGACGACGAGACGCTGCGGCGGGTCGACGCCGCGGTGGCGGAACCGACCGCCGAGGGCGACCGGCCCGGGCCGGTCGCCCTCGGCGACCTTTCGGCGGCGGTCGACGCCCCGGTCGCCGACCTCGTCTACGGCCTGCGGTCGCTCGGGTACGCCGACGACGGGAGTCCGGGAGAGGCGGTGTTCCGTCCGGCGGACGCGTGAGGCGAGTCGCGGCGACGTCGAAAGCTACTTCCCGTTCCTGTCCGGTAGCTAACATGATCTCCATGGACAGAACGGAGTTGTACCAGGTGCTGACGCTGTGGTTCGCCGCGATGATATTCCTCCAGACCGGTTCGGGCGACGGGCACCCGGTCGTCGGTGCGTTCGCGCTCGTCGCTCTCGTCGTCATGTACGTGGTTCCGGTCTATCTAGTCCTGCAACTCGCCGTCGCGCTGCAGGGTGAGTGAGTCCCCTGCGCCAACGGCGTTCAGCGCCATCGCCGATTTATTAGATTCCCGACTGGAGCGTAACGACTACCTTGGTCGACCGAGAGCCCCGCGCATGCACAGAGTCCTCCGATACGCCGTCGCCCTCCTCGTCGGTGCGGCCGCGACCGGCGGCGTCGCCGCCGTCACGCCCGCGGCCGAGCGAACGCCCATCCTGCTCGTCGGAATCGCGCAGGTGTCGGTCGCAGGCGCGACTATCGCGCTCCGATATCCGTCGGCGCTCTGGCGGACCGACGGGGCGAACTGGACGAGCGCCGCGTTCGTTGGCGTCGCGACGTTCGGCGCGGTGGCGTTGCTGAACGGCGTCGAGACGGGGCCGAACTTCGCGGCGGCGGCGCTCGGGGTCGGCCTCGCGTGGTTCGGCTTCGTCGCCGGACTCGCGTTCGAACGCGAGTCCGGCGACGAAGCCGAAGTCGAGTCGAACGACGCCACTCCGTCGTAGAGCGGGTCGAGGACGAGGCCCGCGCGGTCGACCCGGCGGGACCGGCGCGGTCACTCCAAAAGCGAGTCCAGCGTCTCTGCGCCGTGGTGGAGCGAGGCCTCGGGGTCGGTGGGTTCGTCGTGTTCGTACACCAGCCACTCCGCACCTGCGTCGCGGGCCGCCTCGACGCACGCCTCGGCGTCGACCTGGCCCTCGCCGAGTTCGACCGGTTCGCCGTCGCCCACGTCCTTGAGGTGGACCAGCGGCACGCGGTCGCGGAGGCGGCCCAGCAGGTCGACGGGGTCGTGGCTCGCCGCGTCGGCCCAACCGACGTCGAGTTCGAGGTCGATGTCGGTTTCTCCCGCGAGGAGTTCGAACCCCGACGACTCTCCGAGTTCCGTGAACTCGTGGTCGTGGTTGTGGTACGCGAAGTTCGCCCCCGCCTCGTCGAGTCGGGCCGCCAGTTCGGTCAGTCGGCGGCCGGTGTCGGCGACCGCCTTCGCGTTCGCGAAGTCAGCTTCGGGGAGGTACGGGACGACCAGCGTCTCGCAGCCGAGTTGCCGGTAGGTTTCGGCGACGCCGCCGGGGTCGTCCTCCAGGTCGTCGATGCCGACGTGGGCGGCGGCCGCTTCGAGGCCGGCGTCGTCGAGCGCGTCGGCGACGTCGGCGGGGTCGCTGTCGCCGAGTCCGGCGAATTCGACGCCCTCGAAGGCGGTTTCGCCGACGCGGCGGAGGAGGTCGGGGAGCGAGTCGTCCAGCGCGCGGAGCGTGTACAACTGGATCGCTGGTCGCATATCGGTCGGGTACGACGAGGGCGCGTAAATCGATTGTTGTGACGCGGCGGAACGTCCGGGGCACGTCTCGCCGCGTGCGGCGAGGCGCGCGCCGACGGGACGCGCCGAGGAGTTCGGGCCGGTCGGCAGCTATTAGCACGAGTCGCCCGACTACCGACCCATGAGCGAACGCCCGACCGTTCTCGTTCCCCACTATGTGTCGGACAGGGCGCGGAGCGCGCTCCGCGACGAGGTGTTCGACCTCCTCTCGGACGTGGACCTCGCGGTGGCCGCCACGCCGTCCGAGACCGACGACCACCTGCCGAGTACCGAGGTGCTCCTGACCACGAAGTTCCCCGCCGAGCGCATCGACGACGCCCCCGAACTTCGGTGGGTGCAGGCGCTCAGCGCGGGCGTCGACGGCTACGACCTCGACGCGCTGTCGAACGCGGGCGTGGCGCTCACCAGCGCCTCGGGCGTCCACTCCCAACCCATCGGTGAGCAGGTGCTCGCGTACGCACTGATGTTCGAGCGCAACGTCCAGAAGGGGATGAACCAGCAACACCGCGGCGTCTGGGAGAACTACGGCGGCAAGGAGTTCCGGGACGAGACGGTCGGAATACTCGGCCTCGGCGAAATCGGCGGTCGCGTGGCCGAACTCGCCGGGGCGTTCGGCACCGAGGTCATCGGCACCAAGCGCACGCCCGAAACCGCTCCCGACGCCGTGGACGAGGCGTTCGGTCCCGACGGCCTCTACGAGGTGCTGTCGCGGGCCGACTACGTCGTGGTTTCGTGCCCGCTGACCGACGAAACTCGCGGACTGCTCGGCGAGGAGGAGTTCCGGACGATGCGCTCGTCGGCGGTGCTCATCAACGTCGCCCGCGGGGAGATCGTCGACGAGGTGGCGCTGACGGAGGCGCTCCAGGAGGGCCACATCCGGGGCGCGGCCCTCGACGTGTTCGAGGAGGAACCGCTCCCGCCGGAGTCGCCGCTCTGGGACCTCTCGAACGTCGTCGTCACGCCACACATGGCCGGGTCGACGCCTCACTACTGGACCCGCTGCGCCGACCTGTTCGCCGAGAACTACGAGCGGTTCGTCGCGGGCGACCGCGGCGAACTCGAAAATCGCGTGATATGAATCCGACCTAGATTCAAGGGCACGTCCGTCGTATTCGGAGTACTTAGACTGCCATGCGCGTACTCATCGTCCCGGAACTCTACCGGCCCGACGACGCGACGGCGAACGGCACGCTCAACGACGCGATCGTGTGGGTCGACGAGTGGTTGGAGATAGACCCCGACGTCCACGTCTACTGGTTGCTCGCGCCGCCCGAAGTCGCGGACTACGACCCCGAATACGTCCACGCCGACCGCGAGCGCGTGACGCTCGTCGAGGCCGAACCGTTCATGTCCGGCCACGAGTACGAGTACGTCTTCACCGAGTCGGGCTACACCGAAGGACAGTTCGAGGCGCTGCGCGAGGCGACCTACGACCAACTGGGCTACGTCGACATCGTGGTCGACCAGCTCAGGCGCGGCCGGGCCGACCTCTACAAGTGGCTGCTGGCGCTCGACGACCACCACGCCGGCAAGGTCGAGCAGACCGACATCATCACCAACGTCCACGACCTCCAGTTGCCGTTCAAGTACGCCCGGACGGGCTACCGCAACGACTTCCAGCGCGAGACCGAGATCAGCGAGTCGGTGCTCACCGACGGGATGTGGTTCAAGGCGGGCATCGACGCCGCGGGCCTGCGCGAGTACGGCCACCAGTTCATGCAGGAGTCGGTGGTCGACGTCGCGCTCGACGAGGCGGTCCAGACCGGTAGTCCGATCGACTTCTCGCAGTTCGACGCCGAGTACGCCGCCGAGCCGAAGTACCTCCACGTCGCGGGCTCCATCTGGGACAAGAAGCAGGTCGGGGTCGTGATGGAGATCGCCGAACTGCTCCACGAGCGGTTCGGCATCCGGACCCTGATGACGAGCATGAGCAAGATTCCGGCCGAGTACGCCGACCTGCCGTGGGTCGAGGCCTACCCGCAGGCCTCCCGCGAGGAGTTCGAGGGCGCGCTCCGGAAGGGCGACATCTGCATCTCGGCGACCGAGTACGAGACGCTGGCCCGGACGTGGTTCGAGCAGGCCGGCAGCGGGCAGGTGCTGATCGCCCGCGCCCAGCCGTGGATATTCGACTGCATCCCCGACGACTACGAACTCGCCGGCGACCTCGAAGAGCTACCGGACCTCGCGGTGTGGGCGGTCGAGCACTGGGACGAGGCCGTCGAGGAGAGCAAGCGGATGCTGGAGTACGCCAAGGAGATTCGCGACCCGGTGCGGTCGGGGCGCAACACCTACGACGACATGGCCCGCCGGGTCGAGTCGAAGGTCGAGGCCTACACCCCCGACGAGCACGACGCGGTGGTCGGTCAGACGGTCGAGGTCGTGGGCGACTCGTTCGCGCTCGACGACCTGAACGAGCGGACCGCGGAGTTCACCGAGCACGGCGACCCGATACTCGACGGGCCGTGCGCGCTCAGCGAGGTCGTCTTCGCGCTCCGGAGACGCGGGTACCGGGACACCGGCCGGCCGGGGACGCCCGTGTTCGAGTATCGAGGGTAACCGCGCGGCGGAAGTAACCGGAGAGCGAAAGTAACCGGAGAGTGGAAGTGACTGCCCGGCGGAAGTGACTCGCCGACGAACGCAACCGGTCGGTGGCGGCGACCGGACGGTGCGACCGACTGCGTCACGGGCGGCTGGCGCGAATCGCGCCGGCCGCCCGTGACGCCGGAAGCCGCCCCTCTCGACGTTCTCTTTCGAACCGCGTTCAGTTCTCCCCGCCGTGGCTCCCGTCGTCGCGTCTTTGGGGGTCGTCAGGCGACGGTTCGTCCGACTCTGGGTCGGACGACTCCCGCGAGTCGGCGGCGCGGCGGCGCCGCCGACTCGCCAGCGGTCCGACGGGCGGGCGCACTTTCGGGATTCGGTCGTCCGTCTCGGCCGACCACCCGTCGGTCATCGGGCGCGCGTCGGCGTCCGGGGTCGCGAACCGGTCGGACTCGACCAGTTCCGGCAGGATGGTTCGCGCGAAGTGGACGACCAGCACGAGCAACAGCGGTCCGAGGAACAGGCCGTACCAGCCGAACAGCACCGGGCCGACGATGTACGCCAACATCACCAGGCCGGTGTGGAGGTCCCGCCCCGAGACGTAGGGACGGAGCAGAAGTTCGGGGACCGAGTCGACGACCACGAAGGTGACGATCAGGAACACGACCGGGAACCACACCAGCGTGGGGTCGGCCAGGAACGCCGTGACGCCGATCAGGAGTCCGATTGGGATGTACACCAGTTTCATCCCGACGACCGGCACGAGACTGGCCAGCCCGGTGAGCAGTCCGAGCAGCGTCGGTGAGGGAACCGAAACCGCGGCCGGCGCGAACGCGTCCAGCGCGTTGTAGATGACCGCCGCGACGATGGCGATGACGAAGGCGGTAAGGATGTTCCCGAAGTAGACGGTTTCCAGGTCGCCGTCGACCGCCCGGGCGAACGCGACGGTCGGGCTGTCGTCGCCGACGACCTCGGTTCGGAACCACTTCGCGAGGCGGTGGTCGTCCCGGAGCAGGTAGAACGCGACGATGAGCATGACGACCAGGCCGAACGCCGTGCTGGCGAGCACGCCGAGAACCGCCAGCACGGATCCGAGGAGTTCCCGGAGCGCGTCGGCACTCCGGTCGTCGAGCAGTGCCTGCTGGTTCGCCCGCGCGACGTCCGCCAGTTGCTCGGGGTCGAGCAGGACGGAGGTGTCGACGTACGGTCCGAGCACGCCCTGGAACTGGTCGAGGCCGACGCCCGCCAGCGAGCCGAGTTCCCGGACGCTGACGACGACGGTGTAGCCGAGCAGTATCAGGCCCGGGAGCGCGATGCCGAACAGCGCGGCGACGGCGGTCAGCGTCGGCTGGTGGACCCGCCGGAGCAACCGCCGGTACATCGGTCTGGTCGCGTAGTAGACGAACAGACCGAGGAGGAACGTTCCGAGGAACGACGCGACGACGTAGCCGACCGCGACCGCCAGCGCGATAGCCACGAGCCACCACGCGATTCGCTCGCGGTCGAACGAGAGCTCTCGTACCCACCCCATGCACGGACGTTAGACCCGGATACGTAAGTCGGCCGGGGTCGGGGGGAGTTCGCCGGGATTCGACGCGGGACCGATTTATCCCCCGGCGCGCGCTGGCGCGGCCCCGCGGTCACGCGAGCGACGCGAGGGTGACCTCGGAAGACGCGGGGTGTCTTCCGGCGGTTTGGGGCCGCGCCCATGCGCGCGAGGGATGACCGAGCGCCCCTTCGGGGCGCGCCGGAATCGGCTGGGGAGGCGTGTGGCCGTGGCGGTGCGGTGGCGGTCGCGGTCGACAGGGCGCGAAGCGCCCGCACGAGTGGAAGAGCGGAAATCGCACTGGTAATAGAAGATGCGACTGCGCCGAGACGCAGTGCGTCTCGGCGCAGTCGCGTGTCCTTTTTTGGTCCAGATTTTTTCGAGGAGCGGTGGCCGGAGTGCCGGAGGCACTCACGGCCATCCGACGAAGAAAAAAGGTGGGAACGGAAGGTGGGGCTCTAGAATAACGGTTCGCCCATCGTCTCCTCGCCGAACGCGAACACCACCAGGCCGCCGAGGACGAACGCGACGGCAAGGGGTGCGAGCGCGGCCAGATAGCCCACTTCGACCAGCGCGCCAGCCAGAATCGGGCCGATGACCGCGCCGATCTTGCCGACGCCGCCCGCGAAACCGTTGCCCGTCCCGCGAACCTCGGTGGGGAACAGTTCGGGGGTGTAGGCGTAGATGGCGCCCCACGCGCCGAGCGTGAAGAAACTCGCCGCCAGCAGGCCGACGAAGAAGGGCCAGAAGCCCGACAGCCCCGCACCGAACAGCGACACGCCGGGCATCGAAGCGGCGAAGACGAACGTGAACAGCCCCGACAGTGCAAGATACCCGCCGAGGGTCGCCTTCCGGCCGACCTTCTCGACGAGGTAGGCGGCGCTGAAGTAGCCCGGGAACTGGACCAGACCGATGAGCAGGAAGTAGAGGTAGAGGCCGCCGACCGTCAGCCCGCCGACCTGGAGGTCGGAGACGACGCCCGCCGCGCCCACGGTCTGGGGGAGCCAGATGAACACGCCGTAGTAGCCGAAGTTGATGGCGAACCACGCCGCCGCGATCATCGCGGTGCGCTTCCGGAGGTCGGCCTCGAACAGCCGCGAGTAGCCGGGCGAGGAGTCGCTGGTTTCGACCGCGTCGGCCGAGATGGGGGTGTACTCCTCGCCGTTCTCCTCGGCGATCTCGCGGATGCGGTCGTTGGCCGCGTCGACGTCGCCGCGCCGCGCGAGGTAGTAGGGCGTCTCGCGGAGTTGGCTCCGGATGACGAACACGAGCAGGGCCGGGAAGGCCGCGCTGGCGAACAGCAGACGCCAGCCGGCCACCGCGCCGAGGACCGGCACCGCGACGGTGCCGGCGGGCGTGGCGAGCGCCGAGAGGAACAGCCAGGCCAGCACCACGGCGAGGACGTTACCGAGCGGCCAGAAGGCGTCGAGGTAGACCAGGTAGCGCCCGCGGCGGTCGGTCGGCAGGTGTTCGGAGAGGTAGGAGGTGTCGACCGCGAGCGCGCCGCCGAGGCCGACGCCGGTCAGGAACCGGAGCGCGAACCCCGAGTAGAAGCCGGTGGCGAAGGCGGTCAGCCCGGCGAACAGCGAGTAAGTGAGGACGGTCCACTGGAAGGCGTCGATGCGCCCGCGCTCGTCGGCGTACCGGCCCCACGCCCAGTTGCCGAGTATCATCCCCATCAGGCTGGCGCTGCCGAGCAGTCCGGCCGTGAGCCCCGACAGCCCCCACGCGCCGATGAGCACCGGGAGGGTGAAGCTGATGATGATGACCTCCATGCCGTCGAACGCCCACGCGCTCCCGCAGATCGCCAGCAGTCGTCTGTGGAATCGGCCGACCGGGATTCGGTCCATCACCTGCGAGACGGTGACGCGTTCCTCCGTCGCTGTTTGTCCTACCATAGCTTTCGATTCTCCGTAGCGGTCACTGCGAATCGTAGATACTTAAGATTAGGGAAATAATTGGGTCGGTACGGCTGTTCGAAGACTATTCTTCTTCAGAACGGGCTGGTAACGCTTAACCGTCCTTCACCGCTACGGGCGGGTATGCAGACCCACATCGTTCCGGTCGGCTTCGACTACGACCGGCTCATCGCGCCGCTGGTGCGCGACCAACTGGACGTCGACCGGGTCGTTCTGCTGGAGGGCGCGGTCGGCAGCGAGGCCAACGTCGAGTACTCCCGGCGGCTCTCCCGCAAACTCGACCAGGACTTCCGGAACCTGCTCGGCGCGACCACCGAGCGCGTCGTGGTCGAGGACGTCTACGACTACGACACCGCCTTCGAGCAGGCCTACGACCTCATCAACGCCGAACTCGACGGCGGCGGCGAGGTGTGGGTCAACATCAGTTCGATGCCACGCACCGTCTCCTTCGCGTACGCCACGGCCGCTCACTCGGTGATGGTCGAACGCGAGGAGGACCGCGAGAAGATTCACACCTACTACACCGCCCCCGAGAAGTACCTCGAAACCGAACTCGCCGAGGAACTCCACGAGCAGGTCGACCTCCTCTCGGATTTGCTGGAGAGCGACGCTGGCGGAACCGCCGATTCGGACGACGCCGTGGGCCTCGACGACCGCATCGGCGACCGCCTGGAGAGCGCCCGGGAACTGCTCTCGGAGTTCGACGAGCGGGGCACCACCATCGGCGCGAAGGAGGTCGGCGAGGGCCACATCGTCGAACTGCCGGTCGCCTCCTTCTCGAACGTCAAGCCCTTCGAGGAGGTCATCCTGTTCAAACTGGGCGAGGACGGCCAGTTCGCCAGCGTGAGCGAACTCGCCGAGGCGCTGTCCCGGGAGCTAAACGAGGAGTACACCGACAGTTTCCGGTCGAAGGTCATCTACAACGTCGACCGACTCGGACCGGGCGGCAAGGGGTACATCGAGCAAGAAGAGCACGGGAAGTCCTATCGGACGCGGCTGTCGCGTATCGGGGAACTGTGGGTCCGGGCGCACGCGAACGGCGAAATCAACACGGAGTGAGCGAGTCCGACCGTAACGAGGGAATCCGACCGGAGGATGTCGCCGGATAGCGAGACGTTCCTGCGTCGCTACGAAACGGCGAGACGCTCCTCGGCCACCGCCAAATCGCGAACCGAATGCCGTCACGAACCGCGCGGCGACCCGCCGCCGCGCGGTTCGTAGTCGCCCCGGCGTTTCCGGTCATCCACACTCCGGTGTTTCCGGTCGTCCGGCCATCCGGTTCGCATCCGCGTTCAGGCGGCGTCGCCCGTCCGAACGCGTCGCAGGTTGCGCCGAACGATAGGATTATCACGATTCCGCACTTCCGGAAGGCCGAGCCATGGACCGGAGCGAATTCAAGGAACTCGTCTCGTCGTTGACGCCCCACGAGTCGGCCGACACCGTCAACACGTACCGGAACACGGTCAGCATCGCCTGCCCGGCCTGCGGGGATCCGTTCGACGACCTGGTCGTCTGCGAGGGCGAGTACGACAGCCTCGAACTGAGCCGAATTTTGGACCTCTGCGTGACGACCGTCGACGACGACGCGGTGCTGTTCACCCACCAGGAGTGACCGCGCGAGAACGCGTCCCTATTCGGCTTCCAACTTCTTCACCCGCGTCGCCATCGCCAGGAACGTCGCCAGCAGCGTGATGACGACCGCACCCGCGGCCGCCACGTCGTGGGCGTGGACGGCGTGGTTGTACGCCTCGCCGGTCCACTCGGCGGGGATGGTCGTGTGGTGGGGGTCGCCGACCAGCGGGACGAAGTAGTCCACGAGGTCGTTGAAGCCGTACCAGACGACGGCGACGGCGACGGCCCACACCGGGAAGTCGCTGTAGCGGTGGATGAGGAACGCCTCGGCGACCATCCCGAGGTGGCTCCAGAACAGGAAGTTGTACATCCAGACCGAGTTGTACGAGAAGGCGTCGGCGAACGCCAGCAGGACGAACGGCGTCCAGAGGCCGAGTTTGAGACAGCCGAAGAACGCCAGCGCGTTCAGCCACTCCCGACTACGGCCGAGTTTCCAGAGCGCGAGGCTCCCCGCGATGAACAGGGTCGCGACCGGGCTGTCGGGGATAAGCGGCCACATCACCTGCGGTTCGATGGCGAACTGAAAGCGGTAGTACCAGAAGCCGAAGGCCGTCCCGACGAGGTTGATAGCGACGATGACCCACGCGAAGCGCAGGCCGAAATCTTCGACGCGGTCGGGCAGGGGTGCGAGGGGGAAAGGGAGGTGTTCGCGGTCCGGAAGCGCGGTCGCCATTGGCTTCGAGATGACGGGGCGACGTGATAGGTTTGGCGGTGGGGGCGGTTGCGGGCCGAATCGGTTTCGGCTCGACTCGCGTCAGACGAGGAGCATCTCGGAGACGAACCGCTCGACGCCATCTAGCGCCGTCTCGCGCGTGGCCTCGACGTCGAGGGAAAGCTCCGCGTTGCGCGCGCCGTCGACGGTCGCGACGAGAAAGACGGCGGTCGCTTCCGGATCGACGGTCCGGAACGTCCCCGCCTCGATCCCCTCCTCGATGATGTCGGCCACCAGGTCGACTGTGTAGCGGTAGTTCCGCGCGAACCGCTCGCGGAGTTCCGGGTCGTGGGCCGCGAGCGCCTGAAGCTGGAAGATGGCCATCTGGTAGTGGCGCCCGTGTTCGTCGACTCCTCCCGGCCCGTATGCAAAGAAGCGCAATGCGGTCCAGAGTTTCTCCTCCGGGTCGTCGGCCTCCTCGATTCCCAGCAGACGCTTCGTCCCGTCGAAGACGTGGTCGAGGAGCGACCGGAGCAGGTCGTCCTTGGAGTCGAAGTAGTAGTGGACCAGTCCGCGGTTCTTGCCCGCCCGTTCGGCGACCTTCCGGAGCGTCAGGCCCCGGAACCCTTCCTCGGCCAGGACCCAGACGGTCGCCTCCATGAGCATCTCGTGCGTGTCGAACTGCTCCCAGAACGCCTCGTCGTCGGCGTCCGGCGCGCGCTCCTCGTCCCCCTGTTCGGGCATACTCGGTCTACGGGTCCGCCGGTAGTTCAAACGTGCGGACTGCGCGTCGACTCGGCACCGAAACGGTTATCAGTCGACCGTGCCACCCTAGGTTTAGCCAATCGGCTAAAATTGGCGGAAACGCGAAATTCCCATGATAGAGAAACTGTCGATGGTAACGAGAGTCGTCGAAGACCAAAACGAGGCGATTTCGTTCTATACGGAGAGCCTCGGATTCGAAATCAGGCGGGACCACCCCGGACCGCACGGACGGTTCGTCACCGTCGCGCCGGAGACCGACGAGAACGTCGAACTCGTGCTCGTCGCTCCGGACGGCTTCGACGACGAGGGCGTAGAGAGCCTCCGGGCGACGACCGGAAACGACTGGGGCCTCATCTACGAGGTCGACGACTGCCGGGCGACCTACGAAGAACTGCGGGGCCGCGGCGTCGAGTTCCGCGACGAACCACAGGAGATGCCGTGGGGAATCCAGGCGGTCGCGATAGACCCCGACGGGAACGAGACCGTCCTGCAGGAACCGGTCGGCCCCGGCGGGAACTGACCGCTCTCGGACTCCGAACGACCCGGCGCGGGGCGGTCGGAGCGGAGCGGCCCAGAGCGGGGCAACCCGCCGTTTCCGCGAGCAATCGGTACGCATTAACCGTTCGCGTCGAAACCGAGTGGTATGGCAGAGCCTACCGATATCGAGGAGCTAAAGCGTGGGAGCGAACTCGTCAAGCGCGGGTTCGCCCAGATGCAGAAGGGTGGGGTCATCATGGACGTGGTGAACCCCCAGCAGGCCCGCATCGCCGAGGACGCCGGCGCCGTCGCGGTGATGGCGCTCGAAGCCGTCCCCGCGGACATCCGCAAGCGCGGCGGGGTCGCCCGGATGGCCGACCCCGCCGACGTCGAGGAGATAATCGACGAGGTGTCGATTCCGGTGATGGGCAAGTCCCGCATCGGCCACACCAAGGAGGCCCAGATTCTGGAGGCCATCGGCGTCGACATGATCGACGAGTCGGAGGTGCTGACGCCCGCCGACGACAAGTACCACATCGACAAGCGCGAGTTCACCTCGCCGTTCGTCTGCGGCGCGCGCAACCTCGGCGAGGCGCTCCGGCGCATCGAGGAGGGCGCGGCGATGATCCGCACCAAGGGCGAGGCCGGTACGGGCGACGTCAATCAGGCGGTCCACCACCAGCGCACCATCAAGAGCCAGATTCGCGAGCTCGAGGGGATGAACAAGGAGGAACGCGAGATGCTCGCCCGCGAAATCGAAGCCCCCGCAGACCTCGTCCACGAGACGGCCGAGGCCGGCCGCCTACCGGTCGTGAACTTCGCGGCCGGCGGCATCGCCACGCCCGCCGATGCGGCGCTGATGATGCACCACGACTGCGACGGCATCTTCGTCGGGTCGGGCATCTTCGGTGCCGAAGACCCCGAGCGGATGGCCGACGCCATCGTGGAGGCGACGAACAACTGGGACGACCCCGAGCGACTCGCCGCGATCAGCAAGGACATCGGTTCGGGCATGAAAGGCGAGGCCAACGTCGACCTGCCCGAGGAAGAGAAGCTTCAGGGCCGTGGGAACTGAACCCGGCCGCTTCGCTCCAACGCGTTAATTTTATCCGCGAACTCGGGGTTCCGTTACGTCGGACGTTCAGTTCTGTCTGGCTTTGCGGGACCCGCGAAGAATTTTGTAATGCAGGACCGAACACCAACACCGTTTCCGATGCCGACCGCCTACCTCACCGTCGACGACGCGCCGTCGGCCGAACTCCCGCGGAAACTAGCAGTCCTCGAAGCCCGCGACGTTCCCGCGCTGTTCTTCTGCGAGGGGCGTCGACTCGCCGAACACCCCGACCACGCCCGGCGAGCGGTCGAGGCGGGATTCCACCTCGGCAACCACACCTACGCCCATCGACGCGCGTCCGACCTCTCCGTTGAGGAGTTCCGGGACGAACTCGACCGTACCGAGTCGCTTCTGGACGACGTCTACGACCGCGCCTCGGCGACCCGTCCGGCCCGGGTGTTCCGGTTCCCGTACGGCGATACGGGTGGCGACCGGGGCGAGCGATTCCAGCGGATGCTGGCCGACGGCGGGTTCGTCCCGCCGGACCTGACCCGAATCGGGGACGACCGGTATCGGGAGCGCCGCGGCGACGACCGCGACTGGTACTGGACCGTCGACGTCGAGGACTGGACGGCCGATTCGGCGTCCGAACTCCGCGATCGCGTCGAGGCGGCCGCGGACCGCCTCAAGGACGCGTCGAACGATATCGTCCTGTTCCACGATTCGGGGAACACCATCGAGCAGTTCGAGGCGTTCGTCGACCAGTTCCTGGAGAACGGCGTCGCGTTCGCCGACCCGTTGGACCTCGTGGACTGACCGCCGCGAACGCGGCGGTCAGCCCACGGGAACGACCTACGAGCGATAGATTTCGGCGCCGCGGCCGATGCTGGTCGGGTAGGCCCGGGCGTCGACGTCTGCGTCGGCGAACGCCCCGACCATCGCGGCCGCGACGGCGCGCTTGCGCCGGTCGTTCCGGCACACCGCCAGCATCGCGGGGCCGGCGCCCGAGACGGTGACGCCGGTCGCGCCGGCCTCGACCGCGGCCTCGGCGACCGCGTCGTAGCCGTCGATGAGCGCGGCGCGGGCGGGGGACACCACCGGGTCGTCGAGGCCCCGACCGACGAGTTCGGGGTCGTCGCGGGCCATCCCCGCGACCAGCGTCGCGGCGTTGCCGACCGTCTCGACCATCTGGTCGGTGTCGACCGACTCGGGGACGACCGTCCGGGCCTCGCGGGTCGAGACGACCGCCTCGGGCAGGCAGGCCACGACCGGCAGGTCGGCGTCGAACTGCGTGACGCCGTCGTCGGTGACGATGGTGAAGCCGCCGAGGATGGCGGGCGCGACGTTGTCGGCGTGGGCCGTCCCCGAAACCGCCGCCTCGCCCTCGGCGGCGACCCGGACCAGTTCCTCCCGGGAGCGCCCCCGGTCGTAGAGTTCGTTCAGAGCGACCGCCGCGGCGGCCGCGCTCGCCGCCGAGGAGCCGAGGCCGGAGGAGGGCCGGACGCCCTTGTCGATACGGATTCGCGCCGGCGCGTCGAGTTCTTGCGCGACGACCCCGGCAGTGTTCTCTGCGGGGTCGGTCGGGATGAACTGGGCGCCCGCTCCCGATATCTCGATGGTGGTTTCGTCGGCGCGCTCGACGCGGACGATGTCGGCCGGGCGGGCGAGGGCCGCACCGAAGACGTCGAAGCCGCTCCCGAGGTTCGCACTCGTCGCTGGTGCCCGCACCGTAAGCATGCCCGTGCGTTATCACAGCCGAGTCAAAAACTTGCCGACGCAGGGCGGTGAAGAGTCGGTTGAATTTACGTTCTGGGCCGGGTAGTTCGTGAGGTTGGTAATCGTCCCGCACGAGATAAGTGGGAGGTTTCGCGCACTTCCAGAGCCGACTCGACGCGTGCAGTCGCCGCTTTATGCGGCGACAAATCATGCGAGGTCTTCAAGAGTGAAACGACTGAAGGCTCGGAAGTCGAGCGAAGCGAAGTCTTCCGGTGGACGACCGAACGAGCGAAGCGAGTGAGGGAGTCGGCTGAGGAGGGCGTGGTGCGGTGGCGGTCTGGGTGGACGAAAGGGGCCGCCCGCTCGCGGGCCGCAGGCCCCTGGTTGCTTGCGGGACCCCTATCCGGTGAGCGCCGTCAGGCGCAAACCGGATATGTCTCGCAGCGACCGCGAGTTCTGTCGGAAGCAAGTTCCGACACCGACGGACACGTCCGTCGAGCCGTCGTTCACTGCGTTCACGACGACAACGTCACGCTCGCTACGCTCGCGTGACCGGGCGGGGGCTTTCTGGCTGTTCATCATCCCCGTTCCAGTTGTTACTGGTACGCAACGATTCCCACGAGAGTCACGTCTCTCACCATCTCCTGCTCCTTGAACTGGCTCAGGAAATATCCCTGTCATTAGATATCATGCCTCTCGCCGTCGGTGACAAGGCATTTGCCCGCCGACGACGAACTCGGACGTATGATAGGTGTCGTTGGTGGGGGTATCGCGGGTCTCGCGGCCGCCTACCGCCTCCAGAAGCACGGTCACGACGTGCAGGTGTTCGAAGCCAGCGACCAGGTCGGCGGGCTCGCCGCGGTGTACGAGACCGCGGGCGACCCCATCGAGAAGTTCTACCACCACCTCTCGGCGTCCGAGGAGACGATCGTCGACCTCATCGAGGAACTCGGCCTGGGCGACGACCTCGTCTGGCCCATCGGGAAGAACGCCTACTACTGGGACGGAACCGTCCACCCGATGGACAAGCCGTGGGAGATCGCCGCCTACCCCCACATGAGCGTCTACGACAAGTTCCGGCTCACGATGCTCACCCAGGAGATAGACGTCCGCGGTGGAATTCCGAAGCTCGACACGTACGAGAACCTCGAAGACTTCGAGGACGTGCCCATCGAGCAGTTCCTCCGCGAGCACACCTCCGACGGCGTCTACGAGGGCTTCTTCGAACCGCTACTCGACGCGAAGTTCGGCTCCCGGAAGGACGACGTGAGCGCGGCCTGGCTGCTGGGTCGCATCAAGTTCCGCGGCGAGCGCGACCTGCTCCGGGGCGAACCGCTGGGCTACCTCGAAGGCGGCTTCGGCAAACTCCTCGACGCGCTGGTCGACGCGGTGGGCCGGGAGAACATCACGACCAACGCGATGGTCGAGGAGGTCGGCATCGAGGACGGCGAGGTCCGGGACGTGACCGTCGCGGTCCGAGAGCCGGCGGAGGCCGCCCAGGAGGCCGGCCAGGCCGAGGCCGACGGCGGCGTCACCGCCGAAACCCACGACGTCGACGGCGTCGTGGTCGCGGCGATGCCCAACGTCCTCCAAGACCTCACGGGCTATGAGTGCGACATCGACTTCCAGGGCGCGGTCTGTGCGCTCGTGACGATGGAGGACCAGCTCACGGATACCTACTGGCTCAACATCGGCCACGACGCGCCGTTCGGCGCGCTCATCGAGCACACCAACTACATCTCGCCGGACCACTACGGCGGCGAGCACCTGCTGTACGTCGCCAGCTACATCCAGGACTACGAGGAGGAGCTCTGGCAGATGGACGACGACGAGATAGAGGATCTGTGGCTCGGCCACATCGAGGAGATGTTCCCCGAGTGGGACCGCTCGAAGGTGAAGGAGTTCCGCCTCGCCCGGAATCCGCGCGCGGCGCCCATCTACGAGCGGGGCTACCTCGACATGGTGGTGCCCTACGACCTCGGCGACGACATCGCGGAGGGCATCTACTACGCCGGGATGGCGAGTCGGGCCCAGTACCCCGAGCGGAGCCTCAACGGCGGCATCGTCGCGGGCTACGAGTGCGCCGACCGGATCGCGGGCCGGAAGGAAGTGATTCGGCCGGAGTAGCGGTGTCGGCGACGACCGTCGAATCAGCGCCGTTTCGAAGACCGAACCGCGGAGCAGACGCAGCAGGCGTCCGAAAACGCCCAAAATTCTTTTCCGCGATTTTCGCGTATACCGTTCGGGGGAGAACAATGAGTAGCATTCTGTCACGAGACGCGGAGAAGCGTCGAGCAGAACGAACGAGCGACCCGCTGATGCGAGCGTTCGAGGTCGTGCTGGAGGAAGCCGAGTCCGGACGCTCCAGGTCCCAGGACGGTCGCATCGTCCGGCCGTTCCTGCTGGTGGACCTGGGCGCGGCACTCGGTTACCTCCGCGGGAAACGAGGAGGGACGACCGAGACGGTCGCGAACAGCGTCGAGGAGACGCTGGAGACCCGGATGGAGAGTAGCGACCGCGGACGCAGCGGCCGGAGCGGCGGAGGCGGCCGAAGCATCCTCTCGCGGCTGTTCCTCGTCGGCGCGGTCGTCGGCCTCGCGTACGTGCTGCGGAAGCGGTCGGGGTCGGTCGACGAACTCGCCAGCAAGGCGACCGACCGCGCGCGGTCGGTCGCCGACGAGACCGCCAGGCGCTCGGGCGAGGCCGCCGGACGGGCCGAAACGGTCACCGACGAGGCCGCCGACACGATCCGGGAACGCGGCGAGATGGCGGCCGAGACTGTCCAGGAGGGAAGCGAGAAGGCCGCCGACCGAGTGGAAGAAGGCGGCGAGCGCGCGGCCGACCAGATAGAGGGCGCGGGCGAGACCGTAGAGAACGCCGAGGAGAAGGCCGAGGAGTCTGTCAGCGGAGGTTCGAACTCCGACGAAGGCAGCGAAGGCGGCCAGTAGACCGAGGAGCCGACCGGCGCGCCGCAGTCCGCGGTCGTCGACGGACTCGAGCGTTCGGACGCGCGGACTCGGCGTTTCGTCTTTCGGCTTTGTCGCCGGGCGACGCGCTAGCGCGTCGTTCGGCGATTACCGTTACGCCTCGTCGTCGCCCGCGCCGGGCGCCTGCGAGACGTCGACGTCCTCGGGTTCGTCTTGTCCGCCGACGTGGACGTTGCCATCCTCGTCCTGGACGTACACGTCGTCGGCGAAGCCGCGTTCGGCGTAGGGGTGTTCGGGCTCTTCGAGTTTCTCGGGCGTCGAGGGCGCTCTTGGGAGGCCCGCCACCGGGCCGAACTCGCCCAGCGGGTCGTCGATGGTGATGTCGTAGCGCTCGAAGAAGGTCCGGTAGCGGTCGTAGTGGTCGCCGAGTTCGTCGACCGGAATCTCCATCATCTCGGTCCAGCCGTGGTTGTAGAAGTCGAAGTTGGCCTGGACGTGGGTTATCTCGCGGGCTTCGGCCTCGGGCGCGCCCTCCTGGAGCGCGGTGAGGTAGGTGTCCATCGTCGCGTCGAAGAAGGCGTTCAGGTGTTCGCGACGTTCCTCGCGGTGGTCTTTGTCGGCCCGCCGGAGGAAGATGTCGGTGTGCATCGACACCAGTTTGTCTTTCACGAAGTCCGAAACCACCGGCAGTTCCAGCGCCTTCCGGGACGCGAAGTGGCGGACGTTCTGACGAATCTTCATGGTCGGGGATTGGCGCGCGAACCCCAAAAGCCCGTCTGTTGAAAAATCGTCCGGCGTCCGCGTCGTGCAATACTCGCCTCTGTTCGTCGTCCTCTAGCACGATAGCCAGATAGCAACCCACTTTAACCCGGACGATGAACTTTCGGCTATGAGCGAGTCGTACGTGATAATCGGTGACGGTATCGCCGGGAGCTCCGCGGCAGAGACACTCCGCGAGGAGGCTCCCGACGCCGACGTAACCGTCATCACCGACGAGGGCGAGGCCCTCTACAACCGCATCCTCATCAAGGAGTTCGCCAAAGGAAAACTGCCCGAAGCGCCCATCTCCATCCACGAGGAAGACTGGTACGAAGAGCGCGACATCGACCTCTCGCTGAACACGTTCGTCGAGAGCGTCGACCCCGACGCCCACGAGGTCCACACCCACGACAGCGGCACCTTCGAGTACGACAAGTTGCTCGTGGCGACCGGCGGTACCCCCACGCAACTCCCCGTGGACAACAGCGACGCCGAGGGCGTCCACCACTTCTGGACGTTCCAGGACGCCCGCCGCATCGAGGAACACGCCAGCGAGGCCGACACCGGCGTCGTCGTCGGCGCGGGCCTGCTCGGCATCGACCTCGCGGCGGTCTGCGCCGCCCAGGAAGTCGACGCCAAGTACATCATGCGGGGCAACCGCTGGTGGCGCTACGGCCTGAGCCTCGACGGCGCGGAGATCATCCACGACGCCCTCGAAGAGAAGGGCGTCGAGTGCGTCTTCGAGTCCGGCGTCGACGGCTTCCAGACCGACGACGATGGGACGGTCGTCTCGACGGTCGACGCCGACGGCAACGAGTACGACAGCGACTTCGTCGGCGTCGCCATCGGCCTGAACTTCAACACCGAGTTCCTCCAGGGCGCGGGCGTCGAGGAGGACAGCGGCATCGTCGTCGACGAGTACATGCAGACCAGCGCCGAGGATATCTACGCCGCGGGCGACATCACCCGATATTACGACGTCATCCTCGACGAGTACGCCCAGAACGGTTCGTGGGGTTCGGCCAAGGAGCAGGGCCAGATCGCCGCGAGGAACATGGTTGCCGACGACGGGGTCGAGGAGTTCCGCTGGGTGTCCTCCTACTCTATCACCCACTTCGACTTCCCGTTCCTCAGCTTCGGCTTCCCGACGCTGGGCGACGACGAGTGCGAGCGCAAGTACAGCGACACCGAGTGGCGCCGCCTCGCGTTCAAGGACGGCAAACTCGTCGGCGGCGTCCTCATCGGCGACATCGCCCCGCAGGGTCGGTACAAGGACCTCATCCGTAACGAGGTCGAGTGCGCCGACCAGAAGGAGGTCCTGCTGGAGAAGGACTTCGACCCCGAAGAACTCGCGACGCCCCAGGAGCAGTAGTCGGCCGCTCCCGTCGACGTCTTCCCTCTTCGTCTCCCCTTTTCGTCTCGCTCGTTTCGTCTCGCTCGTTTCGTCTCGCTCTTCCGGTCCGGCTATCGCGCGAACCACGAGTCGTCCGGTATCTCCTCGCCGCGTTCGTCGAGGACGTCGCGTCCCAGCGAGCGGACGCTTTGTTCTTGGGGCAAGGTTTCGGACTTCCGAATCGACCGTTTCAGTTCCTCGGCCAGTCGGTCGGCGGCGGCCTCGCCGCCGAGGTCCCGCATCGATTCGAGGGCGACTCGGTAGTCGTGGTCCTCGGGCGCGGGGGCCGTGCGGTCGCTCAGTCGCTCGTCGACGAGTTCCGTTATCTCTCGCAGGTGGGCGTCGACGCTCGCCATGTGGCGGTCCACGACCCGCGGACGGATAGGTCTGGCCGCCGACGGACGGCACTTAAACCCTGGTTACGTGACAAGCAAACGTTGTTGTAGTTGGAGTTCCTATCGACGCATCATGCCTCAGGTCGAAATCTCGCTGTCGGACGACGTGGACATGCAGATCGATCAGTTGGTTTCCCAGGAGGAGTTCGTCGACCGCCAAGAGGCGGTCGAGGAGATGCTCTCGCTCGGCATCAAAGAGCACCAGACGACAATGCAGAGCGAACCCGAAGACGAGATGGGGTTCGCCGACGAGATGATGGAGACGAGCGAGCGGTCGTTCGGCGGCGAGGACGACGAGTACCGCTTCTGAGTCCCCCGAATGCGGTGACTCCCCGCCGCAGTCGGTCGATTTTCCCGGTTCTTCCCTTCGACGTTCGAGCGGATGGTTCGTCCGTCGACCTGTCGGCTTAGTTGCTCGACGCCGGAACGCTTAATATATGCCAAGGTATTTGATACCGTGTAGCACGATGGCTTCGAACACGACCTCTGGAGCAGATGGGGAGTGCCGGACGCTGAGCGTCCGACCGATAGAGACCGTTCCGCCGGGCGTCCCGGTGTGCCACTACGACGAACTGCCCGAGTCGGCACAGCGACTGCTGGCCGAGTGCGGGCGACGGGCGAGCGTCGTCGTCCCGCCGAGCGTCGCCGCGGCGTTCGCGAACGAACCGGTCGTCGTGTTCTCCGAGTATCTCCGGGTCGAACTCGCGTGAGTTCGGGCGGTCGGAGTCGAAGTCGGTCGTGGGAGGCGGCCGAGTCGACTCCGGACCGAAGCCATTTTGGCTTCGACGCGCCGATTCGAGGGTATGAACGGAAGCGGCGAGATGACCCTCGCCTTCGAACTCACGGCGCTGAAAGCGCTCGCCAAACCCGGCGAGGTGTTCGACGACGCCCGCCGCTGGAGTCGCTACGTCGGCGTCGTCTCGGACGAACCGACCTACGTCGTGACGAACTTCACCCGGAAGAACCGCATCCGCCAGGACTTCTTCTCCGGACCGAAGGGCAAGGGCGAGAGCTTAGAGAGCGTCCGCGAGCAGTTCGACACCGACCGTCACGTCTTCGTCGGCACGTCCGACGAGGACCGCGAGGTCGCCGAGGAGCACGAGTGGGAGTTCCTCCACGTCGAGGACGCCGCGGAGGCGGCGGAATGGGACCTCGCGAGCGACACCGACGAGGACGACGAGACGCCCGAAGAGGACCAGCGCGACGACTGGCCCTGACTGTCCTTTCGAACTCTCGTACTGGCTTCTGAGGTTGCTGTAGCCACGGGCCGACGCCGCGGAAGCGCGCGACGACACCCTCTACCGCAAACGCTCGGTCACACATTCTACCATAGACGCTCGGTGTCACCTTCCTCGTGGGTGGGACTGAAAGGGCCGGCCGGTCGCGGGCCGCAGGCCCTTGGTCGCTTCTGTGGGCAACTATTCTCGCCGAACGAAGTGAGGCGTGAATATCCCACAGAACGACCGCGACCGGCCGGGGGCTTTCGAGGCGGTTGCAGTCATTGCGATGATTGCAATTCTCAGCGTACGTATGAGCTTTCGAGGTGGTCACGGTCACTGCTGTTGCTATCTCGCGTAGCAGGAAAGCAGACCTCCGAAGGCGAAACGCCTCCTATCCGCGGCCTTTAAACGCGCGAGACTCCAAGCCCCGGACATGGCAGAACCGGGCGTTCCGGGCGGCCGCGGCGCGGAGCTTGACCTCCCTTGCGGCGAGTCGGTGCACGTCCACGAACTCGACATGGGGATGCGTGAGTACGACTGCGCGTGCGGGGAGTCCCACGCGGTCGTGATGGACATCCATCCGCCGTCGCGCTTCGTCCCGGAGTTCCTCGTCGCCGTGCTGCAGGAGACCATCGATACCGACGACGACCTCGGGGAGTTCGGCACCGCCCACATCATGGGCGTGGTGATGGAGGAGTTCCCCGGCGATGTGACGAGCGAGAACGTCGAGGACGACCAGGACGTCGGCTACGCGCTGGTGTGGGTCACCGACTTTGACTCGCGGCGCCTCCACGAGATCGTGGTCGAACTCCTCGTGGAGTTGATGGAACACGCCGTCAGCCACGCCGAGAACGACGACGCGATGGCGCAGTTCGAAGACGACATGCTGAACTTCGACGTGAGCGAGTTCGTCGAACAGTACCGCCGCGAGCGCGATTTCACCGGGCCGCACGACACCGCGGCCTGAAATGTGCATCTTCGTATGTGTGTCTGACGCGCGTCTGACTGACGGTTAAGTGTAACGACATCCGACAGAGTAGTATGCGCCACCGCGCGCGGGAGTACGACCGTATCCGCACCGTACTCGCCGAGGCGGACCCCGACGAGCCGTTGACGGCGCGCGAGATTCTTCAGTTGCTCGAAGCTAACGGCGAGCAGTTCGACAGTGCCCACCGAGTCGCCACGGTACTCGGTCGGTACGCCGAGGACGACGTGACGGTCATCCGGTCCTCGCCGTACCGCTATCGACTCGAAGCGTGACGCGCGCCGGTCGGGGTCAGGGCGTCGGCTCGTAGTCCTCGCCGACGCACAGCGTCATCGCCTTCTCGCGCGTCCGCATCGACAGCGCGTTGTAATCGTTTATCTCGCCGTCGAAGCTGAATCCCACCGGGTCGTCGCGCTGGACAGTCACGCCGAGTTCCGAGGCGGTGAGGTGGGTGACGTGCTCGGTTTCGTCGCCGAACAGCCGCTGGACGGCGGCCTCCTCCAGCAGGCTCCCGGAGGGCATCTGCTCGACGATGGTCACGTCGAGCAGGCCGTCCTCGCAGTTGGCCTGCGAGCGCCCCATCGCGGGGAACCGACGCACGTTGCCCACGAGGACGGTGACGGCCTCGCCGGACCACATCCGGTCGCCGTCCGGGCCGGAGGCCTCCACGCAGAGCGGGAGCGCGTCGAACTCCGTCACCGCCCGCAGGCCGCAGACGACGTAGGCCAGCACGCCCAGTCGCTCTTTCATCTCCGGTGTGGTCGAGGCGCTGGCGTCGGCGGTCAGTCCCGCGACGCAGGAGTTCAGGAAGAGTCGACTGTCGCCGGTCCCCACGTCGATGCGGCGGCGTTCGCCGCTCTCCAGCACCTCGAAGGCGTGTTCGATGTCCCGGACGCCGACGTTGCCGGCGAGGTTGTTGCCCGTCCCGGTCGGCACGACGCCGAACGTCGCCTCCCCGAGCGCGTCGGCGGCGTCGAGACCGCGGGCGACCTCGTTGAGGGTTCCGTCGCCGCCAGCGGCCGCCACGAGGTCGATTCCGGCCTGCCCGAGGAGGCGGCCGAACTCGACCGCCTCGCCGGGCGAGCGCGTCTCCAGGACCGTGTAGCCGAACTCGTCGGCGAGGTTCCGGACCCGGTCGCGGTGACCGCCGTTACCGCTGACGGGGTTGAGGACGACGACACGGTCGTAGTGGACGTCGTCGGTCGATGCCAAATCACCCGTCGAGCCGACCCCGTCGACGGTCATTATGTTGAACGTTTTGGGGCAGAAAGACAAAGGTCTACCGGCTCGTTTTCCCTCGCGTGTACGCCGTCGACCTACATTCGCACACGCGGTTCTTCCACGGCCACGAGCGGGCGGCGGAGTACTTCGACCTGGTCGGCGTGCGACTGCTCGCGGGGGTCGCCCGGTTGCGGAATCTGGATGCGGTCGCGCTGACGAATCACGACTACTACCGGTCCTTCGACCTCGGCGGGCCGACCGGCCCGTTCGCGGGGACGATTCCCGGCGTCGAGGTGTCGACGACCCACGGCCACGTCCTCGTCATCGGCCCCGACCCGCCCCGGCGGACCGAACCGGGCGAGCTCTCGCCCGAGGAGACCGTCGAGTTGGCCCACGACCGCGGCTGTGCGGCCGTGGTGGCCCACCCGTACCGCAACAGCACGGTCAAGAACGTCGACGTCGACTTCGACGCCATCGAGGTCAACGGCAAACACCCCCGGACCGAGCAGTGGGTGCGCGAACTGGCCGAGGACCAGGACCTGCCGCTGGTCGGCGGGAGCGACGCTCACTACCCCGTCGAGGTCGGCCGGGCCTACACCGCCATCGACGCCGACGAACTCACCCCCGAGAGCGTCGCGGCCGCCATCCGGGACGGCCGAGTCGAACCGCGGGTCCACCGCGGCGCGTTCAACCGACTGCTCCGGCGGTTCTACCGGCAGATTCACGAGGACAAAGGCTACCTCCAGCGACCCGAGTGGCTCGACTCCCCGGGTGCGGGCGAACCGCCCGAACCCGGGCAGGTCGACGGCTGAGTGACGCGCGGGGACGCCGGTCGCCGACGCCACGCGTCGGCGACCGGCGTCGATGGCCCCAGTTCGGCGAACGTCCCCTCACCCCAACTTCTCGTCGAGGATCAGCCTGGTCTTCGTGTTGACGACCTCCGGGAGTTCGCGTGCGCGCGTGATGAGTTCGTTGACGCTCTGGGTGTCGGCGGCGTCGACGACCAGCACGATGTCCTCCTCGCCGGAAACCTGCCAGACGAAGTCCACCGGCTCCCACTCGGCGACCTGTTCGCCGAGGTCGGAGGTGTTGACGTCGACGGCCACGTCGAGTTCGATCATCGCCTTGACGTTGCCGGTCCGGGTGGCGACCGTGAACCGTTCGATGACGCCGTCGCCGGTCATGCGCTCGACGCGGTTGCGGACGGTCCCCTCGGAGGTGCCGACCGTCTCGGCGATCTCCGTGTAGGGTTTTCGGGCGTCTCGGCGGAGGATGGACAGTATTCGGCGGTCCAGTTCGTCCATTGAGATGCGAAGGTAGACGTGGGGGCCACTTGATGATTACGAAATTCGTAACTTCGCTTCGAAAGCAAGGTTTATTGTCCCGGTTCCCATATGAATCTCGTAATGCCGGGCGCATACGTGGCACTCGAAGGCGGCAGCGTCGTAGAAGCTCGCTGTCGCGCACCGGGTACGGCCCGCGGAGAACTGGTATTTACGACCGCCTATACGGGCTACGAGGAGAGCCTGACCGACCCCTCCTACGAGGAGCAGATACTCACCTTCTCGTACCCGCTCATCGGGAACTACGGCGTCCGAGCCGAGCGATTCGAGAGCGAGCGCGTCCACCCCCGCGCCGTCGTCGCGCGCGAACTCACCGACGACGTGGCCGAGTGGCTCGAATCCGAGGGCGTCCCCGCGGTCGACCACCTGGACACCCGCGACCTCGTGGGCCAGGTTCGAGAGGGCGGCGCGATGAAGTGCGGTATCGCCGCCGGCCCCGACGCGACCCCCGAGGATGCGAAGGCCGCGCTCGCCGACTGTCCGGGCATGAGCGACCACACCGACATCGGCGCGCAGGTCAGCGTCTCCGAGCCGAAGACGTACAACCCTGAGGGCGAAACCGACGTCGCGCTGATCGACTGCGGCGCGAAGGACAGCATCGTCGCCTCGCTGGTCGAGCGCGACGCCGCGGTCCACGTCCTGCCTTACGACGCCGACGTCGCCGACGTCGCCGCCCTCGACCCCGACGTGCTGTTCGTCTCGAACGGGCCGGGCGACCCCGCCAACTTCGAGGCGGCCGAGACACTCGTCTCGGAGTTCGTCGGCGAAGTCCCGCTGGCCGGCATCTGCCTCGGCCAGCAGATCGTCGCCCGCGCACTGGGCGGCACCACCGAGAAGATGGCCTTCGGCCACCGCGGCGTCAACCAGCCGGTTCGGGACCTCCGGTCGAACAAGGTCGTCATGACCACCCAGAACCACGGCTACACGGTCGCCGAACCCGGCCCCGAACTCGACGTGACCCAGGTCAACGTCAACGACGACACCGCCGAGGGTCTGGAGAGCGACGACCTCGACGTCATCACCCGCCAGTACCACCCCGAGGCCAACCCCGGCCCGAACGACACGCTCGAGTTCTTCGACGACGTGCTGGCGATGGCCGGCCGTCGAACGCCTGTCGCCGCCGACTGAGCGCCGAGACGCGCCCACGATACCTCGGTTTTTCTCGGGACACAATTTTCGAAGGAGACGATTCGAGAGCCGAGCGGCTAGCACGGGTTTCGAACGAGGAGAAACTTCTAATCGGCGGTACTCACGACCGGGGCCGCTCGTTCGACCCCGCTCGTCCGGCCCCGTGCCGCGACCGCTTACCGCTCGTCCACCAGCGGCAGGTCCGAAAGCTGCGCTTCGACCATCCCGCAGATGTCGGCGCTCCGGTCGGAGTGCCGCTGTGCAAGGTCGCGGGCCTCGCCGACGCCCTCGTCGTCGGCCACCGGCACCATCCGGACCGTCGTCCCCTCGGGACCGACCTCCAGAAGGACGTACGCCTGCGGGAACGACGAGAGCGCGGGGCAGACGAGTCCCCGTACGTCGCCGGTGATGGCGGCGGGCAGGTGGACGTGTCCCGAGAGGTGGAGGGCGTCGTGGTCTGCGAGGGCGTCGACGAACGCGGTCGCGTCGCCGACCGGCGGGTGGGGTGCGTACCCCTCCTCGCCGACGCAGGCGTCGAGCCCCGGCGGGTTGTGGTGGGAAACCACGAGCGCGGCGTCGGTTTCCGGGAGGGTCGATTCGAGCCACGCGAGTTGGTCGTCGGAGACGGCGCCGTCGTGGGTGGCCGCCAGTTCCCCGTCGGGGGCCGACGCCGAGTTCAACCCCAGCACGTCCACGCCGCCGAACGTCGCGCGGAAGGGGAACTCTCCGGGCGCGAACCGCTCGGCGAACTCGGCGACCGGCGGCGTGTCGTGGTCCTTGAACCGCTTCGGGACGTCGTGGTTGCCCGGCACCGCCGCGAACGGCGCGCGGAGGTCCGCCAGCACGTCGGCCACGCCGTCGAAGTCGGCGGGTCGGCCGTCCTCGGTCAGGTCCCCCGCGATCACGACGCCGTCCACGTCGCGGTCGTTGGCGTCGGCGACGGCGGCCCGGAGGCGGGCCTCGGTCCGGTGGAAGACCTTCCAGGTTCCCTCCTTTCCAGTGGAGAGGTGCGGGTCCGAGAAGACGGCGAGCGTCGTCGGCGTCTCGGTCCGCGGTCGGGCGAACCGGGCGAGCATGACGGGCCGGGCGAACGCGTCGGTTTCGGACGCGTCGCCCTGCGATACGGCGTCGGGGCGGTGGTAGACTCCGCTTCCCTCTGTGGTCATTTCTCGGTCGAGGCTAGCCGACTCGCGGGCTTAAAGGCACCGCCGAAAGTATATATTTACCGCCCTATTCTATATATTCTCTGTGCGAGGGTTCGCCGGAATCCGGCGCGTTCCCGACGGAAGCTACAAGGCGCCCGCGCACGCTCTTCGGGCCGAATGCTGGACGAGTTGCTCGGGCGCTCGGAACTGAAAGACCGAATCGCGGAACTCGAAGAGGAGAGACGCCACCTCGAACGCCAACTCGACGCCGAGGAGGACCGCCGCGCGGAGGCCGCCACCGCGCGCCAGGAGGCCGAAGAGCGGGTCAACCGGCTGGAGGACCGCATCGCGGAACTCGAAGACAGGGTCGAGCGCTCGGAACGCGACGAAGCCGACCTCGACTTCCGGGGCGTCGAGACGGTGCGAGGCGACAGACTCGACTCGGTGCTGGACCGCCTCGACTCGGTCGAAGCCGGCCGCGAGGGGGCGCTGACCGCGATGGTCGACGACGGCGCCGACCTCCCCGAAGCGGTCGAGTCGGCGTTCGGCGACCACGCCCACCTAGTGGCCCGGGCCGCGCCCTGCCTCGCCGTGACCGACGACGCCGGCCTCGTCGCCGCCGCGCTGACCCCGCCGGTCGCGCCCGACCCGTTCGCCGAGTGGGGCGAGGGGTTCGACCTCGACCGGTCGTGGTTCCGCCCCGTCGGCGAGTTCGCGCTGGCGCTCGTTCGCTCGGACCTGTTCGCCCTCGGGGTCTACGAGGGCGACGAGCGCGTCGACTTCCGGGGCTTCGAGAGCGACGTGAAGGGCGACCACTCGAAGGGGGGTTTCTCGCAGGGCCGGTTCGAGCGCCGTCGGGACGCCCAGATAGACGAACACCTCGAGAAGTGCGAGGACGCCATCGCGGCGGTCGACGCCGACCGCGTGTACGTGGTCGGCGAGAAGACGCTCCTCCGGGAGTTCTCGGACGCCGCCGACGCGACCGCGCCCGTCGACGCGACCGGCAAGCCCCGCGAAGCGCTGGCGGATGCCTCCCGGCAGTTCTGGACGACGCGGCTCTACCAGATTTGACTGACCCGGCCCCGCACACCCGCAAACGACTTATCACGCCGACGACCCTACTCTCGAACAACGACCGCATGCCCGCACCTACCGACGCCTCGACCGACGCCACGTCGGACGCCCGTTCCTCCATCGACGTACACGCCGCCACGGACGCCGACCGCTCCGTCGACGCCGTGCTCTTCGACCTCGACGGGACGCTCGTGGAGTACGAGCGACCCGCCGGGGAACTGCTCGCCCGGTCGTTCGAGGCGGCCGGCGTCGACCCCTTCTTCGAGTTCCAGGCGTACCTCGACCGCTTCGACGACCACATGGGCCCCGGCGTCTCCATCACCGAAGGTCGGGCGAACTGCTTCGCCGCCATCGCCGAGGAGTGCGGCCGCGACCCGGAGGACGCCCGCGCGGTCGCGGCGGCCTACCGCGAGGAGCGCGACCACTCGCGCGTTCGTACACTCCCGGGCGCGGCCGATGTCGTCGAGTCGCTGGCGGCCGACCACGCCCTCGGCGTGATTACCAACGGTCCGCCGGACGCCCAGACGGCGAAACTGGAGGCCAGCGGCCTCGCCGACCGCTTCGAGACGGCCGTGTTCGCCGGCTACGACACCGCCGCCAAGCCCGACCCCGAACCGTTCGAGGTCGCGCTCGACGCGCTGGGGTCGCGGCCCGAGCGCGCCGTCTTCGTCGGAAACTCGCTGTCGGCGGACGTCGCGGGCGCCCACGCCGCCGGCCTCCGGTCGGTGTGGTACCCCGCCGAAGCGGACGTCGAACCCGACCCCGAACCCCATTTCGCGTTCGAATCGCTGGCGGCGCTCGCCGACCGACCGTGGCTGGCGGCGTCGGAGTAGCAGCTACTCGACGCCGAACGCGGCCGCCGCGACCATCGCGACCCCGACGACGAGCAGTACGAGCGCGAACGCGTCGCCGCCGGTGGCGTAGTCGTAGCCCGCCCAGACGGTCACGCCGGAGAAGAACGCGATTCGCCAGCCGCGGGTGTCGGTCAGGTCGCGGAAGACGCCGACCGCGAGCGCGCCCGTCAGGTAGGTACCCAACAGGGCAGTGACGAGTTCGTCGGTCGTCCCACCCCGAACCGCGAACGCCAGGGCGGCGAGGCTCAGGGCGAACAGGACGGCGGCCAGCAGTTTCGCGGCGAGGTCGACCGCGCGCGGTCGGTTCATGGACGTATCCGCCCGACGAGAGGATTAGTTCACGGGTTCACGTCGGTCACGGTGCCGACGCCCTTGCTCTGGCCCTCGCGGAAGACGAACTTCTGGCCCTCCTCGACGAGGTACGACCGGAACTTGAATCGCACGCGGGTCTTGCCCGAGTCGCCCGGCAGGAGTTGGCCGCCCTGCGGGTGGAACTCGGCAGCCTCGCTCACGGTTTCGAGGTGGACGACCGGTTCGTAGCCGTCGCCGATGCGGGTCGGGTGGTTGAGCACGACGACCTCGGCCTCGAACTCCCGGACCGGTTCCGGGTCGGAGTCGGCCGGTAACAGCACCATCCCGCGCTCGATGTCGGCCTCCCGGACGCCCTTCAGCGCGATGCCGACGATGCGACCCGCCTTCGCCTGGTCGACGCGGTGGTAGTGCATCTCGATGGAGCGGACCTCCACCTCGCGGAACGCGCCGTCGGCCATCGGTCCCACGAGCAGTTCGTCGCCGGCCTTGACCTCGCCGGACATGATGGTGCCCGAGGCGACCGCGCCGACGCCGGTCACCGAGTAGGTCCGGTCGATGTACATCCGGAACGGGCCGCTGTCGGCGGTCGTCTTCGGCAGGCGCTCGAACAGTTCGTCGAGTTCGTCGAGGCCGTCCATCGTGACCGCGCTGGTCGTCAGCACCGGGACGACGTTCTCGCCGATCTCCTCCAGGGCGGCCTCGACGCCGTGGCGCTCGACGCGCAGGGGCGTCTTGCCCACGTCCCGCAGGAGTCGCTCGACCTCGCGCTCGACCTCCAGGGCGCGCTCGTCGGTCACCGCGTCGACCTTCGTGATGGCGACGATGGTCGGCAGTTCGGTCGCCAGCAGCACGCCGAGGTGCTCGCGAGTCGTCTTCGTCGGGCCGTCGTCGGCCGCCACGGTGAGCAGGCCGTAGTCGAGTTTCTGGCCGACCAGGCCGCGAATCGTCGTCCGGAGCCACGGTTCATGGCCGACGGTGTCGACGAACGAGACGAGGCGCTCGGACTCCTCGACCACGCGAGCGCGGTCGGTCTTGCGGTGGGGGTTGTCCATCCGGACCGGACCGTCGTCGTCGAAGCCGTAGACGGCGTAGGAGAGGTCGGCCGAGAGGCCCCGTTCGACCTCGTGGGGCTGGACGTCGAGGTAGCCGCGGGTGCCGCCCTCGCCGTCGTCGGGTTGGCCGGTGACCAGCGACCCGACCAGCGTCGACTTGCCGTGGTCGACGTGGCCCGCCGTCCCGACGACGATGTGGTCGCTGTCGGTGTCGAGCATGGCGCCTTCGCGAATCGTGGCGACGCCGACGAGTCCCTTGGCGTCGCCGCTCCTGCTGGCGTTGCCGTCGGCGTCGATGCCCCACGTCTGTACGTCCTCGATGTGGGCACCCGCCTCCTCGGCGAGCAGGCTCAGCACGTCCATCGACTCGGAGAACGCGTCGTGGCTGATGCCCGCGATGCCGCCGTCGTCGGTGACGCCGACGACGTACGTCGCCTCGCCGTCGCCCGACAGCACCCGGTGGCGCAGTTGCGCGGCCAGGCTCTCCATCCGGCCCTCCACGAGGTGGACGTCCTTCGCGAGGCGCTCCTTGAATTCGACGCTGCCGCCCTCCCGCTCGCCGCGGTCGAGGGCTCGCTGTAACACGGCCCGGTCAGGGCACATACGCGCGGTTTAGGGCGGATACATGAAAAGCCTTGCCCGGATACGTACGTCTACGTTACCCACGCGCCGGATTCGAACCGGAGGCGTCCCTCGGGGCCGAGCGTCGCCGAAAACGCGGGTGTGGCTCGGTCCTCTCAGCCCCGGACTTTCAGCGAGATCTTCTCGTCCAGGTCGGGTTCGCGCTCGAACTCCACGGCGACGCTCGCGTTGCCGTCGTAGACGAGCGTCCCCGTCGTCCCCTTCGGGACCGTGAAGGCGGTCCAGCCCTTGTAGTTGCGGCCCGGTCCCATCGGGTGGTCGAAGAAGCCGTCGGTCCCGGCCAGCGGCCGGAAGCCGTGGGTTTCGTTCCCGCTTTGGAGTTTGAAGTCTCGCTGGCGGAGTTCCAGTTCCTCGTCGCCGACGTGGGTGACGTTCAGGTAGACGACGACGAACCGCTCGCCCTCCGGCGGGTAGTAGGCGACCTCGTCGCTCTCGTTCGGGTCGATCGTGTCCACGACCTTCGCGTCCCATCCGACGTGGAGTGTGGCGCTCCCGTTCGGCGCCGGCGCGGCCGAGACAGGACCGGCCGCGCCGGCGTCGTCTCCGCCGCCGAGGAACGGAATCGGCAGCGACGGACCGAAGAGCACGCCCGCCGCGAGGACGGCCGCGACGACCACCACGGCCACCGCGACGGTCCCCGAAACCGGCAGACCGTCGGCGCCTCCGACGGCGCTCGCGACGCGACCGACGACGGCTTTCGCCGGGGCGAGCGGCGACGCGTCGCCGCTCGCCCCGGCGTCTGAGTCTCCGTCGCCGTCGGTCGCGTCACCCTCGAACTTCCGCACGAGGTCTTCGAGGCCCCGCTGTCGGACGAGCGTCGCGACGCCCTCCCCGTCGAGGAGTTCGACGCCGGTGGAGGAGGCCGCCTTGCGGGCGTGTTCGGAGACGGTGCCGGCGGTCACGATGGCCGACTCCTCGACCTCGTACTGTTGGCCGAGTTTCGCGAACTGCTGGACCTGCTTGCCGCCGATCTCGTCCTCGCCCGCCGGAATCGCCCACAGCAGACCCTCCTCGCCCGTCTGCGGGCGCTGGACCGCGACGAACACCTTCTGGCCGTCGCGCTTGACCTGCGTCTGCCAGCCCTGTTGCTCCCAGAGGGCCGCGACGAACTCACCGAACGTTGACCGATCCATCTCCTTCGACATCGTATTCACCGTGGGGCGGCGTCGTTCGACTCCATCATCTCGGCCTCCCTATAAAAATCATCGCCCTGCCCTCCGCCGGGCCGCGAGCAGTGCGACCGCCAGCGCCACCACCGCGAGGCCGGCGTCGAACCCCGGGACGAGACTGCTTCCGCCGTTCGCTTCCTCGACGGGGCGTGCGGTCAGCGGGCGTTCGGTGTCCCTGACGGGCACCTGCGTCATCCCGGCGGTCGTGCCGGGCGTCGTGGTGGTCGTCGTCGGTGTCGCGGTGGGAGTCGCGGTTTCCGTTGTTTCGGGGGTCGTCGTCTTCCTGATAGCGACGACCGCCTGAAGCGTCGCTCGCTGGTCCGGCAGACGAATCTCGAATTCTCTGCCGGGTTCGAGGTCAGAGAAGTCGAACGTGGTCGCGAAGGTCCGGTCGGATTTCACGGTCACGGTCTTCGACATGAGAATCGGCGGAAGGTCCTCGTCGCGCGCGCTGATGTTGATGGTCGTCCCGGGCGTGTAGGTGGTCGTCCCGCTAATCTTCGTCTTTCCTTCGACTACGACCTTGTCGCCGGGGCCGTTCCGATTGACGTGTATCCGCCGGGGCACGACCCGCATCCTCGTCGAGACGGTTTCGGTTTCGTCGGTGAGTTCGCTCTCGGGGGTGACGGTGAAGGTGACGTTGTACGCCGACCCCGGCTCGATTCCGTGTGCACCCGTATCGACGAACACGGAGAAACCGTCACCGCCGCCGTCGCGTACGAACCGCTCGACGTCGTCGCCCCAGAACTCGTGGGAGTCGGCGTTCATCCCGCCGTCCGACTGGGTGAACTTCATCCGAACGCCGTCGTTTCCGCCGGGACCCAGGTGGTCCTTCCTCAGCATCCCCGCCAGCCCCGACGCGTTGACGTGGACGACGAACCAGTCTTCCGCCGCGACGGAGCCGTTGTTCCACGGTGGCACCGTCGCGTCCGCGATCTGGTCGGGATTGCTCAGGTCCGATATCTTCGTCGCCTTCGGCGCGATGCGGGCGTCCATCGTATTGGTTTCGCGCTCCTCGACGACGAACGCACCGATGGCCTGTTCGTGGCCGTTCGCCGTGACGTTCATCGGGTACTCGGCGGTTTCGAGCGGTTTGCTCAGCGGGTCGGTTCGAAGCCGGAGGTTACCGAGCGACCCCTTCTCGGCCCACACCATCTCGCCGACCGAGTAGCGTCCCGCGCGGCCGGCTTTGTACGTGTTCAGCCGAATCTCGGTGGTGCCTTTCCCGACACTGGCCTGTATCCAGAAGTGCTGCTCGGGCGACCCCAGGTTCAGCGTGCCCGCCTTCGGCGTCGTGACGGTGATGTTCATCACGTCGCCGCGGTCCTCGCGGACCACCGACGGCGAGAACGAACCGTTCGCCGCGGTCCCGGCGCTCGCCAGCGGCGGGAGCGTCGCGGCCAGGAGGACGACGACCGCTGCGAGGGCGGCACCGGACTGTGGACGTTGGTCGAACATGGGGCAAACGGCGGGGTCGCCGGAAAGTAAGCGATGTGTTACGAGCCACCCGTAATAAATTGGTGGGGTCGCGCCCGGGGGCGACTCACGCGGTCGAGACCCTCGCTCGCGGCGGTTTCGGACTTCGAACGCCTACGCGCGCTCCTGTAATCTCTCGTACGCTTCCTTCACACGCTTGAACTGCTCCTGGTCGCCGCCCTCCCGGTCAGGGTGGACCGACTTGACCTTCTCGCGGTAGGCGCGCTTGACCGCCGCCTGGTCGGCGCCGGGGTCCAGCCCCAGTCTGCGGTAGGCCTCGCTCACGCTCGGACCGGACGACTCGCCCGGCGGGCGGACCCGCTGGCCGCCGGGGCCGGCCCGCGTCTGGCCGCCGCGCGCACCTCGAGCGCCGCCCGCGTCGAAGCCGCCCCGCCGTCCGGAGAACGAGTCGCGGGGGCCGGCGCCGAAACCGCCGCGGTCGGGTTCGGCACGGCGGTAGGTCCCGGCGCGGCCCTCCTCGACGCGGTCGCGGAGGCGGCCGCTGGCCTGGTACCACACGAGGTACGCCGCGGCGGCGAACGGCACCGCGATGGCGAACAGCGCGGGGCTGTAGACGAACGCAAGGACGAACTCCAGGGTGGCGATGCCGGCGAGCACCGCCGCCAGGCCGAACAGGAGCCGCGTCTGATTCACGTCTAGGATATCGGCGTGCGGGGTTGTAAGCGTCCCGCTGTCGGAGGTCGGCGCGGCGCTCACCGCGTCCGGTTCCGCTCCCACGACCCACATAGCAAGACCCATCCCGGGCGGGGGCCAACCACGAACCAACGATGAACGAGAGCGCCGAAGGGACCAAAGTCGAGTGGCGCGAGTGGGGGCCGGCGGCCTTCGAGGAGGCCGCGGCCGAGGACGAACCCCTCCTGCTCTCGCTGTCCGCAACGTGGTGTTCGTGGTGTCACGAGATGGACCGCGAGGCCTACAGCAACCCGATGGTCGCGGCGAACCTCAACGACTCGTTCGTTCCCGTCCGGGTGGACATCGACCGCCAGCCCCGGGTGCGCGAGCGGTACAACGTCGGCGGGTTTCCCTCGACCGTGTTCGCGACGCCCGAGGGCGACCTGCTGACGGGCGCGACCTACCTCGGCGTCGACGGGATGCGCCAGGTGGTCGAGCGGGTGCGCGACCTCTGGACCCACAAGGGCCGGGACGCCGCCCGAATCCCCCGGAGCCTCCGGGAGGAACCGCCAGCGGGCGAGGTCACGCCCGAGATAGAGCGCCTCGTGGCGGGGCAACTGGACGAGAAGTTCGACGGCGATTTCGGCGGCTGGGGCGACAGCCAGAAGTTCCCACTGCCCCGGACCGCCGAGTTCGCGCTCAAGCGCGAGCGCGAGCAGGCGCTGGCGAGTCTCACCGCGGTCGGTCGCCACCTGTTCGACGAGTACGACGGCGGTTTCTTCCGGTTCGCCGAGGGTCGCGACTGGACCGAGGTCCACCACGAGAAACTCCTGTCGACCAACGCCGCGCTGGTCCGGGCGTTCGCGAACGCCTACCTGGTCACCGGCGACGAGGAGTACCGCGACCCCGCCGAGCGCACGGTCGAGTATCTGACGACCACGCTTTGGAACGGCGAGGCGTTCGCCGGGAGCCAGGCGCCGGGCGAGGAGATAGAGGACGACCGGTCGGTGAGCCGTTACTACGGCCTCGACCCGAGCGACCGCGAGGCGGCCGACCCGCCCGCGGTCGACTCGACCGCGTTCGCCGACTGGAACGCGATGGCCGCCGACGCGCTGTTGACGCTCCACGCCTACACCGACGACGAGCGCGCCCGGACCTACGCCGAGCGGTCGCTGGAGTACGTCCTCTCGGAACTGGTCGAGGACGGCGTTCCCACCCACTTCCGCGAGGCGAGCGACGAAGGTGACGAAGCGGTCGGCGAGGAGGGCCTGCTCGCCGACGCCGCCCACCTGCTCTCGGCGCTGACGACCGCCCGGCAGGTGCTGGGCGACGACCGCTACGTCGACGCCGCCCGCGAGGTGGCCGACCAGGCTATCGAGAATCTGCAGGACGAGACGGGGGCGTTCGTCGACGGCCCGCGCGAGGGGCCGGGACTGCTCTCGAAACCGCTCCGGCCACTCGACGACAACGCCGAGATGGCCGACGCGCTGGTCGACCTCGCGCTCCTGACCGGCGAGGGCCGCTACCGCGAGGCGGCCGAGGGCGCCGTCGGCGCGTTCGCTGGTGCGGCCGACCGCTTCGGCGTGCAGGTCGCGGGCTACGCGACGGCGGCCGCGCGGGTCTGCGACGACCCGCTGGTCATCGCGGTGGCCGACGACGCCGGGTCCGACCTCCACCGGGCTGCGCTCCGGATGGCCGACCACGAGAAGGTCGTGATTCCCGAGGCGGCGGGCGAGATTCCCGGCGGCGACGGCGACTACGAGGACGAGTGCGCGTACGTGATTCGGAACGGCGAGTCGTCCGCACCCGCCCGGACGCCCGACGAACTCGGCGAGCGCGTCGGCGAATCGGCGGAGTAGCGGGAATCGATGGGGCGGCGGAGCGGGGAGCGTCGGCGGGACGAGTCGCTGGGCCTCGGCGACCGCGGTCGCCGAGGCCCCGCGACGAACCGAGTGGAATTCTCATCGGTGAAAACGGGGCGGGAGTTTATGTGGGGCGAGCGTAATTCCCACGCATATGGCGAGTCTGCGTGACCTCGGCCTCTCCGAGTACGAAGCCCGGGCGTACCGGGCGCTGTTGAACACCGCCCCGACAACCGCCAAGGAGTTGTCGCGCGCGAGCGACGTCCCGATGGGTCGTATCTACGACGTGCTGTCGAGCCTGGAGACTCACAGCCTTGCGCGCTCTCAGAGCGCGAGTCGGCCCAAGAAGTACGTCGCCGTCGAACCGGAGACAGCGCTGAACCGCCTGCTCGACGACAAACTCGCCGAACTGAGCGAGCAGGCCGAACAGTATCAGGGCATCGTCGACGACCTCACCGACGAACTCGACGCGGCCGAACCGGTCGAAGAGCAGTTCTGGACCGCGGCGGTCGGCCCCGAGGACTCCGTCGACCTGCTGGTCGAGCGCCTCGACGCCGCCGACGACCGCATCGTCATGGTCGCAGGCCGGACCTCCGCGCAGTTCGACCTCGGCAACGTCGGCGAAGTGGTGGCCGAACATCTCGAAGCGGCGCTGGACCGCGAGGTCGAGGTGTCGCTGCTGATGACGCCGGAACTCGTCGAGACGCTCCCGCCGAGCGTGGGCGAGCGCTACACCGAGACGCTGGCCGACCATCCGAAGTTCGCGGTCCGCACCACCGAGAACCTCCGCGGGACGTTCAACCTCATCGACGGCATCGAGGTCTGCATCGAGGTCGACAACCCGCTGAACCCCGGCGAGGCGTTCGCCATGATAGACCTCAAGGATCCCGAGTTCGCGGCCGACGTGCGCGAGGAGTTCGCGCCCCGGTGGGACGACGCTGCGCCGCTGTCGGTGCTCGGGTCGTAGCGCGCCGCGGACCGTCTCGGGCGAGCGACCCGTTTCAGACCGCCGCGTACCCGTCGTCTCGCTTTTCGGCCAGTCCAAGGAGCACGCACCACTCCAGCACGAACGCCACGCGCTCGCGCCAGATCTCCTCCCAGGTGTTCGGATTCTTGTAGTGCTCCCACGTCGGCACCTCGTCGCGGAACGCCTCGAAGACGGCGTCGGCCGAGAGCGCGCTCTCGGCCGACGCCAGCGTCGCCAGCACCGTCGACGCGCCGAAGACGTGTTCGCGGAACCGCTCGGCCAGGAACTCGGGGTCGGGGTCGCGGCGCGTCCGGGTGAACCCCGACGCTCCCTCCTCGGCGAGGCCGAGCGCCCGGAGGAAGGTCAGCCACGTCCGGGCCTGGTCGCGGCTGGTGAGGTCGGTCCGGTCGAGCAGGCGAGCACAGCAGTCGTCCTCGCTGCCCGGCACGAGCGGGACGGCCCGCTGGGCGGTCGCCACGAAGTCTAAGTCCTCGGGGGGTTCGGGGACGAGTTTGAACTGCACACGACCACCTCAGAGGCCGAAGCTCTCGGCCAGCAGGTCCTCGTCGCGCTCGCCCAGGACGTACGTCTCGCCGCCGACGACGTTGACCGTCGCCTGCGCGGGCGCGAAGACGCTCTCGTCGACGTCGTAGAAATCCCAATCGACCTGCTCGAATATCTCGGCGAAGTGAGTGCCGTACTCGTCGTTCGCGGTCGAGACGACCTCCTCGAAGCGGTCGAACTCCTCGCGGACCGTCAGGTGGACTCGGCCACCGTACGCCAGCGCGTCGTTCGTCCGGGCGATGGCGCCCTCCTCGCTGCCGGCGACCGGCGCGACCGGCGCGCTCGCCGAGACGCTGACCACGTCCAGCGGGTCGTAGCCCAGTTCGGCCAGGCGGAACACCGCCATCTCGGCCGCCCGAGCGCCGACGCTGATGCTTCCGGCGAGACTCGCCGTGGGGACGGCCGCGATGAAGATGCTTCCGGGGTCGAGGCCGGCCAGGTCGGCGACGTGGTCGGCCACCGCCGCGGTCGGGTAGTCGTCGCTCTCGACGGCCAGCACGCCGAACTCGAAGTCGTCGACGTAGCCCACCCGAGCGAACTCGTCCTCCTCGGCGACGAGCGCGCGGGCCGGGCCGCTTCCCAGTCCCTCGAAGTCGTCGGTGGCGACCTCCCAGCCTGCCTTCTGCGAACAGAGCAGCGCCAGCGCGGGGTGGTCGGAGGTGAGTTCGACCTGCGGGACGGGCGCGCCCCCGACCTCGCCCATCGCGCTCTGGACCGTCGCGAGTCCGGCGGTCTGGAGTTCCGCGAGCAACAGTCCGGCCTCCATCCCGCCGTCGAACTCGTGGCCGAAGTCCAGCACCGTGGCTCCGTTGTCGAGTTCGCGGGCGCCGATGTCGAGTTCCTCGGCGAAGTCGAGCGCCTCGTCGGCGAGTTCGAGCGCGTTCCGATTGAGACTGTCCATGGGCGTGGGTTGGGCGTCTCCCCGTAAACAGTTTATCAGTCACACCGCCAAATCGCATCTTCGTCGACCACACCGGCACTACCGGTGACTCCCGCTGAGATAACCCGTATCGCTTTTTCGCCGGTGCTGTCGCGGACTCCGATTACGTGGTTCGTTCGGACTTCCGTCGAATCGCAGTCCCTTCTCCGACCAGATAGATTACCGGTCTGCCGATGTAGTCTCCGTGGGTGGTCGTGTTCTGAGAGTACGCGGTCCCACCACACAGGAGGACAACCCGATACCCACCGCCAATAGCTTCAGACTCGTTAACACTACAGCCAACGTTTATCTCTGATCTGTCTGGAGTGTACATCCAATTGTACATGTGTCGTTTCTCGTATTCGGCGGCGTACTCTCGGGCCGACTCCTCCGTCCACGTCTCCGGTGGGTCCGGGGGTGATTTCGGCCCGTCAGGGAGTCGGTGACGTTTCTTCGGGAGCGTCGTAGTCGTCGTTTCGCCGCCCGAACTCGGTGAAGACGCTCGTAGTGCTCCGCTACAACCGGCCAGAAGGCTTCCGAGAGTCACGGCCGACGCACCGAGAACGTATCGTCTGGAGGGCATCTTCCGAACGCTCTCCGGACGTAGTTATAAGTCCTACCGAATCCGAAAGAATTGGTTCGATGGACGGGGTTCGAGAAGTACGGTCGGGGATGTCTGCCGTATTATCGCTCGCGCTTCGCTTCCCGACCCAGCGCTTCCTCGACCGCATCTACTTTGTCTCGCGCGCGTTGCTCGCGCGTGCGTTTGTCGTCTATTTTCAGGAACGTGCTCACCCGGTCGCCGTCGACGGCCTCGTGGGCGGCCTGGGCGGCCGCGAACAGTTCGTCGACCGAGTCGGCCTCGATGACGGTCCCCATCGGGTTCGTCTCGTAGGAGACGTCGAAGTCGTCGAGCGCGGCCACGGCCTTGGCGACTTCGCCGGCCATGCTCCCTTCAGTGACGGGTGCGACGCTCAGGAGTGCGATGACGGTCATGCGTCCAGGTCGACGCGGGCGGTCCCCGAAGAACTGTCGGTCGGGTCGGTTCGAGTGGCCGACGGACCGTCGAATTCGCCATATTGTATTTGAATAGTGATACTCAAATTGAGTCTGCTTCTTGACCGAAAAGGAATGGTTTTAAATACCGGTGGTGGGACCTCGCGACAGACAAATCGCATGAAGGCACCGAGTCGCGGGGTGGGGCGGCGAGCGGCGGCGCTGGCGCTCGCACTATTGTTGGTGGTCGGCGGCGTCGCGCCGTCGTTCGTGTCGGCGCACGCGGTGGACGCTTCGCCCGCGTCGAACGCGGGCGAGGCGCCGGGGGTCCAGATGTCGGATGTCCGGGCTTCGAGCGTCCGGGCGTCTTCGCTCGACGATTCGCCGACCGACCCGGCGATTGCCGGGTCGGTCAGCGAGTCGCCCGGGAAACTGACCGCCGGGTCGTCCGGCGAACCGAACGACCCGGCGGCGTTCCCGGACGCGGATGCGGTGACCCTCGATGCCAACCGGACGGTCGTCGTGAACGAAACCGCCGGGTTGGCGACGGTGGTCGCCGACCCGCCTGCCGCACCGCCGAACGCGACCCGGGTGACGCTCGTCACCGGACAGACCGTCACGGTCGTCCGCGAGGGCGACCGGACCCTGTATCGGGTATCGGGCGACGACCGGATGCGAGTGGTCGCGACCGCCGACGCCGCCTACGTCTACCCCGTCGGCGTCGACTTCGAGCGGTTCGACAGCCAACTGTTCGACGTGGGGTTCCTCGTCGACCAGGGCCTCGCCGACGCCGATACCGACTCGATTCCCGTCATCGTCGGTACGAACGAGCGCTCCCGCCTCGCCGGGAGCGACGGGCGAGTCGAGAGTCCGCTGGAGAGCGTCGCGGGCGTCGAGCGCCGGTCGCGGCTGGAGAGCATTGACGCCGAGGCCGGGGTCGTCGCGAAGGACCGGGCCCGCCGGGCGTACGAGGCGCTCGCGGCCGACCCGAACGTCGGACTGGTCACCCTCGACGTGAAGTACCGACTCCAACTCGAAGACGCCGACGAGTCGGCCTCGGCGTCGCTCGCCCGCGAGGTCCACGGCGTCAGCGGCGAGGGGGTCACGGTCGCGGTCCTCGACAGCGGTATCGACGACTCCCACCCCGCGATAGACCGCGTTATCGCCGAGCGCGACTTCACGTATGAGGGCCGGACCGACGACCCGAACGGCCACGGCACCCACGTCGCGGGCATCGTCGCCAGTGACGACGACAAGTACACCGGCATGGCCCCGAACGCGAGCCTCATGGACGTCCGCGTGCTGAACTCGGAGGGCTGGGGCTACACCTCCTGGATCGTCGACGGCATCGAGTACGCCACCCGGAACGGCGCCGATATCGTCAGCATGAGTCTCGGCGGCCCCGTCACCTCCCGGCGGTCGAACGACCGGTACGCCCAGGCGGTCAACAGCGCCGTCGCACAGGGAACGCTGGTCGTCTCCTCCGCGGGCAACGACGGCCCCGGCTACCGCACCGTCACCACGCCCGGCATCCACTCGAACGCGCTCACGGTCGGCGCGAGCTACGACGATGGTAGCGTCACGTACTTCTCGGCGCGCGGCCCGACCAAGTTCGGCCACTTCCTCAAACCCGACCTCATCGCGCCAGGCTGGGGCGTCGTGAGCGCGAAGGCGGGCACCGACGGCTTCACCCGCAAGAGCGGCACCAGCATGTCGGCGCCGGTGGTCAGCGGCGTCGCCGCGCTCGTCCTGGAGAAACACCCCGACTGGTCGCCCGAGCGGGTCAAGAGCGTGCTCACGACGACCGCCGACCCGTTGCCGGTGCCGGACGTCTACACCCAGGGTGCGGGCGGGGTCGACGCCGCCGACGCCGTCGGCACCGACCTGGTCGTCTCGCCGGGCACCGTCGACTTCGGCACCGTCCGGAGCGACCGCCCCGAGTCGGCGACGGTGACGCTGACCAACGTCGGCGACGAGACGAGACGCCTGAACGCGAGCGCGAAAGCGACCGACATCGAGGACGGCAACACCGAGTCGATGCCGGTCAACCGCTCGACGGTGACGCTCGCGCCGGGCGAAACCGCGCACCTCGAACTCGGCCTCGACGAGAGCGTCCCGCCCGGCGTCTACTCGGGACGGCTCTCGCTCGGCAGAAACTACTCGGTCGTCTTCGGCTTCCTGCGGCTTCACGAGGTGACCGTCCGGAAGGTCGGCGCCGCGAACACGTCGGTCGACGGCGACCCCGTCCAGTTGTTCGCCGACCGCAAGGGCCGGTGGAAACTGACCGGCGAGGAGGGGTACGCCCGACTCGATGGTGCGGCCGGCGCGGCGAGCGCGAACGACTCGTCGGTCACCTACCGGATGGTCGAGGGCGGCACCTACCACGTGCTCTCGCACGGCCGCGACGAGGCGACGGGCCGGCCGGTTGTCTTCCAGCGGACGCTGACGGTCGACGGCGACGAACTCGTCGTCCTGAACGAGAGCGACACGGTCGGCCGCGCGCTCGACGCGAGCGCCCTCGAAGCGAACGCCGGAGCGGTCGCGACCCGGAGCGTGAAGGTTCGCTACTCGAAGCGAACGGCCGGCGGCGCGCGGTACGGCGGGACGGTCGCGACCGCCTCTCCCGACGACGCGACGGTCATGTTCGACCGGAACGCCGACCTGAACGCGACCGTCGGCCGCGTCCTGGTCGCGGGCGGGGCGGCGGGCGAGGAGGCGGGAGGCGAGTCCGGGTCCGGCGCAGCCGTGGCGTCGACGGACGCCGACGCCTTCGACGCGCCGGCCGTCTACCAGTTGATTCACCGCATCGACGGCGTCGGCGAGGGCGGGACGACGTCGGTCGACCCCGCCGCCCTCGCGGCGACGAACGCGACCTACCACCGGGCCGCGCCCGGCGAGTCCTACGACGTCGCGCTGACCGCCACGGGCGAGGGGCCTGCGGGCGGCCAGTTCTCGCACGCAGTCGTCGACGGTATCGGCGACCGCCGGCGACAGACGGTCTACCTCGGTCGCGGAGTCGCGACCCACGACGTCGCCGCGACCGCCGAATCCGACGCGTCGGCCACCTGGCGCCTGAGGTCGCCGACTTCCCACTCGCCCGCGCCAGGCGAGACGCGAGAGGTCGGGTTCAACCGCCACCCGTTCGTCGGCGACCTCCGCTGGCGGGTCGCCGACGGGACGCTGTCGTACCGCGCGGTCGGTCAACGCGACCGCGCGGGCCACCAGTTCGTCGACGGGAGCGACGACCGAATTCGAATCGAGCGGGACGGGACGAGGGTCCTCGACCGGACGCTCCCGGCGACGCCCGCGTGGCGGGACGCCGGCGTCGCGGTCTCGTCCGGCGACAGAATCGCGGTGACCGTCGACGGTCGCAACGGCGCGCCGCCGCTGTCGACCCGGACCGTGACCACCCGTCGCGCGACCTACGACCCCGGGGCAGATAGCACTCCGCCCGCGATTCGGGACGTCGCGGTGCTCGCCGGGTCGACGAACAACACGGCGGGGGGCGAACTCCGGGTGCGGTTCGCCGTCGCTGGCGGCGACGCCGGCGCCCGGGCGCTGGTCGCCGCCGACGCCGCCGACGTCCCGTTCCCGTTCGACGGCGCCGGGGAGTGGCGCGAAGGAACGGTCGAGCGCCTCGAAGCGGCCTCGACCGACCGGGTCACCGTCTACCGGGCGACGTTCGACGTCGCCGAGCACATCGGCGAACGCCGGGAGACGGTGGACCTCGCGCTCCGGGCGACCGACGAGCGCGGCAACGCGGTCGAGGTGACGACGTTCGACGCGTTCCGGGTGGACGCCCGCGACCCGACCATCGCCGTCACGGCGGCCGGCGCGACGGAGACGCCCACGGGCGTTCCGTCCGGCCCAATCTACACGAACGGCACGCTGACCGTGAACGCGACCGTCGACGGCACGCCGGGCGACACGCGGTCGGTCGGGATGACGCTGTCGGCCGACTTCGCCAACTTCCGCGCCGGCGCGCCGGCGACCAGCGACGACGGTCACAACTGGACGGCCACCTGGGACCTTGGCGACCTCCCCGACGACGGTAGCTACACGGTCGGCGTCGCGGGAACCGACCGCCACCGGAACGTCGGCCGGACGGAGGCGGCGACGGTCGTGCTCGACCGCGAGTCGCCCGCCCTCGGCGCGACGATAACCCGGGTGGACGACGCGACGGGGCGAGTCGAGGTTTCGGCGAGCGAGCGCCTCGCGTCCGACCCGGCCGTCGCCGTCGAACTGCCGAACGGCACGACGACCGACCTCGACGTGAACCGGTCCGGGAACGTCTGGACCGACACGTTCGCGCTGGGCGACGCCGGAAGCACGTACCGCGCGACTGCGACCGGCACCGACCTCACCGGGAACGTCGGGCGGGCGAACTCGACGGCCGACGTCGAGTCGGTAAACACCGAGAACGGGACCGCGACGGTCGTCCTGGAGCACTCCGGGCAGTTCGTCCAGTTCCGGACGGCGCGAGACGTCGACAGCACCGCGACCGTCACGGGGAGTTCGAACGCGCTCGCACCGCTCTCGCGGAACCTCGCGGGCGTGAACTTCCTGAACGGCGAACTCGGGGGCGAACTGTCCCGCAATCTCACGGACGCGACCATCGGCATCCCGGTCGAGAATCTGCCGGAGGGCGTCCGTGAGGGCGACGTCGAGATTCGCTACTACGATGAAGCGGCGCGCGAGTGGGAACGGCTCGACACGTCGGTCGAGACGCGGAACGTCACCGGGGAGGCGAAGCGCTACTGGGTGGCGAACGTCACGCACTTCTCGACGTACGGCGCGGTCGTCGCCGACGATACCCCGCCGACGCTCGACCGGAAGTCGCCCGACGGCGTCACCTACGACGCCGGGACGTCGCGGGCGACCGTCGAGTTCGACTACGGCGACGACATCAGCGGCGTCGACGCCGGCGCGGTCGACGTGTACTTCGACGGTCGGCGGGTCACCGACGACTCCGCGACGAGCGTCACGGGCGAGTACGTCCGGTACGACGCGACCGGACTCGCGGAGGGCGACCACCAAGCGACCGTGAGGGTCGTGGACCGGGCCGGAAACGCGAGGAACTACACCACGTCGTTCAGAGTCGGGGCCGCGAACTCCCAGGTGTCGCCCGGCCGCAATGGCGGTGGCGGTGATGGAGACGGTGGCGGAGGCGATAGCGGTGGGAGCGGTGGAAACGGCGGCGGTGGCGGCGGTTCGAACGTCCCGCCGCCGTCGGTGCAGGTCGAACTGCTCGACCCGACCGCCAGCAGCGCCACGGCGAAGATCACCAACGCTCGGGCCGACTCGCCGGGCCGGGTTTCGTTCGCCGGCGGACTCTCCGCCGGCGACGCGACCGTCCGGGGACTGACCGTCGTGCCCGCGAGTTCGGGCCCCGAGGCGCGGTTCCTGGTCGACGTGCGCGCGACCGAGTCCCCGCCGGCCGGCGCGACCGCCTTCGACGGCGTGAGCGAGACCCTCGGCTACGTGACCGCGACGCCGACGTACATCACCGACGCCGAACTCGAGGCGGTTTCGGTCGCGTTCGCCGTCGACGCCGAGAGGGCCCGGAGTCCGAAGAACGTCGGACTGTACCGCTACCGCGACGGTACGTGGAAGCGCCTGCCGACGACGTTCCGCCACGAGCGCGGCGGTTCGTACCTCTTCCGGGCCTCGGCGTCCGGAACCGGGACGTTCGCGGTCGGACTCGCCGCACCGTCGGTCGCGGTGAGCGAGGCGTCGCTCGGCGCGTCGTCCGTCGCGGTCGGCGAGTCGACGACCGTGACGGCGACCGTCGAGAACCGCGGCGACGGAACGGGGACCGTCCCGGTCGAACTCGAAGTCGACGGCGCCGTGGTCGCCGCGAAGGACGTGACGCTGGCGGCGGGCGAATCGACGACCGTGACGTTCGAGCGGACGTTCGAGACGGACGGGCGGTACGAGATCTCGGTCGGCGGCACCGCCGCGGGCGTCGTCTCGGTGACGAGCGTCGCCGCCGCCGAGACGAGCGAGACTACGGAGTCGGACGACGAGACTCGGAACTCCGGCGGGAGCGGTGCTACTCCGGGATTCGGCGTCGCTGCGACGCTGGCCGCGCTCCTCGCGGGACTGCTGGTCGTCCGGCGGCGTTCGTCGTAGCGTCGGCTCTGGGGGTTTCGGGGGTGACGTTACCGCCGGACCTCCTCGCGCGATGGTTTCCTTCAGTTTGGATTGGACGAACCGGTCACGCGTTTTGCGGCTCTCTGGGGTGTCGTTGGCGCTCTCCTGACCGGCTACGGCTTCTACAAAGTGGCCACTTGTTCGTGTACAGGAGAGTGCGGAGACCCGATTGGGGTCGTGTTCGCTCGCTGGGTCCCTCCGATTCTGAGTTTCGTCCTCATGTTCCTCCTTGGTCGGGTCGCGTATCGGAATCTGCGAGATACTGGAGTTCCTTGACTGTCGAATCCACCGTTGTACTTCGTGTGACGGAGGAGCGGGTACTAGGTTCGCGATACGAATCAAATCTATCGAGTATCGTCAGCAATCCACGCTCGGACGATGAGGTACAGACCACCCAAGAACGTGAACGTAATCCAAAGCCAACTCTCGGCGTCCTTCGGTGACTCGAACAGGATTCCGAGGAGTGCAATTACCACACCTAATCCACCGAGAGCGTAGCCGCGGCGAACGCGCGATGGGGACGTCATTCGAACCGGATATTTCACCCAGAACCTCTGTCATGATAAACGTACACCCTACGCGTATCGCCTCAGCTGTAGCGAATCGGGAGTTCGGGCGGATTCACGGTGAACGAGCCTCTGAAATTAAAAAGTGGATGTGTACGTTGAGTCGGAAAATCCAGGCGCAGACGAAATTGTCCGAACTCTCCGTGTAGCGTTATCTCCGGAACCCGAAAGCAGCCCGGAAAACGGAGACTCCGTTAGTGACGTTGTGTCCGTAAGAAGTGCGCCGGCTGGGATTTGAACCCAGGTTGCGACCATGGCAAGGTCACGTGATACCACTACACTACCAGCGCCCTGCGTCTGCACTCTATCGTATTACGCTGGTAGTAAAAAGCCTTCCGAAACGAGCTAGAATCGAGGGACGGTACCACGATTCAATCACCGATTTCGACGTTTCAAGCGCTTGTGAGGCGGTCGCACCCCCGAACGCGAAGCAATGACCTTTTAAGGACATAGCAGAAAAGATTCGCTACAGTCTAGTGACGGGGCGTCGAAGCGCCACGGTATGACAGTCAGCGTGCTCGTGCCGTCATCCCTCGTCCGGGAAGCCGAGGACAAACGCGAGGCCACTCGCAAACTCGGCTACGTCGCCCGTGCGGCGACGGTCTTCCGGGCCGACCGCCTCGGGGTCTTTCCGGACCCCGACGGCGAGCGGCGATGGGGTGGCGGATTCGTAAGCACCGTACTGAAGTACGCGGCCACGCCGCCGTACCTCCGAAAGGAGGCGTTCGGCAGGCGAGACGAATTGGAGTTCGCGGGCGTCCTACCGCCGCTCCGCGCCCCCTCACTGACCGGCTCCGAATCGAACGGTTCGGGGTCGTTAAGACAGGGAATCGTGACCGAGGTCGGACCTGAAGGGCGCGTACGGGTCAATTGCGGCATGCAACACCCGATCTCCCTCGTCGTACCGTCAGAAATGACGGTCGCCGAGGGGGAGCGCGTAACCGTCAGGATCTCTTCGCGAAGTCCGGTCCGTGCGAAGCTCGTAGACGAGCCCCTTCCGGGGTTCGAAGTGACGCGCACGGACCTTCCGGCGGCCCTCGACCGCGACGACGCGGGCGTTCGCATCGCGACGTCCCGCCACGGGGTCGAACTCACGACCGGGCGGTTGACCGAACTGGTCGGCCGCACCGAACGCGACGGTGTGACCGTCGCGTTCGGCTCTCCCGGTCGCGGGTTGCCGGAGATGCTCGACCTCCCGGTGGAGTCGGTCCACTCGGGAGACGAGGCGGACGCGGAGTCCAACGTCGAATCCGACGCACCAGGCGGGTTTGACCTCTGGCTAAACGCGATCCCGAATCAAGGCAGCGAGGTGGTGCGAACCGAAGAAGCGATGTTCGCCACCCTCGCCTGCCTGAACCTCAAAGAGAAGTGATACGATGTCAGATACAAGCAGACCACGCAAAGGTTCGCTAGGGTTCGGCCCCCGCCAGCGTGCGGCCAGCGAGGTTCCGCGCTTCAACTCGTGGCCCGACGGCGACGGCAATCCGTCGCTCCAGGGCTTCGCGGGTTACAAGGTCGGCATGAGCCACGTGGTGATGGTCAACGACGAGTCCAACTCCCCGCGAGAGGGGATGGAGGAGTCGGTGCCCGTCACCATCGTCGAGACGCCGCCGATGCGAGCGGTCGCTCTGCGAGCCTACGAAGATACGCCGTACGGAAAGAAGCCGCTGACGGAAGTGTGGGGTTCGGAGTTCCACGAGGAACTCTCGCGCACGCTCGACGTGCCCCAGGACCACGACGCCGACGCCGCGGAGGACGAACTCCGCGAAGCCGTCGAGAACGGTGACGTCGCGGACGTTCGCGTCATCACCCACACCGTCCCGAGCGACATCGCCAGCGTGCCGAAGAAGAAGCCCGACGTCATGGAGACGCGCGTCGGCGGCGGGTCGCTCGACGACCGCGCCGACTTCGCGCTCGAACTCCTCGAGGACGGCGGCGAACACGAGATCAACGACGTGTTCCGCGCCGGCGAGTACCTCGACGTGAGTGGCGTGACGAAGGGTAAGGGCACCCAGGGCCCCGTCAAGCGGTGGGGCGTCCAGAAGCGCAAAGGCAAGCACGCCCGCCAGGGCTGGCGGCGCCGGATCGGCAACCTCGGTCCGTGGAACCCCAGCCGCGTGCGCTCGACCGTGCCCCAGCAGGGTCAGACCGGCTACCACCAGCGTACCGAACTCAACAAGCGCCTCGTCTCGATGGGCGAGGGCGACGACGTGAACGTCGACGGCGGCTTCGTCAACTACGGCGAGGTCGACGGCCCGTACGCGCTGGTCAAGGGGTCGCTCCCCGGTCCGGACAAGCGCCTCCTGCGCTTCCGGCCCGCCGTCCGACCGAACGACCAACCGCGCCTCGACCCCGAGGTGCGCTACGTGAGCACCGAATCCAACCAGGGATAAACCATGCAAGCAACAATCCGTGACCTCGACGGCGAGGACGCAGGCTCCGTGGACCTGCCGGCGGTCTTCGAAGAGACCGTCCGGCCGGACCTCATCGAGCGAGCCGTCCAAGCCGCTCAGGCAAACCGCAAGCAGGACTACGGCGCCGACGATTACGCCGGCATGCGAACGTCGGCGGAGTCGCCCGGCAGCGGCCGCGGCATGGCCCACGTCCCCCGGACGAACGGCCAGGGGGCGCGCGTCCCCCAGACCGTCGGGGGTCGCAAGGCCCACCCGCCGAAAGAAGAGAAGGACCGCTCGCTGAACATCAACAAGAAGGAGCGCAAGAAGGCGGTCCGCTCGGCCGTCGCGGCCACCGCGGACGCCGACCTCGTGGCCGAGCGCGGCCACCGCTTCGACGAGGATCTCGACCTGCCGCTGGTCGTCTCCGACGACTTCGAAGAACTCGTCAAGACCCAGGAGGTCGTCTCGTTCCTCGAAGCCGTCGGCGTCGCCGACGACATCGCGCGCGCGGAGGACAACAAGTCCGTCCGCGCCGGCCAGGGCAAACTCCGCGGCCGGAAGTACAAGACGCCGAAGTCGGTGCTGTTCGTGACCGGCGACGAGCCGTCGCGGGCCGCCCGCAACCTCGCGGGCGCCGACGTGGCGACCGCGAGCGAGGTCAACGCGGAGGACCTCGCGCCCGGCGCCCACCCCGGACGGCTGACCGTCTGGACCGAGAGCGCCATCGAGGAGGTGACCGACCGATGAGCGGCGTCATCGAGTACCCGTGGGTGACCGAGAAGGCGATGAACGAGATGGACTTCCAGAACAAGCTCCAGTTCATCGTCGACCTCGACGCCGACAAGCCCACCATCAAGGACGAGATCGAAGACCAGTACGAGGTCACCATCGAGAAGATCAACACGCAGGTCACGATGAAGGGCACCAAGAAAGCCACCGTGACCCTTTCGGAGGACGACGACGCCCAGGAAGTCGCCTCCAGAATTGGGGTGTTCTGACACATGGGACGACGAATCCAAGGACAGCGACGAGGTCGCGGCGCACCGACGTTCCGCGCCCCGTCGCACCGGTACAAGGCCGACCTCACGCACAAGAAGCCCGAAGACGTCGACACCGTCTCCGGCACCATCGTGGACATCGAGCACGACCCGGCCCGCTCGGCCCCCGTCGCGGCGGTCGAGTTCGAGGACGGCGACCAGCGCATGATCCTGGTGCCCGAGGGCGTCGGCGTCGGCGAGGAGATCCAGATCGGCATCTCCGCCGAGATCAAGGAGGGCAACACGCTCCCGCTGGCCGAGATTCCGGAAGGGGTCCCGGTCTGTAACGTCGAGCGCCAGCCCGGCGACGGCGGGAAGTTCGCCCGCTCCTCCGGCGTGAGCGCGAACCTGATCACCCACGACCGCAACGCCGCGGTCGTCGAGTTGCCCAGCGGCGAGGTCAAGCGACTCTCGCCCGACTGCCGAGCGACCATCGGCGTCGTGGCCGGCGGCGGCCGCACGGAGAAGCCGATGGTGAAGGCGGGCAACAAGTACCACAAGATGAAAGCGCGCGGGACCAAGTGGCCCAACGTCCGCGGCGTGGCGATGAACGCCGTCGACCACCCGTTCGGTGGCGGTGGCCGCCAGCACCCCGGACGTCCGAAGTCCGTCTCCCGCGACGCGCCGCCGGGCCGCAAGGTCGGCGACATCTCGTCCCGGCGCACGGGACGAGGAGGTAACTGAACATGAGCGGAAACGAATACCGAACCGGCCGAGAAGGTGAGTTCACCTTCCGCGGTCACACGCTCGACGAGTTGCAGGACATGAGCGTCGAAGAAGTCGCGGAACTGCTCCCCGCCCGCCAGCGGCGAACCATCGAGCGCGGTCTGTCGGCCCAGCAGGAGAAACTGCTGGAGGAGGCCCGCGAGGCCACCGAGGAAGGGTCGGCCAACGACCCCATCCGGACGCACCTGCGCGACATGCCGGTGCTGCCGGAGTTCGTCGACAAGACCTTCGCGGTGTACACCGGCCAGAGCTTCGAGCGCGTGCGAGTCGAGCCCGAGATGCTCGGTCACTACCTCGGCGAGTTCCAGCTGACCCGGACGTCGGTCGAGCACGGACAGGCCGGTATCGGCGCGACCCGCTCCTCGAAGTTCGTGCCACTCAAGTGATACCATGGGAATCAGTTACAGCGTCGAGGCCGACCCGGACACCACCGCCAAGGGGATGCTCCGGGAGCGGCACATGAGCCACAAGCACAGCAAAGCCATCGCCCGCGAGATCAAGGGAATGACCGCCGGAGACGCCCAGGCGTACCTCCAGCAGGTCATCGACGGCGAACGGTCGGTCCCGTTCAAGTCCCACAACAGCGGCGTGGGCCACCGTAGCGACATCGACGGCTGGGACGCCGGTCGCTACCCCGAGAAGGCCAGCGAGGCGTTCCTCGACCTCATCGAGAACGTCGTCAACAACGCCGACGAGCAGGGATTCGACGGCGAGGAGATGGAGATCATGCACGTCGCCGCCCACAAGGTCGGCGAGGTCCAGGGTCGCAAGCCCCGCGCGATGGGTCGCGCGACCGCCTGGAACACGATGGAAGTCGACGTCGAACTCATCCTCGAGGAGGTCGAAGAATAATGGCAGACGAACACCAGTTCATCGAAGACGGCATGCAGCGGTCCCAGATCGACGAGTTCTTCGCCGACGAACTCGGCCGCGCCGGCTACGGCGGCATGGAGGTCGCCAAGACGCCGATGGGGACCCAGATCATCCTGCGCGCCGAGAAGCCCGGCATGGTCATCGGTAAGGGCGGGAAGAACATCCGGAAGATCACCTCCCAGCTCGAACAGCAGTTCGAACTGGACGACCCGCAGATCGACGTCCAGGAGGTCGACGAACCGGACCTGAACGCCCGCATCGTCGCCGACCGCCTGGCGAACGCGCTCGAACGCGGCTGGTACTTCCGGAAGGCCGGCCACACGACCATCGACCGCATCATGGACGCCGGCGCCCTCGGCGCCGAAATCGTCCTCAGCGGCAAGGTCACCGGCGCGCGCTCGCGCGTCGAGAAGTTCAACCGCGGCTACATCAAGCACAACGGCGAACCCGCCGAGGACATCGTCGACCACGGCCAAGGCGTCGCGGTGATGAAGCTCGGCACCATCGGCGTGGACGTCAAGATCATCCCGCCGGGAGCCAACCTGCCCGACGACTTCGAGGTGTCGGAAGGCGCCGACGTCGAGGAGCTCACGCCCGAGGCCGTCGAGGCCAACGAGCAGGGCGTCGAGGAACTCCTCGAAGAGCCCACCGACGAGGAACTCGAAGAGCTCCGCGCCGAGGAGTCGGCCGACGCCGACGAGGAGCCCGCCGAACCCGGCGAAGAGGAACTCGACGAGGAAGTCGTCGAGGAGGTCATCGAAGACGAAACCGAATCCGAGGAGTCGGCGGAAGCCGAGTCCGAAGAGGACGTCGAGGAGGAACTCGACGAACTCGAGGAGGAGGTCGAACAGGAAGCCGAGGAACTGATGGACGAGATGGACGAGGCGGAAGCCGACTCCGAGGAGTCCGGCGACGAGGAGGGTGACGAATAATGGCCATCCTGCACGTCGAGGAGATCCGCGACATGACGCCGGCCGAGCGCGAGTCCGAACTCGACGAACTCGAGACCGAACTCCTCAACGCGAAGGCCGTGAAGGCCGCGGGCGGCGCGCCCGAGGACCCCGGCCGGTTCCAGGAACTCCGCCGGACCATCGCGCGCATCAAGACGGTGCAGCGCGAGGAAGGCGACCTCGAAGACGAAACCGAAGCGTAACCATGCCACTGACACCCGAGAACCTGACTCGACACGAGCTCATCGGCCTCCCCGTCCGCGTCGTCGACGCGGCCAACCCGTCCCTCGTGGGAATCGAGGGTCGGGTGGTCGCCGAGACGCAGGGGACCCTGAGCGTCGAGTCCGGCTCTCGGGTGCGGCAGGTGCAAAAGCAGGGCTCGACGTTCGAGTTCGCGATCACAGATGAACCCGCCGACCGGGGTAACCGGTCGGGGACCGCGTCCGAACTTGGGTCGGAAACTGCCGGCGTCCGCGCCGGTCAGTCTGGCTCTTGCGAGGGCGCGGCCTACGTTACGGTGGATGGATCGCGGCTGCTCTCACGACCCGCACTGCGCACCGAGAAGTCAGGTGAATCACAATGGCGATAGGACTGAACGTAGACGAACCGGAGGAGACCTGCTCCGACGAGAACTGTCCGTTCCACGGAACGCTCTCCGTGCGAGGACAGACGCTCGAAGGCGAGGTCGCCTCCACAGATATGGACAAGACCGTGATCGTCGAACGCGAGTACGACGTTCCGGTGCCGAAGTACGACCGATACATGAAACGTCGGTCCCGCGTTCCGGCGCACGCGCCGGAATGCCTCGGCCTGGAAGTCGGCGACACGGTTCGTATAGCAGAGACCCGACCGCTCTCGAAGACCAAGAGCCACGTCGTCGTCGAGACGCTCGACACGACGGAGGACTTCGGGGCGGGCGGCACCAGACACTCCGAATCCGCCGAGGAGGAGACGACCGGCGACACCGACGGAGGTGACGACTGATGGAAGCGCTGAAGGCTGACGTGACTCAGGGCCTCGAGAAGGGCTCGCTCCTCAACTGCGCCGACAACACGGGCGCACGCGAGATCAAGGTCATCAGCGTCTCCGGCTACTCGGGCACCAAGAGCCGACACCCCAAAGCGGGTATCGGCGACAAGGTGACCATCTCGGTCACCAAGGGTACCCCCGAGATGCGCCGGCAGGTGCTGGAGGCCGTCATCGTCCGCCAGCGCAAGCCCATCCGGCGTCCCGACGGGACCCGGGTGAAGTTCGAGGACAACGCCGCCGTCATCATCGACGACGTCGAGGAACCTCGCGGGACCGAGATCAAGGGTCCCATCGCGCGAGAAGTCGCCGAGCGGTTCGGAAGCATTGCGAGCACGGCTACGATGATAGTATGACCAAACAACCACGCAAACAGCGAAACAAGACCCAGAACGCTTCGCTGCACGAGCGTCACAAGCAGGTCAAGGCGACGCTGTCCGACGACCTCCGCGAGGAGTACGGCACCCGGAGCGTCCGCGTCAACGCGGGCGACACCGTTGAGGTGCTCCGCGGCGACTTCGCCGGCGAAGAGGGCGAAGTGACGGACGTCGACCTGCGCGACGCCGCCATCGAAGTCGAGGGCGTGACCGTCGAGAAGGCCGACGGCGAGGAAGTCCAGCGGTCGCTCGACGCGAGCAACCTCCGCGTGACGGACCTCGACCTCGAAGACGACCGACGCGAAGCGCGTCTGCGAGGTGACGAAGAATGAGCAACCACCAGAAACGACTCTCCGTTCCGAAGTCCTGGCCGGTCGAGCGAAAGACCGAAACCTTCACCGTGAAGGCCGACGCCGGCCCGCACGGCGAAGAGGGCGTCCCGCTGCTCATCGTGCTGCGGGACGTGCTCGGCTACGTCGCGTCGCGCAAGGAAGCGCGCTACGCCCTCGAACAGGGCAACGTCCTGGTCAACGGCGACGAGAACGCCGCCGAGGACCGACCCATCGGGATGTTCGACATCCTGGCGTTCGTCGAGCGCGACGAGTACTACCGCGTCTTCCCCGACGAGGGCGGTCGGCTCGCGCTGACGCCCATCGACGCCGACGCCGCCGACAGCAAGTTGGCGAAGATCGAGAACAAGACGCAGGTCGCGGGCGGCCAGACGCAACTCAACCTCCACGACGGGCAGAACCTGCTCGTCGAGGACGCGAACGAGTACGCCGCGGGCGACTCCATCGTCGTCGACAACGACGACAGCGAAGTCGTCGCCCACTTCCCCTACGAAGAGGGGAGCCTCGTGACCGCGGTTCGCGGCCAGCACGCCGGCGAAGTCGGCGAGCTCGCCGAGATCCAGGTGACGCCCGGCAGCGGTTCGAACAGCGTCGTCGTCGAAACCGACGACGGCACCTTCGAGACGGTCGAGGAGTACGTCGTCGTCATCGACGAGAACTTCACCGGAGGTGACGACGAATGAGCGAAGCCGAGGCAGACTTCCACGAGATGCGCGAACCGTCCATCGAGAAGGTCGTCGTCCACATGGGCGTCGGCGAGGGCGGCCGCGAACTCGCGAACGCCGAGGAGATCCTCGAGGACGTCACCGGCCAGCAGAGCGTTCGGACGCTGGCGAAGTCCACCAAGCCCGAGTTCGGCATCCGGCAGGGCGACCCCATCGGCGCGAAGGTTACCCTCCGCGACGAGGAGGCAGAGGAGTTCCTCCGGACGGCCCTGCCGCTCGCGAACATCCGCAAGCGGCAGTTCGACGACACGGGCAACTTCAGCTTCGGGGTCGCGGAACACACCGAGTTCCCGAGCCAGGAGTACGACCCGAACGTCGGCATCTACGGCCTGGACGTGACGGTCAACCTCGTCCGTCCCGGCTACCGAATCGCGAAGCGCGACAAGGTGTCGCGCTCGATTCCCTCGAGCCACCAGCTGACCGTCGAGGACGCGGTCGCGTTCCTCGAAGCCAACTTCGACGTGGAGGTCGATCAATGAGCGAGAGCGAAAACGAAACCGAGGCGACCGGCGAGCACGCAGAGAAGCGCACCGGCCAGTACGTCGAGTGCCAGCGCTGCGGCCGCAAGCAGGGTCTCGTCGGCAAGTACGACATCAATCTGTGTCGCCAGTGCTTCCGGGAGATAGCCCGGAGCATGGGATTCAAGAAGTACCGATAACAATGGCAGGAAACGATCCGCTGTCCAACGCGCTTTCGGGCATCGACAACGCCGAGAGCGTCGGACACCTGGACCACACCGTACAACCCGCCTCGAACGAGATCGGCAGCGTACTCGAGGTCTTCTACGACCGCGGGTACATCGACGGCTTCGAGTTCGTCGACGACGGCAAGGCCGGAGAGTTCGAGGTCGAACTGAAAGGCGCGATCAACGAATGCGGCGCGGTCAAGCCCCGCTACTCGGCGGGCGCAGACGAGTTCGAGAAGTGGGAGAAGCGGTTCCTCCCCGCCCGCGACTACGGGGCGCTCGTCGTCACGACCAGCCGCGGCGTCATGAGCCACTACGAGGCCCGCGAACAGGGCGTCGGTGGCCAGGTCATCGCGTACGTCTACTAGAACCATGGCACGAACAGAACTAGAAATTCCGGACGACGTGACCGCCGAAACGGACCACCTCGACCTCACCGTCGATGGCCCCAACGGGAGCGTCACGCGACGCCTCTGGTACCCGGACGTGTCCGTATCGGTGGAGGACGACACCGTGGCCATCGAGAGCGACGCCGAGGACGCCAAGACGACGGCGACCATCGGCACCTTCGAGAGCCACGTGCGAAACATGATCCACGGCGTGACCGAGGGCTGGGAGTACACCATGGAGGTGTTCTACTCCCACTTCCCGATGCAGGTCCGCTCGGAAGGCGACGAGGTCGTCATCGAGAACTTCCTCGGTGAACGGGCCGCGCGCCGCGCCACCATCCACGGCGACACGACGGTCGAAGTGAACGACGAGACGCTCACGCTCAGCGGGCCCAACATCGAAGACGTCGGCCAGACGGCCGCCGACATCGAGCAGTTGACCCGCGTGCAGGGCAAGGACACTCGCGTCTTCCAGGACGGAGTGTACATCACCGAGAAACCCTCGACGGGAGGTGCCTAACGCATGGCAGACGACGAACTCCAGAATCTCGAAGACATCAGCGGCGTCGGCTCCTCGAAGGCCGAGGCGCTCCGAGAGGCGGGCTTCGAGTCCGTCGAGGACGTCAAGGCCGCCGAACAGAGCGATCTCGCGGAGGTCGAGGGCATCGGGAACGCGCTCGCGGCCCGCATCAAGGCCGACGTGGGCGGTCTCGAAGTCGAAGAGGAGACCGAAGCCGAGATCGAAGAGGAAGAGACCGAAGCCGAGGAGGAACCGGCCGAGGAGGTCGAGACCGAACTCCAGCCCCGCGGGCTGGTTTCCAAGACCCCCGACCTCAGCGAGCGCGAGCAGGAACTGCTCGCCCAGCGCAAGCGGGTCGGTAAGCCGCAGTTCAACCGGCAGGACTACCACAAGAAGAAGCGGACGCCGACTTCGTGGCGGCGCCCCCGCGGCAAACTCAGCAAGCAGCGCCGCGGCATCAAGGGCAAGGGCCCGAAGGTCGAGGCGGGCTTCCGCTCGCCGACCGCGGTGCGCGGCAAGCACCCCAGCGGCTTCGACGAGGTTCGCGTCCACAACGTCGACGACCTAGAGGGCGTCGACGGCGACGTGGAAGCGGTCCGAATCGGCTCGAAGGTCGGCGCTCGCAAGCGCGAGCGCATCGAAGAACAGGCCGAAGAGCAGGGCATCCGCGTCCTGAACCCGACCTACGTCGAAGTGGAGGTCGAAGAATGACTGACCTGAGTGCACAGAAGCGACTCGCATCCGACGTGCTGGACGTCGGCGAGAGCCGCGTCTGGTTCGACCCCGACGCACAGGGTGCCATCGCGGAGGCGATCACCCGCGAGGACATCCGCGAACTGGTCGACGACGGCTCCATCGCCGCGAAAGAGAAGAAAGGCAACTCCCGCGGCCGTGCGCGCGAGCGCAAGGCCAAGCGCGACTACGGCCACCGAACCGGCCCCGGCAAGCGCCGCGGCAAGGCCGGCGGCCGCCAGCAGCGCAAGGAACAGTGGGAGCAGAACATCCGAGCACAGCGACGGAAGCTCAAGGAGCTTCGCGCCGAGGGCGAGGTCACGCAGTCGCAGTACCGCGACCTATACGACAAGTCCAAGGGCGGGGAGTTCGAGAGCGTCCAGTACCTGCTCAACTACATCGAGAACAACTACTAACCATGGCAACAGGACCACGATACACGGTGCCGATGCGCCGTCGCCGCGAGGTCCGGACCGACTACCATCAGAGGTTGCGCCTGCTGAAATCGGGCAAGCCCCGGCTGGTCGCTCGCAAGAGCAACCAGCACGTCAGGGCGCAGCTGGTCACGATGGGCCCGGACGGCGACGAGACGAAGGTCAGTGCGTACTCCGGCGACCTCGAAGAGTACGGTTGGGAAGCCCCGACCGGTAACATTCCGAGCGCGTACCTTACGGGCTACCTGCTCGGCAAGCGCGCGGTCGAAGCCGGCCTCGACGAGGCGGTGCTCGACATCGGCCTCAACACGGCGACCCCCGGCAGCAAAGTCTTCGCGGTGCAGGAAGGCGCCATCGACGCCGGCCTCGACGTGCCGCACAACGAGTCGGTGCTGGCCGACTGGTCGCGCAACCGCGGCGAGGACATCGCCGAGTACGCAGAACAGCTCGACGAGCCGCTCTACAGCGGCGACTTCGACGCGACCGAACTGCCCGAGCACTTCGATGACGTGCTCGAAACGCTTCAGGAGGAATAACGTATGTGTGCTAACCACAACGGCTGGGAACCCCAGACCCGTCTCGGCCGCAAAGTCGTCGAGGGCGAAATCGACACGATGGAGGATGCCCTCAACTCCGGGCTCCCGCTGAAGGAGCCGGAACTCGTCGACCAGCTCCTGCCGGGGCTGGAGGACGAGGTGCTGGACATCAACATGGTCCAGCGGATGACCGACTCCGGCCGCCGCGTGAAGTTCCGCTGTGTCGTCGCCATCGGTAACCGCGACGGCTACGTCGGCTACGCGGAGGGCCGCGACGACCAGGTCGGCGGCGCGATCCAGAAGGCGATCGAGATCGCGAAGCTGAACATGATCCAGGTCAACCGCGGCGCGGGCTCCTGGGAAGACCGAAGCGAACGACCTCACTCGCTGGCTCGCCGGACGACCGGCAAGGCCGGCAGCGTCGAGGTCGAACTGATTCCCGCCCCGACCGGGCTGGGACTCGCCGCCACCGACACCGTCCGGAAGATCCTGGCGCTCGGCGGCGTCGAGAACGCCTGGACGAAGAGCCACGGCAACACCCGGACGACGCTCAACCTCGCGAAGGCGACCTACAACGCGCTGGAGAACGCCGCGGAGTCCCGCGGCCCGCGAGGCCGGACCGCCGACTTCGAGGAGGTGGCCGAGTGATGAAGGCCGTCGTCCAACTCCGCGGTGAGGTCGACATGTCCCAGAAGACCAAGGATACCTTGGAGATGCTCAACATCCACAAGGTGAACCACTGCGCGCTGGTGCCCGACACGGACACCTACCGCGGGATGATCACCAAGGTCAACGACTACACCGCGTACGGCGAGCCGAGCCAGGACGTCCTGGAGACGGTGCTCCGCAAGCGCGCCGAACCCATCGAGGGTTCGGAGGCGGTTGACGACGAGTGGGTCGGCGACAACACCGACTACGACGACGTCGCCGACCTCGCGTCGGCGCTCTTAGACGAGGAGACGACCCTGCGCGAGCAGGGGCTCACCCCCGTCCTCCGACTCCACCCGCCCCGCGGCGGCCACGACGGACTCAAGCATCCCGTCCCGGAGGGCGGCGAACTCGGCAAGCACGACACCGAGCAGATAGACTCGCTGCTCAAGGCGATGCGATAACCATGACCGACAAGAAACGACGACAGCGCGGGTCCCGAACCCACGGCGGCGGCAGCCACAAGAACCGGCGCGGCGCCGGTCACCGCGGCGGCCGCGGTCGCGCGGGACGCGCCAAACACGAGTTCCACAACTACGAACCGCTCGGCAAGCACGGGTTCACCCGGCCCGAGAAGGTCCAGGACACCGTCCTCGAAGTGGACGTGCAGAAACTCGACGAAGACGCCGCCTTGCTGGCGGCCGACGGCGTCGCGGAGGAGATCGACGGCGGCTACGCCGTCGACGCCCGCGACGTGGTCGAGGACGGCTGGGACGCCGACGCCGTGAAGGTGCTCGGCAACGGCCAGGTCCGCAACCACCTCGAGATCACCGCCGACGCCTTCTCGGCGTCCGCGGTCGAGCTCATCGAGGAGGCGGGCGGCGACGCCGTCCTCAGCGACCGCGCCGAGGAAGCCGAGGAAGACGAAGCCGACGCAGACGAAGAAGCCGCCGAAGCCGAGTAACTCGGCCGACGACTCCGTTTTTAATCCCGGCTTGCTCCCGAGCTCTTAAGGACTTCGGCTACTTAGTGGGATTCCAGTTCGGGAAATCAGCCGTTACGCGCGACGATGAGTGGTAGGTGGAAAGTTCGGTCCGTCGGCCCGAGCGGGCCGAGCGCTGGACTACGTCCCTCGCGTCGATACTCTCGAACCACCGGGGAGACAATGAGTCAGGATACATCATCGACGCCGGACCCGCGACCGACGCTCGGATTGGAGAGCGGCCTGGAAGCGCTGCGCGAGAGTTCCGAGTTCCGCGGGCCGGTCGAACCGCTCGACCACCAGTGCAACGACCACCTCGCGCTCATCTACGAGGACCGAGACCAGCAACTCGCGACCGCCGTGCCGTTCGTCGAACAGGGCCTCGAACGCGGCGAGCGTTGCATGTACGTCACCGGCGACAACACGAAGGCCGAGGTGCTCGCGGCGATGCGCGAGGCCGGGGTGGACGTCGACGGCGCGATGGCGTCGGGCGCGCTCACCTTCCACACCCAGTACGACACCTACCTGAAGGACGAGACGTTCGACCCCGGCGCGATGATCGACCTCTACGCCGACGCCATCGAGGAGGCCAAGGCCGAGGACTACACCGCCCTCCGCATCGCGGCCGAAACCGCGTGGCTGATGCCCGACGGCGTGTCGCTCGAGGACTTCATGGCGTACGAGTCGCGGGTGAACGCGCTGTTCGACGACGAGGACTGCATCGCGCTCTGCCAGTACAACCGCAACCAGTTGCCGGAGGAGACCATCCGCGACATCGTCCGGACCCACCCGCACCTGGTGTACGACAGCACGGTGTGTCACAACTACTACTACACGCCGCCCGAGGAGTACTTCGGCCCGGACCGCCCGGCCTACGAGGTCGACCGGATGCTCCGAACGCTCCACGACCGGACCCGGGCCACCATCGACCTCCGACGGAACGAACGACAGCTCCAGCGCCAGAACAACCGCCTCGAATCGTTCGCGAGCATGCTCGCCCACGAACTCCGCAACCCGCTCCAGATCGCCCAGATCTACCTCCGGCGAGCGGCCGAGGGCGACTCGGCGGCGGTCGCCGAGGTCGAGACCGCGCTCTCGCGCATCGAGGAGATGATCGACGTCCTGCTCATCACGACGCGAACGACCGACGCGCCGCTCGCCCAGGAGGAGGTGTCGCTGGCGGACGCGGCCACCGACGTCTGGGACGACATGGGCGTCGCTTCGGCGGAGCTGATAGTCGACACCGACTGCACGGTTTCGGCCGACGCGATTCACCTCTGGCACCTGCTGGAGAACCTCTTTTCGAACTCGGTCGAACACGCCGGACCGGACGTGACCGTCCGTATCGGCGACCTCCCGGACGGAGACGGGTTCTTCGTGGCCGACGACGGTCCCGGCATCCCGGACGCCGACCGCGAGGCCGTCTTCGAGGCGGGCCACACCACGTGCGCGGACGGTATCGGTCTCGGCCTCACCTTCGTCGGTCAGCTGGCGGCGGCCTACGCGTGGACGTGTGCGGTGTCCGAGAGCGAGATGGGCGGCGCGCGCTTCGAGTTTCGGGTCGACGAGTCCACGTCGTGACCGGCCGGCTGAGCGCCGGAGTAGGGTGCCGTCGCGCAACGAGCAATACCGCCGTATAGGCCGTTCCTATCGCCGTACGGTCGGACTCGCAATCGGGGCACAAAGCGAAGCACATACAAGCCCCCGTCCGATGTATTGCGATATATGGGTTGGAAAGAAGCGGCGGAACCAGTACTCACGCGGATGCCCTCCGTGCGAAGACCGGAGGGCCACGTGCCCTTCAAGCGAAAGCTGGGGTGGACCGCTGGAGTGCTCGTTCTGTATTTCTTCCTGACGAACGTCTACCTGTACGGTGCCAACACCGGCGCCGACCTGTTCGGGCAGTTCCGCTCGATACTCGCAGGCGGGCAGGGTACAGTCCTCCAACTGGGCATCGGTCCGATCGTCACCGCGTCTATCGTCTTGCAACTGCTCGGCGGTGCCGACCTCCTCGGACTCGACACCAACGACCCGCGCGACCAGATCCTCTACCAGGGCCTCCAGAAGGTGCTGGTGCTGGTGATGATCTGCCTGACCGGCCTGCCGATGGTGTTCGCCGGAGACTTCCTGCCCGCAGACCCGCAGGTCGCCCAGAGTCTGGGCATCGGCACGATGGGCGTCAAGTGGCTCATCTTCGCCCAGATCGCGGTGGGCGGCATCCTCGTCCTGTTCATGGACGAGATCGTCAGCAAGTGGGGCGTCGGCTCCGGTATCGGGCTGTTCATCATCGCGGGCGTGAGCCAGCGGCTCATCGGCGGCATGTTCGCGTGGCCGAGCCTCCAGGGGCCGACCGGTATCATCCCCTCGTGGGTAGCCATCGTCACCGGGAGCGCCCAGAACATGCCCCCGCTGCTGGGCGGCGGCGGCATCCAGTACCTGCTGACCGGGCCGGGTGGCCTCATCGCCATCGTCACGACGCTGCTCATCTTCGGCATCGTCGTCTACGCGGAGAGCGTCCGGGTCGAGATTCCGCTCAGCCACTCGCGGGTGAAGGGAGCACGCGGTCGCTTCCCCGTGAAGCTCATCTACGCGAGCGTCCTGCCGATGATTCTCGTCCGGGCGCTCCAGGCGAACCTCCAGTTCCTCGGGCGCATCCTCTACAGCCAGCTTCAGGCCAGTGGGATGCCCGACTGGCTGGGGACGTACTCGCAGGGCCAGCCCACCGGCGGGCTGTTCTACTACCTCGCGCCCATCCAGTCGCCCCAGCAGTGGATGTGGTGGGCCGGGACGACCGGTAACGAGCCCTGGCAGATCATCATCCGCATCCTCATCGACCTCGGGTTCATGGTCGTCGGCGGCGCCATCTTCGCGGTCTTCTGGGTCGAGACGACCGACATGGGGCCGGAGGCGACGGCCGAACAGATTCAGAACTCCGGGATGCAGATTCCGGGCTTCCGCCAGAACACCGGCGTCATCGAGAAGGTGATGGAGCGGTACATCCCGCAGGTCACCGTCATCGGCGGCGCGCTGGTGGGCCTGCTCGCGGTGATGGCCAACATGCTCGGCACCATCGGTGGCGTCTCCGGGACCGGCCTGCTGCTGACGGTTTCCATCACGTACAAACTGTACGAGGAGATCGCCGAGGAGCAGTTGATGGAGATGCACCCGATGATGCGCGAGATGTTTGGCGGATAGTCCGGCGACGCCTCGCTCGACGATTACTCGGTTTTCGCGTTCGGATTCGGAACTCGATTCTCGCGCGTCGAATCGGTTAGAGAACGGGCAGTCGTTCGCCTCGCGGTGCGGGTGTCGCTCGAATACGGACTACGATTCGACGGTCACGGTGCAGTCGGATTCGATCCAGGCGGCGTCGTTGTCGGGGTCGAACAGCAGTCCTATCGTGGCGGTCTGGTGGGCGTACTCGGTGTAGAGGACAACCGGGTCGGCTTGGTGTCTGGTTCGTTTCTGTGTCATGGTGCGTCGTGAGGTTCGACCGCTCGTTCCCAGGCGTCGCGGCAGTGCTCGTCGCAGAACGAGTGCAGTCGCACTTCGTCGTCGACGATTCTGGTGACGATGGGGTACCAGCGGCTGGTGTCGATGCGGGCGTCGCACTCGGCGCATCGGGCGTCGTGGCGGCGGGTGGCGGCGCCGCCGTGTTTCGCGTCGGTCTCGTCGTCGGCCATCGTCAGGCGAGGGGTTCGGGGGTGGCGCTCACCGTCTCTTCGGTGACCTCGACCCGACACTCGCCGATTCGGAAGACGACTCGGCCGCCCGTTCGGGGCGTCCCGTCGGCCTTCGCACAGAATATCTTGTCGAGTGCGTCGGGGTCGACGGTGTCGTAGAGGGTCACGCCGAGTTCCGTCGGGTCCGTGTCCGCACACGCCGCGAGGGCCTCGACGACGAGCGCGCTCACCGACGAGTCGCGGCGCGGCAGGCAGACGGTGTCAGTAGGTCGTGCGGTCATCGTTCACACTCTCTGCAAAGGACCCCCGAGGGATAGCCCTTCTATCGTGCTATCTAGCCGTCGCGGCGACCCGCACCTAGATAGATAGCCCCCGCCCGCGGCGGGCGTCCTATGTCTGGGGCAGGGGTTCGAACACCGTTCTACGATTCGTAGAGGAGTTCGAACAGTTTCCGCTCGGCCGCCCGGAGGTGGTTGGCGAAGGTGGGCTGGGTGATGTCGAGCGATTCGGCGACCTCTTCGCCGGTGGACTCGCGGGGCGTGGCGAAGTAGCCGCTGAAGTAGGCGGTCCGGAGCACCTCGCGCTGGCGGTCGGTGAGTTGGGCTCGCAGGCTGTCGGCGAACGTCTCGCGGGTCCGGACGGGCCGGTCGTGGTCGCGACGCGCCGCGAGTTCGGTGCCGGGGTAGACGGTCCGGAGCATCTCGACGAACGAGCGCACGTCGTCGGTCCGGGGGAGTTCGACGACCAGGCGGGTCCGGCCGTTTTCGGTTTCGATCTCGCGGGGGAGCGCACCGTGGTCGCTCAGCGTGGTCGCGAGGAGTTCGCCGTCGGCCGTGAGTTCGAAGAGGCCGCCGTCGTCGCGGTCCGAGACGACCCGAATCGACCGGACCGCGACCGACTCCTCGGCGGCGTCGACGATCTCCGCCGCCGACGTTCCGGTCGCCGAGAAGAAGACGCGCGTTCCGTCCGGGTGAGGTGCGACGCCCTCGAAGGTGGTTCGTCCGCCGGTTTCGCGCGCGACGTGGGCGAGCGGGTCGGCCGCCTCGGGCACCCGGAGGTCGAGTTCGACCACGCCGTCGGTCAGCAGGCCGTGTTTGGTTTCGGCGGAGTCGACGGCGTGGGCGATGGTGTCGCCGAGTTCGGCGAAGACGGTCCGGAACATCGCGTCGAAGGCGTCGGCCCTGGTCGCGTAGACGGTGAGCACCCCGTAGTCGAGGTCGTCGTAGACCAGCGGGACCGCGACGACCGACTGGTAGCCCCGCGAGAGCGCCTCGCTCCGCCACGGTTCGCGCCTGAGTCCGTCGGCGACGTTCTCGACCGCGGTGACGTCGCCGGTCCGGGCGGTACGAGCGGCCGGTTCGTCGGGGTCGGAGACGGCGTCGAAGTAGCCCCGCTCGGTGCCGGCCCAGGCCCGCGGCGACAGGTCGCCGTCCTCGACCTCGCCGTCTTCGACTTCGCCGATCCAGGCGAACGCGAAGCGGTCGCTCGCCGTCAACTGCTCGCAGACCGCGCGCTCGATGTCGTCCCGGGTGGTTTCGAACACCAGCACGCGCTCGACCCGCCGGAGCTGTTCGTTTATCTCGTTCAACTGTTCGAGCCGGGCCGCCTGCTCCCGGAGTTCCCACCGGTGATTTCGGACCGCGCGCTCCCGGGCGACGCGGTCGAGGGCGGTTTCGGCGGTGGCGGCGAACAGGTCGATGAGTTCGACCGTCTCGTCGGTGAGCACGTCGTGTTCGGGCGAGATGACCGCCAGCACGCCGTGGTCGCCCAGCGGGATGTAGAGTCCGCTCCGAACCGCCGTGTCGGGGTTCGCGACGTGTTCGGACTCGCGGACATCGTCGAACGAGGCGGTTTCGCCCGTGACGAACGCGTTCCACGTGATGCTGGACGCCGGGCCGTACGTCGGCGGTTCGCCGACCGTGGCGGGCACGTCGGGCGAGTACGCCGCCGGCCGGAGGACGTTCTCGTCCTCGTCGAACAGGTAGACCACGACGCCCGTCAGATCGAGCACCTCGGTGCTGGCCTCGACCACCTTGCTCGCGATGTCGTTCCCGGTTTTGGCGTCCAGGAGGTCGCGGCTCGACCGGTGGAGGGCGGCGAGCGCGCCCTCGTACTGGGCGCGCTCGGTGACGTCGAGGGCGACGCCGATGACGCGGGCCACCTCGCCGTCGTCGTCGAAGATGGGCCTGGTCCAGTTCTCGAACGCGACGCCGTCGCGTTCGACCACCGCGTGGGCCGGTTCGCCGTCGTAGGCGCGGTCGTAGAGCGCGCTGAGTCGCGGATCGTCGCCGAACAGGTCGTCGACGGACTCGCCGACGAGTTCGCCGGGGTCGATGCCGGGGCGTCGAGGCCCGCGCCCTCCGAGAGGGTGAACCGGCCCTCGGCGTCGAGGGTGTGGACCGCGAGCGGCGCGTTCTCGACGACCGATTCGAGGCGCTCGCCCCACTCGGTGACCTCGCGCTCGCGCTCGACGCGGTCGAGGGCGGCCTCGGCGGTCGCGGCCAGCAGTTCGGTCAGCCGACGGGTGTGTTCGTCGAACGCGCCGAGTTCGGTCGACCCCGCGGCGAGGACGCCGTGGTCGCCCAGCGGGACGAACACGCCGCTCCTGGCCGAGTACGACCGGTCGAACAGGTCGGGCGACTCGTGGATGTCGTCGAAGCTGGCGGCCGTCCCCGCGGCGTAGACGGCGCCAACGATGCTGTCGTCGGCCGGGACCGTCGGCGCGTCTTCGAGCGCGGAGGAGACGTGTTCGGTGTACGTCGTGGGTCTGAGGACACCCGCAGCTTCGTCGGGGACGTAGATGCAGGTGAACGGGAGGTCGGCGATCTCCGCCGCCGCCGTGACGACCTCCTCGAAGACGGCCTCGACCGACCCGGCGCTCGACAGTCGTCGCGCCGTGCCGTGGAGCGCCGTGAGCGCCCCCTCGTACCGGGTCCGCTCGGTCACGTCGAAGGCGACGCCGACCACGCGGACGACCTCGTCGTCGTCGACGGTGGGTCTGACGGCGTTGTCGAAGACCCGCCCGTCGACCTCGTGGGTCGAGTGGACCGTCTCGCCCGCGAGCGCCCGGCGGTGGGAGTCGACGATGCCGGGGTTGTCGGCGTAGACGTCGAACACCGACTCGCCAACGACCTCGCCGGGTTCAAGGCCGAGGGCGTCGAGGCCCGCGCCCTCCGAGAGGGTGAACCGGCCCTCGGCGTCGAGGGCGTACACCACCAGCGGACCGTTGTCGACCAGCGATTCGAGGCGCTCCGTGCGGGCTTCGAGTTCGCGCTCGTGTTCCAGTCGCTCGGAGATGTCCCGGGTGACGCCGACCGACCCGCGGTAGTCGCCGTCGGCCGCCAGGAGCGCGATTCTGGACTCCACCGGGAGGCGTTCGCCGTCCCGCCGGAGCAGGTCGTCGGCGATGACGCCGACTTCGCGCTCGCCCGAGCGGATGTGCTCTCTGACCTCGAACGACTCCGCGAGCGTCTCCTCCTCGACGATGAGCGAGAGGTCCGCGTCGAGCAGTTCCGCGCGGTCGTAGCCGGTCATCTCCGCGAAGGCGTCGTTGACCAGAGTGAATCGCAGGTCGTCGTCGACCGCGTAGATGCCGTCGCTGGCGGTCCGGACGATGGTTTCGTACCGTTCGAGTTCCCGCTCGCGCTCCTTGCGGTCGGTCACGTCTCGGATGAGGCCGACGACGCGGTCGGCGTCGGCGTCGTCGACCCGGCCGCGACACTCGACCCACCGCTCGTCGCCGTCGTCCCGCAGGACGCGGTGTTCGAGCGGGGTGGAGGTCGCGCCCGGACCGCTCACCCAGTCGCACTCGGCGACCCGGTCGGCGTCCTCGGGGTGGACCCGCTCGAAGAACGCCTGGGCGGTCCCCTCGAACTCGCCGGGTTCGACGCCGAAGATGCGCTCTGCGGTTTCGTCCCAGACCACCTCGTCGGTTCGGCGGTTCCACTCCCACACGCCGTTGTCGGTCCCCGTCAGCGCGAGTTCGAGTCGGTTGCGCGTCGCTTCGAGTTCGAGTTCCCGCTCCTTGCGCTCCGTGACGTCGCGCGAGTACACCGAGAGGCCGGCCGCCGAGGGGTAGACGGTGATCTCGGCCCACACGCCCCAGCGCTCCTCGTAGTTCTCGAAGGTCACCGCCTCCTGGGTCGAAAGCGCCTCGACGAACCGGGGGTAGACGTCGCCGTCGCGGAACTCGGGGAAGCACTCGGTGATCTTCTCGCCGACGAGTTCGTCGGCCGACACGCCCAGGCGGGCGGCCATCTCGTCGTTCCAGCGCACGACGCGGAACTCCCGGTCGAGCGCGTAGAAGCCGTCGGTGATGCGGTCCAGGACGTCGTCGAGTTCGGATTCGAGTCGCTTGCGGTCGGTCACGTCCCGGGAGTAGATGGTGACGCCCGACTCCGAGGGGTAGAGCTGCGATTCGAACCACCGGTCGACCTGCGGGAGGTGTTCGACGAGGTCGACGCACTCCTGACTGTCGAGTGCTCGCCGGACCGCCTCGTGGATACCGAGTTCTTTCGTCTCGGGAATCGCGTCCCAGAGGACGCGCCCGTACAGGTCGTCGGCCGACTCGCCGATCCACTGGGCGGCAATCTCTCGCGCACCGCTGTTGAGATACGTGTACCGACACTCCGCGTCGAGGGCCCAGACGACGTCACTCACTCGGTTCAGCGCGGCCGCCTTCTCGCATTCGACCGCCCGCTTCTCGGCTTCGAGGGCCCGTCGTTCCGTGAGGTCACGGACGACGCCGACCGTCCCCGTACTGTCGTCGGTCAGCGGAAACGGCGTGAGCGTACCCTCGACGGGGACGGTCGCCCCGTCGCTCCGCAGTAACTCGACTTCGACGGTCACGCTCTCGTCGTCGCCCATCTCCCGGCGGACCTCGTCGGCCCGTTCGAACGTCTCGGCGTTCAGGACCGTCGAGGCGTGTTCGCCGACCAACTCGTCGTGCCCGTACCCCACCATGTCGGCGTAGGCGTCGTTGACGAGCGTGAACCGGTACTCGTCGTCGAGGACGTAGACGCCGTCGGCTGTGGTGTCGACGATGGCCTCGAACTGTTCGAGCGCGCGTTCGCGGCGCTTGCGGTCGGTGACGTCCCGGACGTAGACGGTCAGCCCCGACTCGGAGGGGTGGCATCGGACGTCGAACCACGACTCACCCGGCGGGTAATACTCCTCGAACGCGACCGGTGCCTGGGTCTCCATCGCCTCGCGGCACCCCCGGTACAGCTCCGTGGCTTCGAGTGCGGGGTAGACCTCCCAGACGACCTCGCCGAGCATCTCCTCGCAGGGGACGTCGAACAACCGGCGGCTGAGCGTATCGCCGGCGTCGTTGACGTAGACGTACCGGAGTTCGGCGTCGAGCGCGTACACCGCGTCGGTCGTCCGGTCGAGGACTGCCCGCAGGTCGGCGGCCGAGTCGGCCGAAGTGTCCGACCCCGGGGCCCCGCCCTCGGGAGGTTCCGGGGGTTCCGGCGGCCCCGACGGCCCGCTGGGGCCGCCGTCTGGCGGTTTGCGCGGCCCGTCGCCGCCGTTCGCCGTGTTTCCCTTTCCCATGCAGGGTGGGTAGGCAACAGGCGGATAAGAGTGTTTCAGTGAACGGACTTACGCCGGACAGGAATCGCGAGGAATCCGCCGCCTCGCCGGGCGAGCGTTCACGCGACCAGGCGCGGCGCGACGTCCTCGACGACCTCGTCGGGTTCGCGGTCGGCTATCGCGGCGACCGTCAGGAGGTTGTACAGCTCTCGAGCGCCGTAGTCGCCCTCGCCGCGGAGCACCGACGCGACCGCCTCGTCGGCGAACGGCGTCCGGTCGGCCCGCCGGAGTTGGGCGACGATGGCGTCGTCGAGGCCCTCGGGCGACCCGCCGCCGCCCAGCAGTCCGGCGACCGTCCGCTTGACCGCGGGGTACCGACAGACGAGTCCGGCGGCGAACTGCTTGGCCCGGTGTTCGAGCGAGGTCACGGGCGCGCCGTAGTTGGCGTCGTCGACCGCACAGAGCGCGGGGTCGAGTTCGTCGAGGAACGCCGCCTGGAGTTTGCTTCCGGTCTTCTGGGCGGCGGGGACGCCCATCGCGTAGCGGAAGAACCGCGGCGAGTAGAACGGCGAGACGCTCCAGAAGTAGTAGCGGTTGCGGTCCTCGCCGTGGTTGAGCCAGTTGATGCCGCGCTCGCGCACGAGGAAGTGGACGTACTTGCCCTGGTAGGACGACTCGGGGTAGGACGCCAGTCGGGTTTCGACCGCGTCGACCAGCGCCTCGGGGTCCAGCCCCGCGATGGCGGCGGCCCGCTCGGGGTCGAAGATGCTGTGGGCGTCGACGACGTACTCCGCGAGGTCCCGCCGGGAGGAGAACGACCGGGGCGCGGTGATGTCGGGCAGCGCCTTGTCGCCGCCGTCGCCGGTGACGTACACCAGCGGGCCGTGGGCGTCGCGGAGTTGCTCGAAGAAGTCGAGGATGAACGACATGGCGAGGAAGTTCATCCCCTGTTTCATCTCCAGCAGGTCGGCGCGGTGGGCCTCGGACCCCTCCGCGCGGTAGTGCTCCCAGTCGACGTCGAGGACGCCGGCGGTCTCCCGGGCCAGTCGGACGTCGGCGTCGTTCGCGCCGCCCGGCTTCTCGAACGTCGCGGCGGTGAAGTCGACGCCCGCGGCGTCATAGCCCCCGCCGACCGCCCGCGAGTCGAGGCCGCCCGACATCGAGACGACGTTCGGGACGCCGGGGACGTCGCGGTCGGCGCAGGCCTCGGCGAACCGCGAGGCGAGTTCGGCGGCGTTCTCCCCGACGCTCCTGTTGGCGTGGGGCGTCCCCTCGAAGTCGTGGCGGTGGAGTCGGTCGACTCGGACGCCGAACTCCCCGCCGTGGGCGTCGTCCTCGACGTGGAGCGCCGACCCCGGTGGCACTCGGCGTACCGACTCGAACAGCGTCCGGTCGCCGAGGCGGTAGCCGAACAGCAGGCTCTGGGCCACCGCCAGTCGGTCCATGTCGGGGGCGTCGCCGACGTGGTGGGCGAAGTCCCGAACGAACTTGAGTTCGCGCGATACCACGATGGCGTCGCCGACCGTGGCGTAGTACACCGGCAGGCGCGCGAAGACGTCGTTGACGATGCGCACCGCGCCGGTGTCCTTCTCGTAGGCGACCAGGAGGAAGTCCCCGTCGCGCGCGCCGGCCCAGGCGGCGACCTCCTCGGTCCGGCCGTCCAGGAGCGCGGTGCCGACCGTCCGGAGGTCGCGGCGCTCGTCCTCGGCGTCGTAGAGGCGTCCTTCGAGGACGAACAGCGCTTCGGGCGTCTCGACGGTCCGAACGGGGTAGTCGGGATAGCCGCTGAACCCGAGGAACGTCCGACCGTCGGAGATCGCCGTCTGGGCGTCGTACTCGTCGGTGAAGCGCACCGCGTCCAGGGCCGACGACGCGGCGGCCTCCGGGACGCCGGAACCGCTGACGAGGCTAATACCTGGCATCGTGTATCACGAGATTACCGTTCGCTATGCCGTCGTTCATGTTTGTTATACGTCACCTGCGGGTGCGACAGGTCGCTCCTGCGGTCCCCGAAGGGACGGCGGGGCGTCGCCGTACGCGTCGCCTGACCTCGCGGTAGACGGGGGCTGAAGCGGGGAGAAGAGTGCGGAAGTCGGCTCAGTCCGTGCGGTTCATCTCGACGCTGGCGGTGCCGTCGATGCGGAAACCGGTCAGGCTGCCCGAGAACCGGAAGCCGTCCTTGCCGCCGACGACCCGGCCCGAGACGGTACCGTCCGAAATCGTGTCGTAGGCGTTGACCGACCCGAGGTCGGCGGCCTTCTCGACGTCGCCGCTGACCTTGAACTCGTAGTTGCTGACGGTCGTCCGCGGGCCGCCGTCGATGACGATGGCGTTGGGGAGGTCGGGTTCGAGGCTCGGGAGCGACGCGGGGTCGACTTCGGTTCCGTCGACGGTGAGCGTCACGTCGCCGCTGGCCGCGAAGCCGGTGATGTCGCCCGAGAAGCGGTAGGCGTCGGTGCCGCCCGCCACGCCCCCGGTCGCCGTGCTTCCCGAGACGGCGTCCTCGGAATCGACGCTCGCGCCGCCGGCGGAACTCTTCGCGAGGTCGCCGCCGACGGCGACCTCGTACTCGACCAGTTCGTTCGGGCCGCCGCCGGAGACGGTCAGCACGCGCGTGCCGAGCGACGCGGGGTCGACCTCGGTGCCGTTGACCGTCACGGTCACGTCGCCGTCGGCCGAGAAGTCGGTGATCGCGCCTTCGAACGCGTAGGCGTCGGTGCCGCCCGCCACGCCGCCGGTCGCGGTGTTGCCCGAAACCGAGTCCTCGGAGTCGATGGTCGCGCCGGCCGCCGAACTCCGGCGCATCGCGCCGGTGACGCTGAACTCGTAGGAGACGAGGTCCGACCCGCCGCCGCCGGAGATGGCGACGAGGTTCGGGAGCGAGGGCTCCTGAGTGGTTTCCTCGGGTGTGGTCGTCTCCTCGGGTGTGGTCGTCTCTTCGGGCGTCGTCGTCTCTTCGGGCGTCGTGGTCTCGTCGGTCGTCCCCGACCCGTCGAGGTTCGGGAGCGAGGCGGCGTCTATCTGCCGGCCGTTCAGTTCGAGGGTGACGTCGCCGCTGGCCGCGAAGCCGGTGATGTCGCCCGAGAAGCGGTAGGCGTCGGTGCCGCCGGCCACGCCGCCGGTCGCGGTGTTCCCCGAAATCACGTCCTCGGGGTCGATGGACGCGCCGCCGGCCGTGCTCTTGCCGAGTTCGCCGCTGACGGCGACCTTGTACTCGACGAGGTCGCCCCCGCCGCCGCCGGAGACGGTGAGGAGGTTCGGGAGGTCGGACCCGCCCGCGTCGCCCGACAGCGAGCAGGACCCGCGGGTGATGTCGCTGGTGTCGACCGTCGAGTTCGCGAAGTCGAGGGTGCGCCCGCCCGCGTCGATGCAGTTCGACCGGACCACGCAGTCGCTCCGGCCCTCGATGGCGACGCCGTCGGTGTCGCCGTCGGTGACGATGGTGGAGTTCTCGACGATGACGCCCTCGGGCGGTCGGCCGGAGGTGGCGGTCGGGTACGACTGCGGACCGGCCTCGACGCCGGCGTGGGCGTTCGCGCCTTCGACGCGAATCCGACAGTTCCGGACCGCGAAACTGCCGAAGTACTGGTTCGAGTGGCCCGTCCCGGCGTTGACCGCCGAGGCCTGCTGGGGCGGATCGTCGGAGTTCGTCCCGTCGACGATGAGGTCGCAGTCCTCGATGAGGGCGTTGTACGCCTGGGCGTGGACCTTCTCGGACGGCGACTGGCGGTTTGCCCGGAGCCAGACGCAGTAGTTCGGACCGGGCTTGTTCATCGTCTGCTTGATGGTCGTGTTCCGGACCACGCAGTCCTTGCCGGCGAGTCGGACGTTGACGCGGTTGTTCTCCCAGTAGGAGTTGACGATGCGGACCGCGCCGGTCGAGACGCCGGAGTGGTAGATGCCCCGACTCCAGAAGTTCCGGACGTCGACGTTGTCGAGCGTCAGCGTGCCGACGTGGTGCTGGCTCACGTAGTAACAGCCGACCGACGAGGTGGTCTTGGCGTTGACGCCGTAGACCGACCCGTGGGGGGCCGAGACGTTCTCGAACCGCCCGGTAGCGTCGGGATCGCGGACGCTGGCGAAGAAGACCCGGAAACCGCTCCCCCCGGCCTTGCCCGTCACGTCCACGTTCCTGACCGTCCAGTCGGTGCCGGAGCTACGGACCCAGATGTAGGGCATCCGGCCGGTGACGGTGTTGTCGATTTCGAAGCCGTCGACCGTCCAGTCGCTGCCCGAGCAGTGGAGCATCGTCGCGCCCTCGTCGCCCGGAATCAGCTTCGCGCCGTCGCCGACGAGCGCGTAGTTGCTCGCCGAGAGGCGGACGCTGTTCACCCGGTAGGTCCCTTCCGGGAAGTACGCTTCCACGCCGTTGTCGACGACGCGCTGGAGGACGCCGTCGATCGGGTCGTTCCCGTTCGGGTCGGCCCCGGCGTCGACGACGTTCACTCGTTCTCGCTCTGCACTTACTGCGCCTGCCGCGCCCGCGGCGGCGGCCGAGGTGGCCGCCGCGCCGGCTAACTTTAGGTAGTCTCTGCGGTGGAGGGACGACCGCTCTCGTCGGTCGCCCGCAGTGTCGCGTGCCATGCCGATTTCAAGGTCCTATGCACCTCTTAAAAGGTTACTGGTTTCGAGTTCAATTTGAAGTTTATAACTTATATGATGGTTGGCGATGCGGCGGCGTCGACCGCCCGCCCGCGCGAATTCCCGACCCCGGCACGCGGACGCGGGCTATCAGCCCCCCGTCAATCACCGTCTGAAAATCTGAAACCGTTGACAAACCCGGCTACAGGCGGTGCCTGACGCCGACCGTCTCGAGGCCGAAGTCCCCGGAGACGACACCGCCGAACCTCCCCGACTCCCGAGGAGAAAACGGTTCACGGGAGCGCTTTCGGTGTCGTTAGTCGACCGCCGCTGACGGCCGGACCGCCGGTTCGACCGCCGCTCGGGGCCGTTCCCGAGGAAATCCGCCGTCACGGCCTGCGATTGTCCATTTCCGTGTCGTTATCCGCCTTATAACTAAACGACCCGCAGGACTAGCCTGTGACGACTCGGTTCCACGTTCACCATGAACGACACGCTCGTCTCCGCCGTCGTCGGACTGCTGTGTATCGCCGCCGTCGGTATGTCGGCGACCACGCTCGAATCGTCGGTTTCCTCGACTCCCGACGACGTGCTCTCCCACGACCAGGTCCCGATAAGCCAGGAGGACGCCAGGCAGTTCAAGAAGGAGTTCCAGTCCGACGGGACGGGCGCGGCCGCCGGTTCCGGCGACCAGAAGCGCCAGGCCCACAAGAAGAACGAAAAGCAAGCCCAGGCCCAGAAACAGGGCGAGCAACGACAGCAGTCCCAACAGCAAAAGCAGAAACAGCAGCAAAAGCAACAACAACAGCAACAGAAGCAGGCGAAGACGGACCCGACCGTCGAGAAGCAGAGCCTGCTCGAGAAACTGCTCGCGTTCCTGAAGCAGTGGGGGCCGCTCCTCCTCGTCCTCGCCCTGCTCGGGGGACTGGCCTACCGCTACCGCGACCGAATCGCGGCGCTCCTGGCCGCGCTCTCCCCCTCGGGCCGGAACGACGGCGACGGCGGTCCCGGCCGACCGTGGGCCGACACCGACCCCGGCGACGAGGTCCAGCGGTCGTGGCTCTCGCTGGCCCGCCGAACCCACGTCGACCGGCCGCGGGCGACGACCACCGAGGAGTACGCCGACGCCGCCGTCGAACAGGGGATGGACCCCGACGCGGTCGAGACCATCACCCGCGAGTTCGAGGCGGTGCGCTACCGCGGCGCCGACGTGACCGACGACCGCGAGCGCCGGGCCAGAGAGGGCCGGGAGAATCTGCGCGGCGGCGGTCGCCCCGCGACCGACGGCGCGGGCGAGGGGTACGACGGACGGGGCGGTCCGAGCGACGGTTCGGCCGGCGACGAGCGAGGTGACGACCGATGAAGTCGCTGCGCTACCTCTTCGGCCTCGCCGGCGGCCTCGCGGTCGGCCTGGCGCTCGGGGCGCTCCTCGGGATGCCGGTCCCGTTGCCGGTCGACCCCCTCGTGTCGCTGGTGGGCAACGACTACCTCTTCGTCGTCGTGTTCGCGGCCGTCGCGGCCGTCGTCACCCTCGCGGTCGTCGGCCTCCGGGCGGTTTCGGAGGTTTCCCAGTCGGCCCCGCCGGACCCCGAGGAGGTTACCTCCGGCCCTCGGCCGGGTGCGGAGTTCGACCGCTACGTCGACGACGGTCTGACGATTCGCGAGCGCCTGTTCGGCGACGACGCCGACGAGATGCGCGACAGACTCCGCGAAACCGCGGTCAAGACGACGATGCGGGCCGACGACTGCGACCGCGAAACCGCTCGCCGGCGCGTCGAGGCCGGCGAGTGGACCGACGACCGGGCGGCGGCGTCGTTCCTCGTCAGCGAGTCGCCGTCGCTCGGCCTCGCCGGCGACGTTCGGGCCGCCCTCCGAGGTGAATCCGGATTCCAGCGCGGGGCGCGCCGGACCGCCACTGCCATCGCCGAGAAGGCCACGGAGGTGCGGCGATGACGACCACCCGGACCACCGACCGGTGGCGCGCCGTGGTCGCGCTCGCGCTGTTCGCGGGTGTCGTCGGCATCGTCGCCAAGCGACCGCTCGCGCTCCTCTCGGCGGTCGTGGCGGTGGCGTTCGCGGTGTACCCCCGCGTCTCGCCGACGCCGGCGGTGTCGCTCGACATCGAGCGGGCGGTCGAAGAGCGCGCCCGGAGCGGCGAGACGGTCGGGGTGACCGTCACGCTCCGCAACACGGGCGACCGGACGCTCCCGGACGTCCGCATCGTCGACGGCGTGCCCCCGATGCTCACCGTCGCGGAAGGGAGCGCGCGCCACGCCGCGGTCCTGCGACCCGGCGCGACGACCACGTTCTCCTACGAGGTCGAGGCGGTCGCGGGCCGCCACCAGTTCGACCCCGCGACGGTCATCGCCCGCGACTGGAGCGGCGCGACCGAGGTCGAGACCACCGTCGGCACCGAGACGGAGATCGACTGCACCGCCGACGTGCCCGAGGTGCCGCTCCGCCAGCAGACCGACGCTCGCGTCGGCCCGCTGGCGACCGACTCGGGCGGGTCGGGCGTCGAGTTCTACCGGACCCGGGGCTACCAGCGCGGCGACCCCATGAGCCGAATCGATTGGAACCGCCTGGCCCGGACCGGCGAACTCACCACGGTCGACTTCCGCGAGGAACGGGCGGCGAGCGTGGTCGTCTGCATCGATGCCCGGCGGCCCGCCTACCGGGCGCGCGAGGACGAACCCCACGCGGTCGCCTACGGCAAGGCGGCCGCCGAGAGCCTCGTCACCGCGCTGTTGGGCACCCGCCAGCGGGTCGGCATCGCGGCCATCGGCCGGGAGTTCTGCTGGCTCGCGCCCGGCGCGGGCACCGAACACGCCGCCCGCGCCCGGGAGACGCTGGCGACCCATCCGACGCTGTCGGCCGTGCCCCCCGAAGAGCACGAGGCGGCCGAAACCGCGGGTGGGGCCTCGGCCGACGGCGACGCGTGGGACCCCGGCAGGTCGGGCGTCGCGCCCGTCGACCCGACCGAGGACGGCGAGGGAGCGGCCGACGACGCCGACACGGCCGAGGACGCTGCGGCCGAGCGGAAGGCGAAAGCGGTCGCCGACGGCGGGCGGTCGCGCGCCGGCGCGGAGTCCGGTTCCGATTCCGGGTTCAGGTCCGGCGGGAGCGAACGCGACGACGCCGGGCGCGACCGCGACCAGTCGCCCGTCGAGTCGCAGGTCACCGAACTCAAGAAACGCCTCGCCGCCGACACCCAGTTGCTGTTCGTCACGCCGCTGGCCGACGAGTTCCCGGTCGAAACCGCGCTCGAACTCGAGGCTCGGGGCACCTCGGTGTCGGTCGTCAGCCCCGACGTGACTGCCGACGAGACGCCGGGCGACAAGCTGGCGCGGGTCGAGCGCGAGAACCGGGTCCACGCCCTCCGGCGGTCGAGCGTCCCGGTCGTCGACTGGGACCCCGACGACCGCCTCGGCGCGGCCATCGCGGCGTCGCTCCGGAGGCGGTCGGCGTGACCGCCTCTGGAGCGGTTTCGAAGCGGCCGACGCTCGCGGGGAGCGTCCTCGCAATCGCGGCGGCGCTCGCCTCGGTGCGGTTCGTCGCGTCGGGGTCGGGTCAACTCCCGCCGCTCGCGCTCGCCGCGGTCGCCGCGGGTATCTTCGGCGTCGGTGCGGCGGTCCGCGAGCGCGACCAGGACTTCCTCGGGTGGGCGTTCGTCGCCCTCGGCGCGCTGGCGGCGGTCGGCGCGGTGGGCTACGCCTGGAGCGCCCCGCCGTCCTTCTCCGAGAAGGTCGTCGTCCTGCCGGGCGTGGTCGGCGTGGCGTTCGTCGCGGCCGCGCTCGTTCCGGTGCGAGCGGGGTGGGAGCGACGCCTCCTCGGGGTCGGCCTCGCGTGGCTGGCCATCTGCGTCATGGCCGCGGTCATCATGCAGGAGGCGACCAAGATAGACGTCCTCTGGTCGATGGCCGCCGCGATACTGTCGTGGGACGCCGGAAAGAACGCCGTCAGCCTCGGCCAGCAGGTCGGACGGGGCGCCCGGACGTGGACGGTCGAGGCGGTCCACGGCGGCGCGAGTTTCGCCGTGGCGCTGCTGGCGGTCGTCGGGGCTGTGGGCGTCTACGACCTGAACGTGACCGGCGTCTCGCTCGCGGCGCTGGCGCTGCTGTTGGGCGGCGCCATCTCGCTGGCGGTGGCGCTGTACAACTGAGCGAGGTCGCGGGCGTCTCGTCTCCGTCGTTCGGACGGTACGAGGCGAACGGAGTCCCCCCGAACCGTCAGGAGGTGGACTGTAACCGGTACCGGCGCGCCAGTTCTCGGAGGTGCGGGATGAGTTCCGAGTGCTCCTTCGCGTGGAGGATGTACCGAGTCACGTCCCGGTCGAGGGTTTCTGCCATGAACGGTTCCCCCCAGAAACTGACCAGCGCGCTCGCGGCGTCGCCTTCAGAGGCGGTGTGGATGAACGCGACGCTCTCGTCGATGTTCCGCCAGTGAACGTCGACGGACGTCCGGTCGTCCACCGCCTCCGCGAGCAGCGGTTCGACGTCGGATTCCCACCGTCCGCGCTGGCTCTCGTCGAGGACGAACTGGAGCGCGGAGACGTCTGGATTCTCGACGGCGGGTCGGACGAGGACGTCGAACGTCTCGCGTCGGCTGACCATCAGCAGACAGAGGTTGAACCAGACCAGGTCGCCTTCGGCGTCGCGCCCGAACTGTCGGCTGACCCGCCGGAGGGAGTCCGGTCCCACGAGTTCGAGTTGCGGCGGGGTCATCGCCGACCTGACTTCGGCCACCCGTCGTTCGGTGTCCGCGACCGACTGGGCGAGTTCCTGCGTCGCGGTCTCCTCCCGGAGGTCGCGGAAGAGCAGGAGCGCCAACAGCGAGGTCACGATCACCAGCAGAAACCGTTCCTGGACGAGGTTGAGGAGGTGGAGCCCCACGGCGAGGACCGCGGCGACGAGCCCTCCGACGGCGTCCCAGTCGAGCGTCCGCAGTCGGCGTTTCCGGGTCATTCCCACACGTACTCCCCGCGGCGGGATGAATCCGGCCCCGCGTCGACCGGGCCCGCGTCGACCGGCGGCGGCGCTCCGCGCATCGGCGATGGTCAGAAATCGAATCCGAGCACCGTCTCGACGAACGCGATTCGTCTCCGACCCGCTACCGCACCGTCGGCACTTCCACGTCCTCTAACACGTCCCGAATCACGGTCGACTTCCGGACGTTGTCCACCTGCGCGTCAGGGGTCAGCACGAGGCGGTGAGAGAGGCCGGGCGGGGCGACTCGCTTCACGTCGTCGGGGGTGACGAAGTCCCGGCCGGCCAGCACCGCCCGCGCCCGCGCGGTTTCGAGCAGTCGCTCGGTGCCCCGCGGCGAGACGCCCGCCTTCACGCGGGGGTCCTCGCGGGTCGTCCGGGCCACCTCGGCGATGTACCTGCGGACGTCGCGTTCGACGTCGACCGTCTCCGGGGCGGCCTGCATCGCCCGGACCGCCTCGGGCGAGCAGACGGCGTCGGCGCTCGGGATGCGCTCGTCGCGGGCGAGTCGGCGGTCGAGCAGTTCGAGTTCGCCCTCCTCGTCGGGGTAGCCCAGCGTGGTCTTGACGATGAAGCGGTCCTTCTGGGCCTCGGGGAGCGGGAAGGTGCCCTCCTGTTCGACGGGGTTCTGGGTCGCGATGACGAAGAAGGGGTCGGGCAGTTCGTGGGTTTCGCCGTCGACGGTGACCTGCCCCTCGCCCATCGCCTCGAGCAGGGCGGCCTGGGTCTTCGGCGGCGCGCGGTTGATCTCGTCCGCGAGGACGACGTTTGCGAAGATGGGGCCGGAGTCGAACTCGAACTCGCGGTCCTGTTCGTTGAACACGTGGGTACCGGTCACGTCGGCCGGCAGGAGGTCGGGCGTGAACTGGATGCGGCCGAACGACAGGCCGAGCGCGGCGGCGAAGGTCCGCGCGGTGAGGGTCTTGCCGGTGCCGGGAACGTCCTCCAGCAGGACGTGCCCGCGGGCGAGAAAGCCGGTCAACACGGTTTCGAGCACGTCCGGGTCGGCGATGACCGCGTTCGAAACCTCTGTCAGCACGTCGTCGCAGCGGGCGCTCGCTTGGCTGGCATCCATGGACTGTCGGACGGGACTGGCGCCCTTCGTTATGGGCCGTCTAAGCAGTCAGCCGACCGAACACTCCGACGGTCCGCGTCAGACCGGCGGTCGTAGAAGGCGGTTACCGATTCTGCGCGCCGCGGAAGTGGTCCTCGACCAGCGCGTCGTGGGCGCGCCGGAGTCGCTCGGAAACCGCCTGCCGGGAGACGCCGAGTTTCTCACCGACCGCCCGGAGGTCGACCGAACGGGGGACGCTGTAGTAGCCCATCTCGTGGGCGGCCATGAGCGCCTGGCGCTGCTTTGGCGTGAGCCCGACTCCGTTCGAGGCGGTCTGGTGGTCGCTGTAGAGGCGGGTGACCGTCGCGCCGTACTCCCGACAGAAGTCGTCGTCGAAGACGCTCCCGACGTCGGTGCGGTCGCCGAACCGGAGTTCGAACGACCAGACGCCGTCCTCGCCGTCGGCCTGCAACACGACGCCGCCGCGGTCGAAGATGGTTTCGGCGAACGAACGGATACCCCCGTCGAAGGTGATCTCGAACAGCGTCGCCTCGTCGCCACTGCTCAACCGTTCGACCGCGGTGACCGTCGGGTCGTTCTCCAGGAGTTCGGCGGCGCGCCACGCCTCGACGCCGGACACCCAGACGAACGGCATCACCCGGTCGTCGGACCCGCCGACCAACCGCTCCATCTCGAACTGGATTTCGGGGGCGCGCTCGAACGTCGCCCCGAGCGCCAGCGTCGACGCCGGCACCTCGACCTCGAAGACCGTCACCCCGCTCATTCTGGTTCCCCGGATGGGCGCGTCGAACGACCACCTTCCGCGATTACCGACGTAACGAACGACGTCCGTCCCATGTATCACACTACTAGCCAAAAAAACGGCATAAGGACTCGGGTTCAATATTAATGCCGGGTCGCCGCGGTCGGGCCGACCGCGGCGACCCGGGCCAGCGCGACGGACGGTCGTCGTCGGTTCAGCCGCTCGGGTGCCCGCCGTCGACGACGAGGGTGTGGCGGACGAGCGCGTCGTGGGCGCGCCGGAGTCGCTGGGAGACGGAGTTCGCCGAGATGTCGAGGCGGTCGGCGATGTCGTCGACGGTCGACTCTCTGGGCACCGAGAAGTAGCCCATCTCGGAGGCGAGAACGAGCGTCTCGCGCTGTGCGGGCGTCAGACCGAACTCGCCGTCCTTCGGTTCGGCCGTGCGGTACTTGCGGTGGAGCGTGAACGACTCGGACTCGAAGTGGTCCTGGAACGCCGAGAGCTGGTCGTCCTCGGCGAACCGGAGCTTCAGGAACCACTCGCCGTCGCTGGCTATCGCCTGCCGGACGATAGCGTGGCGGTTTATCATCTCGTCGACCCGCCGCTCGACCGACTCGGCCCACCGCACCACGAAGAGCGAACTACCGTCGAGTTCGTCGAGTACCTCGGCCTCGGCGACGCTCGGGTCGTCGGCCAGCGCGTCGCCGAACGCGTCGACGTCGTCGCCGGATGCCCAGACGAACGGCATCACCCACTCGCGACTGTGGGTCGCGAGCCGCTCGACTTCGACGCGGATGTTCGGGGTCGCCGCGAGCGACTCCGCCAGCGCGAAGCTATCGGCCGGCACCGAGAACTCGGCGATGAGGCTCATCGACTCCGAGTACCACGTACAGCTATTAAGTGCGTTCGGCGGTGATGGGGTCGGCGTCGGAGGTCAGCACCGGGGTCGGCACCGGTGGTCGGCATCGGTCGTGATGCCGGCACCGCGACCGCCCACCGTCTCGCCGGTCGGCTCAGACCGACGCCGCCCACACCCGGAAGTCCTCGGGTTGGTCGTACACGTCCCGGAACACCGCCTCGATGCACTGGGCGATTCGGTCGGGGTCGGCCAGCGCCGACACGCGGACGTTGACGCCCTCGGCCTCCTCGGGTCGGGTGATGTCGTCTATCTCGAACGCCGGGAACTCCCCCAGCAACGCCTTCAGCGCGTCGAGTTCCGCCTCGGTGCAGTCGAGGTTGAGCAGGTTCTCGCCGAACTGGACCCACGGCGGGAGTTCCTCCTCCTCGTCGGTGGCGTCGGCGTCGGCTTCGAGAGTCGCGTACGCGCTGGCCCGCTCGCGGTGGGCCTCGATGGCCTCGGCGTACAGTTCGCGGCGCTCGTCGGGGACGTCGGCGTCGAATCGGGTCATGATTCCCGGTAGGTCCGGCCGGCTGAAAAAGGTCGACTTTTCGCGGAGTCAGTACGTTGCAGTGAGGGTCGAAACCGATGTGAAAGGACCGTAGTACTCCCGCGACTACGATACGACCGAGCCTGTGTGACGGCTACGACCTAACACCACTGCGACCGCTACTCACACTCCACAACTGAGTACCGTACCGCCACAGCCACAGGCCTCCCCAGTCGACTGCGGTCCTCGGCCCTCGCGCGGTTACGTCGCACCCACGAGGGGCGCGACCGCACGCGCCACCGCGGCCGTGGAGGTTCGCGGTACCGGGTTTGGGTCACCGGCGCGCGCTGGCGCGACCCCGTGTCGCGCCTTCACGTGCGAGGGACGACCGAGTGAGCGTTAGCGAACGAAGGAGTCGGTTGGGGAGGCGTGTGGTTGCGGTGCTGTCGCGGTGCGGGACTCATTTGCATCGTGCAAGCAGGGCGCTTCGTCCGTCAAAAACACCCTTTGGTGAAGTGCAAGCAGGGCGCTTCGTTCACCAAAAATACCGTTCCACGAAGTGCAGGCACGAAATCCATAGCCGAACGTAGTCACAGGAACGAGAATGTAAAACCACACCGACAGAGGGAGATTCCCCGAATTCCGTCCGGTTTCTTTAAGCCTTTATGCGTGGGCGGTGCAGTTCTCGGTACATGGAGCCGCACATTCTGATACTCGGTGCGCCGGGCGCGGGCAAAGGAACCCAGAGCGACAACATCGTCTCGGAGTTCGGCGTCGAGCACGTCACGACCGGCGACGCGCTCCGGGCGAACAAGGAGATGGACATCGGCCACCTCGGACTTGAGTACGACACGCCCGGCGAGTACATGGACCAGGGCGAACTCGTCCCCGACGAGGTCGTCAACGAGATCGTCGACACCGCCCTCGACGAGGCCGACGGCTACGTGCTCGACGGCTACCCGCGGAATCTCGACCAGGCCGAGACGCTCTCGGAGATGACCGACCTCGACGTCGTGCTGTACCTCGACGTCGACGAGGAGGTACTCGTCGAGCGACTCACCGGCCGTCGCCTCGACCCCGAGACGGGCGACATTTACCACGTCGAGTTCGACATGCCGGACGACGAGGCGGTCCGCGAGCGACTCGTCCAGCGCGAGGACGACACCGAGGAGACGGTCCGCGAGCGCATCCGGGTCTACCACGAGAACACCGAACCGGTCGTGGAGTTCTACGACGAGCGCGGCGACCTCATCCGCATCGACGGCGAGCAGACTCCCGACGAGGTGTGGGAGGACGTCAAAGCCGCCATCGAGGAGAACGCCTGAACGCCGGCGTCCGACCGCCGAACGCTTCCTTCGGACGTTCTACTCGCGTACTTTCCTCTCGAACTACGACCAGGTCGCGGTGACCTCGCCGTCCGGCGCGTATCTGACCGCGAGGTCCGCCTGAGCGAGGCCTTCGGGAACCCGGAAGACGAGCCAACCGGCGTCCGTCGCGCCGGGGTCGTACGCGCCCTTCGGGTGGTACAGCGACCCGTCGACGGGCGACCGCAGCGTGATGGCGCCGCTCGAAGACGAGTGGAAGCCGGCGCGCGCGGTCCCGTCGACGACGACCGAGAAGTCCTTCCAGTCGGGGAACGCGGCGCGTTCGGCGGCGACGTTCTCGACCGAGAGCCGGACGAACGCGAAGGTGTAGCCCCGCTCGGCCCGTATCGTTTGGGTCTTCGAGTCGCCGTAGATGTACGACGACAGGAACCCGTCGAAGGCGTCGTTTCCGAGGTCGACGCGTATCGCCGCGCCCGCGGGCGTCGTGAATCGGTCGCCCAGCGCGCGCTCGGCGGCGAAGACGGTCGCGGAACTCGTCGCCGTCCCCGGCCGAAGTCGATACCGGGCGTGGCCGACCGTCGAGGCCTTCGCCTCGGTGGCGACGGTGGCGTTCGCCCCTGGTTCGAGTTCGTGCGCCACCGTCGCCACTCGGTGCCAGTCGGACTCGTCGTCGCCCCGTCGCTCGACGGCCGCCCGGTACGTCCCCGGCGCGTCGCCGACGTTCGTCACGGTCGCGGTCGCGGAGAACGACGACCCGACTTCGATTTCGGCGGGCGTCGTGAGGTCGGTGACCTCGAATGCGGGGAGGCGAGCGAGGTCGAACGCCCACTGCGCCTCTGGGGTCGAGTCGTCGTCCGCCGCGGTCGTCGAACCGCGTTCGTCCCGAGTTCCGGTCGTCGAACCGCGTTCGTCCCGAGTTCCGGTCGTCGAACTGCGCTCGTCCCGTTTCTCGGTCGTCGAGTCGCGTTCCTCCCCGTCAGCTCGTTCGCGGTTCCACGCGACGCTGAGGCCGTTCGTCGCCCGCTCGCGCGATACCTCGGCGAGCACCCAGCCGGTCCGCACCTCGCTCGGGGCGAGCGTTCCGGCGCGGAGCGGCCCGGCGTCCCGACCGGGGAGCGCCGACAGCGCTCCGTCTTCGCGTTCGAGGGCGACGGTTTCGCCGTCGGCGACGGAGAACCTGGCCGGTTCGACGGCGACCTCGCTCTCGGAGGGGTTCGCTACCGAGACGTCGACGGCCGCGAGGACCGACCCCTCCGCGGGCGAGACGACGCCGCGGCCGTCGGCCGCGGCGTAGAACGTGGCGGTGTGGTAGGAGACGTTCGAGACGGCGAGACTCGCGCCGTCAGCGGCGGAGAACCTCTCGCCGGCGCGGAGTCGCCGGGTCGGGACCGAGACGACGTGGGTCGCGCCCGACTCGGCGAGGGCGAGTCGGTGGTGGCCCGCGCTCTCGATGGAGAACGGGCCGACCTCGACCGTCCTCGACTCGCCGGCGGCGACGTCGGGCACGAGGACCTTCGTCGGCGAGTCGGCCGCGCCCGGTACGGTGAGTTCGTCGACGAACTCGCCGGACCGTCCGCCCGCGTTCCGCACGGAGACCGTCAGCGAGAAGGATTCGCCGAGGCCGATTTCGTCCGGACCCGACACCGCGACGTCCTCGAACCGCGCCGGTTCGCGCCGGAGCATGCTACCGAACGACTGACATCCCGCGAGCGACGACAGACCGGCCCCAGCGACGATAGAGACGAGTTTCCGACGGTTCATACGTTCCAGTATGAAAGGCGGGTTATAATTCCGTCGACCGTCAGGTCGATGCGGCGGCGGTCGGACCGGCGGTCGCCGGACCGGCGGTCGCCGGAGCGGTCGAATCGCGCCGAACGGCCCGGACCAAGAGCGAAAGTTGATTAACGGGGGATACAAAAGTCCCGACAATGGCACGGACGGCGGACAAGATAGAGTCGCTCGTCTCCGAGAATCCGGGGATGCGCGACGCGCTGGCGGTCCTCTACGACCGCACAGACGGCGGGTCCGAGTCGATAACGTGGACCGACGTCAACGACGACCTCACGAGCGGCCAGTGGGGTCGTCTCATCGAGAAGGACGTGTTGGTGAGTGACGGCGACGAGTTCCGACTGGCCGACGCCGACGCGGTACAGTCGGCACTCGACGGCGACGGCGGCTCGACGACGTCGACGGTTTCGACCGAGACGACCGACGTGGACGTCGACGACGAGGAGTCGTCGTGGACCACGTGGGACAAACTCGCGGCGCTCGGCGCGCTCGGACTGTTCGCGGGCTACTCCATCAACTCCGTCCGGAACATCGTCGGGGGCACCGTCGACCTGGTCATCGGCCCGGTCGACGGGGTGTTGCCGTTCTACGTGGTCGTGATGATTCTGGCGCTGTTGACGGGGCTGTACTCGACGCTGCTGCAGGCGAACCTCATGGACATGGAGAAGATGAGCGCCTACCAGCAGCGCATGAAGGACATTCAGGAGAAGCGCAAGGAGGCCCGCGAGCGGGACGACGACGAGGCGCTCGAACAGATTCGCGAGGAGCAGATGGACGCGATGGGCGACCAGATGGGCATGTTCAAAGAGCAGTTTCGCCCGATGGTCTGGACGATGTTCCTCACCATCCCCGTCTTCCTCTGGATATACTGGAAGGTGTTCGCCGGTCACGTCGACGGCAACGAACACCAGATAGTCGCGCCGCTCATCGGCGAGGCCGGCTGGAAGTCGAAGGTCGTCGGTCCGATGCAGCTCTGGATCGTCTGGTACTTCCTCTGCTCGATGGGGTTCACCCAGCTCATCCGGAAGTCGCTGAACATCCAGACGACGCCGACGTAAATCGGATTTCTTCTTCGACCGCTTCGCCGTCCGTTTTCGGGATTTTGCCGATTTCATCTATCTCGATCGACGTTTCGAGTCTACGGTCAACGCGAGCGGCTCGAAAGTCCCATCCCGTGGAACGTTCGGCCAGTCGTAGCAGGGTGGACTGGTTTGCCGGCCGTCGCCGGTGAAAGGCAGACTGTCGTCGCAGGCGGTGTGTTAGCGCGCCTCCAGCCCCGCGATGCCGCGCAAGTTCAAAACCTCTTTTAGACCGCCCGGCCGAGGTAGGATATGTTGATAACGGTCTCCGGACCCCCGGGTAGCGGCAAGAGCACGACCGCCTCGGAGTTGGCCGAGGCGCTCGGCCTGGAGCACGTCAGCGGCGGGGATATCTTTCGCGAACTCGCCGACGAGCGCGACTACACTCCGCTGGAGTTCAACAAACTCGCCGAGGAGAACGACCAGATCGACCGGGACCTCGACCACCGCCTGGCCGAAATCGCGGCCGAGCGCGACGACGTTATCCTGGAGTCGCGGCTCGCCGGATGGCTGGCCGGCGACCACGCCGACTTCCGGGTGTGGCTCGATGCACCCCTGGACGTGCGCGCGGCCCGCATCGCCGAGCGCGAAGGCAAGTCCGTCGAAAAGGCCGGCGAGGAGACGGCCGCCCGCGAGGGGAGCGAAACCGACCGCTACGCGGAGTACTACGGCATCGACATCACCGACCTGAAGATATACGACCTCTGTATCAACACCGCCCGCTGGGACGCCGAGTCGGTGCTCGACATGCTCGTGACCGCCATCGACGACTACGACGCCGACCTCGACGAGGGCAAGTACCCCGTCGAACTCGACGACGAGTTCTGAGCCCATGCTCCGCCGACCTCCCGCCGACCGGTCGCCCGCCGAACTCTTGGCGTTCGGCGTCGTGAACCTCGACAAACCGCCGGGGCCCTCGGCCCACCAGATCGCGGGGTGGGTCCGCGACATGGCGCGGGAGGCGTTAACCGCCGCGGAGCACGCCGACGCGCACGCGGAACTGGTGGACCAGGCGGCCCACGCCGGAACGCTGGACCCGAAAGTCACCGGCTGTCTCCCCGTCCTCACCGGGGCGGCGACCCGCCTCTCGCAGGTGTTCCTCGAAGGAGGCAAAGAGTACGTCGCGGTGCTGGAACTCCACGACGACCCGCCCGGCGACCTCGAAGCCATCGTCTCGGAGTTCGAAGGCCCGGTGTACCAGAAGCCGCCCCGAAAGAGCGCGGTGTCCCGCCGACTCCGCGTCCGAGAGGTCTACGACCTCGACGTGTTGGAGGTCGAGGGACGGCAGACACTGCTCCGGATTCGCTGCGAGAGCGGCACCTACATCCGGAAGCTCTGTCACGACCTCGGCCTCGCGCTCGGGACGGGCGGCCACATGGGCCACCTGCGCCGGACCGCGACCGACCCCTTCGACGACACGACGCTGGTGACTTTACAGGACCTCTCGGACGCGCTGGCCAGGTGGTTCGAGGACGGCGAGGACGACTGGCTCCGCGAGGTCGTCTCGCCCGCCGAGCGCGCGCTGGCCCACCTCCCGGCGGTCACCGTCGCGCCGAACGCCGCGGAAGAGATCGCCCGCGGCGCACAGGTGTACGCGCCCGGCGTCATCGAAGCGGAGGACGCGGAGGAGGACGAGTTGGTCGCCTGCCTCACCCCGAATGGGGCCGCGGTCTGTCTCGGGCGGATGGTCGGCGACCCCGACGCCGAGACGGGCGTGGTCGTGGAGTTAGAGCGCGTGTTAGTCTGACTGCCGGCACCTCCACCTTTTTACCGCCGCTGTACCACACCCACAGCATGAAAATCGGCACCGCGGAATCCGCACCCGGCGAACTCGTCACCGGGTGGTTCGACGTCACCGACCTCCCGACCGGAACCCCCGAACGCCTCCCCGTCTTGGTCGCGGAGGGCGAGGAAGAGGGCCCGACGCTCTGGATCACGGCCTCGATTCACGGCAACGAGGTCACCGGCCTCGCGGCCGCCCAGGACGTGATGACCGACGACCTCCCCGGCGAAATTCGCGGTACCGTCGTCTGCATTCCGAACCTCAACCCGGCCGGCCTCCGGCGCAACGCTCGGACCTCCTACTACGACGACGAGGACCCCAACCGCTACTTCCCGGACCCCGACGCCGATTCGACGCGTCCGCCGAGCGTCCAGCAACTCGTCGACGAGCGCGTCTACGAGGCGTTCGCCAACTCCGCCGACGCGCTCGTCGACCTCCACACCGCCCACGCGGGGTCGATGCCGTTCCTGATTCGCGACAGGGTACTGTTCGGTGCGCGTCGGGACGAAGACGAGGCCCGCGACCTCGCCGCCGAACTCGAAGCCCTCGTCGACGCGTTCGGGATGCCCGTCGTCAACGAGTACGCCGCCGAGGAGTACGTCGAGCAGAACCTCCAGCGCTCGACCGCCGGCGCGGCGCTCAACAGCGCCGGCATCCCGGCGTTCACGGCCGAACTCGGTGGCCACGACGTGGTCGAAGAGGACGTTCGCGCGGCCGCCGTGACGGGTCTTCGCAACGTCATGTGCGAACTCGGCGTGCTACCGGGCGACCCCGACCCCGAAGCGGTCGGTCCCGAGCCGCCCGTCGACTTCCCGGTCAAGCGTGCGGTCCATCCCCGCACCGAGACGCCCGGCATCGTCCGCCACTGTGTCGAGGCGGGCGACGTCGTGGCCGAAGGCGACGTCGTCGCGGACGTCGTGACGCCCCACGGAGACGCGAAAACGAGCGTCGAGAGCGACCACGACGGCTACGTGCTCGGCCGGATGCACGGCGTCGCGGCCTACGAGAACGACGCGCTGGCGAGCATGGCGGTGCGAGACGACGGCGAACTCGTGGTTCCGCGCGACGCGGGAAAAGAAGACGAGTCGGCGTGAAGACGGAGGGAAGTCGACGCGACCGATACGCCCGAGGGCGAAACGAAGGGCTTAACTCGGGGACGGCCTTTCGTCCAGTTGCACGCTATTACGCGTGAGCGGGACCGTAGGGTAGTGGTATCCTCTGCCGATGGGGTCGGTAGGACCTGAGTTCGAATCTCGGCGGTCCCACTTCCATTCCTTCCGGATTTCATCACCCGAAGCGAGTAACTTCGGCACTCATAGTGCAAAATTTCTTGCGGTTATATGCACAGCCACTAAAATCGACAGAGAATTGGCTGTGTACGGGTGAGTAGACCAGCCCGCCGTCTATGGCTACTCTACGTAAATTGCGGTCTGCTGTCTGCTGTTTACAAACTCGGTGATTGTAGTTGGCTAGTAAGTCGGTGACTGCTTGATTCGATTTCTGCGAGCGGCGTGGCCGTCGCTGGTGGGTCGGTGTCTCGAAAGAAAGGGAATGTCGAATCGGGGGAGTCCCGATGGTTACTTCGCTATCTAGTTGCTGCGGCGGAGCGCGAGGAGCGCACCAGCCACGAGCGCGACCAGCGAGACGCTGACGCCGAAGCCGGGGATGCCACTGCTGCCACCGTTCGTGGTGGTCGTGTCCGTCGTCGTGGTTTCGGTCGTCGTAGTCTCGGTCGTACTCGAGGTCGTGGTCGTCGTGGTAGTGGTCGTCGTCGTCGACGTACCGTTGGTCGTGGCCGTCGTGGTCTCCTGGCTACCGCCAGTGGACTCGACGATGACGCCTTCGACCGTGTCGCTGGCGTCGCCGTTCGACGCGGAAACCTCGACGTTCGTGCCGACGTTGACGTTACTGAAGTCGAAGTCAGCCGTGAACGTGCCGTTCTCGTTGACCGTGGCGGTCGAGGTCCGGACGAAGCTGTCGGACTTGACCTTCACGGAGAACTCGCTGCCTGCGGCCATGCTGGTGTCGCCCTTGATGGTGGCGTTGCCAGCACCGATCTCGAGCACGTCGCTCTCGTTCAGACCCGTGAATTCGAGGGTGCGCTGTTCGACAGTGAACTCAGTGGTAGCCGACTGAGCCTTCTTCGTGAGCGGGCTACCCTTGTGGAGCGTGAACGTCGCGTTGTACTCGTCGCCAGCCTGGATGCCAGCGGTGTCGCCAGTAGTGTCGACGACCGCGAAGAACGTGTTGTTCTGCGCGTCGAAGTACGTCTCGACGTCGTTGTTCGCACCGTTGAACTTGTTTCCGTCGGCGTTCGCACCGGCGTTCGTCTGGGTGAAGTTCAGCGAGTAGTAATCCTGGTTGTTACCTGCGGCCTTGTCGAGCAGATCCTTCGCGTTGTTCTTGTCGAGGTGGCCGTAGAGGCCGGACGCGTCGATCTGAACGACCGCGAGGTCGTCCATCGCAACCGAGTTGTCCTGGGCAACGTTGTCCAGGAGGGTGTTGAGGCCGTCGATGTTGGTGGCGGTTTCGGGGTACGTCCAGGACTGAGCACCGTCGACCGAGCCCTTGCTGAGCACGAGCTGGTTGACGTCAGTCTCCTCACCGGCCGCACCGACGGTCAGTTCGTAGTCGCCGTCAGCGATCGGGTTGTTCGTGGTGCCAGCTTCCAGGTCACTGCCGTAGTGGACGCCCTGGTCGTTGTTGGCGTTGTTACCGTTGCTGTCGTCATCGACCGACGAGAGGGAGATGCTGTCGCCCTCTTCGACGGTGATGAACTTCTGGACCGTCTCCAGGTCGTTAGCCGGAGAGCTGGTCCAGGTGTTGCTGCCAGTCTTGTAGGTGTTGAAGTCAATCGTGACGTTGCCGTCGTCGTTGTCGTCGTGAACCGTGAAGTTCGTGACCCAGTTGACTTCCGAGCTACCGATGGTCACGGTGCTCTGTTTGGCGTTGTCGAGATCGACCGTGAAGTTCGCGACGTCACCGCGCTCCTGGGCGACAACATCGCTGTCTTCGAAGGACGCGGTCGCGGAGCCGCCCTTGGTGACGTTGATGGTGGCTTCGGCGGTGGCGCCAGTGTCGACAACTTCGAGTTCGATCGTGTAGTTGCCGGCGTTGACGTCGACGAAGTTCGTCGAAATCGTGTCGGACGTGATACCAGTGAGCTGGTAGCCGTCAGTGTTGGGGTCTTCGTCGGACGGGCCGAAGATGCTGCTGAGTTCGCTCTTGCTGAGGCCGTCGGCCGAGACGGTAACGTCGTAGCCTGCGCGCTTCGAGTCCAGCTTGAGGTCCGATTTCGTGCTGAACTTGTTGTCGACCGTATCGGGGTCGAACGACGCGCTCAGGTCCTGGGACGCAACCGAGAACGTAGCGATCTCGGCGTCGTCCGAGGCGCGCTGAAGGACGTAGCTACCCTCGAGGTTCGTGGTTTCGAGCGTGAGGCCACCGTCCTCGTCGGAGTAAAGTTCTTTCGCGAGGGTGTTGGAGCCTTCGTCAACGACCTTCATCACTTCGAGCTTGGTGTCACCGCTAACAGTACTGTCGTCGGTACCGTCACCGTCAGAATCGAACTTGAGTTGGTCTGCTGTTACAGTCTGTCCCTGCCAGTAACGCTCTCCGTCGTCGAGGTTCGCGGCGGCAGCCGAGCCAGCGAAGGCGATGCTGCCTGCGAACACCGAGAGGACGACGAGCGCAGCGAGGGAGATGCTGCGGAGTTTGTCGTTTGTCATGGTTTGATTGGTTGTTTCTATCGACAGGTTCTTTCGGTTGAGAGCTACCCGGGGTGGGCATACAACGTTACTCGAGTCCTGTCTGGGTAGGGGTACGATTCTGACAACTAATCCAGCTATTAAATGCTTTGTGTTTCCATCATACCTAGAACTATTTTGACACAGAAATTCAGACAATTTGAAACCATATAGTTATTAGACCCCCTCTGACAATTCTCCAGATGCAATGTGCGGTTTGGAGAAGCGGTCGGCTGTTAGACCACTGCTGCCCCGCATTGCCGCCATGGGTAGGGACTCACGCGCCGGACGCGCGTGAGGCCATGGAAACCTTTTCGAGCGAACCATTGACGGAGAGTGTCGAGAAGCCTGTACGATTATCATGGAGAGCCTCGCCGACGCCTACGACCACATAGAAGAGAAATCCCTTCTCTTTCTCTCTCTCTTCGCTCCACTCTTGTCGTGGTCGCGGACATCCTTCGGAGCGGAGTCCGGACCACACGCTGGTACTCCTTCTGGAAGTTCCGGAAACGAGCCTCCGAACTTAAGTTCGAACGCCTCGATAGCGCAACCGATGATCACCGATGCTCGCGTCCTCCGAGCAGGCTTCGTCCCCCGGGAAGTCGAGCATCGGGACGCGGAGGTCACCCACCTCACCGAGATTCTCGCTCCGCTCACCGACGGCGACCCCGCCGCGACCACGCTCCTCCTCGGTCCGTCCGGGGTCGGCAAGACGTGTCTGGCGAAGTACACCGCCGAACAGCTCCGCCAGGAGGTCCTCGACGTCGAGTACCAGTACGTCAACTGCTGGCAGAACTTCTCGGAGTTCCGCGCGCTCTATCGAATCCTCGAAGGCCTCGGCAAGACCGTCGACGTCCACCGCCAGTCGACGCCGCGAGACGAACTCTTCGAGCGACTCCGCCGGTACGACGGCCCGCCGTGCGTCGTCATCCTCGACGAGGCCGACCAACTCGACGACAAGCGACTCCTCTATCACCTCCACGAACTCCCCCAGTTCTCGATGCTGCTCGTCGCCAACCGCGAGAAGGAACTGTTCGCGAACGCCGACGAGCGCCTGACGAGTCGCCTCACCGGGTGCGAGCGGGTGCGCTTCGACCGCTACGGCCCTGACGAACTCGTCTCCATCATGGAGGCCCGCGTCGAGGCCGGCCTCGAATCGGGGGTCGTCGACCGCGACCAACTCGCGACCATCGCCGACGCCGCGGCGGGCGACGCGCGAGTCGCGCTCAGCATCCTCCGAACTGCCGCCCGACAGGCGCATCGGAACTACGAGTCCCGAATCACCGACGAGATAGTCGAGTCCGCGATGCCGCGGGCGCGCGCCGAGCGCCACCGGAAGGACGTGGACACGCTGACGCCCCACCAGCGGACGCTCTACGAGATCGTCGAGGAACGCGGGGAAATCTCGCCGAGCGAACTCTACGAGGAGTACCGGTCCCGAACGGACGACCCCAAGACCGACCGGACGGTCCGCAACTACCTCTCGAAGATGGACCAGTACGACGTGATTCGGGCCGAGGGGACGAGTCGAAACCGCACCTATCACTCGGTTTCGGAATCGTTCGGTAACCTCGGAGAGTGACCGTTTCGGGCCGTCTTCCGGCTCTTTCACGGGGAGAATCCGCGTTCCGGAACTTCCGGAAAACACACGCCGACGCTTAACCTGAAACCGATTGAATCGGTAGCTATGCGATCGAACGCTCGAACGAAATGGAAGCCAGCGTCCGAGTCGCCCGACCCGGACGACGCGGTTCGTCGGCGCGACGTTGCGGCCGACCGACGAGGGGCCGAGACGAATTGCTCGCTCGTCCTCGACCGTGCAGAGTCCGACGAAGGAACGACGGCGGCGGTGCGGACGTGCGACGCCGCGACCGCGGGGACGCCGGAGGTGACTACCGATGGTTCGCAGTAGTCCGACGTACCGCGACGTGCTTCACGCGGTTCAGAACGACTGGGAGGACTACCGGCGGGCGCTCGGACGCCCTGATCAAGACCGGTTCGACCGACTGTTCATGGACGCGCGCGAGCACGCCGACGCGGGCGGTGCGCTGAACTATCCGAACCCGATGGTCGTGGTGTTGTTTTCGGTGTGTCTCGCCCAGCAGCGGCGAATCGAGGACATCGAGGCCGAACTCGAAGGCGAACGATTCGACGAAACGGCGGGCGAGCGCGGCGAGGAATCGGCGTCGTAGGCCGGACGAACGACGATTCGGCTCCGACGACCGGTCGGCTACGACTCGACGGAGACGCTCACGTTCCGCTCGCCGTCGACGACGACGGTCGCGCCGTAGGCCGAGAACCGCACCGAGACGGCGCTCTGGGACCCCGTATCGCGGAAGAGTGCCTCCAGCGCGTCGACGTCGACGTACTCGGCGAGCGGGCGCGGCAAGTCGAGCGCGGAGACGCCTTTCGCCTCCGCGATGGCGCCGCTCACGGTGACACCGAGCGGTCTGTCGTCGGTGTGTTCGACCTGTACTACGTCGTCCGTTCGGGGGTCTGAATTCTTCATGGACACACACCAGGCGTGACGAGTGGCGTCAGGCTCCAATCGCTCTTGTGCTGCTTTCTTATGTAAACCCTCGGGGTAGTACGGACCGTTGCGACCGTTGCGGCCCACCCGGCCGTCACCGCAAAAGCGGAGAGAATAGCGACCGGTGAGACGTTCGCGAAACGGAGCGAGTTTCGGGCGCCGGGTCAAGCGTTTTCGACCCAATTCCTTCCGGCGTTTAACGACCGTCTAGGTCAGCGTTCGGAGCGCGAGTGAGCGCTCGACTCCGAGTCGAGCGCTCACTCGCGCTTGGCGCCCGGGTTGGTGACCGCGCCGTTCGCGGCCGACCCGAACGTCGCGCCGTACTTCGCCAGCACGCCGTTGTCGTACGCGGGTTCGGGGCTCTCGCGCGCGTCGAGTCGAGACTCGATCTCGTCGTCGTCGAGGTCGACCGCCAGGGTGCGGTCGGCGATGTCGACGGTCACGCGGTCGCCGTCTTCGAGAGCGCCGATGGGGCCGCCGACGAACGACTCGGGCGCGACGTGGCCAATCATCGGGCCCCGGGTCGCCCCCGAGAACCGGCCGTCGGTCAGCAGCGCCACGTCGTCCTCGTGGCCCGCGCCCACGACCGCGGCCGTGACCCCGAGCATCTCGCGCATGCCCGGTCCGCCGCGGGGTCCCTCGTTGCGGATGACGATGACGTCGCCCGACTCGATTCGGCCCTCCTGGACGTACTTCATGGCGTCCTCCTCGCTCTCGAACACCCGGGCGGGACCCTCGTGATGGAAGTTGTCCTCGCCGGTGACCTTCAACACCGCGCCGTCGGGTGCGAGGTTGCCGGTGAGAATCTTGATGGCGCCCTCCTCGTGGAACGGGTCGGCGACGGGCCGGATAAACTCCGCGTCGATGGCGTCGTCCGCGGGGAGGTCGAGCTCCGCCAGCTCTTCGGCTATCGTCCGACCGGTCACGGTCTTCGCGTCGCCGTCGAACAGGCCGGCGTCGACGAGACGGCGGATCACGACCGGCACGCCGCCCTGCTCGTAGAGGTCGAGCATCGTCTTCGTCCCGCCGGGCTGGAGGTTGGCGATCTTGGGCGTGCGCCGGGAGATCTCGTCGAACTCCTCGATGGAGAGGTCGACGCCGGCCTCCGCGGCCAGCGCCAGCAGGTGGAGCACGCCGTTGGTCGACCCGCCGATGGCGACCTGGAGCGCGATGGCGTTCTCGAACGAGCGCTTCTCGAGCAGGTCGGAGGGCTTGCGGTCCTCAGCGATGCAGTCGAGGACGAGTCCGCCCGACTCCTCGGCGATTTCGTAGCGCTCCTCGTACTCGGCGGGCGCGCCGGAACTGCCCAAGGGAGCGAGGCCGAGCGCCTCTGAGATGGCGGCCATCGTGTTCGCGGTGAACATCCCGCCGCACGACCCCGCGCCCGGACAGGCGTGGCGTTCGAGGTCGTCGAGTTCGTCCTCGGACATCGACCCTTCGGCGACCGCGCCGACGCCCTCGAAGACGTTCTGGACCGTGACCTCCCGGCCCTCGTGTTCGCCGGGCAGGATGGAACCGCCGTAGAGGAAGACGGTCGGGAGGTCGGTTCGAATCGCCGCCATCATCATCCCCGGGAGGTTCTTGTCGCAACCCGCGACGGTGACGAGGCCGTCCATGCGCTCGCCGAACGCCACCAGTTCCACCGAGTCGGCGATGACCTCTCGGGAGATGAGCGAGGCGCGCATCCCCTCGGTCCCCATCGAGATGGCGTCCGAGACGGTGATGGTGCCGAACTCGATGGGCATTCCGCCCGCGTCGTCCACGCCGTCGTAGGCCGCCGAGGCGACGTCGTCCAAGTGGACGTTACACGGCGTCACGTCGGCGGCGGGGTTCGCCACGCCGACCATCGGCGAGGAGAGGTCCTCGTCGTCGTAGCCCATCGCGCGGAACATCGCCCTGTGGGGCGCGCGCTCGACCCCTTCGGTGACTTCGGTGCTGCGGAGTCGCTCGTCCTTCTCGGTCATATCGGGAGCAGTGGCGGCGAAGCGGCTTAAGTTGTCGTACCTGCACAAACGTTGCGTCGACGAGGCGAGACGGCGCACCCGGGTTTCTTCGCGACCACTTTAGTACTGGACATTACTGTCATGAAGTAATAGAAACTTGTTCATTATCTAGCAGTGTCGGAGTAAGTGGTATGTCCGGTACGAACCGACTCACGGGATGGCTCGCAGAGAATCCGAAACTGATGGGCGCGCTCTGGATGGTGCTTCTCGTCCTCGGCGCGTGCGGAAACGCGTCGGCGGGTGGCGGCGTCGCTATCGTCGGACCGTAGCGGTCACCGGCCGTCGAAGAACGTTCTATACCACTGCAAATCCCCGTCGACGATGAGCGGAGCGGAATCGCCCAAGACGTGTCTGACCCGCTTCCAATCGCTCGTCATCGTCGGAAGGCGACCGAACCGAAGGAAGTACGTCTCGTCTTTCGGAAGGTGCGACCGCACGATTCTTCCGACGACACCGACGCGGGTCGAATACACCATCGGCGTTATCTCCAGTCCGTCGGCCGACCCTGTCCGGATGTCGTAGGTCATCGCCGTGTTCGCCGACCGCTGTGCGATAGCGACACTGGGGTCGCCGACGACGACGTAATCTCTGCCGATCGAGGTGTACTCGCGGGCAAGTTCGAGCGCGCTCCCGGTTCCGAATCCGTGGTTCAACAGCCTCGCAAGCGTCTCCCCGACCTCCGACGCCCCGCGGTTCCCGACGTCGGCTAAACTCACGACGGCCGCCTTCGTCCCCCGCTCGACCAGCGCGACGCCCTGGTCGTGCGAGCGACAGCCGTTCAACAGCGCCGTGGTCGCACCCGTCTTCGCCAGCGTCGTAGCGTCCACGACCCCGTCCGGACACTCGAACCCGTCGCCGTCGATGTGCCCGATGAAGTGGAACAGGTCGGTGTCGGCCGCCAGCAGGTCCCGGAGCTCGTCGGTTTCGACGCCGAACCGACAGTCGAGGTCGAACGGCACCACCTCGCGCGTCCCGTAGACGTCGGCGACGGTGTCGTGTTCCGCGCGCATCTCCTCGTCGTTGCAGACGACGGTCACGTCGATGGTGCCGTCGGTGGGTTCGCCCTGCGGGTGTTCGAAGGCCTCCCGGACGAGTTTCGCGCCGCGTTCGGGGGTGCCGTCGCCGACCCAGGCCTGCTCGATGGCCTCGTCGATGTCGGGCATCGGAACGTACCCGCCGGGGCCGGGGACGCCGCGGCCCTCCCCGTGGCCGGGTCCGAGTCCCTCTCCCGACCCCGCTGCGTCGCCCGAGCGAACCGTTCCGCCGTCGGGACGACCCCCGGCGGAGCGTTTGAACGCGCCGACCGCCTCCTTCGCCACGCGCTCGGTCGGCGACGGTGAACCGGGGTCGGCGGGCGTCCGCGCCCGGACGAGCGAGAGGTCGTCGACGACGTGGGGGAGCAGTTCCGCGCTGTCGGATGTCGGTCGGACGTGGGTGACCCGGTGCCACGTCGGCACCAGTTCCTCGACCGCCTCGAAGGGGACCGACAGGTACGCCTCCAGTTGCGCGGTCAGCGGGGCGTCGTACAGCGCGGCGAAGTCGAGGTCGACGGCCGGGTTCGACTCCGCGAGGCGCCGCTCGTGCAACGCCACGGGGTAGTAGCCCTCGGTCCGAGTCACGCAGTCGAGGGCGAACGTCCGTTGCAGGGTTCGAATCACCTCGTCTTCGAACCCCCGGTCGGTGTCGAGTCGGTGGACGAGTCCCGCGTCGGTGGTCAGGCGCGGCGTCTCGGCCGGCACCACGTCCGCGCCGAGGTAGTACGCCAGCGGCGCGACGGGGTAGACGTACTCGTACTCCGGTGGGACGTGGACGATCACGCCCGTCTCCGGTCTGGTCAGGCCGTCGGGAATCGCCAGTTCGTCGCCGATTTCGACCCGAGGCGGGTGGCCCCGGAGCGTCGGCCAGGACCGCTCGCAGGTCGTGGTCTTCAGCGCCGAGGAGAACGTCGAAACCGCCCGAAGGAGCGACTCGGGGTCGTCCGGGACGGTGAGGGTCGCGACCGGCGAGGTGTGGAACGACCGCGCGCCGACGCCGACGCGGGTCGATTCGCCGAAGTCGAATCGTACCCGGTCGGCGTCGGCGGTCACGGCGAGTTCGCCCTCGACCCGGAGGTAGAGCTTTATCGGGGCGCTCAGTTCGAGGAGGTGCGTCCCCGGGGGAAACGTCCGGTTCGTCTCGTGGGCGACGTCGGCGACGTGGTCGCCGTCGCCGTCCCGGATCGTGACCGGGAGGTTGTAGGGGAGCGTGACTCGACTGGTTTCGACCGCGACAGCGGCCGAAACAGGGAAGACGAAGCCGCCGACGTCGGTTTCGACCGGGGTCACGCGGTCGGCCGTGAACAGAACGAACCGCCGGCTCTCGACGGGGTCGATGGTGACCAGTCCGGTCCCTGCGGCGAGCGTTTCGAACTGTGGGTGCATGGTGTGTCGAGCGCTGGCGACGCGAGTCGACTGCGACGGACGAATCGGTCGGCGTCTACCGTGACGGCGACGGTACTCTCACAGCGGAAGCCAGTCCATCGTCAGGTCGCGGTCGGGGACGTGCCACCGTTCCTCGGCGTCGTGGCCCCGGCCCGCGGGGTCGACGCTCCGGAGTTCGATGACGGCGTCGAACCCGTCGACGAGCGACTGGACGCGGTCGCCGCCGTACGGTTCGGGAAGAACGTAGTGCGCCATCGCGTCGTAGGCCCGAGCGCGCGCGGTGACCCGGTCGACGCAGTCGCGGACGACCTCGCGGTCGTAGCGGTCGAGCAGCGCCGACAGCGAGTCGAGGCCGACCCGTAACTCCGCCGGTCGGAGACCGCCGTCAGCCCGCCGCTCGAACCTTGCCATCCCGTCGACCAGTTCGTCCCGGAGGCCCGTGAGTTCGGGGTCGGCGACGTGGGCCTCCGGAATGTCGGCGAGCGCCGACCGGACGTCGGCGTCGGCGTCGGCCGAGAGCGACCGCGGCGGCGCGGCGTGGCTCACCAGCTTCGTCGTCGTCGACAGCGGCTGAGGCGTCGTTTCCGGCGCGGGCAAGCGGTCGGCGACGCTCCGGGAACTCGCGTCGGTGACCGCGAGGACGCGGTAGCGGTGCGCGCTCGCGTCGCCGAGGAGGCTCGTGCTCGCCCGCGTGAACAGTTCGCGACGCGCGTCGCCCACGACGAGGATGTTGCAACCGTCTACTTTGAGTTCGTGGAGGAGTCCGAGGAAGTCCGAGAAGTCGTCCTCGGGCGACTCGGCAGGCCCGTCGTCCTCGCCGCCGGCCTGCTCGCTTCGGTATCGCACTCCACCATCGCTCATTTCGCGCAAATTCAACACCGGTATGATATAACTTTTTCTACTATCTAGGGGTCGTCGAACCGTCTTGGCGACTACTGACGGCGTCGCTCGGGAGCGACGGCCGGCGTCGTCGTCCGCCGGAGGTTCACTGACTTCGACCCCGGCGACAGACGACCGCGGTACGTGTTCTCAACCCGCAGTCAAGTCGGCGACCGCGGTCCCGCATTCCGCCGGTCGCCTCGGGAAACGAATGCCCTGGGACACTCCACTGCGGGCCTCTGTCGACCCGTCGGCGAACCGATGAAATCCTAGAATGGGAACATACTTTTCGCACGGCCGTCGAAGGATGGGCATGGACCAGACGGTCGCCGTCGCACACTATCCGGAGGGTGCCGGTCACGCGACTCGCATGCTCGCGATCGCGCAGGCGTTCGAGGACGCCGACGTGCCGGTCACCCTCGCGGGCGGCGGCCCCGGTTCTCGCTTCATCGAGTGCAACGGGTACGACGTGTTCCGGGCCGCGCCGGTCGACTACATCGGCGACTACCAGCAGGGGTCGCTGGGCCGCGTGGTGACCCGGAGTCTGCCCTACAGTTGCAAGCGCGTCTGCGACCTCGCCCGTTGGCTCCGCCGGGAGGACCCCGCGGCGCTGGTCACCGACGACATGTTCGGCGCGATGGCCGCGTCGTTGACCGGCACCTCTCTCTACATCGTCACGCACAACGCCGCCTCCTACTACGACGCCGCGGTCGAGCAGGTGTTCACCTGGCTGCTGAACCGGTACCAGCTCGGGGCCGCCGAGGCGTTCCTCTATCCGGCGGTGTGGCCGCCCGACGACGGCGACCCGCCCAGCGTGACCCACGTCCCGCCCATCGCGCTCGACCCTCCAAACTGTCCCGAACCCGACGCCGACATTGGGGTGCTGGTCGTCCCCAGCGTCTACTCGACCAACTTCGACGTACTCGCCGAGACGCTCCGGACCGAAGGCCACGACGTCACGGCGGTCGGCGGCGACGACTGGGAAGCGGTGCCGTCGCTCCTGCCGTGGATTCGAGCGGCCGACGTGGTGGTCTGTTCGGGGTACTCCACCGTGATGGAGGCCGCGGTCGCGGGCACGCCCTGCGTCGTCTATCCGTTCACCGACGAGCAACACGGGGTGACCCGCGTCCTCGAACGCCGCGGCGTGCGGGGGTTCCAGGTCGAACACTCCATCGCCCACGTCGCTCGCGCGGTCCGTCACCCGCCGGAAGAACCCCGGCACGAGAACGGCGTCACCCGCGTCGCCGACCACGTTCTGGGCGAGTTGACCTGACCAGTTTTTGCCACTGCCGGAACGGGGAACGTCCCCCGAACCGAACGCCGGGACATGGTTCGCGTCGCAGCAGGCGCCCGCCTGCACTTCGGCTTCCAGAACCTCTCGCTGGCCCACGAGCGGCTGTACGGGTCGCTCGGCACGTCCCTCGATACCCCTCGAGTGGTGGTCGAAGCCGACCCCGCCGACGGCGTCCGCTGCGACCACGACCGCGCCCGCGAGTACGCCGAGCGCGCAGTCGACGCGCTCGGCGTCTCCGGAGCGACCGTCTCGGTCGAGCGCACGCTGCCGACCCACGTCGGCCTCGGGAGCGGAACCCAGCTGGCGCTCGCGGTGCTGGCGGCCGTGGCGGTCGCGCACGACCGGGACCCCCGGGTCCGCGAGCGCGCGCCGAAACTCGACCGCGGCGGCCGGAGCGGCGTCGGCGTGGCGGCGTTCGAGTCGGGCGGGTTCGTCCTCGACGCCGGTCACCCGACCGAGCGGTTCACCGCCGACCGTCCCGCTCGGGGGTCGTGGTCGGTCCCGCTGGTCGCGGCCCGCCACGACGTGCCCGCCGACTGGCGGTTCGTCGTCGTCCTCCCCGACTCGGAACCTGGCCGGAGCGGCGACGACGAGGAGTCGAGCATGCGCTCGGTCGTCGAGAACGCCGACCCCGCCATCGCCGACGACATCGCGGCGGTCGTCACACGACGGGTGCTCCCGGCGGTCGCCCGCGGCGACTGGGAAACCTTCGGCGCCGCGGTCGCCGAGATCGGTCGGCTCAACGGCGCGTGGTACGCCGACGAGCAGGGCGGGACCTACCGCCCGCCCGTCGGCGACGTGGTCGCGGAACTCGGTCGGTCGCCGGCCGTCTCCGGGGCCGGCCAGTCGTCGTGGGGGCCGGCGGTCTACGGCGTGACCAACCGCGGCCTCGCGGCCGAGGCCCGCGAGGCCGCGGAGGTCGCGCTCGCCGAGGCGGGCGTCGGCGGCGACGTGCTGGTCGCCGAACCGCGGAACGAAGGCGCGGAGATTCGACGGTAGTAACCCACCTTTTTTTGAGGAGTGGTGGCCGAGCAGGCTGAAGGCCTGCTCGGCGATCCGACGACGAAAAAACCTGGACCAAAAAAGAATACGCTCGCTCACTCCGTTCGCTCGCATCTAGCGATTATCACCGCACCCGGCCGCGACGGCGAACTGCGCGAGGCGTCGGCCGGGAGTTGGTCCCGCCATTACACTTGAACCTTCGCGGGCGCGTCGCTTCGCCGGACTTCGGGAGGCGAAAAACCCAAGCGCTCCCGACGAAACGCCGTAGCATGGACAGGATCCCGTTCGGCGTCTCGCAGCTCGACGCCATCATCGGCGGCGGCGCGCCCCCCGGGAGCGTCGTCGTGCTGGCGGGCGAGGCCGGCGCGGGCGCCCGAGAGTTCTGCTACACGTCGGCGACCGTCAACGCCCTGGCGCACGCCGACCCCGACCAGTTCGAACTCCACTACGGCGACGTCGACGACCGCGCGGCGGTTCCCGACGAGATTCACTACGTCTCGTTCACGGCCAGCGGCGACGAACTCCGCCGAGAGATCGAGTACACGATGAGCGACGAACTGGTCGAATCGGCCGTCGAGGCCGTCTCCTTCGAGGACCTCAGCCAGGAGTACTTCCAGTTGTCGGCGATTCCGCGCGAGTGGTACACCAGCCGAACCCAGTCGATAACCGACCTCGGACAGGGGAGCGACCGGCGCGGAGTGCTGGAGGCGCTGGGGAGCTACCTGACCGAGCACGCGGCGGGGAACCTCGTCCTGCTGGACTCGCTGACCGACCTTGCACGCGCGCCGACCGAACACCTCGACTGGAGCGACATCTCGCTGCTCGTCAAGGGCCTCCAGAAGGCCTCCCGGGACTGGAACGGGCTCATCCTCGTGCTGGTCAACCAGGACGCGTTGACCGACGAGGAGATGGGGAGCCTGATGGGCGCGGCCGACGGCACCATCGCCTTCGAGTGGGAGACCGGCGGCAACGAGCGCGACCGAGTGATGTTCGTCCGGGAGTTCCGCGGGGTGCTCTCGCGAATCGAGCAGGAGGACATCGTCCGCTTCGAGACCGAGATTCACGAGGGTGGCTTCGACGTGAGTAACGTCCGCAAGATTCGGTAGGCGCTCGCTCGGAGTCGCTCGGACGCACTCGGACAGGCCTAAGTACGACCGCTCGAAACGTCCGAGGGAGAGATCATGTCCGCTCGAACCCGTTCCGTGCGACCGACCCGGCCCGGACCGCGGCGGCCGACTCGCGCCGGAGGTGGGCGCTGATGGCTCGCTTCCGTCACCTCGCGGCCGCGACCACGGCCCTGACGTTCGCGCTCATCCTGCTCGGCGTCTACACCGCCGCGATGGGTGCGGGCCTGTCGTGTTCGGCCCAGTGGCCGTTCTGCGACGGCGGCCTGCTCCCCCAGACGTTCCCGAGTTTCGTCGAGTGGTTCCACCGCCTGGTCGCGATGGTGACCGGCTTCTTCATCATCGGCACCGCGGTCGGCGCGTGGAAGTACCACGCCGAGTCCCGGATTCGGTGGGCCGCGACGGCGGCGCTCGTGGTCACGCCGGTCCAGGTGCTGCTCGGCGGCGCGACGGTGCTCGCGTACACGCCGGCCGTGCAGGTCGCCCACCACGCCGCCGCGCTGGTCATCTTCGCGGCGCTCGTGGCGACGACGCTGTGGTCCTACGACGCCGAGCGCTCGCCCGACGCCCGCACGGCCGACTCGGCCGCCGGCTATCCGAGTGACGACTGAACAAGTCGTCGTCCGACGATAAACGCTGATTTTAACGCCTCTACCGTCCGAATTTGGACGTTTCGCGCCAACGATTATATGGTATCGGGTGGACGTGACATCGGGGGAAAACGAATGGACATCGACAGGCGGTCGTTTGTCAAGGGGAGTGCAGGAGTCGCCGGCGGACTCGCGTTCGGGGGTCTCGCCGGAGCGCAGGACCAGCAAACCGTCAGAATCGGCTCGGACATCCCGTACAAGCCGTTCGAGTACCGGACGCAGAGCGGGAAGCTGACGGGCTTCGACGTGGACCTCGCGGAGGCCATCTTCACAGGGCAGATGAATCGGAACTACGAATTCGTTCAGACGGGTTTCGACACCATCATCCCGAGTCTAAACAACGGGAACTTCCGAATTATCATGTCGGCGATGACGATAAACGACCAGCGCGACCAGCAGGTCGACTTCTCGCGACCGTACTTCATCGCCTACCAGACCGTGGCGATTCTGAAGGGCAGCGACATCAAGAGCGTCGAGGACCTCGAGGGCAAGACCGTCGCGGTCCAGAAGGGGACGACCGGAGAGGCCGCCGCCCAGAAGCTGAAAAAGCAGTTTAACGGCAATCTCAACATCGACGCGTACGACCAGATTCCGGGCGCGTTCAGCGCTCTGCTGAACAATCAGGCCGTCGCGGTCATCAACGACAACGCGGTCAATCTCCAGTACGCCAACGAACGGGACAGTATCGTGATGTTGCAGGGCGAGGGGCAAGCCGCCAAGGAGTTCGAGAGCGCGCCGCCGTACCTCACGCTGACAGTCGAACGCTACGGCATCGCGTTTCGGGAGAACGACGACCAGTTCCGCAAGCGTGTCAACGAGGCGCTCAACGCGGTCATCGCGAGCGGCCGGTACGAAGAGATATACCGGAAGTACTTCACGGGGGCGCCGCCGCAGAGCATACTCTCGCGGGCGCGGCCGGCACCAGGGACGACCGCGGCCAACGGGACCGCCAGGAACGCCACCGAAACCACGAACTCCAGCGGGTAATCCCGAATGGCGGAATCGTACGCCGACGAGCGGGGCGGGGAAGCCGCGACCGACGAGGGACTCCTGACCGACGCACGCGTCAAGTGGGCCGGGATGGCGGTGGCACTCGTGTTCACGGCGGTCATCCTCGGATTCATCGCACTCATCCTGCTAGAATACGTGGACTACGACCTGCTGGTCGCTGTGGTGCCCCGGTTCGTCGTGGCGTTCCTGCGCGTGGTGATCGTGGTCGCCATCTCCAGCGTCTTCGCGGTCACCGCTGGGGTGTTCGTCGGCCTGGGTCGCGTCTCGCGCACGTCGCTAACCCACGCCATCGCCAGCGCGTACGTCCAGTTCTTCCGGGGGACGCCACTGCTGTTCCAGTTGTTCATCATCTACCTCGGCATCCCGTCGCTGTGGCCGCCGGGGGAGTTCCCCATCTCGGAGGGTTGGGCCGTCGCACCGCCGGTCCTCCTCGTCGACTGGACGTTCATCACGGCGGTCGTCGCGCTGACCCTGAATCACGCCGCGTACGTCGGCGAAGCGGTGAAAGGCGGCATCAACGCCGTCCCTGAGGGCCAGATGGAGGCCGCGCGCTCGCTGGGGATGTCGTACGTCGACTCGATGCGCGAGATCATCCTGCCACAGGCGTGGCGCAACGCGCTGGCGGCCATCGGCAACGATCAGGTGATCCTCGTGAAGGACACCTCGCTGTTGACCGTCATCGCCTTCCCGGAGATCATCACCGTGTTCCGCGAGATCAACTCGAACCAGTTCGACGCGTGGACACCCATCGTCCTCGTCGCCGTGACGTACTTGGCCATCACGCTCCCGCTGATGCGACTCGTCCAGTACCTCGAAGACCGCGCCGAGTGGGGGACCGGCGGATGACGCGCCGTCGTCGTGACAAACGGAGGGTCACCGTATGAGCGAGGAGACGACTGCACAACGGCTGAACGTTCCCGAGGTCGAGTTCGAGGGCGTGGACAAGTACTTCGGCGAGGCGCACGTCCTCAAGGACATCGACCTCGCCGTCGAGGACCAGGAGGTCGTGGTCATCGTCGGCCCGAGCGGAAGCGGGAAGTCCACGCTCCTGCGTTGCGCCAACCGCCTCGAAGAGATTCAGGACGGCGAGATTCGCATCACGGGCGAGTCCATCACCGCGCCCGGCGTGGACGTGAATCGACTCCGCCAGAAGGTCGGGATGGTGTTCCAGCACTTCAACCTCTTCCCGCACAAAACCGCCCTGCAGAACGTCACGCTCGCGCCGGTCCGAGTGCGGGGTCTTTCGGAGGCCGAGGCCCGCCGGACGGGCGAGGACCTGCTCGAAGAGGTCGGTCTCGGCGACCAGATGGACTCGTACCCTGCGGAGCTATCGGGCGGGCAGAAACAGCGGGTCGCCATCGCCCGCGCGCTCGCGATGGACCCCGAGGTGATGCTGTTCGACGAGGTGACCTCGGCGCTCGACCCCGAACTCGTCGGCGAGGTGCTGGAAGTCATGCGCGAACTCGCCGAGGAGGGGATGACGATGCTCGTCGTGACCCACGAGATGGGGTTCGCCCGCGAGGTGGGCAACCGGGTGGTGCTGATGTCGGAGGGCCGAATCGTGGAGTCGGGGACGCCGGCCGAGTTCTTCGACCACCCTGATACCGACCGGGCGAAGCAGTTCCTCCAGCGGGTACTGTAGGTCCGGCCCGAATCAGTTGGACCTCCCGGGTTTCGTCTTCAGGTCGTGTTCTGCGGACGAAACTCCGTTCTCGCGCTCGTGGCGACGACGCTGTGGTCCTACGAGGCCGAACAGACGTCCGAGGGGCCTCCGCCGTCGGTTCACTTCGTGCCTGAACGCCCTTCGGAACCATTCTTGAAACGGACCGTTTTCCGCAATTCTTGAACGGGAATCCGGGTGAGAAAGGTTCAAAAGCGTCCTCTTCCTCCTTTGGCAGTATGGAACGCAGAACTTCCGTCGATATGGACCGTCGGACCTATCTGAAGGTCGTCGGAGCGGGCGGCGTCGCGGGCCTGACCGGAACCGCCGGCTGTCTCGGCGGTATCACGGGCAGGGGGGGCAACAAGAAACTGACTGCGGGCACCGCGCCCGGTTTCCCCCCGTTCGAGATGAAGAAGGGCGGCGAACTCGTCGGCTTCGACATCGACCTGCTGGAGGCGGTCGTCTCCGAGAGCGAGTACACCCTCTCGGGCTGGGAGGAGTTCGAGTTCAAGGGGCTCACGCCCGCACTCGGCAGCAACAAGATCGACGTCATCGCGGCCGCGATGACCATCAACGACGAGCGCGACAAGAAGATCGACTTCTCGAACCCCTACTACAGCGCCGACCAGTCCGTCCTCGTGCGCAAGGGCGGGAACTTCTCGCCGTCGAAACTCGCCGACCTCTCGGGCCACCCCATCGGCGCCCAGAAGGGGACGACGGGCGAGGGCATCATCAAGGACAAACTCATCTCGACGGGCAAACTCAAGCAGTCGAACTACAACTCCTACGGGAGCTACGTGCTGGCGGTCGAGGACCTCGGAAACGGCAACATCGACGCCATCGTCATCGACAAGCCGGTCGCCCAGACGTTCCAGAGCGAGCGGGACGTCTCCATCGCGTTCACGTACAAGACCGGCGAGCAGTACGGCTTCGGCGTGCGCGAGAACGCCGGCGACGTCCAGAAGGCGCTCAACAACGGCCTGAAGGCGGTTCGCGACAGCGGCAAGTACGCCGAAATCCGGAACAAGTGGTTCAGCGACTCATAGAGCCGTGTTGAACCCCCTACTGTCGAGCGACTGGGCGTTCGTCCTCGACAACGTCCCGTACCTGCTGGGCGGGACGGTGCTGACCGTCGCGCTGACGGTCGCCAGCATCCTGCTCGGCTTCCTCGCGGGGTTCCCGGCGGGCACCGTCGAGGTGTACGGGGGCCGATACGCCAGCGGTGCGGTCGAAACCGTGGGCGTCGTCCTCCGAGGGACGCCCATCGTCGTCATCCTGCTGTTCGCCTACTTCGGGACGAACATCGGGAGCGCGTTCCTCGCCGCCGTCCTGGGTCTGGGACTCCGAAGCGCGGCTTACCAGTCTCAGATCTTCCGGGGCGCGATACAGAGCGTCGACGAGGGCCAGATGGAGGCCGCCCGCGCCGTCGGGATGTCCCGGCTGAAGGCGATTCGCCACGTCGTCGTTCCGCAGGCGCTCCGCCGGTCGATTCCGGGGTTCCAGAACGAGTTCACCATCGTCCTCAAGGACACGAGCGTCGCGTTCGCCATCGGCCTCTCGGAGCTACTGACACGGAGCAACGACCTGTTCGTCCAGAACACCAACGCCGTGCTGGAGGTCATCCTGTTCGCCAGCGCGGTGTACTTCGTGCTGACGTTCGCCACGAACCGGACGCTGGACTACGTCGGCCGCATCTTTGCGATTCCAACCGGTGATTCCACGTGAGTTTACTACGCGTCGAGAACCTCTCGAAGAGCTACGGTGACGAGCGCGTCCTCCGGGACGTGAGCTTCAAAATGGAACGGGGCGACGTCGAAGTCGTCGTCGGCCCGAGCGGGAGCGGGAAGTCGACCCTGTTGCGGTGTATCAACCGCCTCACGGAGGTCGACTCGGGCGACGTCTACCTCGACGGCGAACTCGTGACGGGTCCGGACGCCGACGTGAACGAACTCCGGCGGAACATCGGGATGGTGTTCCAGGACTTCAACCTGTTCGCGCACCTGACCGCTCGCAAGAACATCACGCTGGGTCTCCGGCGGGTCAAGGGACTCTCGAAGGAGGAGGCACGGAGGGTCGCCGACGAGCACCTCGAGATGGTCGGCCTCGCGGCCCAGGCCGACTCCTACCCGGCGGAGCTATCCGGCGGCCAGCAACAGCGGGTCGGTATCGCTCGCGCGCTGGCGATGGAACCGAAACTGATGCTGTTCGACGAACCGACCAGCGCGCTCGACCCCGAACTCATCGGCGAGGTGGTCGGCGTGATGCGCGAACTGGTCGAGCGGGGCATGACGATGCTGGTGGTCACCCACGAGATGGGGTTCGCCCGGTCGGCCGCCAGCACCGTCACCTTCCTCGAAGACGGCGCCATCGTCGAGCGCGGCCCGCCGGAACGACTGTTCGAACGCCCCGAGCAGGCCCGGACCGGGGAGTTCCTCGGCCGCCTCGGTACAGCCCACGGCGACCATGAGTGACGCAACTCGCCGTGCGACGGCCCGCCCGCGGTGGCGCTCCTTCGGACTCCGCCAGTGGCTCGGCGTCGCGGCCGCCGCGCTGTTCTGGGGGTGGCTCGTCTTCCGGTGGGTCAACGATTGGCTGCTCGCCGGGGCCGTCGTTCCGCCGGGCCAACCGCTGGTTCCGGCCGCGACGTTCGCCGGAATCGCCGACTCACTGTCGGCGACCGCCGACGCGCTCGGCGTCCTCGGCTGGCCGGTCGCGCAGGTCGCGGGGCTGTTCTCGTTCCTCGCGACCGGCGCGTCGGCGTTGCCCGCGCTGGCGAAGGGCGCGTGGCTGACGCTGGTGTTGACGGTGACCAGCATCGCGCTCGGGTTCGTCCTCGCCGTTCCGCTCGCGGTCATGCGAGTGTACGGCGAGAAGACGGCGTGGCTCTCGCTCGCGTACACCGAACTCATCCGCGGGACGCCGCTGCTCGCCCAACTGTTCGTGCTCTACTACGGCATGGGGCTGTCGGCCTGGATTCGCGAACTGCCGCTGGTCGGCGTCGGGTTCGTCCCGAACCAGGCCGTCTGGGTCGCCATCATCGGCTTCACCATCAACGGCTCGGCCTACCAGTCGGAGTACATCCGGGCCGCCGTCGAAAGCGTCGACTCCGGACAGTTGACCGCGGCCCGCGCCATCGGCATGTCGAAGCTATCGGGGATTCGCTACGTCGTCCTCCCGCAGGGACTCCGCTACGCGATACCGGGCTGGTCGAACGAACTGGTCTACCTCATCAAGTACTCCTCGCTGGCGGCGTTCATCACCGTCCCCGAACTGTTCGAGCGGGCCGACGCCATCGCCTCCGAGACCCTGGAGTTCACCGCGATTTACGCGTTCGCCGCGCTGCTGTACCTCGGACTCGTCCTCACGGCGTCGAAGCTGATGGGGACCGTCGAGCGGCGAGTGGCCATCCCCGGCGTCGGCAACGTCGCGGGCCGGGAAGGATAGCGCGACGGCCGGGCGACGCGTCGCCCGGCCGTCGCGTTTCGTCGTCTCTCGGCGAGGGCC